>NZ_FMIA01000002.1:3745500-4994000 GCF_900091615.1 Micromonospora yangpuensis | reverse complement strand
CGAGACGGGGGCGGCTCACCTGGTTCTCCCTCGCCAGGTCCAGGCCAGGACGAGAGCCAGGTAGCCACCGCCGACGACGCCGGTGACCGCGCCGACGGGCAGCTGTTGCCCGGGGACGAGTCGTTGGGCGAGCTGGTCGGCGGCGAGCAGCAGGGCGGCGCCGAGTACCGCGCTCGTGGTCACCAGGGGAGCGGCGACCCGGGTGAGCCGGCGGGCCAGGTGGGGGGCGGCCAGCGCGACGAAGCCCACCGGCCCGGCGCCGGCGACACCGACGGCGGTGAGCGCGACCGCCAGGGCCGTCGCGGTGAGACGTTGGCGGCGGACGGGTACGCCGAGGCTGAGTGCCTTGTCCCCGCCGTTCTCGATGAGTCGCAGTCCCCGGGCCGCCAGTACGGATGGCGGCAGCAGCACGGCGAGCGCGCCGAGCAGCAGCGACAGGTGGTGACCGCTGCCGTTGAGGCTGCCGACGAGCCAGACGGCGGCGTTCTGCGCGTCGGTCACCTCAGCGCGGGTCAGCAGGTACGCGTTGACGGAGGTGAACAGGGCGGACAGCCCGATCCCGACGAGGATGAGGCGCTGCCCGGTCCCGCCGAGCAGCAGTGCCGCCCCGGCGACGGCGGCACCGCCGAGAGCCGCGCCCACCGCCGGGGTGAGTCGGGTGTCGTGGAGAACCAGCAGGACGACGAGGGCTCCGGTGGCAGCGCCGACGGTGAAGCCGACGATGTCGGGGCTGCCCAGGGGGTTTCGGCTGGCGCTCTGGAAGAGAGCGCCAGCCGCGCCGAGGGCCGCCCCGACGGCGAGTGCGGTGCCGATCCGGGGCAGCCGCAGCTCGAACAGGACGAACCGCAGGCCGGGGTCGCCGCCTCCGGTCAGCACCGGCCACAGTTCGTCGAGCGGTGTGGCGTACCGGCCGCTGGCCAGGGCACCGACGGCCAGGCCGGCGCTGAGCACGAGCACGACGAGGCAGGCCAGAGTGGTGCGGCGGGTCTGCCGACGGAGCGTACGTCGGCCCGGACCGCTGGTGGGGGCGGTGGTCATGGTCGGGGAATCCTCCGGGCGCGGACCAGGGCGATGAACACGGGGGCGCCGATGGCGCCCATCACGATCGCGACCTCGATCTCTCCGGGGCGGGCCAGGAGCCGGCCGATCACGTCGGCGGTGATCAGCAGGATCGGGCCGAGCAGGCCGCTGTAGGCGACGGTCCATCCGAGCCGGGGGCCGCAGATCGCGCGGGCGGCATGGGGGACGGCGAGTCCGAGGAAGCCGATGGGGCCGGCCACGGCGGTCGCGCCGCCGCAGAGCAGGGTGGTGGCGACCAACGCGAGCAGCCGGGTACGGCCGGGGCTGACGCCGAGGGCGGTTCCCCCGTCGTCGCCGAAGCGCAGCACGTCCAGCGGTCGGATCACGGTCACGGTGACGGCCAGGCCGGCGAGCAACGCCGGTGCCGCCGTGAGCAGGGTGGACAGCGGCTGGTCGGCGAGGCTGCCGACGGCCCAGAAGCGGTACCTGTCGAATGCGGTCTGGTTCAGCAGGGTGACACCGGCGACGGCACCGGTCAGGCAGGCGCCGACGGCCGCGCCGGCCAGGACCAGCCGGCCGTCTTCGGCCGTACCCGGGCCTCGGGTGCCGCCGATGACGGTGACCAGGCCGGCGGCGACGCCCGCGCCGAGCAGGGCGAGTAGGAGGTGGCCGTGCTGGCTGGCCACCCCGGCGAGGATGCCGGCGACCACGGCGGCGGCGGCACCGGCGTTGACGCCCAGCAGCCCCGGGTCGGCGAGGGGATTGCGGGTCAGCGCCTGCATGAGGATGCCGGCGAGCGCCAGTGCCGCTCCGACGCAGATCGCGATCGCCGTACGGGGTAGCCGGACCTGCCAGATGATCAGACTCGCCTCGCTGTCGCCGTGGGCGACGAGTTCTCTCCACACGGTGCCGGGCGGCAATGGCAGGGCGCCGACGACGAGGCTGGCCGCGATCGCTGCCAGCAGGGCGAAGGCGCAGGCGAGCAGCCCGGCGGCGAGCAGGCGGGGGCGGCGTAAGCCGGTGGGGGTGGCGACCGACACTGTGACTCACTTCATGGTGGAACGTTCCATCGCTGGCTAAGGTAAACCTACCCTAAGTCCTTGGGATATCTCTTTCCGCCGCCCCTCAGAGGATCGAATGCCATGTCACACACCCGCCCACGCCGGCTGAGAACTCTCCTGACCGCCGCCGCACTGTCGCTCGTCACGCTGGTGGCCGGCGGTTGCGCCGGAAGCGGGGCGGGCCCGGCGGACCCGGCGTCCGGATCGTCCAGCGCCGCGTTCCCCACCACGCTCAGCCACGCCTTCGGCGCGACCACCGTCGCCGCCAAGCCCGAGCGGATCGTGGTGGTGGGCCTCAAGGAACAGGACTACTTCCTCGCCCTCGGCGAGGTGCCCGTCGCGATCCGCGACTGGTACGGCGACATGCCGAACGCGACCTGGCCGTGGGCCCGTGGGCGGCTCGGCGAGGCCAGGCCGGAGGTCCTGGCCCGAGCCGAACTCGACTACGAACAGATCGCCGCGCTACGCCCCGACGTCATCGTCGGGCTCTCCTCCGGCATGTCCCGGCAGGAGTACGACCTGCTCACGAAGATCGCCCCCACCGTCGCCCAGCCAACGGGGGACGGCAGCTGGGCGGTGACCTGGCAGCAGATGACCAGGGCCGCCGGACAGATCACCGGTCGCAGCGCCGAGGCCGAGACACTCGTCGCCGAACTAGAACAGCGGATCGCCTCGGTAGCCGGCGCGCATCCCCGCCTCAAGGGTGCCAGCACCGTGTTCGCCTCCACGTACGAGGGCCAGTACTACCTGTTCAGCCCCGAGACCACGGCCTCGAAGGTCCTGCTCGACCTCGGGCTGACCATGTCACCCGAGGTGACCGCGCTCACCGACAACGCCAACCAGTCCGCCACCATCAGCCGGGAACGGTTCGACCTGACGGACGTCGACGTCGCCGTCTGGTCCGAGGCGGCCGCCGACCCGGGCGTGACCGCGCTGCTCGGCGACCCGCTCTACACCCGGCTGGACGTACGCACCCAGCGTCGCGAGGTCTTCCTCGGCACCGAGGCCAACGGCGCGCTGGCGTTCGCCTCCGTACTGAGCCTGCCCTACGTACTGGACAAGATCGTCCCCGCGCTCACCGCCGCGGTCGACGGGGACCCGGCCACCGACTCGGAGTACAGCGCGAAATGACCGACACGCTCACCCGGCCCGGCTTCTGGACCGCCACCGTGCACGAGGTCCGGCGGCTGACCCCGCACCTGCAACGGGTCGTCCTCGGCGGTCCCGGCCTCGCCCGCTTTCCCTCCCTGGGCGTACCGGACGAGTCGGTGACGCTCTACTTCCCCCGCCCCGGCGAGCCGGCCCCACCGCCGATGACCTCGCGCGGCGAGGTGTGGGGCTACCACGACGAGCAGTACCCGCCCACCGGTCGTAACTACTCCATCCGCGCCGTCGACCCGGTCGGGGCGCGGCTGACCATCGACTTCGCCCTGCACGACCACGGCCCCGCCACGTCCTGGGCGCGGCGGGCCGAAACCGGCACCGGTCTCCTGCTGTGGCGTTGCCGGGCCTGGTTCCGCCCACCGGCGGACACCCGATGGCTGGTACTCGCCGCCGACCTGGCCGGGCTGCCGGCCGCGACCCGCATCGTCGCGGAACGCACGCCCGGCGTCCCGGTACGGGTGCTGGTGGACCTGCCGGACATGGCCGACGCCCGCGACCTGTTCGCCGCCGCCGGCGACGATCCCGCCGTGCACGTCGACGTACGGGTCGGGGTCGGCAACGGCCATGAGGCGGGTAGCCTCGTCGACCGGCTGCGGGAGATGACCCTGCCGGACGGCCCCGGCTACGTCTGGGTCGCGGGGGAGGCCGGCGAGTGCCGCCAGGCCCGGTCCGTGCTGCGCACCGTGCACCGGCTGCCCCGCGACCGCGCCGTCTGCGTGGGCTACTGGCGCACCGACGCGGCCGACTGGGAACGCCGCTACGCCCGCTTCCGTCCCCTCCTCGACGAGGTCTACCAGGACGGTCTCGCGGCCGGGCTCAACCCGGTGGAAGCCGGTGACCGGATGGAGGAGGCACTGGAACGGATGACGCGGTGACCGGCTGCGACCCCCGGGTGGAGTCCCGCCACCACAGGTGGACCGGGTGCTCGTAGATCCCACCCGGGCCGCCACCGATCAGGTCGTCGAGCAGGTCGGCGCAGCGGCGTCCGGCATCCAGCGGCGACAGGTCGAGCGCGGTGATCGGCGGCTGTCCCAGCCGCAGGGCACTCGACTCGGTGGCGCTCGCCAACAGGACGTCCCGCCCGACCTGGCGGCCGAGCCGGTGCAGCACCTGCACGGCCGTCGGGGCGGTGTCCACCGAGGCGCACACCAGGGCGTCCACCCCTGGCTGGGCGAGCACCTGTTCGACCGCCCGGAACACCTCCGACGGCGAGGGCACCCACGGATGCTGCGCCACCACGGTGGGCACACCGTGCCGGGCACACCAGTCGCGGTACCCCGCCGCCAACTGCGCCGCCCAGTCGCCGGTCTCCGGTGGTGCCACCAGGGCGGGACGCCGGGCACCGACGACGGCCATCCGGTCCAGCAGCCCGGTGACCGCCCGGTGGTGGTCCGCCCAGAGCACGACCTCCGGGCGCATGCCGTCCGGGGGCCGTTCGAAACACACGACCGGCATGCCGCCCCGCATCAGGACCGGCACGAACTCGTCGTCCCGGTGCGGGTCGGCCACGACCACCCCGTCGAGCGCGCGGGGCGACCGGTGCTCGGAGGCGGTCAGGATGGTGACGTCCCGGTCACGGGCGGCGGCCCGCTCCATGATGCCGAAGACGAACCGCATGTAGAACTCCGACGTGGACGGCACGCCGGGAACGTAGACCCCGATGATGCCGGTGCGGCCACCCCGCAACTGCCGGGCCGCGCGGTTGGGGACGTAGCCCAGTTCCGCCATCGCCGCGCGGACCCGCTCCCGGGTCGCCTCGGAGACCCTGCCGGAACGCGACAGCACATTGGAGACCGTGGACTTGCCGACTCCCGCCCGGCGTGCGACGTCGTGCAGCGTGACCGGACGAGCCATCAGCCCAGTCTAGGCAACCGGACACCGGTCGGAACACGGCACCACACCACCCACGGAAGACGGTGAGTCTCATGTCCAAGCACCAGCCGGCCCCACCGCGTACGTCGTCACCCATCGGCAACGACCATCGGCACCGACCCGCTGTGCTCGGCGCGGCGGGCGACGGATGGGTCGAGTTCGACCTGCCCGGCGTGGCGATCGGCACCGCCGAGTATCCCGACGGGCCGACCGGTGTCACCGTGCTCAGCCTTCCCGGCGGTGCGCGTACGGCCGTGGACAAGCGGGGCGGGGCAGTGGGGGTCAGCGGTGGGTTTCCGTACCATCATGCGTTGTGCTTCGCCGGCGGGTCGAGCTTCGGCCTCGCCGCGGCGTCCGGCGTCTACGACGAACTGCTCCGCCGCAACGGCTACGCGACCGACTTCGGCAGCCTGCCGGTGGTGTCCGGGGCCGTCGTCTACGACTTCACCCCCCGGGACAACGCCGTCTACCCGGACGCCCAGCTCGGTGCCGAAGGGTTGCGTGCGGTACGCACCGACCGGGTGGCCGTGGGGCGGGTCGGCGCCGGTGTCGGCGCGACCGTCGGCAAGGTCGACAACGCCCGCGCCGAGTGGGGCGGGCAGGGTGCCGCCTTCGCCCGGGTCGGCGCAGCCCGGCTGCTGGTGCTGACCGTGGTGAATGCCATGGGCGTGGTCGTCGACCGTGCCGGTGAGGTCGTACGGGGCAACCTCGACCCGGAGACCGGCCGGCGTCGCCACCCGGCCGAGGACTACGCCGAGCTGATCGCGGCGGCTACGCCGGACCTCGCACCGCCCGGTGGGAACACCACCCTGACCGCCGTGGTCACCAACGTCCGGATGACCGACACCGAACTCGCCCAGTTCGCCACCCAGGTGCACAGCTCCATGCACCGGGCGATCCAGCCCTTCCACACCATCGCCGACGGCGACACCCTGTTCGCTCTGACGACCGACGAGGTGACGGTGCCCGCCCCGTCCCTACGGCTGGGTACGGTCGCCGCCGAACTGGCCTGGGACGCCGTCCTCGCCAGCGTCGACACCCCATGACGAGTATCCTCCGTAACGGTCGGAGCATTCCCGCCCGCGTCACCGTCGGACCGACCAGGCGTGGCGCGACGGTCCTGACGGGGGTCTCGGCCCGCGGGATCTCGGGCCGGACCGGCCGGCTCCGGGCTTTGCCGCGGCAGGACGGCGCTGACCGGAGATCCGCACCGGGCCGCGCCGGCAGCGGGAGTGTCGCGCAACAGTCTCGACCGGCCCGGACGGTCCGGCCGTCGGCACCGTCCGGTCATGTCGGCGCGCGGCACGGCTGTGCCGGCATCCCCCACACGACCCCCTGCTGCGCTACGTGCTGGCGCGACTACTCATTCCGCTGCTTGAATGTCGGTGAGCGGCCGGCCGGGTTCGGGAGGTGGGAGCCATGCTTGAACTGACGTTGCTGCGTGCGCTGCACGCGGTCTCGACGGGCGGCTCCATCAACGCCGCGGCGGAGGCGTTGCACATCACCAACTCGGCGGTGTCCCAGCGGCTGGCCAAGCTGGAGCGCGACGTCGGTCAGGTGATGTTGGAGCGGCACGGCCGGGGCGTGCGTCTCACCGAGGCGGCCAAGCTGCTGGTCGACCATGCCGAGCAGATCCTGTCGCTGGTCGACGTGGCGGTGACCGCGTTGGAGGACCACCGGGGTGCGGTCACCGGGAAGATGTCGATCGCGGCGTTCCCGACCGCGGCGCGTGGCCTGGTGCCGAGCAGCATGTCCCGGCTGCGCGCGGCGTTTCCGCAGCTGCGCATCGTCCTGCACGAGCAGGATCCGATCGACTCGGTCCCGCGGGTGGTGCGCGGCGACGTCGACATCGCCGTCGTCCAGGACTCGTTCAACTCGCCGCTGTCCCTGACCGGCGACCTGGAACGGGCCAGCCTGCTGGACGACGTGGTCGACCTGGCGCTGCCGGTCGACCATCCGTTCGCCGACCGGGTCAGCCTGGACATCGCGGAGGTGGCCCGGGACACCTGGGTGAGCTGGCCGCGCGGCACCGTGTGCGGCGACTGGCTGCGGCTGACGCTTCGGGAGTACGGCGTCAACGCGCACATCGAGCACGCGGTGGCGGAGTACGCCACGCAGCTCTCGCTGGTCTCCGCCGGGTTCGGCATCGCGTTGATCCCCAGGCTGGGCCGCGATCCGGTGCCGCCGGGGGTGCGGTTGGTCCGCATCACCCCGACGCTCGCCCGGCACGTGTACGTGGTGTGGCGGGCGGAGACCGGCAACCGGCCGGCGGTCCGGGCCACGGTCGACGCGCTCGTGGCCACCGCCGGCGAACTCGGCGACCGTGCCCAAGACGGATCGGGCGACCCGCGGGAGCGTGCCGTGCTCCCGTTGCGCCGGCGGGCCCCGCTCGCTCAGCCGGTCTCGGCGGTCAGCTCCGCGACCTGCTCGGTGGTGAGTTCCAGCGACCCGGCGGCGACGTTCTCCTCCAGGTGAGCGATGGAGCTGGTCCCGGGGATCGGCAGGATCACCGGTGACCGGTGCAGCAGCCAGGCCAGGGCGACCTGGGCGGGGGTGGCGTCGAGCTGCTTGGCGATCCGGCCCAACGCGCCGTCGGAGCGGGTCAGGTCGCCGCTGGCGATCGGCACCCAGGGGATGAACACCAGGTTCTCCCGCTCGCAGTAGTCCACCACCTCGTCGTGCTTGCGCTGGCTGAGGTTGTAGAGGTTCTGCACGCTCACCACCTCGATCTGCCGGCGGGCCTGCTCCAGTTGGGCCACGGTCACCTCGGACAGTCCGATGTGCCGGATCTTGCCCTCCTCCTGGAGCTGCTTGAGCGCCTCGAACTGCTCCTCGGCGGGGACCTTCGGGTCGATGCGGTGCAGCTGGAACAGGTCGATACGGTCGAGGCGCAGCCGGCGCAGGCTCAGCTCGGCCTGCTGCCGGATGTACTCCGGCCGGCCGAGCGGGCGCCACTCGTGACGCGACGGCCGGCTCTGCCCGACCTTGGTGCCGATGACCAGTCCCTCCGGGTAGGGGAACAGCGCGTCGGCGAGCACCTCCTCGTTGCTGCCCGGCCCGTACGAGTCGGCCGTGTCGATGAAATTCACGCCAAGTTCGACGGCCCGGCGGGCGACCGCGTGCGCGGCTGCCGGGTCGGCGGGCGGCCCCCACACGTCCGGTCCGGTGAGGTGCATCGCGCCGAAGCCGAGGCGGTGGAGCGGCAGGTCGCCGCCGAGCACGATCGTTGACATCCAGGGAACCCCTTGAGCGATCCGGAACGGGCTTTGTCGTCATCCTGCCCTAATCCGGCCCCGGGAACTCCTAAAAGTTTGTGGACAATATTGTTCAGTGTTGCTTTATGGCCCGCTCTGCGGCTTTCGGGTGGCGATCGCGGCGATCCAAATGGGGCTATGTCGAGACTTTTTTAACGGATTCCCGTCTCGGCATAACTGCACTTCGAGGTCGTTTCGGATCTGTGAAGTGACGCTTAACGGTACCCCGCAGCCTTTTTCAGAGCCCCATTCACCCGGCATCCGGCAAACTGTTGTCCGCGATGAGGTAGCGGTTCCGGATGGCTGTGAACATGCGAGTTCGGCCGCCCGGCGCATCGAAGGAGACCATCTGTGCAGACCGGTGTCGAAGGGGTTCTGGACCGCGCCCGTCGAGCTCAGGACGAGTTCGCCTCGTGGCCGCAGCACCGGGTCGACGAACTGGTCGCGGCCGTCGGATGGTCCTGCTACCGCGAGGACAACGCCCGCACGATGGCGGCGATGGCCCACCAGCACACCGGGCTGGGCGACCCCGAACACCTGTACGCGCTGCACCGCAAGCGGGTGCTCGGCACGCTGCGCGACATGCAGGGCGCGACCACCGTCGGGGTGCTGGAGGAGCACCCGGAACTCGGACTGCGCACGCTGGCCAAGCCGTTGGGCGTGGTGGCGCTGATAACCCCGGCGACCGCGCCGTGCTCCGCGGTCGCCTGCACCGGCCTGCAACTGCTGAAGACCCGCAACGCCGTGATCTGCAGCCCGAACCCGTCGGCCCAGGCGGCCGTCGACTTCACCATCGAGCTGATGCGGGCGGCGTTGCGTGAGGTGGGGGCCCTGCCGGACCTGATCCAGCGGGCCGGGCCCGCCACCCGGCGGACGGCCGAGGAGATCATGCGGGCCGCGGACTTCGTGGTGGCCTCCGGCGGAGCCAGCACGGTCCGGCGGGCCTACCTCAGCGGTACGCCGGCCATCGGCGCCGGCGTCGGCAACCCGACGGTGGTGGTCGACGAGACAGCCGACCTCGACCTCGCCGCCGAGAAGATCGGTGCCGGGGCGAGCTACAACAACGGCACGTCCTGCTCCTCGGAGAGCAACCTGCTGGTGTCCCGGCAGGTCGTGACGGAGTTCGAGAACAGGCTGCGCGCGCTCGGGATGCACACCTGCGACCCCGGCGAGACGGCCCGGCTGCGCCGGGTGATGTGGCCGGACGGCAGACAACTCGACCGGGCGGCGATCGGCCGTCCCGCCGCGGCGCTGGCCGCCCGTGCCGGCATCGAGCTGGCCGACCCGGCCAAGACCACCGGGCTGATCGTCCCCTTCGACCGGGTCGACGTGACCGATCCGCTCTTCGGCGAGAAGCTCTCACCGGTGGTGACGATGGTCGCCTACGACTCCTTCACCGAGGCGGTCGACACCGTCGACGCCGTCATCCGGCACTGCGGCAGCGGGCACAGCTGCGGCATCCACACCGGCCGCACCGACCGGGTCGGCCTCCTGGCCGAGCGGATCGGCGTGGCGCGGGTGCTGGTCAACCAGTCCACCGGCGCGGGCAACAGCGGCAACTTCGACAACGGACTGCCGTTCACCTCGATCCTGGCCAGCGGCAGTTGGGGCGGCAGCACCCAGTCGGAGAACGTCACCTGGCGGCACTTCATGAACCGCACCACGATCTCCCGGCCGGTCCGCGAGCGGCTGCCCGACGAGAACGCCATCTTCGGCGCGTACTGGGATCGTCATGGTGTCTGACCCGGTCTTCCACCCCTGGTCGGCGCAGGCGAAGGTGGCACAGGAGACGGTGGCCGGCGGCGCCGGCGCCTGGTTCTGGAACCAGGCCGGCGAGCGGTGGCTGGACCTGCACTCCCAGCTCGGCAACCTGAACCTGGGACACCAGCACCCGGCGGTCGTCGCCGCGATCCGCGAGCAGGCCGGGCGGCTCTGCACGCTCGCCCCGTCCTTCCGCGCCGAGGTGCGCGACGAGGCGGCCCGGCTGATCCTGGAGGTCGCCCCGGCCGGCAGCCGGTCCGTGCTGTTCACCACCGGCGGTGCCGAGGCCGTCGAGCACGCGTTGCGGATGGCCCGGGTGGCCACCGGCCGGCCGAAGATCCTGGCCGCGCACCGGTCGTACCACGGGGCCACCGAGGGGGCGATGGGCGTGACCGGCGACCCCCGGCGTTGGCCGCTGCCGACGACCGGGGCCGGTACCGTCCGCTTCTCCGGACCGTACCGGTACCGCTCCGACTTCCACGCCAGCACCGACGCCGAGGAGCGCGACCGGGCCCTGGACCACCTGCGCCGGCTGGTGGCGTACGAGGGGCCGGCGAGCATCGCGGCGGTCATCGTCGAACCGGTGGTCGGCAGCAACGGCGTCCTGGTCCCGCCGGACGGCTACCTGGCCGGGGTCCGTGCGCTCTGCGACGAGCACGGCATCCTGCTGATCGCCGACGAGGTGATGACCGGCTTCGGCCGCTGCGGGGCCTGGTTCGCCAGCGACCTGTGGCAGGTCCGTCCGGACCTGACGACCTTCGCCAAGGGCGTCAACTCCGGGTACGTCCCGGTCGGCGGCGTCGTGGTCGGCGAACGGGTGGCCGACCACTTCGCCGAACGGCCGTACCCGGGCGGGTTGACCTACTCCGGGCACCCGCTGGCGTGTGCCTCGATCGTGGCCTCGATCGGCGTCCTGCGCGACGAGGGGCTCATCGAGCGGGCCGCGCGGCTCGGGGCGACCGTGGTCCGGCCGCTGCTGGACGACCTCGCCGCCCGGCTGCCGGTGGTCGGTGAGGTCCGTGGCACCGGCCTGGCCTGGGCGATCGAGCTGGTGGCGGACCGGGCCACCCGGGAGCCGCTGGTGCCCTACGACGCACCGGGCCGGCCGCACCCGCGGATGGTCGAGATCCTACGGGCCTGCCGGGCGCGTGGCGTGTGGCCGTTCGTCGCCGCCAACCGGGTCCACCTGTTCCCACCCCTGGTCATCGACGAGGACGACCTGCGCGCCGGGGTGGCCGAGGTCGGCGCCGCCCTCACCGGATGACCACCTGAGCCCCGGAGGAACCCATGAGCATCGTCGTCGTCCACAAGACCAACCTGAGCCGCCGGCGGCACCTGGAACGGGCCCGGCGGTACGCCACGGAGCACGGGGAGGAGCTGGTGCTGCTGATGACGGACGCCAGCTGGGAGACGGACTTCGCCGACCGGGTGGTACCGGTGGACGTCGGTGACGTCGACGAGGTGCTCGCCGCGGTGAAGGCGGAGAGCGCGCCGGTCTCCGGCGTGGTCACCTTCGCGGAGGCGCTGGTGCCCGCGGTGGCCCGGGTCGCGCACGAGTTCGACCTGTCCTGGGTCGGCGAACGCACCGCCCAGCTGGCCCGGGACAAGTTCCGGATGCGGCAGGCCGCCGCCGCGGCCGGCGTCGCGCAGCCCCGCTTCGGCCTCGCCCGGACCGTGGCCGAGGCCCTCGCCGTGGCCGACCACGTGGGCTTCCCGCTCGTGCTCAAGCCGGTCCTGGGCACCGGCAGCATGTTCGTGCGCAGCGTCGCCGACCGGACCGAGCTGACCGCCCACTTCGACGCGTTCCGGGCCGGCGCGTGGGCCGGGTTCAGCAAGGACCCCCTGCGTGAGCGGTCCGAACGGGAACACGATGGCGCGTTGCTGCTGGAGGAGTTCGTGCCCGGCCCCGAGATCAGTGTGGAGTCGCTGGTGGTCGACGGCGTCACCCACCCGGTGGCCATCCACGACAAGCCGCTGCCGACCGGGCCGACCTTCGAGGAGGTCTACGCCTGCACGCCGACCAGACTGCCGGCGGAGGTGGCCGAGGCCGCCGGGCGGGCGGCGGCCGAGGTGCACGCCGCGCTCGGCATCACCGTCGGGGGCAGCCACGTCGAGTTCCGCCTCCGCGACGGCGTCGAACCGGTGCTGCTGGAGGCCGCGGCCCGGCTGGGCGGTGGGCCCATCTGCCGGTCGGTGCTGCTGAGCACCGGTGTCGACCTGGTGGCGGCGGCCCTGGACCTGGCCACCGGCCGGACCCCGGTGATCGCCCCGCGCGAGCGGCCGACGGCGGTCGGCTTCTGGAACATCTTCCCGGCCCGGCCCGGGCGGCTGGTCGCGGCGCACGGCATCGACGAGGCGCGCGCCGACGAGCGGGTCGCCGAGATCGACATCTACCGGGCACCCGGTGACCTGCTGGCGGTGCCGCCGAGGACCTTCCAGGGACACGGTCACCTGATCTTCGTCGCGCCGTCGGTCGACGACCTGGACGCCACGTTCCACGAGCTGACCCGCATGGTCCGCCTGGAGACCGAGCCGGCGTGAGGAGCACCGTCGAGAGAAGGGAGCACCACATGCCCCGGGTAGCCGTGATCGGCGGGCGTCTGCACGCGGTCAAGTACGCACGGGAGTTGGACGTCGACGTCGTGCTGGTGCACGAGGAGGGCCGGTACGAGCCGGAGTTCGCCGCGCTCTGCGAGCGCATCGTGCACGCCCCGACGACCGACAGCGCGGCCATCGTCGAGGTGCTGGCCCCGTTGCACCGGGCCCGCCCCTTCGACCGGGTGCTCTGCACCACCGACCTGGGCACCGTGCCCGCCGCGGAGGTGGCCGAGGCCCTCGGCGTCCCGCACACGCCGGTACGGGCGGCCCGTACCGTCAAGAACAAGGCCGCCGTCCGGCGTCTCCTGGCCGAGCAGGGCATCGACCCGGTACGGGCCCGGCTGGTGCGCGGCGGCCGGGACGCCGCCGAGTTCGCCAGCCTGCTGGCCGGCCGCGTCGTGCTCAAGCCGGTGGACGGCTCGGGCAGCGCCGACGTGCACATCGTCGACGGCGCGGCAGAGGCGGAACTGGCGTGGAAGGCGATGGCGGCGGCGGGCTACCGCGAGGCCGTCGCGGAGGAGTACCTGACCGGCCCGCTGGCCACGGTCGAGGCGTTCTCGGTCGACGGCCGGCACCTGACCCTCGGGCTGACCGACGAGACGATCAACGACCATCTGGTGGAGGTGGGCATCACCGCGCCACCGCGGGTGGTCGGCCCGCACGAGGCGGCCATGCGCGAGCTGACCGTACGGCTGCTCGACGCGATCGGCGTGACCGACGGGCCCTCCCACACCGAGTACGTGATCACCGAAGCCGGTCCCCGGCTGATGGAGACGCACAACCGGATGGCCGGCCTCGGCATCCCGGAGGTGGTTCGCCGGGCCTACGGCATCGACGTCAACCGGCTGTTCCTTGGCGCGCCGTTGGGGCTCACCGAGTTTCCCGCCCGACCGCCCACGGTGCGTGGCGGTGCCGCCCTGCGGGTGTTCGCCCCGCCGCCCGGGGTGGTCACCGCGATCGAGGGCCTCGACGAGCTGGCCCGGCTCGGTGCCGCGGTGCGCCGGGTGCCACCGGGTACGCCGGCCTTCGGCTTCCCCGGCCTGTTCGAGGAGTTGGCCGAGGCGGAGATCGGGGTGCTGCTGCCGCTCGACGTCGGTGACCCGGTGGTGGAGATCCGGACCGGCTGGGACATCCGGATGGGCCTGGTCGTCGCCTCCGGTGCCGACGCGGCCCAGGCCGTGCGGCGCTGCGAGCAGGCGCTGGACACGGTGCGGTGGCACGTCTCATGACGGTGACCAAGACCCCCGGCGAGCAGGAGAAGTCCGGCGACCTGTGGGGCAACCAGGGATTCCGCCGGCTGTTCGCGGCGGCGACGTTCAGCCACGTCGGCTCGGAGATCACCTTCGTGGCCCTGCCGCTGGTCGCGGTGATCGTCCTGGACGCCTCGGCGGCTCAGGTCGGGATGCTCTGGATGCTCAAGTTCGTCGCCTTCCTGACCGTCGGCCTGCCGGCCGGCGCGTTGCTGGACCGGACCCGCAAGCGGTGGGTGATGGTCTCGGCGGATCTCGGCCGGGCGCTGCTGCTCGGCTCGATCCCGCTGGCCTGGGCGCTGGACGTGCTGACCATCGAACAGCTCTACCTGGTGACGCTGCTGACCGGGGTCGGTGACGTCTTCTTCGACGTCGCCTCCCGCAGCTACCTGCCGTTGCTGGTCGGCCGTCGGGACCTGCTGGCGGCCAACTCCCGGCTGAGCAGCGTGGAGGCGACGAGCACGCTGGTCGGCCCGAGCCTGGCCGGATACATCGTGCAGTTCCTCTCCGCGCCGATCGCCATCCTGATCGACGCGGTCACCTTCGCCTGGTCCGCGCTGTTCCTCGGCGGCGTCCGGCACCGTGAGCCGCGGCCGGAGCGGCCGGAGAACGCCCGCCTGATCCCGGACATCCGGGAGGGCATCCGGTTCGTCTGGGGTCATCCGCTGCTACGCCCCATCGTCGTCGCCGGCGCGTTGACCAACCTGTTCCTGACCTTCGCGATCGTCGCGGTGCCGCTGGTGCTGGTCCGGGAACTCGGGCTCGGCGGCGGCGCGGTCGGGGTGTTCTTCACCTTCGGCGGGCTCGGCGTGCTGCTCGGCGTCTCCACCGCCACCTGGGTCTGCAGGTGGCTCGGGGCCGGCCAGTCACTGTGGATCCTGGGCCTGGTCGGGATCCCGTTCGGCTTCCTGGTGCCGATGATGGACGTCGGTCCCTGGCAGTGGGTGGCCTCCGCGGCCTGGTCGGTGATCATCTTCCGGGTCGGGCACAACAACGTGGTGCTGGTCAGCTTCCGCCAGCGGGTCACCCCGGACCACCTGCTGAGCCGGATGAACGCCACCATGCGGTTCGTCATGAACGGGATGGAGGCGGTCGCCGCCGCGCTGGCCGGCCTGCTGGCCACCCTCCTGGGCGTCCGGCCCGTGCTGTGGATCGCCGCGGTCGGGCTGGCGGTCGCCTGGCTGCCCATCGTGTTCTCCCCGCTGCGCTCCATGACGAGTTTCGACAGCGCCTACCCGGGCGCGCCGGTCACCAAGGAGGACGACCGACCATGACCGACACCACCATCACCACCGACCGGGTCACCGACGCCTACCTCGAACGGTGTCTCGGCGGGGACCGGGCACTGCTCGACGCGATCGCGAAGGCCCCGTTCGGGCCGGCGTTCCTGGCCGCGAACACCGGCCACCTGCTGCCCCGCCCGCTGTTCGTCGCCGACGAGGTGATCGGTCGGTTCAGCGTCGACCTGTCCGGCTTCTTCGACCTGCTGACCTCGGTGCCCCAGCGGATCTTCGGCGGTGACGTCGCGGCGTACTGTGCCGCGCTGGGAATGGAGCGGCAGCGGGCCGCGATCCTCACCCGGTACCCGGGCCGGCCGACGAGGTACGGCCGGGCCGACGCCTACCACGACGGCACGGCGCTGCGACTGCTGGAGGTCAACGTCGGCAGCGCGCAGGGCGGCATCGACTACTCCGAGATCGGCCGGATGCTGCTGAAGGTCGACGCGTTCGCCGAGTTCGCCGCCGAACACGGACTGGTCCACGTGCACATGGGCGAGAACATCGCCCAGCTGTACCGGGAGGCGTCGGCGGGGGTGACCGGGGGAGCGGACCCGGTGATCGGTCTGGTCGAGTCCGACTCCGGCTTCGGCTCGTACGTCGAGCAGGCCGAGTCGTACGTGGAGATGATGGCCGCGCAGGGCCTCCAGGTGGTCATGGGCACCGTCGGTGAGATCACCGAGCGCGCCGGGCGGCTGTTCCTGCACGGCCGGCGGATCGACCTGATCCAGCGGCACTTCACCGAGAACGAGATGGTCACCGAGCCGGGGGTGGCCGAGGCCGCCGAGCGCGTCTTCCACGCCCACGACGAGGGCCGGGTGGTGCTCTGGACCTCGTTGCGCAGCTCGCTCTACCACAACAAGGCGGCGTTGACCCTGATGTCGGACTCGCGCCTGCGGACGGCGTTCAGCACCGACGAGGCCGAGCTGATCGACCGGGTGCTGCCCTGGACGAGGCTGCTGCTGGACACCGAGACCGAGGTCGACGGCGAGACCGTGGACCTGGTCGGGTACTGCCGGGAACACCGCGCGGACCTGATCATCAAGCAGCAGCGCAGCTTCCGGGCGGACGGCATCGTGCCGGGCTGGGACACCAGCGACGAGGACTGGGCAGCCGCGCTCGCCGCCGGCATCGCCGACGGCGCCCTGGTACAGCGCCGGGTGATCCGTCGCGCCGAGCCGGTGGTCGACCCGGCCACCGGGGCGGTCGAGGAGTACGCCGCGACCTGGGGGGTCTTCTTCACCCCGCACGGCTACGCCGGCAGCAGCCTACGGGCCATGCCCATCGACGACGAGATCCCGCGGTACCGACCCACCCGGCGCAACGCCGCGGTCTTCCAGTTCTCCGCGAGCGCGGCGTGAGCGGCGTGCCGGCCGATCCGGTCACCGAGGACTACCTGCGCCGGTGCGCCGGAGGTGACCGGGGGCTGCTCGACGCGATGGCCGCGGCGAGGCTGCCCGCCGCGCTGACCGCCTCGATGCGCGGACGCTTCCTGCCCCGGCCGATGTTCGTGCCGGACACCGAGATCCTCGGCTTCGCCGAACGGATCAACGCGCTGTTCGACCTGATCGTCTCGGTGCCGGACCGGTTCTTCGACGGCGACCGGGAACGCTACGCCGCAGCGGTGGGCCTGGACGGACGGCGGGCGGCCTACCTCGCCCGGTTCACCGACCGGCCACAGCGGTACGGGCGGGCCGACCTCTACCACGACGGGAGCGCCTTCCGGCTGCTGGAGTTCAACGTCGGCAGTGCCCTCGGCGGGATGGACCGGGCCCAGATCTCCGCTGCCCTGCTGCAGGTGCCGGCGTTCAAGGAGTTCGCGGCCGAGCACCGGCTGGACTTCGTCGACACCGGAGCGCGGGTCGACCGGGCGCTGCGCGCGGCGGCGCGTCCGGTCTGCGGCGACCGCGCGCCCGTGGTCGCCTTCGTCGACGGCAACGGCGCGATGGCACCGTACCTGCACCTGGCCACGTCCTTCCAGGAGATGCTTGCCGGTTTCGGAGTCGAGGTGCTGCTCGGCGAGCTGGCCGACGTCGGGTTCGCCGCCGGCCGGGTCACCCTGCACGGTCGTGCCGTCGACCTCGTGCTGCGCTACTTCGGCGTGGGCGACTTCCTCGACGACCCGGCCGGCAGGCGGACCGTGGACGCGCTGGTGGACGCCGACGCCGACGGCACCGT
Source organism: Micromonospora yangpuensis (assembly GCF_900091615.1). Taxonomy (NCBI): domain Bacteria; kingdom Bacillati; phylum Actinomycetota; class Actinomycetes; order Micromonosporales; family Micromonosporaceae; genus Micromonospora; species Micromonospora yangpuensis. The sequence continues at coordinate 4,976,565 of NZ_FMIA01000002.1, read as the reverse complement.
GGTGCTCTACACCTCCCTGGCCGGGGAGCTGTACAACAACAAGACCTCGCTGGCGCTGCTGGCGGAGCTGGCCGGGCGCGGTGAGCTGACCCCGGCGGAGACCGGCCTGGTCGACAGCGTGCTGCCGTGGACCCGGACGGTGACCAGCGACCTGTTCGGCGAGTGCGCGGCACGCCGCGGCGAGTTGATGCTCAAGCCCGGTGCGGACTTCGGTGGGACGGGCATCGTGGCCGGCTGGCTGGTGGACGACGACCAGTGGCGTCGTGCGTTGCGGCTCGCCGCGGACCACGGCTCCATCGTGCAGCGCCGGGTCGTGCCCCGGGGTGAGCCGGTGATCGACCCGTCGACCGGGCAGCGGCGGGACTGGCACGCGGTGTGGGACTGCTTCCTCACGCCGGAGGGTTACGCCGGTTCGCACATCCGCGCCCTGCCCGCCGGTGAGGGTGCCGTGATCGGCATGGGTGTGACGGCGGCGGCCCGGACTACGGGCATCTTCTACCACCCGGTCGCCGCGGACCACCCGCGACGGCCGGCAACACCTGACAGAACCATGCCTTCATTCGGACGATGAGGACTTCGAAGCGTAGAGAGAGGAATGACGTTGCGCGAGGTTAGGATAGGTGATCGCCGGATATCCGACGACACCGACGCTTACGTGATCGCGGAGATAGGCCACAATCACGAGGGCAGTCTGCACCGGGCCGAGGAGATGTTCCGGCAGGCCGCTGCCGCGGGCGCGAACGCCGCCAAACTGCAGAAGCGGGACAACCGCTCACTGTTCACCAAGGCCATGTACGACGAGCCCTACACCGGGCGCAACAGCTTCGGGCCGACCTACGGCCGGCACCGGGAGGCGCTGGAGTTCGGCCGGGCCGAGTACCTGCACCTGGCCGGGGTCGCGGCCGAGTTGGGCATCGACTTCATCGCCACCGCCTTCGACCAGCCCAGCGTGGACTTCCTGGTCGACGTGGACCTGCCGGCCATCAAGATCGCATCGGCGGACGTGACCAACACCCCGCTGCTGGCGTACGCGGCCAAGGCCGACAAGCCGCTCGTGCTGAGCACCGGTGGCGCGACGACGGACGAGGTCCGCCGGGCCTGCGACACGATCCTGCCGCTCAACCCGAACCTCGCGCTGTTGCAGTGCACCGCCGTCTACCCGGCGGCCCCCGCCGACCTCAACCTCTCGGTGATCACCACCTACCGCGCGGAGTACCCGCACACCGTGATCGGTTTCTCCGGCCACGACCTGGGCCCCGAACTGAGCTGGATCGCTTACGCGTTGGGCGCGCGGGTGATCGAGAAACACTTCACGCTGGACCACTCCCGGCCCGGCAGCGACCACCACTTCTCTCTCGACGCCCCCCAACTGGCCGCCCTGACGGCGGGACTCCGCCGGACCCACGAGGCGCTGGGCGAGCCGGTCAAGCGGTGCGGCGACAGCGAGGCCAAGGCCGTGCGGAAGATGGGCAAGAAGCTGGTGGCCGCGCGGGACCTGCCGGCCGGGCACGTCGTCACCGAGCAGGACGTCGCCTGCAAGTCCCCGGGCGACGGCATGAAGCCGTACCAGCTCGACGAGGTGCTGGGCCGGGTCCTGCGGGTCGACCTCGCCGAGGACACCGGCTTCGGCCCGGAACTGCTGGCCGAGCCGGCGGGCGCGGTGGTGGGAGCGAACCGCGGTGCGCATTGACCTGACCGGTGAGGTGGCCGTCGTCACGGGTGTCGGCGGCCGGCTCGGCGGGGTCTGGGCGACCGCGCTGCTCGCCGCCGGCGCCGTCGTGGTCGGGCTCGACCTCGACGACCAGACGCCGGCCGCGGTACGGGGGCACGACGGCGGACGTTACCTCGGGCTGCGCGGTGACGTGACCGACCGGGCGAGCCTGCGGGAGGCCCTGGCCGCGGCGACCCGGTGGGCCGGTACGCCGACCATCCTGGTGAACAACGCCGGAATCGACCAGCCGCCGTCGCGCGAGGCCGGCAGTTGGCTCTTCGCCGACGTCCCGGAGCAGCTCTCCGGGGCGGTCCTGGACGTCAACGCCCTCGGCGTGCTGCGGGTCTGCCAGGTCATCGGCGCCGTGATGGCCGACAACGGCCGGGGCTCGATCGTCAACATCGGCTCGCTGTACGGCGGCGTCGGGCCGGATCCACGGCTCTACGACCACCTCGACCTGGATCCACCCTTCCTCAAACCACCCGCGTACGGGATGTCCAAGGCCGCCGTGGCGGCGCTGACCCGCTATCTCGCCACCCTGTGGGGCCCGGTCGGCGTCCGGGTGAACACCCTGTCCCCGGGCGGTGTGCTGGGCGGCCAGGACCCGACCTTCCGGCAGAAGTTCGCCGCCCGGGTGCCGATGCGGCGGATGGCGACCGAGGACGACCTGACCGGGCCGCTGCTCTTCCTCGCCTCCGGCCTCAGCCGCTACGTCACCGGCTGCGAGCTGTTGGTGGACGGCGGCTATGTCGCCTGGTGACCCGGCCGGCGGCACCCCTACCCGTGGAGGAGACATGACCACACCGTTGCGCTGGGTACCGGTGGCGGAGACCCGCCGGGTGCTCGACGCCATCGACGATCCGGTCACCCGTACCCGCGCCTTCTCGGCGCTGACCCGGATCAACATCCTCTACATGGTGGCCCGGGCCGGCTCCGGGCACCTCGGGTCCAGCATGAGCGCCGCCGACGTGGTGAGCTGGCTCCTCCTGCACGAGCTGCGCCGGCCCGGTGCCCACGACGGTGACCTGTACTTCTCGTCCAAGGGCCACGACGCCCCCGGCCTGTACGCCGCGCTGATCGGCCTGGGGCTGCTGGACGAGGACCTGGTGCACCGGCTGCGCCGCATCGACGGGCTGCCCGGTCACCCCGACGTGCACACCCCGCACATGCCCTTCAACACCGGCTCGCTCGGCATGGGCATCGCCAAGGCCAAGGGGGTGATCCTGGCCGACCGGCTGCTGGGCACCCGCCGCCGGGTCTTCGTGCTGACCGGCGACGGCGAGTTGCAGGAGGGTCAGAACTGGGAGTCCCTGGCCGGGGCCGCGCACCGGGGGATGGGCGAGCTGACCGTGGTGGTGGACCACAACAAGCTCCAGTCCGACACCTGGGTCACCGAGGTCAGCGACCTCGGCGACCTGGCGGCCAAGTTCGCCGCCTTCGGCTGGGCGGTGCTGCGTTGTGACGGCAACGACGTCGCGGCGTTCCGGGCGGCCTGCCGGGACCGGGCGGAGTCGTACCCGGACCGGCCCGCGGTGATCGTCGCCGACACCGTGAAGGGTGCCGGCTGTGCCACCTTCGCCGCGACGTCGATGGCGCCGGGGCAGTGGCGGTACCTGTTCCACAGTGGTGCCCCCGCCCCGGCCGACCGGGAACGCGCCTACGCCGAGCTGGTGGCCACCGCGCAGGAGATCGTCGGCGCGGCGGGCCTGACCCCGCTGCGGCTGGCCGACGCGGCACCGGCTCCCGGGCCGGCCCCGGGCGGCGGACCACGCCTGCCGGAGGTGTACGGCGAGGCGCTGGTGGCCCGTGCCGGCCGCGACCCCCGGATCGTCGCCCTCGACGCCGACCTGGTCCTGGACACCGGCCTGATCCCGTTCTCCCGGGCGTACCCCGACCGGTTCGTCGAGTGCGGCATCGCCGAGCAGGACATGGTCTCGATGGCCGGCGGGCTGGCCTACCGGGGGCTGCTGCCGTTCGTGCACTCGTTCTCCTGCTTCCTGCACGCCCGCCCGAACGAGCAGATCTTCAACAACGCCACCGAGGGCCGCAAGGTGGTCTACGTCGGGTCGCTCGCCGGGCTGCTGCCGGCCGCCCCCGGCCACTCCCACCAGGCTGTCCGCGACGTGAGCGCGGTAGGCGCGATCCCCGACCTGGTGGTGCTGGAGCCGGCCGACGCGGCCGAGACGCGGGCCGCGGTCGACTTCTGCGTCGACACACCGCACAGCGTCTACCTGCGGCTGGTCAGCGTGCCTGTGCCGGAGCCGGTGGCCGGGCTGCCCGCCGGACCGTTGGAGCTGGGTCGCGGGCGGGTGGTGCGGCCGGGCGGTCCGGTGGTCGCGGTCGGTGCCGGGCCGGTCGTGCTGGCCGAGCTGCTCCGCGCCGCCGACCTGCTGGCCGCCGACGGCATCGACCTGACGGTGGTCGCCCTGCCCTGGCTGAACCGGGTCGACCACGGCTGGCTCGGCGACCTGGTCGAGCGGGCCGACCACCTGGTCGTGGTGGAGAACCACTTCGTCCGGGGTGGTCAGGCCGACCTGCTGGCCCGCGCGCTCGCCGAGCTGCGGCTGCCCGATCCGCCCGCGTTCCGGGGGGTCGGCGTCACCGAGGTGCCGCGCTGCGGCACCCCCGCCGAGGCGCTGCTCGCCCACGGCCTGCACGCCGACCGGCTGGCCGAGGTGGTGCGCGCCGAGGTCGGCGGCAAGTCCGAACCGGGCCGCTTCGACGTGGTCCTGCGGCACTGACGTTCCCGTCCCGACACACCCCGAGGAGAGACGATGGAGACCATCCACAACGAGCTGCGCCGCCCGCCCCAGGAGATCGTCGACCAGTTCCGCGAGGTGCTCGCCGAGTACAGCCCCAGCTGCCTGGTCACCGACGCCCGCCGCCGGGTCGGCGCGATCGGCGGCTTCCAGACGGTACGCCCCGAGCACAAGGTGGCCGGGCCGGCGTTGACCGTCAACCTGTCCGTCGACGACCTCGTCGACACCATGCCGGTGCTGGCCACCGCCCGCCCCGGCGACATCGTCGTGGTGGCCGCCCACGGCTCGCCGCTGACCGCGATGTGGGGTGGCCTGATGTCGACGCTGTCGCTGAAGGCCGGGGTCGCGGCCGGCGTCGTCGACGGCTTCGTCCGTGACGTCGACGAGATCCGTGACCTGGACTTCCCGCTCTGGTACCGGGGCACCATCCCCCGGCCGTCGCCGACGGCCGTGCACAACCGCACCGAGCCGGTCCAGGTGAACGTGCCGGTGGTGATCGGCGGCCAGGTGATCGAACCCGGTGACATCCTGGTCGCCGACGAGAACGGGCTGGCCGTGGTGCCGCAGGGGTTGGCCGAGGAGGTGCTGGAGGGCACCCGGCACCAGATCGGCAAGGAACGGATCATCCGCGAGAAGATCCGGTCCGGGGCCACGGTGATCGACCTGCTCACCGAGTTCGGCCACCTGTGAGCCCGCCGGTGCGCCTCTACCTCACCGGTGCCGACGGGATGCTCGGCACCGCCCTGACCACCGTCCTCGCCGAGGATCCGGCCACCGCGCACTGGACCGTCCACGGGGTCTCCATCCGCGACTTCGACATCGCCGACGCCGAGGCCGTACGGGCCTCGATCGAGGCGTTCGCGCCCGACGTGGTCGTGCACACCGCGGCGCACGCCATCGTCGACGACTGCGAGCTGGACCCGAAACTGGCGCTGCGGGTGAACATCGCCGGGGTACGCAACGTCGTCGACGCCTGCCTCCGGCGGCACAGTCGGCTGGTCTACCTCTCCAGCGACTACGTGTTCGACGGTCGGCACACCCCGGTCGGCGGCTACCGCGAGGACGACCTGCCGAACCCGCAGAGCGTGTACGGGCTGACCAAGGTGGCGGGGGAGCGGATGGTGGCCCTGCTCGACGACCATCTCACCGTCCGGACGTCGTGGTTGTTCGGCGGCACCGACGCCCGCCTCGACCAGGTGCTGGACATCGTCGAGCACGCCCGGCGCGGCACCCCGGCCCGGCTGATCGACGACCAGTTCAGCGCACCCACGTACACCGTGGATCTGGCTCGGGCGCTGGTCTTCCTGCTCGTGGAGAGCGCCGTGACCGGCACGGTCCACGTGACGAACCGGGGCACCGCCAGCTGGCACCAGGTCGGTGCGTACCTGACCGACCGGATCCCGGGCGCGCCGGCCCCGCAACGGGTGCCGCTGCGGGAATGGGGCTTCCTGGGCGGTCGGCCCGTCGACTCGACCCTGAACACCGACCGGCTGGCCCGGCTCGGCTGGACCCTGCCCACCTGGCAGGACGCGGTCGACCGGTGCCACCTGTCGCTGCTGCGGGGGGACCGGCGATGAGCACCGGACAGCCGGGCCCCCGCTGGCGGAACTGGTCCGGCACGGTGGGGTGCCGCCCCGCCCAGCTGCTCGCCCCGACGACCGAGGACGAGGTGGTGGCGGCGGTGCGCGCGGCCGGCGAGCGCGGGAGCCCGGTGCGGCCGGTCGGCTCCGGTCACTCCTTCAACGCCCTGGCCTGCACCGACGGACTGCTGCTCGACCTGTCCCGGTACCGTGGCGTGCTCGCCGTCGACGCCGCCGCCGGCGAGGTCACCGTCCTCGGTGGCACCACACTGGGGGAGCTGGCCGAGGCGCTGGACCGGCGCGGCCTGGCCCTGGCCAACCTCGGCACGCTGGCGGAGCAGAGCGTGGCCGGGGCGATCTCCACCGGCAACCACGGCTCCGGGCTGGCGCACGCCCCGCTGTCGGCGCAGGTCGTCCGCCTGCGGTTGGTCACCGCGGACGGCCGGGTCCGCACCCTGGACGCCGACCGGGAGCCCGAGGTGTTCCGGTGCGCCCGGACCGCGCTGGGCACGCTCGGGGTGCTGAGCACCGTCACGCTGCGCTGCGTGCCGCAGTTCAACCTGCGGGTGAGCTACCGCACCGAGCCGCTGGACACGGTGTTGGACGGGTTCGCCGACTGGGCCGCCGAGGCCGACCACGTCGCGTTCTCCTGGCTGCCCTGGCAGGAGCGGGCCGGGCTGCGGGCCCTGCGGGTCACCGCCGCCCCGCGTACCCGGGACGCGGTCCGTCGGCGGTACGCGACCACGATCGACGAGGTGCGCTGCGGGCTGATCGGGCTGGCCGGCAGGGCCGACACCCGCGCCGTCCCGTGGCTCAAGGGCCGGCGGTGGCGGTCGACCCGGCCCGCCGTCGAGTACGTCGACGCCAGCCACCGGGTGTTCACCTTCCCGCAGCCGGTCAGGTTCCTCGCCCTGGAGCACGCGTTGCCGCTGGAGGCGACGCCCGACGCGCTGCGTGCCCTGCGCCGTACGCTGCGCCGGGCCGGCGCGTACTCGCCCTACTCGGTGCTGGTCCGGGTGGGCGCCGGCGACGACTCGCCGCTGAGCCCCGCCTACGGGCGTCGGACCGGCTACGTCAACCTGACCGTGCCCCGCACGGCCGGGCAGGTGGAGCTGTTGCGCGCCATCGAGCCGGTGTTGCGGGACCACGGTGGCCGGCCGCACTGGGGCAAGGCGCACACCGCCACCGCCGAGGTGCTCGCCCCGCGCTACCGGGAGTGGGCGCTGTTCCAACGGGTCCGGGCCACCCTGGACCCGGACGGCGTGTTCGCCAGCGACTACACCGACCGGGTGCTCGGCCCGGTGCGACCGGCGCGGGCGCCCACGGTGGTGTCGGCGCAGGCCGGGCCGGACCCGGCGGTCGCCGTCGGGGACGGTGGCTGACCCATGCCGCTGCGCCTGCTCCTGTTCGACTTCGACGGGCTGCTCTGCGACACCGAGCGGGCCGCCCACCGGTCCTGGGACGAGCTGTACCACCAGCTGGTCGGGCACGGCCTGCCGGACCGGGTGTGGGCGGCGATGGCCGGCCGTTCGGACGGCGAGACGGTCGCCCTCGCCGACCTGTCCGCCCGCCTGGGGCGTCCGGTCGGCGAGCCGACCCGGGCCGCCCGGCTGCGGCGCAAGCGCGAGCTGTGCGCGGTCGAGCCGGTACGCCCCGGCGTTACGGCGCTGCTCGACGCCGGCCGCGCCGCCGGCCTGGGCCTGGGCGTGGTCTCCAGCTCCCCATGGCGCTGGGTGGAGCCCCACCTGCGGCGACTGGGCCTGGGGCACCGCTTCGACTGGCTGGTCACCGGGGACGACACCCCGGCGCACAAGCCGGCCCCCGACCTCTACCGGCTGGCGTTGCGCCGCGCCGGTGTGCCGGCGGCCGACGCGCTGGCCTTCGAGGACTCCGAGTCGGGGGTACGGGCCGCCGGCGCGGCCGGGGTGTACTGCGTCGCCGTGCGCAACGCGGTGGGCGGGCACGCCGACCTGCACGCCGCCGACGAGGTCCGGGCCAGCCTGCTCGACGTCGCGCTGGCGTCCTATCTCGACCGACTCGCAGAAACAGGAAACCGATGAACGTCTCCGCACCCGAGTTGGCCTCACTTGCCAGTCCCACCGCCGACCGGCCGGAATGGATCTGGCGCAACGGCACCCTGTCGCGGTGGGAGCAGGCGCAGATCCACGTCAACGCGGTCGGCCACGCCTCCACGGCGGCGATCTTCGAGGGGATCAAGGCCTACCGCGCCGACGACGGTCGACTGCTGCTGTTCCGGCTCGACGAGCATCTGCGCCGGTTGTTCGACTCGGCCCGGATCTGCCGGCTCGACCTGCCGTACAGCCTGGCCGACCTGCGGACCGGGGTGTTCGACCTGCTCCGGGGCAACGGTTACGACCAGGACGCGTACGTCCGACCGTGGGCGTTCCCGGCCGGGCTCATCCGGGAGCAGATGGTCCCGGCGGGGTCGGTCTGCGAGGTGGTGATCGACAGTTGGCCCTTCCGTAGCCGTCCGGACGTCACCCGGGGCTGCCGGGCCGGGGTGAGTTCCTGGCAACGCGTCAGCGACGCCGCCATGCCGCCCCGCGTCAAGGCCTTCTCGAACTACCACAACGGCCGGTTGGCGATGATGGAGGCCCGGGAGAACGGACACGACTGGCCGATCCTGCTCAACGAGCGGCACAAGGTCAGCGAGGGCCCCGGTGCCTGCGTCGCGCTGGTCCGCCACGGCACGGTGACCACCCCGTCGCTGACCAGCGGGGTGCTGGAGAGCATCACCCGGGACACCGTGCTCCGGCTCCTCGACGAGTCAGGTGAGCCGGTCGTCGAGCGGGAGGTGGACCGCAGCGAGCTGTACCTCGCCGACGAGCTGTTCTTCCTGGGCACCGCCTGGGAGATCCTGCCGATCACCAGCATCGACGGGTTACCGGTGGGGCAGGGCCGGCCCGGCCCGGTCACCCGGCGGCTGGCGGACGCCTACGCCCGCCTGGTGCGGGGTCGATCCGACCGGCACACCGACTGGCTGACCGAGGTCCCCCGGTGAGCCGGGCGATCGTGGTGCACACCCCGGGCGGTCCGGAGGTGCTGCGCCCGGCGGAGCGGGCCGTGCCCGTGCCCGGCCCCGGACAGGTGGTGGTCGCGGTCGCGGCCAGCGGGGTCAACTTCATCGACATCTACCAGCGCTCCGGCGGCTACCCGGTGCCCATGCCGTTCGTTCCCGGCATCGAGGCCGCCGGCACGGTGGTCGACGTGGCCGCCGACGTGACCGGGGTGGCCGTCGGCGACCGGGTCGCCTGGGTGAACCAACCCGGCGGGTACGCCCAACACGTGGCGGTGCCGGCCGCCGCCGTCGTACCGGTGGAGCCCGGGATCCCGCTGGAGACGGCCGCCGCCGCGCTGCTCCAGGGGATGACCGCGCACTACCTGCTGCACGACACCTACCCGGTGCGCCCGGGGGACACGGTGCTGGTGCACGCGGCGGCCGGCGGGATGGGACAGTGGCTCACCCGGTGGGCGCGGTGGCGGGGGGCCCGGGTGATCGGCACCGTCTCCAGCGCCGCGAAGGCCGAGGTCGCGCGGGCCGCCGGCGCAGACGAGATCGTCCGCTACGACCGCGCGGACACCGCGGCCGAGGTACGCGCGTTGACCGGCGGCGCAGGCGTGGACGCGGTGTACGACGGCGTCGGCGGCCCGACCTTCGACGCCAGCCTGGCGGCGCTCCGTCCGCGCGGCACCCTCGCCCTGTACGGCCAGGCCGGCGGCCCGGTGCCCCCGTTCGATCCGCAACGGCTCAACGCGGCCGGCTCGGTGCTGCTGACCAGGCCGAACCTGAGCCACCACATCGCCACCCGGCACGAGTTGCTCACCCGGGCCGGTGCGGTGCTGAGCCTGCTCGCCACCGGTCGGCTGCGGGTGCACGTCGGTGGCAGGTACCCCCTCGCCGACGCCGCAGCGGCGCATGCCGACCTGGCCGGCCGGCGCTCGACCGGCAAGCTTCTGCTGCTGCCGCACGGCTGACCGCGGACCGCCCGCGACGGCTGTCCGTGGGGAGTCTTGGCTGGTAGAGCGGCTGTCAGTAGTGCCTCAGCGACACGTAACAACTTGGCCACAAGCGGGGCGGGCTTCTTGTGAACGGGTTTGTTAGCCCCCTGTACTAACCGGGTGAAGAGCACTGACCAGGTGGGGACGGCCCCATCCGTTGCACCCGAGCAGACGGTGGGGATCCCCCGGCAGGACCGGATCCCGGCCCGGGTCCGCTCCGGCGAGAAGCTCCTGCCGGAGCAGGCCCGCGTGCACAACCGTGAGCTGCTGTTGCGCATGCTGTACCGGGAGGGGCCGCACAGCCGGGCGGACCTGGCCCGGCGTACCGGGCTGACCCGGGTCTCGGTCTCCGACGTGGTCAGCGACCTGCTCACCGACGACCTGGTGCGCGAGATGGGCATGCGGGCGGGGAGCCGACCGGGCAAGCCCGCGATGATGCTCGGCTTCAACGAGCACGCCTACCAGACGGTCGCCCTGGACCTGAGCCACTCGACGCTCTACCGGGGGGCCGTGCTCGACCTCGGTGGCTCGGTGGTGACCCGCCGGCAGGTCGAGATCGCCGGGAGCACCGGTGCCGAGGCCGTAGCGCGGGTCGTCGGTCTGGTCCGGGAGTTGACCGACGAGGTGACGGCACCGCTGCTCGGCATCGGCGTCGGCACCCCGGGGATCGTGGATCTCGGTGGGGTCATTCTCGGCGCGCCCAACCTGGGGTGGCAGGACGTCAACCTCCGGTCGGTGCTGACCGAGCGCTTCGCCTGTCCCGTGGTGGTGGCCAACGACGCCAACGCCGCCGCGCTGGCCGAGCGTAGCTACGGCGAGAGCGCGCCGGACTCGCTCCTGGTCCGGGTCGGTGTCGGCGTGGGGGCCGGGCTGCTGCTCGGCGGTACGCCCGTGCTGGGCAGCAGGTTCGCGGCCGGCGAGATCGGCCACGTGGTGGTGGACTCCGACAGCGACCGGTCCTGTGTCTGCGGCAAGTTCGGCTGCCTGGAGACCTGGCTGTCGACCCGGCGCATCCAGGAGGACCTGTCGGGGGCGCGTACCGAGGCGGAGCACGCCCGGGTGCTCGCGGTGGCCGGGGAGGCCCTCGGTCGGGTGCTGGCCCCGATCGTGGCCGCGCTCAACGTCTCGGAGATCGTGCTCAGCGGCCCGCAACGGGTGTTGGAGGGGCCACTGGCCGCCGCCACCACCCGGACCATCCGGCAACGCGCCCTGACCGAGGTCCACGGCGACATCGTCCTGCGGCTGTCGGGGCTCGGCGACGACATCGTCCTGCGCGGCGCGACCGCCATGGTCATGAGTCAACAACTCGGAATCGTCTGATCCGCTGACCCGGATCTTGTCACCCAGAGCAACGCCGACCGGCGCTGACTTTGCAGCAACAGAAGGGGAACACGGTGCAGTTACCACGCACGCTGACGGCAGCGCTCGCCGCGGTCGTTCTCACCCTCGCCGGTTGCGGCGGCGGGGAGAACAGCCAGGAATCCACCTCGTCCCAGCTCGTCCTCGGCAACAACGGCGACGTGCTGACCTGGGACCCGGCCGAGATGAAGGAGGGTGCGGTAATCCACTACGCCGAGGCCGTCTACGACCCGCTGCTGCGCAAGACCGCCGAGTCGAAGATCGAGGGCAACCTGGCCTCCGAGTACGAGTACAACGACGACCTCACCGAACTCACTCTGAAGCTGCGTGAGGGAGTGACGTTCAGCGACGGTGCCACCTTCGACGGCGAGGCGGTGAAGGTCAACATCGAGGCACGCAAGGAGGGCGCGGGCAGCGCGTCCGAGGCGGCCCGGGTGATCGAGCGCGTCGAGGTCGTCGACGCGAGCACGGTACGGCTGCACCTGAGCGAGCCGAGTCCCGGTCTGCTCGCCGGCCTGGCCACGTACCTGGGGTACATGGCGAGTCCGCAGGCGCTGGCCGCGGGCAACCTGGCCACGACGCCGGTGGGCTCCGGGCCGTACCTGCTCGACGCGGGCGCCTCGGAGAAGGGCGTCAGCTACCGGTTCACCGCCCGCGACGGCTACTGGAACCGCGAGGCGTTCCCGTTCGCCACCGTGGTGATCCGGCCGTACGAGGAGTTCACCGCCCGGTACAACGCCCTGGCCACCGGGCAGATCCAGTTCATGTACGGCACCTCCGACATGGTGCCGAAGGCCAAGAGCGACGGGCTGACCGTCAAGACGGTGCCCGGCGAGTGGCAGGGGATCATCCTGCAGGACCGGGCCGGCAAGGAGTCGGCCGCCCTCGGCGACGTGCGGGTCCGGCAGGCGGTCAACCACGCGCTCGACCGCAAGGCCATCCTCGACACCCACTACGGCGGCTTCGGTCAGGTCTCCACCCAGACCTTCAACCCGGCAAGCGAGGCGTGGGTGCCGGAGCTGAACGAGCGTTACCCGTACGACCCGGCCAAGGCGCGCGAGCTGCTGGCGGCGGCGGGTTACGGGAGCGGCTTCAAGATCAAGATTTCGTTCAGTGAGGGCTTCATGTCCCCGCTGGTGCCGATCGTCACGCAGTACCTGGGCGACGTGGGCATCACGGTCGAGCAGGTCCCGGTCAACGGCTTCGCCAACGGCGGCCTGGAGACCCTCAAGGGCCAGCCGGCGTTCATGCTCTCGTTCTCCACGAACATCCCGGCCTGGACCGACGTGCTGAACAAGCTCACCCCGACCTCGCTGTGGAACAACTTCCAGTACACCGACGACACGGTCACCCGGCTGCTCAAGGAGATCCCCGCCGCGCAGGGTGACGAGCAGGCCGCGCTCTACAAGGAGCTGAACACCCACCTCGTGGAGCAGGCCTGGTTCGCCCCGATCGTCACGCAGGAGAACGTCTACCTGTTCAGGTCGGACATCGACGTGACCATGCAGCAGGCGCAGCTGATGCCGAGCCTGCGCTTCTTCGCACCGAACAACTAACCGTCCACCGCCCCCGGGTGAGCCGAGTCGACTGTCGGCCCACCCGGGGTGCCGTCCCAGGTCAGCTAGGAGGTAGCAGGCATGCTGGGCTTCATCGGCCGTCGACTGGCCACGGGCCTGCTGTTGGCGTTCACGGTCGTGACGGGGATGTTCTTCTTCCTCATGCTCACCGGCTCCGATCCGGCCCGGGGTGCGCTCGGTCTCTACGCCACCGAGGAACAGGTGGCGGTCAAGCGCGAACAGCTCGGCCTCGACCGGCCGGTCCTCACCCAGTACCTGGACTGGCTGGGTGGCGTGCTCCGGGGTGACCTGGGCGTCTCGTCCGCGCAGAACGCCCAGGTCATCGACCTCATCGTGTCGCGACTGCCGGTCACCGTCTCCCTCGCGCTCGGCGCCGTCGGAGTCGCCGCCGTGCTGGGGGTCGCCCTCGGACTGCTCGCCGCTACCCGGCCCGGGTCCTTCGACCGGGTCCTGCAGGTGGTCATGGTGCTCGGCTTCAGCCTGCCGAACTTCTGGGTCGCGATCATCCTGGCCCTGGTCTTCGCCGTGCAGCTCGGCTGGTTCCCCGCCACCGGCTACATCCACCTCGCCGACTCACCGAGCGGTTGGCTCTGGTCGATCATCCTGCCGGTCACCGCGCTGTCGATCGGCTCGATCGCCGCCATCGCCCAGCAACTGCGCAACTCCGTGATCACCGTCAACAGCCAGGCGTACGTGCGGACGCTGCGCAGCCGCGGCCTGTCGCAACGCAACGTCCTGCTCGTCCACGTCCTGCGCAACGCGTCCCCGCCGGCGTTGACCATGCTCTCGCTGCAGTTCATCGCGGCGATGAGCGGGGCCGCCATCGTCGAGCGGGTGTTCGGCCTGCAGGGCATCGGCGCCGTCGCCATCAACGCCTCGGGCAACAGCGACATCCCCGTGATCATGGGCGTGCTGCTCTTCACCGTGCTCGTCGTCGTCCTGGTCAACCTGACGGTCGACATCCTCTACGCCGCGCTGAACCCGAAGGTACGGAACGCATGAGCGTCGACATCGCGCCCCGTGCGGGCCGCATCTCCAACCGAAGGCTCCGCGCCTTCCTCGGCAACCCGATGGGGGTGGTGGCCGGCGGTGTCCTGCTCGCCATCGTCGTCGCGAGCGTCCTGGCTCCCCTCCTCGCGCCACAGGACCCCAACCTGGTGGTGCTCTCCGAGGCGCTGCTGCCGCCGAGCGCCGACCATCCACTGGGCACCGACGGCAACGGGCGGGACATCCTCAGCCGCCTGCTGTACGGCGGCCGGGTTAGCCTCCAGGCCGGCGCGATCATGGTCGCCACCGCCCTGCTCTGCGGGATCCCGGCGGGCCTGCTCGCCGGCTACCACGGCAGGCGGTTCGACAGCGCCGCCAGCTGGATCTTCAACATGCTGATGTCCCTGCCGGAGATCCTGATCATCATCGTGGTGATCGCCTCGCTCGGCAGCGGCCTCGCCCCGACGATGATCACCCTCGGGGTGCTCGCCTCACCGGACATCTTCCGGCTGACCAGGAGCGCCGTGATCGGCGTACGCGAGGAGCTGTACTTTGACGCCGCCCGGGTGGCCGGCCTGTCCGACCTGCGCATCATCTTCCGCCACGTGCTCTCCGTCGTCCTCGGTCCGGTGGTCGTACGGTCCTCGTTCATCTTCGGAATGGCGATCATCGTCCAGTCCGGGCTGGAGTTCCTCGGCTTCGGCGATCCGCAGCGCCCGAGCTGGGGCGGTGAACTCAGCAACGCCTTCCAGAGTTTCCAGCGCGCCCCCGAACTGGTCATCGCCCCCGGTATCGCCATCGGCCTCACCGTCATGGCGCTGGTGCTCTTCGGTGCCGCGCTCGCCGACTCCCTCGGGGTCAGCCTCCGCCGCCGGGCCAAGCGGGCGGCCCGCCCGGCCCGCGCCGACGACACCCGGATCGCCCGGAACGAGGCCGACGAGGCGTCCGGGTCCGCCGACCTTCCCGCGGACACCCTCCTCGAGGTGGCGGACCTGGCCGTGCGGTACGTGGCGGAGGACGGCACCACCAGGGACGTGGTACGGGACGTGTCGCTGCACGTGGCCCGGGGCGAGGTCCTCGGACTGGTCGGGGAGTCCGGCTCGGGCAAGTCCCAGACGTCCTTCGCGATCCTCGGACTCCTCCCGCCCGAGGCCGTCGTCTCCGCCCGGCGGCTCTGCCTCGACGGGCGGTCCCTGGTCGGGCTGCGCGAGCGGGACCTGCAGAAGCTGCGCGGCAAGCGGATGGCCTACGTCCCGCAGGAGCCGATGTCGAACCTCGACCCGTCCTTCACCGTCGGCGCCCAGCTGACCAAGCCGATCCGCCGACAACTCGGCCTGTCCCGCCGGGACGCGACCACCCGGGCGCTGGAACTGCTAGACCGGGTAGGCATCCCCGACCCGGCCCGTACCCTCGCCGCCTACCCCCACCAGCTCAGCGGCGGGATGGCCCAGCGGGTCCTCATCGCGGGCGCGGTCTCCTGCGACCCGGAGCTGCTCATCGCGGACGAACCGACGACCGCCCTCGACGTCACGGTCCAGGCCGAGGTCCTGGAACTCCTGCGGGACCTGCAGCGGGAGCGCAACATGGGCCTCGTCCTGGTCACCCACAACCTGGGGGTGGTCGCCGACATCTGTGACCGGGTGGCGGTGATGCGCGACGGCCGCATCGTCGAGCAACAGTCGGTCGCCGGCCTCTTCAGCGACCCGCAGCACGAGTACACCCGCATGCTGCTGAACGCGACCCTCGACGACGCCCCACCCCGACGGGGGCGCGGCGACCTGCAGGAGGTGGGCTCGTGAGCACCCCCGACCAGCCACTACTGGACATCCGCGACATCAACGTCGTCTACCGGGGCGCCCGCTGGCGCAGCCCGTCGTTCCACGCGCTGCACGACGTCTCGATGCGCATCGGGGCGGGCGAGACGGTCGGCCTGGTCGGCGAGTCCGGCTCGGGCAAGACCACCCTCGGTCGGGCGGTGCTCGGCCTCGCCCCGGTGACCAGCGGAACGGTGACGTTCGACGGTAGGGACATCACCCACGCCAGACGACGCGAACGCCGGGCCCTGAGCCGCGACATCCAGGTCGTCTTCCAGGACCCGTACTCCTCGCTCAACCCGGCGATGACGGTGGAGAGCATCCTGGCCGAACCGTTGCGCGCCCAGGGCGTACCCGGCAGCGAGGCCGCCGCGCGGATCAACCAGCTGTTGGACCAGATCGGCCTGGAGGCCGACGCGGGACGCCGGTACCCCCGGGAGTTCTCCGGCGGGCAGCGGCAGCGGATCGCCATCGCCCGCGCGCTGGCGCTCAAGCCGCGGCTGATCGTCTGCGACGAGCCGGTGAGCGCCCTCGACCTCTCCACCCAGGCCCGCATCCTCGACCTGCTGATCGAGGTCCAGGAGCAGACCGGCGTCGCGTACCTCTTCGTCTCCCACGACCTGTCGGTGGTCCGCTACATCTGCCACCGGGTCGCGGTGATGCTCAAGGGTCGGATCGTGGAGACCGGCGAGGGCGACGTCGTCACGTCCCGGCCGGAACACCCGTACACGAAACGCCTGCTCATGGCCTCGCCCATTCCCGATCCGGTCCGCCAGGCGGAACGCCGCCGCCGGTACGCCGCCCTGGCCTGACCCCTCCCATCCATCCCAGAGAAAAGGACACCCCGTGCAGTTCGGCTTCAGCTCCTACTCCTTCTACCAGCACCTGCGTACCGGTCGGATGAGCCTGTTGGAGGTCATCGACTGGATCGGTGCCAGCGACGCCACCCACATGGAGATCGCGACGGTGTCGCTGTCGCCGGAGATCTCCAACGACACCTCCACCCTCGACCAGGACCCCGGGTTCGTCCAGGAGATCAAGACCCGCGCGGCCGACCAGGGCGTCACCCTCTCCAACCTCGTCGTACCGGCCGACCTGCTCGGCGCGGACGCCGACACGCACATGCAGCGGGTCAAGCGGCACCTCGACGTGGCCGCGGAGCTGGACATCACCCTCTTCCGGCACGACGTCGCCAGGTGGGCGCACCGGGCCAAGGACATCGCCGACTTCGAGGCGCTGCTGCCCCGCATGGTGGAGGTGTGCCAGGAGATCGCCCGGTACGCCGCCCAGTACGGCATCACCACCAGCGTGGAGAACCACGGGCTGCTGATGAACGGTGGTGAGCGGGTCCGCCGCCTCATCCACCTCGTCGGCGAGCCGAACTTCAAGACCACGCTCGACGTCGGCAACTTCATGTCGGTGGACGACAACCCGGTGGTGGCGGTCGCCGAGAACGCCCCCTACGCCAGCATCGTGCACCTCAAGGACTTCTACATCCGCTCGCAGTACCCGGGCGAGGGCTGGCACCACACCCCGGGCGGCAACTACCTGCTCGGCTCCATCGTCGGCTACGGCGACCTGGACATGCGCCGGATCGTGCACGGGATCCTCGCCGCCGACTACGACGGGTTCGTCTCCATCGAGTTCGAGGGCATCGAGGAGTGCCTGATGGCCAACACGGTAGGCCTGGCCAACGCCAAGCGACTCTTCGCCGAGGTCGGAGTGGCCGCCGCATGAGCGAACGCACCGAGCGAAGCGAGGGCAGTGAGGGCATGCCCGATCAGCACCGCATGAGCGAACGCACCGAGCGAAGCGAGGGCAGTGAGGGCATGCCCGATCAGCACCGCACGAGTCGGCTCGGGGTGGGTGTGATCGGGGTGGGCAGCATCGCGGAGATGCACCTGGCCGCGTACGCCGCCAACCCGGACGTCCGACTCGCCGGGGTGTTCGACCTCAACGCCGAGCGCAGTGCCCAGAAGGCGGCGGCCTTCGGCGTGGCCCGGGTGCACCCCACGCTGGACAGTCTGCTGGCCGACCCGGACATCGACGCGGTGAGCATCTGCACGTGGAACGACACCCACGCGGAGATCGCCGTCGCGGCGCTGGAGGCCGGCAAGCACGTCCTGGTGGAGAAGCCGCTGAGCCGTACCGCCGGTGAGACGCAGGCGCTCGTCGAGGCCGTCGAGCGCAGCGGCCGACACCTGGAGGTCGGCTTCGTCAGGCGGTTCGGCTCGAACGCCCGGGTGCTCAAGTCGTTCGTCGACGGCGGCCTGCTGGGCGACATCTACCACGCGCGGGCGACGAACGTCCGGCGGCTCGGCAACCCGGGCGGCTGGTTCGCCGACCACGCCAGGTCCGGGGGCGGGCCGCTGATCGACATCGGGGTGCACGCCCTGGATCTCTGCTGGTACTTCATGGGTACGCCCCGGGCGGTGACCGTCAGCGCGGTCACCCACTCGCCGCTTGGCAACCGGGCGAACGTGACGTCCCTGTCGCGGTACAAGGTCGCGGACTACGACCCCACGCAGAGCGACGTCGAGGACTTCGCCGTGGCGCTGATCCGGTTCGACAACGGCGCGTCGTTGACCCTGGAGACCAGCTACTCCCTGCACGCTCTCGACGACCGGCTCGAAGTGGCGGTCTTCGGTGAACGCGGTGGCGCGGAGCTGGAACCGAAGCTGCGCATGGTCACCGAGATGCACGACACCGTGCTGAACATGGGACCGCAGATCGACCACCTCTCCTTCGACTTCGCCGAGGGGTTCGCCAACGAGATCGCGCACTTCGTCTCGCTCTGCCTCGGTGAGGCCGAGCAGGTGGCACCGGTGTCGCACGGCACCGAGGTGATGCGGATGCTCGACGGGATCTACGAGTCGGCGCGGACCGGTCGAGAGGTCAGGCTCTCCTGAGATGACTGCTGTGCAGGCAACCGTCCGGGTGGGGGTCGTCGGATGCGGCAACGTCAGTTCCCGGTACCTGGCCAACCTGGCGGGCCATCCGGCGGTCACCGTCGTCGCCTGTGCCGACGCCGATCCGGCCCGGGCGCGGGCGCTCGGGGCCGCCCACGGGGTGCCGAAGGCGTACCCGGTCGACGCTCTGCTGTCCGATCCGGATCTCGACCTCGTGCTCAACCTGACCCCGCCCCGGGTCCACACCGAGCTGACCCTGCGCGCCCTGGCGCAGGGCAAGCACGTCTACACGGAGAAGCCCCTGGCCACCACCATGGCCGACGGGCGGCGGATCCTCGACGCCGCCCGGGAGCGGTCACGGTGGGTCGGCACCGCCCCGGACACCTTTCTGGGCGCCGGGACGCGTACCTGCGCGGCCCTCGTCGCCCAGGGGGCGATCGGCACTCCCACCTCGGTGAACGCCGCCATGATGAACCCGGGGCCGGAGCGGTTCCACCCGGAGCCGGAGTTCCTCTACCAGGAGGGCGCCGGCCCGCTGTTCGACATCGGTCCGTACTACCTCACGGTGCTGACCGCACTGATGGGTTCCGTCGTACGGGTGGGGGCGCTGGGCGCGGCCCCGCGGGCCGAGCGGGTGGTGTCGACCGGGCCGCGCGCGGGGTCGACCTTCCCGGTGGAAACCTTCACCCACGTCACCAGCGTGCTGGAGTTCGCCAGCGGCGCCCTGGGCACGCTGGTGACCAGTTTCGATGTGGCGGCGACCCGGACGCCGCACCTGGAGATCCACGGCACCGAGGGCACGATCGTCGCCGCGCCGGCCAACTCGTGGGGCGGCCCGGTGCTGCTCAGCGGCGCGGGCGGGGACTTCACCGAGGTGCTGCCCGGCCCGGGGGAGTCCGACGGGTTCATGGGGATGGGCCTGGTCGACATGGCGGAGGCCATCCTGACCGGCCGCTCCCCGCTGGCGACGGGTACCCGTGGCCTGCACGTCCTGGAGGTGCTCACGGCCATCGCCTCGGCCGCCCGGGCCGGCGGCGGTTTCACCATGATCCGCTCCACCCTGGAGACCCCCTGAGGTCGTCGGCCGCCTCCCGACACAGCTGACCGGTCCGGCTCCCCCGCCCGGTGTGGGCGGGGGAGCGGCGGGTGTCGCCTCAGGCGACGGTGCAGGCGGCGCCGTTGAGGGTGAAGGAGGTCGGCTTGGCGGTGTTGCCGGTGTGGCTGGCCTGGAAGCCGATGTCGATGGACCCGTTCGGCCCGATGCTGGCGTTGTAGCTGACGTTACGGGCCGTCACCTGTCCGGAGGTGGGGCTGTAGGAGGCGTTCCAGCCGGAGGTGATGTTCTGCCCGGCGGGCAGCGTGAAGGCCAACGTCCAGCCGTTGACGGCGCTGGTGCCGGTGTTGGTGATGGTCAGGTTCTCGGTCAGGCCGTTGTTCCAGGCGTTGACGCTGGCGCTGACCCGGCAGGCGCCGGCACCCGGCGGCGTGGTGGGCGGCGTGGTCGGTGGGGTCGTGGGCGGGGTCGTCGGTGGCGTGGTCGGCGGGTTGGTCGGTGGCGTCGTGGGCGGCGTGGTCGGTGGCGTGGTGGGCGGGCTGGTCAGGCCGAAGAACTGGAGGGCGGCGGCGGCCATGCCACCCGAGGGCAGGCTGTGGCCGGCACCCTGGATGCTGTACGCCTCGACCCGGACGACCCCGCTGCCGTTGGCGTAGCGGCGGCGGTTCCAGTTGGGCTGCGGGGTGTCGGTGGAGGTGGGTGTCTGGCTGAGCCCGAACACGTTGGTCCACTGCTCGATCGTCTCCTGCAGCAGCGAGTACGGCACCAGGGTGTCGTTGGTGCCGTGCCACAGCTGCACCGGTGGCCGTGGACCGGAGTAGCCGGGGTACGCCTGGCGGACCGCGTCACCCCACTGCTGCGGGGTGCGGTTCATGTTCCCGCCGGTGCACTGACCGCCTGGCGGGTAGTCCGCCGCGTTGGCGAAACAGTTGAAGGGCACCCCCATGAACGCGGCCCCGGCGGCGAAGACGTCGGGGTAGAGGGCCAGCATGTGGTTGGTCATCATGCCGCCGGAGGAGCTGCCGGTGGCGTAGACCCGGCGGGGGTCGCCGCCGTACTGCCGCTGCACGTAGTTGACCATCGAGATGATCGACACCGGGTCGCTGCCGCCGCCGCGTCGCTTGGCCGCGTCCGACCAGGTGTCGAAGCAGTTGCCGAAGCCGGCCTGCTGGGTGGCGCTCGGGTAGATCACCACGTAGCCGTACCGGTCGGCGAGGCTGGCGAACTCGCTGCCGGAGTAGAAGCCGGGGCCCGATCCGCCGCAGCCGTGCATCGCCACCACGATCGCGGGGTTGGCCGGGCGGGTGTCCGGCACGTAGACGTGCATCCGCATCCGGCCGGGGTTGTCGCCGAAGGTGGTCACCTCCACCAGCGACGCGGCGTACGCGGGACTGTTCGTCGGCATCACCAGGCCGGCCGCCGCCAGCGCCGTCGCCATCGACGTCACCAGGCCGAGCAGCAACTTTCGTCTGATCCTCATGGACGGGACTCCTCACCTCGCGTAGCACATAGTGTTCCCCCCGGACCAACAAGTGTCAATTGAGGATCCTCTATGAATTGGGGTGCCGTCTACAGTCGAGGCGCTGCCGTCGAACCGAGCCCCGGAGTGCCCCTGTGACCAGCCCCTTCGAGATCGAGGAGATCTTTCCCGACGACGGGGAGCACCAGGTCCGGCTGCCCCGCCGGCAGTCCGGCAACTCGCCGCAGGGGATGGCGGTGACCCTGCTGGCCGACTACACCCTGCGTACCCGGGAATGGTTACCGTCGGCAGCCATCGTCGCCCTGCTCGCCGAGTCCGGCGTCAGTCCCGCCGGCGCCCGTACCGCGATCAGCCGGCTGGCCCGCCGGGGCGTCCTCGAAGGCAGCCGGCAGGGCCGGCACAGCTCCTACCGGCTCAGCCGCTCCGCCGCCGGGAACCTGTCGGCCGGCGGCAGCTGGATCGTCACCTCCACCGCCACCGCGCGGGCGTGGGACGAGTGCTGGACGATCGTCGCCTTCTCCCTGCCCCAGCAGCACGGCGCGCAACGCCGGGCACTGCGCGCCCAACTGCGGTGGCTGGGGTACGCGCCGCTGTACGACGGACTGTGGATCTCGCCGTACGAGCTGGTCCCGGCAGCCCGCAGACAGCTCGCCGACCTCGGCCCCGGTGCCGTCACGGTGTTCCGGGGTCGGCAGGTCGAACTCGACGCCGTCATCGCCCGCGACCCGCTCGCGGCCTGGGACATCGCGGCGGTGGCCGGACAGTACGAGACCTTCCTCGGGCGCTGGCGGCTGCTCCTGCCGGAGATCGCCGCCGGGCGGGTCGACGGCGCGGCGGCGGTGCGGGCGCGGACCGAGGTGATGGACACCTTCCGGCGCTTCCCGGTCCTCGACCCGCAACTGCCGCTGCGGCTCCTGCCGCCCGACTGGCTCCGGGTGCCCGCCCGGGAGGTCTTCGCCGCCGTCTACGACGGACTGGCCGGGACCGCCGAGCGGCACGTCCGGGCCGTCGTCGCGCCGTTCGCCGGGGACAGCCGGCCCGGCATCCGGGCCCACACCACCGCCGACCTGCTCGCCGGCCTCGACGTCGCCGGGGGTACGGACGACAGCCGCGCACCGGAGTCGGTGACGCGCGGCCGGTGACCGGCCGACCCTCGTCGGTAATGCCGGACCGGACTACCCGGGGTGCCGGCTGAGCTGCCAACTCTCCGTACCGTGCGGCTTTTGTTGGTGTTTGCTCCTGGATGGTCGTCGGGCGAGGTACGCGCTCTCGCCGTTGTGACGAAATTCGTCGATAACAAACGGTTGGACGACGAGTTCTAAAGGTCTATGGACATGAAGTGGCGCTACTCGTAAAGTCTGACCATCTTCCGATGATCCTGGAGATGACGTGAACACTGCTGTCCCGGAAACCTCCGTCCGCTCGGCGACCGAGCTGCACGCCGCCGCCACCGTCGTGGACGGCAGCACGGTGATCGAGCTCAGCGACGCCCACCTCGACCGGATCCGGCGCGGGGGTGTCACCGCGGTCAACCACACGGTCACCAGGCCGTACGCGGACACGGTCACCGCCCTGCGGGAGGTGAATCGGTGCCGTCGGTGGATCGACGAGAACGCCGACCGGGTGTTGCTCGCGCTGACCGTGGCCGACATCGAACGGGCCAAGGCCGAGGGCAAGGAAGCCGTCATCTTCGGCCCGCAGGACACCGAGATGATCGGTGTCGATCTCGACCTGCTCGGCACCTTCTACGACCTCGGCGTGCGGATCCTGCAGCTGACCTACCAGCGGCAGAACCTGCTCGGCGCCGGGTGCGGCGAGGAGACCGACTCGGGTCTGACGCACCGGGGCCGTCGCTTCGTCCAGGCGATGGACCAACTGGGCATCCTGGTCGACGTCTCGCACTGTGGCGAGCGGACCGGCCTGGACGCCATGGCGGCCTCGGCGAACCCCGTCGTGGTCACCCACTCCTTCTGCGACGCGATGTCGCCGCACATCCGGGCCAAGTCCGACGGGTACCTGCGTCGCCTCGGCGAGCAGGGCGGCGTCATGGGTATCACCACCCTGTCAGGGTTCCTGTACTACCCGGAGGCCCCGTCCCGGCGTCCGGATCTGACCCGCTTCGTCGAGCACGTCAGTCGGGTGGTGGAGGTGGCCGGGATCGACCACGTCGCGATCGCCACCGACTACGACGAGACGTGGACCGAGGCGATGCGGATCGCGCAGTTGCAGTCCATCGCCCAGGCGAAGTCCAAGGAGCAGCAGAACCTCCTCGGTGACTTCGGCTGGACCGAGCGTCGGGCCATCGGCATGGACGACGCCTCGGACTTCCCCAACTTCACCGAGGCGCTGCTGGCCGGCGGCTTCACACCCGACGACGTGACCAAGATCCTCGGCGGCAACTGGCTGCGGGTCTATGGACAGGTGTGGAAGTCGGCCTGACCCGTACGCGCTGCCCGGGATACCAGCCAAGGAGACCCATGCGAACTCGATTCCTGACCAGGGTGCTGGCGGTGGGCGTCGTCGCGACGCTCGCGGCCGGCTGCTCCGGTGGTGGCGAACCCCCGTCCACCACCGGTGGCAACAACGGCAACGACGGCCTGAGCAGCAACGTCCGCCTCCAGGACGAGGCAGCGCCGGCCGGTGACCCGAAGCCCGGCGGCCGGCTCCGGATCATGATCCGGCTCGACGCCAACGAACTCGACCCGCACCGGATGTCGGAGACCTCGGCCTTCGTCATCAACGAGCAGATCTACGAGTCGCTGGTGCAGTCGTACCGGGGTGAGATCAAGCCGGCGATCGCCGAGTCGTGGGAGCAGAGCGCCGACGGCCTGACGGTGACGTTCAAGCTGCGCGACAACGCCTTCTTCCACAGCGGGCGCAAGGTGACCGCGGCGGACGTCAAGTACTCGATCGAACGGATCCAGGACCCGGCCACCCGGGCCCCGCGGGCCCGTAGCTACGAGGGCATCGCCTCCGTCGAGGCACCCGACGAGCGGACCGTCGAGATGAAGCTCGACAAGCCCAACGCCGCCATCCTGACCCTGCTCTCCACCGCCGCGTCGTCCATCGTCGACCGTGAGGTCGTCGACGGGGAGAAGGGCCTCAACGGCAGCGTCGACGGCGGCAGCGGCCCGTTCAAGCTGGCCTCCCGGGTCACCGGCCAGGGCATCAAGCTCGACAAGCACACCCAGTACTGGGAGCCGGGGGTGCCGTACCTGGACGGCATGGACTTCACCTTCAACCCGGACGACAACGCCCGCGCCGCGGCGGTACGCAGCGGCACCGTCGACTTCCTCTGGCGTCCGGCGCCCGAGTTCATCGACGCCCTCAAGCGCGACGAGGCGCTCAAGTGGTACGGCGGATCCGGCTCGCTCTCCCTGCACCTGCGGCTGAACACCTCGAAGGCCCCGTACGACGACGTCAAGGTCCGACAGGCCATCTACCTGGCGCTGGACCGCCAGGAGATCCTCAACGTGGCCAACTCCGGCTTCGGCACCCCGCTCAACGCCGGCTACCTGCCGCCGGACCGGTTCGGCGCGCTGACCGAGCCGGTCTACGACAAGCCCGACATCGAGAAGGCGAAGTCCCTGCTCGCCGAGGCGGGTTACCCGGACGGCTTCGAGGCGAAGCTCATGGTGATCGCCACCTCGGCGTTCCAGGTCCGCTCGGCCGAGGTGGAGCAGCAGCAGCTCGCCAAGATCGGCATCAAGGTGACCATCGAGTCGGTCGAGTCCACCATCGCCGACACCAAGACCAAGTCCGCCGACTTCGACATGTACCAGTCCGGCTTCGGCCTGACCTACGACCCGGACGAGCGGTTCACCGCCAGCTTCCTGGCCGGCGGCGGTCTGAACTACGGCAACTGGACCGACGCGGAGTACGAGGCCCTGGTCGTGCAGGCCCGCTCGGAGCTGGACGCCGACAAGCGGGCGGCGCTCTACCAGCAGGCCGAGAAGATCCTGGCCGAGCGTGGTCCGGTGGCGATGACCTTCCTCAACGCCGACTTCGACGTGGTGCAGAAGAACGTCATGGGCTACCAGGGCGACCCGACGCCGACGTACCGCTTCTACCGCAACATCTGGCTCGACCGCTGAGCCGGCGCGAGGGGGCGCCGGTCGGTTCGGCCGGCGCCCTCTCGCACCGCCACCCCGCAGACGAAAGGCAGACCATGACGGCTGTACCGCTGTCCGACCGTTACGTGATCGCCGCCCGGCTCAAGGGCTACCTCAACAAGCACGCCGAGGCGGTGGCGCTGCTCACCGAGGCGCTGGAGCTGGAGCCGGGCAGCGCCCGGTTGCTGCGCTTCCGGGGACACCGGCGGATCTCGATCGGCGACTACGCCGGCGCGATCGAGGACCTGCGTGCCGCGGCCGACCAGCTGCCCGGTGTCGAGGACGAGTACGAGATGTACCAGCCCGAGGTGGAGAAGGACGTCGTCAGCCTGATCCTCGGCCGCGACGACCGGGTCCGCCCGCAGCACCTGACCGACACCATGGCGGCGCAGGACCCGACCGCCCTGGACCGGTACAACACCACGCTGCACACCTCGATCTGGTACCACCTCGGGGTCGCCCAGTACCTGACCGGTGACTTCGAGGGCTGTCTGCCCAGCTTCCGGGCGGCCGAGGAGTCGTCGCGCCACCAGGAGGGCCTGGTGGCCTCGCAGGACTGGCAGTACATGGCGCTGCGCCGGCTCGGCCGGCCGGACGAGGCCGAGCAGGTGCTCGACCGGTTCCGCGCGGTCCGCCTGGTCCAGGAGGACCACCTGGTCGGGTACGAGGGCCGGATGCAGCTCTACACCGGGGAGATCACCCCGGAACAGCTCTGGGCGATGTGCGACGGCAACGGCCTGAAGACCGTCACGCAGGGCTACGGGCTGGGCAACTGGCACTACTACCAGGGCGACCTCGACAAGGCCCGGGAGGTCTTCGACGGGGTGCTGCGCACCGGTGTCACGCACGCCTTCGCCTACCTGGCGGTCAAGTCCGAGTACGCCAACAACCCCGACTTCGCCACCACGGCGACCGTGAAGGAGAACTGAGACCATGGCGATCATCCGTGCCGAGATCGGCAAGCGCGACCAGGAGACCAAGAACGCGATCATCGCCGAGCTGACCGACGTGCTGGTCAAGTACGGCTCCCCGCGGGAGAACACCCACGTCCTGCTCTACGAGGTGTCGTACGACAACTGGGCCAAGGGCGGCCTGACGTACAACGAGCGGAAGCGTGCGCAGGAGAAGTCGTGACCGCTACCACCGCGGGACCGCACGTCCTGATCACGCCGAACCTCGCCGAGCTGCTGCCGCAGCTGCGGGAGCGTTACCCGCACTGCCGGTTCACCTCGGTGCCGGACGACGAGCCGGTCCGGACGGAGTACCTCGACGCCGAGGTGATCCTGCGCAGCGCGATGAACGAGGACATCTTCGACGAGCTGCTCAGCAAGTGCGACGGGATGCGCTGGGTCCAGATCACCGCCGCCGGCTTCGACTGGGTGGGTGGTGACATCATGCGCCGCCGCCTCGACGAGGGGCTGGTCTACACCCGCTCGGGCAACTCGTACAACGTGCCGATCGCCGAGTACATCATCGGCGCGGTGCTGATGCACCAGCGGGAGTTCCCCGCGTTGCGGGCGGCGCAGCAGCGCCGGGAGTGGATCCGCCTGGTCGGCCGGGACCTGATCGGCAGCACCATGCTGGTCTTCGGCACCGGCGGGATCGGACGCGAGGTGGCCTGGCGGGCCCGTGCGCTGGGCGTCACCGTGATCGGGGTCAACCGGGCGGGCACCCCCGCCGAGGGCTTCGACCGGGTGGTGCCCTTCGCCGACCACCTCGGGTTGCTGGCCGAGGCGGACTCGGTGGTGTTGGCCATGCCGCTGACCGGGGAGAACCGGTACTTCTTCGACGCCGCGCACTTCGCGGCGATGTCGGAGACCGCCGTCCTGGTGAACGTCGGCCGGGGCGCGCTGGTCGTGGAGGACGCGCTGGTCGACGCGATGCGGCAGGGCCGGATCGCCGCGGCCGTGCTCGACGTCTTCGAACAGGAGCCGCTGCCGGCCGAGCACCGGCTGTGGGACCTGCCGAACACCACGATCACCCCGCACACGTCGTTCCGGGGCTCGGGCAACCTGCAACGGCTCTACGCCGACTTCTGCGACAACTTCGACAGGTACCTGGCCGGTGAGCCGTTGACCGGCACGAAGCGTCAGCCGGAACTGGGGTACTGACCGGCGAAGGAGCGGCCCACCCGGTGCCACCGGGTGGGCCGCTCCTTGGCGCGTTCAGTCCAGCAGGGCGTCGGCGGCGGCCCGTACCTCGTCCTCGCCCAGCAGCACCTGGTCGGCGGCGGGGCCCAGGGGCACGTAGCTGTCGACGCTGTTGACCCGGGAGATCCGGCCGGTGAACCCGCCGTCGACCAGGGCGGCCACCACCGCCTCGGAAACACCGCCACCGGCCCGGGTCTCGTCGACGACCAGCACCCGGTCGATCCCGCCGAGCGCGGCGCGCAGGCTCGCCGCCGGTAACGGCGACAGCCACTGCAGGTCGACGACCCGGGCGTCGACCCGACGCTGCCGGGCCAGCGCCCCGGCCACCCGCAGGCTCATCGGTACGCCGTTGCCGAAGGTGACCAGCGCCAGGTCGGTGCCCCGCCGAACGGTACGGACCTCACCCAGCGGGTTCTCGGTCGCCGCCCAGCGTGTCGGCGCCGGGTAGTCGGCCAGCCAGCCGCCGTCGCCATCGACGTGCAGGTCCCGCCGGTGGTAGAGGGCGATCGGTTCCAGGAACACACAGACCCGGCCCTCCTGCTCGGCCAGGGCCAGGCACTGGCGCAGCAGCGCCGGGGCGGTGGCCGGGTGGGTGGCCACCGCCAGCGCCAGGCCGGGGATGTCGCGCAGCACGGCCACCGAGTTGTCGTTGTGGAAGTGCCCGCCGAAGCCCTTCTGGTACGCCAGCCCGGCGATCCGCACCACCATGCCGTTGCCGTACTGCCCGGCGGAGAAGAAGCGCAGCGAGGCGGCCTCACCCCGCAGCTGGTCCTCGGCGTTGTGCAGGTAGGCGAGGTACTGGATCTCCGGGATCGGCAGCGTGCCGGCCAACGCCCCGCCGAGGGCCACCCCGAGGATGGTCTGCTCGTCCAGGAGCGTGTCGAAGACCCGGGCGGCACCGAAGGACCTGCGCAGCCCCCGGGTCACCCCGTACACCCCGCCCTTGCGGGCCACGTCCTCGCCGAAGACCTGGGTCTGTGGCCAGGTGAGCAGGGCGTCGTGCAGGGCCGCGTTGATCGACTGGGCGAGGGTGAGTGGACCCCGGGACTCCGGCGGCCGGCCACCGAAGGACCGCTCCCGGTCCGGGTCGGCCCGCCGGGCCGCCGCGCTCACCTCGGGCACCCGCCGGGTGGTCAGCGGCGCGGTCACCGCCGCCGGACTGGCCAGCCGCTCGACCCGGCCGAGCATCGACCGGGCGGCGTCCATCACCTGCTCGCGGGCGTCCTGGTAACGGGCGAGGGTCTCCGCCGGGCTCAGGATCCGCTCCCGGGCGAGCAGGGCCGCCGTGGCCAGGATCGGGTCGAGCGCGTACTCGGCGAGGATCTCGGCCCGGGTCCGGTAGGCCAGCTCCGCGTCGGAGCCGGCGTGCCCCATGAACCGTACGGTCCGCAGGTGCAGCACGGCCGGACGACGTTCGGCGCGGACCCGCCGGACCACGTCGGCGGCGGTGGCCAGCAGGTGCGCGGGGTCGGTGCCGTCGGCCGGCACGTAGTCGATGCCGGGCAGCCCGGAGAGCATCCGCTGGACCCAGCCGCGCGGGGACCGGGTGCTGATCCCGATGCCGTTGTCCTCGCAGACGAACAGCAGTGGCATCGCCAGGCCCTGGTGGGCGCTGTAGCCCACCGCGTTCAACGCACCGGCGGCGGTGGAGTGGTTGGCCGAGGCGTCACCGAAACTGCACACCACCACGGCGTCGGCCGGGTATCCGGTGTCGCCGGTGCCCCGGCCCAGGGCGAACGCCAACCCCATCGCGCGGGGCAGGTGGGAGGCGATCGTCGAGGTCTGCGGGATGATGTTCAGTCCCCGGTGGCCGAAGACCTTGTGCCGCCCGCCGGAGATCGGGTCCTGCCGGCTCGCGGCGGCGGAGTGCAGCACGTCGGAGATCGGCGTACTGCCGGGCACCTGACCGGCCCGGGCGGCGTAGAAGCCGCCGGAGCGGTAGTGCAGCAGCGCCGGGTCGCTCGGGCGTAGCGCCAGCGCGACCGCGGCGTTGCTCTCGTGACCGCTGGAACCGATCGTGTAGAACCCCTCCCGCTGCGCCTGCAACCAGCGCAACGCCAGGTCGAGGTGGCGGCTCTGCAGCTGGGCGTCGAGGTAGGACAGCAGCAGACCGGGGTCGACGTCGACGCCCGGCGAGGTCTCCTCGGGCAGCGGTTGGCCGGTGGACCATCCGGTGAGCTGGCGTACCAGATGGTCGTCGATCGATTCCACGTGCGCGTGCTCCTCGTGGGTCAGCGGCTGGACCGGCCCCGCAGTCGGGGGTCCAGCACGTCGCGAAGGGTGTCACCGAGCAGGTTGAAGCCGAGGACGGCGATCATGATGCAGACCCCGGGCACCACCGACGGCCAGACCGACAGCTCCATGAACGACTTACCGCTGGAGAGCATCGAGCCCCAGGAGGGCTGGGGCGGCTGCACGCCGAGCCCCAGGTAGCCCAGGGAGGCCTCGATCAGGATCGCGTAGGCGAGGCTGGTGGTGAACTGCACCGCGATCGGGGCCACCGAGTTGGGCAGGATGTACTTGTAGATGAGCCGGAAGTTGCTCAGCCCGACCGCCTGGCCGGACTCCACGTACGGCTCCCGGCGTACCGACATCGCGGTGCCGCGCACGATCCGGGCGAAGCTCGGGATGAAGACGATGACCAGGGCCAGGATGAGGTTCTCGGTGCCGGGCCCCCGGGCGGCCACCACCGCCAGCGCCAGCAGCAGGGTGGGGAAGGAGAACATGATGTCGGTGGCCGGGGTGATGATCGCGTCGAGGAAGCCCCGGTAGAAGCCGGCGAGCAGACCGAGCAGCACGCCGATCGCCCCGGCGCAGGTCACCACGATCAGGCTGACCGTCAACGAGGTCCGCGCGCCGTAGAGCGCCCGGCTGAGCAGGTCCCGCCCGGCCTCGTCGGCGCCGAGCGGGAAGTCGCCGCCGGGCGGGGCGAGGCGTTGGTTGCTCATCGCGGTCGGGTCGTAGGGGGCGATCAGCGGGGCCAGGATGGCAGCCGCGGTCATCAGCACCACGATCACCAACCCGACCAGCCCGGCCTTGTCCCGGCTGATCAGCTTCAGCAACTGGCCACCGCGGCGGCCGACGGGCCGGGGGGAAGCGGTCTGTGGTGGACGACCGCCGGCAACGACTTCAGTGACCACTGCGCAACCTCGGATCCAGGTAGGTGTAGAGCAGGTCGACGAGGAGGTTGACCACGACGTAGAAGAAGGCCAGGAAGAGCAGGGTGCCCTGGACCACCGGGTAGTCGCGTTGACTGATGCCGCGGATGACCATCGTGCCCAGCCCCGGCCAGGCGAAGACCTGTTCGACGATGACCGTGCCGCCGAGCAGCGCCCCCGCCTGGATGCCGAGCACCGTCACCACCGGGATCAGCGAGTTGCGCAGCGCGTGCCGGACCATGACCGCGCGTTCGCCCAGCCCCTTGGCGCGGGCGGTACGCACGTAGTCCTGGTTGAGCACCTCCAGCATGCTGGAGCGGGTCATCCGCATGCTGATCGCCGCGAGGCTGGCGCCGAGGGTGACGGCGGGCAGGATGAGGTACTTCAGGCTGCCCAGGAAGCCCTCACCCTCCCCGGCGCCCTGCGACGGCAGCCAGCCCAGCGAGACCGAGAAGATGTAGACCAGCAGGATGCCCAACCAGAAGTTCGGCACGGAGAGCCCGATCAGGGACGCCACCCGGGTGCTGGCGTCGAGCAGACCGTTGCGCCTGGTGGCGCTGAGCACCCCGAGCGGGACCGAGATCAGGATCGAGACCAGCAGCGCCGAGACCGCGAGCAGCAGGGTGGACGGGAAACGCTGCATGATCTCTTCGAGCACCGGTTGGCCGGTACGCATCGAGGTGCCCAGGTCGCCCTGGACGAGAGCGCCCAGCCACCTGACGAACTGCTCGTAGACGGGTACGTCGAGCCCGAAGTAGCGGCGCATCTCCGCCTCGACCGCGGGATCGCCGAAGTCCTGCCCCATGATCGAGCTGATCACGTCGCCGGGGATCATCCGGATCACCAGGAACGAGATCACCGAGATGCCGAGCAGGACCGGGATGACCGACAACAGGCGGATCAGCGTGATGCGCAGCATGGGCTCGTCTCTCCGCCTCTGATCAGATCTCGGACCCGGGTGTGCCGGGATCCTTCTCGGTGTCCCAGGCGGACTCGGCGTCCCCGGTGACGGCGATGTCACGGGCCCACTCGTGGGCCCGCTTGGCCACCCGCAGCACCATCACCGACCGGCTCTCCATCACCCCGTCGAGGTGGCCCAGCCGCTCGGTCCAGAACCGGCGCATGGCGTTGCTGGAGGCGAAGTAGCCGACGGCGATGATGTCGAACTGCCCGGTGACGTGGTAGACGTACGAGATCTCGGGCATTCCGGCGAGCTTCTCGATGAGCTGCTCGGTGGCCCCGGGGGCGCTCTGGATCTCGAAGAGCGTGTGCACCGGGCGGCCCATGAAGGCGGCGCTGGGGATCACGGCGAACTGGAGCTGACCGTCGTTGACGAGTCGTTCCATCCGCCGGCGGACGGATCCCTCGGAGAGGCCGACCTTCGCCGCCAACGCGACGTTTGTCTGCCTCGGGTCCTGGACGAGTTCCCGGATGATGCTGCGATCCTTGTCGATCGAGCCCTTGGATGCCATGTTGCTCCAACTAATCTGGTGGCGGTATTCGTCGCTGTCGGGAGCCTAGACGACGAACATCGTCTGTGCAACACTCCTGGTTGACGAAAGGCGACGCTCAGGTGTCCCAAGCTGCAGGGGGTTCGATGGCCTTGTTGGAGGTGCGCGACCTGCGTACCGAATTCCGTGCCGCACGGGGTTCGGTGACCGCTGTGGACGGTGTCTCCTTCACCGTCGACGCGGGGGAGATGGTGGCCCTGGTGGGCGAGTCCGGCTGTGGCAAGTCGGCCACCGCGCAGTCCATCATGGGCCTGATCGTCCCGCCGGCCGGTGAGGTGACCGGCGGTCAGGTGATCTTCGAGGGGCAGGACCTGCTGCGGCTGCGCCCCCGCGAGCTGCGGGCGGTGCGCGGCAAGGGCATCTCGATGATCTTCCAGGACCCGATGACCTCGCTGAACCCGGTGCTCACCGTGGGCCGGCAGCTCACCGAGTCGCTCCGGCTGCACCTGGGGATGAACCGCCGCGCCGCCCGGCTCCGGGCGGTCGAGTTGCTGGAGATGGTCCGGATCCCGGCCGCCGAGACCCGGCTGAGCTCCTATCCGCACCAGCTCTCCGGCGGTATGCGGCAACGCGTGATGATCGCGATGGCGCTCTCCTGCAACCCCCGGCTGATCCTCGCCGACGAGATCACCACCGCGCTCGACGTCACCATCCAGGCCCAGATCCTGGAGCTGCTGCGCGAGCTGGCGTTGGAGACCCGGACCGCCGTCCTGTTCATCACCCACGACCTCGGGGTGGTGGCGGGCATGGCGGAACGGGTGAACGTGATGTACGCCGGCCAGATCGTGGAACGGGCCGAGACGGTAGACCTGTTCCACCGCCCGCAGATGCCCTACACCTGGGGTCTGCTGGGCTCGGTGCC
Organism: Micromonospora yangpuensis; assembly: GCF_900091615.1. NCBI lineage: Bacteria > Bacillati > Actinomycetota > Actinomycetes > Micromonosporales > Micromonosporaceae > Micromonospora > Micromonospora yangpuensis. The sequence goes on along the minus strand of NZ_FMIA01000002.1, from coordinate 4,943,522 downwards.
CCGGCTGGACCTGGTGCGCGGGGGCAAACTGCGGCCGATCGCCGGCCGACCGCCGGAGCTGTCGGAGATGCCGGCCGGCTGCCGGTTCGCCCCCCGCTGCCGGCACGTCCGCGAGACGTGTCAGGGCGGCGTGCCCGAACTGGTCACCACCTGGGAGACACCGGACCGGGGCCAGCTGACCCGGTGCTGGGGCATGCGACCCGCCAGCGAGGGCGGTTGGCTCTCCACCGAGGACCGGCGTCCCTATCTCTCGACGGAGGAGAGCTGATGTCCGAAGCCCCGGACCAGACCGCCACCCGGTCCGCCGCGCCGGACGAGCGCACCGCGCCGGACCGGACCCTGCTGCGGGTGCGTGACCTGGCGGTCGACTTCAAGGTGCCGGTACGCGGCAAGCTGCGACCGGCCCGACTGCGCGCGGTGTCCGGGGTGGACCTGGACATCCGCCGCGGCGAGATCATCGGAGTGGTGGGGGAGTCCGGCTGCGGCAAGTCCACCACCGGCCGCGCCATCCTGCAGCTGCTCAAGCCCAGCAGCGGCACGGTGACCTTCGACGGCACCGAGCTGACCACCCTGAGCCGGGGTCGGATGCGGGCGATGCGTCGCCGGATGCAGATGATCTTCCAGGATCCGTACGCGTCACTGAACCCCCGGATGACCATCGGAGAGCTGATCGAGGAGCCGCTGCTGGTGCACGCGGACCTCTCCGCCGCGGGGCGGCGGGCCAAGGCGGTGGAGACCATGCAGCTGGTCGGGCTCAGCGAGCAGTGGCACGAGCGCTACCCGCACGAGTTCTCCGGCGGGCAACGTCAACGGGTGGGCATCGCGCGGGCCCTGGTCAGCAACCCGGACTTCATCGTCGCCGACGAACCGGTCTCCGCGTTGGACGTCTCGGTCCAGGCCCAGATCGTCAACCTGCTGGAACAACTGCAGGAGGACCTGGGGCTGACCATGATGTTCATCGCGCACGACCTGGCCGTGGTCCGGCACCTCTGCGACCGCATCGCCGTGATGTACCTCGGCACCGTCGTCGAGGTCGGCGAGTGCGAGGACATGTACCGCCGGCCGCAGCACCCGTACACCAAGGCCCTGCTCTCGGCGGTGCCGATCCCCGACCCCCTGGTCGAGACCGAACGCCGGCGGGTCATCCTCACCGGCGACGTGCCCAGCCCGCTCAGCCCGCCCAGCGGCTGCCGCTTCCGGACCCGGTGCTGGAAGGCACAGGACGTCTGCGCCACCCAGGAGCCGGTGCTGACCACCGCCGCCGGCAGCGGCCACCAGGTGGCCTGCCACTTTCCCGAGGAGCCCGGTCCGCTGGACCAGACGCTCGTCGCGGTGGCCGGTGACCGGTGATGACAGCGGTCCCGTACCACCTCAACCTGGTAGGCGGCGAGTGGGTCGACGGCGAGCGACGCCCCAACACCGGTGCGGCCCGCCCCGACGAGGTCGTCAGCGAGTACGCCCGCGCCGGTCGGGAGACCGCACGCGCGGCGATCGAGGCCGCCCGTGGCGCCCAGCCCGACTGGGCCCGGCAACCCGTCGGGTACCGGATGGAGCTGCTGGACCGGGTCGGCAGCGCCATCCTCGACCGGGTCGAGGAGCTCGCGGTGCTGCTCGCGCGCGAGGAGGGCAAGCTGCTCGGCGAGGCGCGCGGAGAGGTCACCCGGGCCGGCCAGACCTTCCGGTACTACGCCCACCAGCTGCTGCAACCCTCCGGCGAGGTGTACCCGTCGACCCGCGACCGGGTGCACGCCGAGGTCCGCCGCCGGCCGCTGGGCGTCATCGGGATCATCACACCGTGGAACTACCCGATGGCGATCCCGGCGTGGAAGGTCGCCCCCGCGCTGGCCTACGGCAACACCGTCGTGTTGAAGCCGGCCGAGCTGGTCCCCGCCTCGGCCGGGGAACTCGCCCGCATCATCACCGCCGCCGGCCTGCCACCCGGCGTGTTCAACCTGGTCATGGGGGCCGGCGGTGAGGTCGGCGACGAACTGCTCACCTCGACCGGGGTGGACGGCATCTCCTTCACCGGCAGCACCGGCACCGGTGCCCAGGTGGCCCACCAGTGCCTCACCCACGGCAACAAGCGGTTCCAGTTGGAGATGGGGGGCAAGAACCCGCTGGTGGTCCTCGACGACGCGGAGCTGGCCGTGGCGGTGCGCTGCGCCCTGGACGGCAGCTTCTTCAGCAGCGGTCAACGCTGCACGGCGTCGAGCCGGCTGATCGTGCAGGCCGGCATCCACGACCGGTTCGTCGCGGCGCTTGCCGAGGCGACCGACGCGTTGCGGGTCGGCGACCCGCTCGACCCGACCAGCCAGCTCGGCCCGGTGGTGAGCCCCGGACAGCTGGCCCAGAACCTCGACTACGTCCGGGTCGGGCTGGCCGAGGGGGCGCGCGTGGTGGCCGGCGGGGCACACCGGCCCGACGAGGGGCAGTTCATGCGCCCCACCCTCTTCGCCGGTGCCCGCAACGACATGCGGCTGGCCCGGGAGGAGATCTTCGGCCCGGTCGCCTGCGTGATCCGGGTCGACGACCTCGACGAGGCGATCGACGTCGCCAACGACACCCCGTACGGGTTGTCCGCCGGGATCGTCACCGGGTCGTTGTCGGCGGCCGAACGGTTCAAACGCGACGCCCGCGCCGGCATCGTCTCGGTCAACCTGCCCACCGCCGGTACGGAGCTGCACCTGCCGTTCGGTGGCACCGGGGCCTCCAACCACGGGCCCCGGGAGCAGGGCGGCTACGCCCGGGACTTCTACAGCGTGCCGGTGACCTGTTACACCGGCTGGTGAGGACCAGATGACCCCCAGAATCCTGCTCACCGAGCCCATCGCCGCGGCCGGCCTGGACCTGTTGCGCGCCACCGGGGAGGTGCACGTGGCGCACAGTACCGATCCGACCGACCTCGCCGGGCTGCTCGCCACCGCCGACGCCCTGGTGGTGCGCTCCTCGCCGGTGACCGCCGCCATGCTGGAGACCGCCCGGCGGCTCAAGGTCGTCGGACGCCACGGCGCCGGGCTGGACGGCATCGACCTGGCGGCCGCCGAGCGGTTGGGCATCGGGGTGGTCAGCACGCCGGGGGCCAACGCCGACTCGGTAGCCGAGTTCGTCATCCTGGCCGCCCTCACCCTCGCCCGGCAGACGCCACCGGCCGTCGCGTCGTTGGCCCGGGGTGCCTTCCCAGCCGGCCGGTCGCTGCCCTCGGCGGTCGTCGCGGCCGGCCTGACCGGCACCATGCTGTCCGGCCGCACCCTGGGCCTGATCGGGCTGGGCGCGATCGGCCGGGGCGTCGCGGCCCGCGCCCAGGGCCTCGGCATGACCGTGCTCGGTCACGACATCGCGACCACGGTGGCGCCTGCCGGAGTACGCCTGGTCGGGCTGGACGAGCTGCTGGGCGCGGCCGACGTGGTGAGCCTGCACGTGCCGCAGACCGCAGCGACCACCGGGCTGGTCGACGCCGCCGCGCTCGCCCGGATGCGGCCGGACGCACTGCTGGTGAACACCGCCCGGGCCGGCGTGGTGGACTGTGCGGCGGTGCTGGCAGCGCTGGACGCCGGGCGGCTGCGCGGGTACGCGGTGGACGTCTTCGACCCCGAGCCGCCCGCTCCGGACGACCCGCTGCTGCACCACCGGCGGGTCTTCGCCACCCCGCACCTGGCGGCGATGACCCACGACGCGCTGGACGCGATGGCCCGCGCCGTCGCCCAAGGCGTGATCGACTACCTGAAAGCCGTGGAAGGAAACCAACAGTGACCCTGCCCGTCCCCGCGCCCGCCCTCACGTACTTCGGTGTCGACCGGCTCGTCGACGACGAGACCCGGGACCTCCAGGCCGCCGTCCGTGCCTTCGTCGACCGGCGGATCCGCCCGCAGATCGCCACCTGGTACGACCAGGGCCAGCTACCCGTCCGGGAGTTGGCCGTGGAGCTGGGTGAACTCGGCGTGCTCGGCATGCACCTGACGGGTTACGGCTGCGCCGGCACCTCCGCGGTGGCGTACGGGATGGCCTGTTTCGAGCTGGAGGCGGGCGACTCGGGGCTGCGTTCACTGGTCTCGGTGCAGGGCTCGCTGGCCATGTACGCCATCTGGCGGTTCGGCTCCGAGGAGCAGAAGCAGCAGTGGCTGCCCCGGATGGCCGCCGGTACGGCGATCGGCTGCTTCGGGCTGACCGAGCCCGACTTCGGCTCCGACCCCGCCGGCATGCGTACCCGGGCCCGCCGCGACGGCACCGACTGGGTGCTCACCGGCACCAAGATGTGGATCACCAACGGCTCGGTCGCCGACGTGGCCGTGGTGTGGGCCCGTACCGACGAGGGCATCCGGGGTTTCCTCGTGCCGGCCGGTACCCCCGGCTTCACCGCCCCGGAGATCACCGGCAAGCTCTCCCTGCGCGCCTCGGTCACCTCCGAGCTGGTCCTCGACGACGTACGGCTGCCGGCCGAGGCGATGCTGCCGGAGGCCGCCGGCCTCTCCGGCCCGCTGTCCTGCCTCAACGAGGCCCGGTTCGGCATCGTCTTCGGCGCGCTCGGCGCGGCGCACGACTGTCTGGAGACGACCGTCGGGTACGCCCGCAGCCGGCAGATCTTCGACAAGCCGCTCGCCGCCTACCAGGCCACCCAGCTCAAGCTCGCCGACATGGGGCTGGAACTGGGCAAGGGCATGCTGCTGGCGCTGCAGATCGGCGCGTTGAAGGACGCCGGCACCCTGGACCACCGGCAGATCAGCCTGGGCAAACTCAACAGCGTGCGGGAGGCCATCGCCATCGCGCGCGAGTGCCGGGCCGTCCTCGGCGCGGCCGGGATCACCCTCGACTACCCGGTCCTGCGGCACGCGGCCAACCTGGAGTCGGTGCTCACCTACGAGGGCACCTCCGAGGTGCACCAGCTGATCATCGGGCAGGTGCTGACCGGCCACGCCGCCTTCCACTGACGCGGTTGCCGCGTCGCCGTCCACTGACGCGGTTGCCGCGTCGCCGTCCACTGAACCATCCGCCGGGTCGGCGGGGGAAGCTGCGACGGCCATCTCACGATCACCGTCCTACCTGGTCAAGCGGGTGCCACCGGCAATAGCGTCGGGGTCGCCCGGTACGACGTACCGGTGGCACCACCAGCGCCGACCGGACAGGCTCGTACCGGTGCTCTCCGGTGGTGCGGTGACCATCATCGGAGTGGGAGGGTCGATGCAACCTTCATTCGCCGTGCCGCAGCCTGCCTCATCCCCGCCAGGCCGGCACGCTGCCCCGACCGGCCGGCCGGGCCGCGCCGGGCGCCGGGCACGGGGCCTGTTCGCCACGGCCCTCGCCGTGCTGCTCGTCGCGGCCGGCCTCATCCTGATCCCCGACGCCGACGCGGCCGAGAACCCGTTCGAGCGCGGCCCGGCCCCCAGCGTGGCGAGCATCGCCGCCACCCGGGGGCCGTTCGCGGTCTCCGAGGAGACCGTTTCGTCGCGCAGCGTCAGCGGGTTCGGCGGCGGCACCATCTACTTCCCGACCAGCACCAGCTTACGAGCAGTTCCTCTGCCCGGGGCCGGCACCGGACCGGCAGGTCGCCGAGTACCGGGACAGCTGCCCGCACTCGTCCTGACCTGCACCCCCGGTGTGAACCACTGACGCGGTGTCCGGTGGGCTCCCACCCGCCGGACACCGCGTTTCCGCCGCCGGCACCGACGGCGCTGGGCTCAGCGGGCGGGGGTGAGCAGGGCCCATAGCGCCTGCTCGGCGAGGTCGAAGTCGGGCTGCTGCCCGGCGAGCAGCTCGGCGTAGAGCGCGGACTCGACGATCCGGATGTAGAGGTACGCCACCGACCGGGGCGTGGCGCAGCAGCGGGACAGGTCGGGGCCGAGCACCTCCCGGAAGATCTGCTCCTGGGCGCAGACGAAGCGCTGGTGCACCTGACCGGAGGCGGTGAACAGCACCCGGGCGGCGACCTCCGGCTCGGCGACGAGGAACCGGCGCAACGGCGCGGAGGCCAGCAGAGCGTCGGCGAAGCGCCGGGTCACCTCCACCACCCCGCTGACCCCACCCTGGCGGCGGGCCCGGCGGGCCTCGGTGAGCTGACGGCTGCCGAGCCACCACAGGACGTCACCGAGCAGCCGGTCCCGACTCCCCGCGACCCGGTACAACGTGGCCCGACTGACCGCGAGCGTACGGGCGAGTTCGTCCATGTCGATCGAGCTGTGGGCGAGAAAGTGGTGGCTGCCACCGCGTACCACCGTCTCGCGGCTGATCACCCGGCGCGTCGACGCGGACCGGACACCCCGGTTCGCCGGGGCGGACCCGTCACCACGCCGCCCGGTGCCACCCGGCCGGGCTCGGAACGTCGCTGATCCCATGCCTGGTACACGGGCGGTGCCGGCCAGACGTTCAGGACCGGCCCCCTCGAAGGTGCTTTGAGCTGCCTGAACAGTCGTCCACTGCGGTTCAAGTCTACGCAGGGTGAGCCTCTGCTGGCGGAGAAGGACGTTCCGGTCGCCCACTGTGCCCAGATCCCGCCGGAGGAGACCTGACTCGCATTGAACCGTCCGGACCCCGATTCGTATAAGGGGGCCGGGGCGGGAGGATGTTCACGATGCGAGGGTGTGGAAGGCGATGGTGTTGATGCGGCGAGTCATGGCGGCGGTGCTGCTACTGGTAGGGATCGTGGTACTGGTCCCGGCCGGGCCGGCCGGCGCGGCACCCGCCGAGACCGGCAGGTACTACGTGGTCGGGCCGGCGGTGGACGGCCAACGGGAGTACCTCTACGCCATCGCCCTGCGCACCCTCGGCAACGGTAACCGGTTCCGGGAGATCGTCGAGCTCAACGAGGGCCGGACGCAGCCGGACGGTGACACCTTCACCGACGGGCTGGTGCTCAAGCCCGGTTGGCTCCTGGTGCTGCCCGAGGACGCCAAGGGTTCCGGGGTACGCAAGGGACCGTTGCCGAAGGCCGACCGCTCTCCGCGGCCGAGCCCGCCCAGCCCGGCACCGAGCCCGACCAGTGCGGCACCGAGCCCGTCGCGGACGAGTTCCGCGCCGAGCGCACCGGCGTCCTCGGCCGCCGGCCGGCCCACCTCGGCTCCGCCCGCCGCCGAGGAGGAGGAACCCACCCGGGCCGCCGCCCGGCCGGCCGGGAACTCCGATCCGGTGGACCCGCTGCTGATCCGGGGCGGCGCCGGGCTGCTGGCCGTGGTGTTGGCCGCCGCCGCCCTGATGCTGCTGCGTCGGGGCGGGCCTCGCGGCGGGGGCGCACTGGCCCTGGAGGACAACGGCCCCTGGCCGCCGCATCGGCACCACACCCCCATTCCCGGCCAACCCACGCCCGGCGTCGGGGGTGCGGCTGCCGGTCCCGGCCAACCGACCGCGCCGCCCAACCAGACCGTTGCGGTCAGCCTGGTGACCCCACCAGCGCCGCCTGCGCCCACCGCGCCACCAGCGCCGCCTGCGCCCGCCGGGCCGTCGCGCGGTGCCGCACCGTCCACTCCGCCGCAGCAGAGCGCCCCGCGGTCCTCCGAGGCGCCAGCCCGCAGCACCCCGCCACCCCCACCCCCACCGTCCGCCCGGCAGCAGGGCCGCGCCGCGTCGCCTGCTGACGCCGGGCCGTCCGACAGCGCCGGGCGCCCCTCCGGTGCCGACTCGTCCTCTCCGGCCAGCACAGCGCCGAAGCAGCCCGCACGCTTGGCCCCGCCGCCGCCGCCACCGCCACCCGCCGCGCCTGCGTCCTCGCCACCGGCCCCACCCGCGTCGTCGACGCCTGCCGCGCCTGCGCCCGCGTCACCACCGGCCGCGCCCGCGTCACCACCGGCCGCGCCCGCGTCGTCGCCGCCCGCGCCCGCGTCGTCGGCACCGTCATCGCCGGACGCCGGAAAGCCGCCGTGGCCGCCGATGTCGCCGGACTCCTCGGCGGAGGTCTCGGCCTCCACCCCGTCAGGGCGGCCGGCGCGGGTGTCGCCACCGGCACCGGACTCTCCGGCGACGGCACCGTCCGTACCGGCGTCGCCGCGCAACGGCGTGGACCGTTCAGCAACCGACCGGCCCGACGCCGGCGGCCCGACCGCACCCACCCCGGCCGCGATGCCGGCCCCTCCGGCCGCCCCGCCGACCCCGCCCACGCCGCCCGCAGCACCGCAGCCGGCCCCGCCCACTCCGCCCACGCCGGCCGCAGCGCCGCCGGCCCCGACCAGCTCCAGGCCGACCGCGCCGCCGGCCGCGCCGCCGGCCGCGCCGCCGGCCGCGCCGTCGGACGGGCCGCGTCCGACGGTGCCGGTCGAGGGCGAGGTGCCGTACCTCAGCACGGACCTGGAGACCGAGGTCGGGCCGGTCAGCGTCCGGCTGGTCGGGGTGGCGGCCGGTCGTGGTGCCCCCGCGTACGCCTGGCTCGGCGCGGGGGAGCCGGCACCGTCGGCGACCCTGCCGCTGGTGCTGGGCAACCAGGGGCCCTGGCGGCTGCACGTGGATCTCAGTCGGGCGCCGGACGTGCTCACGCTCGTCGGGTCCACCGAGGTGTGCCAGCGTACGGCGGCACTGTTCGCCCGGCAGCTGCGCGCCGCCGGGGTCGGGGTGGCCGTGGTCGGTACGGCGCTGGGCACCCATACCGTCGACGGTCTGCGCACCCTGCCCGCACTGCCCGAGCCGCCGGCGCCGGGGGAGGAGCTGCCGGCACCGTACGTCGTGTTCGTCGCCGGCCTGGCGGGCCCGGCGATGGCCAGTGTGCGTCGGCTGGCCGCGGCCACCGGGGGACGGTGCGTACCGGTGCTGATGGGCCCGGTCCCGGGTGGCCGGTGGTCGCTTCAGCTCCTGCCGGGCGGCCGGCCGGGCACGGCGGACTGAAGCCGGGCCGCGGCGGCCGACAGCGGCGTGGGCGGGAGGTCCGGGATACGTTCCCAGGTCCCCGCCTGCGCCCGGTACGCCCGGTGCACCCGGACCCGGTCGTACGAGCGGCTGCCGAGGATCAGCTCCACCCCGGCGGTGCGTAGCCGCTGGGCCCGGGTCCGGACCAGGGTCAGCCCGGCCAGCGAGTCGGCGGTGTGACCGACGTCGACGGTCCGGCCCCGGGGCACCCGTACCTCCACCAGCAGCCGGCCGGGACAGACGGCCGGCTGCCGACGGTACAGCCGCAGCCAGCCCCGGGGCAGCCGGCGGGACTTCGCCGGCAGCAGCGCGTACGCCCGCCGGGTGCCGAAGCCGGGCCAGCGGTGCAGGTCGTTGGGGAGACCGGCGATCGACCGGGGGGTGGGTGCGCACTGGATCCGCAGCGCGCCCTCGGTGACGTCACCGACGGGGCGCAGCCGACCGAAGCCCTCCGAGCGGAACCCGCCGACCACCCGTACCCGGTCCAGCCGGGCCGCCGGCAGCAGGTAGGTGTCGGCGGTGCCCATCAGGTACTGCAGGCGGGCCGGTACGTGCGAGCGCAGCTGCGAGATCGTGATCGCGCCACCGGGGCGGATCCGGACCCGCAGCAGGTCGGTGCCGGCCGGCACCGACCGGGGGTCGAGGAAGGCGACCAGGAACAGCTCGGCGCTGGCCACGCCATCGGTGGCCGCGGTGGCCGGATCCTGTTCGGCCCGGACGAACGCCTCGAACTCCGCGCCGTTGACCATCTGCCCCGGGCGTAGCCAGGGCGGGCCGTACGCCGGGTCGCGGCGGCCCTCGGTGACCAGCGTGGGGCGGGCCAGGGGGGCGACCAGCTCGGCCGGCGCCGCATCGGCCGGCGCGGGGTCCGCCGGGCCGGTGGTCGCGGGTGCGGCTCCCGGCTCGGCGGCCTGCGGGCTCGCCCCGGTGGCGTCCGACCCGGTGTCGGTGCCGATGTCGGGGACGGGGGAGGACACGACGATGCGTTCGCGGGTCAACCGGGAGACCAGCCGGCCGTCCGGCGTCGAGTCGAGCACCGGTGGGCCGTCGGCGTACCTCGGTCGGTGGGCCTGCCACGGGGTGGCGCCGCCCGCCGGGTCGAGTGCCCGCAGGTCACGTTGGTCGTCGACCAGTTCGGCGCTGCCGCCCGGCGGCGGGGTCCAGACCGTGGCCCCGGTCATCTCGGCCAGCTCGACGGTCTGCTCGGCGAGCTGGTGCTGCTCCTCCGGATCGGACGGCCAGGTCAGCCAGAGCCGCAGGTCGGCGCCGTAGAGGGGGAGGTCACCGAGGAGGGCGGCGAGCTGACCACCGTTGTGTACCTCCTGGGTGCCGCTGTAGTTGCCGATCAGGAAACCACCGGAGCGGGCCGAGACGGCGACCGTGACGACGCCCTCCGCGGTGAACCCGAGCCGGTGCGCGGTGGCCCGCCGGGCCACGAAGTCCGCCCGGGTGGCCAGGGCGAGCCCGTCCGGCAGCGGCAGGCCGACCACCCCGGTACGGGGCCGGACCAGGCCCTCCTCGACGGCGAACCAACCGGGCAGCGGGGTGGCGAGGTCCGGCGGCTGCAGGACGAGCCAGTCCTTCGGCTGCCGGGTGACCCGGTCCATCGGCACCGCGTGCAGCGGGGCGTCCTCCGGCGCCGGGCCGGTGCCGTTCTCGGTGACCTGGATGTTGGTGTGCCGGATGTCGGCGCCCTCCGGGCTGATCAGCACGTCGTGCCCGAGCAGCCCGGCCACCTCGGTGAACAGTCCGATGTGGCGGGCGCCGTCGTCGGCCAGGATCCGTACCTCGTGCGCGGCGTCCCCGACCCGGCGGACCAGGTTGGCCACCGCGCGGGCGTCGAGCGGCCGGCCCGGGTCGGTGGGCACCATCAGGCGTCCCTCCGGGCCGGTGGCCATCCAGAGGTCGAGCAGCCCGGCGATCCGCCGGTGCCGGCGGGGGTCGAAGCGACGGGTCGCCGGCGCACGTTCCAGACCCCTGCTGCGTACGCCCGGAGCCCGCTTGATACCTGTCACCACCGTTCCCCACCTTCGCCAGGGTTGACCCGACCCGTCGTACCCGCACGTGGTTGTCGGTACGCTCGGTCGTCTCCATGACGAGGATCATGCAAATCTGGTTCAGATTGATTTGAACGAAGTCGGCGCTGATCCGCAATAGAGGGGTGAGGCCGGTGACGCTCGGCCGCGGTGACCGAAGGAGGACTCTCAGTGCTGGCTAAGCGATCCATGCTTGCCCGCCTGCTCGTGTTGGTGGTGGCCAGCTGCGCGATCCTGGCTGCCCCGCAGCCAGCGGTGGCGAAGACCACACCGGACGCGCAGGCGTACGTGAAGTACTACGTCGTCGCCAAGGAGTACCAGGGACAGCCGGAGAACCTCACCACGATCGCCCGTCGGTTCCTCGGCAGCGGCGAACGCTCGACGGAGATCTACCAGCTGAACACCGGCCGGGTGCAGCCCGACGGCGCCCGGCTGACCGACCCGGCGAAGTTGTCGGCCGGGTGGCACCTGGTGCTGCCCTGGGACGCCGCCGGTGAGGGCGTCCAGTACGGCCAGATCCCGAGCGCGAGCCCGAAGCCGAGTCCCCGACCGAGCCGGTCGCCGACCCCCCGGCCGGAACCGGCGCCGAGCAGCCCGGCGCCCAGCAGTCCGACCCCCACGCCGAGCAGCCCGAAGCCCAGCCCCAGCCCCAGCGGCGACGACGACGGGTCGGAGAAGTGCACCGCCACCAGCGGGTCCAGCAGCCGGTCGGACTGGGCCCAGCTGCGGATGGCCGCCGAGAGCGCGTGGTCCCAGACCCGGGGCAACGGCGTCAAGGTGGCCGTGGTCGACTCCGGTGTCGACGCCTCGGTGCAACAGCTCAGCGGCCGGGTCGCGGTGGGCGCGGACGTGACCGTCGGCAACGGTCGGGGTGACACCGACTGCCTCGGCACCGGCACCGCGATGGCGGGCATCATCGCCGCCGACAGCAGCGGGGAGAACACCAGCGACGACCCGCCGGTGGGGGTGGCCCCGGACGCCACCATCCTGCCGGTACGGATGGTGCGGACCACCGGCAAGGCCCGGCCGGCCGATGCCGCCAACGCCATCGAGGTGGCGGTCAGCGCGGGTGCCTCGGTCGTCGCGCTGGGTGAGCACGTCGATCTGACCGACCCCACCGTGGCGGCCTCGGTGACCACCGCCCTCAACCACGACGTGCTGGTGGTGGCGGGCGCACCGACCAAGCCGTTCACGGCCCCGTCGCCCAGCGAACGGTCCGGTACCGGCGCCCTGCTGCTCACCGGCGGGGTCGGTGCCGGTGACCAGCTCGCCGACGAGTACCAGGAGGGCATGGTGGAGGTCGTCGCGCCCGGCGTGGACGTGGCGAGCGTCGCCGTCGGCGGCGACCGGGTGCAGAGCAACACCGGCACCCAGTACGCGGTGGCCTTCGTGGCCGGCCAGGCGGCCCTGGTCCGGGCCGCCTACCCGGACCTGACCGCCGACAAGGTCAAGCAGCGCATCGTGTCCACCGCGGACGCCATGGGCGGGCAGGCGCCGAACGCCCAGTTCGGGGCCGGCATGATCAACCCGGCGAGCTCGGTGACGCGGACCCTCGCCGACGGCAACCAGGTGGCCAACGAGCAGGAGAGCGGTGGCAGTGCCCTGGCCATCTTCGCCATCCTGCTGGTCATCGCCCTGGTGATCGGCGCCGGCGTGGTCCTGATGCTGCGGATGCGCCGTCGCGGGTACGCCGGCTAGCCCGGTCAACCGGCCCGAACTGACGGTGCCCGGTTCCCCTCGCGGAGGGGAACCGGGCACCGGTGTTTGCGGGCAGGAACTACCTGGTGTAGATCTCCTGCTCGGCGTTGCCGACGCAGATCCAGATGTTCATCGACGAACCCACCTTGTTGGTGACCCGGTCCAGGCACCGGTCGCTGTAGCGGTTGAAGAGCACCCGCTTGCCGCCGTGGGTGATCCGCTCCCACTTCTGGGCGCCGGTGCCGTTGCACTTGGCGACCTGCACCGCGGTGCCGTCCTTCTTCTCCGCCCAGGCCACGTCGAGGCAGAGGGAGTTGGCCCGGACGGTGCCGTCGGAGCGGAAGTCCCACCACTGCGACTTGTCCTCGCGGCACTTCTGCATGGTCACCGGGGTGCCGTCACCGCCGGTGCCGGCGCTGAGGCAGAGCCAACCGTCACGGAGTTGGATCTGCCGCATGTTCGACGGCCGGGCCGGCGGCTCGGCCTCGGGGGCGTTCGGCTTGGGCGCGGCTGCCGTGGTCTCGTCGTCGGCCGGGGTCTCCGGCTTCGGCGCTTCCTCGGTCTCCTCGTTCTTCACCGGGTCGGGCGTCGGCGCCGGGGTCGGCGACTCCGACTCCGTCTCCGTCGGCGCGGGCTTCGGCTTCGGCGTCGGAGACGGCTCCGGATTCGCCGACGCCGGCAGCTTGAGCCGACCGTCCAGCGTGTAGAACTCGGTGTGCTCGCGCACCGTGCGCGCGAACGACTGGGTCTCGGCGTCCAGGTTCCCGCCGGTCTGCCGGACCGCGGTCGGTCCGTTCCGGTACGCCGCCAGCGCCACCAGGTAGGGGTCACCCTCCAGGCCGGCGAGTTCCTTCTGCAGCGCGCACATCGCCGTGCCGACCGCCGGGATCGCCACCCGCGGATCCCAGGCCGAGACGTCCTTCGGCCCGTGCTCCTGCCACACCTCGGGCCGGAACTGCGCGATCCCCCGCTCGCCGTTGGGGCCGAGCATGTTGACGTCGAACTCCGACAGCGCCATGAGCTGGGCGGCCACCGCGGCGGGTGGGACCAGCTCGCAGACCGAGCCGGCCTTCACGATGAGCTTGGTGTACTCGGCCGGGACGGCCTTCGGCTGCTGCCGGTCGGTGCGGGGCCGGGGCTCACCGGAGCCACCGAACGCGACCAGCTTGCCGTAGTAGCCGGCGTAACCGCTGGCCTGGTCGACGTAGCCGAGCGCGTCCGACGGCACGCCCTTGGCGTCGCGTACCTTGTCGATCCCGGTGTGGAAGGCGGCCAGCGAGAGTCGCCAACCGTCACCGGCGATCTCGGAGACGCGGACCTGTCCGCTCAGGTCGCACATCTGGTGGGCCAGGGCGAAGATGTTCGCGGCGCTGTCCGACCGCTCCGCGTTCGGCCAGGGGGCCCACCTCTTCCACTTGTCGGAGTCGAGTCCGGCGATGCCCTTGCCGCCGGACGCGGTCTCGTTGGCCATGGGGTCGAGCCCGGACTCAGCCATGAGCTGTCCGGCGAGTCGGGCGGGGCTGAGCGCCGGGCAGGCGCGGGCCGCAGCCTGGATGGTGGTCAGGTGTTCGTCGGAGACGGTCCGACCGGTCAGGTCGTCGTCCTGGGCCGAGGCGACGCCCCAGCCGATGGCCGCGACCACCATGCTGACCACGGCCAGGCCGCCGACGGCACCGGCCGCCGCACGGCGGGGCATCCGACCGAGGGGTGATCGGGCGGACGGGGATTCGGGTTTCACGCAGGCATCCCTTCCGGTGTTGCGACATCGTTGACACCGACGGCCAGCCGATGCGTTTGGTTCACCGGGCTCACAGATTTGTTGATTTTTGTGCCGCCCGACATTGAACCGAGGTGGGTGCCGGCCCGTCAACGTGGCTACCGCCGGCGCGAGGGTCGCTTCGACCACGTGTGCGGCCACCGGGTTGTCCACGAAGGAGGCAGGTCATGTTGACGCGACGCAGGGTACTCGGGCTAGGGGGCGCCGCAGCCGCTGTGGTCGGCGTGCCGCTGGTGGCCGCCCCGCTGATCTCCCGGGCGCAGGCCTCGGGTGGCCTGCCGCTGACCATCGTGAACAGCACCGGGCGCTACGACAACTCCAAGATCCGGATGTACGTCGTCGGCACCAACCTGGAGACCGGCCAGATGGGCTACGTCCGGGAGAGCGGCAAGTTCACCCCGGCCAACCCGGCCGACAACAACGGCGACATCGGGGTGAGCCTGGCCAGCTCCGGCGCGACCAAGTTCGCCCTGCCGATGATGTCCGGCCGGGTCTACTTCGCCATCAACGGGCGGCTCAAGTTCACCGTGGTCACCGACGGTAACGGTCGACCGGCGTTGCAGTATCCGGTGGGCTGGGCGGAGGGTGACCCGGCCTACCAGGTGCTGCACGACTGCTGGGAGTTCACGTACAGCCCGGCCGGGATGTTCTGCAACACCACCATGGTGGACATGTTCAGCATCCCGATGTCGATCCGGCTCAACGGGGGCAGCCAGCAGGTCACCGGCAAGCTCAAGGACGGCGGCCGGGACGCGATCTTCGCCGAGCTGTCCCGCCAGCCCGGCTTCGAGCGCCTCGTCATCGGGGACAAGCTGCGGATCATCGCTCCCGGTAAGGGCATCGAGACGGGGCGTTTCAACCCCAACTACTTCGACGGGTACGTCGCCGAGATGTGGGACCGGTACAGCAAGACCGACCTGCGGGTGCGTACCAACGCCGGCACGTTCCGGGGGCGGGTGGTCGGCGGTCGGCTGACCTTCGACAACGGGGTACGGGCCTTCGACCGGCCGTCGACGGCCAACGTGTTGCACTGCGACGGGGCGCTCGCCGCACCCAACGACGGGGTCTCCGGCCCGGTGGCCGCCATCCTCGGCGCCGCGCTCAACCGCTCGGTGCTGGGTCAGGCCGACCAGCCCACCACCAACCGGAGCGCGTTCTACCAGCACCCGGTGACCAACCACTACGCCCGGGTGCTGCACCGGCACTCCGCCGAGGGCAAGGCGTACGGCTTCCCCTTCGACGACGTGGTCGACGACGCCGCGTACATCCAGGACCACTCGCCGGGGGAGGTCACGGTCACCCTGACGCCGTTCGGCGCCGGGTCCGGCGGCGACGCGCCGCCGGCGGGCAACGTGCCGGGACCGGTGATCGCCAAGGAGCAGCACGGCGCGCCGACGGATGTCCAGCGCAACCGGGGGGTGGAGCAGGACATCGCGGCGACCACCTACGACCGGGACCACGGCGCGCAGCGGGAGGGCCGGCACGTCGGCTTCCTCGCCCACGGCGACTGGATCTGCTTCCAGGGCGTGAACTTCGGGGACAAGTTCGTCAAGCGCTTCTCGCTGGAGGTCGCCTCCGGTGCCGAGGGCGGCATCGCGGGCCTGGTCGAGCTGCGGCTGGACGACCCGGGCAGCAAGCCGATCGGCTCGATCCACCTGGCCAACACCGGTGGCTGGGAGCGGTGGGTGTGGGCCACCAACGGCATGGACTGGATGATGGGCAAGCGCGACGTCTACCTGACCATCAACAGCGGTCGGCCCGAGGAGATCGGTAACATCCGTCGGCTGAAGTTCCACCGGTGAGCGTGGCGTCCGCCCTCGCCGTACCCGGGGCGAGGGCCTCCACCCTGGAGCCGCCGGGACCGGTCGTCACCGGCCCCGGCCGGCGGCACCGGCCCCGGATCAGGCGACGGCCGAGAGCACTGTCCGATCGGTACGGCTATTCTCTCCCACTAAGCGGGCTCGGTGTCGATGCACCGACTCCGCCGTACGGTAGTGATCCGTACGTCGAGGGAGGGCGTTCTGTGTCGGCGGTGCCCAACGAAGCACTCGAGACGTGGGCCGTGGGCGACGCCGTGACCGAGCGGACCTCGCCCGAGGTCCTGATGCGGCAGATCCACGAGCAGTACCGCGTACCCCTGTTGCGGTTCCTCACCCGGCTGGTCCTCGGGCAGCAGGAACTCGCCGAGGACCTGGTGCAGGAGACCTTCCTGCGTACCTGGCGCAACCTGGCGGCCCTCGCCGAGGATCCGCGACGGATCGCGCCCTGGCTCTACACCGTGGCCCGGCACGTGGCCATCGACGCCATGCGGGCCCGGCAGGCCCGGCCACCCGAGGTCGCCATCCCGGACCTCAACCGGCTCTCCTCGTCCGACGACGAGATGGACCGGGTGGTCAGCACGCACACGGTCCGGCTCGCGCTGCAACAGATCAAGCCGGAGCACCGTGCGGTGCTCATCGAGATGTACTACAAGGGAGCCTCGGTCGCGGAGGCCGCGGAGAGACTCGGAATACCGGAGGGTACGGTAAAGTCCAGGACGTATTATGCGGTACGCGCGCTGCACGCAGCGATCGGTCCGACCGAGCCGTCCTGATGTCTCGTCGTCCTGGTCCTTCGCTCGATCTCCGGCACGGGTGCCGTCCCGGGGATCGCCACACCGTATGCGGTGTCGTCGGGTTGAGAGAGGGGGCGTGATGCGCACCAGCGGTGACAGTCCGACTGCTGAGCATGACGCGCTGGCTCTCTACCTGCTCGGCGCGCTCGACGAGACCGAACGGGTCGCCTTCGAGCAGCATCTGGCCGGCTGCTGGGAGTGCCTCTCGGCGGCGGGCGACATGGGCAGCGTGACCAGCGCCCTCGGTGGCCTCGACGCCGCCGACTGGGACGCTCTCGCCGCCCTGCCACCGGAGTTCGCCGAGTTCGATCCCACCCGCGATCCGGGGGGTCCACCTGACCCGGCCGGTCGGCCGGCGGCAGCCCCCACCCGGTCGCTGACCCAGCAGGCCTCGACCGGGACCGGATCCCCGACCGGGGAGTCGGGGAAGGCGGAGCCGGTCGGTCCCACCTCGGCCGCCCCGGCACCGACCGGTGACGAGCCGGGCGGCGGTGAGCCGCCCGGTGGTGTCGAGGGCGGTGGCGGTCGACGTGCTGCCCGCCGTGGCACCGGCGCCCGGACCGTCGGTGCCATCAGGCCGGCCGGAAGCCGACCGAGCCCCGGTCCGGGTGGTGGTCCGTCGAGTGGTGCTCCGTCCGGTGGTGCTCCGTCCGGCAGTGCCCCGTCCGGCAGTGGTCCGGCGCGTGGTCGACCGCCCCGGGCCGCCCGGCACCGTCGGTTCAAGATCTGGGGCGGGGTGGCCGCCGCGTTCATGGCCGTCGTCCTCGCCGGGGGCATCGTGGCCGGCATCGGTCTCGGTGACCGTACCGACCAGGTGCTGACCGCCAGCGGGGAGGCACGCGGCCAGGGGGTCAGCCTCTCCGTCGCCATCACCACCGCCGACAACCAGGGCTCCACCATCCGGATCACCGCCACCGGCCTGCGTCAGGGCCTGCGCTACCGCGTTTTCGCGGTGACCAAGGACGGCACCACCCACACGGTGCGCGACTGGACGGCCTCGACCGGCACCCAGGAGGTGACCGGCGAGTTGGCGCAGCCCGTCGACGACCTCGCCTTCGTCACGGTGGGGCTGCTCGACGGCACGGCGATCGTCACGGCCCCGATCACCAGGTGATGACGCGCCCACCCCGGTGACCGCCGGAGTGGGCGCGATCCCTGTTGGTCAACTTGAACCGGCGCGGGGTGGCACCCGTAGTGTCTCGGTCCACCGCGTCAATGCTTCTCGATCCCTCGGTCCGAGGTGTCCCGGAGGTACCCATGGCCGTGCCGCCCCCCACCCCCAACTTCGAACGTGAACTGGAGCGACTGGCGCTCTGGATCGTCCGCGACGACCTCGACCGACTCCGACGCTCCGGCTCCCCGTTACTCGACGACCGGTCCGGCCTGCGGTCGCAGTTCCGCGAGGCGGAGGAGTTCGTCGAGGCCAGGTCCCGCCTGGTAGGCGGAGAGCCCGACGCCCCGGGCGAGCGTCGCCCCGGTGCCGCTCCGGACCCGGCCGGGGCGGCTGCCTCCGGCACGGCCCAGTCCGCGGCGACCGGCACCGGGGCGGCGGCTCCCGCCGCCCGGAAGGAGAACACCCTCACCGACTACCTGACCGACTGGCTCGCCAAGCGCCTGGCCGCTGCCCTGGCTGTCATCCTGGCGGCCATCGACAGGGGACGGGGCCGTGCGCCGTCCGGCCCGAACCCCGGCCCGCCCCAGGAGCCGACGCCGGTCCCGCAGGCGGAGAGCCGGCTGCTCCCACCCGACCAGCCGTACGGGCTTCCACCAGGCGTCTCGCCGATCAGCGGCGGACCGATGTCCGCGGAAGACGACATGCGGCTGCGTAGCGAGGTCGGTCGGTACATCTCCCAGTTCCTGACGGAGAACAAGGCGCTGGCCGAGATCCACGCCAACGGTGGTCTCGCCCGGGTCTCCCGGTTCTACAACGGCAGCGGGAACGTACCGGCGCAGGGGCACCCGGGCGAGCGCCGGGAATGGGCCCCGGAGCAGCCGGACGCCTTCCGTCGGGATTCCCTGGACAGTCGGCGCTCCTGGTCGGGCGCGCCGGACCACGGTGCGGGGCACGTACGGTGGGCCGAGCCGGTGCGGAGCGCGGAGTTCGGCAGGGAGGCGGAGTTCGGTCGGAGCGCGGAGTTCGGCAGGGAGGTGGAGTTCGGTCGGGGCGCGGTGCCGATGACGCCCTCCTCGCCGGGGTCGTCCACGTCAGCCTTCTATGAGGTCAGCCCGAAGACCACGCCGGTCCCGGCACCGGCTGTTCCCGCCCAGTCCGGCGTGGCCACCTGGGCCGCGATGCGCAGCGACCAGCCGGCCTCGTCGACGAACCCGTTCCGCCGGGGCCAGCAGGAGTCGACGAATCCCTTCCGGCGGAGCCAGTCGGACGCGAGCGCCCCGTCCCGTCCGGCACAGACCGAGGCGAGCACCCCGTCCCAGCCCAGCCAACAGGCGGCGAAGTCGCTGCGGCGGACCGTACCTGGTCGCTCACCATCCTGACCGGGGGAAGCGTGCTGGGGAGGCTGGCGAGCTGAGTCGGATCCGACTCAGCTCGCCAGCCTCCCCACGACAACTGCACCGGCAGGTCGCCGCCCGCAGGCCCGTCGTCACGCGGCCCGGAGGCCCGCGGATCAGTACGGGTCGGTGCGCGGCGGCTCCTTGGCCCGGTGGGAGCCCCCCTTGCAGCCGGCGAAGGGCCCGGACGGGTCACGTAGGGTGTTCATCACCGGACCGAGGTAGTCGCGGTGCCAGTTCGCCGGGCCGCAGAACCCGGCGTTCGGCCCGGTGAGCTCCTGCCAGGCCATCCAGAGGCCGTAGAGCTGGGCCACCGCCTCGGGATGCAGCCACCAGCGGGCACACCAGGGCGCGGTCGAGGAGACCTCCCGGGCGTAGATGGGCACCAGCAGGTGGGTGACCCACATGGTGAGCATGCGGAGCGCCTCGGCGTGCTCCTCACCCTGCAGGTAGAGGATGAACGGCGACGTGGGCGGCTTCTCCGGGGCAGCGGGCGGCTCCTCCTCGGGCGGCGTCCCCGGGTCGTCGTAGGGCGGTGTCGCGTCGTAGGGGGACACCGCGTCGTCCGGTTGCGGCCCGGCATCCCGGTACGGCGGATCCAGGTCCTGGTACGCCTGCCCCGGGTCGGCGTACTGCGGTGCCGGGTCGGCGTACTGCGGTCCTGGCTCGGCGTACTGCGGCGTCGGGTCGGCGTACTGCGGTCCGGGGTCGGCGTATTGCTGCGCCGGGGCGGCGTACCGGGGATCGGGGTCGGCGTACTGCGGTGGATGGCCCTGTTCGATCATGATTGTCCCTCGTCGGTCGGTGGGGTCGGGTCGTTCACTTGGGCGCGGCGAAGTTCTGCGTCCAGTAGGTACCGCTGGAGTTGGTGGCCATGCCGACGCCGAGTTGGGTGAAGTCGCAGTTGAGGATGTTGTTGCGGTGGCCGGTGCTGTTCATCCAGGCCTCCATCACCGCGTCCGCCGAGGGGCGGTTGATGGCGACGTTCTCCCCGTAGGTGCTCCACGGGTAGCCGGCCCGGTCCAGCCGCTGTCCCACGTTGCTGCCGTCGCTGCCGGTGTGTGACATGTTCTGGTGGTCGGCCTGGTCCTCGCTGTGCCGCTGCGCGGCGGTGGCCAGCCGGCTCTCCGAGCGCACCGGGTCGCAGCCGGCCTTGGCCCGCTCCTGGTTGACCAGGCTGAGCACCTCACCCTTCTGGCTGGAGTCCGGGGGGCTGTCGGCGCTGGGATCGGGCACCCGGAGGCTGCTGTTGGCGGCGTTGTTGCTCTCGCCGTCGAGGGTGCCGCCGGAGTCGCTGTCCGAATCGTCGTCGTCCTTCTTCTCGTCCTCGTCGGGGTCCCAGCCGGTGACGGTCGGTGACTCGTGCGGTTCGCCCAGGACGCCCAGGTACTGACCGAAGTGCGAGCGCACCTGGTAGATGTACCCGGTGGTGCCGGCGTCCTCCGGCACCCCGCCGTGCTCGCGTACCTCGTCGATCCCGCCGTGGTAGTAGGCGGCCAGGGCCAGGTCGAGGGGGTCGCCGATCGCCTCGCCGTCGTCGACCAGCTTCTTGGTCTCCTTGGCCATGTCGCAGAGGAACTCGCCCTGCGCCATGATCGCGTCTTTCGGGTCGGTCGCGCTGGTCTTGTCGTTGTCGTTGGAGTCCTCGCCGTACTCGTCGAAGATGTCCTCCGACAGCTGGGAGATTCCCGTCTCGCCGTTCTCGCCGACCTTGGTGTTGTCCCAGTTGGACGCCACCTGGATCTGGGCGGCGATGACCACCGGGCCGACCGCGGAGCAGATGTCCCCGGCGTCCTCGATGGTGCTGACCAGGGCGGTCGGCACCCAGGCGGTGGAGAGCGAGCCGCTACCGTCGGTCTGACCTGCCCTGATGGAGTCCTGCGCCGCCTTGTTCGGGTCCTCCGGCCCGCCGCCGAAGATGCTCCAGATCAGGGTCATGAGCAGGATGATCGGCCACATCAGCACGTAGACCGCGACGAGCACGATGATGAACGCGCCCGCGATGACCAACGGTACCGGCAGGAAGACCGCGGTCGCCGAGGCGGTGACCGCGGTGACGATCAGCGCGGTGCGGCTGGTGCTGGACAGCTCGGCCACATCTCCTCCTCCTGCGCGGACATCGTCGCAAGAAATTCTCGAACTTCCCTTGAACCGGGGACCGGTGCTCCCCGTAGATGCGTCCGTCAACGGCCCGGACCGCCGTACCAACGGCGCTCGAGCCCGGTCGGTTCAAACCGGGGCGGGGACGAATCAGATCGCCGACGCATGAAGGAGGTGGGCATGGTGCCAACGGCCACGGCTGACTCGGCATCGCGCGTGCCACCGGGGCGGGTCTCCGTGCCGCAGCCGTACGGTGCTGCCCCGCAGCAGCGGCAGTACCTGTCGGAGGAGGGGATCGGCTGGATCGCGGCGCACGGTGGTGCCGGCGCGACCACCCTGACCCAGCTGCTCGGCGGCACCGACCTCGGTTGCCGCTGGCCGGACGCGGAACTGGGCGAGCCCGCCACCGTGATGGTGGTAGCCCGGACCAACGCCGAGGGGATGCGCGCGATGTCGCGGGCCCTCAACGCGTTGCGGGAGGGGCGGCACCCGGCCGGCATGCGGCTCACCGGGCTGGTCCTGCTGGCCGACGCACCGCAGCGGCTTCCGCTGGCCCTGTCCCGGCGGATCCGGGTGCTGAAGTCGGTGGCCCCGGTGCACCGGGTGCCGTGGATTCCCGAGTGGCGCCTCGGGCGGCAACCGCCGAAGCTGCCGCCGGCGCTGCTGAAGCTGGCCAAGGCGGCCGGCGTCCAACTGGACGAGAGGGGAAGACGGTCGTGAGCGACTGGCGATTGTTGCAGCTCGACCTGCTCGCGGGGGACTCCGCGCCCTTCCAGGAGCAGCCGCCGTACAACCCGACCGGTGACGCGGCGACCGACATCCTGGGCCTGCTCGCCTGGGGGATGTCGGCCGCGGGGGTGGCCGGGCTGCTCCTCACCGGTACCCAGATGGCCATCCAGCTCAACCGCGGTACCGCGGGTGAGAACTCCGAGTACTTCCGCTCGATCATGTTCGTCTTCTTTGCCTGCCTGATCGGTGCCAGCGCCGGCCCGATCGTCGAGTACTTCGGCGATCTCGGCCTCTGACCACCGACGGCACCGCTGCAGGTGCCGTCCAGGTACACAGCCCCACCCCACTGGCCCGGTACGGGCCGTTGTCGCACCACTCAGGTGCCTGTCCCTAGGAGATCAACCGTGTTGACCCACCTCCTCGATGCCCTGGTCGTCCGGGTCATCGTCGCCTTCCCCGCGGTGGCGGTCCCGCAGCCGGGCAGCAAGGCCCCGCCCGGGAAGCTCAGCACCCTGGTCAAGGACCTGCTGGGGCTGCTCGCCTGGGCGGGCACCGCCGCCGGGGTGGCCGGCGTGCTGATCACCGGCACCATGATGGCGGTGTCCATGAAGCGCGGTGAGAGCTCCGAGCACCTCTCCCGGCTCGGCCTGGTGCTCTGCGGCTGCATCCTGATCGCCACCGCCGGCCCGCTGGTGAGCTGGTTCTTCGGCACCAGCGGCAGCAGCAGCAGCAGCGGCAGCAACTGATGGGCGGGGGCGACCGACGGCAGGACCGCCAGGACCAGACGCCGTTCTACAGCGAGCGGACGTGGATCCTGTCGGCCGCGTTCCTCGTCGGCACGTTGCTGCTGGCCGGCATGGTCTGGCTGACCCAGTCGGCGGACGAGTCGACGGTCGCCCCCACCGCCGAGGCCGCACCGCAGGTGCAGGAGTGCCCGCCGGGGCCGACGGTGGCGTCGGGCAAGGCGGTCCAGCCGGCCGACCTGAAGTGGCAGACCATCGACGTCGGCTACCGGATGCCGGTGTCGACCACCCACGGGCCCGCCCTACAGGACGGCGAACTGCTGCGGTGCTTCGCGCACACCCCGATGGGTGCGGTGCTGGCGGCCCACATCATCCCGATCACGCTGAACGGCCCCGACGGGCTCCGGGTGGCGCAGCTGCAGGTGGCGCCGACTGTCGGCCAGCGGGTGTTGCTGACTCGGCTCAGCCGGGATTCCGCAGGTACCACCGCCCGCACGGGTGGCGGGACCTACGTCGGGTTCGCCGTGGACCGCTACTCGCCGGAGACCGCCGTGGTGCAGCTGCTGGTCAAGGGCACGGCGGGGTACACGGCGTCCCGGGTCGTGCTGCGGTGGGAGGACGGGGACTGGAAGGTCGCCCTTTCCACCGTCGGTGACTCGTACCAGTCGCTGGGTGTGGTAACCGGCAGTGCCGGCTTCACCCTGTGGAGGGAGTGAGCGATGTGTTCGCAGGGTGACCCGCTCGGCGATTTCTTCAAGGGCATCATTGAAATGATCACCGATCCCGTCGGATCGTTCATCGGGATCATCGCCAAACTGATCCTGTCCGGCGCGATCGCGATCTTCGGCGCATTGATGGCGGAGATCCCCACCCTCGGCGAAGAGGGGGAGGACGTCGCTGTCATGATCAGCGACCAGGTCGAATGGGCGATAGTCTATCTGGCCATCGGCTCGATCATCTTCGCCGCCGGCAAGATGGCGGTGGAGCGCAAGGGCGAGGCGGGCAAGACGGCGCTGCAGGGCTTTCTCCGGGTGATCCTGGTCGCCGGCGCGGGCACCTGGATCGTCAACCGCGTCGCGGTGGTCGCCGAGGACTTCAGCGACCACCTGATGCGGGACTCGATCGTCCAGATCCTGGCCGACGTGCCGTGTGTGGACAACGGTGACGGCATCACCGGCTTCCTGCTGCTGGTGATCGCGTTCCTGCTGCTGATCTCGGCCATCATCCAGGTCCTGATGCTCTACATCCGGCTCGGCGTCCTGGTCATCCTGCTCGGCACGCTGCCGCTGGCCGCCGCCGCGTCGATGACCAACTGGGGTGCCTCCTGGTGGCGCAAGCACATCGCCTGGCTGATCGCCTGGCTGTTGTACAAGCCCGCGGTCGCGTTGATCATCTACTCCGGGGCGAAGCTGCTCAGTTGGCGTGGCGGGATGGACGTCAACGACGGGGTGCACCACCGTATCGCCGGCGCCGGTGTGCTGCTGTTGTCGGCGATCGCCCTGCCGGCCCTGCTCAAGCTCATCGTGCCGGCCACGGCGGCGCTGGGCGGCGGGAACCCGGCCGGCAACGCCGCCACCGCTGCCGGTGGCGCGGTCGCCACCGGGGCGAAGAAGGTCGCCACCGGGGCGCTGACCACGGCCGGCGCCACCGCCGCCCGCGGTGGAGGTGGTCCCTCCGGGTCGCGGGACGCCGGCGGATCGGCAAGCGGTGGCCGCAACGGCTCCTCCGGGGTCAACGGCGGTGCAGGTTCCCAGGGCGGCTCCGGTGCCCAGGGTGGTCCCGGCCAACAGGGCGACTCCGGCCGGGTGCCGGTCGGTGCCGGTGCCGGTGGTGGTGGCGGTGCGGCCGCTGCGGCCGCCCGGGCAGCCGGGCCGGTCGGTGCGGTGGTCGGTGCGGTGGCCACCGGGGTCCAGGTCGCCCAGAGCGCGGCAAGTGGTGCCGTCGAGGGCGGCGGGACCAACCCCGACCTGTGAGGACATCCGGTCCACCCCGGACCGGACGACCACCCGAAGAGCGCGGACAGTGACGGATCGGCGACCGGCCGGCAGGAACCGGCCGGTCGCCGGTCAGACGAGAGGAAGGTGAGAGGCGATGTCGGCGGATGCCACCATCGAGCCCACGTACGGCAACTGGCGCCGGCCCCGCCGGGCCGGACTCGGACCGTTCGGCCTGGTCGGCACGGTCGGGGTCTTCGGCGGGCTGGTGGTCGTGCTGCTGGCGTCCATGGCATCACTGCAGGCCGCCCTGGTCCTCGGGGTGCCGATGATGCTGACCCTGGCCCCGCTGGCGGTCCGTACCCCGGACGGGCGCAACCTGTACCAGATGGCGGCGCTACGGATCGGCTGGTCCCAGCGCAAGTCCCGCAAGGAGCACCTGTACGTCTCCGGCCCGCTGTCGGCCCGTCCGGAGGGCCGCTTCCGGCCGCCGGGCCTGCTCAGCGGCGTGGTCGCCAGGGAGGGGCGGGACGCCTACGACCGTCCGTTCGGGGTGCTGCACCACAAGTCCCGGCACCTCTACACCATCGTGCTGCGGTGCGAGCCCGACGGCGGGTCGCTGGTGGACCCGGACCAGGTCGACACCTGGGTGGCGCTCTGGGGCGAGTGGCTGTCCCGGCTGGCCCACGAGCCGGGTCTGCGTGGGGCGTCGGTGGTGGTCGAGACCGCGCCCGACCCGGGTACCCGGCTGGCCACCGAGGTGCTGCCCCGGCTCGACGAGTTCGCGCCGCCCGCGGCCCGGGCCGTGATGGAGGAGGTGGTCGAGGACTACCCGTCGGCGTCGTCGGACATGAAGTCGTACATCACCCTGACCTACGCGCCCGTCGGCGGCCCCCGCCGCGACCCGGAGGACGTGGTCACCGACCTGGCGGTCCGGGTGCCGAGCCTGCTGACCGGCCTGATCAGCGCCGGTGGCGGGATGGCCGAGCCGCTCACCGCCGAGGAGATCGCCGAGGTGGTCCGGGTCGCCTATGACCCGGCGTGCGCCGGTGAGGTGCTCAGCGTCCGGGCCGAGCACGGTGGTACGGGGCTGGAGTGGGAGGACTCCGGCCCGGTCGCCGCGGTGGAGAGCGTCGACGCGTACCAGCACGACTCCGGGGTCTCCCGGAGCTGGCTGTTGACCCTGGCACCCCGGGGCACGGTCCGCTCCAGCGTGCTGCGGACCATGCTGGACGCCTCGGCCGGTACCCGCCGCAAGCGGGTGGCGCTGCTGTACCGGCCGATCGACCCGGCGACCTCCGCCCGGATCGTCGAGTCCGACCGGCGTACCGCGCAGTTCATGGCGACCTCCGGGAGGGGCATGATCCAGGCGCGGGCCGCCGCCGAGGTGCGCGCCGCCGAGCAGGCGGCCTCCGAGGAGGCCACCGGCGCCGGCCTGGTCGAGTTCTCGCTGATGCTGACCATCACCGTGGACCGGCGCGACCAGCTCGACGACGCCTCGGTGCTGGTCCGGAACATGACCGGGGCCACCCGGATCGCGATGCGTCCGGCCAACCGGATGCAGGCGGCGGCGTTCAGCTGCACCCTGCCGACCGGGATCCTGCCCTGGGAGCAGACCATGCTGCCGCACGAGCTTCAGGAGGCGATGTGACCAGCGGCTGGAACACCACGCCGGCGACCGGTCCCGGTGCCGGCTGGCCGGCGGGCGCCGCCGGGGCGCGTACCGCGCTTACCGGTCTGGTCGGTGACCCGGACGACGAGGCGCCGAAGCCGCCGAAGAACCCCAAGCGCCCCCGACCGACCCGGCACCTGCCCGCGTCGAACCGGGGTTGGGAGGGGCCGGGCGGCGGCAAGGTCGGCTACCTCGACGCGCCCACCATGTGGCGGGCCACCACCGTGCAGGCCTGCGGGCTGTGGCCGTTCTCCGCCGGCTCCGGCGCGCCGATGTCCGGGGTGCCGCTCGGCCAGCACCTGTTCACCGGCGCCACGGTCTGTGGCGACCCGATCTCCTGGTTCACCCGGGCCAAGTACATCTCCAACCCGTCGTTGTTCATGCTGGGCATGCCCGGTCTGGGCAAGTCGACCCTGATCAACCGGATGGCGGTGGGCCTGGCCGCCACCGGCGTGGTGCCGCTGGTCCTGGGCGACCTCAAGCCGGACTACGCCGACACCGTCCGGGCCCTCGGCGGGCAGGTGATCAAGATCGGCCGGGGGGTCGGCGGCATCAACGTGCTCGACCCCGGCGCGATGGGCCTGGCCGCCGAGCGCATCGGTGGTCAGGCCGGCCAGGCGCTGGCCGCCGAGACCCACGGTCGGGTGCTGAACATGGTGGCCGCGCTGCTGACCATCGTGCGGGGTCGGGCCCTGGACGACCACGAGCAGGCGGTGCTCTCGGCCTGCCTGCGGCACCTGCGGGAGCACACCCCGAAGGGGCGTGCCCCGCTCCTGCCCGACCTGCTGCGGGTGCTGCAGGAGGGGCCGGACCGGGTCCGGGCGGTGACCCTGGACCGGGGCCAGGAGGGCCGGTACCGCGACGCGGTGGACCCGCTGCACCGGTCGCTGCTGGGCATCCTGGACGGCGCGCTCGGCGACACCTTCGGCGCGGAGACCTCCACCCGGATCGACCCGGACGCCTCCGCCGTCTGCATCGACATCTCCCGCATCGGTGAGGCCGACACCCAGCTCACCGCCGCCGCGATGCTCGCGGCCTGGTCCGACGGCCTGGGTACGGTGGCCGCCTCGCACGCCCTGGCCGACGCCGGGCTGGCGCCCCGCCGCTGGTTCTTCACCATCCTCGACGAGCTGTGGCGTCCACTGCGGGCCGCCTCCGGCATCGTCGACCGGATCGACGCGCTGACCCGACTCAACCGGTCGCTCGGTCTGGGCGACGCCAAGATCACCCACACCCTGAAGGACGCCGAGGCGCTCGGCACCGACTCCGACCGGGCCAAGGCCCGGGGCTTCGTCGAGCGGGCCGGCATCGTGGCCTGCGCCGGGCTGCCACAGGCGGAGATGAAGGACCTGGGCCGGGTGATCGGCCTGTCCAAGCGGGAGATCGACCTGGTCTCCTCCTGGTCCTCGCCGCCGGGCTGGGCGAGCACCGGCAGCAACGAGGAGCCGCCCGGTCGGGGCCGGTTCCTGATCAAGGTAGGTGGTCGCCCCGGTATCCCGATCCGGGTCTCCATCACCGACACCGAGCGCCGCCTGCACGACACCAACCTGCGCTGGGTGCAGAACGGCTACGCCGAGCAGCAGGCCGCCGCCCGCAAGGCGGCCTTCGAGGCCGAGGCGGAGCTGGGCAACCTGACCACCCGGCCGGAGTTCGCCCAGCAGGCCGCCGTCCCGGACGCCCAGGGGTTGCTCCGATGAGTTCGATGAGTCGGCCGCGCGGGTCGGACATGTTCTTCTGGGCGATCTGCCTGGCGGCCTTCGCCAACCTGGTCATCTTCACGATCGCCTGGCTGGGCGGGACGTTCGGGGCGATGCTGCTCGGCCACGGCTGGCATCCGCCCAAGTTCAGCCTGATCTCGTACATCAGGATCGTCCGGGGCGAGAACGAGCTGCTCTGGCCCGAGACGTCGCCGGTCGGCATCTACCTCGGCATGGTGCTCTTCGCCGTGCTGCTGCTGGCACCCGCGGTGCTGCTCGGGATGAAGCTGATGGGGTTGCGCAAGCGCAACGTCGGGCTGGCCCGGGCGCGGGACCTGCAGTCGCTGGCCCCCGCCGGGATCGCCAAGCGGGCCCGGGAGCTGCGGCCCTCGCTGGCCGGGATGAAGGAGCTGCCGCCGGACGAGACCGGCAACCTGCTCGGCGACCTGGAACCGCACGGCCCGGAGCTGCGGTCGTCCTACGAGGACGTGGAGCTGGACCTGATGGCCCCCCGGGCCGGCAAGTCCACGGGTATCGCCATCCCCCGGGTGCTGCGGGCCCGGGGGGCGGTGCTGCTCACCTCCAACAAGTCCGACGTGTACGCGGTCACCCGCGCCGAACGGGACCGGATCGGCCGGGTCTGGACCTTCGACCCGCAGGGCATCGCGCACGCCCCCCGGGAGATGTGGTGGAACATGCTCGCCGACTGCGTCACCATCGAGGGCGCCCGGCGGCTGGCCGGACACTTCGTGGCCTCGGTCAACGACGACACCACCAAGAAGGACTTCTGGATCTCGGCGGCGCAGAACACCCTGACCGCGCTCTTCCTGGCCGCAGCCCGGGGCCACGCCTCGGTCTCGGACCTGCTCGGCTGGCTGGCCGACCCCGCCGACCGTACCCCGATCGACCTGCTGCGCGACGCCCAGCTGCACGCCATGGCCGAGCAGCTGCAGGGCACCGTACGCGGTGCGGTGGAGACCCGGGACGGCATCTACGAGACCGCCCGGCAGTGTGTGGCCTGCCTGCTGGACCCGGAGATCCTCGCCTGGGTCACCGAGGACCCGTACCTGCCGCAGTTCCGCCCGGACCACCACGTGCTCGGTAGGGACACCCTCTACCTGCTCTCCAAGGACGGCGGTGGCTCCGCCGCCGGGGTGATCGCCGGCCTGGCCGACGCGACGCTGCGCGCCGGGGTGGTCGCCGCCGAGCGGATGGGTGGCCGGCTGGACCCGCCGATGACGGCGGTGCTGGACGAGGCGGCGAACGTCTGCCGGATCTCGGACCTGCCCGACCTCTACTCGCACCTCGGTTCGCGGGGGATCAACGTGGTCACCCTGTTGCAGAGCTACAAGCAGGGCTCCCGGGTCTGGGGGGAGGCGGGCATGGACGCGATGTGGGGTGCCGCCACCATCAAACTGCTCGGTGCCGGCCTGGACGACGCCGACTTCGTGGAGAAGGTCTCCAAGCTGATCGGGCAGCACGACGTGAGCACGGTGAGCGTCTCGCGCAGCAAGGACGGCTCGTCCCGGTCGACGTCGTACCGGCAGGAGAACGTGCTGCCGCCGGACCGGATCCGGGCCATGCCCAAGGGCACCGCCCTGCTGCTGGCCACCGGTATCCGCCCGGCGATGATCAAACTGCGGCCGTGGTACAAGGAGCCGGACGCGGGACGAATCTCGGCGCAGGCCAAGGAGGAGGTCGCGGCGATCACCGAACGGGCCGGCGCGAAGCTCACCGCCGGCACCGCCCTGCACGCCCCGGTCCCGCCCGTCCCCGCGGACACCCCCACGCACTGGTGAGCCCTAAGGTTGACCACTTTGGGCTGCACCCGTCCAGCCGACCTGACGATTACCGAGGAGCGAACCGATGCCGTTGCAGTCCTCCCTAGCCGACACGAACCCGGCTGGCAGGACCGACCACGTCGATCCGACCACAGAGGCCGTCTGGCAGTTGGTGAACAACCTTCCGCCGGAGATGGCCCGGGAGGTCAGGAGTCTCCCGCCCGAGGACCGGGCGCGGCTCGTCGAGGCCGAATCGGTGCGGACTGGGCTCGACGAGACCCGGACTTTCTCGGCCGAGTTCGACCGCCTCGTCAAGAACCGGGCGAGCGCGTCGTCGAGACAGCGTATGCAGGCGAAGCAGGCGGAGAATGCGAGCCGTGGGCGCCTGAAGGACGAAGTCGGGGCGATGATCGGCCAGCTGGACCAAGAGCGCGCCGGCCGGCGCGACCTGACTCCTTATCTTGTCGACAACGAGGTCTCGGTTCTCCTGCGGGATGCGGTCGGGCAGGATCCGCAAGTCCAGGCGGCAATGGTGCGACTCGTGCGAGCCGAACGGGAGAACTCTCTGCACGAGGCGGTGTGTAGCGCGGCGACAGGTGAAAGAAGGTCTTTCGCAGAAGCGGACAAGGCTGCGCTGGCCGCACTGCTTCATGGCGGCAGGAACAAGGACGTCGATCAGGCCGGGCGGTCGAGGTATCGCAACCCTCACCACTACGTAGACCGGGATCCGCTCAGCCCGCAGCGGTCCGGGTCGGCGCATTACGTCCATTACTTCAATGATCACGCGAGGAAGGAGCTGAGGGCCTTCGGGAAGCGGCACCCCGATCTGGCAAGAGAGATCGACAGGCAACTCGACGTCGCGATGAAGAACGGGACTGCCACCGAGTACAAGCTGCGGTCGAACGCGCAGAACGAGCTCAACGAGGCTCAGAACAACGTCTATGAACAGGTCGCTGTGGCCATGTATCGAAACCACCCGAGAGACATCAATGCGTGGGTCGCCGACCTGGAAGCCCCGTCCTGGGCCGCGGGGGCGAGCGCCCACCAGACGGCGGGGAGGGTGACGCCGCCGCCGGGCGACCAGTGGGGTGACGTCTACGGGATGGCCGCGCAGGTGGCAGGGTCGTCGCACTCCCCGCGGGATCGGTACACGGGTTCCCAGACGCCCTACCAGGGGAGCAGATCCCCGTCGCCGGCGTTCTCGGACTCCAGCAAGGTGCAGTACGGCCAGTACCAGATGCCCTACCAGGGCGGCCGGTCCCCGTCGCCGGGGCCGTCGTTCGGGCGCTGAGCCCGCCGGTCGGCCACCGACCCGTCATCGTCGTCTCCTCGACGGTGGCGGGTCGCTTCGTCTCCTGCGCCGTCCCATTTAATGAACTGTTTTCAAATTCTCCTGAACCTGAGGTGTACGCCCAGCGTAGAAGGGGTGTCACGGGCCAGCCGTGACACCATCGCCGGGTTGTCAGCGCCGCCGATCCGGCCCGGTCGCACCGTCGGCTGAGAGCAGGAGGACGGCAGATGCAGCCCAATGGATCCTCATCCCCCGATCGCCGCGACGACCAACCCCGAACAGGCCGGGACGATCCGGGCAGTTCGGGGGCGCGGACCCCGGAGAGTCCCCGGTCGGAGTTCAGCGTGCCGGGGCCGCTGGAGCAGCCCTATCCGGCGGCCGGGACACCTACCGCCTCGGTCGCGGCGATGACCGGGCCGACTCCCAGCATCGCGGGCACCCCCCGGCCGAGCAGCAGCGGGCGGCAGGACTCCGACGAGCGGCCCTTCTCGCAGGCGCGGCAGCAGGAGGAGGGCCGCGTCGTGCTGGCCGGGGAGGAGCAGGAGCAGTTACGCACCATCCGTGAGCAGGTGTGGAACGTGCTCACCGACCCCACGGTCATCAACTACACCGGTTACTCGGTGGGGCTTGGCTTCGACGCCAAGGGACGTGAGGGGCCGGACCGCCAGTTCCTCATGGCCGGTTCGGCGGTACTCATCGGAGTCGACGGATTCGTGCACGTCGGGCAGGAACTCGGCAATCAGGTGCGGAACCTGCGCGCGGACAACCCCGTCGAGTACGAGAAACTCGGCCGCAGCGTCGTCGACTCGTCGCGGTTCTTCCTGCAGATCGCCGGACCGGTGCAGACGATCCGGTCGATCAACCCGGACAACCCCAACCCCGCCGTCGTCGAGTTGGACCGGGCCAGCGCGGTGCAGGCCGGTTATTGGGGCTACGCCGCCACTGCGGCGTCCCTCACCTCGTTCACCCTGGCCGTGCGGGACCGGATGGCCCCGGCGCGTGCCGACACGACCTTCCTGCAGCGGGCCGGCCAGGCCTTCGGGCAGGCGTTGAAGGACCCCGAGGCCCGGAGCAAGTTCGTGGACGCCATCGCGCTGGCCATCGACGCCGAGGCGCGACGCCAACAGAATCCCCCGCTGATCGTCCTCGGTGCCGCCGTCCAGCTCGGGCACTACGCGATCGCGGCGGCGCAGGCCGAGTACCAGCGGCGGGGGGAGGGGCCGGAGAGCACCCTGCAGCGGGTGGGCACCGTGGCGGCGAAGGGGACGATGTTCGGCGCCTTCGTCGGCACGACCGCCAGGACCTGGCTCTCGGTCGACCAGAACAATCTCAATCCGCTGACCACCGTGGCCAACCGGGCCAATCTCCGCAAGGCCTGGATGTTCTCCGCCACGGCCGCGGCAGCGGCGGTGGTCACCACGGTGGACGCCGCCGTACGGGCCTGGCGGCGCCCGGCGCCCGACCCGCGACAGACGAACGCCCCGAACTCCTCGGACACCGAGCTGCGCCAACTACCGGCACCACCCGCGCCCACCACCCGCCAGCCGGACCCGCCCGCCGCCGGCCAGGCGGTGGTCGCGGCCGAACTCCGGCTGTCCGGGTCGCCCCGCGGTCCGGTGGAGCAGGGCCGCACCGGCTCCGCCACGCCGGTGCCGGTGGTCCGATCGACCCCCAGCCCCCCGCCGGGGCGCGGCACGCCCCGGTAGCTCCCGATACTCAGTCGGCGGTCGGGCGGCGAGCAGTAGCGGGGCCGGTGAACCGGTCGGCCAACTCGGCGGCCCGCCGGCTGAGCCCGTCGACCCGCTCCCGGAGCCGGACCACCGTCGCCGCGTCGCCGGCCGTCGGGGCCAGGTCGTCCAGGAGCGCGACGTACTCGGTGGTGAGGGTGCGGTAGCGGTCGAGGAACTGGTGGTCCCGGCCGGAGCGCGGGGTCCGGCCGATCCGGGCGTACGTCTGGTCCAGGTCGATGAGCTGCTGGGCCAGGCCGGCGGTCGCGGCGCTGAGCGCGCTGCGGTCGTCGGTGCGCTCGTCGCGTCGGGCCCGGCGCACGGCGGCGAGCCGACCCGCGCGCCGGCCACCGAGGTAGAGGGTGGTCGCCCCGGCGACCACCCCGAGCACCGCGGCCCCGGCGAGCAGGAAACGCGGCAAGGAGGGGCTGATGGTACGTGCCCCGTCCGGCACGATCCCCGCCTTGACCAGCCGGTCGTAGTTGACCACGATCACCTTCAACGCCTCCAGCGGACGATCGACGAACCCGTCGGTGCCCCGGCCGATCGTGGTCTCGGCGACCATCGCCCGGCCGAAGTCCTTTGTCTCGTCGCCGCTGGAGAAGCGGGCGCAGCCGTAGGTGTCCCAGTCGTCGCCGTCGGGGCTCATCGCCAGCACCAGCGTGCTCTTCGTGGCCAGCCGGACCTCCTTGCAGGCCGCGGCGAGATCGGTGCCGGGTGCGGTCATCAGCACCACCAGGCGGCGGTTGCCGATGATCCGCTCGGCGGCGGTCCGGTCCAGCTCCACGCCGGGGGCGGCGTACACCGAGGAGTTGCGGACCTGACGGGCCATCGGGGTGTCCAGGATCCCGCCGGACCAGAGCGCCCAGCCGGCCAGCGCCAGACAGGCCAGCACGGCCAGCCCGAACGGGGTACCGGCCAGGTCGGCGAGGAAGCGGCGGACGCGGGACCGGGCGGGTGGTGTCGGCGTGGTGGTGGTCACGAGAGCCTGCCCTGTAGGTAGCGGTCCGGGCGGTAGGCAGCGATGTCCAGGGTGCGGGCGGCGTCGTCCAGCTCCCCGGTGGCCTCGGCGAGCAGCCGCCTGACGTGCCGGTCCGGCAGGCCCTCGTCGAGGGCGTGCCGGGCGGCCTGGAGCTTGACCACGCCCCGGGTCAGCGCCGGGTTGCTACGCGCGTCGGTGAGCAGGGACATCTCCACCACCAGGGCGGTGAGCCCGGCCAGTCGGGCCGGCACCCCGCCGCGTTGCGGGTCGCCGGCCCGGGCCAGCAGGCCACCACCGGAGCGGCGCAGCGACCGGACCGACAGCACCAGGAACGCCGCCACACACCCGGCGAAGAGCCACGGTAGCGCCGGCAGCGCCACCCGCAGCGGGTCGATCGGCCGGTACGGCAACGGCCGCTCGAACAGCCCGGCGTAGCGGATGTCGGTGACCATGCCCAGGTACGCGCCGAGCACGTTGCGCTGCGGGTAGTCGTAGCGGCTGAGCCGGCTGCCGAACTGGGCGTAGAAGGTGGTCCCGGCCAGCTCGGCGAACTCCTGCTCGGCCGGGCCGTGGTACTCGATCCAGTTGCCGTACAGCACCACGATCGGCTCACCCGGCAGCAGCCGGGTCAGCGCCGGCCCGTACGCGGGGACCGGCTCACCGAACGGCTGGGCGGGCAGGGCGACGTACCGGGCACCGTCGGGAAAGGCGTTCCGGTCGGCCTGCTCCGGGATCCGGTCGAGGGTGGCCCCGTCGACCACGTGCAGCCGGTCGGCCCGCAGGTCGGCCACGGCGGCGTCCAGCTCCGCGCCGGTCGGCTCGCGCCAGCGCAGCTCGTCGCGGTCGGCCGGGCGGGGTGCCTTGTTCAGCGTGGTGATCAGGGTGACCAACAGGTCGGTCACGTCGTTGGTGGCCAGCTGCGCCCGCCAACCGGCGATCCGGTCCGCGGTGACCTCGTACGGCCCGCCGCTGACCTGGGTGCCGACGATCCGGATGGTGGCGTTGTCCACCTCGCGTAGCTGTTTGCGCTGGTCGGCGTCGAGACCGGGCGGGGTGACCAGGATCCGGGTGTCGCTGTCGCCGATCGCCGCCCGGACCCGTTCGGTGTTCCACCGCGCGACCGAGCCGGGTAGCCGGACCACCGGGTCGGCGGCGACCAGCTCGGTGAGCCGGTCCACCGACGGCAGGGTCACGTCGGTCAGCTCGCCGGCGGAGCCTTCGTCCACCCCACCCGAGGCCGACGGTGACTGACCGTAGCTGACCTCGATGCTCTGCCGCTGGGCCAGCAGGAACACCACCAGCACGACCACGGCGAGACCGAGCAACGGCCAGCGCAGCAGGTCGATCCGGCGGGCCACGCCACGCCCGCTCACGCCGCCCCCTCCCGACCCGGGTACGCCGTGCCGGCCTGCTCGGCGCGACCGGCCTGTTCGGCGCGACCGGCCTGTTCGGCGCGACCGGCCTGTTCGGCGCGGCCCACCTGCCCGGCGCGGCCCACCCGGTCGGCGCGGTGTGCGGCCTGCCAGAGCTGGTCGGCCCGGTGGGCGTACCCGGTCGCGGTGCGGGCCGCGTCCGGCCCGCCACCGGCGGCGGCCAGGTGCTCGGCGCGGGTGAGCAACCGCTGCGCCTCCGGCACCTCAGTCGGGGCCGCATCCCGGCTGACGGCGGCGCTGTCGATCGCGGCGCGCGCCGTCGACCAGGCCACCCCCCGAGCCTGCGTCCCGGCCCGCCGCCGGGGCAGCAGGGCGGTCACGAACCCGGCAACGAGCAGGAGTACGCCGCCGAGCAGCCAGAGCAGGAGGGGTTGTGCCATGCGATCCCGCCGTCCGATGAAAGATCCTCGCGTCGGGTACCTGTCTAGCGCAGGGCCGCCAGTCCCGCTCGGCGGGGGCGGGACCGGCTGGACGGTCAGCTCCGCCGGGCGCGCTCCAGGACCTCCTCCACGGTCAGCGGGCTGGCCGGGTGGTGGCTCAACGACAGTGGTGTCCGGATCTTCACCGGTGGGGCACCCTCGGCGGCGAGATAGAACTCCCCGGTGGTCAGCCGGGAGATGTCGGGCACGTCACCCCCCTTGGCCTTGGCCATCTCCCGGGCCGCCTCCACCTGGATCGGGCTGTTCAACCGCCCGTACAGCTGGGTCGCCGCGTTGCCCGGGATCCGGTTGTGCAGCCCCTTGGGCGCCTGGGTGGCGAAGACCAGCCCGAGTCCGTACTTCCGGGCCTGGGCGGCCAGCGCCAGCGTGCTGTGGGTGCAGGCGGTCATCGCCCCTGACGGCGCGAAGGTCTGCGCCTCGTCCATCACCAGCAGCCCGAGCAGCGGCCGGTCGTTGGCCGGGTGCCGCCGGATCCAGGCGAAGAGCGCCATCTGGAGTTGGTTGACGAAGCTCTGCCGGGCCTCGTCGGACTGCAGTCCGACCAGGTTGACCACCGAGATCCGGGCCGAGCGGCCCGGCGGGGGAGTGAGCAGCAAGCCGGGGTCCACCGGCGTGCCCTCGCCCCCGAACATCGGGTCGTTGACCATCGCGGCGGCCAGCGACTGGGCCAGCCCGGCACCGATCCGGTCGGCACCGTCGATGTCCACCAGCCCGTCCGGCAGGTCGGCGAGCGTGTCGATCAGCCCCTGCACCCGGCTGCCGCCGCGCCGGCCGTAGTGCTCGACGGCCTTACGCAACACCGCCAGCCCGAGATGGGCCTTGCTGGTCCGCCCGGTGACCTGGGCCCGGGGCGCCAGCGCGGCGACGGCGGCCTCCACCGCCTCGGTGAACTCGTCGGGGTCGTCGAGCACGCTGCGGAAGTCCGGCAGCGGCTGGAAGCTCAGCGGGCGACCCGAGGCCCGGCGGGGGGTCCAGACGACCACGTCGGTGGCGGCCAGGTAGTCGGCTGCCTTGCCCGCGTCACCGGGCCCCCAGTCCGAGGGCGACTGCGGCCAGGCGTCACCGAGGCGGGCAAGGTCGTTGTTGGGGTCCAGGACGATCGCGGAGACCCCGCGCAGCGCGCACTCCTCCAACATCCGGCGGATCAGCACGGTCTTGCCCGAGCCGGAGCCGGCGAAGATGGTGGTGTGCTTGCGCAGTGCCTCCAGCGGCAACCGCACCGGCGTACCGTCACCGTGGTCGTGCCCGACGACGAACGCCGGACCGGCGTCCCGAGGCCCGACATCAGTGGGGGTCGAAGGGGTCGACGCCGCCAGGTCGGGTCGGGCCCAGACGTCGAGGCGTGGCCCGGTGGTGTCGCGTGGCCGGGTGGTGTCGCGTGGCCGGGTGGTGTCGCGTGGCCGGGTGGCGGCACCGGTCTCCTCCCCGGCGGCAGCCTGGTCAGGTAGCCAGTCGGTGACCGTAGTCAGGGACTGCTGCAGCACGCGCAGCTCCCGGGTCGGCCGGCGGGTGGTCAGCCACCCCCGGATGTCGATCGGGGCCTCCGCCAGCATGACCTGGAGTGCGGCGAGGATCCGCAGGTCCTCGTGGTCCAGCGGCAGGGTCGTCCCGCCGGCCTGGTGGAAGGCGTCGATCGCCTGCTTCGTCTTGGCCCCGGCGGACCAGGCACCGTTGCGCAGCAGGAAGAGCCGGCGCTTGGGTACCCGCCGGTCGAGCCCGGTCGCCGTGCCGGCCTTACGCACCCGGGCCAGCGCCGCGACGGCGTGGTGGTCGTCGCTGACCGCCCGGAAGCACCAGTGGACCTGGTCCTCGGTGGCCTCGTCGAGGGTGAGCCGCAGCCGGGCGTGCAGCGGCGGGTCGGTGCTGGGCGGCGGGTCCACGGTGAACGACCCACCGGTCTCGCCACGCTCCAGCACCCAGGCGGTCAGACCGGCGGCGAGCAGGGCGGGCACGGTGCTGTCCTCGGTCTCGCGGGCCAGCGGGGCGACGACGTCGGCGGCCTTCCTGAGCTGTGCGAACCGGTCGTCGAAACGGGCCAGGTCGGCCGGTACGCCGGCGTCGGTCCCGGAGCCGCGAGGCTGCGGTTCGGACACCTCACCCAGCGATGTCAGCTCCCGCACCTCGTCCCCGTCGAGACAGGCCCGGATGTGCCGGTCGATGGCCATCAGCAACTGCCGTGGGGTCCTCGCTCCGGCCTGCTCGAAGGCACGCGGGTGCACCGGCCACGACGGATACGGCGGGGTGAACCCGATCCTGCCGAACTGCACCGCGAAACGCTTCTCGACGATCGCCCGGCCCAGGTCGTCGTCCTGGATCGGTTGCAGGAAGGGCGCCTGCCGGAACCGGTCGGCGACCGTGTCCACGGTGCGGTTCCGGATGATCAGCCAGGAGGCGGGCAGGCAGGCGACGACGGTGAGCGTACGGCGGGTCAGCTGCCGCAACGCCATTAACCCGTCGGCGATCCGGGCGTGCACCAGGGCCTGCTCCAGGTCGTCCTGCGGTGTCCCGGGACCCCTCGTCCCGCCGGCGAGCACGGACTGGGCGATCAGGGTGTCGATCTGGTCGACGGCGATCACCGAGGGCCCGGTGAGGGCGAGCAGCCAGGAGAGGTCCTGGACGATCTGCTGGGCGGCGCGGGGTGCCCGGCGCATCCCCCAGGCGGCCCGTTCCCCGGCGGTCTCCTCCGCACCGGAGACGAAGTAGTTCTCCGCGATGTCCCGGTGGGCCACCTCCTCCGAGGCGCTCAACGCCAGCGCCCGCGCCGTCTCCTGGCAGGTGCGCGCCACGTGCCGGTCGAAGGTGCCGAGCCCTTCGACGAAGGCGTCCAGGGCGGCCCGGGTCAGCTCGGTCTCGCCCATGAAGGCCCGCCGGGCGGTGCGCGGCGCCCCGACCAGGGCGGCGAGCCGGCGCAGCAGCAGCCGCAGCTGGGTCTCGCCGCCGGGCACCGGACGGGACAGTCCGTCGAGCATCGAGGTGAGCACGCTGTCCCAGAACCGGTCCGCGTCGAGCAGACCGACCAGGAAGAAGTAACCGTCCTCCTGCTGCACCTGCTGGCGGATCCAGCCCAGCAGGTGGGTCTTGCCCGAGCCGCGCTGGCCCTGGAGCACCAACCCGATCGGGCTGGCCGCGGCGCTGGTCCGGGCGTCGGCCACCCCGCGCAGCACGTCCTGCAGCACCGGGTCGTGCAGCCCCTCGACGTGGTAGGGGGAGGGGCGCCAGACGTCGTCGGGCACCGGCGCCCAGTCGAACCGCAGCGCCGCCAGCGCCGCCCGTTCCTCCGCTGTCATGACGAGCCGATCGCCAGCAGGTGCTTGTCCTGGCCACCGACGTGCAGTGCGGCCGCGCTCTGGTCGGCGGTGAGCATCTTCTGGTTGGACTCGGGCACGACGATCACGTTCGGTTCCCGGGCCAGCGCCCGCAGGGCCTCGTCCAGTTCGGCCCGTTCGACGTCGGCGAAGAAGGGCCGCAGCGTGGCCAGGCCGACCAGGTCCCCGGGCTCGCCGGCCAGCGCCGCGTACGCCTGCCGCAGCCGGGTCCGCAGCACCCGCTGCCGGTCGTGCCCGCCGGGGGCCGCCCGCAGGTCACTGCGGGTGAACAGCTCGCCGAGGGTACGCGAGTCAGCCCGGGGCATGATCCGGTCCCGCAGGACGGTGTGCAGCGCGACCAGTGCCCCGCCGAGGGCGCGGGCCCGCGGGCTGGTGAAGTCGAGATCACGTTCCACCCGCACCCAGCCCTCGTCGGCGAGCTGGTGCAGCCAGGTACGGCGGGCGCCCTGACGGCTGTCGACGTACCCGAGCCGGTTGAGCTTGTCCCGGGTCGGCCTGCTGACATCGATGCCGTACCGCTGCCTGAGCTCCGGGTTGGACAGTTCCCGTGCCTCCGCCATCAACACGATCAGGATCGCGCTCTCGCTCGGGGTGAGGTCATCGCCGGGCATGGGATCTTCCTTCCGATATGTCACGTCGTCGGGCCCGGACGAGGGTGCCGATCTGGTGCACCACCGAGCCGACGTCGTGGCTGATCCGTGCGTTGGTGAAGCGCAGGACGGCGTACCCGTCCAGCTGCAACTGGACGTCGCGTTGCCGGTCGGCCTCGAACCGGGCCGGATGGCAGTGCTCCGGCCCGTCCACCTCGACCACGCACCGCTCGGCCGGCCAGAGCAGATCGAGGCGGACCGGGGCGGTGAGCGCGTGCGACTGGTACGACTGGTTCCACACCCGCCCCGCCGACCAGTCCTGCGCGGCGAGCGCGGCCTCCAGCGCCGCCTCGGCGGCGCTGGCCGGATGCGGTCGGCCGACCACCTCCGGAGGACGCGGCGCGGGTGCGGCAGGCCGCAGGGTCAGCGGTACGCGCGGCACCCGGTCCACCGCGCGCAGCGGCGGGCCCACCAGCCAGACCCCCGACCGACCGTGGTGGGCCAGCCACTCGGCCCCGGCGGCGAAGGCCCGTTCCTGGTCGGCGGTGAGCCCCGGGGGCACCTCGACCAGCAGGACCAGCCGGGAGCGGCCGAAGCCCTCGGCGACGACCCGGGACAGCCCGAGGCACCGGACCTCCAGCGGGAAGGCACCCGCCGGCGACCGGCCGACGAGTGCGCCGGTGGCGAGCTGGGCCAGGAAGGGGGCGAAGTGCGGTGAGCCGTGGGCCCGTTCGACAGCGGCGGCGCGGACCGCCGCTGTCGAGAACGGGTCGGTCCGGGTCAGCTCGGCGGCCTCCGGGAGCCAGCCGGGCAGCAGCGCGCCAGCGATCCGCTCCAACTCCGTCAGGACCGCCCGGACGAACCCCGCCGGGGTGTCCCGGCCGGCCGAGGGGGTGAGCACGACGGCAGCCAGGTCGGGCAGCTCCCGGTTGACCACGGCGGCGACGGTCTCGGTGGACGCGCCCCCCACCTGCACCACCCGGTCGACGGGGAGGCCGGCCAGCCCATCGGCGCGGGCGGCGGAGTTCAGCGTTCTCAACCTCCCCGGATCCGGTCTCGAACGAACCCGTACACCCTACGAACCGGTAGGTGCCGGCACCACCCGGGAACGGGGACAGTCGTGCTTCGGACAGCCGCCGGCCCCGCCCGTCCCGCCCGCCGGGTCAGGAGCCGTGCCAGGAGTGCCAGAGCGCGGCGTACGCGCCACCGGCGGCGACCAGCTCGTCGTGCGCGCCGATCTCGGTGATCCGGCCGTCGCTGAGCACCGCGACCCGGTCGGCGTCGTGTGCGGTGTTGAGCCGGTGCGCGATGGCGATGACGGCCCGGCCGGCCAGCACCGCCGCGAGGGCCCGTTCGGTACGCCGGGCGGTGCTCGGGTCCAGCGCGGCGGTCGCCTCGTCCAGGATCAGGATGTCCGGGTCGGCCAGGACGATGCGGGCCAGCGCCAGCTGCTGGGCGTCGGCGGCGGCGAGGGTCCGCACCCCGTCGCCCAGCGGTGTGTCGAGGCCGTCGGGCAGGTCGGCGTACCAGTCGGCACCGACCGCGACCAGCGCGGCGCGCAACTGGTCGTCGGTGGCGTCCGGTGCGGCGAACACCAGGTTGTCGCGGAGCGAGCCGAGGAAGACGTGGTGTTCCTGGGTGACCAGGGCGATCCGGCGTCGTCGCTGCGCCGGGTCCAGGTCGGTGACCTCGACGCCGCCCAGGCGCACCACACCCTGCTGCGGGGCGTCGATGCCGGCGAGCAGCCGGGCCAGGGTGGACTTGCCGGCTCCGGACGGGCCGACGACAGCCAACCGTTCACCGGGGCCGACGGTCAGGTCGACGCCGTGCAGCACCTCGTGGCCGTCGCCGTAGTGGAACCGCACGTCGCGCAGGACCAACCGCCGGTCGTCCGGGGTGGCCGCGCCGCCGCGTGGCTCCGGCGGCACCTGTCCGACGCCGAGTACCCGGGCGAACGAGGCGAGGCCACGCTGGGCCTGCTCCATCCACTGCAACAGCCGGTCCAGCGGTTCGATCGCCCGTTGCAGGTAGAGCGCGGCGGCGACCACCTCGCCGAGGGTGACCGTCTGCCGGGCCAGGAACCAGCCACCGGCCAGCAGCACCACGGTGATCGGCACCGCGTAGCTGCTCTCCACCACCGGGAAGAAGACCGACCGCAGGGCCAGGGTGGCCCGGCGGGCCTGCCACACCCCGGCGACGCGGGTGGTGCCGGAGCGGATCCGCTCGTCGGTCAGCCGCAGCGCCTCCACGGTCCGCGCGCCCTCGGCGGTCGTGGTCAGCGCCTCGGTCAGCTCCGCGCTCGCCGCGCCCTCGGCCAGGTACGCCGGGCTGGCCCGGCGCAGGTACCAGCGGGTCACCAGGTAGACCGGGGGCAGCCCGGTCAACGCGGCCAGCCCGAGCAGCGGGTCCAGCAGGAACACCGCCGTGAAGAGCAGCACCAGCTGGGTGCTGCAGATGACGACGACCGGCACCACCTCGCGCAGCATCGTGCCGACCGTGGAGACGTCGACCGAGCTGCGGGTGGCCAGGTCACCGGTGCCGGCACGCTCCACCACGGAGACCGGCAGGGCGAGCATCCGGGAGACGAAGTCCTCGCGCAGCCGGGCGACCGCCCGCTCACCGAACCGGTGCCCGGCGTACTCGGCGTACCTGGTGAACAGCCCCTGGGCCAGTACGCACCCGGCGATGGCCAGCGCCAGCCGGTCCACGACGCCGACCGCACCGCTGCCGCCGCCGGTGACCGCGTCGACGATCAGGCCGAGCAGCCACGGCGTGGCCAGCCCGGCCAGCGCACTGGCGGCGTGCAGCGCCAGGACCCCGGCGACCGCCCACCGGTCACCGGCGAGCATGGCGAGGGTGGCCCGCCGGACCACCACCCGGTCGGCGACCGGAAGCTTCGTCGTCACCGCAGCCACCCCGCCCCGGCAGCCGTTCCGGTGGGGCCGGACGTTCCGCTGGCACCAGGGAGCGGGTCGGGCGAACCGGTGGGGTCGCTGTCGCTGTCGCGGGCGACCAGGGCGCGGTAGCCCGGATTCCGCTCGATCAGCTCGGCGTGGCTGCCGGTGTCGACGATCCGGCCGTCCCGCAGGTACCCGACCGAGTCGGCGTGCCCCAGCAGCAGCGGTGAGGTGGCCAGCACGATCGTGGTCCGGCCGAGGCGGGCCTGGCGCAGCCGCCGGGCCACCCGCGCCTCGGTGTGCGCGTCCACCGCCGAGGTGGGATCGACCAGGATCAGCACCTCCGGCTCGGCGAGCAGGGCCCGGGTCAGGCGTACCCGTTGTCGTTGGCCACCGGAGAGGGTGCGGCCCCGGGCGTCGACCGGGGAGTCCAGCCCGCCGGGTTGCGAGTCGACCACGTCCCGGGCCGACGCGGCGTGCAGCGCCGCGTGGATCGCCGGGTCGTCGCTGGTCGTCCGGCCGCGCAGCACCTGCCGCAGCGTGCCGGCGAAGAGGTACGCGTCGGGCTCGGCGACCAGGATCCGGGCCCGTACCTCGTCGAGTGCGACGGCGGCCAACGGCACGCCGCCCCAGGTCACGTCGCTGGCGACGTACCGGCCGAGCCGGTCGGCCAGCGCCTCGGCCTGGGCCGGGTCGTCGGCGGCGACACCGAGCACCTGACCTGGGCGTACCACCAGCCCGGTCGCCGGGTCGGCCAACTCGGCGGGCCGCCGCGGCGCCGCCACGCCCGGCCGGCGCCCGGCGGTGGCCGGGTCGGGGGTCAGCCGGAGCAGCCGGACGATCCGGCGGGCGGCGACCCGACCCTGGATGAGCTGGTAGCTGCCCTCCAGCAGGAACCAGACCGGCACGATGAGCACCGCCACGTACCCGTACACGGCGACCAGTTCACCGACGGTGATTGAGCCGTCGATCGCCATCCGCGCGGCCAGCCAGACCACCGCCGCCAGCAACAACCCCGGCAGCACGGGCGTCACCGCCTCGATCCGGCTGCGGGCCGTGCCCACCCGGTACCCCTCGGCGCGCAGCCGCTGGGAACGGTCGGCGTACCGGCGGGCGAACAGGTGCCGGCCGCCGACCCCGGCGAGCACCCGCAGCCCGGCGACGATGTCGTCGGCCCGGGTGGTCAGCTCACCCTGCTGCTGCCGGTACGTCGACTCCACCCGCTCCAGCCGCCGCAGCAGCGGCCCGAGGGCCACCGCGATCACCGGCACCCCGAGCAGCACCAGCATCGCGAGTAGCGGATCGATCGACCAGAGCAGGACGGCGACCAGCACGTACGTCAGCA
Source organism: Micromonospora yangpuensis (assembly GCF_900091615.1). NCBI lineage: Bacteria > Bacillati > Actinomycetota > Actinomycetes > Micromonosporales > Micromonosporaceae > Micromonospora > Micromonospora yangpuensis. Next base: position 4,899,382 of record NZ_FMIA01000002.1, on the reverse strand, counting down.
CGGCACCCACACCGGGCCCGGTCAACGTCAACACCTGCGAGGTACGCGTCACGTCGTAACCGCTGACCGTGGCCACGTCACCGGCGGCCAGCCGGCGGGGCAGGACCGCGCCGAGCCGGGCGAGCTGACGCAGCAGCACCTCGGCGGAGCGGGCGCTGGCGTCCTCCCGGACGAAGGTCATCGTGCGGTGCCGGAGGATGCCCAGCCAGGCCAGCCCGAACCCGGCCAGCAGGATCGCGGTCGCCCAGCCGAGCAACGCCCGGTGGTCGCCCGCGCGGAGCCCGTCGTCGATGGCCCGGGAGATGAGGTACGGCCGCAGGGCCAGTCCGGCCATCCAGGCCGTCCCGAACACGCTGCCGCGCAGCACCCGCAACGGCTGGCACCGGACCAGCCACCAGATGTAGCGCAGCGGACCCGAGGTGTCCGGCGTGCCCGGCTCGGGGTGCGGGATGGCGGGGGGCATCGACTCAGACTAATCACGGAGTCCGGGGACGGCCTGCCCTTTTCCGACACCCGGCCGGGTCCACTGAGTACGCGTACTGTTCCGCGCCCGGCCGGACTGGGTAAGGATCGCAGGCGTGCACACGTCGACGCGTACCCGGAACCTGCTCGGTGGTCTGCTCCTGGCGGTGGTGACCCTCGCCGTCTGGGCGGCCTGGTTGGGCTGGGAGACCGGCTACACCGAGGATCCACGGACCGGTGAGGTCAGCGGCCCGTACGCCGGCTGGCAGGTGGTCGGGTGTGTCGTCACCCTGGTGGTGGTCGGGGCGGTCGCCGGCTGGCTGCTCAAGCCCTGGGTGGTGGTGCCGGTGATGACGGTGGTCTTCACCGCGGCCTGGACGGTCGACGCCGCGGCCAACGACGACTCGGGTCTCTTCGCGGTGGGCGCGATCATGGTGTTGATCGGGATGGCGTTGGCCAGCAGCCTGGTCGCCGGCACCGCGCACCTGGCCCGTCGGCAACGGGCCCCGCGGGGGCGCGACGCGGCCTGACCCGGCGGGCCACGGGCGGGCCACCGTCCGAGCTGGCCGGTGCGTTCCCGCAACTCCCTGTGCTGGTCGTGGATCCGGCGTGGTGGGTCGATCGACCGGCGACGCGCAACCAGGTGGTTGACATCGGCGGCGTCCGATGGCCGACCGAGGCTGGTCGCCCCTCGGATCGTTTTACCAGGTGAGCGCGGGTGTCGACCCCTACCGGGGTGAGCCCGGCCCCCGCCCGGTGCCGCCGGTCACCCGTACCGGCCGGAAGAAGGGAGGCGGGATGGCCCTACCCATCGTCACCGCCAGGTTGGACAAGTCCCGTTACACCCCCGGCGAGCCGATGCTGCTGACCGTGGTCTACGGCGTCGCCGAGGGGCAGCCGCTGACCGTCACCGTGGTCGTCACCGACCAGGCCGGCCGCCGCAGCGCCCCGACCACCGTCACGCCGACGTTCGAGCCGACGACGCTGACCGTCACCGTCTCCGACAGCGCCGGACGGGCGTGGACCCGGCTGTCGGACGACGGGTCGGTCACCGTACACCGGGCGGTGGCGTGATGCCCCTGGTTACCGTGCAGGTCCGCGACAGCCTCGGCAACATCGCCACCGACCAGGTCGAGTACACCGTCACCGCGCCGGTGCTCGGCGGCTACTACCTCTCCGGCAACGCCGACCCCACCGCCGACCTGGTGGGCGGGAACATCCGCTCGCTCACCCAGTACCGTAGCTTCGCCGACGGCAACGTCTTCCCCGGCTACCAGCGACCGTGGCTGCGTACCCTCGGCCTGACCGGCATCATGATCAACATGGTGCTGGAGCTGAAGCACTACGGCGCGCCCGACACCGGGCCGCAGAACTTCACCGTGGACGGCGTCGCCTACCGGGTGCCGGCCCCGAACATGACCATCCAGCAGCGCCCGAACACCACCTGGCCGAAGGCCTACGGGTACGGACAGGTCACCGCCGGCCAGTGCGACGGGCTGCTGGCCCGCGCGCTGTCCCAGTACCGGACCATGGGCTTCGGGGTGAACATCCAGCTCGCCTCGGAGCTGGACACCGACCACGAGTTCGGCACCACCGAGGGCGGTACGGCGTACACCGGGGCCCAGGCCGACGCCCGTGCGGTGACCGCGCTGCGCTACATCGTCGACTGGTTCCGGGCCCGGCAGCTGCCCGCCGGCACCACCTTCTCCGTCGGCACCGGCGGCTGGGACCGCGCCTGCTTCCGGCGGGTGCACCCGGAGTCCCTGATGGGCCGGCTGGACTTCCTGCAGTGGAACGCCTACGCCACCGACCCGAGCCACACCGCGCTGGCCCGGTTCCGCCGGACCAAGGACTGGGCGGTGGCCGACCTCGGCCCGGTGGCGCTGTCCCGCCCGGTGCTGATCGCCGAGTGGGGGGTCCGGGTCGCCGAGATACCCGACCAGGCCGGCTGGATCGCCACCGTGCCGGCGGCCATCGCCCAGCTCAACGCGGAGCGGGGCCCGTTGATCGCCCGGACCAACTACTTCAACTCCGGCTGGGGCACCCTCACCCCCAAGGCCCCCGGCCTGGCCGCCCTACACACCGCCTACCACACCCCACCCTACGTGTAAGGAAGGGCCCCTTGTTAACGCTTCCGGTCGAGAGGGGAACCCCTCTCACCGCCCGCTGTTAACAAGGGGCCCTTCCTTACGGTGGGGTTAGCGCCAGGTGGCGGTTAGGGGGGAGCCGGCGGTGCCGGTCCGGTTCGCCCCGTTCTCCCACTGGGTGGCGCCGTTGCCGATCTTGACCAGCTTCCACTCGAAGGAGGTGCCGGCGGGCAGGTCGACCGAGCCGGTCCAGGTCGGGTAGCTGCCCGAGGTGGTGCTCAGCTTGACCCCGCCCGCCGGGTTCCAGTTGCCCAGCTGCGGGATCGAGCCGACGACGTACACCTCCTGGCCCCAGTTGGTCTGCGCGGTCACGGTGAAGCGGGTCGCGCCGGCCGGGACGGTCGGGGTGGGGCCGGTCGTCGGGGTGGCGGTCGGCGTCGGCGTGGGGGGCGCCGTCGGGTTCGGGGTCGTGCCGTCGGTACGGGCGTCCACGTGCAGCGCCACCCCCCGGTCGGCCGGGATGCTGGTGGTGAAGCTGCCCGCGTTGACCGTGATCACGCCACCGGTGCAGGCCTTCGTTCCCCGGTTGAAGGTGCCCCGGGCCACGTTGCAGTACGTGCCGTCGGGCAGGTTGGTGGTGAACGACCGGTTCCACGCGCTGCCGGTGGCGTTGAAGGCCGCGTACCCCCGGTTGCCCCGGGCGAAGCCCAGCCGGCCGTTGCCGTCGGTGACCACGTTGCCGATGGCGGTGCCGGCCACGGCGTTGCGGAAGCTGGGCATCCCGGCGACCTGCTCGTTGCGGTGCTCGCAGATCCAGTCCGAGCCGTTGCAGTTGGTCGCGTTGGTGGTGCCGTTGCTGCTGCTCGGCGGCCCCTGCGCCTTGACCGAGCCGAACGCGTAGCTGGACATCAGCTGCGGTCGGCCGTACGGGTGGGCCATCATGAACGCGTCGGCCAGGTAGTAGCGGGCGCCGTTCTTGTAGGTCAGGGTGGGGGTCTCCCGCTGGGTGTCGTGGTTGTCCACGAACACGATCGCCTGGCTGGAGGTGAGCCCGCCGTAGTTGGGCATGTTGGCAAACTGGGCGATGTTGCCGTCCCGGAAGGCCGAGGCCACCGAGCGCTGGTAGTCGAAGTTGGTCACCGCGCCGTACGGGGCGTACGCGGTGTACGGGACGGTGCCGTCGCCGTACACCTCGTGGAACAGGTCCGGCTTGCCGCCGAAGACCGGTACGTCCTTGAGCCGGCTGATGATGTCGCCCAGGTGCGACTCCTGGACGTGCTTGGCCGCGTCCACCCGGAAGCCGGCCACCCCGAGGTCGATCACCGAGTTCATGTACTTGGCGATCTTGCGTCGGACCTCGGGGTCGGCGGTGTTCAGGTCGGCCAGCGCGAGCAGTTCGCAGTCCTGCACCTCGGCCTTGTTGCCCCAGTTGCTGATGGTGCGGTAGCACGGCCCGAAGTCGGCGTAGCCGTAGCGGTCACCGGAGCCGTCGTTGAACAGGTTCGGGTAGTCGTACTTGCTGTAGACGGTGCCGGCGCTGCCCGGCCCGCTGCCGGCCGAGCCGGTGCCGGTCATGTGGTTGAGCACCATGTCCACATAGATCTTGACGCCCTGGGCCCGGCAGCGTTGCACCATGTCGACGAACTCGGCGCGGGTGCCGCGCCGGGTCTGCTCCACCCGGTACGACACCGGCTGGTAGTCCTGCCACCAGGGGTAGGTGGCACCCTCGGAGCTGGGCAGGACGACGTGCTCCTGGGGCGGGGAGACCTGCACGCCACCCCAGCCGTTGGGGCCGAGGTTGGTCTCGCACTCCTGCGCCACCGAGCTCCACCGCCACTGGAACAGGTGCACGATGGAGTCGCCGTTGGCCTGCACGGCGGCGGTGGCCGGGGGCGCGGCGGCGACGGTGCTCAGGGTGGCCGCCAGTAGCGTGGCGGCCAGGGCGGCGGCCGCTGCGGCGGCCTTCGGTCGGATGGTTCGCATCGACTCTCCTGGGGGACGGGAGCGGTTTGCCGACCAGTGGACGGCAAAGCTTCCTGCAAGTTACGCAAGAAGTTGCGGGTTGCCGAGACCGTAGCAGTGATGTGGGTGATTGTGAACCACCCATTTCGAAGTGGTCACCTGATGAAGTCGCCCTTGCGTGCTCCTGCAAACACTGCAAGAATTTTCGATCCGAGCTTCCGGAGGCGAGCCGGTCGGCCGCTACCTATGCTCGGCCTCATGGAACTTCGGATCTTCACGGAACCCCAGCAGGGGGCCAGCTACGACCAGCTGCTCACGGTGGCCCGCTGCGCCGAGGACGCCGGCTACGCCGCCTTCTTCCGCTCCGACCACTACCTGAAAATGGGTACGGTGAGCGGCGACCCCGGCCCCACCGACGCCTGGACGACCCTGGCCGGGCTGGCCCGCGACACCCGACAGATCCGGCTCGGCACCCTGATGAGCGCGGCCACCTTCCGGCTGCCCGGCCCACTGGCCATCACCGTCGCCCAGGTCGACGCGATGAGCGGCGGCCGGGTCGAGCTGGGCATCGGCACCGGCTGGTACGCCGAGGAACACAGCGCCTACGGCATCCCGTTCCCGCCGCTCGGCGAACGCTTCGACCGGCTGGAGGAACAACTCGCCGTCATCACCGGACTCTGGTCCACCCCGGCCGGCCAGACCTTCGACCACGACGGCCGGTACTACCCGGTCAGCGGCTCACCGGCGCTGCCCAAGCCGGTCCAGCAACCCCGACCGCCGATCCTGCTCGGCGGCATGGGCCCCCGGCGCACCCCCCGGCTGGCCGCCCGCTACGCCGACGAGTTCAACCTGCCGTTCGTCTCCGTCGAGGACACCACCGCCCAGTTCGGCCGGGTCCGCGAGGCCTGCGCCGCGATCGGCCGCGACGCCGACGAACTCACCTACTCCAACGCGCTGGTGCTCTGCTGCGGGCGTACCGAGGACGAGATCCGACGCCGGGCCGCCGCCATCGGCCGCGACGCCGACGAGCTGCGCGCCAACGGCCTGGCCGGCACCCCCGCCGAGGTCGTCGACACCATCGGCCGGTACGCCGCCGCCGGCAGCCAGCGGATCTACCTGCAGATCCTCGACCTCACCGACCTGGACCACCTGGACCTGGTAGCCACCACCGTCCTCCCCCAGGTGTAAGGAAGGGCCCCCTCTTAACGCATTCGGTAGAGCGGGGTACCCCTCTCACACCCACCGGCCCGTCGCGCAGGACCGCGGTGGGCCGGCGGGTGTAACCCATCCGACCCCAGCGCCCGACCGACGGTCAGACAGCAAGGTAGGCGGCGGTCAGCTGGCAGGCGGGCAGACGGCAGTCAAGCGGGCGGCCGGGCGGCCACGCGGCCCGGCAGGCGCGGGCGGGCACGTGGCAGGCGGCGGTCAGGCCACGCGGCCGGGCAGGTGGCAGGCGGCGGTCAGGCCACGCGGCCGGGCAGGTGGCAGGCGGCGGTCAGGCCACGCGGTCGGGCAGGTGGCAGGCGGCGGTCAGGCAGGCGGCCAGGCGGCCACGCGGCCCCGTGGCAGGCGGGCACGTGGGCAGGCGGCCACGCGGCCAGGCGGCCCCGTGGCAGGCGGCCACGTGGGCAGGCGGGCACGCGGCCAGGCGGCCCCGTGGCAGGCGGGCACGTGGGCAGGCGGCAACTTCCTTGTTGTGGGGTCTCGGACGGGGTAGGCGGGGACAACATCATGGATGTTGCGCGACATCCGTGACGGCAGTTCCCCGTGGCGACACGTAGGCGTCACAACCGGGGACGGTTCCGAGGCCCGGGTGGGTGCCGGGGCGTGGGCATGCCTGCGGCGAGAGCGGTTGTCGCCAGCACGTCGGCCACCCATCCGACGATCGCCGGGTACGAGCGACAACGCCTTCACCTGCGACGGCAAGGTCTACGCCGCCGCTTCTACTCCGAGTCTCACGAGTCAGACACCAACGGAACGTTGCCGGTGCCCGAGGTGGTGGGTCACCGCAGGGGGCCACCCGCGGACGGCTCGCGCAGCACCGTGTCCAGCCGTCCGTCCCGGTCGCTGTCCAGGTAGGTGATGTCCGGAATGCCGTCTCCGTCCAGGTCGAACTGCACCACGTCGGCCACCCCGTCGCCGTCGAGATCGGTGACCACCTCGGTCGAGCCGTCCAGGTGGTGGGTGACGATCGACTGCGCCCCGCCGGTACGCGGCGGCGGCCCGGACGGGGGCGTCGGCGCCGGCCCGGGTGCCGGAGCTGGCGTCGGTCCCGGTGCGGGCGTGCTGCCGGCCCGGTGCGTCGGCGGTGCGCTGGTGGGCTCGACGCCGGCCCGGTGCGTCGGCGGTGCGCTGGCCGGTTCGACGCCGGCCCGGTGCGTCGGCGGTGCGCTGGTCGGCTCGACACCGGCCCGGTACGTCGGCGGTGCGCTGGTCGGCTCGACACCGGCCCGGTACGTCGGCGGTGCGCTGGTCGGCTCGACACCGGCCCGGTACGTCGGCGGTGCGCTGGCCGGCTCGACACCGGCCCGGTACGTCGGCGGTGCGCTGGCCGGCTCGACGCCGACGCCGGTCGGGTCGATCTCCTCTTCGGACGGGAAGACATCGCCTCGCAGGGTGGGATCGCGGTAGCTGCTCATCGTCGTACTGTTCCCCGGTCGGGCCGCGGACAACCGCGCCGCACCGCCGTCCGGACCGTGCGTGACGGGATTGTGCCCGCTGGTGACGCCTCGCCGGGTGCGCGGGACGAGGCGTATCGTCCCCGGAATGGCAACGACGAATGGCCCGGCGGCCTCCGGCCCGGCGGCGGCCTCCGCCCCGGCGGCGACCCCCGGGCCGGCGACCGCCGAAGCGGCGACCCCCGAGCCGGCGAAGGCCACCGGGCTGGCGACCGCCGAAGCGGCTGCCACCGGGCCGGCGACCCCCGAGCCGGCGAAGGCCACCGAGCCGGCGACCGCCGAAGCGGCTGCCGCCGGGCCGGCGGCCACCGAGGCGGCGGAGGTGCGGCGGCGTAACTGGGCGGGCAACGTCCACTACGCGGCGGCCCGGTTCCACCGGCCGACCTCGCGGGACGAGCTGCGTCGGCTCGTGGCGGGCAGTGCGCGGCTGCGGGCGGCGGGCTCCGGGCACTCGTTCAACCGCCTCGGTGACACCACCGGGGACCTGGTTTCGCTGGCCGGGCTGCCGGCGGCGGTCCGGATCGACGCCGACCGGCGGACCGTCGCCGTGGCCGGCGGGGTGCGCTACGGCGACCTGGCGACCGTGCTGCACGCCCAGGGGTACGCCCTGGCGAGTATGGCCTCGCTGCCGCACATCTCGGTGGCCGGTTCGATCGCCACCGCCACCCACGGCTCCGGCGCGGCCAACGGTAACCTGGCCACCGCCGTGGCCGGGCTGGAGCTGGTCACCGCCGACGGCGATCTGCTCCGGGTGGGGCGCGGCGACGAGGACTTCGCCGGGATGGTGGTCGGCCTCGGCGCGCTGGGCGTGGTCACCGAGGTCACCCTGGATGTCGTCCCCACCTTCGAGATGCGCCAGTACGTCCACCTCGACCTGCCCCGGGAGGCGCTCGACGCGGCGCTGGACTCGGCGTACAGCGTCAGTGTCTTCACCGACTGGCGTGGGCCGCGTTTCATGCAGGTGTGGCGCAAGCAGCTCGCGGACCAGCCCGCGCCGGCGGCGGATTGGCTGGGTGCCCGGCCCGCCGAGGTGCCGCAGCATCCGGTGCCCGGGATGCCGGCGCAGAGCTGCACGGCCCAGTTCGGCGAGCCGGGGCCGTGGCACGAGCGGCTGCCGCACTTCCGGCTCGGCTTCAACCCGAGCAACGGCGACGAGCTGCAGTCCGAGTACCACCTGCCCCGGTCGGCGGCGGCCGGGGCGCTCGCGGCCCTGGACCCGGTCGCCGACCGGCTCGCCGCCGTGGTCCAGACCTGTGAGGTACGCACCATCGCGGCCGACCGGCTCTGGCTGAGCCCCCAGTACGACCGGGACAGTGTCGCCCTGCACTTCACCTGGATCGCCGACCCGGCGGCGGTGTTGCCGGTGGTGGCCGAGGTGGAGCGGCGACTCGCCCCGTTCGCGCCGCGCCCACACTGGGGGAAGGTGTTCGATGTCGACCCGTCGGCGTTGGCGGCGACGTACCCCCGCTGGGACGACTTCGCCGCCCTGCTCACCCGGCTGGACCCGGCCGGCACCTTCCGCACGGAGGCACTGGACCGTTACTTTCCGCGCGGCTGACCGTCACCGGCTGACCGTCACCGGCTGACCGCGTCACCGGCTGCCGGCGTCGATCTGGTCGCGTAGGGTGCCGCGCTGCACGGCGCGGCTGATGTCGCTGGGGGAGACGATGCCTACCAACTGTCCGCCGGTGACCACCAGGGCCCGGCCGTCGGCGCAGGCGCTGAGCCGGGGGAGCAGGTCGGTCAGCTCCTCCTCCGGGGCGGCCAGCACGAGGTCCTCGGCGCGGCAGGCCACCTCGGCCAGCCGGGTGGTGGCCCGCTTCTCCACCGGCGTGCCGCGTACCCGGTCCAGCGTGACCAGGCCGACCGGCTCGCCGTCGACGGTCAGCGGCAGCGCCGTGTGTCGGTAGGCGAACAGGTAGTTGTCCACGAAGTCCGCCACGGTCAGCTCCCCGGAGGCGGTCTGCGGCTGTGGCGTCATCACGTCGCCGACCCGTACCCCGCGCAGCGCGCTGCCCATTCGGGCCTGGCGCTCCTCCAGGCCGGCCACGCCGATCAGGAACCACCCGATCAACGCCAGCCACAGCCCGCCGAAGCCGGCCCCGACCAGGAACCGCCACAGTCCGAAACCGATCAGCGCCACGCCGAGGATCCAACCGGCCCGCGCGGCCACCACGGTGGCCCGCGTCCGGTCGCCGGTCGCCTTCCACACCGCGGCCCGCAGCACCCGGCCACCGTCCAACGGCGCGGCCGGGAGCATGTTGAAGATCGCCAGGAGTACGTTGATCCCGGCCAACCAGGACAGCGAACCGAGCAGCAGCCCGCCGCCTCCGGCCATCGCGACGCCCAGCGCGATCACCCCGAAGAAGACCCCGAGCAGGAGGCTGACCAGCGGCCCGATGCCGGCGATCCGTAGCTCCGCGCCCGGGTCCCGCGCCTCGCCCTTCAGCTCCGCCACCCCGCCGAAGAGCCAGAGGGTGATCCCCTCGACGGCCAGCCCGTTGCGCTTGGCCACGATCGCGTGGGACACCTCGTGGGCGAGCAACCCGAGGAAGAACACGACAGCGGCGGCCAGCCCGGCCAGCCAGTACAGCCAGCCGGGGTGCCCCGGATACGACCGGGGGAACTGGCTGGCCGACAACGCCCAGGCGATCAGGGCGAAGATGACCAGGACACTCCAGTTCACCCCGACCGGTACGCCCGCGACCCGCCCGAGCCGAAAGCTCGCCCTCATGCCGGACTGGTACCCCGGACGGCCGCGATCATGCCACCGCGCGGCTCACCGCTGCCGCTGTGCGCGGGGCCTTACCGCTGGGGTGCGTTGCCGCCGGACGGAGGCTGGAACACGCTGCCGCGGTGTGCGGTCGCACTGGTCCGGCGCCCGCCCGGCGGGGGCTGCTGCCGATACTGGGAGAGCCGTTCGGCTGCCGCACCGCTGGTCGCCGCCGAACCCGGGCCGGGCTGCTGGGTCGCACCCGCCGGCTGGCTCCAGGGGTTCCGGGTCCGGCTGCCACCCGCGGTCATCGGATTTCCCATGCCGATCTGGGGCGAGTCGTAGATGGGGGTGGCGGACCAGTCCGAGGTGGGCTCACCGCTGGCCGGCTGCGATCGGACGTTGGTCTGCAGTGTAAGCGGGGAGGTGCTGCTCGTCGGACCCCAGATCTGCTGGTAGACCCGTTCGAAGTGGTTCTCCCGGCGTCGGGCTGCGGCCCCCGGCGGGTCCCCCACGTAGGAGACACTCGAAGGGTTGAGTCGCGGGTCACCAGGCTCGAGGTGGGCCCGGACCGCCTCCTCGTAGGGGCCGTAGGACTGTCCGGTCTGAAGGGGTGGGTAGTCCGAGTAGTGGCCGTCGGGGCGGGGCATGGCGGCTCCTGTCAGGTGCGGACCAGAACGATCCTGGTCGGGGGTGGAACGGACGTTCGGGCGGTGGTTCCGCTTCCGTGGCTCAGGAACAGACGGCGGTCTTCCACGCCCGGTAACTCGACTCCAACCTGCCTGCCGAGTCGGCCGCACCGGCCGCCTTCCCGTCGACGTCGCCACCGGTCAGCTTGTCGAGGTGGAGGCTGGACAGCATGAAGGAGTGCGCGACGGCGGTGTTGTGCAGGAGCTTCGCGGCCGGGTTGTCGTACCGCTTCGCGACCGTGGCGAGCGTCTCGCTGCGGTCTGCGGCCGATTCGAGGTCGGCCTCCGCTGCCGTCGCCAACCCGGCGGCGGTGTTCGGCAGGGCCGGGTTCTGCCACGCCAGGTAGGCACGTTGGACGGTGGCGCATTCACCGGCACCGGTCGGAGCCGGCTCACCGGCCGGTGTCGTACTGCCGCTCGGTGTCGTACCGGGCTGCGCAACCGGGGTTACCGGGTCGGCGGCGTCGGAGCAGGCGGTGGTGAGCGCGGCGACGAGGATCAGCGATACGGCGACACGACGGGATCGGGGCACGCCGGACACCTTAGCCGCCGCTGCGGCGGCACGTGTTCGTGTCCCCGGGCGGTGTCGCAGATCATCCGGCCGGATTGAACCAGAGTGCCGGCGCTGCCGTCGTCAGGGAGTCGGTTCGATCAGGGACGATGTGGAGGTCCGCGATGGCAGTCAACCCCGGGGGTACGGAGAACAGCTGGCTGCGGTCGGCCTCGCCGACCAGCGACGGCGGTGCGTCCGGTTACGACAGCCCCGACGAGTACCAGTGGAATCAGGGGCAGTACCAGTTCTACCGGTTCGAAAACGACGGACGGGTGCGGATGAGCAGCTACAACCCCGACTACCAGCCCCATCAGGCAATGCGATCCCTGCGCGATGGCATCGATGACTGCCACCTGCCGTTCACGTCCCCGGCCATCGACCTGAGCGGGCCTCGCGTGCCGTCGTACGCCGCGACATCGACGATGGGCGCCGCCAGCGAGGCCGCCGGGATGAGACTCCGCGGTGCCGGCAGCGCGGGTCGGGGCGGCGAGCCCCGGCGGCCACCCCGGCCCGCTGGGGACCATTCCACCCGGGACCGCCGGCAGCGGGGCAGCCGCGGCACCGGAAACTGATCCGACATCCGATCCGCCTGGACCGGGACGCCACCGGATCCGGTGACCCCCGGTGCGGCGCGACGGCGGCGATCTCTCGCGGAGGAGCAGGAAACGGATGACGACGTACGCAGAGTTCAAGGCCGGACTGTGCCCAGTGACGGACGATCTGTGGATCGCGCTGACGGAGCCGGATCGACACACGGTTCGGGAGTGGCTCAGAATCGTAGGGGTCAATCCGCCGAGCAACGGTGGGGTAAGCCCCGGCCAACTCAAGGACTTCGAGCGGTCCCACCGGATCCCGGTCGGGACCTACCGCATGGAACGAAACTCGAACGGTACCGTGGTGGGCTTGATTCTCACGCCGCGGGAGAACTACCGGGAGTTCCTGCTCGACCTGACCGCGCTGAGGGCGGCGGCGGGCGAGAGTGCCGCTGCCCTGATTCCCCGATCGATCAACCACCACGCCGTCCACGAATGGCTCAGAGCGACCTACCCGGATGGTAATTATCCGCACGCCAGCCGTATCAACATAGAGCATCTCCGAGATTTCGAGAAACAGAACGGTATCCCTCTGGGAGTCTACGAACTGCATCGTACGCCACCGAACCCCCATGTGGACGGCGTGGTCGTCTCGGCCTACGGCAGGTTCCTGGAGACCGGCTCGTTCGATCACCGTGTCGTGAACGAGTGGCTGAAGGTCGCCTATCCGGAGCGCAGGCCGCCGTCGCCCAGTAGGCTCAAAGAGGAGCATCTCCGGGATTTCGAGGCAAATAACGGTATTACTCCGGGGACCTACGAGTTCAGCTACCAGGAAAATCGTAATGTGGATGGAGTGGTCTTCTCGGCCTACGGCACGTTCCTGAGCATCGGTGTGATCGATCACCACGCCGTGCACGGGTGGTTGAAGGCGACCCAGCCGGGAGTCAAACACCCGAAGGAAAGCAAGATCACGGACGGGCACCTCAGGGACTTCGAGGCCTGGCACGACACCCCCGCCGGCACCTGGCGCCTCGAGCGCGACGAGCGTGGTCTCGTCGTGGGGGTCGTCCCTGCTGTCCCGGGCCCCGGCGACGCGGCTGGTGTCGCCGCAGTCGCCGCCCTGTCATCGCCCGGGACGTCCTACCAGTTGCCGCCGCAGTACCAGGCCCCGAGCCAGTTCCACGGCGGTCCCTCCGGATCCCGCCCGTCCGGTCGTGGGCAGGGGTAGCACCCACCCGGCTCAGCTCTGTTGGTACGTCACGGCGGCGTACCCGCAGGGCTGGTGCAGGTGCAGGTAGTAGGCGCCCTCGCCGTACTCGGCCAGGTCCGCGCCGCCGACCAGGCCGACGTACGCCATGGGTTGTCCGCAGCCGGGACAGTCGGGATGCTCGGCGTCCTGGATCCAGTCCGGCCGACCGCCCAGGGTCGAACCGCCCCGGTCCCAGGCGCTTGCCTGGTACGGACTGGTCAGGGCCGCCCCCACCGTCGGCAGCACGCTCGGCGGCTCGTCCGGCCCGGCCGCCGCCGGAAGCCAGTCGGGGCGGGTGTTGCCGGCCCACCAGACCGCGGTACCGGTCGGCGTGACCTGGCTGTACAACGTCGTGTAGCAGGCGCAGAAGTGGCAGGTCTCGATCAGCAGCCGGCCGCTCCAGCCGGTGTGCGCCAACGCCGTACCGGTGGCGGGGTCGGCGGTGTCGAGGTCCGCGACGGCCCAGCTCGCCGACCCGCACCACGGGCAGGTGGTGTCGGTCGCCCGGCGCGGCCCCTCGCGCATGACCCACTGGTACGCGGTGTCGCCACACAGGTCCCGTCGGCTGCCGTCCGGGTCGAGGGCCCAGCCACCCTCGTGGGCGTACCGTGCCGGGTCGACGTGCAGCCGCTCCGCGCCCGCCGGCGGCTGCGTCGACCAGCGGCGCAGCGCGCTCTCGGCCAGCGGGTGGCCGCTGTGCGCCAGGACGGCGAGCAGGTTGTTGAGCCGGTGCGGCGGCTGGCCCTCGTCGACCCGTTCGACGACCCGCCGGACCAGGTCCGCGTCGGCCGCCCGGTACAGCTTCGCCGGCCACCACACGTCCCGGTCGAACAGCACACCCAGGTACGGCGTCAGCCGCTGCGGCTCGCCGTCGGCGATCGTGGACAGCTCCTCGACCGCGTCCTCGTCCCCGTCCGCCGCCCTGCTGACCAGCTCCTCGATCATCAGGCGATCGTAGCCACGGTGATCAACGCTACTGACCGACCCGGCCGTCGACGCGTTCGCGCAGCAGGTCGGCGTGACCCCTCCCCGGTAAGGGGGCCGGATAAACCATCCGACGAGGTGCTCCAGCTCACCCAAGTGCCGTCGAACCGGGCCGAACCGGTCCGGTGCCGGCCACGTCGTGAGGAGGTCGGACATGACCAGGCGAGGCGTGGAGGCACGACATGGCAGACGGTTACAGCAGCCAGGACGAGTACAGCTGGGAGCAACGCGGCGACAGGTTCTACCGGAACGAGAACGGACGGGAGCAGTGGAGCAACCACAACCCCGATTTCAAGCCCGCCGAGGCGATGAGGTCCCTGGACGACGCCATCAGGCTCGTACGCGATCTTGACGGGGTGCAGGAGCAGCTCCGCGCCGAACTCAGGCAGGCTGACCTGACTGACAACAGCCGGCGCGGGATGGTGTCACCGCAGGCGCGGCAGCGGAACCTCGCCGTCCTCGACAACATGCAGCGGGTGCTCGACGAGAACGGGCTCGGAAGTCACTCGTTCAGCAACGACCTCAAGGCGACGAGGGCGCAGTTCCCGTCCCGGCCGGCCGGCCCCGTCCCGGGGGATCGGCCCCTGTCCGGTCCCACGGGCTCGGTGAGCAATGTTGCCGAGATGAGGTTGAACGGCGTCGGCCCCGCGGTGCATGCTGGCCAGCAGCAGAACGCCAGCGACCCGCATCGCCCGCACCAGGCGGCCGCCCAGTCCGCACCGGGCCCCGCCCAGCAGCCGGCACGGCGCTGAACCAGAACTGATCACGGTCGGGCCCGGAGACGCTGCCAGCTCGGGCCAGGGATCGGCGTGGTACTCGCCGCCAGCCGGCGGTCAGCCGGCATCCCTGGCCCCGGCCGGGCTACGGACCGCCCGGCGCAGCGGCAGGGCGTAACAGATGGGCGGGTCAGCGCTGGTGGGTGGTGGACTGCGCTGCGGTGGCTGATGAGGCGGGTCGGCTGGCTGAGCTGCCCTGGGTTGCGGGTTGACCCGATCCGGTCGAGGAGAGCACTGCGGCCTGGGAGGTGTCCAGGATGCTGCGGTTCGCACCGGTCAGCCCGTCTGCGCCAGTGTGGAACCGCACCGCATCCCGGTACCCGCGCTTGTGCTGCAACAGCTCATTTATGAACTGCTGCTCCTGCGGCGTTCCGGCAGCGGCGTTACTCGCAGCCACGGTCGCTACCAGATGATCCTGGAGCTTCTGGGCGTTGGCGGGATTCCTGAGGTCGCCAAACTCAGGATGGTGCAGAGCGGATCCGGGTTCGGACGGGCCTGCCATCGTGAACTCCTCAATCTCGGTCGGGTCCTGCTGGATGTCCTCCCCACTACGGACGAGCGTGGCCTGCCGTTCAGCGGGACGATCGGTTGAAGCTCGTGGCTCGCACCGCGTCCGGTCCGGCCGTTTCGATTGGGCCGGTGAGATCCGGTAGACCGCCACTCTTGAGCCAGTCGGCGAACTCCCGCCGCCTCTCCCGGTCGAACACCGCCTTGAGTGCTGGGTGTTGATCCGTCCAAGGCCCGGCCGGCGGGTCAGATCGCGGCACGGTAGGTGGCGAGGTTGTCGGCGGCCCCGGCGAGCTGACCGGTCGCGTCGTGGACGTGGCCCCGGGCGGTGGACAGTTGGCCTTCCAGCGTGAGTACGACGTCGGGCCGGCCGCCGGCGAGGACGGCGTTGAGGGCGTTCTGGGCGGCCCACATGGCTCGGTGGATCTCGGCGAGCTGCCGGGATGCCCGGTTGAGCTGGCTCATCACGGTGTCCAGCCCACCGATCACCTGCCCGGCGATGCTCGTCGAGGTGCCCGACCGAATTGGCGTGTAAGCCGACCCGGCTCCTGTTCCGGTTCGGGTACCGGCCGTGGCACCGCCGCCGGCAGAGCTGCCGGTGCGTTGCGGCGACGTAGCGCGGGAGCCAGCTGAGGTGGTTGCCGTCCTACGCTGGTCACGCCGTTCCCGAAGGTGGTCGAAGCCGGCGACGACGAGTGCCTTGCCCTGGGAACCGAGCATGCCGCCGATGATCGCCCCACCGGTCGAAGCGACGCCTGGCGACACCGGCAACCCGTACTTGGCGGCTCCCAGGCCGGCGAGCATGCCGACCCCTGCGGTGCCCCATTCGACCAGCTTGCCGAGGGCTTCCTTCGCGCTCTCGTACTTGAACCGCCGCGCGAACGGCCGCTCGATCTGTTTGCGGCGGCGGTTCTCTTTACGCCAGCCCATCAGGCCGAGATCGGGTCCAGGTAACCGCAGCTCACTGCGATCAGCAGCGGTAGGTGAATGGCGATGTCCCGGGCAATCTCCTGTGGGGTCGCTCCCGAAGGCTCGTCGCCTTCGGCGACGTTCTCGCTGTCGTCTGCATAGAGCACGCAGGAGTTCCACAGATCGGAATCGCGCCACGAAAACGACCACAGGCCGTAGATGTCGACCGGCACCGCAGCCTTGGGCTGTCCGGCGTGGCCGATCCGGTGTAGATGGGGATCCTCTGGGGTGGAGCCGAGGCCTTCGCCGAGCGGGAGCAGCTTGTGGCGGCTGAAGACGGGTTCGAGGTTGCCGTCGGTGTCGAACTCAACCAGGAGGCCGCGGGCGATGAGGCTGTCCACGAGGGTGGTGGCCTTGGGCTCGGGCTTGGGGGCGGTCTCCAGGAACCGGATCAGCGACTCCCGGTTGACTTCGAGTTTGGCGTGTCGTTCGGCGTTGTGGAAGGCGGCGGCCCAGACGGCGGCTTCGGTTTCGGTCAGTTCCACCAGGTCGTCGCCGAGGTGGATCTCGTAGCACTCGGGGATCGGGTCGGGTGGGCGTACGTAGCGGTAGCGGGGGCCCATGGTCAGGCCGGCGGGGACGATGACGCGTGGCATGGGGGACCTTCCGGGTGGTTACTCAGAAGCCGCTGGCGTACTGCCGGGTTGCCTCGACGGCTCCCATGGCGAGCTGGGACGCTTCGTCGAGTTTGGCGCGTACCTGCTCCATGCGGGCGATGGCCTCGCCGACGGCGGGGTGTCCGGTGCCGGCGGTCACGGCGCGCAGCATGCTCAGGCTCTGTTCCAAGGACTGGTGTACGGCGCGGAGCTGGGCGACGTTCTGCTGGGTCTGCTGGCCGAACTGGTTGATGCCGGCCTTGACTTCTTCGATGGATGCCACTGCGGCGGTTCCTCCCCAGGACCTTGCGCGGACTCGTGGCACGGTACCGGATCATGCACGCTGCGTCAGCCCACGGCCGCCCATCGGTCAGGGAAGTGCCGTGGGACGGGGCCCACACCCGGCCAACAGGGACGGTCCATGCTCAGGGGCGACCGAGTCGCTGGCGATCGGATGACGAGCTGTTCATTGTCTCTGTTCGAGAGTGCGCAGGAAGTGGTGCATTCCCGAGGACGGGTTGTCGTCCGGGAAGGCCGTGCCGTTGGCGGCGTGGCGCTTCTCCAAACGTTCGGCCCGGCGTGCTGCCTGTTTCCGTAACGGAATGTAGATGGCGCTGTCGAGGCTTTTCCCTGGCCGGCCATCCAGTTTGCGGCTCATGCTTTCGGCCTCGTCGGTTCTGACGAACTTGCTCCACTCGCGATGGTGCAGGATGAGCCAGACCTCGAAGCACGGGTTCGAGATGACCAGGCCGATGCCCTTGGCCTCCGCGAGCTGCTTGGCGTCGAAGAGGTTCGGGTGGTTCCGTGGCCATTCGACGTCGAAGATGCACCAGCACTCCTCGACCTCAGGGTCGACGAGCCGGTCCGCAGCCATCTTGACCAGTGTCAGCGGTACCCCCTGCTCGGGGTGAACCTCCAGGTTCAGGGCGGTGTTGTCCGCGATCTCGGGTAGCTTCTTCAGCCCGTTGATGTAGTCGGGCTCGGAGTTCTTACCTTCACAGAACACCACGATGGTGCGTAGTTCCGGGCGGCTGGCGGTCTTGCGCTTGAGGGGCTTCGCCTCACGGCGGCGTTGTCGCATCGTCGGTCAGCCAATCAACCCAAGCGCTCGGAGGAACTCCGTCTGGTCGACCTGGGGCAGGGCGCCAAAACGGCCATGAAGATAGGCGTTTTCGAGATTCTGTGACTTGCGTACCCGCTCACCGGCGAACTCGGCAAGAGCACCAAGCCGGGTGGAGCCGTCGAGGCGCTTCTCGGTGAGCCACACCTCGTCCCGGTTGAGATGGTTCAGCAGACTGGTGTCGTGAGAGGTGAAGATGAGCTGCGCCCCGTGCGGATTGGTGACCGGGCTGCGGAAGACGCGCAGCAACTCGGCGGAGAGAGTCGGATGGAGACTGGCGTCCAACTCGTCGAAGATGACCATCGAGCCGGACTGCAAGGCTGTCAGCACCGGGCCGATCAGCCGGAACCAGGTCCTCGTGCCCTCGGACTCGGCCGAGAACTCGATCGGGGTGGCGCTGCCACCGGACCTGTGCACCAGGCGCAGGCGTCGTTGGGTCCGGGTGTCGCCCGAGCTGGAGTAGACGACTTCCTGCTCGTCGATCACGACATCTTCGATGCCCAGGTCCGCCAGGCGGAGTAGAGCTAGGGCCTGTTCCCGCCGGTTCAGGGTCGGCCATTTGCCGTCCTCCTCTACCGACGAGAAGAGGGAGGGCTGGTCGTCGTCCGGCTTGTCGAACCAGAGGGTTGTCGCCCTGCCACCCCTGCGCGATCGTGGCCGCCTACCGCCGAAGAGGAAGCCCGGCGATCCGTTGACCAACGTCTGACCCAACACCTGGATGCGGAGGATCTCCCGGGCGAAGTTGGCCACGAGCGGCACGTCGAAGCGCCGGGCGACGGACAACGCCAGTGTCCGGTCGGTGAGCAGCTCCCGGGTGCCGGACAACGCCCCGAGCCCGCGCTGGAGCTTCAGCTCCAACCCCTCGCGCTCGAAGATCCGACGTCGCTTCTTCTCCGGGTAGTGGAACAGACCCTCGTACCGGATCTGATTGGCGTCGAGTTCCACGACGTACTCGAAACGCACGCCGTCGATCGTGGCCTCGATGACGAACTCGCTGGTCTCCTCCGGGCCCGTGCCGAAGACGAACGGCTCCAGGGGGATGCCGTCCTCCCAGAAGCGGAGCGAGTCCTCCACCGCATCGCGCAGCCAGGCGAGCGCGCCGACGATGTTCGACTTGCCGGAGGCGTTCGGCCCGTAGACCGCCGCCAGCGTCAACAGGCTCTCCCCGAGGTGCGGCACTTCCCGGGCGGCCTCCCGGTCGCGGTCCACAGCCACCATCGACAGCTCGACGCCCTCGGCGATCGACCGGTAGTTGCTGGCCTCGAACCTGATCAGCACAGCTGCAGACTACCGGACCTCCTCGACGTCGATACCCGCGACGCTTCGTCGAACTCTGCCGAAAAGTGACCTCAACCTGCACCGGAGGCGCTGACACCTACCGTTGGTCGATCCTTGGCGGGCCCGATGGGGATGTGGTGTCGCCGTTGAAGCTTCTCGCGTTCAACGTCCGGGATCGTCATCGACTCGGCAAGGACGGCGGCGAGTGCGTCCACGTCAGTGCTGTCGATGTCGGTGGAGAAGAGCCAACGGATGTTCTCGTCGCGCGTGATGAGGTCGATCACCGAACGCGTGGCCTTGTCCTGCGCCGCCGGCACCCGAACGTAACGGATCAGCTCGATAGGGATGTCCTGACGGGTCTCGCCCTGCTCAAGGAACGTACTCGCCTTGGCGGTGATGATGCGTCGGTCCGTGACGGCGACCAGTGTCTTGGTCGCCGCCTTGTCCCTCGCTGCTGCCAGCTTGTCTCTCGCTCCGCTGAAGATCGCAGAGACCGGATCGAGGGCGTCGGGCTGGTCGGTGAAGCCGAGGACGCGCAGGGTCTCGCCGTCTTCGAGGAGCCATCGCAGGATACGAAGGTACGGCCCGAGATCCAGCGATCGGGGTGCGCAGACGACGTCCGGAGCCGTGAGCGGAGCAACCGGCGGGTGGAGCGCGTCGGCAAGGGGCTCGATCGCCTCCAGGAGCAGGGCGGAGGTAT
This sequence comes from Micromonospora yangpuensis, assembly GCF_900091615.1. NCBI lineage: Bacteria > Bacillati > Actinomycetota > Actinomycetes > Micromonosporales > Micromonosporaceae > Micromonospora > Micromonospora yangpuensis. The sequence goes on along the minus strand of NZ_FMIA01000002.1, from coordinate 4,879,526 downwards.
GGCGGGCTGCCTTGGAGTCCTTCCGCTTTCCCGTCAGTGGCAGGGTGGCGCGTCCGGGAAGCTCGACGATGATTCGTAACTCCCGCGTCAGCGAGTCGATGAGGCGCGTCGACTCGGCAAGGGCGGAGTCGAGTTCCTTGCGGGTGTCCTGGGCGATGATGTCGACGAGCGCTGCCTCGGCGGTGTCTTCGGGGCCAGCGGTTCTCGCCCGCGCGGCGTGGAGCGCCTGGTATCCGATCCAAGCCTTGAGGGAGGCGAGAAGGGCGTTTGCGTCGAAGAGGATCGCTTCGGCATTCGTCTCGAGGTACTCACGGCGGCCACGTGGGTCGACGCGATGGATCTGCCGGACGTGGGAGCCGACGTTCATCCGGTACAGGTCGAGCTGCGTACGCAGGTCTGCCCGTTTGCCGGCGACGGTGTCCCACAGCGAGGTCGGGACCGATTCGAGCTTTCGCGCCTGGTCGACCGTCTGATCGACGGTGGTGACGAGCGCCGTCAGCTCGGCCCACTGCCCGCTCCGGATGGTCGTGAGCACCTGACTGGTCAGTGCGATGTTGGTCCTGACCAGGCCGGTTATCGTACTCAGTTGCATCTGCAGGGCGATCATGGCCAGCGCTGGCCCAAGCGCCGCTACTGTCTGCGCCGCGCCCACGGTGGCAACGGGGATGAACCGGGCCTGACCGATGATCTTGCCGTTGGCGAACACCGCGCCGAGGTTCGCCCCGTCCTTCACCGCGAGCGCCCCGCCGCCCCTCAGCAGGGCCTGCGTCGTGCTGCTGATCCGGTAGAGCCCCTGCGCGCTGGCGAACGCGTTCCCGACGTTACCGGCCACGGCGGCCGTGGTCCCGATCGAGGCGAGGACCGTGGAGATCTGCGTGCGGTCGGCAGCCGACACGAGCCCGAAGTCGATCAGATCGAGCCTGAGTTCCTTCGGGACCTCGCCGAAGACCATGGCGGCACCGGGGAGTACTTCCACCAGGATCGTCGATGGCGCCGTCGAGTCGGTGTCCGGGTTGGATGACGGATCGTCCGTGCCAGGTGAATCGGCGGTACTGCCCTCTTCGTTCGACGTCACCGCGACGACTCCTCCCCGGACCGTGAGCGTGTTCCGTGGCACCGTACCGGATCATGTGAGTTGGGTCGGTCCCCAAGGGAGCGGCTTCCAGTCGGCTATCCGACTTGCCTCCGCGTACTGAAGGTTGTGGTCCGTCTGGTCTCTATTGAGGACCAACGGTCGGCGATAGCATCACCGGATGCCAGAGACGTTTCAGTTCGACCGGGTCGACCGGATCGCCGACATCCTCTACGGTGTCGCGACGGCCAAGGGTCTGATCAGGTATGCCCCGTTGGCGAAACGGGTCGGGCTTCGGCCGGACTTTCTGGGTGTGTTCCTGGACAAGGTGTCGACCAGGGCTGCGGGTCAGGATGAGCCGTTGTGGAGCGCACTCGTGGTGGCGAAGGACAGCGGGAAGCCCAGCGTCGGCTTCTACGGGCTGGCCCGGAAGATGCGCCCGGAGTACAGCGAGCTGACCGACGACGAGGTGTGGGCCAGCGAGCGGGACCGCTGCTACGCGGCAGCGGCGTAGGCCGGGCGGGTCAGATCGCCGATCGGTAGGTGGCCAGGTTGTCGGCGGCCCCGGCGAGCTGACCGGTCGCGTCGTGGACGTGGCCCCGGGCCGTGGACAGTTGGCCTTCCAGCGTGAGTACGACATCGGGCCGACCACCTGCGAGGACGGCGTTGAGGGCGTTCTGGGCGTCCCACATGGCTCGGTGGATCTCGGCGAGCCGCCGGGATGCCCGGTTGAGCTGGCTCATCACGGTGTCCAGCCCACCGATCACCTGCCCGGCGATGCTCGTCGACGTACTGACGCGGGGCAGGGGTGCGGCGGTCGACGAGGCCCCGCCGGATCCGCTGCCGCGTCCGCCTCGGCCGTTGCTTCCACCTGCGCCGCTACGTCCGCCCGCGCCCACGTGACGCCAGCTACGACCCGCGCCGGCACCAGCCGAGGTACGAGTGGCGCGTTGCTCGCGTCGTTCGCGGATGTGGTCGAGGGAGGCGGCGACGAAGCCCTTGCCGATGCTGCCGAGGGCGCTGCCGACGATGGCGCCGGTGATGACGGAGGCGGACGGGGGCAGACCGGCCTTGCCGCCGAGCAGCCCGACCAGCGCGCCGAGCGCCGCGCCGGCCTGCTGGACGAGGTTGCCCCCACCCTCCTTGGCCGTCTCGAAACCGACCCGCCGCGCGTAGGAGCGATCTGGTCCGGAGCGCCGTTGGCCTGACCGGCGGTACCTCATGCCTGGACGAGCTGGTCGAGGTAACCGCATCCGGTGGCGACCAACAGCGGCAGATGCTGCGCGATCTCGTTGGCGAGCATCTGCGGCGTCAGGCCGAGCGGTTCGCCCCCCTCGGCGACGTGCTCGGAGTCGTCCACGTAGTAGGTGCACGCCTCCCAGAGGTTCGAGTGCAACGACGAGAAGCTCCACAGCATGTACACGTCGTTGGGGAGGGTGAGGATGGGCTGGTTGGCGAGGCCCACCCGGTGCAGGTGCGGTTCCTCGGCGGTGGAGCCGAGGCCCTGGCCCGACGGGAAGAGTTTGTGGCGGCTGAAGACGGGTTCGAGGTTGCCCTCGGTGTCGAATTCGACCAGGAGGCCGCGGGCGATGAGGCTGTCCACGAGGGTGGTGGCCTTGGGCTCGGGCTTGGGGGCGGTCTCCAGGAACCGGATCAGCGACTCCCGGTTGACTTCGAGTTTGGCGTGTCGTTCGGCGTTGTGGAAGGCGGCGGCCCAGACGGCGGCTTCGGTTTCGGTCAGTTCCACCAGGTCGTCGCCGAGGTGGATCTCGTAGCACTCGGGGATCGGGTCGGGTGGGCGTACGTAGCGGTAGCGGGGGCCCATGGTCAGGCCGGCGGGGACGATGACGCGTGGCATGGGGGACCTTCCGGGTGGTTACTCAGAAGCCGCTGGCGTACTGCCGGGTTGCCTCGACGGCTCCCATGGCGAGCTGGGACGCTTCGTCGAGTTTGGCGCGTACCTGCTCCATGCGGGCGATGGCCTCGCCGACGGCGGGGTGTCCGGTGCCGGCGGTCACGGCGCGCAGCATGCTCAGGCTCTGTTCCAAGGACTGGTGTACGGCGCGGAGCTGGGCGACGTTCTGCTGGGTCTGTTGGCCGAACTGGTTGATGCCGGCCTTGACTTCTTCGATGGATGCCACTGCGGCGGTTCCTCCCCAGGACCTTGCGCGGACTCGTGGCACGGTACCGGATCATGCACGCTCCGTCAGCCCACGGCCGCCCATCGGTCAGCACAAACACGGCCAGGTAACTCTCCGAGCGGCGTCTCGTTGGGGGCCGACGGGCAGGGGCAAAGATCGCCCTGCGACACCCGCCACGCAGGATCGACCTGCGAGGAGATTTGTCCTAGGGTCGCCAGGGTGAAGATCACACGGACGCTGAGGAGCGTTCCCACAGGCCCAGATGCCTCCATGCCCACGGCTGCCGAGTTCTTTGCTGGCATCGGACTTGTACGCCTTGGGCTGGAGCAGGCCGGCATCAAGGTGGTGTGGTCCAACGACATTGAGCCAGCCAAGAAAGAGATGTACATCGGGCACTTCGGCGAGAATGCCGATCACGTATTTGTGTCGGGCGATGTCGGAGAGATCAACGGCAACGAAATGCCGTCCAACCTAGGGCTTGCCTGGGCATCTTTTCCCTGCACTGACCTCTCTCTCGCCGGTTGGCGGAGGGGTTTGAAGGGCAGTGAATCCTCAACCTTTTGGGGTTTCACTAAGGTGCTCAGGGAAATGGAGCACAGTCGTCCGCCGGTCGTCGCCCTGGAGAATGTCGTCGGATTTGCCACCAGCCACGGGGGCGAAGATCTGGCTGAGGCTATCCGAGAGCTGAATAGCCTTGGGTACTCGGCCGACGTTCTCACGCTCGACGCGCGACGGTTCGTGCCACAGTCGCGGCCTCGGCTTTTTGTTGTAGGGGCGCTTAACCCGCCCGAGGACGGGCCAATAATCAACAGTGACCTACGTCCTGACTGGCTCCAATCCCCTTTTGGAGACCCCACTCTGAGGACTCATCAGGCTGCGCTTCCCACGCCACCGCCCCCACTTACCTCTGGCCTTTCTGACTACGTCGAGCACGTTGGACCCGAGGGTTGGTGGGAGAGTAAGCGGCGTGATGCCTTTGTCGCCTCGCTGTCGCCTATTCAAGCGGAACGCCTTGAAAAACTGAAAGCGCAGCCGGTGCGGACTTATAGGACAGCTTATCGGCGTACGCGGAACGGCAAGCCAACCTGGGAGATTCGTCCGGACGATATTTCTGGATGTTTGCGCACTGCTCGTGGCGGCTCTTCTAAGCAAGCCGTGGTGGAAGTGGGGGCGGGAGATGTGCGTGTTCGGTGGATGACACCCTCTGAGTACGCGAAGCTAATGGGGGCTGAGGAGTACACGTTGAAAAACCTCCGAAGCAACCAGGCGCTATTCGGTTTCGGGGATGCGGTGTGTGTGCCCGTGGTGTCTTGGCTGGCGCAGAATTACTTGGTTCCCTTGATGCAGGGGAAGTTGCAGAAGTCGGCGACTCCTGAGCTGGCGGTCGTAAATGGCTGAAATCAAGCAGTCTGCCAACAAGAGGAAGCCAGTCAGAAGTAAGCTTCCTGCGAACTCGGTCCGCGATTTCCGGAATCTTCTGGATAAGGCTCTATCGGCCACTGACGACCATGGGCGAAAATGGGTGGATGCTCGTTGGGGTTGTTACGCATTCTACGACTATGACGGTGAACCCATCTACGTTGGGCAAACAAACGAAAAGCTTCGTACGCGTATTCGGCGTCACCTGACAAATCAGCGTACCGATGCCGTCGCCATGAGGATTCTCGACGTGTTCGAGGTGGCGGATATGGAAGTATGGCCGCTCTGGGAGTATGAGGGGCTGACAAAGAAGGAAGATCCGCAGGGCTACGAATTGGCGAGAGCGCGGTTAGACGCCGTGGAATACACGGCCTATCTGCAAGCGATCAAGACAAGCCGGTTCAGGGCGATCCTGAACGAGAAGATTCCTCCTCTGTCGGACGTGACGGATCTGCCTCTCTCGGAGAGGTTTCCGTTGATCAGTAAAGAAACTCGGGAGGAGCGGGGGCATCCGGATGTGCGGATCGCTCGTCGGGCCGAAACTATCTCCCGGCTTGCGGCTGTCGCTCATGAGCGGGGGGAAGTTTCGGACGGGCTGCGAAGAGTGCTGGTGATTCAGGCCGTCAGGCTGGCTTATATCTCGGCGGCCCGCCTCGCGTACGTCGAAGGGCGGGCAGAGCCTTCCGCCTCGGCAATCGACGTTCAAGGTCTTGTGGGAACTGTTCTTTTCGAGCCCTCCGATCCACAAGGGCGGAAAGATAAAGACGAGACGGAAAGCGAAGAGGGCCGAGACGGCTAGTGGGTGATCTCCATTCAGCAGGATCTTAGGATACGTTGCGCATGCCTTCCGATGTGGCTCAGGTTGCCGAAGCTTCTTGGGCATCAACGCCGGCTATTCGTCGGTCTATGCAGTCAAATCGTAGTCATGACACCAAGCCCGAATTGGCGCTGAGGCGGGCGTTGCATGCTAGAGGCCTTCGCTATCGCGTTTGCGCGAAGCCCTTGCCCGACCTGCGAATGAAAGCGGACCTTGTGTTCCGGCCTGCTCGGGTAGCTGTAGAAGTCCGAGGGTGTTTCTGGCACGGATGCAAATTGCATTGTCGCAAGCCTTCGGCGAACAGTGACTACTGGACTGCCAAGATTGACCGCAACATTGCCCGCGACCTCAAGAACGAAATGGCGCTGCGGCAGGCTGGCTGGCTTCTAATCGCTGTGTGGGAGCATGAGGAGCCCAGCGCTGCTGCTGCCGAGATTGATAAGTTGGTCCGCGATCGGCGCAGCCCTTAATATAAGAGTCGAACAGTAAAGTAGCAAGATCAGATGCACCGTCAGCTGCTGAGAAGGGCTGACGCCGATCCGGGCCGGGGGTGCTGACCGAGTAGCCGGTCAGCACCCCGAGCGATATCGGTCAGGGGTGGTGGGCAGCCTGCTTGACCCCTCCGACGAATCGCGACCATGCCGACGGCTCGAAGGTGAGGGCTGGGCCGTTGCGGTCCTTGCTGTCGCGTAGGCCGATGACGCCGGGCAAGTTAGCAGCCACCTCGACACACTCGCCAGCATTGTTGCTGCGGCTCGACTTGCGCCAGATGGCACCGGTCAGGTCAGGCACGTGAGTACTCCTCTGCGATGCGGTGGATCATTGCCTTCGAGCGTGACTCGTTGAGGGCGCGGCCCGCCACATCGGTCCAGATGGCGTTGTAAGCGGCAGTCTCGCGCGGCTTGTCGAGGTAGATGGCACCGGTCGTCGTGTCCAGGTAGGTCACGGTGGGTTCGAGCACCTCACCCCCGCTGCCCTGAGGGAAATCCAAGATCGAGAAGGCTCCGCTCATCGCCCCGGCGTGTAGGCCGGCGGAAAATTCCAGTATTTGAACAGTGACGTTCGGTAGTTCGGTCGCCTTCAAGAGTTGGTGCAACTGCTCCAACATGATCTTGGCGCTACCAACCGGTCGTCGCAACACCGCCTCGTTGAGGATCACGCTGAGTTGCGGTGCGGCGAAGCGGGTGAGCAGCCCTTGTCTCTCCACCCGCAGCTCAACGGCGCGATTCTGCTCTGTGTTGTCGCCGAGGCTGATCGGGCTGCCCGGCATCGTGAAGACGTGTTCGGCGTATGCCCGGGTCTGGAGCAGGCCGGGGACGAGTTCGGGCTGGTACTGGCGGATCGCGGAGGCTGCGGACTCCAGCCCGACGTAGAGCTGGAACCAGCGAGGCAGGCCCGAGCTGAAGTAGTCGTGCCACCAGTTCTTGTTCTCTCGGGTGGCGGCGGTCATCGCCAATAGAAGCTCGCGATCCTCACTGGACGCGCTGTAGAGGTCGAGCATCTGCTGCACGTCAGCTTGCCGGAAGCGGACGTGCTCGGCTCCGTTCTCGATGCGGTGGAGCGTCGCCCGTGCGCGGTCCAGGCGTTCGGCGGCCTGGTCCATCGTTAGTCCGGCCACCTTGCGGAGTGACTCGAACTTGCGGCCGATCTGGCGCCGCAGCATGGTCGTGCCGGTCACGTTCTGTGACACCCGTCTGTCTCCAATGCTCGTTGTTCGGCAACGTGCCTCCGTCCAATTGAACCCGCACGATGTTGATTAAGCAATAGCCATATCACTCAGTGTATTTCGCTCATGTGAAATAGATCTTGGGGGCCCGATTGATACGTTGCAAGAACGGCTTCCGTGGTGCTCTACTTCCTGCACGGCCACTGTGGATATGCGCAGCTCAGAGGTCGTGTGGTGCCCTGCTGTCGTACGGCTGGTCGTGGCTGCGGTGGCAGGTGCCGGGGTGGGGCCGTCGGTGCCGGCGGGTCGACGGACCACCCCTCCCTACAGGTAGGTACCGAGAGGTGAGGTTCTGTCATGCGCTTCCTTCGAGCAGTCCGAAGGACACTCCGAGAAACACTCCGCGGCACGGTCCGAAGCGGAGCCGGGAACAGGTGCCGGGGCAGGCTCCGGCGTCGACGGGACAGTCGGTCGGTGGTACGGCCGACGTGTTATCGCTCCGCGGCGTACCGGCCGTTGGTGCCGGGGCGGGTGCGGGCGCAACGCTTCGGGTGGACGCCGGTCGGGCGGCGCGGGCTCGATCCGGTCGAGGTGTACGAGTTCCTGGAACGGGTCGCCGGGGACCTGGCGATCGCGTACGAGGCGGTGGCGAACAGTCGACGGGAGGCCGACCGGTTCCGGGACGCGCTGCGCCGCTGGCAGTCGCAGCAGGCGCGGATGCTGAACGAGCGGAGCTACCAGTCGTGAGCGAGCGTTGGGTGATCCATCTGCCGGTGGTGGCACCGGACCTGCCCGCCGCGCAACGACTCGCCCGGGTGATCAGCCGGTGGGCGCGGATCCTGCCGCAGGTCGACCCGGGGGAGTCGACCGTGTCGGCCGAGGACGCGCAGGGCGTACGGCATCGGGTTTTCTGTGACCTGTTGTTGGGTCGGGGCCGGCGGTGCCGGTTGCGGGCCGCCCACGAGGGGGAGTGCACCGATCGGATGGACCGGCGGTGAGCGCGGCACCGACGATCGTCTGCCCGGACTGCTCGGGGCTGACCTTCAGCGTGAGCCGGTGCGAGTGCGCCAGCGGCGGCGACCGGCTCCTGGTCGACGGCGGCGACTACGCCGACGAGGCGTACCGGGACTGTCGGATCTGTCAGGGCGACGGCAGTGTGGTCCGCTCCTGCCTGTGGTGCGGCGGGGCCGGGGTACGGCGGGCGGAGCTGGTGGTGACGGTGGTCAACCTGGACACCGGGGCGGCCGACTCGACGCGGATCCGGCCCGGTCGGATCGACGCGCGGCGCGGGCCGGACGGGGCGTGGGAGGTGCCGTTACGGCCGGTGGTCGACCGGCTCGCGGCGCGCGTCGGCGCACTCGACGTACGCGGGATCGGGCCGTTGGGGCCGGAACCCGACGCGACGCTGCTCTGGCTGCCGGCGAGCTGGCGGCCGGAACTGCCGGCCGGCGAGCGGCACCGGATCGAGGCCGAGGCGTTGGCGCGGGCCGACCACCATCCGTGGCGGGTACTGCTCGGGCGGTCCGCCGCCGCCAAGGATGATCCACCGGAGCCGGGTCGGCACCTCGGCTGGCTCTGCCGGCTGGCGAACCTGCTCCACCTCGACCTGGTCGTCGAGGCCCGGCAACGCGCCGGCCTGGTCTCCTGGAACATCCGGCTGGAACTGCCCGGCTCGGTGGTACCCGGCGACGCGTACCAACATCATGGTGAACTGGCCGCCGCCGTCGCGGCCACCACCATCGGCAGCGCCACCGCCCGGCTCGCCGAGTCCGGGCTGACCGCACCGGCGTACACGGTCCGCTCGTCACTCGGGATGCTCTCCGCGCCGGAGACGGTCGACCTGGCCGCGCTCGACCGCCGGATCCGCGCCGACCTGGCGGTGCCCTCCGATGTGGGTACGTTCGACGGGCGGGGCGGCTTCGATGTGGGTGCGTTCGACGGGCGGGGCCACGGCGGCCTGGGTGGCGGGCCGGCGGCGCAGGCGGTCTGGCGCAACGGGTACTGGTGGCACACGCCGCTACGCGAGGGCGAACCGGGCGAGATCCTGCACGAGCGGGACACCGGGCAGATCGTCCGCTGGACGTCCACCGGGCTGCTGCGCGTCGTCGAACCGCCCGAGCCGACCTGGTGGGCCGCCCCGATCCGGCACCGGGACTGCCCCGACTGCCGCCCCGGCAGCACCCTGCGGCGTTGCACCTGCTGCCGGCGTACCCCGGCTCAGCCCGACCCGGACTGTCCACGGTGCTGCGGCGCGGGCCTGGCCCCCGGCTGGGGTCCGTGCGGTACCTGCGGAGACAGCCGCCGGATCTACCCGGCGGTGACCGTGACGGTCACCGACCTGACCCGGGTCACCCACCGCCGCTGGCAGCCGGCCCCGGGCGAACAGGCCGTCGTCGTCGGCCACCAACCCGACGGTACGCCGATCCGCCAGCTCCGCGAGCACTACCGGGCCGCGTCCCTCGCCGCCTCCTTCGGGGTACGCCCCGAAGACCTGACCCACCTCGACCAGCCCGGCCGGCAGCCCCTCGGCCAACACCTGCTCGACGGCACAGTCACCTACGCCGGCGGCCCTGCCTGTTGCGGCGGCCCTGCCTGCGCCGGCGGCCCTGCTTGTGCCGGCGGCCCTGCTTGTGCCGGCGGCCCTGCTTGTGCCGGCGGCCCTGCTTGTGCCGGCGGCCCTGCTTGTGCCGGCGGCCCTGCTTGTGCCGGCGGGTCTGCCTGTTGCGGCGAGCCGGCCGGGCGTTACGTCGCCGAGGCCGGGCGAGGGCTGCCCGGTGCCCGGTTGTTGGTGCTGGCGCAGACCCCGGACGTACCCTCGCTGGCGGACCTGATCCGCCTCGTCACCGGCCTCGACCTGAGCCTGGTCGTGGTGACCCGCGACCACCGGCGTGACGACACCGACCCGAGTCGGATGCACGGGATACGGTGGCGCGTCGACCTCCCACCGCGCCCCGATGCGCCGTGCCTCGATCAGCTTTGCTCCGATCAGTCGCGTCCCGATGTGCCGCGTCCCGATGTGCCGCGTCCCGATGTGCCGCGTCCCGATGTGCCGAGTCTCGATGTGCCGCGTCTCGATGCGTCGTGCCTCGATGCGCCGTGTCTCGATCCGCCCTGGTGGCCCAGCCTGCCCGCGGCCGTCGCCGACCGGGTCACGCACCTGGGGGCGGCGCTGCGGGCGGCCGTACCCCGGGCTCCTGGTCGACCGGTCCCACTCCCGAGGTTCGGCGTACCGGCGGCGGCTGATGCGGCGCCTGCCGGGTCACCGGCGGTGAGCGGTCCGGTCGGTGGTCCGCTCGTGGTCGGTGGTCCGGTTGTGGCCGGTGGTCCGGTCGTGGTCGGTGGCGGGGTCGTGGCCGGTGGTCCGGTCGTGGTCGGTGGTCCGGTCGTGGTCGGTGGGCCGATCGTGGCCGATGGTCCGGTCGTGGTCGGTGGCCCGGTCGTGGCCGGTCCGGTGGCTGATGCACCGGTCGCTGGCGATCTGGGCGCGGGTGACCTGGGGGCTGGTGATCCGGGGTCGGGGGAACTGCACCGAGCGTTGCGGCGGTTGGCCGAACGGCACGCGGGGCAGGTCGTAGCCGTACGGGTGGATCGGGCCGGCTGCCAGTTCTGGCTGGCCGAGGCGGCGGGGCCACGGGCACTCACCGGCACGTCGACCCTGGTGAACGCGCTCAGCGCGCTCCGCCTCGGCTGAAGCAACGAGCCAGTGGTGAGCGCTCCGGACACCGGGCCCCATCAAGTGGCCGGCTGGTCGTGGCTGCTCGTCCGGCAGGCTTGTGCACCCTGCCCGGTGAACCTACCGCTTCGCCTGGCCGAGAGGAGGAGCCCCGAGTAGCGCCGATGTCCTAGCTTCCCCCACCTGCACCCAGAAATCGCCCCAGTTCAGGGCATTTGTCCCGTTCCACGCCCACGTCAGCCCACGCCCTCCACCCGCCACTCACCGGTCGAAGCGAACCCCGAGGTAGATCTTGGACACTTACCGTTCTATTTGGACGGTAAGTGTCCAAGATCTACACCCATCGTGTACGGAGAGAGCCCGCGGAGAGGTGGGGTAGGTGGGGTGGGTGGGCAGGGGCAGGGGTAGGGGTAGGGGTGCGGCAAGGGTGGGGAGGGGGCGGGGTGAGGGAGCGATCTCGTCGGCCATCGGTCGGACTGGACAGCCGGACCACCTTGCACCTATTTGCCCTTTTCTTGCTGGCGAGGCGTCCGCAGCAGCCAGGGTGACTAGAAATTAGGCCCCCCAGGGGGCGAATTCCTTCCAAGATCTTCTCGTCGCATCGAGCGCCCACCTGCCTGGCCTGCCCCCGCCCTGCCCGGCGTGCCCTCGCCCGGAGCCTGGCCTGCCCCCGCCCGGCCTGGCCTGCCCCCGCCCGGCCTGGCCTGCCCCCGCCCGGCCCGGCGTGCCCCCGCTCGGCCTGGCCTGCCCTCGCCCGGCCCGGCGTGCCCTCGCCCGGCCCGGCGTGCCCTCGCTCGGCCTGGCGTGCCCTCGCTCGGCCTGGCGTGCCCTCGCTCGGCCTGGCCTGCCCCCGCCTGGCCTGCCTATCCCTGTCCAGCCCTCGCCAAGCCCCTGCCCTGCCTCGCGTCGCCCCGCCCGCCCCGCTCAGCGGCCCCGCCCCGTCCTCGCCCGCCCTCGTCCGCCCCGTCCTCGGCCACCTCGTGGGTGAGAAGGGGCACCTTCTATACCGAATGCGTTAATAGGGGGCCCTTCCTTGCACCTGTGGGGGCGTACACGTGTGGCGGGGGCGACCGGTTCGAAGAAGTTGCCAAAAAATTTTGGCAGCCGGTGATCCGCTCGCGGTGTCCGGCCGTACTCGATGTGGGAGCAGGGTCGGCCGGTGGCGTGCCGCCGTTAGACGATCGAGGAGCAGATGGCCCGGGCAAAGCAGAGCGAGAAGGCCGAGACCGTCCGCACCATGAGCAGTAGCAGAGGAGGTAAGGCCCGGTCGCCGATGACCATCATGCTGTTGATCGGGTCGGTGCTCGCCCTGATCTGGGCGGTCACCATGCTCACCTCTGCCGGGCAGCAGGTGTACGCGTTCTCCTTCTTCTTCACCGAGTTCTTCGCCGGGGTGGTCGCCCTGGTCGCGTTGAGCCTCACCGTGATGATGGGACTGATCGCCACCGACCGGCTGGTGCTGAAGATCCCGCACCGGGTGCTGCTCCAGTCGGCGCACCGGGCCACCGGCATCATCGGCGTGGTCGGCCTGGTCTTCCACGTCATCACCAAGATCGCGATTGGGCGGGCCGGCAGCACCGACGCCATCGTGCCGTTCGTCGGTGGTCGGGGCCTCTACGTGGGGCTCGGCACCATCTCGGCCCTGCTGATGGTGAGCGTGCTCTGGACCGGTCTGATCCGGGCCCGCTTCGCCGGGGTCGGCCCGAAGTGGCTCTGGCGCGGGTTGCACTCGATGGCGTACGTCTCCTGGCCGTTCGCCATCGGGCACGGTCTGAACACCGGTCGGCCGCCGGCCACCTGGGTGACCCTGAGCTACCTGGCCTGTGTGCTGCTGGTGGTGGTGGCGCTCTTCGTCCGGCTCTCGGTGACGCTGGGTAAGCGCAGCCGGGAGCAGACCCAGGCCGCCGCGCTGAACCTGGCGATGGCCGGCAAGCCGGTCGACCAGGGGCTGGGCAAGACGTTGCTGGCCAACCTCACCGGGCGTAAGGGCGAGGCCGGGGAGAAGAAGGGCGAGGGCAAGTCGGGTCGGAGTCGCTCCGCCGGCTGGGCCGACACCACCACCACCAGCGGTTGGTCCACGTCGGCCGGTGCTGCCCGGCGGCGGGACACCGAGCGGTTCACCGTACCGGTGGTGCCGGAGCCCGGGACCCTGCGTGAGCCGGTCCGGCCGCCCCGCCGCCGGGACGAGGAGTTGGCCCCGGCCGCCCGTCGGCGGGACGAGGACGACCTGGTGTCGGTGGGTCGGGACGAGGACGAGCGGCCGGCCCGGCGGCGTCGCGACGACGACACCGAGCTGCTGCGGGCCGAGCCCGAGCGCGGCTCCCGCCGTCGTCGGGTCGACGAGGAGGAGCTGGCCCCGGTCGCCCGCCGCCGCGACGACGAAGGTCGCTCCCGCCGGGACGAGGACGAGCGTCGGTCCCGTCGCGACGACGAGGACCGTCGGTCCCGTCGGGACGCCGACGAGTACGCGCCGGTGGCCCGCCGCGAGGAGCGGACGTCGCGCCGCCGCCGCGACGACGACGAGGTCGAGGTGACCACCCGCCGGTCGCGGCCCCGGGTGGAGGCCCGCGCCCGGTACTCCGCGCCGCCGCTGAGCAGCGAGGCCCCCGAGGAGCCGTGGGACAGCCCGCGCCGCTGGGAGGCCGGCGACCCGGTCTCGGCCGCGCCCCGTTCCGCCGCGCCCCGGGACCCGGTCTCGGCCGCGCCGCGCGAGCCGATCTCCGCCGCGCCGCGCAGTGGCAGCGGTCGGCACAGCATCGAGGACGAGGAACCGGAGGAGGTTCCCGACTACTGGCGGCCCCCGGGCCGGTACGTCACCGACGAACTGCCCGTCGACGACACGCCGACCCTGGTCGACCTGGCCTCGCGGCGGGCCCGTAAGGCCTCCGACAAGGGACCGGCGCGGCGCGGCAAGCGGGCCAACGCCGACGCGGTCGACAGCGCGTACTGGGCCGGCCTGAGGGGTGAGGCGAAATGACGATGCGAACGACGGTGCCGCCGGTGGCCTGCGTCGGCGAGCCCCGGCTCACCGCCGGGTTCGCCGAGTTCGGCCGGCTCGACCGGTACGCCCACGAGGAGGTCCACGGCCCGATCGGCCCGATGGAACCGGCCAACCTGCTCCGGCTGGCCGAGAGCATGCAGCTCAAGGGCAAGGGCGGGGCGGGTTTCCCGTTCGCCAAGAAGCTGCGCGCGGTGCTGGAGTCCTGCGAGCGCCAGGACCTCTCGCCGGTGGTGGTGGTCAACGCCACCGAGGGGGAGCCGGCGAGCTGGAAGGACAAGGTGCTGCTCACCCGGGCCCCGCACCTGATACTCGACGGCGCGGCGCTGGCCGCGTTCGCGTTGGACGCCGAGGAGATCGTCATCGGGGTGGCCGACGACGGCATCGGCCGCGAGTCGCTGACCCTGGCGCTGGAGGAGCGCCCGATGCCGGTGCGGACCAGCATCGTCACCGTGCCGCACCGGTTCATCTCCGGTGAGGGCGGCGCGTTGATCAACGGCATCAACGGGTTGCCGCACATCCCGTCGGGCACCAAGAAGCGTTCCAGCGACTCGGGGGTCAGCGGGCTGCCGACGCTGCTCTCCAACGCCGAGACGTACTCGCAGCTCGCCGTCGCCGCCCGGCTCGGCCCGTACGAGTATGCGGCGCTCGGCACCGACGACGAGCCCGGCACCGTCCTGCTCACCGTCACCGGCGCGGCCGGCCGCCCGGCCGTGGTGGAGTGTGCCGCCGGTACGCCGCTGCGGGACGTGCTCGACCTCTGCGAGGTGCCCGAGGGGCCGGGCATCCTGATGGGCGGCTACCACGGCAAGTGGATCACCGCGGCGGCGGCGGACCGGGCCGAGGTGTCCCGCAAGGGGCTGGCCGCCGTCGGCGGCACCCTGGGCGCGGGCATCATCGTCCCGCTCGGCAAGGACACCTGCCCGCTGGGCGAGGCCGCCCAGGTGGTCCGCTACCTGGCCGGCGAGTCGGCCGGGCAGTGTGGACCGTGCAAGATGGGCCTGCCCGACCTGGCCCGCGCCGTCGACCTGGCGGTCTCCGGCAGCGCCCCGGTCGAGGTGGTCCGGGCCGCCGCCGGCGACGTCAAGGGCCGCGGCGCGTGCAGCCACCCCGACGGTACGTCCCGATTCGCCCTCTCCGCGATGGAGGTCTTCGCCGACGACCTGCGGCTGCACACCACCGGCGAGGGCTGCGGCCGACGGGTCAAGGGCGTGATGGGGCTGCCCGGCGCACCCGACGGCAACCCGCAGAAGCTGACCCTGGACTGGTCCCGCTGCGACGGCCACGGGCTCTGCGCCCACGTCGTACCGGACTTCATCCGGCTGGACGCCAACGGCTACCCCGCCTTCCCACCCACCCCGGTGCCGACCTGGCTGCGCGAGGGCGCGCAGAAGGCCGTCAAGGTCTGCCCCGAACTCGCGCTACGCCTGGTCAAGGCCGGCTGACCGCACCGAAAGGAGCCGGCGGATGCGGAAACGACCCGTCGTGGCCGCACTGCTGGCCACCACCCTGCTGGGTACGCTCTCCTGCACCGCCGGCGAGCCCGACGGCGCGGCACCACCCCGCCCGGTCGGCGTGACCCAACCCGCCGGGCCGGCTCCGACGGCTTCCGGCTCGCCCGGGGCGGGTGCGGTGCCATTGGGCATCCCGCCGGGGGCGGGCGCGGTGCCGTCGAGCATCCCGCCCGCGCCGGAGACGCTGCGTTTCACCGGGCGCACCCTGGACGGCAAGCCCTTCTCCGCCGCCGCGCTCGCCGGCCGGCCGGTGGTGCTCTGGTTCTGGGCGCCCTGGTGCGCCACCTGCGCCAGCCAGGCCTGGACGGTCGCCGAGGTGGCCCCGGTCTACCGCGACACGGTACCGATCATCGGGGTGGCCGGCCTCGGCGAACAGCAGGCCATCCGGGACTTCGTCACCGAGTTCGAGCTGGCCCAGATGCCTACCCTCGACGACCGGGAGGGTGCCGTCTGGCGGCGCTTCGAGGTGGTGGAGCAGAGCACCTTCGTGATCATCGACCGCGACGGCCGCATCGTCCACCAGGGATTCCTCGACGGGGAGGCGCTCACCCGGCGACTCGCCCAACTCGCCGGCTGACCGGTGTCGTCGGCCCCGCTGCTGCTGGCGTTGACCGCCGGCATGCTCGGCGCGGTCAACCCGTGCGGCTTCGCGATGCTGCCGGCGTACCTCTCGGTCCTGGTCGTCGACCCGCCACCGGAGCGCGCCGCGTCACCGGACCGCGCGGGCGTCGCCGGTCGCGGCCTGCGCAGTGGGCGCGGGCCGTCCGGTGGTCGCGGCGGGGCCGGCGGTGGTCGCGGTGGGGCCGGCGGTGGTCGCGGTGGATCCGAGGGCGGCGGCCGGCTCGGTGGGCGGGGCAGTCGCGACGAGGTCGGTCGGCGGGGTGCGGTGCGGCGGGCGCTGACCGCCGGTGCCGCGCTGACCATCGGGTACGTCCTGGTCTTCGGCGCCTTCGGGCTGGCGCTGGCACCGCTCACCGGTTGGCTGCGCCCCCGGCTGCCCTGGGTGACCCTCCTGCTCGGCCTGCTGCTGGTGGCCCTCGGCTGCTGGCTGCTCGCCGGCCGGCGACTGCCCGGCCCGCCTGGGTTCACCAGGGCACCCCGGCTGAGCCGGACCTGGCCGGCCATGACCCTGTTCGGCATGGCGTACGCGCTGACCTCGCTCACCTGCGCGATCGCCCCGTTCCTGGCGATCGTGGCGACCAGCTTCCAGGCCGGCTCCACGCTGCGCGGGCTGGCCCTGTTCGGGGCGTACGCGATCGGGATGGGTCTGGTGGTCACCGTGACCGCGCTCGGCGTCGCGCTGCTACGCGGCCAGCTGGTGGCCCGGTTGCGCGGTGCCGGCGCGGTCGTGCCCCGGCTCGGCGGCGCGGTGCTGCTGGCCGCCGGCGGTTACGTCGCCTGGTACGGCTGGTACGAGCTGCGGCTGGCCGCCGGCCGACGCGACGCGGTGCACGACCCGGTGGTGACCGCCGCCGGCCGGGTCCAGCAGCAGCTGGTCGCCGCCCTGGACACCGCCGGCCCGGTCACCCTGGGCGTGCTGCTGGTGCTCATGCTGGCGCTGGCCGCCGGGCGTGGGTGGCGGGCCCGTCCCGCCACTGCCGCCGGCGCTCCTGTGCCGGCCGGTGGTCCCGCCCGCCCGGACGATGGTTGGCCGGACGGTGGCCGGGCGGACGGTGCCCGCCCGGACGGTGGCCGGGCGGGGAGGGGGCGGTCAGCGGGGGGTGAGGCGGTCGGTGCCGAGCCGGTCGCGTAGCACCTCGGGGATCAGCACCGAGCCGTCGGGCTGCTGGAACTGCTCCAGGATGGCCGGGAAGAGCCGGCTGGTGGCCAGCGCCGACCCGTTGAGGGTGTGCACGAACCGGGTCTGCTTGCCACCCGGCTCCCGGTAGCGGATGGCCGCCCGGCGGGCCTGGTAGTCCCCGGCCCAGGAGACCGACGAGACCTCCTTGTACTTGCCGGTGCTCGGCATCCACACCTCGATGTCGAGGGTCTTCTTCATCGACGCGCTGGCGTCACCGGCCGACAGCAGGCTGCGCTGGTAGTGCAGGCCCAGCTTCTCGACCAGGCTCTCCGCGTGGGCGAGCATCTCCTCCAGCGCCGCGTCGGCCTGCTCGGGCAGGGTGAACTGGAAGATCTCCACCTTGTTGAACTGATGCCCCCGCACGGTGCCGCGCTCGTCCGAGTGCGAGCCGGCCGCCTCCCGCCGGTAACACGGGGTGTACGCGAATGCCTTCAGCGGCAGCTTCGACGTCTCCAGGATCTCGTCCTGGTACGCCCCGAGGATCGCCGTCTCCGAGGTGGGCAGCAGGAACTGCCCGCGCGGGGCGGACTCCCGGTCCAGGTGGTAGACGTCGTCGTAGAACTTGGGGAACTGGCCGGCGGCGAAACCGGCGGTGTCCAGCAACAGGTGCGGCGGGAGCAGGAACTCGTAACCGGCCCGCACGTGCTCGTCGATGAACCAGTTGAGCAGCGCCCACTCCAGACGGGCGCCCATCCCGGTGTACATCCAGAAACCGGAACCGCCGAGCTTGACGCCCCGCTCGTGGTCGACCAGCCCGAGCATCCGGCTCAGCTCCACGTGGTCGCGGACCTGCTCGATGGCCGGCGGCGCACCGAAGGTCTTCACCACCCGGTTGGCCTCCTTGCCGCCGGGGACCACGTCGTCGGCGGGCAGGTTGGGCAGCTCGCTCATCCGGCCCCGCAACCGGGACTGGACCTCGTCGAGCTGGGCCTCCAACTCGGCGACCTGCTTGCGCCCCGGGTCCGGGGCGGGCGGCTCGGTGCCGGCCCGCTTGGCCGCCGCGTACGCCCGGGCGTCGGCCTTGCGGCGCTGCCGTTCGGCGTCGATCTCGGTGATCAGGGCGCGCCGGTCCCGGTCGAGCTGCCCGATCTCGTCCAGGGCGGCGGTGACCTCGGCCGGATCGAGCCGCTTTGCCAACGCGGTCGCGACCGCCTCGCGATCCTTCCGGATCAACTCCATGTCGAGCATGCTGCTCGTACGCCTCCGTCCGGACGTCCAGGTGACCAACCCCCCGATGCTACCGCCCGCCGCCGGGTGGCGATGACCCAGCACGGGGCCGGCCAAGAGCGTTCGATCCTCCGGTGGCCGCCCGGCGGTGGGCGCTGGTGTCGTCCGGCGGTGGGTCAGGGGCGGGGGCCTCGTTGTTGTCCGCGCGCCTGGTCCGGGTGCCAGGGCTGCTGGTACTGCGCGTTCGGGTTCCAGGGCGGGCTGGCTGGCGTAGTGGAGCTTGACGCTTCGGCGTACGGGTGTCCGGGGTAGCTCGGCAGTCTGGCGGCGGCGACCTCGGCCGCTGTCGGCTGGGCGGCGGGCTCGGTGGATGTGAGTTTCTGGAGCTGTTCGGGGGTGGGTCGGTTCGCCTTCAGGGCGAGGTAGCGGGTGTGCGCGTCGTGGCTGCTCGGCGGTGGGGCATAGCTGTCCCAGCCGTACTCGATGATTTTCATGAGTTCCATGTCGCCCGGGTTCTTGACCTGGCCCCGCCCGATGTTCTTGAGCCGTCTACCGATGTTGACGGTGCCGATCCCGTCCACATCGACGGTACAACGGGCGCTGGGTTCTGCCTCTCCGTGCCTTTTCTTGGCCTCGGCCATCGCGAGCGCATTGTCCTCGGATCGGTGGAACGTTCGTTGGCCGCTCCGCAGTGCGGTGCTCGTATCCGGGAGGTGGCCGTTCTGGAACAGTTCGTTTCGCAGCAGCGGTGGCATGTCCCGTGGCCCGCCGTGCGAGCCCCTTTTCTCGGGGTTGTTGTAGTGGCGTAGATTTTTTGCGAACCGGATCTCGGCCGCGTCCAGCCCGTCCACCTTGACTTGGAGCTTTCCCGCGGTGACGACGATGTGCCCATTCGTGCGAAGTCTACGGTAGGTTTTCGCCCATTCCGCCCACTCTTCGGACGTCTTTCGCTTCGCCACGTTCGTTCTCCTTGACCGCACACGTAGAGACTCCTACCTACCGATCCTATGTCGATGGTGTGTCTTGCGTTGGAGGAGACCTCCGTCCCTCAGTACGGAGAGATAGTCAGAGGTGGATGGGCATCAGGACGGAGAAGGTGCCCGGCCGGGTGGGACGGCGGATCGCCAGCGGGGTGACCGGGCCGTCCAGCTCCAGGACCAGCTGGGCGTCGCCGGCGGCGTCCAGCGCGTCGAGCAGGTACCCCTTGTTCACCCCGATCCGCAGCTCACCGTCTGCCACGCTGGCCTCGGCCGGCGTCAGGGGCCGTAGTCCGTCGTGGGCGTCCACACCCAGCACGGTCAGCGGATGGGCAACCCCGTCGTGCTCCCGGACCACGACGGGAACCGCGTGCAGCGCGGCCCGCAGAGCTGGCACGTCGAAAGGTATCCGGCGGACCTCTCGGTCGTCGACGGTACGTCGCAGCAGCCGGCGGTAGTCCGGGAAGTCGTACGGCAGGGCGGTGGCCCGGATCGTCCGGTCGCCCACCACGGCCGCGACGGTGGACGGCGCGATCTCCACGCTGACCGTACCGTCGGGGCCCGTGGCCAGCAGGGCGCGCAGCTCGTCCACCGCACCGAGCGGGAGCAGCGCGCGCACCGCCGCCCCGGCCACCCGCGCGGGGGTACGGGCCACCGCCAGCCGGTGCCGGTCGGTGGCGACCAGGCGTACCTCGTCGGAGTCGACGTCGACCAGCACCCCGGCGAGCATCGGCAGGTCGGGGTCGACGCCGGCGGCGAAGCGCACCGCGTCGACGGCGGCGGCCAACTCGGCCCCGGACAGCACCAGCCGGGTGGTCGACGCGGCCCCGACCGGTTCCAGCAACGCCCGCACCCGGGCCAGCTCCCGTCGGGCGTCGGTCAACCCGTCCTCCAACCGGCGCAGGTGCGCGTCGAGCAGCCGATGTACGGCGGCCGGCTCGTCGCGTCGACGCAGCGCGGCGGCGATGTCGGCCAGCGGCATGCCGACCCGGCGCAGCCCGGCCACCAGGCGGGCCGGCAGCACCTGCTCGTCGGCGTACCAGCGGTAGCCGGTGGCCGGGTCGACAAGCGCCGGCGTCAGGATGCCGGAGCGGTCGTAGAACCGCAGGGCGCTCACGCTCAGCCCGCTGGCGCGGGCGAACTCGCCGATGCTGTGCAGGTCGCCTCCCACACCGGCCGATCCTGCCACCTCGACCAGGTCGAGGGTCCACCCCGCACCCGTCACTCACCCCGCCCGCCGCCCGTGCGCTGCTCGCGCGCTGCCTGCCCGCGCTGCCTGCCCGCGCTGCCTGCCCGCGCTGGCCGCCCGCGCGGTGCTCGCTGCCGCCGGGGCGGTGAGAGGGGTTCCCTTCTCTACCGAAAGCGTTAACAGGGGGCCCTTCCTTACTCCAGGGTGCGGAAGGTTAGGCCGGCGCGGGTGAGGCGTTGTAGGAGGTGGTCGCCCATGGCGGCGACCGGGGTGAGCTGGCCAGCGGTGGGTGGCAGGTCGTCCAGGGCGAGGCAGAGCGCGGACTCGGCGAGCATCTTCGCCGTCTCGTCGTAGCCCGGGTCGCCACCGGAGACCTCGGTGACCACCCGACGGCCACCACCGGCGCCGACGAAACGGACGGTGAACCACGACTTCGCCCGCTGCTGCGGTGTGGGGCCCTGCCCGGAGGCCAGTCGTCCGAACAGCCAGCGTCGGGTCGGTGGCAGCTTCACCAGCGCCAGCAGGCCGCCCAGCCCGACCGCGCCGGCCAGCACGGCGGGCAGCCGCTTGACCGAGACGAAGTGCCGGTAGCGGAAGTCCGGGCCGTACTCCGGGCAGGCCGCCGCCGACCGGCGGACCACCTGCGGGTCGATGGTCGGCAGCGGGACCGCCCAACCCCCGGTCTCCGCCGACCGACCGATCCTGCCCGGTACGGCCCGCACCCGCCGGTCGTCCGGGCGCGGCTCGACGGCCTTCCGCTCGCGGGCCGCCCGGCTGGCCTGCGCGGTACGGGAGAGCGCGGTCAGCGCCGAGTGGTACGTCCCGGCGGAGAACCGGCCACCGCCGCGGAGGTACCCGTCGACGGTGATCGGCACCCCGTCGGGCAGTTTCGTGACGGTGAACCAGACCCCCAGGTCGTGCGGGATCGAGTCGAAGCCGCAGGCGTGCACCAGCCGGGCCCCGGTGCGCTGCGCCTCGGCGTGGTGCCGCACGTACATCAGGTCGACGAACTCCGGCTCACCGGTGATGTCCAGGTAGTCCGTGCCGGCCTGGGCGCAGGCGGCCACCAGTGGCTCGCCGTGGTGCACGTACGGGCCGACCGTGCTGGCCACCACCCGGGCGCTGCGGGCCACCGTACGCAGCGAGTCTGCGTCGGTGACGTCGGCGGTGAGCAGCGGCAGCTCCGCCAGGCGGGGCTCGATGCCGGCCAACCGGTCCCGTACCCCGGCGAGCTTCTCCGGGTTCCGCCCGGCCAGCGCCCACCGCAGGTCGGCCGGGGCGTGCCGGGCCAGGTACTCGGCGGTGAGCGCGCCGGTGAACCCGGTCGCGCCGAACAGGACAAGGTCGTACGGCCGGTCGTCACGCATCCACCGAGTCTGCCACCCCGCCGCCGACCCGGCCGGATGATCGGACCGCGCCGATCTGCCGGAACGCCCAGGGCGCCGGGCGGCCCACCGGCCGGGCCGTGGGCCGCCGGTGCCGCCTGCCGGTCGGGGGGTAGGTGCCGGTGCCGCCTGCCGGTCGGGCCGAGAAAAATGTGGCGCCGGCTGAAACCGGGACCGGGGTCCGGGCGTCGTGAGGGTGAAGCTCCCGCTTCCACAGTAGATTCACCACTGCGGTCGGCCGCAGTGCCGACGAGGAGACGTGAAATGTCGATCAAGCGATGGATCGCCGGTGCCGGACTGGTGGCGCTTACCGGTGCGCTGGGGGCGTGCGGCGCGGACGCGCCGGCGACCGACTCGACCCCGGCGCGGGAGGTGGCGTTGACCCAGTCGGCCACGCCGCCACAGGAGGCGACTGCGAGTTCGTCGGCTGCCCCGTCGGAGCAGGCACCGTCAGAGGCGGCCCCGACCCGGTCGGTAGCGCCGAAGGACGACGCGCCGAAGCCGGCGGAAGCCGTCCCGCCGGTGCTGACCGGGAAGCGGTGGGGAACGATCGTCCGGGTCGACTCGTTCGAGGGCGGGCTGTCGTTGCTCGACGGCGGGCGCCTGACCGAGGTCGACGGGGACGAGGGCCGGCAGCTGTTCGCGCCGACCCCGCTCGGCGGGAAGAAGTACCTGATCAAGTCCTACCAGCGCGGCAGCACCAGCCCGCTCTGCTGGCGGGTGCACAACCCCAACACCAACGAGCCACTGAGCGTCCGGGGTGCCACCTGCAACGCCAACGACCGCAACCAGCAGTTCGTGATCGACCCGGACAAGCGGGGTGATGCCACGGTGTACCTGATCAGCAACCAGTCGGCGTACCTGCGGACCTCGGCCAGCAACGGTCTGATCATGGAAGAGTTGGGCGACAACCCGCCGGTCAGCTACTTCAAAATCAACGACAACGGGGCCGCGCCCCGAAACTGATCGTCGACCCGGTCGGGTCGCACCACGCCCCAGGATCCGCTGCGGGCGGGGCGGGGGGCCCGACCGGGCCACGTCGGGCTGCCGGCTGGCAGCGCCGAGTGCCGCCACCGGACGGTGACCGTACCGGAACAACCGGACAGGTAGAGGGCATGATCGATGCGTGATGCCGAGGAGTTCGACGCGTTCTACACGTCGTCGGCTCAGCGCCTGCTGGGGCAGGTGTACGCGATGCTCGGCAACCGGACCGACGCGGAGGACGCGGTCGCCGAGGCGTACGCCCGGGCCTGGGACCGGTGGTCCACCGTGCGCGAGTGCGACAGCCCGGAGGCCTGGGTACGCACCGTCGCCTACCGCATCGCGGTGAGCGCCTGGCGGCGGACGGTGAACCGGCTCCGGGCCCACCACCGGCAGACCGTCGACCAGCACCTCGACGGGATCTCCGTCGACCACGTGGCACTCGTCGCCGCGCTGCGCCGCATCCCCGCTGACCAGCGTCGGGTGGTGGTCCTGCACCATCTGGTCGGCCTCAGCGTCACCGAGATCGCCACCGAGATCGGCAGCAACCCGAACACCGTCAAGACCTGGCTCGTCCGTGGCCGCCGGGACCTGGCCGCCCACCTGAGGGTGGGCGGGCGCGAGGAGTACGGCGCAGCGGAGCCCCGCGGTCGTGACCGGAAGGCGACGCCGCACCAGCGCGCGGGCGGAAGGAGGAACGATGGCACCTGACGACAACCTTGACGAGGCGCTGCGGGAACTGGCCCGACACGCCCGGCAGACCGGTCGGGTCGCCACCGCCTCCGACGTCCGCCGCCGCGGCGACACGCGCCGTCGGCGTCGGTACGGCGCGACCGCCGTACTCGGGGTCGTGCTGCTCGGGGCGGTGGGGGTCGGCATCGCCGGGTTCGCCGGCCGACCGCCCGACACCCTGCCGGCCGGGCCGACCGCCGTCCCGTCCCGGTCGGCTCCGCTACCGTCGCTGCCGACGCCGAACCCCGCTCGACCGACGCCGACCCCGACCGGCAGCGCGCCTGTCGACACTGCGCCGACCGGCGGCACCGCGAGCGGCAGCGCCCCGACCGGTGCCGCTCCGGCCACCAGCGCCGGCACCTCGGCCTCGACGCCCGCCGCCGAGGTGGATCCGCTCAAGCTCGCCCGGCGTCAGTACGCCGTCGTCCGGACGGGCGCTTTCGAATCGGCGGTCTCCCTGCTCGACGACGGCCAACTCGGCGAGGTCGACGGTGACGAGGGACGCAGCCTCTTCGTCTTCCTTCCGCAACCGGACGGCAGCTACCTGATCCGTACCGCCGAGCCGGACAGCGCCGGGACCAGGCACTGCTGGCAGGTCGGCGCGGGTGGCGGCACGCCGCCGATCGTGGCGGCGCGGTGCGTACCGACCGACCCGGCACAGCAGTTCACCATCGGGACCGGCCCGACGGCGGACGGC
This sequence comes from Micromonospora yangpuensis, assembly GCF_900091615.1. Taxonomy (NCBI): domain Bacteria; kingdom Bacillati; phylum Actinomycetota; class Actinomycetes; order Micromonosporales; family Micromonosporaceae; genus Micromonospora; species Micromonospora yangpuensis. Next base: position 4,855,297 of record NZ_FMIA01000002.1, on the reverse strand, counting down.
GACCGCACCCACACCATCGGCAACGGGTCCGCGTTCCTCCGACACTCCAGCCAGTTGGGGCTGGTGCTGGCCGAGGCCGACGCGGCGGACGCGGACACGGTGTTCCGGTTCGTCGACAACGGGGCGGCACCACGGTGAGTCGGACACCCCGCGCCAGGCCCGACCGGTCAGCCGGCCGCCTCCTGCGGGGCGAAGACCACCCGTACGCAGCCGTCGGCGCGGGTCCGGAACAGGTCGTACCCGAGCGGCCCCTGCTCCAACGGCAGCCGGTGGGTGGCCAGGTGCTCGGTCCGTACCTCGTCGCGGGCCATCAGCTCCAGCAGCCGTGGCACGTACCGCTGACCGTTCTGGCGGGAGCCCCGGACGGTGATTCCCTTGTGCAGCACCGCACCGAGCGGGAACGCGTCGACGAACCCGGAGGCCGCGCCGAGGACGGCCACCGTCCCGCCCTTGCGGCAGGCGTGCACCGCCTCCCGGACCGCCGGGGCGTCCCCCGCCGGCCGGCCGCCGAGCCGGGCAGCGAAGGACCGAGCCCGCGGCCCGCCCTCCCCGGCCGCCTCCACGCACACGTCCGGCCCCCGCCCCCCGCTGCGTTCGCGCAGCTCGGCGGCGACATCGGTACGCCCCAGATGCAGCGTCTCCACCCCGACGGCACGCTCGACCATCCGGAGCCGGTCGTCGTACCGGTCGACCACGATCACCCGTTCCGCGCCGCGCATCAGGGCCGCCAACGCGGTCAACTGGCCGACCGCCCCCGCGCCCCAGACCGCCACCACGTCACCCGGGCCCACCCCACCCAGGTCGGCACCGAGCCAGCCGGTCGGGGCGGCTTCCGAGGCGAACACCGCCCGGTCGTCACTGACCCCCTCCGGCACCCCGAAGGCACCCACATCGGCGTACGGGACCCGGACGTACTCGGCGTGGGAGCCGGCGAAGCCGCCGGCCGAACGCGGGTGCCCGTAACACCCGGCGGCCGGTGCGCCCCACGGCGGTTCGGCCACCATCGCCTCGGCGCTGCTGCCGTTGTCACAGCAGGAGTAGAGCCCACGCCGGCAGTACCAGCACCGTCCGCAGGAGACGGTGGAACAGACCACCACCCGGTCGCCGACCCGGTGCCGGCTCACCTCCGGACCGACCTCGACCACGTCGCCGAGGAACTCGTGCCCGAGGGCCTCCCCGACGCTGGGCGCCGGCTGTCCGCCGGTCAGCATCGGCAGCTCGGCCCCGCAGGCGGCGCTGCGGCGAACCCGGACGATGACATCATGGGCGTTGCGCAGCTCCGGGTCCGGGACCTGGCGTACCACCAGACCGTCGCCGCCGTCCCAGCACAGTGCCCGCATCACCACACCCCCGGTCCGGCCCCGTCCGGCCGGTCCATCGACGATCGGTCCGACCGCAGCAGCTCACCGGTCTCGGCGAGCTGCTTGACCTGCCGCAACGCCTGCCGAACCAACCGTGCGGGATCGTCACCCACCAGGTGCGCGGCCAGCCCGGCCGGTACCCCGGGCCGCCACCGCGCGGCCAACTCGGTGCCCCGTTCCCCGGGTGCCGAACCCACCCGCACCTCCACCGCCCCGTCGAGCTGACGTAGCGGTGCCGGCCAGACCCCGCCCGGCAGCACCTGGGCGGGCGGCCGGTCCACGGTCACCACCTGCCATTGGCCGGACGCGTCGGCACTTCGCCGGCCGGTGGTGCGTCGGCGGTGCCGCCGGCCGGTGGCGTGTTGGCGGTGCCGCCGGCCGGCGGCGACCAACGCCCGACCCGCCGCCATTCCGACGATCGTCGCCGCGAGCATCATCCCGCCCCGGGTCGAACGTCTCATCCGTCACCACCTGCCCTCCGGTCGTGCCCGCTGTCCGGACGTGCCCTGCTCTCGTGTCCAAGGGGTGTCCGGCTCCTCCAGCATCGGTCCGGTGGGGGTGAGACCGGCTCCCCCCGAAGGGGTGAAGCGAGACCGGTCGGGTATCCGCCTGTCCGCACCCGTGACGCGTCCCTGGGGGAGGGTCGGATGCCGTCGGACCAGCACAGTGCCCCGCCGGACCAGCACGGTGCTCTGTCGATACCACTGCTGGCCTCCCGGCTGACCCCGCCCGTGCCGCGCGGACCGGTGCTCGCCCGCACGCGCCTGTTGAGGCGGCTGGACGCCGACGGCGCACCGGTCACCCTGGTCTCGGCCCCGGCGGGCTGGGGCAAGACCACCCTGCTCGCCTCCTGGGCCCGCACCGGCGCGGTTCCGGCTGGCCCTGTCGGCCCCGTCGGTTCCGTTGGCCCCGTCGGTTCCGTTGGCCCCGTCGGTTCCGTTGGCCCCGTCGGTTCCGTTGGCCCCGTGGGCCCCGCTGGCCCCGCTGGTCCCGTTGACCCCGCTGGTCTGGCTGATCCGGCTGGTCCCGTTGACCTTGCTGGCCCCGTTGGCCTGGCTGGTCCGGCTGGTGTCGGCTGGTTGTCGGTGGAGGTCGGCGACACCGGTGAGCGGTTCTGGGCGTACCTCATCGGCGCGTTGACCGGGGCGACCGGTACCGACGGTGGGTCGGACGGTGTCGGTGGGGTGGCGGGTCGCGGTGCGCTGGTCGGTCTGCCCGGCCCCGCGCGGCTCGAAGCCCTGGCCGGGATGCTTGCCGCCGCCGACCGACCGACGGTGCTGGTCCTGGACGATCTGCACCGGGTCACCGAACCGGCGGTGTTCGCCGGGTTGGAGTTCCTGTTGCGGCATGCCGAGGGTCGGCTGCGCCTGGTCGTCGGCGCGCGTACCGGGCTGTTCCCGGCCCTGCACCGGCTGCGGCTGACCGGTGAGCTCAACGAGATCGGCCCCGCCCAGCTTGCCTTCACCGACGACGAGGCCGCCGACCTGCTCGTCGCACACGGTGTCCGCCTGTCGGCGGAGATGGTATGCAGGTTGCGCGAACGTACCGGGGGTTGGGCGGCGGGTCTGCGGTTCGCGGCCCGGGCGGTACGCGGCCACCCCGACCCGGGCCACTGGGTCACCCGCTTCGGCGGTGACCACCCGGACGTGGCCGGGTACCTGCGCGCCGAGGTGCTCGACGGTCTCGGCCCCGGTGAACTCGACCTGCTGCGCCGGTGTGCGGTCACCACGGCCGTCCGCGCCGACCTCGCCGCCGCGCTCACCGGCCGGACCGACGCCGAACAGCTGCTGGCCACGCTGGCCCGCGACGGTGGCGTCCTGCACCAGGACGACAGCGATCCACCCTGGTACCGCTGCCATCCGCTGCTGACCGACCTGCTCCGTACCGAGGTGGACCGACTGCCCGAGGAGGAGGTTCGCGACCTGCACCGGCGGGCCGCCGACTGGTACGCCGGCCACGGGTGGCCCGCCGAGGCCCTCCGGCACGAACCGCTGGCCGGCACGGTGCGGGTCGAGCCGGTCACCGGGTCGGTGCCAGCCGCCTCGGCCAACGCGGCTGCCTCGGCCAACCCGGCTGCCTCGGCCAACCCGGCTGCCTCGACCAACGCGGCCGAGCCGGCCGCCGGGCTGGTCGAGGCGCTGACCGAGCGGGAGTTGACCATCCTGCGGTACCTGCAGAGCATCCTGTCCAACGTGGAGATCGCCGGTGAATTGTCCGTGTCGGTCAACACGGTCAAGACCCACGTCCGCAACATCTACCGCAAGCTCGACGCCACCCGCCGCCGGGAAGCGGTCCGCCGCGCCCGCGAACTTCGGCTGATCTGAGGCCGGGCACGCCGTCGCATGCTGTGACCTGCATCGATGGCTTGGTGCGGTGCGGAGTGCCCGGACCGGCGCGTCCGGTGCGGCTGGGAAGGGCGTGACAGCCGTGTCGGCGATGCGCGATCATGTCCCCGCGACCGGACGACGACAGCCGGTGACGAGGTGGACGATGGGTGCTCAGCGGGAGACCATGGCGGGCGAACCGGCCGACAAGGGCCTTGCCGGCGAACCGGCCGGCGAAGACCTGGGTGGCGAGCGGGCCGACGAGGGCCTTGCCGGCGGATCGGCCGACGGAGACCTTGGCGGCGAACGGCCCCCGGCGGGGCCGCGGGTCGCCAGGAGCCGGTGGCGGGGTGCCGCGCCGCGGGCGGTACGCCTGCTCCGGCACGAGTGGAGCCTGGCCGCGCTCGGGGCGGTGGCGCTGGCGGTGCTGATGACCTGGCCGACCCTGCGTCATCCGGCCTCGACGATCCCGCAGGACACCGGGGACCCGACCCTGCAGGCCTGGCAGGTCGCCTGGGGCGGGCACGCCCTGCTCACCGAGCCGTGGAACCTGTGGCACTCCAACACGTTCTTCCCGGAGCGCTACACCTACGCCTACTCCGACACCCTGCTCGGGTACGCCCCGTTCGGCATGTTCGGTGCCGGCCCGGAGGCGGCGGTCGTCCGCTACAACCTGCTCTACGTGCTGGTCCACGCGTTGGCGTTCTTCGGGGCGTACGTGTTGTGTCGGCAGTTGGGGGCCGGGCGCGCCGGGGCGGCGGTGGCCGGGGCGGCGTTCGGGTACGCCCCGTGGAAGCTCGCCCAGGCCGGGCACCTGCACGTGCTGAGCATGGGCGGGATCGCGTTGGCCCTGGCCATGCTGGCCCGGGGGCACGGCTGGTCACTGCGCGACGGGTACCGGCCCGAGCGGGCCCGGCCGGGCTGGGCGGTGGCCGGCTGGCTGACCGCCGCCTGGCAGGTGAGCATCGGCTTCGGCATCGGCCTGCCCTTCGTGTACGTGCTGGCGTTGCTCTGCCTCGGCACGCTGGCCGGATACGGGATCAGCCGGTGGCGGCGCGGTGTCTGGCCGGTGTTCCCGCGCCAACTGCTGGTGGCCGACCTGGCCGGTGGGCTCACCTTCGCCGCGGTGACCCTGCTGCTGGCCGCGCCGTACTTCGAGGTGGTGGCGCGGCACCCCTCGGGGCGGCGTACGGTCGAACAGATCGCGATGTTCTCCCCGCCGTTGCGCGGGTTCCTCGTCGCTCCGCCGGAGTCCTGGTTGTGGGGCGAGCGGCACGCGGCGGCCCGCGAGGGGCTGGGTTTCGCCGTCGAGATGACCCTGCTGCCGGGGGTGGTGCTGGTCGGGTTGGCCGCCGCCGGGCTGTTCCTGTCCGCCTGGCGGATCCGGCACCGGGTGGCGCTGGCCGCCGCCGTGCTGGTCAGCGTGGCGCTGGCGGCGGGCAGCACCCTGTTCGGAGACGGCCGACCCGGCTACGTGACGCTGATGGAACACCTGCCCGGCTGGGACGCGCTGCGCACGCCGGGCCGGCTGGTGCTCTGGACCACGCTGCTGCTCGGGGTGCTGGCCGCCGGCGCGCTGACCGTACGCCAGGAGGATGCGCGACCGGTCCGGTGGTGGCAGCGGCCGGCGCGGCTGGTGCTGGTCGTACCGCTGCTGTTGGTCCTGCTCGAAGGGGTGAACCGCACCCCGCACGCGGAGGTCCCGCCGCAGCCGGCGGCGCTGCGCGGGCTGACCGGGCCGGTGCTGGTGCTGCCCAGCGAGGGGACCCGGGAGTACCACGTCATGCTCTGGTCCACCGACGGGTTCCCCGACCTGGTCAACGGCGGGGCGTCGTTCGTGCCGCCCAGCCAGGACCGGTTACGGGCGGTCAGCACCGCCTTCCCGGATCCGCAGGCGGTGGCCGAGCTGCGGGCCGCCGGGATCCGCACGGTGGTGGTGCTGACCTCCTACGTGCCGGGCACCGTCTGGCAGGACGTGCCGGGTCGACCGGTGAGTGGGCCGGGTGTCCGGGTCGAGCAGCGCTCCGACGGCATCGTGTACCACCTGGAGTGAGCCCGTCGGCGATCGACGGCGGCTGCCGACCGCCGGTTGTCGAAGCGCTTTCACAGCAGGTCATCCATCGATTAGGGTGAGCATACTTCTCGGCTGTGGGAGCCGACGTGCCGAGCGGGGAGCCAGGGCAGCCCCCGCGCACCGCCGCTGTCACCGGGCCCGGTCGGGCACCGGTCGTCGGCGTCACTCCCCGTTCCCCCGTACCCCCTCCGGGGTGCATCCGAGAGGAAGCGCAGATGCGGAGAAGTCTCGCCGGCGCGGTGGCATCCGTGCTGGCCCTGGCCACGGCGGTGGTGGCCGTTCAGCTCACCGTCGCACCCGTCGGCCCGGCCGTGGCGGCCGTCAGTGAGCCGTACACCTGGAAGAACGTCCGGATCGACGGCGGCGGCTTCGTCCCCGGTATCGTCTTCAACCCCACCGAGAAGGACCTGATCTACGCCCGGACCGACATCGGCGGCCTGTACCGCTGGGAGCAGGCCAGCCAGTCGTGGCGGCCGCTGCTGGACTGGGTGGGTTACGACAAATGGGGCTGGAACGGCGTGCTCAGCGTCGCCACCGACCCGGTGCAGACCAGCCGGGTGTACGCCGCCGTCGGCATGTACACCAACGACTGGGACCCGAACAACGGGGCGATCCTGCGCTCGGCCGACAAGGGTGCCACCTGGCAGGCCACCGAGCTGCCGTTCAAGGTAGGCGGGAACATGCCCGGCCGGGGGATGGGGGAGCGGCTGGCCGTCGACCCCCACCGCAACAGCACCGTCTACTTCGCGGCCGAGGGCGGCAACGGCCTGTGGCGCAGCACCGACTCCGGGGCGACCTGGGCGAAGGTGGCGAACTTCCCCAACGTCGGCAACTACGTCGCCGATCCCACCGACAGCACCGGCTACCAGAGCCAGAACCAGGGCCTGACCTGGGTGGCCTTCGACAAGAGCACCGGTACGGCGGGCAGCGCCACGCAGACCATCTACGTCGGGGTCGCCGACAAGCAGAACCCGGTGTACCGCAGCACCAACGGCGGCAGCAGTTGGGAGCGGATCCCCGGGCAGCCGACCGGCTACCTGGCCCACAAGGGGGTGGTGGACCACGTCGGCGGGCACCTCTACCTGGCCACCAGCGACACCGGCGGCCCGTACGACGGGGCCAAGGGTGACGTCTGGAAGTTCACCCGGTCCACCGGCGCCTGGACCCGGATCAGCCCGATCCCGTCCAGCAGCAGCGACGCGTACTTCGGCTACTCCGGCCTGACCATCGACCGGAAGAACCCGAACACCCTGATCGTGGCCACCCAGATCTCCTGGTGGCCGGATGCGATCTTCTGGCGGACCACCGACGGGGGCGCGACCTGGAGCCGGATCTGGGACTGGGGCAGCTACCCGGAACGCGTCAAGAAGTACAAGATGGACATCAGCTCGGTGCCCTGGCTGGACTTCGGGGCCAACCCGCAGCCGCCGGAGGAGACGCCGAAACTCGGCTGGATGAACGAGTCGGTGGAGATCGACCCGCACAACCCCGACCGGTTCCTGTACGGCACCGGCGCGACCATCTACGGCAGCACCGACCTCACCAAATGGGACACCGGCGGCCAGCTCACCATCACACCGATGGTCAAGGGGCTGGAGGAGACCGCGGTGCTCGACCTGGTCAGCCCGCCGTCCGGGCCGCCGCTGGTCAGCGCGCTCGGTGACATCGGTGGCTTCCGCCACGACAACCTCGACGCGGTGCCGGCCAAGATGTTCACCCAGCCGGTCTTCACCAGCAGCACCAGCCTGGACTACGCCGAGGCCAACCCGGCGGTGATGGTCCGGGCCGGCAACTTCACCGACGCCGACCGCCCCAACGACAGCCACGTGGCGTTCTCCACCGACGGCGGGGCCAACTGGTTCCAGGGCACCGAACCCGGTGGGATCAACAACGGCGGTACGGTCGCCGCGGCGGCCAACGGCAGCCGGTTCGTCTGGGCCCCCGGCGACCCCGGCCAGCAGGTCGTCCACTCGGTGGGCTTCGGCAACTCGTGGACCGCCTCGACCGGCGTACCGGCCAACGCGACAGTCGAGTCCGACCGGGTCGACCCGAACCGGTTCTACGCCGTCAGCGGCGGCAAACTGTACGTCAGCACCAACGGCGGGGTCAGCTTCACCGCCTCGGCGGCCACCGGACTGCCCACCGAGGGCGTCAAGTTCAAGGCGGTACCCGGTCAGCAGGGCCACCTGTGGCTGGCCGGTGCGGGTGGGCTGTGGCGGTCCACCGACTCCGGGGCCAGCTTCACCAGGCTGGGTGGCGTCACGCAGGCGGACAACGTGGGCTTCGGCAAGGCGGCACCGGGGCGGTCGTACCCGGCGCTGTTCCTCTTCGGCACCGTCGACGGCCAACCCGGCCTGTACCGCTCGGACGACACCGGCGCGAGCTGGGTACGGATCAACGACGACCAGCACCAGTACGGCAACGCGGGCGAGGCGCTGACCGGTGACCCACGGGTCTTCGGCCGGGTCTACCTGGGCACCAACGGCCGGGGCATCCTGGTCGCCGACCGGCAGGGCGGCCCCACCACCCCGCCCACGACGCCCCCGACGACCCCGCCCACCACGCCCCCGACGACGCCCCCGACCACCCCGCCGACCACGCCGCCGACGACGCCCCCGACGACGCCGCCCACGACCCCACCCACCACCCCGCCGACGACCCCGCCGTTGCCCACCACGCCGGGGCCGATCACCGGCTGTCGGGCCACCTACACGGTGACCGGATCCTGGTCCGGCGGCTTCCAGGGTGAGGTGACCGTCCGCAACTACGACGACACCGGCATCATCGGCTGGACGGTGACCTGGACGTTCGCCAACGGCCAACGGGTCAACCAGAGCTGGGGCGGCACGGTCGTCCAGGACGGTGCCGGGGTCACCGTGACCAACGCGAGCTACAACGGCGTACTCGCCCCCGGTGCCAGCACGACCTTCGGGTTCCTGGCCAGCTGGACCGGCACCAACGGCGTACCCACCCCCACCTGCACCTCCCGTCGCTGAGGCCCGCCCCGGTAAGGAAGGGTCCCCTGTACATCAGAAAGCGATAACAGGGGGCCCTTCCTTACCGGGGTCAGAGGGTGACGGGGAGGGTGTTCAGCCGCCAGGTGCCCGGGTCGGGGGCGCGTTGGGCGTCGGCCGGGGCCAGAGCCAGGTCGGGGAAGCGGCCCAGCAGCGCGTCGAGCGCCACCTCGGTCTGCACCCGGGCCAGCGCCGCGCCGAGGCAGAAGTGCGGTCCGTGGGCGTACGCGAGGTGGGCGGTCCGGTCGAGGACGCGGGCCAGGTCGAGCCGGTCCGGGTCGGCGAAGACCCGTGGGTCACGGTTGGCCGCGACGATCGCGACGGTGACCGCCGTGCCCGCCGGCACCGGTACCCCGTCGATCTCGACCTCCTCGGCGGCGAAGCGGGGCACGGTCAGCAGCTGCGGCGGAGCCCACCGGGTCAGCTCCTCGACGGCCCGGGGCATCAGCTCCGGGTCGGCCCGCAGCGCGGCGAGCTGCCCGGGGTGGGTGAGCAGGGCGTGCACCGAGTTGGTGACCAGGTTCGTCGGTGTCTGCCCGGCGAGCACCACGTGCCAGACCAGGCTGACCAGCTCGGTCTCGGTGAGCCGGTCGCCGTCGGTGTCGCGTACCCGGATCAGGTCGGTGACCAGGTCGTCGCCGGGCTCGTCGCGGCGGTGGGCGACCAGCGACCGGGCGTTGTCGATGATCGCCGGTAGCGCCGCCACGAACCCCTGACCGTCTCCGGAGGACACCGCGACCCCGAACGCCCGCCACGGGGCCCGGTCCGCGTCGGGTACGCCGACCAGCTCGCAGATCACCTCCATCGGCAGCGGTCGGGCCAGGTGCGGCACCAGGTCGGACACCCCGCCCTCGGCCCGCCGGATGACCTCGTCGAGCAGGCCCGCCACGATCGAGGCGATCCGGGGTCGCAGCGCGGCGGCGCGCCGGGCGGTGAACGCCGGGGCGACCAGGCGGCGCAGCCGGCCGTGCTCCGGCCCGTCGATCTCCATGGTGCGCAGGTAGGGCCGGTACTCCTCGGGCACGCCCGGTCGCAGGTAGCTCTCGGTGCGTACCGCGAAGCGGGGGTCGGTGAGCAGGGCGCGGGCCGGGGCGTGCCGGGTCACCGCCCACATCTCGCCGAAGCCGGGGGTTGCCAGCCGGGCCACCGGGCCGGCCTCCCTGGCCTGCCCGTAGGCGGTGAACGGATCCCGCAGCACCTCCGGGTCGGTCAGTGGGATCTCGGGAAGGTCCACCATCACGGCTCCTCTCACATGGCTAAATCAGATGATGCCATCATCTGGATGGTGAAGATATCTTGGCGACGATGGTTGGGCAACCAACGGCCCGAAGGCCGGCGGCACTGGCCCGAAGCCCGGCGGCACCGGCCCGACATTCGGCGGCACCGGCACGAGGAGAGCGATGGCACGGCTCACCAGAGCGGAACTCCAGCAGCGCAACCGGGCCCGGGTGCTGGCCGCGGCGCGGGAGGTCTTCGTCGAGCAGGGCTTCCGGGAGGCCCGGATCGACGACATCGCCGACCGGGCGGAGCTGACCCGGGGCGCGGTCTACTCGAACTTCCCCGGCAAACGGGCCCTCTACTTCGCGGTGCTCGCCGCCGAGGCCGAGCAGGTGCCCGAGCCGACCCAGCCGGCGTCGGCCGGCACGGTCGCCGAGGCGCTCGCCGAGTTCGCCCAGGCCTGGCTGACCCGGCTGCCGCTGGCCGTCGAGGAACACCGCGCCGCCGTCCGGCTCGGCCGGGACCTGATGCCCGAGATCCTCGCCGACGAGGCCACCCGCCGGCCGTACGCGGAACTGACGAAGCTCTCCGCGATCCTGCTCGGCCTCGGTCTGGAGGCGCTCGCCCACCGCCCGGGGCCGCTCGGCCGCGACCGCCCGGAACCACTACGCCTGGTACGCCTCGCCGAAGCCGCGCTCACCACGCTGCACGGCGCGAGTCAGCTCGCCGCCGCCGCACCCGGGTTCGGCGACCCCTTCGACGTGCCGCAGGTCTGCCGGCACCTGGCCGGACTCGACCTCGGTGACCGGTGGGCGCCGCCCCACCTGCCGTACGTGCCCAAGGCCCGGCCGGTCGACGAGCCCTGGCAGCCGCCGGACGCCGCCGACGTGTTGCGCGACGCCCCGGCCCGGCTGGCCCACGACGGCGTGGTCACCATCCTCGGGCTGCACCGGATCGGCGCCGTCGAGGAGGCGATCCGGTCCGCCCCGCCGAACACCGTCGTCACCGCCGTCCTGGTCACCGGCGAGCCCCGGGAACTGCTGCCGTTGGCCCGGCTCACCCTGGTCGAGCTGCGCACCTGCCTGCGCCGCGCGGTGCCGCCGGACGCCTGGCCCCGGGTACGCGTGGTCTGCGACACCTCCGGGGCGGTGGCGGCGGCGGCCGGCGTGCCGGCGGTCAGCGACGCCACCGAATCCGCCGTCCGGATCGAGGCGGGCCGGATCGTCGCCCGCGCCGACGGCTACGGCGCCAGCCACGCCACCTCGGTGTAAGGAAGGGCCCCCTGTTAACGCTTATGGTCGAGAGGGGTACCCCTTTAACCAGCCCCGCGTGCGGCGCGACCCGGTAGGGGCGCGGTCGAGCCGGCAGGCCGGTCGGGCGTACGGCCGGGTGGGCCCGGTAGAGCGCGCGGCTGGCCGGGCCGGTCGGCGCGTGGCTGCGCCGGGCTGGTGGATGTGCGGCCGGGCGGGCCCGGTAGAGCCCGTGGCTGCGGGCCGGGCTGGTGGATGATGTGTGGCCGGCCGGCCGGCCGGCCGGGCGGGCGGGCTGGTCGGGCGTGCGGCTGGGCCGGGCGGGCGTGCGGCTGGGCTGGTCGGGCGTGCGGCTGGGCCGAACCGGGCCGGGTGGTCAGGGCTTGGTGAGTCGGGGCGGGCTCGGCCGGTGGTCGTCACCGGGCGGCGCGGTGCGGGGGAGGGAACGCGGGGTCGACTGCGTTACCGCACGGACGTGAAACGGCCCCGAGTCGCCGGTGAGGGCGGGTCGGGGCCGTCGGGTGCGATGGTCCTGCCGGGCGGTGCTCAGCCGTCCAGGCCGACCGGGGAGTTCGGGCGGTCCACGTCGACGAACTCGATGTCGTCGGCGGCCCGGTCGTCCCGGCTGAGCGCGGCACGGGTCGCCGAGGCGGCGGCCCAGCCGATGGCGGCCCCGACCAGGGTGGCCCCGATCAGCAGCGTCCAGGGCAGGGCCGGACGGCGCCCGGCGAGCGCGTCGAAGGCCAGGACCGCCCGGCGGCGGGCCTCGTCGGCGGCGGTGCCGACCAGGTCACCGGCATCGTCGGCCAGTCCGGCACTGTTGCGCCGGGCCGAGCGGGCGGTGTCCAGGACGCTGTCACCGGCGGAGTGTACGGCGGAGGTCAGGTGTTCCCAGGCCTCGTTCGCGATCCGCTCGGGCCGGCTGCGGCGCTCCAACAGATTGGTGCCGAACATCGTGCTTACCTCCTCGGGTGCCGAAGCTGGGCGGCCACTTCGGACGTGGGTGTCGGGCCGTCGGATTACGGTTCGCGTACTCCGCCAGTGCCCACCAGGCCGCCGTCGCAAACCAGGTCGCCGTCGCGAACCCGGCCGCCGTGGCGAACCCGGAACGCCCTGGCGAACCCGGCCGCCGTGGCGAACCCGGAACGCTGTGGCGAAGCCCGCGGTGCGGTGCGGTCCTGCGTCCGGCGGCGCGGCGTCGGGATCAGCCGTCGGGGTCAGCGGAGGGTGACCACCGAGACGGTGGCCCGGGCGAAGTCGTCGCCGTCGTCATCGTCGTCGTCATCGCCCCCGCCGCCGCCGATGCTGCAGGCCAACAGGAGCGCGAGCAGCGCGGCGGCGCCGGCGAGCGTGGCAAGCCTCTTGGTCATCGGGATCCCTCCGTCGTGGCAACGCCTCTGTGAGCGTGAACTCGGTCCGATGTTAGACATCCCGGTCAATGGCCGGATTTGCCCTGGCCACCCGGGGGATCGTTGCTTCCCGGGGCGCGCCGGTGGCGGAGGGTGTTGGGGTACGGAGGTGCGGACCGCTACTGTGGTGGGCCGACACGTCGGTCGCTGATCGATCGTGAAGATGAGAAGTCGTCGGGAAGTAGCGACGAAAAGTACAGATTGGGGCGTACGTTGTGCCCAATCTGCGAATTGCTCATCCCGAGGGGTGGCGACCGAGGCCGTGGGAGGAATACTCTCGGTCGCGGCCCGCGTACTGATGAGGCGCCCGTTTTGGGCGAGTGGAGGTGCTCGCGTGAGCCTGTCGATCGTGAAGTCTGTTCTTTCCGGTGGTGTCATGGAGATCGCCCCGCGGGGCGAGATCGACGTCGACACCGCGTACGAGGTACGCGAGGCCATCGCCGAAGTGCTCGCCAAGGGGCGTCCCGCCCGGATCGAGCTCAACATGCGACTGGTCACCTTCATCGACTCGGTCGGCATCAGCGCGATGGTGGCCGGCTTCCAGACCGCCGAGGTCAGCGGCGTCAAGCTGATCGTCACCGAGCCGAGCCGCTTCGTGCACCGGCAGCTCTGGGTAACCGGGCTGCTCGGTCTCTTCGGCGCACCCGAGCCCTACTACGCCGGTGCCGGGGTGGCTCCCGAGGTGCTGCCCGGGGCCTGAGCCGCCGCGACACCGCCCGGCGCAGGGCCAGCCCGGCATCCGCGCAGGGTCAGCCCGGCATCCGCGCCGCCGCGACACCGCCCGGCGCAGGGCCAGCCCGGCATCCGCGCCGCCCGGCACCAGGTCGGCCCGGCACGCGACGCTGCCCGGTACCGGTGACCACGAGACACGACAGACGCCCGGTGTCCCACCTCACGGTGGGGCACCGGGCGTCGTTGTCGGTTCGGTCAGTAGACCGACAGGTGGACGTGGTTCGTGTGGTCGCTGGAGGGGTCTCCACCGGCCCCGCTGTACGACTTCCACCCGCTGCTGGGCAGCCAGATCTGCCGGTACCAGATCACGTAGAGCACGGCGAGCTTGTCGGCGTTGCGGACGTAGTACGCCGCCAGGTTGTTGCCGTACGTCCGGTCTCCACCGGTGGCGTCGCCGCCGAAGCCGCCCTTCTGGGCCGCGAAGTCACAGGCCCGGCCCCTCGGGTGCTCGCCGGAGCCCCCCGGGCGGTAACAGGAGACGTACCTGGTGAAACCGGCCGCCTTGGCCTGGTTCAGTGCGTGCAGCGTGCGCGGGGTGATGCAGCCGTTGGCGGGGGTCGGGTCGTTGACGCTGCACGACTCCTTGGGCCAGGAGCCGTCGGAGTTGCGCGGCGCGGCCTTGGCGGTCTTGCTGCTGCTGCCACCCGGCCCGCTGGAACTGCCGCCGCTGGGCCCGCCGCCGCTGTTGGCGCGGGCGCGTTCCTGGGCCTGGGCCCGTTCCCGCTCCTCGGCCTTCTCCCGGGCCTCCTGCCGGACGGCGACCTCCAGGGCCCGCTCGGCCTGCTCCTTGCGCTTGGCCATGGTGTCGACCTGTTTGCGCTGCTCACGCAGCTCGCCGTCGAGGGCCAGCTTGGTGCGGTTGGCCTTGTCCCGGGTCTCCAGCAGCTGGCGCAGCTCCCGGTCCTCGTTGGCGGCGACCGAGTCGAGGGTGGCGGCCCGGTCCAGGAAGCGCGCCGGTGAGTCGGTGTTGAGCAGCGCCTGGGCGGCGCCGAGCCGGCCGGTCCGGTACGCCACGCCGGCGATCTCACCGACCTTGCCGTTGCGGACGACCAGGTCTGCCTCGATGGTCTTGAGCTGCCCGTTGAGCTCCTGTTGGCGCTTGGTCGACTTCTCCAGCGCGTTCTTCGCCTCGATCCAGCCCGTGCTGGCCGCGTCGAGCTGGTCCCGCAGGGCGGGGGTGCCGCCCTCGTCGTCGGCGGGTGCGGCGAGCAGGCCGGTCGGCGGCATCGCGGCGTGTGCCACCGGGCCGCCGGGCCCGATCGCCGCGCCGAACGCGAGTGTCGCGACGAGTACGGCTGCCATCCGGGCCGTACCGCGTCTGGTGGTTGCCACTACTGCCATGGACGTGTCCTTCCGTCAGCCGCCGACCGGGTTAGCTGACGGGTTCGGGACGGAAGATCCCTACCGCTGAAGCGGATACACCCCACGGACTGTGGTTCCCCGGTTCGCCGCGGTGGGCGATTAGGCGGCGGCCACCGCAGGCGCCGTTGGGCGCCGCCTGGCGGAGGCCGGGACCGAGCCTACCGGTGCCGGTGTGACCCGTGCAGGCGCTGGGGCCTGTGGGACGGGTCGTGACAACGGTAGAACATGCACGAAAGGGACAATACACCCAGAGATTTAAGGTTGCGCTAATTACCACTCAACCGCACCACAGGCCCCAGGTGACGCTCCGGGCTCGATCTGCAACGTGGCGTGCTCGATGTGGAAGTCCTCCCGCAGCGCCGTCCGGGCGGCGGAGAGGACCGGGCCGACCTCGGCGTCGGGGGTCATCGTCAGGTGGGCCGAGGCGACCTCCATCCCCGAGGTCAGGGTCCACAGGTGCAGGTCGTGCACCTCGGCCACCCCGGGAACCGCGCTGAGCCGGTCGTGCACCTCGGTCACCTGCAGGTGCTCCGGGGCGGCCTGCACCAGGATGCGCAGCGCAGCCCGGGCCAGCCGCCAGGTCCGGGGCAGGATGAACACCCCGATCCCGACCGCCACCAGGGGGTCGACCCACCACCAGCCGGTGGTCATGATCACCAGGGCCGCGCCGATCACCCCGAGCGAGCCGAGCAGGTCGGCGAGCACCTCCAGGTACGCCCCGCGCAGGTTGATGCTCTCCTGCGCACCCTTGCGCAGCAGGCCGAAGGCGACCACGTTGGCCAGCAGGCCGAGCACGGCCACCCCGAGCATCGGGCCGGTGAGCACCTCCGGTGGTTCGCCGAGTCGGCGTACCGCCTCGATCAGCACGTAGACCGCGACGCCGCTGAGCAGGACCGCGTTGGCCAGCGCGGCGAGCACCTCGAGGCGGTAGAGGCCGAAGGTGCGCTGCGGGTCGGCGGCCACCCGCCGGGTGGCGGTGATCGCGGCCAGTGCCATGCCGATGCCGAGCACGTCGGTGAACATGTGCCCGGCGTCGGAGAGCAGTGCCAGCGAGCCGGTGCCGAAGGCGGCGACCGTCTGCACCACCGTGAAGACGGCCAGCAGCAGCAGGGCGGCCCAGAGTCGTCCGCGGTAGCGGTGCCCCGCGTTGGTCACCGCGGCCTGGTGGTCATGTCCTGCGCCCACGCCAACACCCTCCGTCTGCCGACCGGACCCGGTCCAACATATGCTCACATCGCAATGTGTGCAAGCAAAGGGTGCCGGTCGGTCAGTCGGCGGGTTCCAGGGTGGTCAGGCGCTGGGTGGCCCGGGACAGCGCGACGTAGAGGGTGCGTACCCCGGAGCCCGGATCGGCCCGGATCTCGCCCGGCGCGACCAGCAGCACCCCGTCGTACTCCATGCCCTTGGCCTGCAGGCTGGTCACCACCTGGAGCCGGGCGCCGCCGCGCTCGCCCAGCCAGCCGGCCACCTCGGCCCGGCGCGGTACCGGGGTGATCACCCCGACCGTCCCGGCGACCTGGTCCAGCAGCGTGGTCACCTCCGCCACGGTCGCCTCCGCCAGCTCGGCCGCCGGCACCACCCGCTGCACCGGCTCGACCCCGGTGGACCGCACCGCGGTGGGCAACGCCAGCTCCGGGTCGAGCCGGCGGATCTCTGCCGCCGCCACCGCGAAGATCTCCGCCGAGTTGCGGTAGTTCGTGGTCAACGTGAAGTGGTGCCGGGGCCGCCGACCCAGCGCCTGGTCCCGGGCCCGGGTCAGCTCCGCCGGATCACCGGTCCAGGCGCTCTGCGCCGGATCACCCACCACCGTCCAGGAGGCCAACCGCCCCCGCCGGCCGATCATGCGCCACTGCATCGGCGAGACGTCCTGCGCCTCGTCGACCACCACGTGGGCGTACTCCCGGTAGTCCTCCGGCCGCTGCCGGGCCGCCTCGCGGGCGGCGCGCTGCCGGTCGCCGAAGGTGCTCAGCTCCCGGACCCCGCCGGCCAGCTGGAACGGGTCACGCCTGGCCCGCGCCGGCTTCATCGGCTTGCCGAGCAGCGCGTCCAGCTCGTCGAGCAGGGCGATGTCGGCGATGGTCAGGCCCTCGGTGTCCAGACTCCGCCAGGCCTCGGTGAGCAGCCGGATCTCCACCCGGGACAACACCCCACCCGCGTACGCCCGCAGCCGCTCGGGGCGGGCCAGCCAGCCCAGCACGTGCCGGGGATGCAGCCGGGGCCACCACGCCTTGAGGAACTCCCGGAACTCCGGCCGGTCGGCGATCTCGTCCTCGAACGAGCGCTGCTCCGGCAGCCGCCCCACCCGCAGTCGCCGGGCCTGTGCCCAGAGTGCGGCGAAGACCCCGTCGAACCCGGCGCGGCGGACCTCGTTGCGGCGTGCCCCCCGGGACAGCGCCCGGTCCCGGATACCGGTCAGCTCCTCGGCGCCCAACCGCAGCAGCTCACCCCGGTACAGCAGGCGCAGCTCGGTGGGGCCGTCCGGGACCGCGTCGCGCACCGCGCGTTCCAGCACCCGCCGCATCCGCAGCGACCCCTTCACCGCCGCCACCTCCGGCGGGTCGGTGCGGGTCGAGGTCAGCCCGAGGAAGAGCGTGCCCAGGGAACGCAGGGTGGCGGTCTCCTCGCCCAACGACGGCAGCACCGAGGCGATGTACTCGACGAAGACCGTGGACGGGCCGACCACCAGGATGCCGCCGCCGGCGTACCGGCTGCGGTCGGCATAGAGCAGGTACGCCGCCCGGTGCAGGGCGACCGCCGTCTTGCCGGTGCCGGGGCCGCCGGAGACGATCGTCACGCCCGAGGCGGGGGAGCGGATCGCCTCGTCCTGCTCCCGCTGGATGGTGGCGACGATGTCCCGCATGCCCCGTCCGGTGGCCTTCGAGAGCGTGGCCAGCAGCGCGCCGTCACCGACCACCGTCATCTCCGCCGGCGCGGCGACCGGGTCGAGCAGGTCGTCCTCGATCCGGGTGACCCGCTCACCGCTGGACTGGATCGTCCGGCGGCGCACCACGCCCAGCGGCGCCGCCGGGGTGGCCCGGTAGAACGGCTCGGCGGCCGGCGCCCGCCAGTCCACCACCAGCGTCTCGGCGTCGTCGTCGCGGACGCCCAGCCGGCCGACGTGCAGCACCGGGCCCTCGCGCAGGTCCAGCCGGCCGAAGACCAGCCCCTCGTGTTCGGCGTCGAGGACGTGTCGGCGCTGCGCGGCGTGGAACACCATCGCGTCCCGCTCCACCAGCGCCCCGAAGTTGCCGACCTTGGCCAGCCGGTACCCGTCCCGCTCGGCCCGGGCCGCCGCCCGGCGCAGCTCGGCCAGCCGGGCGTAGACCCGGTCCAGGTGCCGCTGCTCGACGGCGATCTCACGGTCCAGGGCGGTGTGGTCGGTCAACGCAGCAAGCTCCTGTGGCACGGCGGCCGGGGCCGCGGCGGGCGTGCCGGCCGTGCGCCGGGCCGACCGGGTGAGAGTACGGGGAGCGCTTCCGGCCCATGTCAGGACCCGTCCCGATCCCACCACCCGGCCTCCGGCCACCGCCACCGGTGCCCGGCCCCCGACCCCACCGTCGCCGGTCCCGTGACCGACTCGGCATCCGCCGTCGGCGGTGTCGGGGCAGACGACGACACCGCCCGCCGGCAGAGCCGACGGGCGGTGCGATGTCGTGCGGGTGGGCGGCGGACCGCACCACGAAGGGGCGGGGCTCAGCCCTCGAAGACGCCGGCCTCGACCAGGCGCTTCTCGGTGGCGTCCCAGCCGTCGCCGGGGTGGGTGGCGGCGAGGCCGTTCAGCTCGGCCCGGATCTTGGCGGCGTGGCCGGCGGCGGCCAGCACCCGGATCTCCTCGACGAAGGCCTCGGAGTCGGTGCGCAGGTGCGAGGTCTTGCCGTTGGTCAGGTTCCGCACGTAGGCGTGCTTGCCGCCGTTGAGCGGGATGAGGTACTTGAACTCGCCCAGCACGCTGAGGGCGCCACCCTGGCCAGCCTGGCCGGCCCGGACGGACGCGCGCGCGGTCTTTGAGGTGTTGCTCGCCACGGAGGTGCTCCTTGTGAGACGTACGGGAGGACGGGACGTCCGGGGGGCGGACGTGCGTGGTGCGGTTTGACGTGCATGGTGCGGCGGGTGACACCCGGGAGGCCTCGGCCCGCCGAAGAAGTCAGCGGCACAAGCCGCCGGGAGAACTGTACACGAACGCGGGGCCCGGACGGTCCCCCACGGTCGCCGATCAGGCCAACCACCCGTCCGGGGCGGCTGTTCCCACCGGCGATTTTTCCGATTCTCTGGCGCATCATCCGTCCCACGGGTCATCATGTGTTCGCAGGCGCCACTCGGGCGACGCGAGGTCGTAGGGGAAGACGCACCTCGCTCTCCGGGAGGTCACCGTGCCAACGCGTGGCGTCGTATACGTCCACTCGACCCCGCTCGCCGTGTGCTCACACGTCGAGTGGGCGATCGCGCGCGTCCTTGTCGCGCCGGTCAACCTGCAGTGGACGGCTCAGCCCGTCGATCCCACGGCCCGACGGGCCGAGTGCAGGTGGACCGGTCGCCCGGGGACGGGTGCCGAGCTGGCTGCTGCCCTCCGGCAGTGGCCCATGATCCGTTTCGAGGTGACCGAGGAACCGAGCACCGGGGCGGACGGAGAGCGTTTCATGTACGTCCCCGGTCGCGGGTTGTTCCGGGCCACCGTCGGCGCCGCCGGCGACATCCAGCTCGGCGAGGACCGGCTGCGCAGCATCATGTCGACCGCCCGCGCCCCGGAGGCGCTGGCGCACGCCCTCGACAAGGCGCTCGGCACCGCCTGGGACGCCGAGCTGGAGCCGTACCGGCACGCCGGTGACGGTGCCCCGGTGACCCTGCTCACCCGAGTGGGCTGACCTGCGGGTTGGCCGTACCGGCGGCGGGCTGGTGGGATGGGGACGTGTCGACCTCCCCACGCCACCGGACCCTGCCCGACCGTCGGACCTCCCGGTCCACCCCGTCGCGTACCCCGGGTGGGTCCCGGCGGCTCGCGGCGGCGCTCGCGGTGACGGTGCTGGTCGCGGCGGGTTGCTCCGGTGACCCCGAGCCCCGGGCCGACGCCTCGGCCGCCCCGTCCGCGTCGGCCCCGGCGAGCGCCGCGCCGAGCGGTACCCCGGCGCCGGACGGCGGCCCCGCCACGGACCCGGCGGCCCGCGCCGCCGCGCTGGTCGGCACCCTCGGTGACGAGGACCTGGTGGGTCAGGTGCTGATGCCCTACGCGTACGGCGACACCGCCACCAAGGTCTCCGCCGGGTCGGCCGCCGGCAACCGGGCGCTGGCCGGCGTCGACACCCCGGCCGAGATGGTGGAGAAGTACCGGCTGGGCGGGCTGATCCTGGTCGGCTTCAGCGCCGACGACCCCACCTCCGCCAACCAGGCCACCACGAACGTGGACAACCCCAAGCAGGTCCGGGCCCTGACCGACGGGCTGCGCACGGCGGCGCAGCGGCTGCCCAGCGGTGCCGCGCCGTTCCTGATCGGCACCGACCAGGAGCACGGCGTGGTGACCCGGATCACCGACGGGGTGACCCTGCTGCCGACCGCCCTGGCCGCCGGTGCCGCCGCCGACCCCAAGCTGACCGAGGCCGCCTGGCGGGTGGCCGGCACCGAGCTGGCCGCGATGGGGATCAACCTGGACTTCGCCCCGGTGGCCGACGTGCTGGTCAGCCGGAGCGGGGTGATCGGCTCCCGGTCCTTCGGCGCGGACCCGAAACGGGCGGCGGCGCAGGTCGACGGGGCGGTACGCGGGCTGCAGTCGGCCGGGGTGGCCGCCACCGTCAAGCACTTCCCGGGGCACGGCCACAGCGCCGACGACTCGCACGAGGAGCTGCCGGTGCTCGACCAGCCCCGCAAGGAGCTGGAGAAGAGCGCGTGGCCGCCGTTCGAGGCCGGCATCGACGCCGGGGCGCTCGCGGTGATGTCCGGCCACCTGGACGTGCGGTCGGTGGACAAGGGCACCGCGGCCACCTTCTCGCACAAGCTGCTCACCGACGTGCTGCGCGGACAGTTGGGCTTCCAGGGTGTGGTGATCACCGACGGGATGAACATGGCCCCGGCGAAGAAGTGGTCACCGGGGGAGGCCGCGGTCCGGGCGCTCAAGGCCGGCAACGACCTGATCCTGATGCCGCCGAACGTCACCCAGGCCTACGACGGGCTGTTGGCCGCACTGCGCGACGGCACCCTGGAGCGGGCCCGGCTGGTCGAGGCGGTCACCCGGGTGCTGACCCTGAAGTTCCGGCTGGCCGACGGGCCCACCCCGCAGCTGGACACGCTGAACGCCCCGGAGCACCGGGCGGCGGCCGAGCGGCTGGCCGGGGCGGCGGTCACCGTGCTGCGGGGGCCGTGCCGTCCGGCGCCGGTGGCCGGCAAGCTGACCATCACCTCCTCCGGCGGGCGCGACGGCACCCGTCGGGTGCTCACCGAGGCGCTGACCAAGGCGGGGGCGCAGGTGGTGCCCAGCGGCGGCAAGGTGGTGCACCTGGTCGGGTACGGCGACGGCACCGGTGACCTGAGCGCCGACGCGGCGGTCACGGTCGCCATGGACACCCCGTACCTGCTGTCGAAGGCGACGTCGCCGACCCTGCTGGCCACCTACTCGTCGAGCCGGGCGTCGATGACGGGTCTGGCGCAGGTGCTGGCCGGCAAGGCCGAGCCGACCGGGCGGGCACCCGTGCCGGTCACCGGCCTACCCGCCACCACCTGCACCGGCTGACCCGCGTCGAACCGCACGGCGCGCCCGGAACCGACCGGTCCGGCACCCGCCGTCACCTGCGTCGACCGACCTGCCCGACCGGCTCGGCGCGCCGGCGACGGGCCGGGCGACTGGTAGCGTTCGGCTGTCCGACAGCCAGCCGAACGGGGGCCAGCGCCGTGACCGGACCGGGGCCGACTCTCTCCGTGGTGATCCCGGTGTTCAACGAGGAGAGCGCGTTGCCGCTGCTCGCCCGCCGGCTGCGCGCCGTCCTCGACGACCTCGCCGAGCCGTACGAGGTGCTGGCGGTCGACGACGGCAGCACCGACGGCACCGGCGGCCGGCTGGCCGGGCTGCGGGCGGGCTGGCCGCAGCTGCGGGTGCTGCGCCTGCGTCGCAACAGCGGCCACCAGGCGGCCCTGCTCGCCGGGGTGTTCCGGGCTCGTGGGGCGTACGTGGTAAGCATCGACGCCGACCTGCAGGACCCGCCCGAGGTGATCCCGGAGATGCTGCGCCGGGCCAGGGTGGACGGTCTCGACGTGGTGCACGGGGTACGCGCCGACCGCAGCCGCGACACGGCGTTCAAGCGGTGGACGGCGGCCGGTTACTACCGGCTGATGCGGCGGCTGGTCGGCAAGCAGGTGCCGGCCCAGGCCGGCGACTTCCGGCTGCTCAGCCGGGCGGTGGTGAACGAGCTGCGGGAGCTGCCCGAACGCAACCCGGTGCTGCGGCTGGTGGTGCCCTGGCTCGGGTTCCCCAGCGGGGAGGTCAGCTACCAGCGGGCCGAACGGGTCGCCGGGCGGACCAAGTACCCGCTGTCGCGGATGCTCGGGTTGGCCGCGGAGAGTGTCACCAGCTTCTCCGCCGCCCCGTTGCGCCTGGCCACCTGGCTGGGGCTGGCCGGGGTGGCGATCTGCGGGACGCTGGTGGTGGTGGCCGTGCTGGCCTGGGCCGCCGGGGCCACGGTCACCGGTTGGCCCTCGCTCTACGTCGCGGTGCTCTTCCTCGGCGCGGTGCAGCTGCTCTGCCTGGGGCTGCTCGGGGAGTACGTCGCGCGGATCTACACCGCCGTGCAGGCCCGCCCGCCGTACCTGGTGGCCACCGACACCGCCGAACCCGCCGACCCGACCGGTCCGGGCCGGGTCGAGCTGGTCGACAGCCTACGGTGAGCACCCTCGCCCCCGGGCCGGTCACCGGAGCCGACACCACCGGTGACCGGGCCCGGACCGTCCTGCGTCGGGTCGTGCCGCGCTGGGCACCGGCCGTCGTCGGCGTCGGGTTCGTCGCGACGTGCCTGCTGCTGACCGGTACGCCCGCGGCGGACCTGGCCCGCTGGAGCGGGTACGCGCTGCTGGCCGTCCTGTTGCCCGGCACGTTGGTGTACCGGGCGCTGCGCCGCCACCCGCACACCCTGGTCGAGGACCTGGCCATGGGGGCCGCCGTCGGGCTGGTGCTGGAGCTGGCCGGCTGGGCGGTGTTCGCCGCCGTCGGCGTACCCGGGTGGTTGTGGCTCTGGCCGTTGGCGGTGGTCGTGCCGTTCGCGGCCGTGCCGGCGCTGCGTCGGCACTGGCGACCCACCGGCTACCGGCCGGTGCCGACGGGCTGGGCCTGGTCGGTGACCGGGGTGGTGGTCGGCTTCACCCTCTACCTGGTCGAGTCGTTCCTGCGGGTCAACCCGGTGCTGCCCACCGAGGAGGGGCAGGCGCAGTACATCGACCTGGCGTTCCAGCTGTCGCTGGCCGGCGCGGCCACCCACCAGGTGCCGTTGCAGGTGCCGCAGGTGGCCGGGGAGCCGCTGCACTACCACTGGTTCGGCTTCGCCCATCTCGCGGCGAGCAGCCTGGTCAGCGGGGTCGACCTGCCGACGGTCTTCTTCCGGCTCGGGGTGCCGGCGCTCTGCGCGCTGGCCGTCGTGCTGGTCGCGGTCGTCGGGTGGCGGATCACCGGCCGGCCGTACGCCGGTGCGGCGGCTGCGGCGCTGATGTTCACCGTCGGCGAGTTCGGCTTCGAGAACGGGCTGCGGCAGCTCTTCGGCACCCAGACCACCTTCATCGTCTGGGGCAGCCCGTCGATGACGTACAGCTGGGTGTTGTTGGTGCCGTTGCTCGCCGTGTTCGGCGAGATCGTCGGGCGGGCCCGGCGGGTGACCGTGCCGCCGCTGGGCGGTGGGGCGTGGGTGTTGGCCGCCGGGTTCCTGGCCGCCAGCACCGGGGCGAAGGCCAGCTCGGTGCCGGTGGTGCTGGCCGCGCTGGGCCTGGCCGCGGTGGTGCTGACGGTGGGCCGGCGGCGGCTGCCCCGCGCGGTGCTCGCCGCCGTCGGGTTGACCCTGGCCGCGCAGCTCTTCGCCACCGCCGTGCTCTTCGCCTTCGAGAGCCACGGCGTCACCGTCGACCCGCTCTCCGGGCTGCGCGGGTACGTCGAGCCGACGGCGGACCGGCCGGTGCTGGTGACCGGACTGGTCTGGGTGGCGGTTTGCCTCGCCTTCCTGCTCAACCTCCAACTCCGGCTGGCCGGTGCGCTGGCCCTGCTGCGGCTGCGTCGGTGGCGGCCGGAGCCGGTGCAGGTCTTCCTGCTCGGCGGGGCGGTCGCGGGCCCGGCGGCGTATCTGCTGGTCGGGCATCCGGGCAGCAGCAACCAGTACTTCCTGCGGGCCGGGTTCGCCTTCGGGGTGATCCTGTCGGCGTGGGGCTGGGCGGAGGTGCTGGACCGGGCCGCGCTGTCGGCGCGGGGCCGCCGCCGGCTGGCCGGCGCGGCGGTCGGCTTCGCGGTGCTGCTCACCGCGTACCAGTTGCGCTTCCCGGCCACTGCCGCACCGGAGCCGGGGTACGCCGCGGTGCTGCCGCTGCTGATCTGGGCGGGGGTGCTGACGCTGCTGGCGATCCTGGTGGCGCTCTACTGGCCGGCGCTGGTCGGCCGCTGGCCGGCCCTGGCCGGCACCGGTGGCGCGGTGCTGCTGACCGGGGTGCTGGTGGCCGGCGCACCCGGCCTGGTGCTGGACGCGCGGGCGGCGCGGACCTTCCCCAACGGCGGGGCGTACGCGGTGGTGCCGATGCCGGCCTCCCGGGTGGCGGCGGCCCGCTGGGTGTACGCGGCCAGCGACCCGGCCGACGTGCTCGCCACCAACGTGCACTGCTGGACGGTGGTGAACGGCTGGTGTGACGCCCGGTCGTTCTGGCTCAGCGGGTACGCCCAGCGTTCGGTGCTGGTGGAGGGGTGGGCGTTCGCGCCCCGGATGGTGGGCCGCGACGGTGGCCCGTACGCCCCGTTCTGGGACGAGGCCCGGTTGCGCGCCAACGACGCCGCGTTCACCGCGCCCACCGCCGCCGGCCTGGCCGAGCTGCGCGACCGCTACGGGGTGCGCTGGCTGGTGGTGGACCGGCAGGTCGAGCCGGAGTCGCCGGTCCTGGCGGAGCTTGCCGACCTGCGGTACGACACCGACCGGATGGCCGTCTACCGGCTGCGCTGACGGTGGGCCGGCTACCGGCTGCGCTGACGGTGGGCCGGCTACCGGCTGCGCTGACGGTGGGCCGGCTACCGGCTGCGCTGACGGTGCGGCCGGGTGCGGCTGTCCGCCGGCCGGCGGGAGGCGGCGTGGACCGGCCGGGTGGGACGGTGGTGGCTGATCCCGCCTGCCACCACCGTCCCGCCCGGTGCCGGGTCAGCGGCGCACGATCACCTGCCGGGCCAGGGCACCACTGCCGTTGGCGGCCTCGAAGGCGGCCAGCACCCGGGCCGTCGGGATGAACGCATGCGGATCCTCCCCGGCGGCGAGGTCCGAGCAGCAGCCACCGTGGACGGTCACGCCGGGTGCGTGCCGTCGCGGCGTCGGTGGTCGGTTCGCTGACGAGGGACGGCCGGGTACGCCATGGCTGGCGTCCGGCCGGGTGCGCAGCGGTACGGGAGTCCGTACACACTGGAAGGCCTTCGCCCGGTGACGCTAGGGATGATCGAGGCCGTCCGTCAATGCCCTGGACGGTATTTCTTTGTTTGCGGAAGGAATAAAAGCCGGTCATTTCGCCGGTTGAAGGGCGAAAGCTCCTCGCCGCCCCCTCTTGCCCTGCTGGCTGTTTTTCCTGCTCCTGGTCGGGTTGGTAGCGGGCTGAGACGCATTCGTTACTTGACCTAATAGTTCGTTCGCCGTAGAAAGGAAGTGTGACGGACGTGGTGACACCACCAACGAGCCCGGTGAGCCGGGAGCGGGCGAAGGAGATCAAGCGGCTTTCCGTGATCTCCACCGCCCGCCAAGTCCGGCTGCTCTCCCGCGCCGAGCTGACCGAGCTCACCGGGTTGAGCCCCGCCACGCTCACCCCGCTGGTCCGCGAACTGATCGCCGAGGGTTACCTGATCGAGCGGGGCCCCGGCACCTCCCGGGCCGGTCGCCCGCGCGCCATGCTGGAGTTCAACCCCCGCGCCGAGCTGGTCGCCGCCGTCGCCCTGGAGCCGGCCCGGATCAGCTGCGAGATTGCCGACAGCGACGGCAACGTGGTCGCCCACCGGGCGGTCCGGTTGACCGGGGACATCGTCGACACCATCTGCCGGTCCGTACCCGAACTGGCCGGTGACGGGCTGCCGGCGCTGCGCGGGGTGGCCATCGCCGCCCCCGGCGTCTCCTCCGGCGGCGCGGTCCGGCTGGCCCCCTCGGTCGGCCTGGTGGAGGGGCGACCGATAGGGGAGTCGGTGCAGCGGCACCTCGGCGTACCGGTCGTGGTGGACAACGACGTCAACCTGATGGCCGCCGGCGAACACGCCGCCGGGGCCGGCAGCGACGTGGCCGACCTGCTGCTGCTGCACGTCGCCGACGGCATCGGCGCCGGGCTGGTCCTCGACGGCCAGGTACGCCGCGGTGCCGGCGGGGCCGCCGGAGAGGTCGGCTTCCTGCCGCTGGACGCCACCGACCGGGGACACGACGGCATCGGCCCGTTCGAGGCCCGCTGGTCGGAGAACGCCATCGCCGAACGGGTAGTCGCGCTGGCCCCCGGCCGCCGGCCGGACACCCCGGTGGCCGCCCTGGTCGAGCTGGCCCGCACCGACGAGCGCGCCGGGGCGTACCTGGACGAGTTGTTGCGGGCCTGGTCCCGGCTGATCGTCTCCTGTGTCTGCGTGATCGACCCGGGTCGGGTCCTGCTCAGCGGGGCCGCCGCCCAACTCGACGACGCCGCCGTGGAGCGGCTCCAACACCTGGTGTCCGCCGCCGCGCCGGCCACCACCGAGGTACGCCGGGCGGTGCTCGGCGACCGGGCCGTCCTGCACGGCGCGGTCAGCTACGCCCTGGCGGCCGCCGCGAGCGGCCTGCCCACCCTGCTTCCCAGCCCCTGAACCATCCCTTTCCCCTCGGAGGTACCCATGAGACGTCGTCTTCTGCTCGCCGGAGCCCTGGCCACCGTCCTCGCCGCCGGCACCGCCTGCGGCGGTGGCGGCTCGGACTCCGCCGGCGGCTCGGACGTCGAGAAGCTGACCATCTACACCGCGCGGGACAAGAAGGTCTCCGACTTCGTGGTGGAGAAGTTCACCGCCAAGTACCCCGAGTACCAGGGCAAGGTGGAGATCCTCAACATCGGCGCCCAGGAGATCCTGGAGCGGGTCCGGGCCGAGAAGGCCAACCCGCAGGCCGACGTCTGGTGGGGCGGCACCCAGCAGGGGCTCTCCGCCGGTGCCGCCGAGGAGCTGCTGGAGTCCTGGCAGCCGTCCTTCGCCGACAAGATGGACGCCCAGTACAAGGACGCCGAGGGTCGCTGGTTCGGGGAGATCCTGCTGCCCGAGGTGATCATGTACAACAACAAGGCGCTCACCCCGGAGCAGGCCCCGAAGGACTGGGACGACCTGCTCGACCCGCAGTGGAAAGACAAGATCATCATCCGGGACGTGGCCGCCTCCGGCACCATGCGCTCGATCTACGCCTCGATGATCCAGCGGCTCTCGCCCGACGGCAGCAACCCCCAGCCCGGGTACGACTGGCTCAAGCGGCTCGACGCCAACACCGGCTCGTACGCGGCCAACCCGGCCGACCTCTACCTGAAGCTCTCCCGTGAGCAGGGCGTGCTGAGCGCCTGGAACCTCCAGGACGTGCTGCTGCAGGCCAACCAGTCCAACATGCCGTTCGGCTTCGTGATGCCGACCTCCGGCGCCCCGGTGCTGGTCGACGGGCTGGGCGCGGTCAAGGGCGGCAACACCGAGGGCGCACAGAAGTTCCTGGAGTTCCTCTTCGAGGACTCGCTCCGCGCCGACCTGGCCAAGGACTACTTCCAGATCCCGGCCGTGGAGATCGCCGACCAGCCGCAGTGGCTGGCCGAGCTGAACCTCAAGCCGATGGACGTCGACTGGGACGTGATCGGCAAGAACGAGACCGAGTGGATCAACCACTGGAACAGCCAGATCAAGAACCAGGGCTGACCGCGGACGCGCGCCGGGCCGGCGTACTCCGGTCCCGGCCCCGGCGCTGCACCTCCGCTGCGGCACGGCGCTCCCGCGCTGCGGCACGGCGCTCCCGCGCTGCGGCACGGCGCTCCCGCGCTGCCGTTGTGGTGCGGCGTTGCCGGTGGCGCTGCCCGTGCCGCCCGGTGGCCCAAGTCGGTGGCACTGCCCGCCGCTGCACCCGTTGCCCGCCGTTGCGGCGGCGGGAGCTGTGAGAAGGGGACCCTTCTCGACCGGAAGCGTTAAGAAGGGGCCCTTCCTTTCACCCCGCCCGCGCATCTGAAGGAGGACATCATGATCGATGTCACGCTGGAGTCGGTCAGCAAGCGCTTCGCGCGCGGCGGCGACACCGCAGCCGTGGACGACGTCGACATCACCATCGCCGCCGGGGAGTTCTTCACCCTGCTCGGCCCGAGTGGCTGCGGTAAGACCACCACGCTGCGGATGGTGGCCGGGTTCTACTTTCCCACCTCCGGCCGGATCCGGTTCGGCCAGGAGGACGTCACCCGCCGCCCGCCGAACAAGCGGGACACCGGCATGGTGTTCCAGAACTACGCGCTCTTCCCGCACATGTCGGTCGGGCAGAACGTCGCGTACGGCCTGAAGATCCGCAAGGTCGGCCGGGCCGAGGCGAAGCGCCGGGTGGAGGAGGCCCTCGGTCAGGTGCACCTGGCCGGGTACGGCGGCCGGCGCATCGACGAGCTCTCCGGCGGTCAGCAGCAGCGGGTCGCGCTGGCCCGGGCGCTGGTCATCCGGCCCAAGACGCTGCTGCTGGACGAGCCGCTGTCCAACCTCGACGCCAAGCTGCGCGAGGAGACCCGGACCGAGATCCGCCGGATCCAGAAGGAGGCCGGCACCACCGGCATCTACGTCACCCACGACCAGGCCGAGGCGATGGCGATGTCCGACCGGATCGCGGTGATGGAGTCCGGCCGGGTGCAGCAGATCGGCGCCCCGCAGGAGATCTACCACCGGCCGGCGACCAGCTTCGTGGCCCGGTTCATCGGCCGCAGCAACGTGTTGAGCCTGCCGGTGGTCGCCGCCGCGGCGGAAAGCGTCACCGTCGGACTGCCCGAGGGCAGCGAGACCGCGGTCGCCGCACCCGCCGGGCACGGCCTGCGCGAAGGGGACACCGCCCTGGTCTCGGTCCGCCCCGAGCACATCGGCCTGACCTCGACAAGCGAGCCGGGCGCGCTGCCCGGCCTGGTCCGCGAGGTCGAGTTCACCGGGATGGCCACCAACCTGATCGTCGACGTCGCCGGCGAGGCGGTGCAGGTGGCCGCGATCGACGTACCGGCCGGGATCGCCGTCGACGACCAGGTCGGGCTGCGACTGACCCGGGAGCGGATGTGGGTGGTGCGGCCGTGACCGCTGTCCCCACCGCCGCCAACATCCCACCGGTCACCGAGGACCCCACCCCGGACGGCGGGTCGCGCCGGCCGCGCCTGGCCGACCGGTTCTCCGGCGGCAGCAACTCGCGCTGGTTCCCGTACCTGCTGGTCTTCCCGCTGGCCCTGATCCTCTTCGGGTACGTCGTGCAGCCGATGTTCGCCACCTTCGCCGAGAGCGTCGGAGTGGACGGGGTGGCCAACGACGGCAGGTTCCTCAGCGGCGAGGGGGTGGCCCGCTCCGCGCTGGTCACCTCGCTGGTCATCTCCGCGGCCAGCGTGCTGCTCTGCGGCATCGTCGGCGTGGCGATGGCGTTCCTGCTCAAGCGCTTCTCGTTCCCCGGCCGCCGGTTGATCGAGGCGATCATCCTGGTGCCGGCGGCGCTGCCGCCGCTGATCGGGGCGATCTCCTTCCAGCTGCTCTACAGCGAGACCGGCATCCTCCCGCGTGGCCTGCAGCAACTGCTCGGCACCGAGAACCCGGTGCTGCCGTTCAGCGGTATCGCCGGGGTGCTGGTGGTGCACACCTTCACCATGTACCCGTTCTTCTACCTGGCCGCCTCGGCCGCGCTGGCCGGGATGGACCCCTCGGTGGAGGAGGCCGCCTACAACCTCGGCGCCGGTCGGGTCCGGGTCTGGCGGACGGTGCTGCTGCCGATGCTCACCCCGGCCCTGGTCTCCGCCTCGCTGCTGGTCTTCATGACCTCGCTGGCGTCGTACACCGCGCCGTTGTTGTTCGGGGTGGACCGGACGATGACCATGCAGATCTACATCAACCGGACCAACGGCGACCTGCCGATGGCCTCGACCTACGCCTCGGTGCTCGCGGTGGTCTCGGTGCTGTTCCTGCTGGGCATGCGCTGGTACGAGGGGCGGCGCAGCTACCGCTCCCAGTCCAAGGGGGTCGCCGCGCACCGTCGGGAGATCACCAACCCGTTCGGCAAGTGGCTCGCCCTGGCCGCCTCGATCCTGGCCACCATGGTCCTGCTGGCCCCGGTGGCGACCATCGGCCTGGTGGCGTTCTCCGAGGACGGCTCCTGGACGACCGAGGTGATCCCGTCCGCGTACACCTGGCAGAACTTCGTCACGATCTTCTCCGACCCGGACGCGTTCCAGCCCATCCTCAACTCGTTGCAGATGAGCCTGATCGCCACCGTCGGCTGCGTCGTGGTCGGCGTGCTGATCGCGTACGCGGTGCGCCGGCTGGACTTCCGCGGCCGGGCCCTACTGGACGTGGCGGTCATGCTGGCCTGGGCGCTGCCCGGCACGGTGGTCGCGATCAACCTGATCTCGGCGTTCAGCACCGGCAACGCGTTCAGCTTCGGTCAGGTGCTGATCGGCACCTTCTGGATCATGCCGCTGGCGTACTTCGTGCGGTTCCTGCCGCTGGTGTTCCGGTCCAGCTCGGCGACGCTTGCCCAGATCGACCCCTCGTTGGAGGAGGCGGCCCGCAACCTGGGTGCCTCCTGGGCGCGGGCGTTCGGCACGGTGACCCTGCGGCTGATGATCCCCGGGGTGGCCGCCGGCGCGCTGCTCGCCTTCGTCAACGGCGTCGGTGAGTTCGTCGCCTCGGTGCTGATCTACACCTCGCAGACCGCACCGATCTCGGTCGAGATCAACAACCGGATGTACTCGTTCGAGGTCGGCACCGCCGCGGCGTACGGCATGCTCCAGGTGGTGCTGATCTTCGTGGTGATGGTGGTCTCCGGCCGGCTGCAGTCCGGCCGGCAGGCCACCCGGGAGGCGGCGAAGTGGACGGCGTGAACCCTGCTCAGAGGTCCGGCGCGGCCGGCGGAACTCCCGGCCCGGCCGGCCCGGCCGGCGGTGTCCTCGGCGGGGCCGGTGGGCTGGTCCCGGTCAGCCGGGTGCCCGGCGGTGAACTCGCGGCGGTCGCCGCCGCGGCGGACTTCGCGGTGCTGCCGGTCGGCGCGGTCGAGTGGCACGGCCCGCACCTGCCGCTCGGCACCGACCTCATCCTCGCCGAGGGCTTCGCGGCCGAGAGTGCCGGCGACGGTTCTGCGGCCGAGAGCGCCGGCGACGGTTCTGCGGCCGAGAGCGCCGGCGACGGCGCCGGGCCGCGCGGGGTGCTCTTCCCGGCCGTGCCGTACGCGGCCTGCCCCGGACAGACCCGACCGTGGCCCGGCACCGTGGCGATCCGCCCGGAGATCGCGGTCGGCTACCTGGCCGACGTGATCGAGGGCATCGTCGCCACCGGCTTCTCCCGACTGCTGATCGTCAACGGTCACGACGCCAACATGTCCACCGTCCGGGCCGCGATGGAGTGGGTCTCCGGCCGGCGCACCGCCAGCCTGCTGCTGGTCAACTGGTTCCAGCTGGTCACCCCGGCGGAGACCACCGACATCTACGGCGACCTGCCGGCGCGCGGCCACGGCGGCGCGTACGAGACCTCCGGGGTGCTCGGCTTCGACCCCGACGCGGTACGCCTCGACGCGGTCGAGGACCTGCCGCCGAAGCCGAAGCTGCCGGTGAGCCACCCGTACGTGCTGGTGGAGTCCCGACCCGATCCCTGGCAGGGCTGGTCCGGGCACATCTCGCTGGCCGACGAGGCCATCGGTCGGCGGGTCCGGCAGCTCGCCGGCGCCCGGCTCCGGGAGATCGTCGCCGCCTGGGTCGCCGCCCCGTCGCCGGCCGCCCCCACCGCCGACCCGCTGCCGACCGCCGGGCCGGAGGGGGCGTGACCATGGACCGCGGGCTCGACGTCGTCGACTTCCACCTGCACTTCCGGATCGCCGCCGACGAGACGATCCACGCCTGCGAGCAGGCCGCCGGGATGCACCCCGGCGGGGAGCACGACCGGGCCGTCCGTACCGCCGCCTCCGCGCCGCAGGCGCGGGCGTGGCGGCAGGCCTGGGGCTTTCCCGACCCGGAGCCGCCCGCGCCGCGCTGGCAGGACGAGGCCGACCGGTGGGCGCAGGAACTGCGGGCGGTACGCGTCCGGCGGGCGGTCTTCGTCACCGGCGGCGGCAACGACGCCGTGGCCGACGTGGTCGACCGCCACCCGGACGTGCTGCTCGGCTTCGCCCACCACGATCCGTACGCCCCCGACGCCGCCGCCGAGCTGGAGCGCGCGGTGACCGAACGGGGCCTGCGCGGGCTGAAGCTCTTCGCCCCGCTGCTGCGCGGCCCGCTGGACGGCGCCGACCTCGACCCGCTCTGGGGCACCGCCCAGCGCCTCGGCGTGCCGGTGCTAATCCATATCGGACACTACGGCAGCGCCGGTGGGCTCACCTTCGGCCGGTACGGCGGCCCCGAGGAGCTGGCCCGGATGGCCCGCCGCTTTCCCGAGCTGGCCGTGGTCGTCCCGCACTTCGGCGTGCAGTACGTCCAGGAGCTGCTCTTCGCCGCGTGGGGCTGCCCCAACATCCACGTCGACACCTCCGGGTCCAACCAGTGGGTGCGCTGGATGCCGTACAAGCTGACCCTGGAGGACCTTTTCCGCCGCTGCTACGAGACCATCGGGCCGCAGCGGATCGTCTTCGGCAGCGACTCGTCCTGGTTCCCGCGTGGCTACGTCACCCGCTACCTCGACGACCAGCTGCGGATCTGCCGGGAGCTGGGGCTGCCCGACGACCACCTGCGCGCGATCTTCGCCGGGAACGCCGAACGGCTGCTCGGCCTGACCGACTGACCGGCCGACCCCACCGCCGGGGCCGGCGATCCGAGTCGCCCCCCGGCCTGGAAGGAAGTAAGGATCCTCTGATGAGCACACCCGCGCTGACCACGTACCAGCGGCACCACCTGCGGCCCACCTACGACCACCACGTCGGGTACCTCTTCCCGGCGATGGTCCGGGCCAGCCAGGCGCACGTGGTGATGCTGACCGAGCAGGGCCTGGTGCCGGCCGACCGGGGGGCCCGGCTGCTGCGCGGGTTGGCCGAGCTGCGCGCCGACACCGCGCCCGCGCCGGACTTCGACGGCAGCTTCGAGGACACCTACTACCTGGTGGAGAAGCGACTCGCGGCGGCCTGCGGCATCCCCACCGGTGAGCTGGACGTGCAGATGGCGCGCAGCCGCAACGACCTCGACGCCGGGGTGTTCCGGATGCTCCTGCGCGACCAGCTGATCGGGGTGCTCGACCGGGTCCTCGCCACCGGGGCCACCGCCCTGGACGCCGCCCACCGGTACGCCGACGTGGTGATCACCGGCTACACCCACCGCCGCCCGGCCCAGCCCACCACCATCGGCCACGCCCTGACCGGGTACGCCGAGGCGCTGGCCGGTGAGGCCCTCGGCTACGCCGACCTGATCGACACGCTGAACACCTCGCCGCTGGGCTCCTGCGCCTTCGCCGGCACCGACCTGGACATCGCCCCCGCCCGGGTCGCCGAGCTGCTCGGCTTCGCCGCCCTGGTCACCAACTCGTACGAGGCGGTGGCCGGCGCCGACCACCTGGTCCAGGTGGGCACCCACAACGCCCGGTCCCTGGCCACCGGCGCCCGGCTGGCCCGGACCCTGATGGACTGGCTGAGCTGGCGCTGGGTGACCACCCCCGGCGACTTCACCCAGGGCAGCAGCATCATGCCGCAGAAGCGCAACCCGGTGGTGCTGGAACATCTGGTCTCCTACGCCGGTCAGGCCGCCGCCGACGCCGCCTCGGTGCTCAACAACGTCGGCGCGGCCTGGTGGGAGGACTCCAACAACGCCACCACCGACGTGCAGGTCCGGCTCTGGGAGAGCAACGACCGCGCCGACCGGTTCTTCGCCCTGCTCGGCGGCTTCCTCGCCGAGATCGAGCCGCTGGAGCCACCGTCCGCGGCCGAGATCGTCGCCTCCGGGGCCACCACGACCGCCGCCGCCGACGCGCTCACCCGCCACGGCGTACCGTTCCGGGCCGCACACTCGGTGGTCGGCCGGCTGGTCCGCGCCGGACAACCGGCGACCTGGACCGCCGAGACCGTCCGGCAGGCCGCCGAGGGACTTACCGCACCCCTGACCGACCACGCCGTCACCGACCTGATCACCGCCGCCGTCCAGCCGGCCCAGGTGCTGGACCGGGCCCAGGCCGACGGCCCGGGCACCGAGGCGGTCCGCACCCAGGTCCACCTGGTGCGCGCCCGGTTCGACCAGGTGTCCCGACGGCTGGCCGCCGTCCGCGAGCGGCTCGCCGCCGCCGACACCGCCCTCGACGCCACCGCCGAGGCGATGGCGGCCGGCCCCGACTCGGCCGGTTCTGGTGTGACGTCGGCGGGCTCTGGTGCGGCGACGGTCGGGCCGGCGTCGGCCGGCCCCGACTCGGCCGGGGCAGTGGTCCGATGACCAGTGTCCGGTTGCCGGGACGGTCGGCGGCGGTCGACAGCGGGGAGCACGGGCTGCTGCTCGGCGTCGACTTCGGCGGCACCAAGATGGCCGTCGGGGTGGCCGACGGCCAGGGCCGGCTGCTCGCCCACGAGCGGGTGCCGACGCACGCCGAGCAGGGTGCGCCACAGGCCCTGGAGCGGGCCCTGACCCTCGCCGCGAAGCTGGTCGCCGCGCACGGCGGCACGGTCGACGCCGCCGGGATCGCCTCGCCCGGGGTGGTCCGCCCCGACGGCATCGACCTGGCTCCGAACGTGCCCGGCTGGGAACGCCTGCGGCTGGCCGAGGCGGTCCGGGCCCGGCTCGGGGTGGCCACCGTCGCCGTCGACAACGACCTGAACGCCGCAGCCCTGGCCGAGCTGCGCCTCGGTGCCCTGCGCGACGCCGACCCCGGCCTGGTCGTCGGGCTCGGCACCGGGGTCGCGGCAGCGGTGACGGTGCGCGGCACCGTGCTCGCCGGGCACCACGGCGCGGCCGGCGAGATCGGGTACGCCGTCAGTGGCACACCCTGGCCCGGAACCATGCTGGAGCTGGAGTTCTCCGGCCGGGCCCTGGACGGCCTCGCCGCCGAACTGGGCGTCGCCGGCGGCGCGGCGGGGCTCGCCGACCGCTCCGGGGCTCCGGGTGCCCTGCGTGCGGCGCTCCTGACCCGCCTCGACGAGCTGGCCCGACACCTGGTCACGTGCTGCCTGCTGCTCGATCCGCAGCGGGTGGTGCTGGTCGGTGGGATGGCCGGCAGCGAGCTGATCCGGGGCTTGCTCACCGACCGGCTCACCGAGGTGCTGCCGCACCGCCCGGAGCTGGTGCTCTCCAGGTTCGCCGACGACGCCGCCCTGCTCGGTGCGGTCACCCTGGCCCGCGAGGCCGTCCCCGCCCAGGTGTAAGGAAGGGCCCCTTGTTAACGCTTTCGGTAGAGAGGGGTACCCCGCTCACCACCGCCCGTTAACAAGGGGCCCTTCCTTCACCGGGTCAGGTGGTGGCGGGCCACCGGGTCAGGTGATGGGGGCGAGGGTCCGGGCGGCCAGGCGGTAGCCCGGGACGACGTCCTCGATCTCCGCGAGGATGCTCTCGTTTGCGGTCAGCAGCACGGTCTGCTCACCGGCCCGCACCGCCAGGGCCCACTCCCGCTGCTTCTCGTCGAGATTTTCGCTGGTGGCGATCCAGGACACCTCGACCGCGTCGAAGGTGCCGGCCCGCACCGTCCGGTACTGCGCGTCGGTGACCTTGCTGCTCAGCTGCCCCGCCCCGGCCAGGTACGCCTCCAACGCCGGTCGGGGCTCGACCGTCGGCTGGGCCGCCGTCCACACCCGCAGGAAACCGGCGCTGTCCGGCCGACCGTCGATCTCGCAACGGGGGGTCGCACCGGTGATCTTAGCCAGCTCCTGACCCAGGCCGTCTTCGCTGACCGGCTTGGCGGTCCGTCCCTTCACGACGTCGAAGGTGACCGGCAGTTCGCAGCCGCTGCCGGGGCCACCGACCGTGCCACCGGCCGCCGCCGGGGCGATCTCGTCGTGCCAGGGCGGACCGGCCGCGACCTGGCCGCTGGCCGACGGGGCCACCGATCCGACTGGGCCGTCCTCGCCTCCGGCGCAGCCGGTGATGACGGTCAGGGTGAGCGCGGCCAGTACGGCCACTCGTCGATGCACCTGGGTTCCTCGTCGATCCGCAGTGCCGCCGCGTCGGCGGCCGACGGACGTTAGCCCACCGAGGCACCGTCGCGCGGCCCTCCTGGCGCGGCCCTCCGCTCGGCGCGCCGGTGCACCGGTGACACCAGCGGGGGTGGTGCGCCGGCGACCTCAGCCGGGGCGGTGCGCCCGGAGCATCAGCGAGACCCCGGGCGCTGACCGCACCGGCAGGTACCGTTCGGCGGCGATGACGGTCCGCAGGCCGAGGTTGACCACCGGGTGAAGTTGGTCCAGGTCGCTGCCGGTGGAGCGGCGGCGCCGCCAGGCAGCGACCGGCCGCAGCAGCACGTTCCAGCTCCACAACTCGTCGACCACCAGCCCGGCCCGCTCCACCGTCGTTCGCAACGACTCCCGGTCGTACCGGCGGACGTGCCCCACCGCCACGTCGTGCGCCGACCACAGCCGCATGTCACACGGTACGGCGATCAGCGCGGTGCCGCCCGGACGGAGGGCCCGGTGGATCTCCGCGGCGGCCAGGTGGTCCTCGTCGACGTGCTCCAGGATGTCGAAGGCGACCACCAGGCCCAGGCTGGCCGTGGGCAGCGGCAGCCGCCGGGCGTCGGCGCGGATCACGTCCAGCCCTCGCTCCCGGGCCACCCCGGCACCCTCGACGCTGTACTCCAGGGCCACCGGCCGCCACCCGTGCGCCCGCAACACCCGGGTGTTCCCGCCGCCGGCCGCCCCGATGTCCAGCGCCCTGCTCGGCCGCTGCCCGGCCTCGGCCAGCCGGCGCAGCGCCCGCGCCAACAGGATCCGCCGCTCCCGGTACCACCAGTGGGTGTCCTCCAGGGCGGCCAACTTGCGGATCTCGGTCGCCTCCACGCGTACTCCTCGCGGTGTGTCTCCCGGGCGCTGGCGCACCTCGCCGTCGCATTGTGCCCCAGCCGGCGGGCTGGATTCAGAACGCGGGGGGTTTCGAGGTGGTCGGGGTGAGGATCCCACCGGCCCGGGTACGGACGGCGTGCGCGGCTGCCGCCGCGTTCCGGACCACCTTGTCGACGTCGTGGCTGACCACCGACCTGTTCCGTTTAACGATCCGACCGTCGATGAGCACCGTGTCGATGTTCGCCGGGGTGGCCGAGCGCACCACCGTCGACTCCAGGTCGCCGACGGGGGCGATGTTCAGGTCGTCGGCCCGGATCAGGATGATGTCGGCCCGCTTGCCGGGGGTGATCGACCCGGTGACCTTCTCCAGGCCGAGGGCCTTCGCGCCGTTGATGGTGGCCATCTCGATCGCCTGCCGGAACACTACCGCCGGCAGGTCGGCGGTGTCCGTACCCAGGTACGGGATACCCAGGTTCCAGGCCACGTTCATCGACTCGAACATGTTGATCGGGGCCAACGAGCTGGCGTCGAACGACAGCGAGACGGTGATCCCGGCGGCCAGCATCCGCAGCAGTTGGCCGTGGAACCCGCCGGCGGTGCCGAGCCGCAACTCGGAGTGCACCGAGAAGCTGACCGGTGCGCCGGTGCGGACCATCGCCTGCCGGTCCGCCTCGTCGAACGGCAGGGCGTGGCAGAGGAGGAAGTCCGGCCCGAGTACGCCCATCCGCTCCAGTTCGGCGGCGCGTACGGCGGTGGTGGGTCCCTGACCGGAGTGCACCGAGACAGGCAGTTTGCGCTTCTGCACCTCGGTCATCTCGACCAGGAAGTTCGCCAGCTGTCCCGGCCCGCGCAGGTTCACTCCCAGATGGACCAAGCCGTCAAACGGGGACCTGGTGCCGAACCAGGTACGGGTCACCCGGTCGATGTCGGCGAAGTCGATCGGTTGGGTGCCGGGCTGACCGTCCCGGTGCCCGTACGAGTAGCGGGCCCGGACCAGGCCGTCGGCGTGGGCGTGCAGCTCGGCGTCGGCGTACTCCGGGCCCCGGGTGTTGTGCGACCAGTTGTTGACCGTGGTGATGCCGGCGCTGGCGCACTCCACCAGACCCAGCAGCACGCTGTGGTAGAAGTCGTCCGGCCGGTACGCGGCGACGGTCGCCGATTTCGCGGCGAAGTACTCGAAACCGGTGGAGACGAAATTGCGGCCGAGGGCACTCCACATGTGATAGTGGGTTTCCACGAATCCGGGCATGGCGATCATGCGGGAGGCGTCGATCACTTTGGCGCCGCGGGGCGTGAGATTGGTGCCGACCTGGACGATCCGGCCGTCGCGTACCTCGATGTCGGCCTTGGCCCGGTTACCGATCGCCGGGTCGACGGAGACCAGCGCGGCCCCTTTGATCAGGTAGTGTCCTCGCGCCGGCTTCTTGCCGGGGCGGCTGTTCGGGGTGTGCGGGCCGGCGGCGGCGGTCGCCGGGGAACCGGCGAGAAACGGCGCGACGGCGGTGGCTCCGGCGGCGGCGAGAATCGCCCGCCGGCCGATCGGGTGCGCTGGAACAGGCCTGCCGCAATCGTCGAAAAGTGTCGTTCCGTCGATGTTCTGAGAATCGCCGTACGAAGGCTCGGGGGCCATGGGGGTATGCATGAGCGAAAGCTAGGAAGGGGTCGTTTCGGGCCGATCACACGCCGATGACCATGGAATGAAGTCGCTGGTCGGCCTGCGGTCTGGCACCCGGCCGACGACCGGGTGTGACGATGCGTGCCCTGCTCCTCGACCCACCGCCACCCACCCGGGCTCGGGCGTTAAGAAGGGCCCCCTGCTATACCGAAAGCGTTAGCAGGGGGCCCTTCCTTACCCCCGTTAGAGGGGGATGTTGCCGTGGGCGCCGCGGGCGGCGGGGGCGGCGGCGAGGGCCTCGGCGATCCGTCGCCGGGTCTCCGCCGGCTTGATCACATCGTCGACCACGCCGATCTCCAGCGCCCGGTTCACCCCGCCGGCCACCTCGATCTGCTCGGCGATCAGCTGGGCGCGCAGCGCCTCGCGCTCCTCGGCGGGGGCGGCGGCGAGCTTCTTGCGGTGCAGGATGTTGACCGCGGCGCTGGCCCCCATCACCGCGACCTCCGCGTTCGGCCAGGCGAAGACCGCGGTCGCGCCGAGCGAGCGGGAGTTCATCGCGATGTACGCCCCGCCGTACGCCTTGCGGGTCACCAGGGTCACCCGCGGCACCACCGCCTCGGAGAAGGCGTGCAGCAGCTTCGCCCCGCGCCGGACCACGCCGTCCCACTCCTGACCCAGGCCGGGCAGGTAGCCGGGCACGTCCACCAGCACGATCAGCGGCACCCCGAGCGAGTCGCACATCCGCACGAACCGGGCCGCCTTCTCGGCGCTGGAGGCGTCGAGGCAGCCGCCGAGGCGCAGCGGGTTGTTGGCGATCACGCCGACCGTCCGGCCGGCGAACCGGCCGAGCGTGGTGACCACGTTCGGCGCCCACTTGGCGTGCAGCTCCACGCCGGGGGCGTCGAGCAGCGCCTTGACCACCGGCTTGACGTCGTAGGCCCGGTTGGTCTCGACCGGCATCTTCGCCGTCAGGTCGTGCCCGGTCTGGTCGCCGGCCACGTCGTCGGGGGAGAGCCGGCCCTGGTGGCCCAGGAGCGCGGCCAGTTTGCGCGACTCGGCAAGTGCCGCCGCGTCGTCGGCGCAGGTCACGTGCACCACGCCGGAGCGTCGGCCGTGCGCCTCGGGGCCGCCGAGGCGCTCCATGTCGACCTGCTCGCCGGTGACGCTGCGGACCACCTCGGGGCCGGTCACGAAGATCCGTCCACCGCCGCTCATCACCACGATGTCGGTGAGCGCCGGCCCGTAGGCCGCGCCACCGGCGGCCGGACCGAACACCACCGAGATCTGCGGTACCCGGCCGGAGGCCCGGACCATGGCGGCGAAGACCTGGCCGACGGCGTCGAGCGCGACCACGCCCTCGGCCAGTCGTGCGCCACCGGAGTGCCAGAGGCCGAGCACCGGCACCCGCTCCCGGACGGCGGTGTCGATCGCCTCCACGATGTGCCGGCACCCCTCGGTGCCCATCGCGCCGCCCATCCGGGTGGCGTCGGTGGCGTACGCGATGGCCGGCGTGCCCTCGATCTCACCGCGCGCGCAGAGCACCCCGGAGGTGTCCGGCGGAGCCAGCAGGCGCAGCGTGCCGGCGTCGAACAGGGCCCGCAGCCGGACCTGTGGGTCCCGGTGGTCGACCGTCGAGCTGTCAGCGGCGATGGCGGTGGTCGTCACTTGAGCCTCCAAGGCTGTGGTCTCAGGCCCGCGTGAAGACGAGAGCCACGTTGTGACCGCCGAAGCCGAACGCGTTGTTCAGTGCGGCGGGGATCTCCATGTGCCGCGCCTTGTGCGCGGCCACCTCCAGGTCGAGGTTCTCGTCCGGGTCGTCGAGGTTGATCGTCGGCGGCACCACGGAGTCCCGGATGGCCAGGATGGTGGCGATCGACTCCAGCGCGCCGGCCGCGCCGAGCAGGTGCCCGGTCATCGACTTGGTGGCCGTCAGCACCGGGTGGTCGCCGAGGGCCGCCCGCAGCGCGCCGATCTCCAGCATGTCCCCGACCGGGGTGGAGGTGGCGTGGGCGTTGACGTGCATGATGTCGGTCTTCGCCACGTCCGCGTCGGCGATCGCCTTCTTGATCGCGCGGATCGCGCCCTCGCCCTCGGCGTGCGGCTGCACGATGTCGTACGCGTCGGAGGTGACCCCCGCCCCGGCGAGCCGGGCGTAGACCTTGGCGCCCCGGGCGGCGGCGTGGTCGGCGCGTTCCAGGATCAGCACGCCGGCGCCCTCACCGAGCACGAAGCCGTCCCGGCCCTTGTCCCACGGGCGGGAGGCCCGCTCGGGGTCGTCGTTGCGGGTCGACATGGCCCGCATCGAGGCGAAACCGGCGATCGGCAGCGCATGGATGACCGCCTCGGTGCCGCCGGCCACCACCACGTCGGCCCGACCGGCGCGGATCAGGTCCAGGCCGAGCGAGATGGCTTCGGCGCCGGTGGCGCAGGCGCTGGCCACCGAGTGCACGCCGGCCTTCGCGCCCAGCTCCAGCCCCACCCAGGCGGCGGGGCCGTTGGGCATCAGCATCGGCACGGTGTGCGGGGAGACCCGCCGGGGACCGGAGGCCTCCAGGATGTCGTCCTGGTCGAGCAGGGTGATCGCGCCACCTATCCCGGAACCCACGCTCACCGCCAGCCGCTCCGGGTCCAGCCCGGAGTCGGCCAGCGCCGAGTCGGCCCAGGCCTGCCGGGCGGCGATCAGCGCGATCGCCTCGGACCGGTCCAGCCGGCGCAGCTTGACCCGGTCGATCAGCTCGGACGGGTCGACGGCGAGTTTGGCGGCGATCCGGACCGGCAGCTGGGCGGCCCACTCCTGGGTGAGGGCACCCACCCCGGAGCGGCCGGCGAGCATGGCGTCCCAGGTCGACGCGACGTCCCCGCCCAGCGGAGTGGTCGCGCCGATCCCGGTGACGACGACGTCGATGCGGCTCATGTCAGGACTGCGCCTCGATGTAGCTGACCGCGTCACCGACGGTCTTCAGGTTCTGTACCTCGTTGTCCGGGATCTTGACGCCGAACTTCTCCTCGGCGGCGACCACGACCTCCACCATGGAGAGCGAGTCGACGTCCAGGTCGTCGGTGAAGGACTTCCCCTCGGCCACGTCGTCCGGGTTCACCCCGGCCACCTCTTCCAGGATCTCGGCGAGGCCGGTGGTGATCTCGTCACGGGTCATTGCGGTTGGTTCCTCTCATAGCGGTTCAACTCCACGGTCGGCGACGCCGACCGGCACGCTCCGGTGCGTACGCTCCGGAGTGAGCATCGGGACCTCACGGCGGGCGCCGGAGGTTCGGGGGCACATCTCAGGGGCAGCGGACGACCTGACCGGCGTAGGTCAGGCCGCCACCGAAGCCGAACAGCAGGACCGGCGCGCCGGCCGGCACCTCCCGGCGCTCCACCAGCTTGGACAGGGCCAGCGGCACGCTCGCCGCCGAGGTGTTGCCGGACTCGACGATGTCCTTGGCGACGACCGC
This sequence comes from Micromonospora yangpuensis, assembly GCF_900091615.1. Classification (NCBI taxonomy): domain Bacteria; kingdom Bacillati; phylum Actinomycetota; class Actinomycetes; order Micromonosporales; family Micromonosporaceae; genus Micromonospora; species Micromonospora yangpuensis. Next base: position 4,813,163 of record NZ_FMIA01000002.1, on the reverse strand, counting down.
GTTGGGCATGCCGAGTCGACGGGCGATGCCGTCGATGATCCGGGTGTTGGCCTGGTGCGGCACGAACGCGGCGATCTCCTCCGGGTCCACCCCGGCCCGCTCGCAGGCCTGCCGGGCCAGTGGGGCCAGCGAGGTGGTGGCCCAGCGGAACACCGACTGGCCCTCCTGCCGCACGTACGGGCGCCAGCCCTCGATGCGTACCGCGTCGCTCTTCTCCGGCACCGAGCCCCAGACCACCGGGCCGACCCCGGGGGCCTCGTCCTCGGCGGTGGCGGTCAGCACCGCGGCGCCCGCGCCGTCGGCGAAGATGATGCAGGTCGAACGGTCGGTCCAGTCGACGAAGTCGGAGAGCTTCTCGGCGCCGATGACCAGCGCGTTGCGGGACGCCCCGGCGCGGATCGCGTGGTCGACCGTGCCGAGGGCGTACGCGAAGCCGGAGCAGGCGGTGTTGATGTCGTACGCCCCGGGCGCGTTGATGCCGAGCTTGCCGGCGACCCGGCAGGCCACGTTCGGGCTGCGGTCGATCGCGGTGCAGGTGGCCACCACGACCAGGTCGATGTCGGCGGCGGTCAGCCCGGAGTTGGCCAGGGCCTTCGCCGCGGCGGCGGCGGCCATGTCGCTCACCGTCTCACCGTTCTCGGCGATCCGCCGGCTGACGATGCCGACCCGGTCCCGGATCCACTCGTCGTTGGTCTCGACCAGTTGGGCGATCTCGTCGTTGGTCACCACCTGGGACGGCTGGTAGTGCCCGAGCGAGACGATCCGACTGCCAGTCATACCTGACCTCCGATGCGGGCGAGCGGCTGCCCGGGAGCGACCGGATCGTCGTGGTGGGCGAGCCATTCGGTGAGCGTTCCGCTGGCGTGCGCGGTCACCTCGACCGCTCCCTGTCGGGTGGTGATCTGGCCGATGACCTGGCCGGTGCGCAGGTCGGTGCCCTCGGTGAGCTCTTCGGCCGGCTGGAAGGTGCCCGCGGCGGGGGCCACCACCACCCGGAAGGCGATGGTCGGCTCGTGCCCGGGGGCGCTGCCGTGCCGGGCGATCAGGGCCCGGGCGGCGGGCAGGTCGTCCGGGGTGTTCAGGGTGACGATCTCCGGCGCGCCGGCGCCCTTGAGCTCCCGCTTGACCATTCCGGCGAGGGTGCCGGCCGGCGGCAGCTCCAGCACACCGGTCACCCCGAGGTCGGCCAGGGTGCGCATGCACAGGTCCCACCGGACTCCCGCGGTGACCTGGCGAACCAGTCGCTGCACCATGTCCCGGCCGTGGTTGACCGCCGAGCCGTCGAGGTTGGACAGCAGGATCCGACCGGGGTCGGCGGGGGTGATGCCGGCGGCCACCGTGGCGAGGGCCTCCTCGGCCGGGGCCATGTACGGGGTGTGGAACGCCCCTGCCACCTGCAACCGGACGACCCGGGTCTTGGCCGGCGGGTCGGCGGCGAGCTTCTCCAGCCCGGCGACGGCACCGGCGGCGACGATCTGACCGCTGCCGTTGCGGTTGGCCGCGTGCAGCCCGGTCGCCTCGATCGCGGCGAGCACCTCGGCCGGGTCGCCGCCGAGCAGCGCGGCCATCCCGGTGGGCTCCAGCGCGCAGGCGGCGGCCATCTCCCGGCCGCGTACCCCGGCGAGGGTGACGGCCGCCTCGGCCGGCAGCACGCCGGCCAGCGCCGCGGCGGCCAGCTCACCGACGCTGTGCCCGGCGGTCACCTGCACGTCGTGCATGGGCAGGTGTTCCGCGGCGAGCAGGGCCGCGGCGACCAGCAGTGGCTGGGTGCGTGCGGTGTCCTTGATCTCGTCGGCGTCCGCCGTGGTGCCGAGGCGGACCAGGTCGACCCCGGCCAGCGCCGACCACCAGCGCAGTCGTGCCTCGGTGCCGGTGAGATCGAGCCAGGGGGTCAGGAAGCCGGGTTTCTGGGAACCCTGGCCGGGTGAGAGTACGGCGAGCACGACTACGACTCTTCCGGATACTCGACGGCCGCGCCCTGTCGACAGGCACCAAACCGCACTAGAAGGTTTGGAGGGATCCTACAAATATTAGCGTTGATCATCAGATTTTTGGGGCGTTTTGTCGCCCAGCGGGTTTGTTGCCGGGTTGACCGGCAGCGGATCCAACCGGCCCACGACCAACGCGATCTGGAGCGTGAACGCGTCCCGGGGCGTCAGCGGCGAGAAGCCCGTCACGTCGCCGATCCGCCGCAACCGGTAGCGGACCGTGTTCGGGTGCACGAACAACGCGCGGGCCGCACTCTCCAACGTCCCGCCGGCGGCCAGGAACGCGTCCAGGGTCTCCAGCAGCTCGCCACCGGCGCGCACCAGGGTCGCGTACACGTCGTGGCGCAGCCGGCGACGGGCCTCGGCGTCGCCGGCCAGGGCCCGCTCCGGCAGCAGGTCCGCCGCCGGCACCGGGCGGGGCGCACCCGGCCACGCCGGTGCGGCCCGGAACCCGGCCAGCGCGGCCCGCGCCGACTCCGTCGCCCCGTCCAGACTCGGCACCGCCGGACCCACCACCACCGGTCCGGCCCCGAACGCGGTCGACAGCTTCTCGGTGGCCGCCACCGGATCGGCGGCACCACCGAGCACGATCACCAACCGGTCACCGTGCACACCACCGATCACCTCGACACCGATCCGGCGGGCCTGCCGGTACACGGTGTGCAGCACCGCCGTCACCTCGCCGCCGGGGGAGCGGCCCACCGCCACCGCCACCGGCGGCGCGTCCGTCCAGCCCAGCGCCGCCGCCCGGCTGGCCAGCACGTCCGGCGAGTCGCCCCGGAGCAACGCGTCGACCAGCAGCGCCTGCAGCCGGGCGTCCCAGGCCCCCCGGGACTCGGCGGCGCGGGCGTACACCCGGGCGGCGGCGAAGGCGATCTCCCGGCTGAAGCGCAGCATCACCTCGCGTAGCTGCTGCTCCTCGCCCGGCGCGGCCAGGTGCCCGACCTGTTCCTCCACCACGTCGATGGTGACCTTCACCAGGGCGACGGTCTGCTGGAGGCTGATCGAGCGGGCCAACGCCTGGGGAGCGGTGGCGAAGACCTCGTCGGAGACCTCCTGGCTGCTGTCCGCCGTGCCACCGCCGTCGCGCAGCCACTGCACCAGGGACCGGACGCCGGCCTGGGCGACCAGCATCACCCAGGCGCGCTGGTCGGCCGGGAGCGCCCGGAACCAGGGCAGCGCCTCGTCCATCCGGCTCACGCTCGCGGTGGCCAACGCGCCCGCGGACCGTTCGATCCGCCGCAGCGTGGCCGACAACTCCGGACCATCCGTGCCCATCCCACCACCCTTGCACCCGTGCCGTCACCGCGCCGACCAGGGGGTCCGCCAGTCAGCCGCCGGTCAGCCGCCGCTCGGCCGTCGCGCAGCCGTCGCTCGGCCGTCGCGCAGCCGTCGCTCGGCCGTCGCTCAGCCGGCGGGCTCCGGCAGGCGCAGCTCCCGGGCCAGGATGGCCGCCTGAACCCGGCTGCGTAACTCCAGTTTGGCCAGGATCCGGCTGACGTGCGTCTTGGTAGTGCTCTCCGCCATCGACAGCCGGGCGGCGGTCTGCTGGTTGGACAGGCCGAGCCCCAGGCAGGCCAGCACGTCCCGCTCCCGGGGGGTCAGCGCGTCGACCGCCGCCCGGCCCGCCGTCGACGGGCCCGGTGAGGTGGCCGCGAAGGCGCCGATCAACGTGCGGGTCACCGCCGGGGCGATGATCCCCTCACCGCGCGCCACCGTCCGCACCGCCGCCACCAGCCCCGCCGCGTCGGTGTCCTTGAGCAGGAAGCCAGCCGCCCCCGCCCGGAGCGCGCCGAAGACGTACTCGTCGAGGTCGAAGGTGGTCAGCACCAGCACGTCGGCCAGGTGTTCGGCGACGATCTGGCGGGTCGCCGAGATGCCGTCCAGCACCGGCATCCGGATGTCCAGCACCGCCACGTCCGGCCGCAGCGACCGGCACAGCCGCACCGCCGCCCGGCCGTCGGCGGCCTCCCCGACCACCTCGACCTCCGGCGTGGCGTCCAGGATCAACGCCAGCCCGGCCCGGACCGCCGGCTGGTCGTCGGCGAGCACCACCCGCACCGTCGTACCCGTCGGGTCGGTCACGTCGCCTCCGTCGTCGGTAGTTCGGCGCGTACCCGCCACTGCCCGTCCTCGGCCGCCGCGGAGAACCGGCCGGCCAGCAGCACCGTCCGTTCCCGCATCCCGATCAGGCCGGCGCCCGCGCCGGGCAGACCGTCGGGCCCGTCGCGCACCGGGTTGGTCACCGTCACCACCACCGACCCCATCCGGTACGCGACCAGCAGTTCCGCCTCCCCACCGCCGTGCTTGAGCGCGTTGGTGAGTGACTCCTGCACGATCCGGTACCCGGCCAGGTCGACCGCGACCGGCACCCGTCGGGCCGTTCCGGTGACCCGTTCCCGCACCGTCAGACCGGCCGCCCTGGCCCGGTTCACCAGCACCGGCACCTCACTGAGCCGGGCCCGGACCGCCTCCTCGGCCGGCGCCCTCGCCTCGTCGGCCGGCGCCCTCGCGTGGTCGGCCGGCGGCACCGCCTCGCAGGCCGGCTCCCGGAGCAGCCCGATCATCTGCCGCATCTCGGCCAACCCCTGCACGCTGTTCTCCCGGATGACCCGCAACGCGGAGTCGACGCGCGCCCGGTCCAGCCCCGGCACCGACAACACCGCGGTGGCGTGGATGGCCACCGCGCTGAGGTGGTTGGCGACCACGTCGTGCAGTTCCCGGGCCATCCGGGAACGTTCGGCGTTGACCGCCTGCCGCCGGTCCAGCTCGGCCAGCCGGGCGGTCTGCTCGGCCCGTTGCCGCTCGGCGATCGCGCGGCCCTGTTCGGCGGTGGCCCGCTCTCGCTCGGCGGTGGCCCGTTCCCGTTCGACGGCGGCCTGGTCGCGGTACTGCCGCACGCTCGTCCCGGTCAACACCGGCAGCAGCCCGACCAGGGCCACCAGGACGCCCAGCCCCAGCGCCCGCCAGTCCCGCAACAGCACGACTCCGGCCAGCGGAACCGCGACGGTCAGCCCGACGGTCACCCCGAGCAGCCGCCGCCAGAGTCGCACCGAGCCGTACACGCAGGAGTCGTAGAGCACCTGGGTGTAGATGATCGAGGTGGCCACCGAGCCGCCCAGCACCAGGTCGCCGAGGAGCGCCACGGTGCCCAACGCCAGACCGGTGCGGGTGGCCACCCGGCGCAGCGCCACCGCCACGCAGACCGCCGCCAGCGGCACCAGGAACCACCCCACCGGCACCGCCGGCCGCCAGCCGAGGTCGGCCCGGAAGCCGATCCCGTGCATGATCAGTCCGCCGGCCAGTGAGACGCCGGCCAGCGCCAGGTCCCGGCCCCGGGTCGCTGGCGGGGGCCACGGCAGTGCGCGCACGGGGCCGATCACACCACACCGGCCGGGGGCCCACCTCCGTCATCTGGACGATGCCGGGCCCGCGCGCCTACTCCCTTCGACCCACCCCGTCCCCGGTCTACCCGGGGACCGGGTGGGCGGGGGCCGGGTGGGTGGGTCGGACCGGGCCAGTACGGTGACAGGGCACGTCGGGGCAACCCGTCCGGCGAGGGAACGTGAGGAGACCGCCGATGGCGCACGGGGAGGCCGAGCACGGCTGCGCCCAGGGTGAGACCTGCCGGCCGGGCCAGCACGAGCAGTCGACGGGGGCGAAGCACCACCACCGCCGGACGGCCGGCGGGCCGCCGTACCCCGGTGAGCCGATCCCCGAGCGTGCCGACGAGGAGCCGACGGTGCCCCGACAGCGCGTTGCCGAACCGCCCACCGTGGCCGACCCCGCGTCGACGGCCGAGCAGGGTTGCCTCAGCGACCTGCCGGGCTGGGCCGGGGCCCACCGGCACGGCCCGGTGCGGCCCCGCCGCCGGGGCGGCCGGCGGGAACGGCCACCCCAGCGCTGGTGCTGACCCTCGCCTCAGCGGGTGCGACGACGGACGAGCAGCGCGATGCCGGCGAGCCCGGCGGTGATCGTCACCACCACGGCCACGTTGAGCAGCAACAACCGCTGCAACGCACCCATGCTCTCGTTGATGCTCTTGCTCGGGTCCAGCGAGTCGTCCGGGATCACCCGCTCGCCGCCACCGATACCACCGGTCAACGTGTCGAGCTGCCGCTCCAGCGGCACCCCGGCGATCCGCAGCGTCTCCGACATGTTCAGCCGCCCGAGGAACCAGCCGGCACCGGTCTTGCGGCCGTCGGGCTGCTTGGCCGGGCGGTGGATCCGGGGACCGCCGTTCGCTCGCGGGTAGAGGTCGTACGTCTGCTTGGGAACGTCCCCGGCGAGCACCACGACGGTGTACTTCGGACCGAGGTCGGCAGCCTTGGGACCCTTGCTCTGCCCGGTCGCCCGGCTCAGCCAGTTGACCTGGTCGATGACGGCGACCACGTGGGCATGCCGGTCGCTCTCGCGCAGCCGCAGCGGCTCGGTGATCCCGACGCCGGTGATGTCCACGCCAGCCGGTGGCGGCTTCGGCTTCGGCGCGGCCTGCGCCGGGTGGGACAGGCTCGGCGCGGCCTGCGCCGCGCTGGACAGGCCCAGGGAGAGGCTAGCTCCCAGCAGCACTCCGGTCAGTACCTTCAACAGCCGGCTCGTCCTGTCGAACACCGCCGCCTCCTCGCCCCGTCGATGGATGGCTTTGCTGCATGGTCACGCGTTGGTTGACGGCGGTGACCGTGCCCACAGGCCGGATGTCCACCTCAAGGGTTGCAGAACGACGCTCGATTGCAGCTACTGGAAGACTAATTGGAACTATCTGCGATCTCGACTCGACCAATGACCAGCCGTTTGATCAGCGGGCGGATCTTACCTTTACGGAGGAGCACATGGGGGGCAGGGCAGCACGTGTGGTGCGGACCTCGGTGACGTTGCTCGGCGCGGTGCTCGGATTGTCCCTGTTGTTGCCGGTGTCGCCGGCGGCCGCACACAACTCGTTCACCGGCAGCGACCCGCGCGACGGGGCCCGGTTGGCGGAGGCACCCGAGCGGGTCGAGCTGCGTTTCCTGGCGAAACTTCCAGCGGATAAGACGAAGATCACAATCACCGGGCCGGACGACGCCTCCGCCGTGGCGGGGGAGCCGACCTTCTCCGGCAGTCGGGTACGGGTGCCGTTCAAGCCCGGTCCGGCCGGCCGCTACGTGGTGGCGTACGAGCTGCCGTCGGCCGACGGGCACCCGATCAAGGGCGAGGTGGAGTTCACCCTGACCACCGGTGCCCCGGCCGAGCCGTCCCCCAGCCCGGCGACCCCGACCGGGTCACCCTCGGCAACCGAACCCGCCGCCGCGCCGTCGCCGACCGCGTCGGCGGTGGAGTCCGAGCCCGCCCCGGCCGAGCCGGTGCCGGCAGCCGACAACCAGTCCGACGCCGGCAGCCCCTGGCTCTGGGTGATCGGCGGCCTGGTTCTGCTGGCCGCGCTCGGCACCGGTCTGCTGTTCCGCCGCCGAGCCACCCGTCGCTGACCACCCGGCCGGCCGCTGACACGACGACCAGCGGCCGGCCCTACTGCTCACGGCGACCGGCCCTCGGCCCTACGCCCCACGGCGACCCGCCCACGGCCCTACGCCCCACGGCGACCCGCCCTCGGCCCTACGGCGACCCGCCCTCGGCCCTACGGCGACCCGCCCTCGGCCCTACGGCGACCCGCCCACGGCGACGGCGGCCGGCCCTACGGCCCACGGCTACCAGCGACCGGTCCACGGCGACCGGCGGCCCGGCCCCCGACGGCTGCCGTGAAAGGGGTACCCCGCTATACCGGAAGCGTTAACAGGGGGCCCTTCCTTACGGTCAGGGGAGGCGGAGGCGGGCGGCGCGGAGGCGGGCCAGGGTGCGCTCGCGACCGAGCACCTCCAACGACTCGAAGAGCGGCAGGCCGACGGTCCGGCCGGTGACCGCGACCCGGACCGGTGCCTGCGCCTTGCCGAGCTTCAGGCCGTGTTCGGTGCCGACCGACTCCAGGGTCGACTTGAGGGTCGGGGCGTCCCAGGTGGTGACCGCCGCGTAGGCGGCGATGGCGGCGTCCAGCAGTTCGGCGGCGCCGGCCTTCATCGCCTTGGCCCAGGCGGCCTCGTCGATCAGCGGGTCGGCGAGGAAGAGGAAGTCGACGTTCGGCACGATCTCGCTGAGCACCGCGATCCGGGTCTGGGCCAGCGGCGCGACGGCGGCGAACGCCTCGGCGTCGAACTCCGCCGGCTGCCAGGGCGGCGGCGGGATGGTGGCGGTGCCGGTGAGCCACGGCCCGCAGACGGCGATGAACTCCTCCACCGTCAGGGCCCGGATGTACTCCCCGTTGAAGGCGCGCAGCTTCTTCTCGTCGAAGAAGGCCGGCGACGGGTTCACCTCGTCCAGCCGGAACTCCTCCTCGATCACCGACCAGGGCACGATCTCCCGGTCGTTGGAGGGGGCCCAGCCCAGCAGCATCAGGTAGTTGCGCATCGCGGCGGCCAGGTAGCCCTCGTCCCGGTACGCCTCCAGGGCGACCTTGTCCCGACGCTTGGAGAGCTTCTGGCGCTTCTCGTTGACCACCACCGGCACGTGTGCCCAGACCGGTGGCTGCGCCCCCAGCGCGACCCAGAGCAGTTGCTGCTTGGGGGTGTTGGGCAGGTGCTCCTCGGCCCGGATCACATGGGTGATCCCCATCGTCATGTCGTCGACCACGTTGGCCAACAGGAACACCGGTGAGCCGTCACCCCGGGCGATGACGAAGTCCTCGATCAGCTTGTTCTCGAAGGTCGGCTCGCCCCGGATCAGGTCGACCACGACGGTCGTACCCTCGTCCGGGGTGCGGAAGCGCAGCGCCCGACCCGTGCCGGCGGTCAGTCCCCGGTCCCGGCAGAAGCCGTCGTAACCGGAGTACTGGGATCCGCTACGGGCCTGTACGGCCTCCCGGGTGCAGTCGCAGTAGTACGCCCGACCCTCGGTGTGCAGCCGCTGCGCGGCGGCCCGGTGCTCGGTGGCGTAGTGCGACTGGAAGTAGGGGCCCTCGTAGCCCTCGCGCTCGATGCCGATCCAGTCCAGCGCGGCGAGGATCCCCTCGGTCCACTCGGGTTTATTGCGGGCCGCGTCGGTGTCCTCGATGCGCAGCACGAACACCCCGCCCTGCTGCTGGGCGTAGATCCAGTTCTGCAGCGCCGAGCGGGCGCCGCCAACATGGAACATACCGGTCGGGGAAGGGGCGAAGCGTACACGAACCGTCACCACCCCAGCCTACGGCCGCCGCCCCAGCTGCAAGGAAGGGCCCCTTGTTATCGCTTCCGGTATAGGAAGGGCCCCCTCCAAACACCTGCCGGCGGGGGCCGCCGGACACCTGCCAGCGGGAGACGCCGGACACCCGCTCACGGCACGCTGCGGATCTTGACCACCAGGGCGCTGCCGAGCAGGGTGACCGCCGCGGTGACCGCGTACAGGGTGGGGTAGCCACCGAGGTGGACCACGATCGGGGCGGACATCGCCGGGCCGAGCACCTGCGGCGCCGAGTTCGCGATGTTGATCACGCCAAGGTCCTTGCCCCGGTCGGTGGCCATCGGCAGGACCTGCGTGATCAACGCGGCGTCGACCGACAGGTAGACCCCGTAGCCCGCGCCGAGCAGCAGCGCGGCGGCCATCGCCACCGGCCAGACCGGCGCGACCGCCAGCAGCAGCGCGGCCACCGCCATCACCAGCCCGGAGGTGATCACGTAGATCTTGCGCCGGCCGGAGCGGTCGGAGAGCCGACCGGAGAGCACGGCGGTGAGGATCATGCCGAGCGTGTAGAGCAGGATCAGCGTCAGCAGTCCGCCGGCAGGGTCGGGGTGGCGCAGCCCGTCGGTGAGGAAGTACAGCAGGTACAGGGTGCCCAACGCGTTGCCGAGCTGGACCAGGAACCGGGTCAGCCAGGCCCAGGCGAAGTCCGGGTGCCGGCGGGGGTCGATCCACATCGAGGCCAGCAGGGTCCGCGCCCGCAGTGCCGGCAGGTGCCGACGGGGCAGCGGGTCGTCGGCGGTGAGCAGCGCGAACGGCAGCGAGAGCAGCAGTACGGCCAGCGCGATCGTGGCGTACCCGGCGGTGTTGCCGGTGACCACGGCGGTCACCAGCACCGCGCCGAGCACCAGGCCGAGCGACTGCGGGATGCCCACCCAGCCGGAGACGCCGCCGCGCTGACGCACCGGCACCCGGTCCGGGATGCCGGCGGTGAGACTGGCCAGCATGGCGTTGAAGCAGACCTGCGCGGCCAGCCAGCCGAGCGCCACCCCGACGACGGTGTCCTGCCGGGACAGCAGCAGCAGGGCGAGCGCGCCGCCGACGGCACCCCCGGCGGTCCAGACGTGCCGCCGGCCCAGTTCCCGGCCGGCCACCCGCAGGCGGGTCCGGTCCGACAGCGCCCCGGCGAGTGGGTTGGCCAGCACCGCCGCCAGCGCGCCGAGACCGGTGACCACGGCGAACACCGCCTCCTTGTCGCCCGGGGCGATCCGCTCGATCTGCTGCGGCAGCAGCACCTGGATCGGGGTGAAGAAGGCCATCCACACCCCGAGGTTCGCCGCGAAGATCAGCGCGATCCAGCTCCGCCGGACCGGCACCCTCGGCTCGGCGAGCGCGGCGGGCAGCGACCCGGGCAAGGACCCGGGCAGCGGCCCAGGCAAGGACCCGGGCGGTGGCTCAGGCAAGGACCCGGGCGGTGGCTCAGGCAGCGGCCCAGGCAGCGACCCGGGCGGTGGGTCGATGGCGGCCACCGGGCTACGCCGGCTGGTCGGGCGTGGGCCGGGTGACGACGTCGCGGAACCAGGTGTACGACGACTTGGGGGTACGCCGCTGGGTGGCGAAGTCCACGTGCGTCAGCCCGAAGCGTTTGGTGAAGCCCTCGGCCCACTCCCAGTTGTCCAGCAGCGACCAGACGAAGTACCCGGTCACCTCGACGCCGGCCGCGATCGCCGCGTGCACCGCCCGCAGGTGACCGTCGAGGTACGCGATCCGCTCCGGGTCGTGGACCCGGCCCCGGGTGTCGGGTACGTCGTCGTACGCGCAGCCGTTCTCGGTTACCTGGATCGGCGGCAGCGCGTCGCCGTACTCGGTGCGCAACCCGACGAGCAGGTCACGTAGCCCGTCCGGGACCACCGGCCAGTCGAAGGCGGTGCGGGGATGCCCGGTCAGCGGCACCAGCTCGAACGGCAGCGGGTCGTCCGGCGTGCCGGCGCGTACCGCGCTCGGGTGGTAGTAGTTCACGCCGAGCACGTCCAGCGGCGCGGCGATCACGTCGAGGTCACCGTCGCGCACGACGGCCGGGGTGCCGGTGGGCACCTCCGTCGGGTCGAAGCCGGGCGGGTAGCCCCGACCGAGCAGCGGATCGGTGCAGAGCCGGTTGTGCAGCGCGTGGTACGCGGCCGCGGCGGCCCGGTCGGCGTCGGTCCGCCCGGCGGGCACCACGGGGGAGTAGTTGTTGGCGATGGCGACCGGTGCGGTGCTGCGGGCGCGCAGCGCGGCGACGGCCAGGCCGTGGCCGAGCAGCTGGTGGTGGGCGACCGGCAGCGCGTCCAGGAGCAGGGCCTGGCCGGGGGCGTGCGCGCCGGTGCCGTGCCCGAGGCTCAGGTGGATGAACGGCTCGTTCAGCGTGATCCAGAGTTTCACCCGGTCGCCGAGGCGGGCGGCGACGGCGTCGGCGTACTCGGCGAAGTGGCTGGCGGTGTCGCGGGCCAGCCAGCCGCCGCGGTCCTGGAGTGGCTGCGGCAGGTCCCAGTGGAAGAGGGTGGCCACCGGGTCGATCCCGGCGGCGAGCAGGTCGTCGACGAGGCGTTCGTAGAAGTCCAGCCCGGCCGGGACGACCGCGCCGGAGCCGGTGGGCAGCACCCGGGGCCAGGCCACGGAGAACCGGTACGCCGAGACGCCCAGCCCTGCCAGCAGCGCGACGTCCTCGCGGTGCCGGTGGTAGTGGTCGCAGGCCACGTCGCCGGTGCTGCCGTCGGCGATCCGCCCGGGGGTGTGGGCGAAGGTGTCCCAGATGGACCGGCCGCGTCCGTCGGCGGTGGCGGCCCCCTCGATCTGGTACGCCGAGGTGGACACCCCCCAGCGGAAGCCGGCGGGGAAGGTGGGCATCGGCGCGGTCATCGGGCACCCTCCGGGGACGCGACCAGAACGCGAACAGTGTTCGCACTCTAGGGCGTACGACCCGGGATGCGCCATAGGCGTACCGCGATGGGTTGCGCAAGGGCTTTCGGCGTGTCTTTTCCGAACACGTCCACTTACGTCCGATTTGACGCATAGAGTGCCGAATATCGCGGATGTCCTCAATGGGGGAAAGACGAAATGATCCTCGTGGAACGCAGTGCGCACGTGGTGGCGCCGGTGGAAGTGGTCTGGGACGTCGTCCAGCGGGCCGAGCAGTTGCCGGCCTGGCTGGCGGGGGTACGTGCCGCCGAGGTGCTCTCCGGAGAGGGCTTCGGCCGACGACAACTGGTCCAGGCCGGGCGCGGCGCGGCGCACGAGGCCGAAGTGATCGCCTTCCAGGAACCGAACCTGATCGGCTGGCGCGAACGCGCCAAGGGCGCGGGGGCCCGGGCCGAGGCACGGACCGAGATCTACGTGCAGCTCACCGCCGACGAGGAGGAGGGCGGCACGATCGTGCGCCTCATCGTCGTACGCTGGCCGGCCGGCCCGGTCAAGGCGGCCCTGCTCCGGCTCGGTCTGCGTCGGGTCGGCGCCGACCTGGAGGACTCGTTGGCCCGACTCACCGATCTGGCCGCCGTCGGTTGACCGGGCCCGTCCCCGGGCGTCACCCGCGATGGTGATGGTCCGGCGTCCCCGCCAGGGACGCCGGACCATCGTCGCCCCACCGTCGCTGCCCGCTCGACCGGGCCGGTCGCGCTCAGGCGGTGAGCGTGAACCCGACCGTCCGGACCTCGTCGCGGTGCCGGAACTCGAAGAACAGCCGGTACGTGCCGGCCGCCGGCACCTGCACCGCGAAGGCCACCACCGAACTGGGCTGGCTGGCCGCGGCCGGGTGCACGTGCAGGTAGGCCAGGTCGCCGTGGCGCAGGGCGACCAGGTGCCCGTACGCGCCCAGGTGCGGTTGCAGGTCGTTCACCGGCTGCCCGTCGCGGCCCAGCCAGACCAGGAGCTGGTTCGACTCGCCCGGCCGCAGTCCACCGTCGAGGGTCACCGTGTAGCCGTCCACCACGACGGTCTCCTGCTGCTCCTGCGGTGGCCGGGGCACGTACCGACCGGGGACCGGCAGGTCCGCGCCGAGGGTGACCTGCGCCGGCGCGCCGACCGGCCAGAAGTCGGCGATCACCCGCAGCGGCCCGGCCGCGCCCGGGGTGAGGGTGGTCCGCCAGGTGCCGTCCGGTGCCATCTCCGGGTGCAGGTGCCGGTACCCGGTCAGGTCCCGACCCACCACGATCAGGTGCAGCGTCCGTTCGTGGGTGACCTGGAAGGCGGTCACCGGCTGGCCGGTCGGATCGGTGATGCGGAAGACCAGCTCACCCGGGCGGCCGACGGTCAGACCCGTGGTCTGCAGGGCCAGCGTGTATCCGTCCCGGGAGACCTCCAGCCCGCCGGGGGCGTGGCCGAGGTGCGCCGCCCCCGCCGCCGGTGCCGCCCGCCCGGTCGGCGCCCCGGCCGGCCCGCCGGAGCGGCCGGCGGCGAAGCCGACCGCCAGGGTCAGCCCGAGCACCAGCACCGCGGCGGCGTACCGGGAGCCCCGACCGGCCGGCGGGCCGGCGGGGTCCGGGCCGCGCGGCGACTCCGGCGGGCCGCCGGTGTCCGGGCCGTGCCGCCCGGCCGGCGGCGACTCCGGCGCGTTGCCGGGGTCCGGGCCGCGCCGTCCCGCCGGCTCGCCGGTGGTGGCGGTCCGCGCCACCACCACCGGCCGGTCGCTGGTCGCGGTCACGACAACCGGGGCCGCAGGACGAAGAGCCCCTGCTCGATCCCGCTGACCACCACCACACCGCTGGGCAGGTACGGGTACACGCTCCACGCCCCGTTCATCGAGGCGCTGTCGCTGGACGGGTAGACGTCGAAGAAGCCCGCCTCGGTGGCCTGCCCGGCCGCCACGTTGCGCAGGTCCAGGATGCGCAGGCCGGCCCGGTAGTTGGCCTGGTAGCTGTAGTTGCCCTTGACGTACTGGTTGTGGTCGGTGGCCTGGACCCCGGTCGGGGCGCTGTAGGTGCCGATGTGCCGGGGGTTGTCCAGGTCGGCCAGGTCCCAGAGGTAGGTCTGGGTACGCACCCCGCGCCGGGTCTCGTCCAGCTCGTCGTCGAGCAGGAAGTACCGCTGGTTCTCGGTGAACCAGCCCTGGTGGGTGTACGCCCGCCCGGTGTACCCGATCCGGGACAGCTGCCGGGGCGCGGACTTGCTGGTCACGTCGACCACGGTGACGGTGTCCTCGTTGGAGCTGACGCAGATCTCCCGCCCGGTGTACGCGGTGTCCGGACCCCGGTACACCACGCACTGGGTGTCGTGGGTGTACCCGTCGTTGCTGACGCAGCCGGCCGCCACCGGCGACTTCGGTGTCCGGATGTCGACCATGTGCAGTCCGCCGCTGCAGGTGTTCGTGCCGACCGCGTACGCGTACCCGGTCTCCTCGTTGACGGCGATGTTGTGCGCGTTGCCGAACCCGGCGTAGTGCACGTTCGCCGTCCAGGTCTGCGGGGTGGTCACCCCGCGCAGCCGGGTCAGGTCGAAGACCTGCATGCCGTGCCCGGAGACGTCGGCCACCACGTACGCGTGGTCGCGGTAGACCTTGATGTCGCGCCAGATCGCGGTGCGGTTCTGGTGGGCGGGCAGGTTGCCCAGGTACACCGGCGCGGTGGGGGTGGAGATGTCCACGAACGACGTGCCGTTGCGCCGCCCGACCAGCGCGTACTCCTTGCCGGTGGTGCTGTCGCGCCACCCCCAGATGTCGTTGGCCTGGCTGCCGCCGATGTCGGCCAGCGGCAGGAACGACAGCAGGTCCACGTTGCGGCACGGGTAGCCGGCCGCCTGCCCGTTGGTGCAGGTCGCCGCCGCCACGGCGGCCAACCGCTGGCTCGGTTCGCGCTGGGCCATGAACTCCTGTGCCGACGCCCGGCCGGCGGGCGTGGCGGGATCGTGCGCCACCGAGGGCGAGCCCGAACCCAGCATCGACACCACGAGGGTGCCGAGCGCCAGGGCGATACCGATCCGGACGACTCGCATGCGGCCTCCCTACCGTCGCGGGACCCCGAACACGCTGATCCCCTATCGAGGATTCTGGATGTCGAGTGTTTCGGCGAGAAGGTGATCGTCGATACCGTTCGCGTCATACCGCCGACCCTGACCGTCGCCGGTGCGGCGGGCGCGCCCCGCTCGGTGGGCGCACACGCGAGGGGCCCGGCGCGGTGTGGTCACACCGGGCCGGGCCCCTGCGGGGCGTACCCCTGGCTAGCTGTCGCCGCCGGTCTCGCCGACCGGTGCGGCGTTCACGTCGTCGATGGCGTACTTCTTGGCCGCCTCGGCCGGGACGTTGGCCGGCACCGCGCCGCGCAGCGCGAGCTGCCGCAGCGTGGCGACGGTCACCGACTCGGCGTCGACGTGGAAGTGCCGGCGCAGCGCGTGCCGGGTGTCGGACATGCCGAACCCGTCGGTGCCCAGCGAGGTGTAGTCACCGGGCACCCAGCGGGAGATCAGGTCCGGCACCGCGCGCATCCAGTCGCTGACCGCGACCTTCGGCCCCTCGGCGTCGGCCAGCTTCTCCTGCAGGTACGGCACCTTCGCCTCGCCACCGGGGTTGAGCAGGTTGTGCTCCTCGCACCGCACCGCGTCGCGGCGCAGCTCGGTCCAGGAGGTCACCGACCAGACGTCGGCGGCGACCTGCCAGTCCTGGGCGAGCAGCTGCTGGGCCTTGAGCGCCCACTGCATGCCGGTGCCGGAGGCCAGGATCTGCGCCTTCGGTCCGTCGACGGCCGGGGCCGGGGCGTACCGGTAGATCCCCTTGAGCAGGCCCTCGACGTCCACCCCCTCGGGCTCGGCCGGCTGGTGGATCGGCTCGTTGTAGATGGTGAGGTAGTAGAAGATGTTCTCCGGGTCCTCGCCGTACATCCGGTGCAGACCGTTCTCCACGATGTGCGCCAGCTCGAAGGCGAACGCCGCGTCGTAGGAGACCACCGCCGGGTTGGTCGCCGCCAGCAGCAGCGAGTGCCCGTCCTCGTGCTGCAGGCCCTCACCGTTGAGCGTGGTCCGCCCGGCGGTGGCGCCGAGCACGAAGCCCCGGGCCATCTGGTCGGCCGCCGCCCAGAACCCGTCGCCGGTGCGCTGGAAGCCGAACATCGAGTAGAAGATGTACAGCGGGATCATCGGCTCGCCGTGGGTGGCGTACGCGCTGCCGGCGGCGGTGAACGAGGCCACCGAACCGGCCTCGTTGATCCCCTCGTGCAGGATCTGCCCCGTCGTGGCCTCCTTGTACGACAGGAACAGCTCCCGGTCGACCGAGGTGTAGCGCTGGCCGTGCGGCGAGTAGATCTTCTGCGTGGGGAAGAGCGAGTCCATCCCGAAGGTACGGGCCTCGTCCGGGATGATCGGCACCCAGCGCTTGCCGAACTCCTTGTCCTTCATGATGTCCTTGAGCAGCCGGACGAAGGCCATCGTGGTGGCGACCTTCTGCTTGCCCGAGCCGCGCTTGACGTCGGAGAACCGCTCGCTGCCGGGAATGGCCAGCGCCTTGCCGGCGGTCCGCCGGGAGGGGAGGTAGCCGCCGAGCTGCTGCCGCCGCTCCTTCAGGTACGCCAGCTCGTCGGACTTCTCGCCCGGGTGGAAGTACGGCGGGAGGTACGGGTTCTCCTCCAGCGCCGAGTCCGGGATGTCCAGGTAGAGGCGGTCCCGGAACAGCTTGAGGTCGTCCAGGGTCAGCTTCTTCATCTGGTGCGTGGCGTTGCGGCCCTCGAAGTGCGAGCCGAGCGTCCAACCCTTGATCGTCTTGGCCAGGATCACCGTCGGCTGCCCGGTGTGCTCCATCGCCGCCTTGTAGGCCGCGTAGAGCTTGCGGTAGTCGTGGCCACCCCGCTTGAGGTTCCAGATCTCGTCGTCGCTGAGGCCCTCGACCATCTTGCGGGTCCGCGGGTCACGACCGAAGAAGTGCTCCCGCACGTACGCCCCGGACTCCGCCTTGTAGGTCTGGTAGTCACCGTCGGGCGTGGTGTTCATCAGGTTGACCAGCGCACCGTCGGTGTCCGCCGCGAGCAGCGGGTCCCACTCCCGGCCCCAGACCACCTTGATGACGTTCCACCCGGCACCCCGGAAGAACGCCTCCAGCTCCTGCATGATCTTGCCGTTGCCCCGGACCGGGCCGTCCAGCCGCTGCAGGTTGCAGTTGATCACGAAGGTGAGGTTGTCCAGCTCCTCGCGGGCGGCCACGCCGATCGCGCCGAGCGACTCCACCTCGTCCATCTCGCCGTCTCCGAGGAACGCCCAGACGTGCTGGTCGGAGGTGTCCTTGATGCCCCGGTGCTGCAGGTACCGGTTGAACCGGGCCTGGTAGATGGCGTTCAGCGGGCCCAGCCCCATGGAGACCGTGGGGAACTCCCAGAAGTCCGGCATCAGCCTCGGGTGCGGGTACGACGGCAGCCCGCCGCCCGGGTGGGACAGCTCCTGCCGGAACCCGTCGAGCTGGTGCTCGGTCAGCCGCCCCTCCAGGAACGCCCGCGCGTACATGCCCGGCGAGGCGTGCCCCTGGTAGAAGATGTGGTCACCGCCGCCGGGATGCTCCTTGCCCCGGAAGAAGTGGTTGAAGCCCACCTCGTACAGCGACGCCGAGCTGGCGAAGGTCGAGATGTGCCCGCCCACGCCGATCTCCGGCCGCTGGGCCCGGTGCACCAGCATCGCGGCGTTCCACCGGACGTAGGCCCGCAGCCGCCGCTCGACGTGCTCGTCACCGGGGAACCACGGTTCGCTCTCGGGCGGGATCGTGTTCAGGTAGTCGGTGGTCGTCAGCGACGGCACCCCGACATGGCGCTCACGGGCCCGCTCCAGCAGGCTGAGCATGACGTACCGGGCGCGTTTGGTTCCGCGCTCGTCGATGACCCCGTCGAGCGACTCGACCCATTCGCCGGTCTCTTCTGGGTCGATGTCCGGAAGCTGGCTCGGCAGACCAGCGGTGATCACCGGGCGCTTGCGTTCCGTAGCCACAGGCGTTCCCTCGGTTGTGTGTGGGACAGGTCTCTAGCGCCATCCTGCCCTTTGCGGGCACCCCGCGTCACCTCTGCCCGGCACAGACGCGACCCTCGACACAGGTACCCACCGGTAACTTCCCCCATCACCCCCCACCCCACCTGCAAGGAAGGGCCCCCTGTTAACGCTTTCGGTAGAGCGGGGTGCCCTGCTCACCGCACGTCCCGGCGCGTCGCACCCGGCAGAGGAGGGGAGCCGCACGGGGCGGGGCCGGCCGGTCGGGTCGACGGATGACCGGACGGAGGGCGCCTCAACCGGTGCGCCGGAGTGAATTGTCACCGTTGACGCGCCATGAGGGCGGATTGCGGTGTTCTGGGAGAACGATGCCCGTGCGCGGTGCCCGGCGTACCGACTCGGGCGGGGGCGGGCTGTGGGCGTACCACGGGGTCTTGCCGGGAGGTTCTACCGTGAGCGGCATGACGATGCGGCGGGCGGCGGCGAGCGCGCTGGTGCTGGTGGGTGGGCTCACCCTGCTGTTGGCGGTGCTCGGGTTGGCCGGCGGCGACCTGCATCTGTCGCTCTTCGTGGCGGCGGGGCTGATCGGGCTGGTGCTGCTGGCCGTCGGGCTGCGGATGCTCTCCGGCACCGGCTACCGCCGGCCGGGCCCCGGGTACGCCGATTCGAGCGTGACGCCCGGCACGTATCCGACGTACCACGGTGACCCGGGCGGCTGGTCCGGCGACGGCGGCGCGGGCTGGTCCGGCGACAGCGGCGGCTCGTCAGGCGACTCCGGCGGAGGCGGTTGGTAAGCGTCCCGGCGGGGCGGGCCGCGCCGTCCGTCAGGTAGCTGACGCCGACCGGCCGAGACGTCCGTGGCCGGGCCGGCCCGGTCGGCCGTAGCCGGGCGGGGCGTCGGCGGTTGCGGCAGAATGCGCCGTATGCGCAGTGAGGTGATCACCGTATCGACCGGTTCCCGGCCCACCGTTCGGGACATCACGGGCGAGGCGGAGAGTTTCGTCGCCGGGCAGGGCGACGGGCTCCTGCACGTCTTCGTGCCGCACGCCACCGCCGGGCTGGCGATCATCGAGACCGGGGCCGGCAGCGACGACGACCTGCTCACCGCCCTGGACGAGCTGCTACCCACCGACGACCGCTGGCGGCACCGGCACGGGTCACGGGGGCACGGGCGCGACCACGTACTGCCCGCCCTCGTTCCGCCGTACGCGACGGTGCCGGTGCTCGACGGGCGGCTCGCGCTGGGCACCTGGCAGTCGATCTGCCTGGTCGACACCAACGGCGACAACCCCACCCGCCAGGTCCGCTTCTCCTTCCTCCCCGCCTGACCGCGCCGTTTGGAAGGGCCCCTTGTTACCGGCGACGGCCCGGTGGTGAGAGGGGTGCCCTTCTCTACCGGAAGCGTTAACAAGGGGCCCTTCCTTACCCCTCAGGGGCGGAGGGTTTCGGACTGGACGGTCTGGCGGGTGGCCTCGGCGGGGTCGACCCGGCGGGCCGCCGCCGACGGGTCCACCGGTCGGTCGTACGTCTGGTGCAGGCCGGGCACCCGGTCCTCGACGACGAACGAGGCACGGGTGTGCACCGGCGCGCCCGGCCGGCTGACGTACGGCAGCACCTCGAAGTCGGCGGCCAGCTGCGCCGGGGTGATCGTGGTGCGGACGTACCCCCGTAGGTTGTTCTGGAAGCGCAGGTGCGGGTTGATCCGCAGGAACGGGTGGGAGTCGCTGGCCGAGTCGGCGCCGTCGCCGCCGGAGGTGACCGAGGAGCAGACCAGCTCCGAACCGACGGTACGGGAGGTCGGGTCGGCGTAGTCCAGCTTCAGGTCGCTGGCCCAGTGGGCGTGCACGTCGCCGGTGAGCACCACCGGGTTGCGCACCCCGGCGGCCACCCAGCCCCGGGTGATCCGGTCCCGGGACGCGACGTAGCCGTCCCAGGCGTCCATGCTGGTGACGGTGAGCGGCCCGGCATTGTTGTCGCGTTGGGCGAAGAAGACCTGCTGGCCGAGGATGTCCCAGCGGGCGTCGGCTCGGCGGAAGCCGTCCAGCAGCCACGCCTCCTGCTCGGCGCCGGTGATCGACCGGTTCTCCTCGGCCGCCGCCGCGCAGTCGCGGTACCCGTCGCCGCACGCCTGGTCGTCGCGGTACTGCCGGGTGTCGAGCAGGTGGAAGGTGGCCAGCCGACCCCACCGCACCCGACGGTAGAGCTGCAGGTCGATGCCGCGCGGGATCGAGGTCCGGCGCAGCGGCATGTTCTCGTAGTACGCCTGGAAGGCCGCCGCCCGCCGGGCCAGGAAGTCCGGATCGGGGGCCTCGGGGATCTCGTCGGCCCAGTTGTTGTCGACCTCGTGGTCGTCGAAGACCACCAGCCAGGGGGCCACCGCGTGGGCCGCCTGCAGGTCGGCGTCGGTCTTGTACTGGGCGTGCCGCTGCCGGTAGTTGGCAAGCGTGCGGGTCTCCGGCCCCTCGTGGTCACGCGGGTTGCCACCCGGCACCGTGTACGTGTCCTTGGCGTACTCGTACTGGTAGTCGCCCAGGTGCAGGACCAGTTCCGGTTCGCTCTCGGCCAACCGCCGGTACGCGGTGAACCAGCCGTGCTCGTACTGCGAGCAGGACGCGAAGGCCATGGCGAGGGCGGCCGGCATGGTCGACGGCGCGGGCGCGGTGCGGGTGCGTCCCACCGGCGACAGGTACCCCTCGGCGCGGAACCGGTAGAAGTACTCCCGGCCGGGCAGCAACCCTGCCACCTCCACGTGCACGCTGTGCGCCGACTGCGGCCGGGCCGGTACGACCCCCTGCTGTACCCGGTGGCGGAAGGCCTCGTCCGCGGCGATCTCCCACTGCACGCTCACCACCCGGTCGGGCATGCCGCCGAGTCCGTCCTCGGCCAGCGGCTGTGGGGCGAGCCGGGTCCAGAGCACGAACCCGTCCGGTGCCGGGTCGCCGGAGGCGACGCCCAGGGTGAACGGATCCTGCCGCAGCGGCCGGCCCACCGCCCGTCGATTCTGGACCACGGTGCCGGTCGCGCCGGCCGTGCTCGCCCCGCCGGTCACCGCGCCGACCGCGCCGACCGTCGCGCCGGAGAGCAGAACGGTACGTCGAGAAAGTGCCACATTTCCTCCCCAAAGTCCCCTTCAAACCTCCCCCCACCCTCCGCGCCCCCCATGAACCCAAGGTGAAAGGAAGGGCCCCCTCTTATCGCTTTTTGTCGAACAGGGGACCCCTCTCACCCCCTGATCCACCCATCGACGAGGGTGGCTGCACTTTGGGGAGGTCTGTGGTCGCCATGGCGACCACAGACCTCCCCAAAGCGGTAGGGGGGAACGTGTCTGAGTGGGCGGGGCGGGTCAGTATCGGTAATGCTGTCCGACGTGACCATCCCGCAAGATCTCGACGAGCGGTTCCGGGAGGCGTTGGCCGCGCTCACCGCCCCGCAGCAACGACGTGACCTGGGTGAGCCGCTCCGAAAGGCCACGGGACCGGGTACCGGGACCGATCCGGAGCCGGCCGACCGGCGGCCCGCTCCGGCACCTGCCCCTGACGTGGCGCCCGTCAACGGACAAACCCCACCGGCCCCCGACCCGGCCTCCGCCGACGGGCGGCCCGCGCCGGATCCGGCCTCCGCCGACGGGCGGCCCGCGCCGGATCCGGCCTGCGTTGACGGGCGGACCGTCCCCGATCCGGCCTCCGTTGACGGGCAGACCGTCCCCGAACCGGCCTCCGCCGACGGACAGACCGAGGCGGTACTGACCGGAGCCTGGGCACTCGACCTGTTCGACGCGCAGGTCGTCAGCCGGCAACTGGATCTTGCCGGCCGGTGGCTGCACGGCTTCGGGGAGGGCTTCTACACGATCGCCTCGGCCGGGCACGAGGGCAACGCCGCGGTGGCCGCCGCGCTGCGCCCCACCGACCCCGCGCTGCTGCACCACCGCTCCGGCGCGTTCTACTGCGTCCGCGCGGCCCAGACCACGAACGCCTCCACCCGGCCGACCGCGAACGCCTCCACCCGGCCGGCCGCGAACGCCCCCGCCCTGCCGGCTGCGGACGACCGCGTCACCCGGGCTGCGGACGACCGCGTCAACCGGGCCGCGGACGACCGCGTCACCCGGGCTGCGGACGACGACGACCGCGTCACCCGGGCTGCGGACGACCCCGCCGGCCACGCCACCGCGACCCCGCACGCCACCGCGACCCCGCACGCCACCTCGGGCGCGATCCCCCCGGCGACCGCTGTCCCGGATTCGGGTTCGAGCAACGACCTGGCTGCCGGCCCGGGTTCGGGCAAAGGCCTGGCTGCCGGCCAACCGTTCACCAACCGGGCCGGACCGTTCACCGACCAACCTACGGCCACCTCCGGCGACCCGGTCGCGGACCAACTTCCGGGCGCCCCCGGTGGCCAGGGGACCGACCAACGTCCCGACGCCCGCGGCGGCCCGAGGCCGGACCAGAATCCGGGTACGCCCGAGGGTGCGCCGACCGGCACCCATGCGCCGACCGGCACGGGTGGGACGACCGGCACCCATACGCCCACCGGCATGCATGCGCCGACCGGCACCCATGCGCCGATCGGCACGGGTGCGCCGACCGGTACCCATGCGGCGGCCGGTACCCATGCGCCGACCGGCACGGGTGCGGCCACCGGCACCCATGCGGCGGCCGGTGGTGGTCCGGTGGATGGGTTCGCCGGTACCGACGCGGCGGCGGTGGGGGAGCCGGGTGGGGCAGCCTCGGTGCGGGCTCGGCCGATCGGGGACGGGTACCTCGACGCGGCGCGGGACGTCCTGCGGGGCATGGTGGCCTCGGCGCGGGAGCCGCTCGCCGGGGGGCGGCACAAGGTGTTCGGCCGGGCCGATCTGGCCGTCGTGCCGACGACGAGCACGGCCGGCTCGTACCTGCCCCGGGCGGTCGGGCTGGGGCTGGCCCTGGAACGGCTGCGCCGCCTCGACGTCCCCGACACCGCCGAGGACGCCGACCGGGCGCAGCGGTCGGGTTGGCCGGCCGACGCCATCGTGGTCTGCTCGTTCGGCGACGCCTCGGTGAACCATGCCAATGCCACTGCGGCGTTCAACGCGGCCGGTTGGTGTGACCACACCGGGCTGCGGATCCCGGTGCTCTTCGTCTGTGAGGACAACGGCCTCGGTTCACCCGAGGGCTGGGTGACGCAGGCGTTGCGGTCGCGCCCCGGCATCCGGTACTTCGCCGCCGACGGTGGTGACCTGGTGGGGACGTACCGGGTGGCGGCCGAGGCGCAGGCCTGGGTACGACGCCACCGGCGGCCCGCCGTGCTGCACCTGAGCACGGTACGGCTGTGGGACCGCCAGGAGGCCCGCAACGAGTACGACACCGTGGCCGGCGAGCGCGATCCGGTGCTGGCCACCGCTCAGTCGCTGGTGTCGGCCGGCTTCGTCACCGGTGAGGAGCTGCTGTCCCGGTACGACGAGGCGGGCTGGCAGGTGCGTCGGCTGGCCGAGGAGGCCATCGGCGAACCGAAGCTGGCCGAGCCGGTCGAGGTGCTCGCGGCGCTGGCCCCCCGCCGGCCGGCGCGGGTCGCCCGGGCGGTGGCCGACGCGGCGGCGCGGGCGGCCGGTCCGGCGGCGGCGGTCCGGGCGGAGGCGTTCGGGGGCAAGCCGCCCGAGCTGGCCGGCCCGCTCACCCTGGCGCAGAGCATCAACGCGGCGCTCACCGACGGGCTGCTGGACCATTCCGGCGCGGCGGTCTTCGGGGTCGACGTGGCGGCGCGGGGCGGGGTGAACGGGGTGACCGAGGGGCTGCGGGACCGGTTCGGTCCGGCCCGGGTCTTCGACACGTTGCTCGACGAGACCTCGATCCTCGGCCTGGCCCTCGGTGCCGGCCTGGCCGGGATGCTGCCGGTGCCGGAGATCCGGTATCTGGCGTACCTGCACCACGCCGAGGACCAGTTGCGGGGCGAGGCGGCCGGCCTGCAGTTCCTCTCCTCCGGCGCGTTCCGCAATCCGATGGTGGTGCGGGTGGCCGGGCTGGCGACGCCGGACGGGCTCGGTGGCCCGGTGCACGACGACAACTCGGTGGCCGTACTCCGGGATGTGCCGGGTCTGGTGATCGCGGTGCCGGCACGGCCGGACGATGCCGCGCCCATGCTGCGGACGTGCCTGGCCAGCGCGGCGGTGGACGGCAGCGTCTGCGTGTTCCTGGAGCCGGCCGCGCTGTACCACGCCCGCGACCTGTACGCCGAGGGCGACGGCGAGTGGCTCGGGGAGTACGCCGAGCCGGGCCGGTGGGCCGGCGGGCACGTCCCGGTCGGGCGGGCCCGGGTGTACGGGGTCGGCTCCGCCGAGGATGTCACCATCATCACGTTCGGTAACGGAGTGTGGATGTCGCTGCGGGCGGCGTCGGCACTGGCCGACGAGGGGATCGGCACCCGCGTGGTGGACCTGCGGTGGCTGGCTCCGCTGCCGGTGGCCGATCTCATCCGGGAGGCCTCGGCGACCGGTCGGGTGCTGGTCGTGGACGAGACCAGGCGCTCCGGTGGGGTCGGTGAGGGGGTGATCGCCGCCCTGGTCGATGCCGGATATGTGGGTGCCGCGCGAAGAGTAGCAGCAGTTGACTCTTTTGTCCCGCTAGGTCCGGCGGCTGGCCGGGTGTTGGTGTCCGAGGATGCCATCACCCAGGGTGCCCGTACGCTGCTGGCGCGGTAAATTCCGTTCCACCCGGTGCGCCACTTGCGCGCGGCGGCACAAGTGTGTGGACTTGCCCTGACGGCGTCATGAGCGACGCCGCCCAGCACGAGATGAGGAGGCACGCGACAGTGAGCGCGACCGCTGGTCAGGCCGCCGACGGGGTACGCAGCCTGGCGGACCGGTTCGGGATCGAACCGGGGATGGTCGTCATGGAGATGGGGTACGACGATGACGTCGACCAGGATCTCCGCGACGTCCTTACCGACCGCTGTGGAGAACTGGTCGACGAGGACACCGACGAGGTGGTCGACGCCGTACTGGTGTGGTATCGCGACGGCGACGGTGACCTCTTCGAACTGCTCGTCGACGCCCTCGGCCCGCTGGCCGACAACGGCGTGGTGTGGCTGTTGACGCCCAAGGCCGGCCGGGACGGGCACGTCGAGCCCAGCGAGGTGGCCGAGTCCGCGCAGACCGCCGGCCTGCAGCAGACCTCGACCATCAGCGCCGGCCGCGACTGGAGCGGCGCCCGCCTCGTGCTGCGTCGCGGCGCCAAGGCCAAGAAGTAGGACCCCCGGCCGCCACCATCGGTGGCGGGCGTGGTTCACCGTGAACAACCCCCAGGGAGATGGCATGCCGATCGAGGTGGGCGCCGAGGCGCCGGACTTCGTGCTGAAGGACCAGAACAACCAGGAGGTCCGGCTGTCGGACTTCCGGGGCAAGCGGACCGTTCTGCTCGTCTTCTACCCCCTCGCCTTCACCGGCGTCTGCTCGGGTGAGCTCTGCGAGGTGCGGGACAACCTCAACGAGTACGTCAACGACGATGTCCAGGTGCTCACCGTCAGCGTCGACTCGGTCTACACCCACAAGGTCTGGGCCGAGAAGGAGGGCTACCAGTTCCCGCTGCTCGCCGACTTCTGGCCGCACGGGGCGGTCGCCCAGGCGTACCAGGTCTTCAACGAGGTCGCCGGGATCGCCAACCGGGGCACCTTCGTGATCGACAAGGCAGGCGTGGTCCGGTTCGCCGAGATGAACATGCCCGGTGAGGCCCGTGACCAGCAGGGCTGGCGCAAGGCCCTGGCGGAGGCCACCGCCGCCTGATCCCGTTCGACCGGGCCGGTGGCCGGCAGGTAAGCTGACCAGCCACCGGCCCGCCGTACGGGGCGGGGCGTACCGGGCGCGTAGCTCAGTGGGAGAGCACTCGCCTTACAAGCGAGGGGTCGCAGGTTCGAAACCTGCCGCGCCCACCGGTAAGGAAGGGCCCCTTCTTAACGCTTTCGGTATAGCAGGGGACCCCTCTCACACTCGGACCGGCCGCTCGGCAGCCGCGCGGGCCCGGGGGTATCAGCGGCAGACCCGTGAGCGCGGGGACAATGGGCGGATGACGTTGCCGTTCCCCGAGCCGACGGGCCCGGCCGCCGGGCGTGCCGAGGTCTTCGTGCGGTACCTGGACTACTTCCGCGAGCAGGTAGTGGCCAAGGTGGCCGCGCTACCCGAGGCAGAGCTGCGCGGCAGTCGGCTGCCGTCCGGCTGGACCCCGTTGGAGCTGGTCAAACACCTGCGGTACGTGGAACTGCGCTGGATCGAGTGGGGATTCCAGGGCCGCGACGTCGGCGACCCGTGGGGCGACCGCCACGGGCAACGCTGGCACGTCGTACCGACGGAGACCCGGCAGGAGTTGCTGGACGCGCTCCGCAGGCAGGGGGCGCACACCCGTACCGTGGTGTTGTCCCACGACCTGTCCACGGTCGGCGCGCCGAGCCCCCGGTGGGACGGTGCCGAGCCGCCGCCGCTGGAGCGGGTGCTGTTCCATCTCGTCCAGGAGTACGCCCGCCACGTCGGTCACCTGGACATCGTGGTCGAGTTGGCAGGCGGCCCGCTCGGGGAGTAGAAGCGGGCACCCGCTGGCGCGTCCGGGCTTCTACTCTTGGCGGGTGGTGGCATCGACGACCGAATATCCGACGAGCATCGCGCACCTACCGGCCGGCCCGGTGGAGTACCGGCTGGACCGGCGTGGGGACGCCGTCGTCGTGGTGGTGCACGGCGGGCACCTGCGGGCCGGTCTGGCCCTGGACGAGCGGCTGTACGCCGAGGCGGACCTCACCGTGCTGGCACCCTCGCGTCCCGGGTACGGCCACACGCCGCTGACCACCGGCACCAGCGTCACCGGCTTCGCCGACGTGCTCGCCGACCTGTGCCGGCACCTGCGGATCGGGCGGGTCGCCGCGGTGGTGGGGATCTCCGCCGGCGGGCCGACCGCGGTGGCCCTGGCCGCCCGCCATCCGGCCCTGGTCGAGCGGCTGATCACGCAGGGCGCGCTGGGTCCGCTGCCCTATCCGGACCGGCGTACCCGGCTGTTGGCGGGTCTGCTGTTCTCGCCGTACACCGAGGGCCTGACCTGGGGCGGGATGCGGGCCCTGCTGCGCCTGGCCCCGGACGCGGGGCTGCGGCAACTGTTCCGCGGCCTCTCCACCCTGCCGCCGGGGCAGGTGCTGGCCGGATTGAGCGCCGAGCAGCGTACCCGGTTGGTCTGGCTCTTCTCCCGGATGCGCTCCGGCACCGGCTTCCGCAACGACCTGCGACCCCACCCGGATCTCACCGCCCAGGTCGGCCAGCCGACGCTGGTGGTCGCCAGCCGGCACGACGCCGGGGCGCCGTTCGCGCACGCCGAGGCCCTGGTCGCCGGGATCCGCCGGGCCGAGCTGCTGGAAAGCCGGGCCCACCACCACTTCTACGAGTACGGCCCGGACTGGCCGGCCGTCACCGAGCGGATACGCGCCTTCCTGGCCGCCCCGGCGTGACCCCGGCCGGAACATCACCACGCCCGCCCCGGCGATGATGGACGGCATGCCGGACACGGTCGCCATCGCCCTGATCACGTCGCTAGCCACGCTGACCGCCGCCGGACTCACCGGCCTGGTCACCGCCCTGACCGTCCGCCGGCAGGTCGCGGGGCAGCTCGCCGCCGTCCGGGAGGACCGCGCCGAGCAGCGCGCGCTGCGCCGTGAGCAGGTACGCCGGGACGCGTACGTGGGGTTCCTGGCCGCCTGCGACCGGGCGTACCGGCGGTTGGACCGGGGTTGGCTGGGGGCCGGTGCGGCCGGCGACGACGGGCCCTATCCGGCGCTGCGTGCGCTGGACGAGGCGTACAACCTGGTGCTGCTGGAGGGGCCGGCGCGGGTCGCCGAGGCCGCCGGGGCGGTGGTGCGCAGCGTCAACGCCGAGTACGCCGGTCAGCGTCGCCTCGGCGGTGGGGAGCCGGGCGACGAGCCGCTGGCGGTACGGGAACGGGCCGGGCACCTGGCCGCGATCGGACAACGGTCGAGTCACCGGGACTCGTTCGTGGACGTCGCCCGTGCCGTGCTGGACCCGAGTGGGATCACCCGGCGGGACTGACTCGGGCCGAACCGGGTCACGAATCCGCTGGATCGGCCACGCTGTGCTCAGCCGCGCTGTCGGGCAGCGTAAGCGGCGGGATGGAGGGTCCGTGGGCTACGCGCAGGTCAACGGGGTGCGGCTGTACTACGAGGTGTCCGGCAGCGGCCGGCCGCTGGTGCTGCTGCACGGTGGGTTCGGCTCGACGGAGTCCTTCGCGGCGCTGCGGCCGGCCCTGCTGGCCCGCCGGCGGCTGGTCGCGGTGGACCTGCCGGGGCACGGCCGGACGGCGGACGCCGACCGGCCGCTGCGGTACGAGACGATGGCCGACGACGTCGCCGCGCTGGTCGGGCAGCTCGATCTGGGCGAGACCGACCTGCTGGGCTACTCGCTCGGCGGTGCGGTGGCGCTGCGGCTGGCGATCCAGCACCCGCGGCTGCTCCGCCGGCTGGTGCTGGTGTCGACGCCGTTCCGGCGGCGCGGGTGGTACCCGGCGGTGCTGGCCGCGATGGCCGCCCAGGACGAGCGGACCGGCGAGCGGATGCGGGGTACGCCGGCGCACGAGACGTACGCCCGGATCGCGCCCCGGCCGCAGGACTGGCCCCGGCTCTGGGCCCGCTCGGGTGAGCTGATGCGTCGCGAGTACGACTGGTCGGCCGAGGTGGCCGCCCTGACGGTCCCGACGCTGCTGGTCTTCGCCGACGCCGACTCGATCCCGGTCGGGCACGCGGCGGAGTTCTTCGGACTGCTCGGCGGCGGGCACCGCGACGGTGGCTGGGACGGTGCCGACCGGCCCGCCTCCCGGCTGGCGGTGCTACCCGGTCTCACCCACTACGACATCCTGGACGCCCCGGCGCTGCCGGCGGCGGTCCTGCCCTTCCTCACCCACCCCGTCCGCGAACCGACCTGACCTGCCACCTCACCGGGTGAGGTAGCGCAGGATGATCAGTCCACTGTCGAACGGGGTCGTCTCGGCCAGGGTGAACCGGTGCGGGTCGAAGTCCCGGCGGACCAGCGGCACGCCGCTGCCGGCGACGATCGGGTGCAGCTTGACGATCAGCTCGTCGATCTCGGGCAGGAGTTGTCCGGCGAGGTCCCCGCCGCCGCAGAGCCAGATGTCGCCCCCGGCGCGGCCCTTGAGGTCACGGACGAAGGCGACCGGGTCACCCGCGACGATCTCCACCGCCGGGTCGGTCGACGGTGGCAGGCTGCGGCTGACGACGTACTGCCGCAGGTGGGCGTAGGGGCTGGTGATGCCGGCGGTCAGGGCCGGGTCGTAGGTGGCCCGGCCCATCACCACCGCGTCGAAGCGGCCGGTGGGCTGCTCGATGCCGAACTGCGGGTGGGCGAAGGTCGGGATGGTCTGCGGGTACGCCGCGCCGAGGTGGGCGGTCACGTCCGGCTCCAGCGGGAAGAAGTCGTACGAGCCGTCGGGGGCGGCGATGAACCCGTCCAGCGTGCTGGCCACGTAGTACACGAGTTTGCGCACGGTCGACCTCCAGGCTAACCACTACTGATGTCGTGGTTTAACGTACAACAGGTGTTGTGGTTGTTGCTAGGGTGGGGGCCATGGCGTCGAATCCGCAGCGGCGGGCGGCCCTGGCGGACGCCGGGCTGCGGGTGCTGGCCGCGACCGGGGCGCGCGGGTTGACCCACCGGGCCGTCGACGCCGAGGCGGGAGTGCCGGTCGGCACCGCGTCCAACTACTTCCGCTCCCGCGACGCGCTGCTCGGCGCGCTGGGGGAGCGGATCATGGAACGCATCGCGCCGGACGAGCGACGGGTCGCCGAACTCGCCGCCCGGGAGCCCTCGGTGGAGCTGTTCACCGACTACGTCCGGTACATCGTCGAGCGGACCACCGCCCAACCCGAGCTGACCCGGGCCCTGATCGAGCTGCGCCTGGAGGCGGTACGCCGGCCCGACCTGGCCCGGATCCTCGGCGGGACGCTGCGCCGGGGGTACCGCGACGACGTGGCCTTCCACGTCGCGGCCGGCCTGCCCGGCGGCGCCTTCGAGGTCGCCCTGCTGCACTACGCCATCGACGGTTTCCTGCTCGACCTGCTCTCCACCTCGATCGACGCCGGACACCACTCCGACCAGGTGGTCTCGGCTCTGGTGTCCCGCCTCGTCGCCGCCGCGCCGTCGGCCCCGGCCGCCCCTCGGCACCCGACCGACCCCGACCAGCCGACCCCGTCCGACTGACCGCGACCTGGCCCGGCCGACTGCCCGCCCGGCCCCGCCGGCCCGACGCGTGGTGGCCGCCGGGCATGGCGCCTCCGGCAGTGGGAAGTCATCCCGATCGTGCCCGGCGCGACGCGCGAAAAGGGGTGAGGGATGACGGACCGTACCGGACTGACCATCGGGGTACTCGGCTCGTACGGTGGGCGCAACCTCGGCGACGAGGCGATTCTCACCGGGCTCCTGAACGACCTGCGGGAGCAGGAGCCGAACGCCCGGATCGTGGTGTTCTCCCGCAACCCCGCGCACACCCGGGCCGCCCACCCCGACGTGGAGGCGGTGCCGTGGGAGGGGGTGAGCCGGGTCGACTCGTCGGTGATCCTCGGCGAACTCGACCTGCTGATCCTCGGCGGCGGCGGCATCCTCTACGACCGCGAGGCCCGCCGTTACCTGCGGGTGGTCCGGGTGGCCCAGGAACGCGGGCTGCCGCTGCTGACCTACGCCGTCGGCGTCGGGCCGCTCACCGACGGCGTCGACACCGCGATGGTACGCGAGACGCTGGCCAGCGCCGTCGAGGTGACGGTACGCGACCAGGAGTCCCGGGTGGTGCTGGAGGAGGCGGGACTGCTGAACCCGATCACGGTCACCGGTGACCCGGCGTTCCTGCTGCAACCCGCGGACTTCCCCGCACACCTGCTACGGGAGGAGGGCGTGCCGGCCGGCACCCGGCTGATCGGGATGAGCGTACGGGAACCCGGCCGGGCCGCCGAACGGCTCGACGTCGACGGGTACCACCGGCTGCTGGCCCAGATCGCCGACTTCCTGGTGCACCGGGTCGACGCGTACGTGCTCTTCGTGCCGATGGAACGCGACGACATCCGGCACTCCCACGGGGTCATGTCGCACATGACCGCCGCCGACCGGGGGCGGATCCTGCACGGCGACTACTCACCCGAGCAGGTGCTCGGACTGATGCGCCACTTCGACCTCGCCGTCGGGATGCGCCTGCACTTCCTGATCTTCGCCGCGATGATCGGTACCCCGTTCCTGCCCCTGCCGTACGCGGGGAAGGTCTTCGACCTGGCCAACCGGCTCGGCGTGCCGGCGCTCAAGGGCGTGGCCCGGGAGGTGGAGGGCCCGCTGCTGGCCGAGGTGGACCGGCTCTGGGACGAGCGCGAGGCACGGGCGGCGGCCACCGCGCGCCGGGTGGCCGAGGTGTGCGACCAGGCCCTGGGTACCTCGCAGGTCACCCGGGCGGTGCTAGACAGCCTCCGCACCCGCACGTAAGGAAGGGCCCCCTGTTAACGCTTTCGGTAGAGAAGGGCACCCTTCTCACCAGCGGGCTGTTAACAGGGGGCCCTTCCTTACACCTCAGTCGGTGCCGGACTCCATGGCGGCGCGGTCCAGGGCCGCGTCCTCCTCGGAGATCATGCCGCGGGAGGCGATCGCCTCGGCGCCGCCCTGCGGCATCGCGCCGATCAACCCGGTGGAGGCCGCCTGGGCGGCACCGACCAGCCGCTGCCCGCTGGCCCCGACCAGGCCGAGGGTGGCGTACTGCTCCAGCTTCGCCCGGGAGTCGGCGATGTCCAGGTTGCGCATGGTCAGCTGACCGATCCGGTCCGCCGGCCCGAAGGCCGAGTCCTCGGTACGCTCCATCGACAGCTTGTCGGGGTGGTAGCTGAAGGCCGGACCGGTGGTGTCCAGGATCGAGTAGTCCTCGCCCCGGCGCAGCCGCAGCGTCACCTCGCCGGTGATCGCCGTACCGACCCAGCGCTGCAGCGACTCGCGCAGCATCAGCGCCTGCGGGTCCAGCCAGCGTCCCTCGTACATCAGTCGACCGAGGCGGCGGCCCTCGGTGTGGTAGTTGGCCAGGGTGTCCTCGTTGTGGATCGCGTTGACCAGCCGCTCGTACGCGGCGTGCAGCAGCGCCATGCCCGGCGCCTCGTAGATGCCCCGGCTCTTGGCCTCGATGATCCGGTTCTCGATCTGGTCGGACATACCCAGCCCGTGCCGGCCGCCGATCAGGTTGGCCTCCAGCACCAGGTCGACCGCGCTGGCGAACTCCTTGCCGTTGATCGTCACCGGCCGGCCCTGCTCGAACCCGATGGTGACGTCCTCGGTGGGGATCTCCACCGCCGGGTCCCAGAACCGGACCCCCATGATCGGGTTGACCGTCTCGATCCCGGTGTCCAGGTGTTCCAGGGTCTTGGCCTCGTGGGTGGCCCCCCAGATGTTGGCGTCGGTGGAGTACGCCTTCTCGGTGCTGTCCCGGTACGGCAGGTCGTGGGCGAGCAGCCACTGCGACATCTCGGTACGCCCACCGAGCTCGGTGACGAAGTCGGTGTCGAGCCAGGGCTTGTAGATGCGCAGGTGCGGGTTGGCCAGCAGCCCGTACCGGTAGAACCGCTCGATGTCGTTGCCCTTGAAGGTCGACCCGTCGCCCCAGATCTGCACGTCGTCGGCGATCATCGCCCGGACCAGCAGCGTCCCGGTGACCGCCCGGCCCAGCGGCGTGGTGTTGAAGTACGCCCGCCCGCCCGAGCGGATGTGGAAGGCGCCGCAGGTAAGCGCGGCCAGACCCTCCTCGACAAGGGCCGCACGGCAGTCGACCAGCCGGGCCACCTCGGCCCCGTAGGCCAGGGCCCGGCCGGGCACCGAGGCGATGTCGGGCTCGTCGTACTGGCCGATGTCGGCGGTGTACGCGCACGGGACGGCACCCTTGTCGCGCATCCAGGCGACCGCGACCGAGGTGTCGAGGCCACCGGAGAAGGCGATGCCGACACGCTCGCCACTGGGCAGGGAGGTAAGAACCTTAGACACGAGCAAAAGTATGCACCCAACTGCATGCCCATGCAACCCCGGGTCGGTGCCACCACGCGGTGGCGGGCGCGGTCAGGAGGCCGGGCCGCGCCAGTGGTACCGCCAGGCATCGGGGTCGGGGGTCGACTCCAGCTCGTAGATCTCGGCGTCGGCCAGTCCGCCGGTACCCAGGTGGTGATGCGTCAACGGCGGGCGGCCGTTCGGGTCCAGCTCGACGTTGACGGTCTCGCCGTCGGCCCTGCCGCCGACCAGGGGGATCTGCACCGTGGATGCCATGCGCCCCATCCTGCCCCGACCACCGCCACCCCGCAGCCGATCCCGAGCAGCGCGGGCCTGGGGCAGCGCGGGCCTGGGGCAGCGGGCCCTGGGGCAGCGCGGGTCTGGGGCAGCGCGACGAGGGCGGCGGAGCTAGGGTCCGAGGGCATGACGCAGGCTCCGATCGATCCGATGCTTCCCCCGATGCTGGCCCGTACCGGTGACGAGCGGGCCGTGCTGGAGGCCTTCCTCGACCTGCACCGGGGCGTGCTGCTGCGCAAGCTGGAAGGGCTGACCGACGCCGAGGCCACCCGTCGGTTGGTGCCCTCCGACACGACCGTCGCCGGGCTGGTGAAGCACCTGACCATGGTCGAGCGGAACTGGCTGCCCAGGTTGTTCGAGCCGGCTCCGGACGACCCGCGGGGCGACTCCGCCGAGGCGGGCCGGGAAAGCTTCACCGTTCGCGAGGGGGAGACCGTCGACCGGCTCGCCGAGGCGTACCGGCAGGCGTGTGCGCGATCACGGGAGGTCAGCGCCGCGTACGACCTCGACCACGTGGTGACGCATCCGCTGATCGGGGAGATCTCCTTGCGGTGGGTCCTGGTGCACCTGATCGAGGAGACCGCCCGCCACGTCGGCCACGCCGACATCCTGCGCGAACAGACCGACGGAGCCACCGGGGCGGTGTGACCGGGGTTCGGTCCGTACCGTCGGGGTGTTCGTGCGGTGTTCCCGGGTGGCGATGTCGCGTGGCGTCGTCGCCATTCGGTGGGCTGTCGGCTGGGCCCACCTGATGGTTATGCCGGCGAGGGTGCTGTTCGAGACAGTGTCGAGCTGGGTCATCTACGCCATCGGCGACGATCGGGGAGAGATCGGGGAAAGATCGGGGGAGGCGCCCCGAGTACCTGGCCCGCCGGAAACGAGTGGGTCGCTCATCGCAGGGCTGGCCCGAGGGTCGATCCCGGCCCCCGGGGCGCGTCCCTCGACCGGCCGGCCGGGCCGGCGGTTATCCTCTCCTCTCGTCGTGTGGAGGGGGTCCGGTGCTGGTCGTCCACGGGGTGTGGTTGCCGGGTTCCGGGCTCGCCGTCTGGGCGGAGGACAGCAACCGACCGGCCCGTGCGCCACGTCGTCCCGGTCGGCCGCCCCGGGAACGTCCGCACCCGTTCGCCGCCGACCACGCCACGCTGGCCGGCGTGCTCGGCGCTGCCGCCGCCGACCAGGGCTCGCCCGGTGCCGCCGCCGAGCCGGGCTCGTCCACCGACCAGGGCTCGTCCGGTGCCGCCACCGAGTCGGTGGGTCCACCAGGGACCGTCGAGGCGACGACCGTACTGTGCGCGTTGCCGACCCGGGCCGGCTCGCCGCTGGAGTCGCCGGAGTTGGTCCGGGCCGACGCCGGGGATCCGGCGCGCGGTCCGGTCACCCTCGCCGCCTGGCGGGCACCCGCCCTGCGGTACGCCCCGGACGCCGCCCACCACCTGCTGCTGACTGTGCTCGCCGAGCCGGTGGTAGGGCAGCGGCCCTGGGTGGCCGGGGCCGGACTGCGCTGGCTGGTGTCGGCTGCCCGGTTCGCCGAGGAGTTGGTCGGCCGGGGGCGGGTCCTGCCCGGCGTGGCCGGCACACCCGCCGACGCCGTCGGCCCAGCTGCCGTCGGCCCGGCTGCCGGCGGGTCAGCTGTCGGCGGGTCAGCCGCCGTCGGTCCAACCGTCGCCGGACCGGGGGCGGCCGGGCGGGCCGGGCGAACAGGGGCGCGCGGCAGGAAGACAGCGGGCCGGGCGGTGTGGCGACCGCTGCTCACCGGCGCGGACGCCGCCTGGGCCCGGTCGCTGGCGCTCGCGCTGCCTCCGGTCGTCCGATCCGCGCAGCCGGCCGGATCCCGGCCCGACCGGCGACCCACCGTGCCGGCGGAGCCCACCGTGCCGCCGGGGACGACTGTGCCGGCAAGGACGACTGTGCCGGTGGGGGCGGACGAGGGGTCGGTGCTGGTCGCCGAGGTGTTGGACGAGTTGACCGACGCCGCCACCCGCGCGGCGTTGCACCGGGCCGGGTTGCAGCGGGCCGGGTTGGCCTCGGGGGGCCCGCGCGGAGGCGCGGCACCGGCCTGGCTCGCCGCGTTGACCGGTCCCGACGGTGGGTTCACCGCCGACCCGGCCGCCCTGGACACCCTGCGTACCGAGTTGGACGCCTGGCAGCGCGACGCCGCCGGTGGCGCGGTGCGGGCCAGCTTCCGGTTGGTCGAGCCGGCCCCCGAGGTGCCGCTGGAACTGCTGGCCGGCGCGCTCTCCGACCTGACCGAGCAGGACGGGCAGACCACCGCGCTGGCCGGGGCGGCCGAGCAGGACGGGCAGTCCGAGCGAGACGGGCAGGTCGGGCAGGCGGCGATGCTGGTCGCGGACGGGACGTGGCGGGTCGAGTTCGGTCTGCAGAGTGCCGACCGGCCCGGGCTGCACGTCGGGGCCGGGCAGATCTGGGCGGCCGGCTCCGAGGCGGCCGGTGAGCTGGGGATCCGGCCGGACCAGCAGGTCGAGGAGCTGCTGCTGGCCGAGCTGGGTCGGGCCAGTCGGCTCTGGCCGGAGCTGGACGGCGCGTTGCGTACCGCTGCCCCGCAGGGGTTGGACCTGGACACCGAGGGGGCGCACCGGTTCCTGCGCGAGGGTGCGCCGGTGCTGCACGCGGCCGGTTTCGGGGTGCTGCTGCCGGGCTGGTGGCGGCGCCCGTCGGCCCGCCTCGGCGCCCGCCTGCGGGCGGGCGGGCGGACCGCGCCGGGTACGGTCGCCGGGGCCGGCGGGGGCGTCGGACTGGACGCCCTGGTCGACTACCGCTGGGAGGTCGCCCTCGGCGACGAGCTGCTCAGCGCCGACGAGTTGGCGGCGTTGGCGGAGCTGAAGACCCCGCTGGTACGGCTGCGCGGCCAGTGGGTCGAGTTGGACCAGAAACGGCTCGCCACCGGGCTGCGACTGCTCCGGTCCCGTGGTGAGCTGACCGTCGCCGACCTGCTGCGCCTCGGGCTGGCCGACGCCGACGAGACTGATGCGCTGCCGGTGCTGGAGATCACCGCCGACGGGGCGTTGGGCGATCTGCTCACCGGTCGGGCCGAGCAGCGACTGACCCCGCTGGACGCGCCACCGGGCTTCGTCGGGACGCTGCGTCCGTACCAGCGTAGGGGTCTGGCCTGGTTGGCGTTCCTGCAGTCGCTGGGGTTGGGCGGGATCCTCGCCGACGACATGGGGCTGGGCAAGACGGTGCAGCTGCTCGCCCTGCTCGCGCACGACCCGCCGGGCACCGGACCGACCCTGCTGGTCTGCCCGATGTCGCTGGTCGGCAACTGGCAACGGGAGGCCGCGACGTTCACCCCGAAGCTGCGCGTACACGTGCACCACGGGGCCGAGCGGGCGCGTGGCGCGGCGTTCGCCGAGGCCGTGCAGGGTGCGGACCTGGTCCTGACCACCTACTCGGTGGCGGCCCGCGACGCCGTGGAGCTGGCCGGGACCGACTGGCACCGGGTGGTGGTGGACGAGGCGCAGGCGATCAAGAACGCGGCGACCCGGCAGGCCGAGGCGGTCCGGACGTTGCCCGCCCGGCACCGGGTGGCGGTCACCGGCACGCCTGTGGAGAACCGGCTCGCCGACCTCTGGTCGATCATGCAGTTCGCCAATCCCGGCCTGCTCGGTCCGGCGGCCAGCTTCCGGCAGTCGTACGCGGTCCCGATCGAGCGGCACGGCGACACCGAGACGGCTGCCCGGCTGCGCCGGATGACCGGCCCGTTCGTGCTGCGCCGGCTCAAGACCGACTCGTCGATCATCTCCGACCTGCCGGAGAAGCTGGAGATGGAGGTGGTCTGCAACCTGACCGCCGAGCAGGCGTCGCTGTACCGGGTGGTGGTCGACGAGATGCTCGCCAAGATCGAAACCAGCGACGGGATGGAACGGCGCGGCCTGGTACTGGCCACCATGACCCGGCTCAAGCAGATCTGCAACCATCCGGCCCAGCTGCTGCGCGACGGCTCCGCCCTGCCCGGCCGCTCCGGCAAGCTGGCCCGGCTGGAGGAGATCCTCGACGAGGTGCTGGCGGCCGGCGAGAAGGCACTGCTCTTCACCCAGTACGCCGAGTTCGGCGGGATGCTCCGGGCCCACCTGTCGGCCCGCTTCGGCCGGGAGGTGCTCTTCCTGCACGGCGGGGTCGGCAAGGCCGACCGGGACAGCATGGTCACCCGCTTCCAGTCCGCCGACGGGCCGGCGCTGTTCGTCCTGTCGCTCAAGGCCGGCGGCACCGGGCTCACCCTGACCGCCGCCAACCACGTGGTGCACGTCGACAGGTGGTGGAACCCGGCGGTGGAGGACCAGGCCACCGACCGGGCGTTCCGTATCGGCCAGCGCCGCCGGGTGCAGGTCCGCAAGTTCGTCTGCGCCGGCACCGTGGAGGAGAAGGTGGCCGAGATGATCCGCCAGAAGCGCGACCTGGCGGCGCAGGTGGTGGGCAGCGGCGAGCAGTGGGTCACCGAGCTGTCCACCGGGCAGCTGCGGGAGCTGTTCACCCTGGGCGACCAGGCGGTGGTCGAGTGACCGGCCGGTACGCCGACTTCGGCCCGCCCCGCCGGGTCGACGGGGGATTGCGGGCCCGCAGCACCCGGGGCGCGATCGGGGTCTCCTGGTGGTCCCGACGCTTCCTGGAGGTGCTGGAGTCGTTCGCGCTGGGCACCCGGCTGACCCGGGGACGCGCCTACGCCCGCGCCGGTCAGGTGCTCACCCTGGCCGTGACGCCGGGCGTGGTCACCGCTACCGTGCAGGGCTCCCGACCCCGGCCGTACCGGGTACGGATCGCGGTGACGCCGTTCTCCGCGGCGCAATGGGACCGGATCGAGGCCGACCTGGCCGGGCAGGCGTTCTTCAGCGCCCGGCTGCTCGCCGGTGACCTGCCGGCGGAGCTGGAGGAACTGTTCACCACGGCGGGCACGCCGCTGTTTCCCCGGCGGCTGGCCGAGCTGGAGCTGGACTGCTCCTGCCCGGACTTCGCGGTGCCCTGCAAACATCTCGCGGCCAGCTGTTACCTGCTCGCCGAGACCTTCGACGCCGACCCGTTCGAGCTGCTGCACTGGCGGGGTCGCAGCCGCGCGGACCTGCTGACCCGGCTACGGGCCCGCCGACAACCCACGGACCCCGGCACCGGCACGGCAGGAGCCGGGGCCGGCGCGGTGGTGGCGGGTGCGGCGGCAGGTGGGGGCGTGGTGCCGGCGGTCGGGGCGTACCGGGCGCTCGCCGGGCAGCCGTCGGTGTCGCTGGCGGACAGTGTGGACCGGTTCTGGCTGCCCCCGGTGCCGTTGCCGGACCGGCCACCGACCCTGGCCACCGAGCCGGAGCTGGTGCTGCGTCAGCTGGGCCCGCCGGCCGCCGCCATCGGCGGTCCCGGCCTGCTGGAACGGCTCCGCCGGGCGTACCGGGAACTCGGTCGCACCGACCCGGCCGACTGACCACTACCGACCGGGCTGGCCGGCTCAGAGCAGCCGGTGCCGGTACCGCCACAGGAGTCCGGCGTTGGCCAGCAGCACGACGGCGAAGACGGCGCCGGTGGGGCGGCCGGCCAGCACCGTGACGGCCGGCAGCGAGGCCCACAACACGATGGTCAACAGCAGCAGGTACCGGCCGCGGCGGACCCGGGAACGGGTACGCCGGGCCAACCGGCTGAAGAACTCCGGATCGCTCTCCCGCAACTGTCGGGTGATCTCGTCGAACCTGCGCTGATCCTCTTTGCTGAGCATGGCGCTGCCTTCCCCTCATGCGGTTCAGCGGTTCGGCGGCTTACCCGCTGCGGTGGCGGCCAATGCGTTCCTGCTGCTGCTACTTTTCCTCCCCGGATCGGCAAAGCGGGGCGAAACGGATCCGCGGGTCGACTCGGGAACAACTCAGCCCAGATTTATCGGCACCTTAATTTTCCCTGTGCCGGTGAACGACCCGCTGATCATCCGCGTGACCGGTATCGCCGCCTGCGGTCCACCCCGGGCGGTGTCCGCCCTGCTCGGGGCGGTGAGTGTGGATGCCGGGGAATTGTCGCCCCTGGGATTGTCGATGAGCGCTGTCTTAAGTGTCCCACTCGCCGGCGGAGCCGCATCTTGAAGGGGCCGGAGGGCTTTGGCTACCTTCCCGTATCAACCGCCCAGGTCAGTCCTCATCCACATCGTCGCCCCACCCGGTCGTGACCGTGTCGGCGCCTCACCAGGAATCGGATCGGTACATGGCCGACCAGAACGAGCCACCCCCCGCCCACCAACCCGGCCCGACCGTCCAACCCGAACCGCGGTGGACCGGCCCGCAGTGGATCGGCCCCCAGGGCCTCGGCCAGCCGACCCCGTTGAGGTCCGACGGCGTCGGGCTGCCGTACCTCGACGACGACGAGCCGCAACGCCCGGTCGGTCGCCGCCGGGCCCTGGCCGCCTTCGGCGGGACCGCCGCCGTGGTCGCCGGCGGGGTGGCGCTCGGCCTGAGCCCCCAGGTACGCGGCCTGTTCGGCGACGCCGGGCCGACGGTCGCCGGCGACGCCACCGGTCCCACGGTCACCGACGGCACCCCGGCCCGCCCCAGCGGCCAGCAGGCCAGCACGGTACGCACCTACACCGAGCAGAACGAGAGCTACATGGGCTCGCGCGCCGGGAAGGAGCTGCGCCGCAACACCCCGACCGGTGGCCGGTCCTACTCCGGGCCGGCCGCCGCCGCCGAGGCGACCAAGGTCACGGTCAAGACGGTGCTGGCCAAGGATCCGGTCCTGCACCTGGCCCGGCGGGCCACCTTCGGCGCGACACCCCGACTGGTCGCCGAGATCCGCAAGGTCGGCATCGACGCCTGGATCCGGACCCAGCTCGAACCGGCGAAGATCGCCCCGACCCGGGGTGAACTGAAGCTCGCCGACCTGCCGACGCTGAAGCTGAACAGCCGGCAGCTGCGCGACCAGCGGGAGCAGCTCGACCAGCGGGGCGCCCAACCGGAGAAGGAGGTGGTGGACGCCACCATCGCCCGGCAGATCTGGTCCGACCGGCAGCTCTTCGAGGTGATGGTCGACTTCTGGAACGACTTCCTGCACGTCGCCGCCGACTTCGACGGCGGTGGGCCGTACCGGACGGCCTTCGACCGCGACGTGGTCCGGGCGCACGCCCTGGGCAGCTACCCGGAGATGCTGGTAGCCGCCAACCGGCACCCGGCGTTGCTGCTCTACCTCAACCAGAACGACTCCCGGGCCGACGCGGTGAACGAGAACCTCGCCCGGGAGAACCTGGAGCTGTACTCGGTAGGCGTGGACGGCGGCTACCGCGAGAAGGACGTCCGGCAGGCGGCCCTCCTGCAGACCGGCCGCGGCGTCGACGACGGCGAGTACGTCTTCCGCCCGGACCGGCACTACGTCGGCAAGGTCAAGATCCTCGGCTTCAGCCACGCCAACGACTCCGCCGATCCGAAGAAGGCCGAGGCGGCGATCGACGCGTACCTCACCTACCTGGCCCTGCACCCGTCGACGGCGAAGTACGTGGCGCAGAACCTGGCCGTCCGGTTCGTCTCCGACACCCCGCCGAAGTCCCTGGTGGACCGGCTGGCCAAGACGTACACGGCGAACCGGGGCCGGATCCGGCCGGTGCTGATGACGCTCTTCAGCTCCTCGGAGTTCTGGGCGGCCGTCGGCCAGAAGGTCCGCCGGCCGCTGGAGTACCTGGTCGCCACCTACCGGGTCCTCGGCGTCGCCCCCGACGCCTCGCCGGGGCACGACAACCGGGACAACCGGCGCACCCCGTACGCCCAGGGGCTGCGGCAGGTCCACGACAAGCTGCGCGAGCTGGGCCACCACCCGATGGGACAGCCCACCCCGGACGGCTACCCGGACGTCTACCTCGCCTGGACCTCGGCCGGCACCATGGTCAACGGCTGGAACGAGGCCGGCGACCTGCTCACCGGCAGGCGCACCCAGTTCACGTACACCGCCGCCGAACGGCTGGTCGCCGACCCGCCGGGCACCGCCGGGGCGTACGTGGACGCGCTGGCCAGGCGGCTGGTGCAGCAGAAACTGACCACCCGGGAGCGGGAGCTGATCCTCGACATCGCCGGGGTCCCGGCCGGCGCGAAGGTCGACGCCACGCTCGGCGGTGCCGTCGTCGCCGTCGCGCGGGCGATCCTCGCCTCCCCCCAGCACCACCTCCGGTGAAGCCAGCGATGGAGATGACCGTGCACCCGTACCCCCTGCATCCCGAGTGCCCCGACGTACGGCGACTGGCGGACGACCCGGCCGAGGCGCTGCTGCGGGCCGAGGCCGACATCGTCGCCGCCGAGAACGCCGCCGAGGCCGACCGGTACCGCCGGTTGGAGGAGCTGGAGGAGGCCCAGCAGGACGGTCGCGGGGTCACCCGGCGTACCTTCGTGGCCGGTGCCGCCGCCACCGCCACCGCGCTGGCCACCGCCCAGTTCGTCACCACCTCGGCGTCGTTCGCGGCGACGAAGACCGGCACCCTGATCCACGTCTTCCTCTACGGCGGGCTGGACGGGTTGAGCCTGGTCGCCCCGGCCGACGAGCCGGTGCTCGCCAAGGCCCGTCCCGACCTGCTGCTCGGCGCGGACTCGCTGGCCCTGGGCCGGGGCTTCAAGCTGACCAGCGCCTTCCGGCCGCTGGAGAAGTGGCTCAGGGCCGGGCAGCTCGGGTTCGTCCCGGCGGTCTCCGACGAGCGGCTGTCCCGCAGCCACTTCCAGGCCGCCGACGCCTGCAACCTGGGCGGCCTGCCCGGCGAGACCGGCGGCCGGGGCTGGCTGGACAGTTTGGTCGACGCCCTGGGCAAGGGCACCGCCTTCCGCAGCGTCGGCATCGGCAGCACCCTGCCCCGGTCGCTGGTAGGCACCAACGGCGCGTTGTCACTCAACAGTGTCGGGTCGCTGCGGCTCAACGGCGACGACCGGTACCGGGAGGCCACCGAGAAGGCGATCAGGGGCCTCTTCACCGGCATCAACCACCCGGTGCAGGAGGCCGTCCGGTCCGGCCTGGGCGCGTTGGGCACCGCGCAGAAACTCGCCGCGAAGCCGTACGAGCCGGCCGGGGGCGTCGAGTACACCGGCGGAGTCGGCAGCGCCTTCCAGCAGCTCGCCCAGCTGATCAAGGGCGGGGCGAACGTGCGGGTCGCCACCGTCGGCATGGGCGGGTACGACACCCACGAGAACCAGGGCACCCGGGAGGGCGGCCAGCTGCACCGGCGGCTCACCGAGCTGGCCGGGGCGATGGCGGCGTTCTTCACCGACCTCGGTGACCGGGCCGCCGACGTGACCGTCATGGTCTCCAGCGAGTTCGGCCGGCGGGTCGCCTCCAACGGCGGTGGCACCGACCACGGCCATGGTGGCGTGGTCACCGTCCTGTCCGGGCGCAAGCTGGCCGGCTCGCTGCTGGGCCGCTGGAACGGGCTGTCCGACCTGGACTCCGGGGACGTGCCCGAGTACAACAACATGTTCGACGTCTACGGCTCGGTGGCGCAGGGCCGGTTCGGGCTGACCAACGCCGAGGTCGACCGGATCTTCCCCCGGCGCACGTACACCCCGATGAAGCTGTACGCGTGACGTACCCCGGCACCCATGCCGCCGGCCGCCGACCCGGGACCGCCACCCGGGCCGGCGGCCGGTCGGCACCGCTACCCCCGCCGGCACCGCCCCGACGCGGACCCGGCGGCCGGCGGCTGCTGGTCGTGGCCGCCACCGCCGGGCTGGTGGTCAGCGTGTCGCCGTGGTGGCGGGACACCCCCGCCGGGTCGTTGGACAGCACCGCCGCGACCCTCACCGCGGCCGGCCGGATCGCCGGGCTGGTCGCCGGCTACCTGCTGCTGGTGCAGGTGCTGCTGATGAGCCGGCTCGGGATCCTGGAACGGTGGGTCGGTACCGAGCGGCTGGTCCGTTGGCACCGCGACGTCGGGGCCACGCTGCTGGTCGCGGTGCTGGCCCACCTGGCGCTGATCGTGGTCGGCTACGCCCGCTCCGCGGGCCACCCGGTGCTCACCCAGGTCGGGTTGCTGCTGCGCGACTACGAGGACATGGTGTCGGCGTTCACCGCCGCCGGGATCATCGTGCTGCTCGGTCTCACCGGTGTCCGGGCCGTCCGCCGGGCGCTGCCCTACGAACTCTGGCACCGCCTGCACCTAGCCAGCTACCTGGTGCTGCTGCTCGGCTTCGGTCACCAGTTCAGCAACGGCGCGCAACTCTTCCCGCCCGGCCCGGCGCGTACCTGGTGGCTCGGCATGTACGCGGCGGTGCTGGCGGCCCTGCTGGTCGGGCGGGTGCTCGGCCCGCTCCGGTTCAACCTGCGGCACCGGCTGCGGGTGGCCGACGTGGTCGCGGAGAACCCGGAGACCGTCTCGATCTACCTGACCGGCGAGCGGCTCGGCCAGGTGGACCTGCTCGGCGGGCAGTTCCTCCGCTGGCGATTCCTCACCCGGGGCTGCTGGGGGCAGTCGCACCCGTTCTCGGTCTCCGCCGCCGCCAACGGCCGCTGGCTGCGGATCACCGTCAAGGTCGTCGGCACGCACACCCGCGACCTGCGGAACCTGGACGCGGGCACCCGGGTCTGGGTGAGCGGGCCGGCCGGCACGTTCACCGCCGCGCACCGCCGGACCGACCGGGCCCTGCTGATCGCCGGTGGCAGTGGGATCACCCCGATCCGCGCCATGCTGGAGGAGCTGCCGCCCGGTGCCGCGCTGATCTACCGGGCCCGGACCCCCGACGACGTGCTGCTGCACCGGGAACTGGACTGG
This sequence comes from Micromonospora yangpuensis, assembly GCF_900091615.1. Classification (NCBI taxonomy): domain Bacteria; kingdom Bacillati; phylum Actinomycetota; class Actinomycetes; order Micromonosporales; family Micromonosporaceae; genus Micromonospora; species Micromonospora yangpuensis. The sequence continues at coordinate 4,769,044 of NZ_FMIA01000002.1, read as the reverse complement.
CTGGCCCAGGCCCGGCAGACCTCGATCTGGTACGTCATCGGTTCCCGCGACGACCCCGGCCCCCGGCAGCTGATGAGCGCCGCCGGGCTGCGCCGGCTGGTGCCGGACCTCGCCGAACGCGACGTCTACCTCTGTGGACCCGCCGGGCTGGTCGCGCACTCCGTCCGGGCGTTGCGCTCCGCCGGGGTGCCCCGCCGACAGATCCACCTCGCCACGTTCGAACTGTAGGAAGGCTGCCATGCGTCGGGCCCTGCTCGCGATCACCGGCCTGGCCGCCGGCACCACCGCCCTGGTGGTCCTCAAGGGTGCCCCGGACACCATGGTGGCGGCCCGGGACCTGCCGGTCGACCGGCCGCCGGTGGTCCCCTCGGGCACCGGACCCACCGCCACGCCACCGGTCACCCCCACGCCGAGCCGGACGCGGAAGAGCCCCAATCCCAGCCGGACGACCGCCGAGGACTCCGCCGATCCCCGGACGACGACCCGCCCGCCGACCACCCGGGCGGCGCCGCGTACCCCGGACGCGCCGCGTACCACCAGCGCCGCGCCGAAGCCGACCCGCCGGACGGTGACCGGGCCGGTGGTGGAGAACGAGTACGGCAACGTGCAGGTGCGGATCACCCTCGACGGCCGCCGGATCGTCGACGCCACCGCGCTGGAGCTGCCCCGGGAGACCGCCCAGTCGGACCGCCGCAGCAGCGAGGTGGACGGCCGGTACAGCGGCACCTCCGGGCAGGTGGTGCAGCGGCAGAGCGCCGAGGTGGACACCGTCTCCGGGGCCACCGCCACCAGCGGGTCGTACCGGCAGTCGCTGCAGGCCGCCCTCGACCGGGCCCGCTGACATGCCCGCCGGAGCACCGGCCGGCCCGCCCGCCGGGTCCGCGTCGGCCGGCCCGCCCGCCGGGTCCGCGTCGGCCGGGCCGCCCGCCGGGTCCGTGCCGGCCGGGCTGCGCGGGTCGGCGGTCCGGCCCGGACTGCGGCGGGTCGAGCAGATCATGGGTACGGCGATCAGCCTGGACCTCGCCGACGACCTGCCCCCGACCGAGCTGCACACGCTGGCCGAGGAGGTCTTCGACTGGCTGCGCGCGGTCGACGCCCGGTTCAGCACGTACCGCCCGGACAGCGAGGTGTGCCGGGTGGACCGGGGGGAACTGCCGCTGCCCGAGGCGTCACCGCAGCTGCGGGAGGTGCTGGCGTGCTGCGCCGACCTGTGGCGCGACACCGACGGTTTCTTCGACGCGTACGCCATCGGCGGGCTGGACCCCTCCGGCTACGTCAAGGGCTGGGCGGTGCAGGTCGCCTCGGACCGGCTGCTCGCCGCCGGCGCGTCGAACCACTGCCTGAACGCCGGCGGTGACCTGCGGGTCCGGGGCCACTCGTCGGCGGGCCGGCCGTGGCGGATCGGCATCCGGCACCCGTGGGACGCCACGGCGACCTGCCTGGTGCTGACCGGCACCGACCTGGCGGTGGCCACCTCCGGCTGCTACGAACGCGGCCCCCACGTGCGCGACCCCCGCACCGGCCGGCCGGCCCGGGGGCTGCGGTCGGTCACCGTGGTCGGTGCGGACCTCGGCCCGGCCGACGCGTACGCCACCGCCGCCGTCGCCATGGGGCCGGCCGGGATCGGCTGGCTGGACCGCCTCGCCGGGTACCGGCACGCGGTGGTCACCGACGACGGCCGCTGCCTGCACTCCACCGACCTCCCGCTGGCCGGGTGAGACGTGCCGGTGCGGCGGCCCGGCATCGCCGGGGCGGGGGCTGCCAGGCGGTCCGGCGGTGGCGGGCCGGGTGCTTTCCGGCGGTCCGGCGGTGGCGGGGCGGCCGGATCGGTCCGGAAGTGCGACGTTGTCCGACGGTACGGCCCCTTCGGCGGGACAGCCTGTGCGGTGTGCGGAATCAGGTGGCGCGGCGGGGGAGGGGCAGATGGCTGGACAGGAGTTCGGCTCCGAACGTGACGCCGGTGGCGCGCAGCGCGTCGATCAGCGTGTTCTGCACCAGGTACGAGTCGGGCAACCGCCAGCGGGCCTGTTCCGGGGCGACCGCCCAGCGGACCGGCCCCTCGGGCAGCCGGGTCGGCGGGGCCGGGATCCAGGAGCCGAGGCCGTGCCGGATCACGTGGAAGCAGTGCTCCAACTCCGGGCGCAGCGGGTCACCGGGACGGACCAGGAACATCCACCGGCCGGTCGGGGTCACCACCACCGGACCGCGTACGCCCGGACCGGCCGGGTGTGAGCCGGCGGTGTCCAGGACGTACCGGCCGAGGTTGGTGGGGACATCCAGCACGTCGAAGGCCCGGCCGGTGGGCAGCAGCACCCCGTGTGGCCGGGTGTGCCACCAGGTGGCCACCCGGGCCGGATCGGCACTGGCGGCGCGTTCCCAGTTCTCCAGGGCCGGATGGCAGCCGACCGTGGGACAGCCGGCCCGCCCGCAGACGAAGCGGCTGCGGGCCAGACAGGCCCCGGGCGTCACCTCCCAGCCGTGCAGGGCGTACCGCACGGCGACCCTCCGCAACCGGACCCGTTCCAACGGCGACAGCTGCGCGACGTGCGGTTTCACGTTCCGCCACATGGCCGATCTCCCCTCGTTTCGTCCGTCTGGGTGCCAGGTCACATATAGGGCGCCCGTGACTGCGCCTGAACCGAGGTCGTTAAGTCGACGAACGGCTGATGCAACTTGCACGAAGTTATGAGGACCGCCTGGCAGGGTGACGTACAGGCAGTGCGACCAGCGAATACCTGCACAAGGCGGATGGCGCGAGCCGCCGCAGACGACCAGCTCCGCCCCTACCGGAGCCCGGAAAGGACCGATATGGACGAGTTGCCTATTGGCCGACGAGTTGCCTACTGGCGCAGCCGACGCAAACTGTCGCAGCAGGTGTTCGCCGACCGGTTGGGCAAGTCCAAGAGCTGGGTGGACAAGGTCGAGCGGGGCGTCCGCCGGCTGGACAAGTTCTCCGTCCTGCACGAGATCGCCGACATCCTCGAGATCGACGTGCAGCTGCTGCTCGGCAAGGACCCGGAGCGCCGTACCGACGGGATGAGCTGCATCGACCAGGTCGAGGTGGAGGAGATCCGGGCCGCCCTGGAACGGTACGACGCGATGAGCGCGTACTTCGCCGGGGCGCCCTGCCCACCGCCGCTTGCCGACATGACCAAGGCGGTCAACCACGCCTGGCTCACCTACCAGTACGGCCGCTACGGACTGCTCACCCGGGCGCTGCCGAAACTCCTGCGGGACGCCCAGGCCGCCGATGCCGGGTGCACCGGTGACCAGGCCCAGGAGGCGGCCCACCTGCTCGGCCAGGCGTACCAGATCGCCTCCTCGGTGCTGCGCAGGATCGGCGAGGGCGAGCTGGCCTGGCTGGCCGCCGACCGGGCCACGGCGGTGGCCCAGCGCGCCAACGACCCCCTGCTCGCCGGCATTGCGACCTCCCGGGTCTGCAACGCGCTGGTCGCCATGGGCCGGCCCCGGCCCGCCCTGGAACTCAACGTCAACATCGCCAACCTGCTCGCCCCCGACACCGGGAAGGTCACCCCGGAGAACCTGTCGGTGTTCGGCACCCTGCTGCTGCAGGCCGTGATGGCCGCCGCCCGGCTCGGTGACTCGGCCACCGTCGACGACCTGCTCACCGGTGCCCAGGAGGCCGCCACCGAGCTGGGCGGCGACCACAACCACTACTGGACGTCGTTCGGCCCGACCAACATCGAGCTGCACCGGGCCGCCGCGGCGGTGGAGCTGGGTGACGGGGGCCGGGCGGTACTGATCCACCAGCGGCTGCCGGAGCCGGCGTTCAACGCGCTGCTGCCCGAGCGCCGCGCCCACCACCTGCTCGACCTGGCCCGCGCCTACGCACAGGTAGGCGAGGTCGGCCCGGCCGGGGAGATGCTGCTGCGCGCCGACCGGCTCTCCCCGTCGGAGATCCGCTGCCGGCCGATCGCCCACGAGGTGATGGCCGACGTCCTACGCCGTACCCGGGGCGCACCGACCAGCCACCTCGCCGAACTGGCCGAGCAGATGGGGGTGGGCGTGTGACCGTCCCGACCCCACCGGGCGCCCCCGGCTCCGGAACGGCCCGGGGCTCCGGAACGGCCCGGGGCTCCGGGGCGGCCCGGGGCTCCGACACGGCTCTTGACTCCGATGCGGCTCTTGGCTTCGGGGCGGTGCTGGGTGCGGAGGCCCTGGGCTTCGGGGCGGCGCGGGGCTCCGATGTGGCCCTCGGTTCCGATGCGGCGCTGGGCTCGGATGCGGCGCTGGGCTCGGATGTGGCGCTGGGCTCCGGAGCGTCCGGCGGGTCGGGGGAGCCGGTCCGGTCGAGCGCGCCGGCGCGGCCCGGCGACCGGGCCCGGCCGGCGCACCGGCGTTCGGTGCTCTACGTGCTGACCTGCGGCTCGCCCCTGGCCCGGCAGGTGGGCCAGCTCGTTGCCGCCGCCCAGGCCGACGGCTGGGACGTCTGCGTGGTCACCACCCCGGACGGGCAGAAGTTCATCGACCACGAGACCCTGGCCCGGCAGACCGGTCACCCGGTCCGCAGCCGCTACAAGCACCCGGGCGACCCGGACCTGCTGCCCCCGGCGGACGCCATGATCGTCTGTCCCGCGACGGTGAACACGGTCACCAAGTGGGCGGCCGGCATCACCGACACCCTCGTGCTGGGATTGCTGGTGGAGGCGCAGGGCCGAGGGCTACCGATCGTGGCGGTACCGTTCACCAACTCGGCGATGGCGGTTCATCCGGCCTTCCAGGAGGCGCTGGCCCGGCTCGACCGGTGGGGCATCACGGTGCTCTTCGGCGACCACGTCTTCCCGCTGCATCCGCCCGGGAAGAGCGAGGCCCACCTGCACGCCTTCCCCTGGCAGGCCCCCCTGGCCGCCCTACACTGAGCACCGCCTTCCACTGCGCTGAACCCTGCCCCCGCTGCTGTCGTCGCCACTGTCGTCGTCGCTGCTGTCGTTGCCACTGTCGTCGTCGCTGCTGTCGCTGCTGTCGCTGCTGTCGTTGCCACGGTCGTCGCTGTGGTCGTTGGGGGAGCGCGTTTTGGGGGTGGTCGTGGGTTGATCGACTCGGTTGGGCTGGAATGGCGGTGTCCGGGGCCGGTTGATACGGCAATATCGCCCCAACCGAGTCGATCAAGGCCGCTCACGGCCCGCCCGCCCAAGTCTGAAGGCTCACGGCCCGCCCGGGTCTGCCCGCCCGGCTCTGGCTGGTCGGGTTCGCCCGGTCTGCCTGGCGGGTCTGGCGGCCGGCGGACCGCCCGGGTCCTGTCCACCCCGGGCTGGTGGTTTACGGGCGCGGCCGGTCTGCCCGCCCGGGGCGCTCTGGTGGCTGACGGCCCGCCCGGGGCAGCCGGCCTGGCCGGTACAAGCTCGCCCGGACGGGAGCTCGCCTCGCCTGACCGGGGCGGGGCGGGCCGGGTGGCCGGGCGGGCGGGGGTACGCCGGTAAGCTGACCCGCCGTGAGCACAAGTGCACCGCGGACCGGCGACCAGAGCACCCTGAGTGACCGTCCAGGCGACTCGGGTGCGGACCAGGCTGTCACCGTGGCTGACGTGGTCGCCGAGCTGGACCGTTGGTATCCGCAGTCCTGGGCGCAGGAGTGGGACCGGGTCGGCCTGGTGCTGGGTGAGCCGGCCAGCCCGGTAGGCCGGGTGGCGTACGTGGTCGACGTGGTGCCGGAGACGGTCGCCGAGGCCCTCGACGCCGGTGCGGACCTGATCGTCGCCCACCATCCGCTGCTGCTGCGCGGGGTCTCCTCGGTGGCGCCGACCACCTGGAAGGGGCGGATCGTGCACCAGCTGATCCGCGCCGACGTGGCCCTGTACGTGGCGCACACCAACGCCGACGTCGCCAACCCGGGCGTCTCCGACGCACTCGCGGCCCGGTTCGGGCTGACCGGCCTGCGCCCCCTGGACCCACCCACCCCCGGCAGCCCCGCCGCGACCAGCGGCCCGGTCGGCTCTGCCGCGACCAGCGGCCCGGTCGGCTCTGCCGCGACCAGCGGCCCCGCTGGCCCCGCTGGCCCCGCCGGCCCGGTCGGCTCCGCGGGGGGCGGCACCCCAGCCGGTGGCCCGGGAAGTCCCGCCGGGGGCCGGGGGATCGGCCGGATCGGTGAGCTGCCCCGGCCGATGACGCTCGCCGAGCTGACCCGGCACGCCGCTGCCGTGCTCCCGCCGACCGCCTGGGGGGTACGTGCCGCCGGTGACCCGGAGCGGTTGATCCGTACCCTGGCGGTCAGCGGTGGGTCCGGGGACAGCTTCCTGGCCGCGGCCACGGCCGCCGGGGTGGATGCGTACCTCACCTCCGATCTGCGGCACCACCCGGTCGGCGAGCAGCTGGCCGCCGGTGGTCCGGCCCTGCTCGACGCCGCACACTGGGCTACCGAACGCCCCTGGCTGGACGACGTGGCGGCCCACCTGCGGGCCACCCTCGGGGTCGAGGGGTACGTCTCCGACCTGGCCACCGACCCGTGGACGGTGCACGCCGCCAGCTCCACCGCACACCACCACCCGCACCTCGTGGACGACAAGGAGCCCCGCCCGTGAAGGCAGACCCCAAGGTCCAGCGTCGCCTGCTCGATCTTCAGGCGATCGACACGAACCTGGCCCAGCTCGCGCACCGTCGCCGGACGCTGCCCGAGCACGCCGAGCTGGACGCGCTGGCCCGGGAGCTGTCCGCGCTGGAGGACGAGCGGGTCCGGGCCCAGGTCACCGTGGACGATCTGGATCGTGACATCGCCCGCCTGGAGAAGGATGTCGACCAGGTACGCGCCCGCAAGACCAAGGACGAGGACCGGCTCGCCGCCGGTACCGGCCCGGCCCGGGAGCTGGAGGCGTTGCAGCACGAGCTGGTCTCGCTGAACCGGCGGCAGTCCGACCTGGAGGACGCCGAGCTGGAGCTGATGCAGCAGCGCGAGGACGCCCAGGGCGTACTGGACGGGATCCAACGGCGACTGACCGAGGCGCGTGAGCGTCGGGCGGCCACCGAGCAGCGTCGGGACGACACCCTCGCCGAGATCGCCAAGGAGGAGGAGTACAAGCGGACGTCCCGTCAGCCGCTCGCCGCCGACCTGCCGGCGGAGCTGGTGACCCTCTACGACAAGATCCGGGCCGACACCGGGCTGGGCGCGGCGCTGCTGACCGCCGGCCGTTGCGGCGGCTGCCGGTTGGAGCTCTCCGGCATGGACCTGGCCCGGATCCGCAAGTCCGACCCGGAAGAGGTGGTGCGCTGCGAGGACTGCCGGCGCATCATGGTCCGTACCAACGAGTCCGGGCTGTAGTCCGGTGGCGGGACGCAAGGTCGTCATCGAGGCCGACGGTGGTTCCCGGGGCAACCCCGGCCCGGCCGGGTACGGCGCGGTGGTCCGCGACGCGGCCACCGGCGAGGTGCTCGCCGAGCGCGCCGAGTCGATCGGGGTGGCCACCAACAACGTCGCCGAGTACCGGGGACTGATCGCCGGGTTGGAGGCCGCCGCCGACGCCGGTGCCGCCGAGGTCGACGCGCGGATGGACTCCAAGCTGGTGGTCGAGCAGATGTGTGGCCGCTGGCAGATCAAGCACCCGGGGCTGCGCCCGCTGGCCGCGCAGGCGGCGGCGCTGGTCGGCCGCTTCGACGCGGTCCGGTTCAGCTGGATCCCCCGGGAACGCAACAAGCACGCCGACGCCCTGGCCAACGCCGCGATGGACGTGGCCGCCGGCCGGACGCCGGCCCGCCCGACCGTCGCGGCCCCCCGGATCGTCGAGCCGCCGCGTGAGGTCGCCGCCCCGGACTCCGCCGCCCGCCAGCAGGCCCGGGAGGCCGCCGCCCGCGCCACGACCGCCCGGACCGCCGGCACCGACCCGGCCACCGCCCGTACCACCGACCCGGCCACCGGCCGCACCCATACCGCCGAACCGGCCACCACCACCGCTACCGCCGGACCGGCCACCGGTGGGGCCGCCGAATCGGCCACCGGCGGGACCACGGGGGCACCGGCTGCCGGCGAGGGCGCGTCGAGCGCCACCGGCGGGGCGAAGGGCTCGTGGGAGCCCCGGCCGAGCGACACCGCCACCCGGCTGATTCTGGTCCGGCACGGCGAGACCGAGTTCACCGAGCAGCGCCGCTACTCCGGTCGCGGCGACGTGGCGCTCTCCGCGCGGGGCCGGGCCCAGATCGAGGCCACCGCCAAGCGGGTGGCCGCCCTCGCCCCGACGGTCGCGGCCGTGGTCAGCTCCCCGCTGTCGAGGTGTACGGCGACCGCGCAGGCCATCGCCGCCGCCGTCGGTGACCCACCGGTACGCACCGAGCCCGACCTCATCGAGTGCGACTTCGGTGCCTGGGAGGGGCGTACCTTCGCCGAGGTGCGGGCGGGCTGGCCGGGGGAGCTGGACGCCTGGCTCGCCTCGACCCGGGCCGCGCCGCCGGACGGGGAATCCTTCACCGACGTCGGCCTGCGGGTGCGCCGGGCGGTCGAGGCGCTGCGTGCGGCGTACCCGAAGGAGACCGTGGTGGTGGTCTCGCACGTCTCGCCGATCAAGCTGGCGCTGCGCGACGCCCTGGCGGCCGACGACGCGTTCCTGCACCGGCTCTTCCTGGACGCGGCGGGCATCTCCATCGTGGACCTGTACCCCGACGGCGGCGTGGCCGTCCGCACCGTAAACGACACCGCCCACCTGTAAGGAAGGGCCCCCTCTTAACGCTTTCTGTATAGGAAGGGTCCCTTCCAAACTCCCCGGCCGGTAATCCCTACCACTTCGGAGGGGATTGCCGGCCGGAAACCGTTGACAGTGGGCCCCGGTCCGGCCGAGGATCGAACTCGTGCGCAGCGTTCACCTGACGAAGCGGGGTCACATCGACCTCCTGCGCGTCGCCAGTGCCGCCTGTCGACGCTCCCTCTGACGCCGGGTCATCCTCCCTCCGCGCGCACGCCGTCGCCGTCTCTGTCCTCCCGTGGGTCTCCGGCCCCCCGGGTACGCCCGCCTGCGCGCTGCCCCCGACAGGAGAACACTCCTTGTTGCCCAGCCCGAATCCGTCCGGCCCGACCCCGTCCAGCCCGGATCCGTCCGGCCCGATCTCATCCAGCCAGGCCTCGTTCAGTCGGAGGGATCCGTTCAAGTCGGCAACGGCCGGTCCGCTTCCGTCGACGACACCCGACCCGACGCCGTCCACGGTGGCCCGGCTGCGGCGGTTGACCGGGGCGGCGGTGGGTAGCGTCCTGGTCGCCACCCTCGGCCTGGCCCCGCCCGCGGCGACCGCCGCGCCGCCCGCGGCGACCGCCGCGCCGCCCGCGGCGACCGCCGCGCCGGCCGCAGCGACCGCACCGGCCGCAGCGACCGCACCGTCCGCAGCGACCGCGCCGTCCGCGGCGACCGCCGCGTTGCCCGAGGTCCCGCCGCGCCCGGTCAAGGTCTCCGCGGTACGCGGCTATCCGCAGCAGAACGTCCTGCCGGTCTGGCCGGACAACCCGGCCGATGCCTCGCTGCCGATCGGCACCGTCGCCTACGACGACATCGCCCCGAAGCTCAATGCCCTGCAGCGATCAAGCAACCGGGTCTCCGCCCGGGTCGCCGGGAAGTCCTCCGGCGGGTACGACCTGTACGCGGTTACCGTGACCGCGCCGGAGAGCCGCCAGGAGGCCCAGCAGCAGGAGACCTGGAAGCGGCTCATCGAGGACGAACCGGTCAAGGCCCAACGCGACCGCAAGCTGCTCGCCGGGTACAAGACCCCGCTCTTCGTCAACGCCAACATCCACGGTAACGAGTGGGAGGGCACCGACGCCGCGCTGCGGGTCATCGAAGACCTGGCCACCGACCGCAGCCCCGAGGTGGCGCGGCTGTTGGAGCGTAACCGGCTGGTCTTCAACGTCACCGCCAACCCGGACGGCCGGGTCGCCGGCACCCGGGCCAACGGCAACGGGTACGACCTCAACCGCGACCTGACCATCGTGTCGCAGCCGGAGACCAACCTGATCCGCGAGCTGACCATCGACAGCAAGCCGATCATCACCCTCGACCTGCACGGGTACGTCAGCCCTACGCTGTTGCACCCGAGCACCCCGCCGCACAACGTCAACAACGAGTACGACCTTTTCATCAAGCATGCCCTGCCGAACGCCCTGGCCATCGAGTCCGATCTGCGCGACCTCGGGTACGCCGAGACCCAGCGGGCCCGGATCCCGTTCCGCGACGACGAGCCGGGCGTGTGGGACGACTTCCCGCCGATCTACGTGCCGTCGTTCGCGCTGTTGCAGAGCAGCATCCCGTACACCATCGAGGCCCCGTTGAACCCGCGTGGCAGCAACCTGTCGCCGGCCGAGCGGGTCCGCCGTTCCGCGATCAACACCGACGTGCACGAGGTGGCGATCCGTACCTCGCTGCGCTACATCCAGGACAACCGGGCCCAACTGCTGCACGACCAGGCCGAGGTGTACCGGCGTGGCTGGCAGGGTGAGCCGCTGCGCGACATCCCCGACGGGTTCGTGCCCGGCTGGGGCCCGGAGGACAACTACAACACGACCTTTCCCCGGGCGTACGTGATCCCGGTCGGCACCGCCCAGCGTTCGGAGCCGGCGGCGGCCCGCCTGGTCGACCTGCTGATCGGTAGTGGCGGCCGGGTGTGGCAGGCCAAGAAGTCGTTCAAGGCCAATGGAAAGTCCTACCCGGCCGGCTCGTACGTCGTCGACCTGCACCAGCCCAAGCGCGGACTGGTCAACTCGCTGCTGGAGCCGGGCATCGATCTCACCGACCGGGTCGACGACCTGTACGCCGGGCCGGCGGCCTGGAGTCAGGGTCTGACCTGGGGCGCCACCGTGGACACCCTCTGGGACAAGAAGTTGCCGAACGTCAAGCTGGACCGGGTGTACGACGGCGTCGCCACCGGCGACCTGCCCGGCGGCAACGGTGACCTGCGGCTGGACCTGCGCGACGCGGTCGACCTCAGGGTGGTCAACTCGCTGCTCGACCGGGGCGTGGCCGTGCACCGCCTGGCCGACGGCTCGGTGGTCGTGCCCGGCACCCCGGCCAACCGCAAGCTCGCCCGGGAGGCGGTACGCGCCCACGGGGTCACCTTCGGTGCCGCGCCGAAGGGCTGGCGGGGCACCCGGCTGGACAAGGTCGTCGTCGGCTACCTCGGCGGCGTCGAGGCCCGCGACACCCTCGGCGCGCTGGGTTTCGAGGCCCGCCCGGTGACCGCCGCGACGCTGGCCGGCACGCTCACCGCCGAGGTGGACGTGCTGCTGGTCGCCGGCACCCTCAACGTGGCGACCCTGACCACGGAGAACCGTACCGCTCTGGACGCCTTCCTGGCCCGCGGCGGCGGCCTGGTCGGCCTGGGCACCGCCGGGGCCCGGGTCAGCACCGACACCGGTCTGCTGTCCGCCACCGCCACCGCCGGCCCGAGCCTGGCCAGCGGGGTGGTCAACGTGGTCAACCACGGTGGCCCGGTGAGCACGAGCGCGATCCCGCACTCGTTCGTCAGCCAGCCGGTCTGGTTCACCAACCTCGGTGGCAACGCGGTGGTGGAGCAGTCGTACGCGGCCGATCCGCTGCTGGCCGGCTGGTGGGCCCGGGACGGCGGGACCGGCCGGTCGGCCGCCGCCGGCCAGGCCAGCATCGTCCGGGGGCTCGCCGCCGCCGGCAACCCGGTGGTGTTGATCGGTACGTCCCCGACGTTCCGCCTGCACCCCAAGGGCCTCCAGCCCCAGCTCGGCCGCGCCCTGCTCTGGACGTCGTAACGCGCCCGACCGGGGCCGGTCGCCGAGGGTAACCGCCGATCGGCGAACCGTGTTTTCCCAGGTCAGGGTTGAACTGGCGGGCGCGGGAGTCGTCGTTAGCTCAGACGGTCGTGCAGGTGCGACCCCAGGAGCGAAGGGCAGGACATGCCGAACATCGATCGGGCGGGCAGGTTGTTCGAGGAGTTCGAGCAGGAGGAGCTCTCCTACGCGTGGGAGGCACTGCAAGGCTTCAACAGGCGTTTCGGTGAGCTCCGCTACACAGCGGCCGAGAATCACCGGACAAGTGCCTACAACGCCGGCAGGTACGTGGAAATGGCCGCCGACAGTCAACGAGCGGCCAAGGCGCGCCTGGAGGAGATCGACCTGGTCGAGGACCGAGGAGCAGCCGTAGCGGTGTTGGCCCGGACGTCGGTCTTCCACGTGGAGGCCATCAAGTTCCTCCGGGAGTGTGAGAAGGAGTGGCTGGCCGCGGACAGACCACAGGCCGCCGCAGTGGTGCGGGACGTGGCGAAGTCACAGCTGAAACATCTGACCGAAGTCCTGCACGCGGCTGCGGTCGCGCTTCGTCCGGAGAGCGTCACCGAGACGCCGCTTCCGATGTACAGGTTGAAGGTGAGGCAGCGGTCCATCAACGAGCGGGCGGATCAGCTGGCCGCCAGCCATACGGTGAAGTCGAGTGCGGCAGCGGCGCTGCGATCCGGGACGTCACCGGTGGAAAACGCCCCCACCAGCAGGACCGCACCTGTCGCCAGTGGTGGGGTGCCGGCCCGGTCGAGGCAGAGCCGGTCGAGTCGGTGATGGTCGGCAGCGGGGGCGCGGACCCGGTAGCGGCGTAGCCGTCCGCCCCGCCCACCGGTAAGGAAGGGCCCCCTCTTAACGCTTTCTGTATAGGAAGGGCCCCTTCCAAACAAGCACGGGACGCAGCCGGGCCCGGGTCGGCAAGCCAGCCACCCGGGCCCGTGCCTGACCGGGTAGAGATCGACAGATGCCGTTCGGCGCAGAATGCGCTCCGTTGAGCGCACCGTCACCCTCCGATGTAACGTGACGGCGGTCACCCGGTCGTAGCCTCCGGCGGTCCGATTCGCCACCCACCGGAGGAGTGTCAGATGTCCGAAGCGCCGGAGCCGGAACCCCGAACCCGGTCGGCCCGCCGATCCCGGGCCAGGGACCACAGCCGGTGGAACTGGCTGCTCTTCGTCCCGATCCTGGTTCCGCTGCTGCCGGTGCTGTTCAACGCCGACCAGCCGCGCCTGTTCGGGTTCCCCCGTTTCTACTGGCTGCAACTGGCCTTCATCCTGCTCGGGGTCGGCACCACCTCGCTGGTCTACCGGATGACCCGTAAGCCGGGTGACAACTGATGTGGCGGGAACACCTCACCGAGATCATCGTCTTCACGGCGCTGTTCGGGCTGGTCAGCGGGATGGGGTTCGTGGCCGCCCGGTGGCGCGCGCCGAAGGACATGGCGCACCTCGACGAGTGGGGGCTGGGCGGGCGCAGCTTCGGCGGCTGGATCACCTGGTTCCTGGTGGGCGGGGACCTCTACACCGCGTACACCTTCGTGGCGGTGCCGGCGCTGATGTTCGGCGCGGGGGCGGCCGGGTTCTTCGCCGTGCCGTACACCATCGTGGTGTATCCGCTGGTCTTCCTGGTGCTCTGTCGGCTCTGGTCGGTCTCGCACCGGCACGGCTTCGTCACCCCCGCCGACTTCGTCCGTAAGCGGTTCGACTCGCCGGTACTGGCGCTGCTGATCGCGATCACCGGCATCGTCGCCACCATGCCGTACATCGCGTTGCAGCTCGTCGGCATCGAGGCGGTGCTCAAGACGATGGGCGTGACCGGGGAGAGCACCCTCGCCCGGCACCTGCCGATCATCGTCGCGTTCGCCATCCTGGCCGCGTACACGTACCAGTCGGGGTTGCGCGCCCCGGCGTTGATCGCCTTCGTCAAGGACACCCTGATCTACGTCGTGATCCTGGTGGCGGTGATCTGGTTGCCGTACCAGCTCGGCGGGTGGGGTGCGATCTTCGACGCGGCCGACGCGAAGTTCGCCGCGACTCCGAACCCCAACGACGGCATCCTGCTCACCGCCGACAACCAGCTGCAGTACGTCACCCTGGCGTTCGGCTCCGCGCTCGCCCTCTTCCTCTACCCGCACAGCATCACCGGCGTACTGGCCAGCCGCAGCCGGGACGTGGTCAAGCGGAACATGTCCGCGCTGCCGGCGTACTCGCTGCTGTTGGGGTTGATCGCGCTGTTGGGGTTCATGGCCATCGCGGCCGGGGTGACGCCGCTGCCCGGGGCCACCGAGGGCAGCGTGGACAACAACACCGTGGTACCGGTCCTCTTCGACCAGCAGTTCCCGGACTGGTTCGCCGGGGTGGCCTACGCCGCCATCGGCATCGGCGCGCTGGTCCCGGCGGCGATCATGTCGATCGCGGCGGCGAACCTGTTCACCCGCAACATCTACAAGGAGTACCTGCGCCCCGCCGCCACCGCCGCCCAGGAGGCGAACGTCTCGAAGATCACCTCGCTGGTGGTGAAGGTCGGCGCAGTGGCCTGCATCGTCTTCCTCGACCCGCAGTTCTCCATCGACCTGCAGCTCATCGGCGGCGTGATCATCCTGCAGACCCTGCCGGCGGTGGCCCTGGGCCTCTACACCCGCTGGTTCCACAAGGGCGCGCTGATCGCCGGCTGGGCCGCCGGCATGGGCCTGGGCATGTGGATGCTCTACCAGATCCCCAACGCGGCGACCGGCCGCCGGCACTTCGGCGGGTCGGCCTTCCCGCTTGCCGACTTCGGCCTCGACACCCGGCGGACCATCTACGTGGGCATCGTCGCCGTCGGGGTCAACCTGGCCGTGGCCGCCCTGCTCACCCTGGCCCTACGCGCAGCCGGCCGCACCGACACCGGCGACCACACCCTCCCCGACGACTACTTCACCGAGTCGGAGGTAAGGAAGGGCCCCCTGTTAACGGATTCTGTAGAGGAAGGGTCCCTTCCAAACACCCCAGCACCGCGCACAGCACCGCCGACGGCGGACACGCCGGCACCGCCGGCGGCGCGCACCGCGGCCGGGGAGGATCAGCGCAACGCGCGGAACAACAGGTAGCCGCCGATCGCCGTACCGAAGATCACGATCACGACCCGGAGCACCGCCGACGGCAGCCGTCGCGCCAACCGCGCCCCCGCGTACCCACCGACCAGCGTGGCCGGGGCGACCAGCGCGACGGCTGCCCAGTTCACCGGCCCGAACAGCGCGAAGACCGTGATCGTGGTCAGCCCCATCACCGCCGAGAGCAGGTTCTTCAGCGCGCTCACCCGGGCCATCGTGGCGTCCAGCACCAGGGCCAGCCCGGCCACCAGCATCACCCCGAGCGCCGCGCCGAAGTACCCGCCGTACACCGCGCCGACCGCGACCATCAGGTGCAGCGTCACCGTCCGGCGACGCGGCCCCAGGTCGCGGGGGTGCCCGACCAGCCGCCGCAACGGCCCCTGGAAGGCCAGCACCGCCGTCGCCGCCAGCACCAGAAAGGGTACGACCAGCTCGAACGCCCGAGCCGGCGTACCCAACAGCAGCAGGCACCCGCCCAGCGTGCCGACGACCGCGGTGGGCAGCAGCGGCAGCCAGTCCCGCCGGGGCGGCAGATCTGTCCGGCTGCCCGCCACCGCCGCCAGGTATCCGGGGCAGACCGCCACCGAGTTGCTGACGTTCGCCGCCACCGGCGGCAGCCCGACCGCGAGCAACGCCGGGAACGTCAGCAGCGAGCCGCCGCCGGCCACCGCGTTGACGGTCCCCGCCGCCAACCCGGCCACGACCAGCAGCAGGCCGTCGAGCAGCAGTCCGGCGTCGGGCACATCCATGGTCCGGAAGGCTAGTACGCCGGACCCGGTCAGCCCTTCAGGGAGCGGGTCCGGTCCCGGTCGGCGGACCAGTGGAAGCAGCGGATGCCCCGGTCACCCCGTTCCCACGCCTGTGGCGAGGGCAGTCGGAACGTCGTACCGGATGCCCGGGTGAGCTTCGCGTTCGGCGTACCCCTGGTGTATTTGACGACGACCGCGCCACAGCGGTCGTGGACGGCGTCCGGGTCGCGGTCGGCCTGCTCGTACGGTCCGTCCGGCGCGGTCCAGACCCCGACGTACTCGAAGCGGTGCGGCTTGCTGCACGACACCGGCGCCAGCCACTCGTCCTCGCCGCCGGTGAAGCAGCCGTGCGCCAGCGGCGACGACCTGGTCAGGATCCCGCGCAGCGACCCGTCCCGCTCCACCGGCCGGTCGTCCGGGTTCTTCCGGGCGGTGTTGCCGTCCACCGCGGGCAGGGCGAAGACGTCGCAGCGGTACCAACGGCTGCCGGCCTCCCACTCCTTCGGCTCCGGCACCACCACCTGCACGGTCAGCAACCCGTCCCGCCAGTCGCCCCCCACGAACGTCCGCACCTTGGCGTCGCAGGCGTCGAACGCCTCCCGCATCGGATCCGAGCCGACCGCCGGGGTGGTCCGGCGCTCGGCATCCTCGCCGGTGAACGCCCCGACGTGCACGGTCTCGGTCTTGTGCACCTTCGCGCAGTCCACCACCGTGTAGAGCGCCCGGTAGCCGATCGTCTCCACCTCCGGGTGGCAGACCCCCGCCTCCGGCACGAACGGCGCGGCGTCACCCGGGGTGGGGCTCCCGGCCGCCGCGCCGGCCCGGACCGCGTCGTCGGCGGCACCGTCCGCCGCACCACAACCAGTCAGGAGTACGCCCACCAGCAGCCCGAGTGCCGTACCACCGATTCGACGTCGCATCGTTCCTCATCCTGTTCGGACAGCCGGCACAGCATAGGCCGCGCGGGCGGTGCGCCTCAGGCGGCGTCCCGCAGCGAGTCGAAGGCGGTGGTCAGCAGGTCGCGGAGGGGGACCGTACCCTTCTGTCGGGTCCACATCTCGCCAGCGGCGTCCAGGCAGGCGACCGCGCCGGCCACGACGGCGGCGGCCCGCAGGGCGGTCAGGTCGTCGTCGGGGTCGCCGCCGAGCCGGCGGGTGACCTCGGGCAGCAGGTCGGTCTGCCAGCGCAGGTGCTTCTCGACGCTGCGGGCGCGCAGCGACGGCGTGCCGTACATCATCTCGGAGACCTTGAGCAGCCGTTCCTGGTCGACGCCGGAGTCCTCGTTGAGGGTCACCATCGTGTTCAGCAGCGCGGTCCAGAGGGGTTCGTCGTCGGGCCGCGCGGCCAGCACGGCTCGGGCGTGGGCGCCTTCACCTGCCAACCGGCCCAGGACGATGTCCTCCTTGGTGCCGAAGTAGCGCAGCACCGAGCGCCGGGAGACGCCCGAGGCGGCGGCGATGTCGTCGAAGGTGGTCGCCTCGAATCCCCTGGTCAGGAAGAGTTCCATCGCGACCTCGGTGATCTCCGCGATCGCCGTACGCCGGGTGCGGCTCCACAGGCCCTCACTGCTCATGCTCTCGCCTCCTCCGGACGAGTCTAGCCACCATGACCCCAAGTGTCCCATTGACACTCAGTGCCAGAAAGTCGTACGGTGTCATTCGACAGTGACCGACCGCCCGGCTCGGGGAAGGCCCGCCATGAACGCCATCGACTACCGCAACCAGACCGTCCTCGTCACCGGCGCCAGCGCCGGCATCGGCGCCGAGTTCGCCCGCCAACTCGCCGCCCGGGGTGCCAACGTCGTGCTCGTCGCCCGCCGCCAGGACCGGCTCACCGCCCTCGCCACCGAACTCGCCACCCGACACCGGGTCGAGGCCACCGCCCTCGCCCTGGACCTCACCACGCCCGACATCGGTGGCCTGCTCGACCGGGAGCTGCACAGTCGGGGCATCGAGATCACCAGCATCGTGAACAACGCCGGCTTCGGCACCCACGGCCTCTTCCACACCGAGGCCCCGGACCGCCTCGCCGCCGAGATCGCCCTCAACGTCACCAGCGTCGTGGAGATCAGCCGCACCTTCATCGAACGCCTCCGCCGCCGCGGGGACGGCTTCCTGGTGAACGTGGCCAGCGTGGCGGCCTACCAACCCGACCCCACCATGGCCGTGTACGGCGCCACCAAGGCGTTCGTCCTCAGCTTCACCGAGGCCCTCTGGTACGAGTCGCGCAACACCGGACTGCGCGTGCTGACCCTGCTGCCCGGGGCCACCGAGACCGAGTTCTTCGACGTCGCCGGCTCCGGTGCCGACGGCGGCACCCGACGGATGCCCCCCGCCAAGGTGGTCCGCACCGCCCTGACCGCCCTCGACCGCCGCAACCCGCCGCCAAGCGTGGTGGCCGGCTGGGCCAACCGGATCGCCACCGACGTCTTCGGCCGACTGCTCAGCCGCCGCCAGGCCACCGTGCTCGTCGGCACCATGATGCGCAACTCCGTACCGGCCACCTGAGCGCGGCGGGCCTCAGCGCCCGCCGGGGCGGGGCCGCAATAAGCTGGCCCGGCCGGTCGTTAGGATGAGGACGCGACGGACGAGTCGACCGGGCGGTCGCGTCGACGGGCTCCGGCCCGTCGCCGAGGAACGTCCGGACTCCACAGGGCAGGGTGGTTGTTAACGGCAACCCGGGGCGACCCGCGGGACAGTGCCACAGAAAACAGACCGCCGACCCCGTACGGGGACGGTAAGGGTGAAACGGTGGGGTAAGAGCCCACCAGCACCCCGGGTGACCGGGGTGGCTCGGTAAACCCCACCCGGAGCAAGGCCAAGCAAGGGCCGTCATCGCAAGCTGACGACCCGGCGCAGACGCTTGAGGGCTGCCCGCCCGATGTCTGCGGGTAGGCCGCTGGAGCCTGCCGGCAACGGTAGGCCGAGATGGATGGCCGCCGCCGATGCGGACCCCGCAAGGGGTACGCGTCGCGCACAGAATCCGGCGTACAGGTCGACTCGTCCGTCGCCCACCAGCTCAGAGCCGTGATCAAGGCTCTGAGCTGGTTCTATGTTCGGGCGTCGATGGTCGTTCATGGTCAACATTGGCCGGCTTTTGACGCCCTGACGACGCCCTCACGCCCTGGAGACGCCCTGAGCGCCGGCTCAGTTGCCTAGCCTCGGGTCGGCCGTGCTGCTCCCGTCGTGGGGTCTCTGCGGGGCCAGCGCGGGTTCCGTGTGCGGGCGCGCCGGTGGCTGCGGGGGAGGGCCGGGCACGTCCTGGCCGTGGAGCTGCGTGCCGCGATGGGATGAGCCAGTGGCAAGCCAGTCCCGGGGTTGGACTGGTGCGGCAGCCGGAAGCCCCGACCACGCGACCAGTCCGACCGGCCGGCTTCCGTCACGGCCTCGCCGGGTCTGGTCCCTCTGGTTGATGGGGCGGTGTCCCGGTGGCTGTCGGCGGCTTACCGCCGGCCGGGCTTGCCGCCCCGCACCGCGCGGAGCGCGGTGCCTTGATCTACAAAAGAACTATTCGGCAACTCTCACCTGGCTGACCTTGCCGGCTGAATCCTCTTCGCGAGGTGAGTGCGCTTGACGCGCTCACCTCACGTCAACGGCCCGTCGCAAATCCGACTGAATTCTAATCTCTTCCTCTGTCAAATCCGGAAGATGCCGCACTGTGTTGTCAAGGCCGCTATCTGGATATTCCGGCTCCGCTTGGTTCGATAACCTGGTCTGTTCCTTGTCTTTAGGGGGAAGAGTGGATCTGGTTCTGTTCAAGCTTCGCGATGATCTTGACGAGGGTGAGTGGGGTTTGAGGGCTGTAATCGATGAAGATTATAAAGAGGTTGCGGTCAGGGAGATCGAAGGCTTGGAAATCGGATTACACGTAAAATCTTCTAAGGTGAATGTGCCGAAATGGCAGGAAGACCTGATGTTGATAGCGCTTAATCAAAAGGCTAAAGAGATAATAGGGCTTAAGAATCAAAGCACGGGCGCGGTGGTCAAAGTTAAGCGTCATGGGCATAAATTCCTGCTTGTCTATGGGACTGGTCGCCACGCGGTTGATTCAAGCAAAATTGAAGCTGGGTTTGGCCTGAGGGTGGCGGCGAACGTAATTGATGCTGAGGCGCTAAAAGGCGTTGATACGCGCGCGATTGCCGGGTCGGGGCGTAGTCAAGTGGTTTCGATGCCGTCGGCCGGCTCTCTGCACCGTCTTGGCATTGAACCCACGGTTGACCTTGTGCGGTACCTGGAAGGCAAGCCGCCGGAAGAGATTGGTACCGGAATTGCAGGTGGCGACTCCCTGCGACTCACAATGAAATCGTTCAGCTATACGTCGTTGCCCCAGAAGCTCGATGAGGTAGTTGCAGCATATGAGTCTCGGGAGTACAAGGAGAAGTTCCCTTTCCTTGACTACTTCACTCGCGTCCCTCGGACAAGAGGTGAACTCCACTCGAAGCTTAAAGCGAAGGTGGATGAACTCCTTCTTTCTGGCGGCGAGGGAGTAGATTTCATGAACCCTGACTCGGATCGTTTGGCTAGCCCTGACCGTTTTCTTCTCAAATGGGGAAGGAAATCTCTTCAGGTCCAAGGTGAGTTAAGCAGGAGCGTCATCTTGGAGGTTATGTCGCGGTGGGAGATTCCTGACCCGATGAGGTCTCTCCAAGTGCACGCCTATTTTGATGGAATTGAGAAGCCAGTCAAGACCTCGCTCATGCCTTACGTGGTGACTGAGATTGAGTTGGGGGAGGAGGTGTACGCGCCTTGCTCTGGCGCTTGGTACCGTATTGACAAAGACCACCTTAGTAATCTGCAAGAACGCGTCCGGAGCATACCTGATTTGACTGGCGATCTTTCTCTTCGTTCTTGGGTTTCGGGGGCGGAGGATGAGGGTGAATATAACCTTGAGGCGTTGGCGGGCAACGATCATGTCGTGCTAGATAAGTCACTGTTCTACGCCAAAGGTGGCAAGAACCTAAAAGTGGAAATCTGTGATTTGCTGACGAAGCGTAAAGAAATGATTTGTGTAAAAAAGATGGACCGATCGTCGCCTACTCTTTCGCATCTCTTTGCCCAGGGGTCGGTGTCGGCGCGGCTCTTCAGGGACAATAGGCAATACCGGGGTGTCGTCCTCCAGCACCTTGGCCGATTGGTGGGAGTTCCTCGCGTCGGAGACTTTGAGAGCTGGAAGGTCGTCTTTGCAATAGCTACGGACAGGCCGGGAAGGATCGCTGATTCGCTGTTCTTTTTCAGTAAGGTAAATCTCGACCTTGCGGTCCGTGCTATCCATGGGGCTGGACTGGGTGTTGCGTTAGCCAAAATCGACCTCATCAAGCCCGGCAGCATTCCCTCTCCTCGTACTGCTATAGGGGGAGGCAGGGGGGCAAGTGGCCCTCGCGGCGATCGCAACGAGAACCTGCGGCTGTTCTGAGGCCGCAGATTATTCGATAATGTCGATTTTGCTCATCCTCCAAGCTGATAGTAATTTCGGTGTGCTCAACGCTGGGTGCGAACGCCATTACGCCTGCAATCTGCGCCGCAAAAGTCATGGCGTCGTCGAGCGTTGAAGCGTTGAAGGGAAGGTGTATCACATAGCGCTCGGTGCTTTCTTCGTACTCTCTCGGAGGCTGTGGCTTTCGGCCTTCGTGAGGTGCCACGTTCCTCGCTGCACGGTTATGGGGAAAGTTGGGCATCTCGCTCTCCTTCGTGATCGGTCGGGGTGTGGAGGCTTTGAAGGACAGCCCGCACCCTGACCGGTGCCGCTCGCTCGCCTTATCTCGCGGTGGTCGTATCTGCTGTAAGATGCCGCGTCGGTAACAGCTTCTACTTTGCTAGGAGAGCTGCCAGCAATGGATTGGGATTTAATTGTTCGAGGCTACGATCAAACGTTGCGGAGAAGCGGCTTTGTAAGGGTCTGCGACCAAGGAACAGACTCCGGCCCGCTTGAGCTTTATAACCGCACCCTGAATGCGGCTAAGGGTGAGTTGGAAATGCAGCGCGTTCTTGGTTCTCACCCGCATCTTGTCGCTCCAGATGACCTAGGTCTAGGATGTTGTTGGGTCAAGCCCCACCCCTGGTTTGCGCGTGAATTCGAGCTTGACTTTATGGTGGCTCGCCTGAACAGCGGAGGGCTTTCCTGGTACATAATTGAGTTGCAACGTCCTGATACTCATCTGTTCAATATCGGCAACCCGGATCGCGGCACTGGTAGGCGTAGGGGTGAGCCGTCCGGGCAACTGAGGGAGGGTATCGACCAGATTGAAAGGTGGCGAGGTTGGCTGAGGAGGACAGGTCGGGATTCCCTTTCATCCTCCTATCCAAATTTGGATACTACGGCGGTCGGTGTGGTAGTTATTGGGCGTGCACATAAGCGCACGTTGGATGACAATGAGCGCATATCGGAACTGGTTCTTTCTCGCCCGAATCTAATGATTCGATCCTACGACTGGCTCGCGAGAGCGGAGAGGGTGCGCCTGGGCAGGGGTGAGGCGGTCCAGGGTCCGGGCTGGTCGCGATGTGGCTTCGATCATGATAATGGTCGTTTCATTCTGTAATCTGCGGTCCCTTTTTCCAAATGGAATTGTTTGTAATGCTCTGTCAGTTTAGAAAGTGCTACAGCTCGTCGACAGCGAAGGCGGCCACCAGTTCGGCCATGCTGTCGATGACGGCATCTGCGGCGGCGAACCGTTCGCGCTTGCCGGGCTTGTTGGCGTACCCGATGGCGGCGACCCCGGCGGCGTGGGCGGCCTCAATGTCGCTGACCGAATCCCCGACCAGGACGCATTCCGCTGGATCGGCACGGAGTTCCCGCACAGCGTCCAGCACCGGGGACGGGTCCGGCTTCATCCGCTCGGGGGCGGCTTCGGGTCGGCCGATGACCGGGTGCACGTATCCGATCAGTCGACGGGCGTGTAGGTAGGCGTGAACCGAGTCGGCCGAGTTGTTCGACACCACGGCGACCCTGCGGCCGGTCTGGTGAGCGGCGACGACGACTTCCCGGCCGTACGTGGTGGGTTCGGCGGTGCGGGCCGCGGTGACTTCCTGGTGGGTCAGGGCCTTGTCGACCAGGCGGACGACGGTGGGGCGCCCTACGGTGGCGGTGAAGCGGAGCACGGCGAGCGGGTCGCGTTCGGCCAGGATCTCGGGCGGCAGGGTCACCGCCTGGTCGACGAGCAGCCGGCGCAACTCGTGGGCGACGGTCGACGCCGGGTGTTGGGAGAAGATGCTGCACACGGGGCCGTCGAAGTCGAGCAGGATCACGCGGGCGCGGTTGATCACCTTCGCCAGGTCGGCGGCGGTCACGAGGCGTACTCACGGGCGATGGTGCCCCACAGGCTGTCGAACCAGGCGCGGTGGCCTACGCCTTCGGCCGGCGGTACGCCCGGGTCTACACGGAACGTCCCGACGACGCTCCGACCCGTACCGGTCGGGGTGCCTGGGTGCTGCGGTTGGTCGACCGGGTGCGGTACCGGGATCGGCCGACGGTGGTCTACCTGGCGTTGGTACGTACCGATGCCCTGCGCACGCTGGTGCCGCCGTTCCCGGTGCCGGCGGTGCCGGACTTCACCGCGCTGCCGCTGGCCCGGCGGGAAGACCTGCGTACCTGGTCGCTGCACCTGCTCGCTACTCACGTCCTGGTGGGCGGGGCGACCCGGTCGGGGAAGGGCTCGGTGCTGTGGTCGCTCGTTCGGGTCCTTGGCGACGGGATCGCCTCCGGATTGATGCGGCTCTGGGTGATCGACCCGAAGGGCGGGATGGAGTTCGCGCTCGGTCGGCCGATGTTCGCCCGGTTCGCCTGCAAGTCCTTCGAGGCCATGGCGGATCTGCTCGACGAGGCCGTGACCGTCCTGCGGGAGCGCCAGACCCGATTGGCCGGCACGGTTCGGGTGCACACGCCGACCGAGGTTGACCCCCTGGTCGTGGTCGTCATCGACGAGATGGCCGCACTGACGGCGTACCTGCAAGACGTCGACCTCCGTAAGCGCATCGCGGGCTCGCTGGGGTTGTTGCTGTCGCAGGGTGCCGGGGTCGGGGTGCTGGTGGTGGCGGCGTTGCAGGACCCACGTAAGGAGGTGTTGCCGTTCCGGGACCTGTTCCCGACCCGGATCGCGCTGGGGCTGACCGAGGCGTCCCAGGTCGACATGGTCCTTGGTGACGGTGCCCGCAACCGGGGCGCTCTCGCGGATCAGATGCCCCGATGGGCGAAGGGTGTCGGGTACGTGATCCTCGACGGCACCCCCGACCCTATGCGGGTCCGGTTCTCCTACGTCAGCGATGACGACATCCGCGACATGGCGCGGCGGTGCCCGGCCCCGGCTGACGCGGCGGACATCCTCGCCCAGGTCGGCCGGGAAACCGCCGCCGAACCGGTCCGCCTTCCGCTGCCGCGTAAGCCGTCCGGGCCGTTGCTGCCTGATGCGCTGCGCAACCTGCTCGACCAACCGCCTCCGCCGCCCGCTGTACGTCCGACTCGTCGGCCCGGCCGACCAGAGCGCCGCCGCCCTGCACGGCCTGGCCTACCTCATCAACCGTCGCCCCGACATGGAGGGCCGGCGCATCCGCATCGACCTGACCATCCGCGAGAAGCCGAAGGGGGCGCAGTGATGACCGAGCGTACCGAGTCGGCTGTACGCCTGGTGATCCTGCTCGCCATCGGCACCATGGCCGGCGCCGCGGCCTTCACCCACGTCCACGACCTGTCCGTAGCCCACGGCCAACCCCACTGGATCGGCTGGGCCAACGCCGTAGCCGTCGAACTCATGACCATCTACCTCGGCCTCGAACTACGCGCCCGTCGACGCGCCGGCCGTCCGGTCGGCCTGGTCGCCTCGCTCCTGGTCGCGTTCGCGTTGCTCTCCCTCGCCGCGCAGGTCGCCGAAGCCGAACCGTCCGTGTGGGGCTGGATCGTCGCCGCCGTACCCTCCCTGGCCTTCCTCGCCCTGGTGAAGGTCGTCCTCTCCAACGCCCCTGCCACCCCACCGCCGGCACCGATTCCCGCCCCGGCTTCGGCTCGGCCCTCGGTGGACCTGCGTGAGGCACCGGAGCAGGTCACCACCGAACCGGAACCGGACCACCGCCCGACCTCGCCTGCCGTCCTGGCACCGGTCCCGGCCACCGTCCCGGCCCCGGCTGCGGTGCTGCCCCCGCGCGGTGTGATTCAGCCCAACCGGCCCCACGTCGTCGGGATCATCCGATGAGGCTGGGTGGGCGGGGCGCCGTAGCTCTACGGGCCTTGCGCAACGTCGAACTTCTCAGTCATGAAGCGCCAGAACAGCGGTACTGCCTCCTCCGAGGGGCCAGTGACCGTGTCGTCGTGCCCGGAGGTACTGCGGTACTCGATCAGAACTTGGCCCGGTTCGACCCGTCCGGACGAGGGCGACCGAACGATCACCACTTCGATCGGCGGTTGATCGGGTGCCGGTCGAGGAGTCACGACCAGGTCGTGCATGGAGGTGAGGGCGGCGAGGCGGACGGGACCGTCGCAGGAAAGAACGCTCTCCACCACCGCCGCCATGTGCTGGAAGGTGGGGTGTCGCTGCGCGAGATGCCGGAACCAGTCATCGATGTCGTGCCACGGGACCTCATCGAACCTGTACCGCCAGGCACGCGACTCCACGGACGAAGCATCCCACCACTGTTGGCCCGAACGGATCTCGGGGAGGCGCATGGCCTCGACCCTGACCGCTGCGACCCTGCCCGGCCTCGAACCCGCCCCGACCCCGGCTGACCCTCCCCGGCCGGGGTCACGGGCGGCCCGCATGGCACTCCCACGCTCCGTCGACGTCCTCAAAGAGATCGCCGCTGAGTACGGCGTCTGCGTTCGCCCGCTCGCCATGCGCCGCACCGATCTCGCCACCGGCCTGACCGAGGTCATCGACCTGCCCTGCGGCGCGACCCGGGAAGACAAGTGCCCGCCGTGCGCCAAGAAGAACCGCCGGCTGCGCCAAGCCCAGATCCGGGAAGGCTGGCACCGCGACGACGAACCCCTACCCGCCCCCGACCCCGCCACGGACGCACAGAAGTCGTTGATCCTCTTCCGCGCGCACCTGGAGTTCGCCCGCGACGAAGCCGACCGCGCCGCCCAGTGGGACCAGCTCGCCGACCTCGACGACGCCATCCGCGAGGTAGAGGAAGCCATCGCCGCCGAGGGCCTACGCGGCCGAGTCGGACCACCTCACGCCACCGCCGACGACGACCAGGGCGACGACGACCCCGGCCCCCGCCGCAAGCGGTCCACCAAACGCCGGCAGGACGCACCCGAGCTGCCCCGGCGCAAGGTCGAACGGCGCACCGTCGGCAAGACCTACACCGCCGCCGACGGCTCCACCTTCCGACCCTCGATGTGGCTGACCCTCACCCTCGACTCCTACGGCCCGGTCCGCCCCGACGGCACCCCGGTCAACCCCGACCGGTACGACTACCGCCGCGCCGCCTGGGACGCCGTGCACTTCCCCCGGCTCCTAGACCGGTTCTGGCAGAACCTGCGCCGCTGCGAGGGCTGGAACGTCCAGTACGCCGGCTGCGTCGAACCCCAACGCCGGCTCGCCCCACACGCCCACTTCGCCATCCGGGGCACCATCCCCCGGGACACCCTCCGCACTGTCGCGGCGGCCACCTACCATCAGGTGTGGTGGCCCGCCGTTGACGTCCAGCGGTACACCGCCGATCGCCCGCCGGTCTGGGACGAGGGAATCTCGGCGTGGGTCGACCCCGACACCCGACAGCCGCTGACCACGTGGACCGAAGCCCTCGACGCCATCGACGACGACCCCGACCCCGAACCCGTCCACGTGGTCCGCTTCGGCACCCAGGTCGACGCACGCGGCGTCATGCCCGGCACCACCGACGCCGAACGCACCATCCGGTACGTCACGAAATACATCACCAAACACACCGGCGACGTCCACAAGGCGGCCACCGACCGGCAACGCAAGCACCTCGACCGGCTGTGGCACCAACTCCGGGTCACCCCCTGCACCGACCGCTGCGCCAACTGGCTGCTCTACGGCGTCCAACCCCGCAAGGCCAACGCCAAACTCAAGCCCGGCCGGTGCAAGGGCAAAGTCCACCAGCGCGACACCCTCGGCATCGGCGGCCGGCGCGTCCTCATCTCCCGCGACTGGTCCGGCAAGACC
The DNA here is from genome assembly GCF_900091615.1 of Micromonospora yangpuensis. Classification (NCBI taxonomy): domain Bacteria; kingdom Bacillati; phylum Actinomycetota; class Actinomycetes; order Micromonosporales; family Micromonosporaceae; genus Micromonospora; species Micromonospora yangpuensis. The sequence goes on along the minus strand of NZ_FMIA01000002.1, from coordinate 4,742,364 downwards.
CTCTCCGACCACAAACACGACGTACGCGCCTGGGTCCGCGCCCTGCTCGGCGTCACCACCGACAGCACCACCGCCGGAACCCTCGCCGACGACCAGGGCGCCACCACCGAACCCGTCCGCCACGCCTGGGAACTCGCCCGACCCGACGACCCCGACGTGGGACCTCTCGCCCACCGGCTCATGCGCTCGATCAGCGAACGCGCCCGCTGGCGAACCGAACTCCTCGCCCAAGGACCGGGCCGCCCAAGAGACGCCCGACGACGCGACGACAACGGGGACGGACGGCAGGACGGGGGAGGGGCTATGACGACGCACCAAGGGCTCTGGACGATCGGCGACGTGGCGGACTACCTCCGGGTGCCGCAGGAAACGCTCTACCGCTGGCGCAAGGTCAAGTACGGTCCGCCGGCGGCTCGCATCGGTCGGCACTTGCGGTACGAGCCGGAAGCGGTCCGGGCCTGGTTCCGGGAGCAGGCGGCGGCCTGATGGGACACGTGGAAGACCGCTGGTACAAGACCCAACACCATCCGGGCGGGCGACGGGAGCGGGTCAAGACGGATCTGTTCGGCAAGGGGCTGCGCTACCGGGTGCGGTACATCGGGCCGGACGGCAAGGAGCGCAAGAAGTCCTTCCCGGACCGGGCCAAGCGGGACGCTGAGGCGTTCCTCGTCTCGACCGAGACGGACAAGCTCCGGGGCTCCTACGTCGACCCGCTCGCCGGCCGGATGACCTTCATGGAGTACGCCGAAACCTGGCTCCGCACCCGCTCCTTCGACGAGTCGACCCGGGAGACCACGGAGTTTCGGGTACGCAAGCACCTGCTCCCGTTCTTCGGCTCTCGGCAACTGGCCTCGATCAAGCCGGGCCACATCCGGGAGTGGGACGCTGCGATGGTCGGCAGACTGGCCCCGTCGACTCGGTCCGTCGTCTTCGCGCACCTGCGGACCATTCTCGGCGCGGCCGTCGACGACGAACGGATCGTGAAGAACCCGTGTTCGGCAAAGTCGGTCAAGCCACCGCGACCTGTTCAGCGCCGGGTGGTGCCGTGGCGGTACGACCAGGTTTCGGCAATCCGCGGTGGCCTCGCCCAGCGATACCGACCCATGGTCGACCTCGGCACCGGGTGCGGGCTGCGGCAGGGGGAGATCCTTGGGCTCGGCGTTGACGACATCGACTTCGACGCCGGTTGGGTGCACGTCTCGCGTCAGGTCAAGCTCGTCCGCTCCCGGCTGGTCTTCGGGTTGCCCAAGAATGACCGGGACCGCCGGGTGCCGCTGCCCGACTCCGTCGCCCTGGTGCTGCGGCAGCACGTCGACGACTTCGCCCCGACGTCACTCACCCTGCTATGGGAGAACCCGGCCAGCGATGAACGGGTCACGGTGCCGCTGCTGTTCACCACCACCCGGCGCGGCGCGATCAACCGGCGCACCTTCGACGGCAAGAGCTGGCGACCGGCTGTCGTGGCGGCCGGCATCGTGCCGACCAGGGCGACCGGGATGCACGCGCTCCGCCACTTCTACGCCTCGTCGCTGCTCGACGCGGGGGAGAGCATCAAGGCCCTGGCGTCGTACCTCGGCCACGCCGACCCCGGCTTCACCCTCCGCGTCTACACCCACCTGATGCCGGCCAGCGAGGAACGGACTCGCCGGTTCATCGATGCCACCTTCCAGCAGGGGGTCGTAGAAAGGTCTTGACTCGATGAGCTGCGCTTTCGTCTTTGAGACCCGTTCAGAGCCGCCGAGTTTGTCAGTGACCCTCAGTAGCATCCCGCCCTGGAGAGCCCCTGTGGCTGGAGAGGATGAGTTGTGGGTCGTTCGCGTAGTGGTACGCCGAGCCTGTACCGGATCGTTGAGTACTGGATGACCGAGGACCGCTGGAGGAGCGTCTTCCCGGGCATCCCGGGTAAGGAGGGGAATTGGGCTGACCCCTTCTGTTTCAGGTGTGCATGGCCAGCGCCACGCGTCTCGCTGGGATCAAGCTTAAGTAGTCGCTGGAACTCGGCAAGTGGTTGGCTGGAGAAGGCGCACCTGCGCGCGCATGAGCGTGGAGGGTCGGTTCTTCCGGAGAACCTAGTTCCTCTTTGTCCTGTTTGCCACAGGATGATGCGGCACATTAAAGAGTCACAAGAGGCCGTTTCGTTTGTTAGGGATGGTCCTATGGTCGACCGGCAGTGGAAGTTCTGGTCGGGATGGGTATTCAACCGCGACCCTGACGATGAAGAGCTCGTGCTGTCCAAGTCGGTCTTGGTGCGTGAAGCCCATGCACGCTTCATAGAGATCGAGCGGCTTACTCGGGCGTTGGATCTTGATAATCCTGAGTCACTCGACCGTGCCAAGAGGACGATCACCAGTTTGTACGGTGCTCTTGGAGTGTCGCTCGCTCGCAAGATCGACCCCGAGTGGTCCAAGTGGTGTGTGGATCCCAGCCCAACGTGACCCTCAAAGCCCTGACGCCCTGGCGACGCCCTGAGTGGGCACTTGGTGAACAGAATGCCTGCTCAGGGCGTGAGTCAACTTCATAATCCGGCGTACAGGTCGACTCGTCCGTCGCCCACCAGCTGCACCCGATCCAGTCGAGAGCGGTGGTCAGTAGCTCCCGGAAGAGGTCCCACCCGGCCAGATCTGGCCGGCGGCGCGGTTTCACCTTGAGCTTGATCGGTGCCTGGCGAGTTGCGGGACAGTCACCTCTTGGGCGGGCAGGCCGGCGATTGGGCGGGCAGGCCGCGCGCAGCAACCTGACTGTAGGTGGGGGTGGCCTGTGCCGTGCCCTGGTGGCTGGAGTGCCGCAACCGCGCCGTTTCCGCCCACTCGCTTTCCTGGTCGGTTATGTTGATCTTGGCGATGGCCAGGCCCGCACACCTGTTCAGGCGGGTCGTGAATAGGGCGACGGTGGCCTGATGCCTGTCGATTTCCTCGCTGGTGTAGTGCTTCCTCGCGAGCTCCAGCTTCCCTTCTGCCTCGCAGGTGGACCCAAGATGCTTCTGTACGTCACTGTCCTTGAATACTCGGACCTGTTCGCTGTCGGAAAGCTGAAACCACTTCATGTGGTGCTTCGTGGACAGTCTTTCTTCGAGGTCATCAGGGGTGAATTCCGGCTGCTGCGGCTTTTCTGCTCCTGCTCTCACGAGGGAGATGTCTTCGCTTGTTGATCTGCGCGCCTCCATCTGGTCGCTGCCCAGGTTGCCGGTGCCCTGTCCCGGGTCCTGGTGGCTGGGATGCCGCAACTGCGCCACTTCCGCCAACTGGCTGTTGTTCCTGATCTGGTCGATGGTCCGACCTACCTGCAGGTTGAGCTCCACCTCGGAAAAGTCCCGTTTGGTCTCGGCCCCCTCGGCATCCCTCCCGGCAGACCTGCCCCGCGCCTCGTCGGCAGTTTTCGCTGTGGTCATGGCGGACTTCAGGCGAGTTTGGACCTCGGCATCGGAAATCACCGTGAGCTGCTCGTTGACGGAGAGCTTCTGCCATCTGGCGTACTGGTTGTCGTTCAGAATAGGTAGGATGTCAGCAATTCCTGGTGACTCTTCCTGCGGCATGCGTGCTCCCTGGTCGGCGTCGATGGTGCGGCGAACATTGCGCGGGATTCGCCCGTTCAGGGGCTCGACGAGCGGCGGCCCTGTCAGGTTCGAACGAACTCTGTGAGATGAGGCACAACCTGACCGGTGGGAGTTGGACGTTTTCGCCGTACGGCACGGGTGCGGTCGTCGGCGGGCTCGGCTCCGCCGACGTGCCGGCGCGCCGGCGGGGTGTTGATCAACCGCAGCGGCTCGAGGGCGGACGAAGCTTTGTGATCATCCTCTACCGGGTCGGTGGGACTGCGATTGCCAGGCCCACATGCCGGTTCAACGCTCGTTGGTCTGCGTCTGCCAAGCTTGTGCCGGGCTTCATGCAGGCCAAACGGCTATTGATCGCGGCGGTGTCTTTCAGGACTCCTTACTGTGCCGGCGGGGTTATCGCTTTGGTTGGCTGGAGGGGAGTGCGGGCGGGCCCGGGTGGGCGGGCTGGGCTGCGCTGCTGTTGGTCGATTCCTGATAGCCTGGGTGCCGCGCCTGGGTGATCTCCGCCTGCCTCGCCCGCAGTTCTAATGTGGCTATCGCCAGGGACACGTGCCTGTCGAGTTTCCTACCAGCTCTGTCATAGGCGTCTTCAGTCGAGGAAATGTTCTGCTCGTCGGCGTTCCTTCAGTTCGCGAGGGCGGCCTCCGTCAGCGCCAGATGGCGTTTGACATCGTCATCATTCAGTACCGACAAGCGGTCCGCTGGTTCGAGTGCGGCGTAGTTTTCCGCCTGCTTCTCGCCCAGGCGTTTAGCAAGGTTCTCGGGGGTGAATGTAGACATATTTTCTTCCAGTCAGGTCGACGGCGGCGTACCCGGGTGGTGTCACCTGCTTGACGGGCGACGGGCCGTTCAGGTTCGACCAGCTTCTGTGAAGTGGGCCATCGGCCTCAGGCCTCGACCCAACCGTGGGCGCGGGCCCGCTCGGTCAACGCCTGCCGGATGGTCGAGATCTGCCCGGCGGTCAACGTCGGGGCCCGCTCGATGAGCAACTCGGTCACCTCGGTCATGAACTCCCGCGAGGAGAGCACGTCGCAGAGGCCGTCGTCGTCGCCTGGGGCGGCCCGCGCGGGTGCCCACTCACCGGCGGGACGTTCCACCCGGGTCGTCGGTCCGTCGAGGATGCTGACGGTGGCCACCTTGAGGCCACGGTCACCCTCCTCGACCTCGTACTCCACCCTCGTGCCCGGGTGGACCTCGTGCCGCCGTTCGCCGAAGTCGTTGGCGTGGACGAACACGTCCTCGCCCCCGGCCGACGGGGCGATGAACCCGTAGCCGCGTACCTCGTCGAAGCGGATGACCTTACCTACCAACGCCACAGCAACCACCTGTTTCCCGACAACCCGCCACCACCACGAACAACACGCGCCGGCCGGTACCGTCCCGGCGCTGGGCGACATCCCGCCGCCATCGGACCACGGTACGACGTGACCGCGCGGCCGGCCCCCATCTCACGCGGTGGCGGTCACCTCGGCGCCGGTGATGAGAAACTCGCCGCGTCCGACGACGACCGCCGCCCCGGCCACCTCCACGGCGTCGATCCGGTCCCCGTGGCCCCAGTCGGTCGCCAGCATCGTCGAGGGCCGCCCCATCTCGACGCCCTGCCGGATCTCGATGGGCGTGCCGTGGTCGATGCGGCCGTGCCGGGCCAGGTGTACGGCGAGTGGACCGGCTGCCGAGCCGGCGCCACGCCCGACACCGCCACCCTGCTGGCGGACCTGTCGCACACCGAGCGGGCCTGACGCTGCCCGGCGGCAGAGCGGTTCGCATCCTGCTCCCGTGAACTACGACCTCGTCACTCGGAGACTCGCCGGGCGCGCAGGATGATCCGCCAGTCGTTGCTGCGCATGGTGGTGCTGCTGCCGGCCGGGTACTCGAAGTCGCACGGGCCGAGCAGGCTGAACCCGAGCCGGCGGCAGAGCGCGTTCGACGCGGTGTTGTCGATCGAGGGGAAGGCGTGCAGGCTGTCCGGCGCGTCCGGCGGGCCGGCGGCGGCGCGTACCACGGCGATCAGCGCGGTGCCGGCTGCGGCAGCGACACCCCTACCCTGGTACGCCGGCAGCACGTTCCAGCCGGTCTCGTAGATCTGCTCGCCACGCCATTCCCGCTGGTGGTACGCGATGCTGCCGACCAGCTCCGGGCCGAGCCGGATGGCGAACATGGTGCCCCGACCGGACCCGGGCATCGCCAGGTACCGGCGGTGTCGGGCGAGTAGTTGCTCCTCGGACTCGGCTCCGCCGACGTACCGGCGCATCTGCGGGGTGTTGATCTGCCGCAGCAGATCGAGCGCGGACTCCGACCAGGGCTCAAGGTGGACATCCATGGTGCCCAGTCTGCCCCGGCCGGTGGCGCTCAGTCTGCCCCTGCCGGTGGCGCTCAGTGCTGCTCGTCGCCGTCGGCCGGTCCCGGTTGCCGGTGGTCACGGATCCACTGCTCGATGTCCTCGGTACGCCACACCTTGCCGCCCCGCAGCACCGCGTACGGCTCGGGGAAGCTCGGGTAGCGGGTGAGCTGCTGAAAGCGCTGACGCGAGACACCCAGTCGCTGCGCGATCTCGTACGGACCCATCAGGGGTTCACGCACTCGTTCAGTCCTGTTGGGGGCGAGCGTCGTCGAGGTCTTCGATGACGAAGACGCCCTGGCCCTGTTGGCCGTAGACGAGGTTGCGTTCGTGCAGCTCCTTGACCGCGCGGTACGCGGTGGAGCGGGCGACGTGGTAGATCTCGCCGATCTCGGAGACCGAGGGCAGTTGGTGCCCGCTCGGGTACTCACCCGATCGGATCTTGCCCTCGATGTCGTCGGCGACGCGTCGGTAGTGCGGCGGCCTGGTTGCCATGGGTCAGCTCTCCTGGACTTCAGCAACGATCATGCTTCCAGGTGGCGACCGCGTCGGACAAGCCAGCGGGCCGGGCAGGTGACGACAGTGAAGACTTGACTACAGCGAGACTGTGAATACAGTCGCTATCCGACTACAGTGAGACAGTGAGACGGCATCCTGGACTTCAGCAACCCGGGCATGGCCGTTCGTTCGTGCTGCTGCCATGACGGCAGCGCACCCATCTCTGGAGGTCAGCCATGTCTCGGCGCGTCGCACACCGCTGGCGGTGTCTGATCCGGTCCACCATCGAGCGCCCACCGCACCCCTGCCCGGGGCCGTCCAACGGTCGACGGGCGGTGAACGGTCGACGGGCGGTGAACGGTCGGCGGCCGGTGAGCGGGGTACCCCTCTCTACCAAATGCGTTAACAGGGGGCCCTTCCTTTCCGTGGGGCGGGGGTGGGGCGGTGAGTAGTGGGTGGGCGCCGTTGCATGGGCCGGAGCGGCCGGGGTGGACCTGTGTGGCCTGCGGTGATCCGTGGCCGTGCCCGGTGCGCAAGCGGCAGCTCAAGGAGTTGTGCCGGTGTGACGTGCGGGTGCTGCGCAACTACCTGGCCCCGTACCTCGCCGACGCCCGTACCGAGCTGGTCGGGCTGACCGCCGAGGAGATCGTCGACCGCTTCCTCGGCTGGTGCTCCCGCCCGCTCAACGTGCCGGTGGGGGAGGGTGAGGGTGGACGGTCTGCCGGCACCGGGTGACGTGGTGCTGGTGACCAGGGCGGCGTCGGTGCAGTTCGGTCAGCCGCTGATGTTCCGGGTGATCCGGGTGGTCAGCGAGTGGGTCACCTACCACGGCTGGACGTGGCTGCACGGGTACTCCCTCGACGAGCGGGGCGACGCACTCGCCAAGCGGGACATCTTCGTGCGCCCGGCCGGCCTGACCCTGATGCGCCCGGCCGGTCCGCCGCCGGCTCCCCGCCGCCCCAACCAACGACCGGCGACCCAGGTACGCCGACCGTCCACCCCCGCCTCGCCACCCGAAACCCGCCGGTACGCCACCGGGTCGACGCTCCGCCGCCCAGGTTGAAAGATCTTGGAAGAAAGGTGCCCCTGGGGGCCGAATTCTTCCAAGATCTTTCCGTTGGGCTCCAGTGGAGCCGAGGCGCACCCCATTGATCGACTCGGTTGGGCTGAAATGGCTGGGTCGACCGGCCCGGGATACCGCCATATCGGCCCAACCGAGTCGATCATGCGAAAAAACCCGCACCCGAAGCCGGCTCCGCCGGTCGGGAAGGTCAGCTGGATTCGGGGCGGGGGTTGCGGGACCGGGTGAGGATGCGGGCCAGGAGTACCACCAGGACGGTCACGCCCAGCAGGATCAGCGCGCTCCACCAGCCGCCGAGCAGGTTGGCCACGCCGATCATCCCGGTGGCCAGCGCCGCCGCGAGCATCTCCCGGCCGCTGAACCGGTCCGGGGTCGTCGACGTACGCCGTTGGCGTCGTTCCTCCTGGATGAGCCCGACGGCCTGGACCGTGCCGAACAGGCCGAGCACGACGCAGCCCCAGCCCGCGACGAAGGTCAACATCTCGGACACCTGCACCACCTCCACGGCACGGCAGCCCGTCGACTCCTAGGGTGCCCGGTACGGCCCGCCGGCAACCATTGTGCGTCATTCCGCGGCACCCTGCCCTGCCCGAGTCAGTCGGTGGTGAGGATCTGGACCGGGGTGGTGGTGCCCTCGTTGTGCGTCTCGACCCACTCTTCCAAGGCGGTACGACAGGCGCGGTCGGCGTGCCGCAGGCCGCGTAGGTCCAATCGGACGGTGCGGTCGGTGGGCAGCTCGTTGAGTGCGGTGAGGATGGTGGGCAGCCGCAGGAACGTGGCGTTGCCGGTGATGCGTACCTCGATCGGACCGGTGCCGGCGTCGTCGACGGTGACCCGGACGTGTGAGGTCTCCCAGGCCGCCTTGACGATGGCCAGGCCCAGGCCGACCAGGACCCCGGTGAACATGTCGGTGGTGCCGATGGCCAGTGCGGTCACCACCAGGATCACCACCTCACCCCGCTCGGTGCGCCACAGTGCCGGTACCGCCCGCAGGGGCAGCAGTTTCACCCCGGCGTGGATCAGCACCGCGGCCAGCGCCGGCAGCGGGATCAGCCCGATCAGCCCGGGTACGGCCGCCACGAAGAGCAGCAGCCAGAGCCCGTGCAGCACCCGGGACGCCTTGGTCTGCGCCCCGGCCTGCACGTTTGCCGAGCTGCGGACGATCACGGCGGTCAACGGCAGTGCGCCGAGCAGGCCGCAGACGGTGTTGCCGGTGCCCTGCGCGACGAGTTCCTTGTCGAAGTCGGTGGGTGGACCCTTGTGCAGCCGGTCCACCGCCGCCGCGCTGAACAGGCTCTCCGCCGAGGCGACCAGGGTGAACGTGACGATGGTGGCGAGCACCCCCAACTCGGTGAGCTGCCGCCAGTGCCCGAACGAGGGTTCCATCGCGGCGATCAGGCCGGCCACCTTGATCTTGTCCACCGGCAGGTCGAGCAGGGCGGTCAGGGCCGCCGCCACGACCACGGCGACCAGCGCGCCGGGGACCATCCGCAGCTGGCGTACCCGGGCGCGCAGGGCGTCCCACTGCACCATGATCACCAGCGTGGCCAGGCCGACCGAGAGGGCGAGCTGGGCCGTGGTGCTGGTGACCAGGTCGGCGGCCAGGCCGGGCAGGCCGGTGAACTTGCCGGGCCCGGAGTGCGGGGTGGCGCTGCCGGCCAGGACGTAGAGCTGCCCGGCGATCAGCAGCAGGCCGATGCCGGCGAGCATGCCCTGCACCACCGCGACCGAGATGGCCCGGAACCAGCGGCCCAGCCGGAACAGCCCCAGGGCGATCTGGATCAGCCCGGAGACCAGCACGATCGTGCCAAGCCCGGCCAGTCCGTAGCTGTCCACCGCCTCGGCGACCAGCACGGTCATCCCGGCCGCCGGGCCACTGACCTGCAGGCTGCTGCCGGGCAGGAATCCGACCAGTAGGCCGCCGACCACGCCGGTGACCAGCCCCAGTTCGGCCGGTACGCCGGAAGCGACGGCGATGCCGACGCAGAGTGGCAGCGCGACGAGGAAGACCACCAGCGAGGCGGGCAGGTCGGCGCGGAGCGTACGCAGGTTCGCGACGGAAGCGGTCACGGTGCACCTCCGGTAGAAGAGACTTTTCGGGTACGGACGAAGGCGTCGTGCGGCGACGCGGATGTGCCGGCCGGCGACGGTCGGGTGGTGACTCGGGTGGGATGTCGCGACGTGTCGGCGGTGGTACCGCCGAGACGGCCCGAGGCTGGCCCGGTCAGGACCGGACCGGCCGGTGTGCTGGTTGCCGGCCTGCTGGCTGCCGGTGTGCTGGTAGCCGGTGTGTGGTGGTTGCCGGCCTGCTGGTGCGGCCGGTGTGGTGGCTGCCGGGCTGCGGGGCCGGCCGGTGCGGTGTTGCCGGGCTGCGGGGCCGGCCGGTGCGGCGGTGGCCGGTGATCACGGGATCGGGCCGGCGGGAGGGGTGAAGGGTCCCGGTCGCGGCTCGGCGACCGTCGGAACGGCGGTGCGGCGGTGTGTCGGAGGTTGCGGCCGGCTCAGCAGCGCAGCACGGTCGACCGGTCCTGGCCGGAGCCGGACCGTCGGTGCGACGCCCCTGGGTCGGCGCTGGTGCCGCCCTGCCCCGACTGCACGTACCGGATCGTCCTCGGTGGGGCCGTCGGATCGGCCCGGCGCTCGGTGCCTTGGCCGCCCCGCCCGGTCCGGACGAGCAACCCGTACGCCTCGGTTCCGCAGCCGGTCATCCACCGGCTGCTTCGGGACCGACCGGCGGGTACCCCTGCGGCCGGTGCGGTGCGGGCGGTGTCGTCGGTTCGAGCGGCCGGTGTGGTGCGCGCGGTGTCGTCGGTGCCGGCGGCCGATGAGGTACCGGCGGACGATGAGGTGTGGGCGGTGTCGCCGGTGGGGGCGGCCGGTGCGGTGTGGGCGATGGTGGCGGCGTGGAGCGCGGTGACCGGTGGCGTCCTGGCGGGGGGCACCTCGGGGCTGCCGACCTGCCCGGCCGGAGTGCCCGTCGCGGGCCGGGTGCCGGTGGCGTCGGTGGGCGGGTGGTAGGGCATCCCGACGTGCAGCAGCAGCGCGCAGACGACCAGGGGCCCGCTGGCGAGGAATCTGCGCCGCACCGCTCACCCCCAGGTCGAGACGGCTGCTCGCGCCACCACACGGCGACGTCGTGTGGTCAAACTCGCCGTGCGGGGATCGGTTACGGCCGGGTGCGCCGAACACCTGCGGGGTCGGGTCGTACCCGGACACGGGTACGGCCCCGGGGGAGGTGCCCCGGGGCCGTACGGTGGGTTCGGGTCAGCTGGTCGGGGAGACGTACAGCAGGAGGTTCGGCGAACCGCTGCCGGGGTTGCTGATGGTGCTCGGGGTGGCCGTGCTGACCAGGTAGTTGCGCACCTGGAGCGGGGTCCAGCTCGGGTTGTTGCTCAGCACCCGGGCGGCGGCACCGGCCACGTGCGGCGAGGCCATCGAGGTGCCGCTGATCGTGTTGGTCGCGGTGGTGCTGGTGTACCAGGCCGACAGGATCGACGAGCCCGGGGCGAAGATGTCCACGCAGGTGCCGTAGTTCGAGTACGAGGCCCGCGCCCCGTTGCTCTGCGTCGCGCCGACGGTGATCGCCGCGCCGACGGCGGCCGGCGAGGAGTTGCAGGCGTTGGCGTTGGAGTTGCCGGCGGCCACCGCGTAGGTGACGCCGTCGGCGATCGAGTTGGCCACCGCCGTGTTCAGCGAGGTGTTCAGGCCACCGCCGAGGCTCATGTTCGCCACCGCCGGCCGGCCCGGCTGGTGGTGCGAGGTGACCCAGTTGACGCCGGCGATGACGCCCGCGTTCGTGCCGCTGCCGGCGCAGTTGAGCACCCGTACCGCGATCAGTCGGACGCTCTTGGCCACCCCGTAGCGCAGGCCGCCGGTGGTGCCGGCGACGTGCGTGCCGTGGCCGTTGCAGTCGGCGGCCGGCAGCGCGTTGTCGACCGCGTCGTAGCCGTCGATGGCCCGGCCGCCGAAGTCGGTGTGGCTGGTCAGGATGCCGGTGTCGATGATGTAGGCGTCCACCCCGCTGCCGGTGCTGACGTAGCTGTAGGCGTTGTTCAGCGGCAGGGCGGTCTGGTCGATCCGGTCCAGTCCCCAGGGCGGGTTGACCTGGGTGACGTCGGCGGTGACCGTGTGGTTCTGCTCGACGAACTCGACCGCCGGGTCGGCGGCCAGCCGCTTCGCGGCCCGCTCGGTCAGGCTCGCCTCGAAGCCGTTGAGCGCGCTGCCGTACACCTGGGCCACCGTGCCGCCGTACCGCTTGGCCAGGCTGTCGGCCGAGCGGCCGACGGCGGCCTGCCGGGTGCCGGCCCGGCCACCCACGGCGCTGTCCTTGAGTACGACGATGTAGCTGGACGAGATGGCGGTGGCGCCGCCGGCGTGCCGGATCTCGCCGGTCGCCGGTGCGGCGGACACCGGTGTGCCGATCATCGTGGTGGCCATGGCCGAGGCGGTCAGTACGCCGAGAGCGGCCAGTCTGCGGGGGAGGGGCATCTGTTCTCCTCTGTCCACCGGGCCGGCCCGTGGCGGTGGCCACGGCACAACAGCCCTGATCCTGAGGAGAGACTATCGATCAATCTAAACCAAAGAATATATATCGGTTGGGTCATAGCGTGGCCGTGTGGACTCCCGCCGCCCACCCGGCCCCCGGCCGTGCCGCCGTGGGGGTGGGGTGAGCGGGGTGCCCCGCTCGACCGTATGCGTTAGGAGGGGGCCCTTCCTTACGGCTGGGCCAGGAGGGTGGCGAGGCGTTCGGCGACCGGTGGGGCGTGCAGGTGCAGCCGGGCCACGTTCACCGTGTCGCCGCCGACCACGGCGAGCAGCGCCTGGCTGCTGACCGCGTAGACACTCAGGTAGCCGTACTGGTTGCGGACCGTCGACTGCTGGAAGTGTCCCTGGCCCAGCCGCAGGCCGACCTGCCGGCCCAGCCCGTAGGTGGTCGCGGCGAGCGCGGCCAGGTCCTCGGGGTTCAGGTCGGCCGGGGCGTCGTGGGTGATGAGCAGGCCGTCCACGCCACCGAGCACGCTGCCGTGTACGCCGGGGATCTGCAGGCGCAGGTCGGTCAGCTCGGCCCCGATCGCCGGGTACGGCAACGACTGGTTGCCGGCCAGTGACGGCGGGTACCGGTTGGGCGGCGGGGTCTCCGGCCGCTGTGCGACCCGCCGGGGCAGGGCCGTGTCGCCGATGCTCACAGTTCCAGTTGCCCCTCGATGGTGCGCAGCTGGTGCCGGGCCAGGGCCAGGTTGGACCGGGTCTTGCTGAGCATCAGGTAGAGGAACAACCCCTTGCCGGTACGGCTGGTGAGCGGCCGGATGAGGTGGTACTGGTTGCCGAGGGTGATCAGCATGTCCTCCAGCTCGTCGTTGAGCTTGAGCATCTCGATGGTGCGCATCTTGGCCCGGACCACGTCGGTGTTGCCGGCCGCCGCGACGGTCAGGTCGATCTCCGGGGTGCCGCCGGCCACCCCGAGGGTCATCCCACTGGTGTAGTCGACCAGGGCGGCACCGATGGCGCCGTCGATGGTCATGATGTCCTTCAGTGCCGTGTCGAGGTTGGCCACGTTGCCTCCAGGGTGAGCAGGCGGTTCACGCCCGCGAAGCGTAGGGTGAGCACGCGGTGACGCCGTTGGCGATCTCGCGGGAATCCCGGCCGAGGTTCGCACATCTACCGGCCCGTCCGCATCTTGCACGGCACGTTAGGGTCTGACCGGTTTGATCCCGGTCGACTCCCGGCCGGGGCAGAAGCGCCGGCCGAAGGATGGCCGGGCCTCGGTCCACCTGCTAAAGCGCCAGGTTGAGGGCCGGTTCCGTCGTTTCGCCACGGGTGGCCGCCAGCGGCTCTACTGTGGATATCCTCGGAGACTTTTGCGGAACCGGTGGCGGCCGGGCGGTTCCCGGTGCACAGTGATCCCATGAGCGACAGCGGGCGTGGTGGGCGCTACTACTGGTGCACCCGACACCACCGGGTCGAGACGGATGCGGACCTCTGTGCCGCGCGCCATGTTCTCGGCCCGTACGCCTCCGCCGCCGACGCCGAGAACGCCCTGCAGACCGTGCGGGAGCGCAACGAGGCGTGGGAGGCCGAGGACGCCCGATGGGCCGGGGAGGACGAATAGACGGCGCGGGACTGCCCGCGTCGAGGAACTCCGTGCTCCGTGCGGAGCCACGCGAGAGCATGTCCCCAAGGAGGGAACCGAGATGGCCGAAGCACAGAAGGCCACCACCCGCCCGGCCGCCAAACGTACGACCGCGACGAAGACCACCACGGCGCAGCGGTCCACGGGCACGGCACGGTCCACCACGGCCGGGGCCAAGGCGCCTGCGCGCAAGACCGCCACCGGCCGCGCGCCGGCCAAGAAGGCAGCCACCGGGGCGAGCCGCTCACCGGCGAAGAAGACCGCCGGGGCCGCCGGCCGCTCCCCGGCGACGAAGACCACCGCCAAGAAGGCTCCGGCGAAGAAGACCACCACCCGCAAGACGACCTCCGCCGCCGCGAAGAAGGCGCCGGCCAGGAAGACCACGACGACGGCGAAGAAGGCCCCCGCCAAGGCCTCGACCGCCGCCCGGAAGGTCACCTCGGCGGCGAAGCGGACCACGGCGGCGGCCAAACGCACCACCTCGGCGGTGGCGAAGAAGGCCCCGGCGAAGAAGACGGCCACGAGCTCCACGGCGAAGAAGACCACCGCGAAGCGGACCACGGCCGCGAAGTCCACGGCGAAGAAGGCCCCGGCCAAGAAGACCACGGCGAGAACGGCACCGGCGAAGAAGGCCACGGCCAAGAAGGCACCGGCCAGGAAGGCCACGGCGAAGAAGGCCAGTGTCCGCAAGACCACCGCGCGCACCGGCACGACCCGCACCACCGCAGGCCGGGCACCGGCCAAGCCCAGCACGGCGCGGGCGACCGCCGCCCGCACGACCGCCCGCCGCGCCGCCGGCTGATCGGGCGACCCGCACCACCCCGGAGACCCGGGTACGTCCCGGCGGGGGCTCGACGTCGATCTGACCGGTCGGCGCCGAACCCCGCCGGGACGGGTCGGTTCCCCGACCCCGCGCCGGTGAGCGGAACGCGCCGTACGCTGCCAGGATTGGTCCGTGGTCATCCGACGCGTGCTGGCGCCCCGCATCGACTTCGGCGCTCTCCGCCGTGAGCTGGGTCTGCCCGAGAGTTTCCCGCCCGAGGCGCAGCGTGAGGCCGAGCAGGCCGCCGCGGCACCGCCCACGCCCGCCGTCGACCGGACCGACGTGCCGTTCGTCACCGTCGACCCGGCCGGCTCCCGCGACCTCGACCAGGCGATGCATCTCGCCCGTCGACCCGGTGGCGGTTTCCGGGTGCGGTACGCCATCGCCGACACCGCCGCGCACGTACCCGCCGGTGGTGCCCTGGAGGCGGAGATCTGGCGGCGGGGGCAGACCATCTATCTACCCGACGGCAACGTGCCGCTGCACCCGCACACCCTCAGCGAGGGCGCGGCCAGCCTGCTGCCCGACGTCGACCGGGCGGCCGTGCTGTGGACCATCGACCTGGACGCCGACGGCGGCACCGTCGCGGTCGAGCTGGAACGGGCCCGGGTACGCAGCCGCGCCCAGCTCGACTACGTCCGGGTGCAGGCCGACGCCGACGCCGGTCGGCTACCCGAGCCGATCGCCCTGCTGCCCCGGCTCGGCGCCCTGCTGACCGCCCGTGGCCTGCGCCGGGGTGCCGTCAACCTGCCCCTGCCCGAGCAGGACGTCGAGCCCGACGGCGACGGTTGGCGGCTGGTCCTGCGCCCGCCGGTGCCCATGGAGGAGCACAACGCGCAGATCTCCCTGCTCACCGGCATGGCCGCCGCCGAGATCATGCTGGCCGGGCGGATCGGACTGCTGCGTACCATGCCGGCGCCGAAACCCGAGGCGGTGCTCCGGTTGCGCGCCGCCGCCGTACCGCTGGGGGTGTCCTGGCCGGACGGGGTCGGCGTGGGGGAGATCCTCGCCGGGCTGGACCCGGCCCGGCCCCGGGAGGCCGCCTTCGTCGACCAGGCGGCCGAACTGATGCGCGGGGCCGCGTACACCGCCTTCGACGGCGAACTGCCCGAGCAGCCCGCCCACGGCGGGGTGGCCGCCGCGTACGCCCATGTCACCGCGCCGCTGCGGCGCCTCGCCGACCGGTACGCCACCGAGGTGTGCCTGGCGTTGCACGCGGGCCGGCCGGTGCCCGACCAGGTCCGCGCGGCGCTGCCGCGGCTGCCCGAGGTGATGACGGCCACCGACCGGACCGCCGGGGCGGCCAGCCGGGGCACGATCGAACTGGCCGAGGCGGTGCTGCTGGAACACCGGGTGGGTGAGGTCTTCGACGCGGCGGTGCTGGACGTGACCGTGCCGTCGTCGAACGGGCGACCGCGTCCGCCCGGCGGCACGGTGGCGGTGGACGACCCGCCGGTACGGGCCCGCTGCGCAGGCGAACTGCCCCTGGGTGAACGGGTCCGGGTCCGGCTGGTCACCGCCGACCCGACCCGTCGTACCGTGCTCTTCGAACGCGCCTGAGACCCGGCGGCGGGGTTTGTCGCAGGGGTGCGTGACTGCCGCCGGTGGGACGACTTTGCGAGGATGGCCACATGGCACACGACGCGAGCAGGCTGCCCGACGTATCCGGACTGACCGTCGGCATCATCGGTGGCACCGGTGACCAGGGGCGGGGGCTGGCCTACCGGTTCGCCCGGGCCGGACAGAGCGTGCTGATCGGCTCCCGGTCCGCCGAGCGGGCCGCCGACTCCGCCCGCGAGATCGCCGCCCTGCCGGGGATGCCCGCCGGGGCGAGGATCGACGGCGCGGACAACGTCGAGGTGGCCCGGCGCAGCGACGTGCTCGTCGTCGCGGTGCCCTGGGACGGCCACGAGACCGTCGTCGCCTCGCTGGCCGAGCCACTCGCCGGCAAGATCGTCATCGACTGCGTGAACCCGCTCGGCTTCGACAAGCAGGGCCCGTACGCGCTCACCGTCGCCGAGGGCAGCGCCGTGCAGCAGGCCGCCCGACTGCTGCCCGACTCCCGGGTCTGCGCGGCGTTCAACCACGTCAGCGCGCCCCTGCTGGCCGACCCGGAGGTCGACCGGATCGAGCTGGACGTGCTCATCTGCACCGAGGACCGCGACCTGGTCGACGTGGTCGCGGCGCTCGCCGCCCGCATCCCCGGCATGCGCGGGGTGTACGCGGGCCGGCTGCGCAACGCCCACCAGATCGAGGCGTTCACCGCCAACCTGATCGCCATCAACAAGCGCTACAAGACCCACGCCGGGATCCGCGTCACCGACCTCTGACACCGCACCCTGGTCCACGTGGCTCTGGTCCCGCGTCGCTCTGGTCCCGGGGTCGCTCTGGTCCCACGTCGCCCATTGCGTGCCCTGTTCCGCCCACCCGATCCACGTTGTAGTGGGGTTGCTGTCCGGGCCAGGCCACTACAACGTGGATTTTGCGTCCGCTGCTGCGGAAGAGGCCACTACAACGTTGTTCCTGCGTCCGGCCGCCCCGTTCCGGGTTGTAGTGGAGTTACTGTGCGGGGCGGGCCACTAGAACGTTGATTCTGCGTCTGCTCCTGCGGGGCAGGCCACTACAACGTTGTTTCTGTGTCCGCCGGGCTGCGGCTGGGGCTGCGGTGGTGGGGCAGCGGCGTTTGGTGTGCCGGGATGGCAGCGGGCCCCTTCCCGGGTGGGAAGGGGCCCGTCCGACGGGTACCGGAGATCAGAAGGTCGCCTTGACGCCGGCCTTCTCGCAGGCGGTGCCGAGGTCCTTGCTGGCCTTCTCGATGGCCTCGTTGTCGATGGCCGTCGCCGGGTCCGCCGCCGAGGCCGCCTTGGTGACCTCCGCGTTGAACGCCGTGAGCGCGGTGACCACCGGGCTGTCGGGGCTGCCGGTGGCGGCCGCGGCGGACATCTTCTGTGCCAGTTCGGTCATGACCTTCTTGGCATCGTCGGCCGAGGGGTCGTTGCCGCTGTCCATCGCGATCTTCATGATGGCCTGCTTCATCTCGGTGCTGGCCTTCGCCGCCTCCTCGCAGACCTCCTTGTCGCTGGCCGGGTCCGCCGGGGCGGCGGGAGCAGGGGACGAGGCGGCCGGAGCGGCGGACGTGGTGTCGGACGAGGTGGAGCCGGCGGAGGAGGTGGAGTCCTCCCCACCACAGGCGCTGAGGGCAAGAAGAGAGACGCAGGCGAGTACGACAGGAACGAGGCGCAGTTGATTCACGGGCCGGAACTCTAGCGGGTCCACTCAGGTCCGTGTCCCCGAACGACCCCCCTTGATCAACTTGAGATGTTTGGACACCCGCACGGGGGCCATCCGACGACGTCGGTTGCCGCTGCTGGTTGTTCTGCCGCCCGCCGCTGCTGGCGCGCCGCCGCCCGGCTGCTGGCGCGCCGCCGCCCGCCGGGCGCTGCCGGAGGTGGGTGAGAAGGGCTCCCCGCTATACCGGAAGCGTTAACAGGGGGCCCTTCCTTGCACCTTAGAAGGTGTGTTCGGGGGCGGGGAAGGTGCCGTCGCGGACCTCGTCGGCGAAGGTGCGGGCGGCCTGTGACAGGGTGCCGGCCAGGTCGGCGTAGCGCTTGACGAAGCGCGGGGCCTTCCCGGTGCGCAGGCCGGCCATGTCCTGCCAGACCAGCACCTGGGCGTCGGTCTCCGGGCCGGCGCCGATGCCCACGGTGGGGATGGCCAGCTCGGCGGTGACCCGCTTGGCCACCTCGCCGGGGACCATCTCCAGCACCACCGCGAACGCGCCCGCCCCGGCCACCGCGCGGGCGTCGGCGAGCACCTCCTCGGCGCTGTCACCGCGCCCCTGCACGCGGTACCCGCCGATGGTGTGCTCCCGCTGCGGGGTGAACCCGATGTGTGCCATCACCGGGATGCCGGCGCCGGTGATCGCCTCGATCTGGGCCGCGCAGCGCCGGCCGCCCTCCAGCTTGACGGCGTGGCAGCCGCCTTCCTTCATGAACCGTACGGCCGTGCGCAGCGCCTGCGTCGGGCTCTCCTCGTACGAGCCGAAGGGCAGGTCGCCGACGACCATCGTCTGCCGGGTGGCCCGGACCACGGCACGCACCAGCGGCAGCAGCTCCTCGACGGTGACCGGCACCGTGGTCTCGTACCCGAAGACGTTGTTCGCCGCCGAGTCGCCGACCAGCAGCACCGGCACCCCGGCGGTGTCGAAGATCGACGCCGTGTACTGGTCGTACGAGGTGAGCATCGACCACCGCTCGCCGCGCTCCTTGGCGGCGAACAGGTCGCGGGTACGGACCCGGCGGGTCGCCGGACCGCCGTACAGGGCGGTCACCTCCGCCGGTGTCGGGTCGACTGTGCGTGTCGGGTCGGCTGTGGGCGTGGACTCCACCATGACTGTCTCCTCTCCTCGAGGCCGCTGGCGCGGTCCCCGGGCTTCGCCCCGATCGTTGCACCGGGGCGGGCCCGACGGACAGGCGACAGTGCAGGATGTCACTCGCCGCGTTCGCGCCACCGGTTGGTGATCGGCAGCCGGCGGTCCCGGCCGAACGCCTTCATCGAGATCTTCGTACCCGGGGCGGACTGCCGGCGCTTGTACTCGGCGGTGTCCACCATCCGCAGGACCTTGTCCACCACCGCCGCGTCGTGGCCGGCCCGGACCAGGCCGTCGCGCCCCAGGTCGCCGTCGACGTAGCCGATCAGGATCGGGTCGAGCACGTCGTAGTCGGGCAGGGTGTCGCTGTCCAGCTGACCCGGGCTCAGCTCGGCGCTGGGCGGCTTGCCGATCGAGTTCTCCGGGATCGGCGGGGTCTCGCCACGTCGGGTGGCCTCGGCGTTGCGCCACTTCGCCAGCCGCCAGACCAGCGTCTTCCAGACGTCCTTGATCGGGTTGAACCCGCCTACCGAGTCGCCGTACAGGGTGGAGTAGCCGACCGCCAGTTCGCTCTTGTTGCCGGTGGTCAGCACCAGCGGGCCCTCCTGGTTCGACAGGGCCATCAGGATCACCCCACGGACCCGGGCCTGGAGGTTCTCCACCGCCACCCCGGAGAGCGACAGGTTGGCCAGGAAGGTGTCCACCATCGGCTGGATCGGCTCCACCCGGAAGTCCAGTCCGGTGCGCTTGGCCAGGTCGGCGGCATCCTCCCGGGAGTGCTCCGAGGAGTGCTGGCTGGGCATCGACACCCCGACCACCCGCTGCGGGCCGAGCGCGTCGACGGCCAGGGCGGCGACCACCGCCGAGTCGATGCCGCCGGAGAGGCCGAGCACCACCGACGGGAACCGGTTCTTGTCGACGTAGTCGCGCAGCCCGAGCACCAGGGCATGCCACACCTCGGCCTCGTCGGCGACCGGCTCGATGACACCGCCGGCGTCGGTGGGCTGGCCCGGTGCCGGCAGCTCGGCGTCGACCGTGACCCGCGTCAGCCGCATCCCGTCGGGCAGCGCACCGTCACCGGTGGCCGCCGCGCCCGCCGCCGGCAACTCCAGGTCCTGCACCAGCAGGTGCTCGACGAACTGCGGGGCCCGGGTCAGCAGCGTGCCGTCGGCGGTCACGATCATCGAGTCGCCCTCGAAGACCAACTCGTCCTGGCCGCCGGTCAGGTTGACGTACGCGATGGTGGCCCCCGCCTCGGCGGCCCGGCGGCGGACCATCGGCAGCCGCAGGTCGTCCTTGTTCAACTCGTACGGCGAGCCGTTGATGTTGACCACCAGCCCGACCCCGGCGGCGCGGGCGGCGGCGAACGGGCCGCCGGCCTGCCACAGGTCCTCGCAGATGGTCAGGGTCACGTCCACCCCACCCAACCGGATGACGGTGAGGGTGTCGCCGGGCACGAAGTAGCGGTCCTCGTCGAAGACCCCGTAGTTGGGCAGGTGGTGCTTGAAGTAGGTGGCCACCACCGCACCGCCGTGCAGCAGCGCGGCGGCGTTGCGGGCCCCCCGGCCCGGCTGGGCGTCCCCGCTCACCTGCGGCGGCCCGTCGGCGTCCAGGTAGCCGACCACCACCGCGACCTCGCCCAGGCCGTCGGCGGCCAGCGCGGCGGCCAGGGACTCCAACGCCGCCTTCGACGCCGCCACGAACGACCGCCGGAAGACCAGGTCCTCGACCGGGTACCCGGTGAGCACCATCTCCGGGAAGGCGACGAGCTGGGCGCCGGCCCCGGCGGCCCGAGCGGTCCAGGAGCGGATCAGCTCGGCGTTGCCGGCGAGGTCGCCGACGCTCGGGTTGACCTGGCAGAGAGCGAGACGCAGGGTGGGCATGACCCTCATCTTGCCCCAGCCGCCGGACCCAAACACCCTCGGCCAGGTTTGCCCGCCACCGGGGCCGGGCAGTCCGACGACGACGGCTCGCCGCGCCCCGGCGCACCCGGGGCGGGGGTGCCGACCGGCGGATGGGACACGGCGGGACGGGGTGCCACGGGGTCGCGTAACGTCTGCTTAACGGGGTCAGTGGAGACTGGGCGGTCAGTCGCGCCGACCCAGCCGGTGGCGGAGAAGTGTGTCGCGGAGGAGTGGTAGTGGACCGTCAGCAGGAGTTCGTCCTCCGTACGCTGGAAGAGCGCGACATCCGGTTCGTCCGGCTGTGGTTCACCGACGTGCTGGGCACCCTCAAGAGCGTCTCGGTGGCACCGGCCGAGCTGGAGTCGGCCTTCGACGAGGGCATCGGCTTCGACGGTTCGGCGATCGAGGGCTTCGCCCGGGTCTTCGAGTCGGACATGGTGGCCATGCCCGACCCGACCACCTTCCAGGTCTTCCCCTTCGAGGGCGGGGTCAGCGGCGAGAGCGCCCGGATGTTCTGCGACATCCTGCTGCCCGACGGCGGGCCCTCCTGGGCCGACCCCCGGCACGTGCTGCGCCGGATGCTCTCCAAGGCCGCCGACAAGGGCTTCACCTTCTACACCCACCCGGAGATCGAGTTCTTCCTGCTGGAGAACGGCCCGGCCGACGGCACGGTGCCGATCCCGGTGGACACCGGCGGCTACTTCGAGCACACCACCCACGCGGTGGCCCGGGACTTCCGCCGACAGGCGGTGCTGGCCCTGGAACGGATCGGCATCTCGGTGGAGTTCAGCCACCACGAGGTGGCCCCCGGCCAGCAGGAGATCGACCTGCGCTACGCCGACGCGCTGACCACCGCCGACAACATCATGACCTTCCGGCACGTGGTCAAGGAGGTGGCGCTCTCCACCGGGGTGCAGGCCAGCTTCATGCCGAAGCCCTTCACCGACCAGCCCGGCAGCGGCATGCACACCCACCTGTCGCTCTTCGAGGGCGAGCGCAACGCGTTCCACGACGGTGGCGACCCGATGAAGCTGTCCAAGGTGGCCAAGTCGTTCATCGCCGGTCTGCTGATGCACGCCCGGGAGTACACCGCCGTCACCAACCAGTGGGTCAACTCGTACAAGCGGCTCTTCCCGCAGGCGTTGCCGGACCGGATCACCGAGAGCCCGGCGTACGTCTGCTGGGGTCACCTCAACCGGTCCGCGTTGGTCCGCGTCCCCGCCTACGGCAAGCCCAACTCGGCCCGGGTGGAGGTCCGCTCGCTGGACGCGGCGACCAACCCGTACCTCGCCTTCGCGGTCATGCTCGGTGCCGGCCTGAAGGGCATCGAGGAGGGCTACGAGCTGCCGCCGGGCGCCGAGGACGACGTCTGGGCGCTGTCCAACGCCGAGCGCAAGGCGATGGGGTACGAAGCCCTGCCGGAGAACCTCGCCGAGGCGATCGACGTGATGGCCGGCTCCGAGCTGGTCGCCGAGGTGCTCGGCGAGCACGTCTTCGACTTCTTCCTGCGCAACAAGCGGGCCGAGTGGGAGCAGTACCGCCGCGAGGTCACCCCCTACGAGCGCCAGCGCTACCTGTCGCTGTAGGCCCTCCTGCGGCGCAGGCGGGTCTGAAACCCGACTGCGTTCCGGACGTCGGTCGGTGATCATGGCGGGTCCGCCGTTCTCTGGGAGGACCCGTGCCCGACACGCTCAGCTACGCCGACGCGGTACGTCTGCTCGGCGGAGGGAAGAGCAGGTTCGTCGACTGGGCCGACAAGGTGGTCGGGTGGACCCTGCTGGGATCGTCGGCCGCCGGGGTCTCCGACGCCCTGGGCATCTTCGACGCCAAGGTCGAGCTGGTCCGGCTCGGCCACGACCTGGTCCGTACCGTCGCCGAGCAACGTTCCGGCCTGTCCCGGTACGGGCGCACGCAACGGCTGGCGGCGGCGCACGCGGTCATCGTGGTGACCGCCTTCTTCGAGGCACTGGAGCAGGCCGAGCTGCCGATCGACCTGACCCGGGCCCGGATCACCGCCGCGGAGCAGTTGTCGCTGGCGGGGGCGGGGCCGGCCGACCCGCAGGCGTTCACCGAGGCGCTCTTCGCCACCGCCGCGCCGGTGCCCGGCCCGCACCTGCCGTACCCGCGGTTCCGCACGGCGGTGACCGCCTTCCACCGGACGCTGGTGGAGCGGTTGCGGCACTTCCTGTCCGGGTTGGTGGTCAGGGATGAGGCCGGCCCGGCGCGCTGGCGGGAGACCGAGGAGCGGCTGGCCGAGCTGCCCGAGCGGGCCGCCGACCGGCACCGGGAGTTGCTGACCCAGCTCGCCGTGGACTTTCCCGAGGTGGGCTTCTGGCTCGGGCTGCACGAGCACGAGGCCACCCGGGACCAGGTCGAAGCCACCCGCGAGCAGGTCGAGGCCGCCCGGGAGCAGGTGCGGGTGCTCGCCGCAGGTCTGCACGAGATGGGCCGGCTGCTGCGGGAGATCTCCACCGGGGGTCCGGCGGAGCAGATGCGGGCCGCGCTCGCCGCCGCGTACAGCGCCGAGCTGGACCGCCCGGTCATCTCCTCAGGTGAGGTGCCCGCCGGGTTGCGGGTGCCGACCCTCGGTGCGGCGTACCTGCCGCCGCTGTGCCGGATCGTCGCGCTGGACCCCGGGTCCCGGCCGAGTGACGACTCCTGGTGGGCCGAGCCACCGCTGCGCCACGACCTGTGGCAGGCCCTCGTGGTGCACCTCACCGCACCCGGCGCCGTACACGCGCCGTTGCTGGTGCTCGGCCAGCCCGGCTCGGGCAAGTCGGTGCTGACCCGGGTGCTGGCCGCCCAGCTGCCGGCCGCCGACTTCCTGGTGGTACGGGTGGTCCTGCGGGAGGTGTCCGCCGAGGGCGAGGTGCAGGACCAGATCGAGCAGGCCGTCCGTCAGGACACCGGGGAACGGGTCGAGTGGCCTGCGCTGTCCCGGTCGGCCGGGGACGCCCTGCCGGTCGTGCTGCTGGACGGCTTCGACGAGCTGCTCCAGGCGACCGGGGTCAGCCAGACCGACTATCTCCTGCGGGTGGCCGCCTTCCAACGCCGCGAGGCCGACCAGGGACGTCCGGTCGCGGTGCTGGTCACCAGCCGGACCACCGTCGCCGACCGGGCCCAGGCACCGCCGGGCACGGTCGCGGTGCGGCTGGAACCCTTCGACGAGCAGCGGGTCCGCGCCTGGGTACGGACCTGGAACCGGACCAACCACACCGCGTTCCGGCAGGTCGGTGTGCAGCCATTGGATCCGGAGCTGGTCCTGGCCCATCCGGACCTGGCCGAGCAACCCCTGCTGCTGCTGATGCTGGCCCTGTACGACGTCGAGGGCAACGCGCTGCGGGCCGCCGGGGAGTTGCGCCGGGGTGAGCTGTACGAGCGGCTGCTGCGCCGGTTCGTCCGCCGGGAGGTGGCCAAGCACCGGGTCGGGCTGCCCGACCGGGAACTGGACCTCGCGGTCGAGGAGGAGCTGCGTCGGCTGGCGGTGGTGGCGTTCGCCATGTTCAACCGGCGGGCCCAGCACGTCACCGAGCGGGAGCTGGAGGTCGACCTGGCAGCGCTGCCCTTCGGCGGCCGGAGCGTGGGCGAGCGGGCCGGGCTGCGTACTCCGCTGCGCGCGGCCGAACTGCTGCTCGGCCGGTTCTTCTTCGTCCACCGCTCGCGGGCCTCGGCCGGCGACGACCGGCGGGAGACCTACGAGTTCCTGCACGCCACCTTCGGCGAGTACCTGGTGGCCCGGTTCACCTGGACGGTGGTCGACGACATCGTGTGGCCCGGGAGACCGTGAGCAGCCTCGGGGTGACCGACGCTCCGGTCGACGATCTGCTGCACGCCCTGCTGTCACACACGGTGTTGACCGTCCGCGCCCCGGTGCTCGCCTTCCTGACCGAGCGGCTGGACACCCGGGGCGAGGACGGGCGGAGGGCCTGGACCCAGGTACTGCTGGGACTGTTCCGCCAGGCCCCGTACGTGACCGCCGCCCGGCGGTACGACACCTACCGCCCACGGCCGCTGCGGGTCACCGCGCGCTACGCCGCCTACGAGGCGAACCTGCTGTTGCTGACCATCTGCGCGGCCGGCGAGGTCTCCGCCCGGAGTCTGTACCCGGACACCACCGAGGTGGTCGAGGCGTGGCGGGCCCAGGTGCGGCTCTGGCGCTCGCAGCTCGGCAAGGAGGGCTGGCAGAGCATGGCCGACTGGCTCGCCCTCGACCGGCGCCGCGACGACCAGGGACGGTACGTGGTGGTGTCCCGCGACGACGGCACCTTCGTCGTTTCCCCGGTCGACCTGCACTGGACCTACGACCGCGACCAGCCCGGGCCGTTCGTCCACGTCGTTACCGACCTCGGCGCGCGGTCTGCGCGAGGGGTGCACCTGGAGTGCGGGGTGGCCGACGACACGCTGCGGCACGCCCTCGAACCGCTGGTGGAACGGCTGCCGTCGGCGCTGGAGCAGATGGTCGGGCGCTGGCCGGATGTCATGCCCTAGGTGGCCCACGCTCTGCTCGACGTCTGGTTGCTGCCCCGGCATGCCACCACCCCGGAGGAACGATCGGCGGCGTACTACCGGTGCGCGGCCATCGTCAACCTGGCGCGGGACGCCTTTGGTAGACGCGAGACCGTTGAGTACGTGCGGCTGCTGCTCGACCGCCTGTCGGTCGATCCGCAGGTGGCACCAGGGGTGGTGGCCGACGTTCTCGAGGCGTGCGACGTCTCGTTCGATCTGAGTTCGGAGCGGGCTGCCTTCCGCTGCGTCCTGGCAACCCTCGGCAAGGATCACCTGGTCGATGTCCGGTTGGCCGAGCTGTTCCGCCACTGGAACCCTGTTTCGCGGGACGACCTCTCCATCGAGATGCTGGTGCGGTTCAGGGAGCTCGGCCTCCACCGGGGGAGGATCGACCCCGACGAAGCCGCTCGCTTCCGGGAGCGGTACGGCCACCGCCGGCCCGATCTGGTCGTACGCCTGGCAGAGTTGGCCGGCAGTGCGGGCGAGTCGGCGTCAGGCCGCCGGTCCGACGGTGACACCGACATCGCCCAGGCCGGAAGACCCTGACGGCAGTGCTCCGGGTGCCGTCTCCGGACTCTGACGACAGTGCTCCGGGTGCCCGTCTCCGGACTCTGACGGCAGCGATCCGGGTGCCCGTCTCCGGCGGACGGACGGGCCGGCCGCTGGCGTACCGGATGCGAGCGGTACGCCAGCGGCCGTGGGGTCACTCGCCGGTCTTGTCGGCACCGGCGCCGGGGTGACCGCCGCGACCCGGTCCCCCGCCGCCGGGGAAGACGCCGGACTCGACGGCCTTGGTGATCGCGTCGGCCTGCTCCTGGGTGAGCTTGCCCTCCTCGACCGCCGTGGCCAGCCGCTCCTTCAGCTTCTCCTGGCGGTCGGCGGCGTCCCCGCCGCGCTCGCCCTTCTCGCCGCGCTCGCCGCGCTCGCCCTTGCCGGGCCACTCGGGGCGGTCGCCCTGGTGCTCCTCGCGCAGCTTCTCCAGCGCCGCGGTGACCTTGTCGGTGTCCACCCCCAGCTCCTTGGCCAGCGCCTCGGCGAACTCGGCCTGCCGGTCGGCGTGCCGCTGCTCCCGGTCGGTGCCGGCGTCGGCGCTCGCGCTGGGTGACGGGCTGGGGTCGTTGGCGAACGCCATGGTCGGGGCCGCGATCCCCACCCCGAGTACGCCGGCGGCGGCGATGCTGGCCAGGACGTGCTTCTTCGACATCGTGCGGGACATGTAGTCCTCCAACTGTCGGTGATGATCTGACTGACCCAACGTGACCTCCCGGGCTGGACGGGACCCGTGGCGACCCTGTCACCCAGCTGAAAGTTTCTCCGCCCGGCTGGGAAAACCCGTTGAACGGGCCGGTCGGGTCGGTCAGGGTGGTGCCGATTGCCACCAATGGAGGTGCCCCGATGACAAACACCCCGATCCGGGAGATTTCCCTTCCGGGGGGCGTCGGCCCGTACGGGATCACCGTCGGGCCCGATGCGGCGCTCTGGCTCACCCTGGTCGGTTCGGACGCCGTCGGCCGGTTCACCACCGACGGCGGGCTGCGCACGTACCCGGTCGACGTCGGGGCCCGACCGTTGGTCATCACCGCCGGGCCGGACGCGGCGCTCTGGTTCACCCGCTCCGGCGACCACCGGATCGGCCGGCTCACCGTCGACGGGGAGCAGACGTCGTACCCGCTGCCGGCCGGAACCGCACCCGGCGGGATCGCCGCCGGTCCCGACGGGGCCCTCTGGTACGCCGGGATGGCCAGCGACGTGGTCGGCCGGCTCACCACCGACGGCCAGGTGACCGAGTTTGCGCTGCCGGTGACCGGCGGGATGCCGTCGATGGTGGCCGCCGGCGGCGACGACGCCGTCTGGTTCACCCTCAACCAGGCGCACGCGATCGGCCGGATCGACCCGGCCGGCGAGGTGACCCTGCACGCCCTGCCGACGGCGCAGGCCGCACCGGTGGGCATCACCCCCGGCGTCGACGGGGCGCTCTGGTTCGTCGAGATCGCCGCCGGTCAGGTCGGCCGGATCAGCCCCGACGGCCGGATCGACGAGTACCCGCTGCCGGACCGCGCGGCCCGGCCACACGCGATCGTCGCCGACCCGGCCGGCGGCTGCTGGTTCACCGAGTGGGCCGGCAACCGGATCGGCCACGTCCGCCCCGACGGCACGATCGACGGGTACGACCTGCCGACGCCGGGCAGCGAACCGCACGGCCTCACCGTGGCCGGCGACCGTACCGTCTGGGCTGCCCTGGAATCCGGCGCGCTGGCCCACCTGACGCCCGGCTGACCCGGTGCCGGCGCGCGGGGTGGCGCGGTGTCAGCGGACGGGGTGGCGTACCCCGCGCTCGGTTGACCTGGTGTCAGCGCGCGGTGGCGCACCTGAGGTCCGGCTGACCCGGTGCCAGCGCGGTGGCACCCGCTGACGTCCGGTTGACCTGGCGGCGGCGGACGGGGTGGCGCGACCTCAGCGGACGGCGGCGGCGACGGTCAGGGTGCCGGTTGCGGTGTCGAGGGTGGCGGTGGTGCCGACGGGGACGGTGAGCTGCCCCTCGCCGTGGCCGACCGGAAACCCGCCGAGCACCGGTACGCCCAGGTCGCCGAGGCGCTCGGTCAGCACGTCGGCGACCGTGGTGGCCCAGCCGTCCGCGCAGCCGGTGAACTGGCCGACCGCCACCCCGGCCACCCCGGCCAGCGCGCCGGCCCGCCGCAGGTGGGTGAGCATCCGGTCGACCTTGTACGGCGGCTCCTGCACCTCCTCGACGAGCAGGATCGCCCCGGTCAGGTCCGGCAGGTCCGGGGTGCCGACGGAGGCGGCGAGCAGGCAGAGGTTGCCGCCGAGCAGGGTGCCGGTGGCCCGGCCGGGCACCCGTACCGGGCCGGTCTCGGCCGCCGGGTCGGCCGTCAGGGTCACCGGTGCGGTGCTGGTCAGGGCGGCGTGCAGCGACTCGGCCGAGCGCAGCGGGGTCCGCTCGTCCAGCCAGGCCGCCCCGGGCCCGTGCACACTTGCCAGCCGGGCGCCCCGCCAGAGGGCGAGTTGCAGCGCGGTGATGTCGGAGAAGCCGGCCACCACCTTCGGATCCCGGCGTACGGCAGCCATGTCGATGGCGTCGACGATCCGTTGTGCGCCGTACCCGCCCCGGGTGCAGATCACCCCGCGTATCGCGGGATCGGCGAAGGCGGCGTTCAGGTCCGCCGCCCGCAGCGCGTCCGCACCGGCCAGGTAGCCCTGTCGGGCGTACGCGTTCGGGGCGGGCACCGGGCGCAGGCCCCAGCCGGTGAGCAGCTCGACGCCCCGGGCGACCCGTTCCGGGCGGGTGGGCCCGGACGGGGAGACCAGCAGCACGGTGTCGCCGGGGCGCAGGGCGGGCGGCCGTACCGCCTCATCCCCGGCGCGGTCGGCCGCCTCGCTCGACGGGGTGCGATCCGTGCTCACAGCGGCCGAGCCTAACCCGCCCCCATCGCCGCTCGTGCCACCCCGCCAGATGTAAGGAGGGGACCCTTCTCGACCGTATGCGTTAATAGGGGGCCCTTCCTTACACCTTGGGCGGGGCGCGGGGGGAGGGGGTGGGACCCGATAGCCTCGACGCGTGGGAACTGCGTTGGTGATCGAGAACGATACGTTTGACGACCCCCGTCGACTGGGGGAGTGGCTGACCGAGGCCGGGCTGGAGCTGCGGGTGCTGCGCCCGTACGCCGGTGACGACCTGCCGGCCGACCTGTCCGGGTTCGTGGCCCTGGTGGTGCTCGGTGGTGACCGGCACGTCGGCACGGGCGCGCAGCCCCCCTGGTTCCCCGCTGTCGAGGGGCTGCTGCGCAAGGCGGTGCGGCACCGGGTGCCCACCCTCGCCGTGGGGCTGGGCGCGCACCTGCTCGCCACCGCGCACGTCGGACTGGTCGAGCCCAGCCCGGCCGGGCCGGGGATCGGGCCGACGGTGGCCGGCAAGCGGGACGCCGCCGAGCGTGACCCGCTGTTCCGGTACGTGCCGTTGATGCCTGACGTGTTCCAGTGGCACTCCGCCGAGGTCACCGAGCTGCCCCGGGGCGCGACCCTGCTGGCCGCCTCCACCCGCTACCCGCACCAGGCGTTCCGCCTCGGCGACCGGGCCTGGGGGCTGCAGTTCCACATCGGGTGCGACACCGCGATGGTCGCCGAGTGGGCCGCCGCCGACGCGGATCTCCTGGCCGAGCTGGGCTACGACCCGGAGGTGGTGGTGGGCGCCTGCGCCGAGGTGATGGCCGACGTCGAGGAGGTCTGGCAGCCCTTCGCCGCCCGGTTCGCCGCGCTGGCCCTGGGCGAGCTGGACGACGCCCCGATCCGGCCCAGCCTGCCGCTGCTCGGGCACTGAGCCGACGATGAACCGACCCAACACCAGACTCGCCCGGTACGGCTTCGGCACCGCCGAGGGCGAGGACGTCACGCGCGCCGCCGAACTGCTCGGCCCGGACGGGCTGGACCTGTGGCGGGCGGCCAGCCAGGAGCCGGTCGACGCCCGCGCCGCCGAGCTGCTGACCGGCCTCTCCCGGGCCGCCGACCCGGATCTCGCCCTGCGTCAGCTGCACCGGATCGTCGAGGCCGAGCGGCGTACCGCCGGG
This sequence comes from Micromonospora yangpuensis, assembly GCF_900091615.1. Taxonomy (NCBI): domain Bacteria; kingdom Bacillati; phylum Actinomycetota; class Actinomycetes; order Micromonosporales; family Micromonosporaceae; genus Micromonospora; species Micromonospora yangpuensis. The sequence goes on along the minus strand of NZ_FMIA01000002.1, from coordinate 4,712,579 downwards.
GACGCGCCCTCGGCCCTGCTGGCGGCGATGCGTGACGATCCGGGGTTGCGCCGCCGGGTGGTGGCCGTACTCGGTGCCTCGTCGGCGCTCGGCGACCACCTGGTCGCCAACCCCGACCAGTGGGCCACCCTGGCCACCGAGGCCGACGGGCTCGCCCCACTGGCCGACGGCCACCTGCACCTGACCGACGTCGACACCGGCACCGCCCGGTCGGTCGCCGACACCGCGCGCACGACCGCCGGCAGCCTACGACCCGCCGCCGGCACCGGAGCGGCGTCCGGCACTCCGGCCGCCGGCAGCGGTCCCGCCGGCACCCCGGCCGCCGAAGCGCAACCGACCCGCGCCGGTGGGCGGGAGCGGCCCCGGGTGGCCGGGCACCGGCGCGGCGGGCCGGTCGGCAGCGGTCCGCGCATCGCCGAGCTGCGGCGGGCGTACCGGTTGGCGTTGCTGCGGATCGCGGCGGCCGACCTGACCGGCGGCCGGGGCCTGGAGCAGACCATGGCGGCGCTCTCCGCGCTTGCCGACGAGACCCTTGCCGCGGCGTACGAGATCGCCGTCGCCGAGCTGCCCGAGGGCACGCCGCGCCCCCGGCTGGGCGTGGTGGCGATGGGCAAGTGCGGCGGTGACGAGCTGAACTACGTCTCCGACGTGGACGTGATCTTCGTGGCCGCCGACGACGCCGACCTGATCGCCGGCACCACGGTCGCCACCCGGCTGATCCACATCTGCGGGCTGGTCGCCTGGCCGGTCGACGCGGCGCTGCGGCCCGAGGGCAACCGGGGCCCGCTGGTGCGTACCCTCACCAGCCACCTGGCCTACTACCAGCGGTGGGCGCGGACCTGGGAGTTCCAGGCGTTGCTCAAGGCCCGCCCGGCCGCCGGGGACCTGCCGCTGGCCCAGGAGTGGATCGACGCGCTCGCGCCGCTGGTGTGGCGGGCCGCCGAGCGGCCCGAGGCGGTCGAGGACGTCCGCTCCATGCGCAAGAAGATCATCGAGAACATCCCGCCCCGGGAGCAGGAACGCGAGATCAAGCGGGGCCCCGGCGGGCTGCGCGACATCGAGTTCGCCGTCCAGCTGCTGCAACTCGTACACGGCCGGGGCGACGAGAAGCTGCGGGTGCCGGGCACCATCCCGGCGCTGCGCGCCCTGGTCGGTGGCGGGTACGTCGGTCGCGCCGACGGTGAGGGCCTGCTACGCGGGTACCGTTTCCTGCGCGCCGTCGAGCACCGCCTCCAGTTGCAGGGCCTGCGCCGGACCCACACCGTGCCGACCGACCCGGCCGGGTTGCGCTGGCTGGCCGCCGCGCTGGACTACACCGCCACGCCGGGGCGCAGCGCCGTCGAGGCGTTCCGCGCCGACTGGGTCGCGCACGCCACCGAGGTACGCCGGCTGCACGCCAAACTGCTCTACCGCCCGCTGCTGGAGGCGGTGGCCCGGGTGCCTGCCGACGGGCTGCGGCTGACCCCGCAGGCGGCCCGCAACCGGCTGGAGATCCTCGGTTTCGCCGATCCGGCCGGCGCGCTGCGGCACCTGGAACGCCTCACCGGCGGGGTGAGCCGCACCGCCGCCATCCAGCGGACCCTGCTGCCGGTGCTGCTCGGCGAGTTCGCCGACGCACCCGAGCCGGACCGGGGGCTGCTCAACTACCGGCAGGTCTCCGACAAGCTCGGCAGCACCCCCTGGTACCTGCGCCTGCTGCGCGACTCCGGCCCGGTGGCCCGCCGGTTGGCCCGGGTGCTGTCGCTGTCGCGGTACGCCACCGACCTGCTGGCCCGGGAGCCGGAGGCGCTGCGGCTGCTGGCCGAGGAGAGCGAGCTGGCCCCGCGTACCCGGGAGACCCTCAGCGAGGGCTTCCTCGCCGCCGCTGGCCGACACGGCGACCCGGTCCAGGCCACCCACGCGGTCCGGGCCCTGCGCCGGCGGGAACTGCTCCGGCTGGCCTGCGCCGACGTGTTGAGCCGGGCCGACGGCATCGCCCCCCGGCCGCCCCGGTTCGAGGGCAACCCCCGTCGTCCGGCGGCGATGGCCGACGTCATCACCGCCGGCACCGCCCTGGCCGCGGTCACCGACGCCACCCTCACCGCCGCGCTGCGCATCGCCCGCGCCGCCAAGCCGGGACCGGAGGGACTGCGCTTCGCGGTGATCGGGGTGGGCCGCCTCGGCGGGTACGAGTCGAACTACCTCTCCGACGCCGACGTGCTCTTCGTCTACGACCGGCCCGCCGACGTGGAGGAGCGCGCGGCCAGTGCCGCCGCCCACGCCGTCGCCGAGGAGCTGCGCCGGCTGCTCGGCATGCCCGCCCCCGACCCGGCGCTCGGCGTCGACGCCGACCTGCGTCCCGAGGGCCGGCAGGGTCCACTGGTACGCAGCCTCGCCGCCTACGCGCAGTACTACTCCCGCTGGTCGAAGGTGTGGGAGGCGCAGGCGCTGCTGCGGGCCCGGTTCGTCTGCGGCGACGCCGACCTGGGTGCGGAGTTCGAGGCGATGGTCGACCCGGTGCGGTACCCGGCCGACGGGCTGACCCGCGAGCAGGTGGTGGAGATCCGGCGGATCAAGGCGCGGGTGGAGAGCGAGCGGCTGCCCCGGGGCGCCGACCCGGCCACCCACACCAAACTGGGCCGGGGCGGGCTCGCCGACGTCGAGTGGGCGGTGCAGCTGCTCCAGCTGCGGCACGCCGGGCAGTACCCGGCGCTGCGGGGCACCCGTACCCTCGACGCCCTGGCCGCCGCCCGCGACGCGAAACTCGTCGACGAGGCCGACGCCGCCGAGATGGCCGCCGGCTGGACCATGGCCGCCCAGGCGCGCAACGCGCTGATGCTGGTGCGCGGCCGGGCCGGCGACCAGCTGCCCCGGCACGGCGTGGAACTGGCCGGGGTGACCCGCATCCTCGGCCGCGACGACCCCGGCGAGTTCCTCGACGAGTACCTGCGCACGGCCCGCCGCAGCCGCAGCGCCATGGAACGCGTCCTAGATGCCTAACGAGAAAGGAAGGGCCCCCTCTTATCGCTTTCTGTATAGCAGGGGCCCCTTCCTAACGACGCTGCCGGCGGTCGGGGTCGCGTTGCTGCTGGGCGCGGCGTTCCTGGCCGCCCCGCCGATGGGCACCGACCTGGCCGCCCAGGTGGCCCGGGCCGCCTTCGTGGAGCGGCACGGCTACCTCCCGATCGACCTCGGTTGGTACGGCGGGGTCAACCAGTTCGGCTACAGCCTGCTCACCGCCGGCCTCGGCGCGACCCTCGGCGTACCGGTGCTCGGGGTGCTCGCCGCGCTCGTCGGCACCGCCGCGTTCGGGTGGCTGCTGGCCCGGCACCGGGCCCCGCGGCCGGTACTCGGCGGCGTACTGGGCGCGGTCGTGCTGGTCGGCAACCTGGTCAGCGGCCGGATCACCTTCGCCGTCGGACTGGCACTGGGTCTGCTGGCGCTCTGCGCGATCTCGGCGGAGCGTCCCGGCCGGCTGCTCAGGTTGGCCCTGGCGGCGCTGCTGGCCGCCACCGCGACCTGGGCCAGCCCGGTCGCCGGGCTCTTCGTCGGCCTGGCCGGCGGGGCGATCCTGCTGGCCGGCCTGCGCCGCGCCGACCCGCCGCCAGCACGTGCGACCGACGCGCATCAGGACGACGCGGATCAGGACGACGCGCATCCGGCCGACGCGGATCAGGACGACGCGCATCCGGCCGACGTGGACCGGGCTGGCATGGGCCGGCCGGCCGGGCAGCCGGCCGGGTCGCCGGGCAGGCGGCTGGTGGGTGGCTGGTGGAGCGACCGGCCGTTGGCGGAGAGCCTGGTGCTCTGCCTGGCGCCCGCGCTGGCACTGGTGCCGATGGCCCTGCTGTTCGGCAACGGCGGCACCCAGCCGTTCTCGGTCGAGTCGATGAAGGCGAACGTGGCGCTGGCGGTGGTCGTCCTCCTCGTGCTGCCCCGCCGGCTCCGGGTGCTGCGGATCGGCGCGCTGCTGACCGTGTTGCTGCTGGTCGCCGCCTACCACCTGCCGAGTCCGATCGGCTCCAACTCGCTGCGGTTGACGATGCTCTTCGCGGTGCCGCTGGTTGCCGCGTTCGCCGTGCTGCCGCCCCGGCTGGGGCGGGGCGGTGCCCGCTCGCCGGTCTGGTTGGCCGCCCTGCTGGCCGCGCTGGTGTGGTGGCAGCCGCCGGTGATGCTCGACGACCTCGGCCGGGCCGGCTCGGTGGAGACCTCCGCCCGGTTCTACCAGCCGCTGGTCGACGAGTTGGCCCGCCGCCAGCCGGTCGGCCGGATCGAGGTGGTGCCGCTGCGCGACCACTGGGAGTCGACGTACCTGCCGCCGGAGGTCCCGCTCGCCCGGGGCTGGGAACGCCAGGTCGACAGCGACCGTAACGCGATCTTCTACGCAGGCGAGCTGACCGCCGACCGGTACGCCGAATGGCTGCGCCGGGAGGCGGTGAGCCATGTGGCGCTCGCCCCGGACAGCCCACCGGACCGGTGGGGGCGTACCGAGGCGGCGCTGATCAAGGGTGACCTGCCGTACCTGCGGGAGGTGTGGCGTGACCCGACGTGGCGGCTCTACGCGGTGGTCGACCCGACGCCGCTGGTCGCCGCGCCCGGCCGGCTGCTCTCCGCCGACCAGGCCGCGGTCCGGTTCACCGTGGACACCCCGGGCGAGGTGACCGTCCGGGTACGATGGTCGCGCTGGCTGAGCCTGTCCGGTCCGGCCGGCTGCGTGGCCCCCGGCGACGCGTCGTCGGTGACGGTCCGCGCCCCCACGACCGGAGAGTACGAGCTGAGCAGCGCCCTCCGCCCGACCGGCCACTGCCGACCGGCGCACCCCTGACCGGCGTACCCGGGCCGGCCGGGGCTGCCCGTCGGGGCCGTCCGGCCGGTGCCGGCCCGGTGGCGTACGCCCACCTCGACACCGCCGCCGGCGTAGCTGGCAGCATGACGGGTGTGCCTCACCACCTCGTACGCTGGACCGGCCTGGCCGGCTCCGTCCTGCTCGCGCTCTCGGCGTTCCTCGGCGGCGCGCTGCCGTCGGCGCCGCTGCGCAGCTCGCCGGTCGTCATCTGGCAGGCCCGGTACGGCCCGCTGGTCCTGATCGCCTGGCTGGTCGGTACCGGCCTGTTGGCCTGGGCCTGGTGGTCGCTGCGCAACCGGGAGCTGTCGCCGCGCTGGGTGCTGGTCACCGCCGCGCTGTGGGTGTTGCCGATGGCGGTCGCGCCGCCGTTCGGCAGCCGCGACGTCTACGCGTACGCCTGCCAGGGGGCCAGTTTCATCAACGGGATCAGCCCGTACGAGCAGGGGGTCTCCGCGCTGCCCTGCCCCTGGCTGGAGACCATGTCCTACATCTGGCGGGACACCCCCGCCCCGTACGGACCGCTCTTCGTGATCATCGCCGGGGCGGTGGTCGGGATCACCGACTCGCTGACCGCCAGCATCGTGATCTTCCGGGTGCTCTGCCTGCTCGGGGTGGTGGCCACCGCGTACGCCGTGCCGCCGTTGGCCCGCCGCTGCGGCGTACCGGTGGGGCGGGCGCTCTGGCTGGTGCTGGCCTGCCCGCTGGTCGCGATCCACCTGGTCGGCGGCCCACACAACGACTCGCTGATGATCGCCCCCCTGGTCGGCGGCCTGGCGGTGGTGGCCAGCAACCGGGGACGACGGTGGCCGCTGCTCGGCGGCGGCGTGCTGCTCGGGCTGGCCGTCGCGGTCAAGGTCACCTCGGTGGTGGTGGTGCCGTTCGCTGTGCTCGCCGCGGTCGCCGGCCCGATCACCCTCCGTGCGCTGTTCCGGGACGGGCTTCCGGTGGCGCTCGGGGCCGCCGCCACCATGGTCGGCATCACCTTCGGCGGTGGGCTGGACTTCGGCTGGATCGGCGGGCTGACCACCGGTGGCGTCGCCGTCGCCTGGACCTCACCGCCGACGGCCGTCGGGCAGACCGTCAACTCGGTGGCCCAGCTCTTCGGGGCGAGCATCGACGCCATCCCGGCCGCCCGGGGGGTCGGCGTGGTGCTGCTGGCCGGCACGCTGGTGTGGATGTGGTTCCGGGCCTGGCACCAGGACCCGCTGCGCTACGCCGGCCTGGCCCTGGCGGTCACCGTGGCACTGGCCTCGGTGGTGCACCCCTGGTACTGGACGTGGCCGCTGGCGGTGATCGCCGCGACCACCGTCCGGTCGAACTGGGCCGCCCTGGTGGCGCTGGTCAGTCTTTTCATGATCCTGCCCGACGGGATCGGGCTGGCCCGGTACACCAAGATCCCGGGAGCGCCGCTGATGACGCTGGCGCTGATCCTCGGCGCGGTCGCGCTGGTACGGATGTTCCGCGCCGAGGACCGGCAGCGCGTCGAGGACCGACGCCGGGCCGAACCGGCCACCCCGTCCTGACCCCTGCCCGCTCCGCTGGCCGGCGTTGCCCGGGCGGAGTGCCTGGGCGGAGTGCCTGGGCGGAGTGCCCGGGCGGAGCGTTGCCTGGCCGGCGTGGGGCCGGGTCAGGCCGGGCCCCTCCGGCGGACCAGCACCCGGGAGTCGAGCAGGGTGCCGGTTTCACCGTCCGCACCGGTGGCCTCCCGCGACGGTGCGTCCAGCCGTTCGGTCACCCAGTCGGCCGGGTCCAGGTCGAGCAGCGCCAGGATCTCCTCCGGGGTCAGGAACCGGTGCTCCGGATGGTGTCCCCGGGCCCACGGCGGGAACGCGCCGTGCTCGACGACCAACAGCCGCCCACCCGGGGCCACCGCCCGCGCGGCGGCGCGCAGCACCCGCTGGCGGGAGAACTCCAGCGGTGTCTGCAGGAACTGGGCGCTCACCAGGTCGAACTCGCCCGCCGGGAAGGTCCGGTCCAGGTCGTGCCGCTGGAAGTCGATCAGATCGGCCACCCCGGCCCGTACGGCCTCGGCTGCCGAGCGTCGCAGCGCGGTGATCGACACGTCGACCGCCGTCACCCGCCAGCCCCGCCGGGCCAGCCAGATCGCGTCGGCGCCCTCCCCGCAACCCAGGTCCAACGCGGTACCGGCCGGCAGCTCCGCCGCCTCCTCGACCAACCGGACGTTGGGCTTCCCGCTCCACCGCCGCTTCTGCTCGGCGTAGAGCGCGTCCCAGTACCGCGCGGTCTCCGGATCGATTGCCCCCGCCGCGTCCTCCTGGGCGGCGGCGTTCCTCCGGGCCACGGCGCGGTCGGTGTCCTCGGTGACCAGGTCCGCGTTGAGCTGCCCGCCGACCGTGGTACCCGCCGCGATGGCGACGGTCACCGTCGCGACCGGATCGGTCACGTTCCCGGCCACCCAGACCCCGGGCAGCGCGGTCGCCCCCCGGGGATCGGCCGGTACCCGGTCGCCGAAGACCGTGCCGGCCACCTCGAACTCCTCGGGAGCCAGGCCGAGCCCGGCGAGCAGGTCGGCGCGGGCCCGCAGCCGGGGAGTAACCGCCAGGGCCTGCCGGGCGACCACCTCGCCGGAGGCCAGCCGGACGCCGGTGAGCCGGTCGTCGGTCACCACCACCTCGGTGACCTCACCGGTGACGACCGTGACCCCCCGGGCGGCGAGCCGTTCGGCGTCGGTCGGCGACAACGCCGGCCCGGTGTGCGTGAACAACACCACGTCGTCGGTGAGCTGCCGGAACAACAACGCCTGGTGCGCGGCGGTCGGCCCGGTGGCGAGGATGCCGACCGCGCTGTCCCGGACCTCCCAACCATGAGAGTACGGGCAGTGCAGCACGTCCCGGCCCCACCGCCCGGCCAACCCGACCACCTCGGGCAGCTCGTCGACCAGCCCGGTGGTGAGCAGCAGCCGCCGGGCGGCCACCGACCGTCCGTCGGCCAGCGCCACGGTGAACCCGATCCCACCCGTCGGAGGGTCGCTCCGGACGGCCGAGACCACCGTGGCGTCGACCAGCTCGACGCCGTACCGGGCCACCTCGGCCCTCCCGGTGGCGGACAGCTCGGCCGGCGGCACCCCGTCGTTGGTCAGGACGTTCTGCATCCGGCCGGCGGTGGCGTTGCGCGGCGTACCGTCGTCCACCACCAGCACCGACCGGCGGGACCGGCCCAGGGCCAGCGCGCCGCTGAGCCCGGCCGCCCCACCACCTATCACCACCACGTCGTACCCGTCTCGCATCGCTGTCTCCCTCACCTCGGTATCACTGCGGTGGATCCTGCGCTGATTACCGATGGAATGACAAAGAAAGTTGCCGGGATGGCAAACTCCCAAGGGTGGACGAAACTGATTCGGACGAGGTGCTGGTGGCGGTCGGGCCGCGCCTGCGGGCCCTGCGCCAGCAGCGGAGCGTCACCCTGACCCAGCTCGCGGCGGCCACCGGGATCTCGGTAAGCACGCTCTCCCGGCTGGAGTCCGGAGGGCGGCGGCCCACCCTCGAACTGCTGCTGCCGCTGGCCCGGTTCCACCGGGTGCCGCTGGACGACCTGGTAGGCGCCCCGGACACCGGCGACCCCCGGGTACGACCCCGGGCCATCCGCCGGCACGGGGTGACCATCCTGCCGCTGACCCGTCGCCCCGGCGGAGTGCAGGCTTACAAGATGATCTACCCGGCCCGGTCGGGGATGGGCGAGGTCGAACAGCAGGTGCACGAGGGGTACGAGTGGCTGTACGTGCTGGCCGGTCGGTGCCGCCTGCGGCTGGGCCAGCACGAGCTGGTCCTGACCGAGGGGGAGGTCGCCGAGTTCGACACCCGTACCCCGCACTGGTTCGGCAACCCGTACGACGAACCGCTGGAGATCCTCAGCCTGTTCGGGCCGCAGGGGGAGCGGCTGCACGTCCGCGCCCGCCCCGCGCCCACACCCCGCCGGTGAGCACCGACCCCGGTCCGCCGACGGCCGGTCGGGCCCGGTCGGCTCGGGCCCGGTCGGCGCGTTGGGTCGGGCTGGCAGGGGCGGTGCTGCTGACCGGTGCCGGTTGGCTGGGCGGTGCGTTGCCCGGTCCACCACCGCCGGGACCCGTCGGCACACCGGCCGGCTGGGCGGCGGTGGGCTGCTGGGCGGCCGGCACCGTACTGCTGGTCGGCGCCTGGTGGTCACTGCGGGAGGGGGCGCCGTCGACCGGGTGGGCGTACCGCACCGCCGGGCTCTGGCTCGTACCGCTGCTGTTCGCGCCGCCGTTGGCCAGCCGGGACATCTACTCGTACGCCTGCCAGGGCTGGGCGTACGCCGCCGGGCACGACCCGTACACGACAGGGGTGGCGGCGGCCGGCTGTCCGTGGCTCGACTCGGTCGCCCCGATCTGGCGGGACACCCCCGCACCGTACGGCCCGTTCTTCCTGCTCCTCGCGGCGGCGGCCACCCTCGGCGGCGGCCTGGTCGGCGTACTCGTGGGCCTGCGGGTGTTGGCCGTGGTCGGGGTGTTGCTGGCCGCGCGTTGCCTGCCTGGCCTGGCCCGGTCCGCCGGCGTGCCCACCCGACGGGCGGCCTGGCTGGCGCTGGCCAGCCCGCTGGTCGGCGTACACCTGGTGGCCGGCGCACACAACGACGCGGTCCTGGTCGGCCTGCTCCTGGCCGGCCTGCTGGTGCTGGTCCGCCGCCCCGGTCGGCCGGTCCCGCTGCTGGCCGCCGGGGTGCTGCTCGGGCTGGCGGTGGCGGTGAAGGCGACCGCCCTGGTGGTGCTGCCGTTCGCCGCGCTCGCCGCCGTCGGGGGCCGGTACACCTGGCGGGCGCTGCTGCGCGACGGTGGCCGGCTGGCCGCCGGGGTGCTGGCCACCCTGGTCGGCATCTCCCTGCTGACCGGGCTCGGCCTGGGCTGGGTGGCCGGGCTGGCGCGCAGCGGCGACTCCGAGCAGTGGACGTCCCCGCCGACCGCGATCGGTTTCGTGATCGACTACGGCCTGGAGGCCGCCGGGGCTGCGGCCGGCGCGGTGCCGGTGACCCGGTTCGTGGCGATGCTCCTGCTCGCCGCGTTCCTGATCGGCCTCTGGTGGCGGGCCTGGCGCTCGCTGCGCCGGCTGGACAGCGGTGGACAGCGGGGCGAGGACCGGCGGCGGGGTGAGGGCGGGCGGCCGGGCGAGAGCGGGCGGCCGGGCGAGGGTCGGCAGCGGGGCAAGAACCGGCGGCGGGGCGAGGGCGGGCGGCGGGGTGCCGTTGCGGCCCGGCCAGATGCGGACGGCGGCCGGTCGGGTGCCGTGCCGCAACGGTCGAGCCGGGACCGGGCGACGGTCCCGCGCGACGTGACGCGGGCCCGGCTGGCGCTGCTCGGGGCGGGGCTGGCGTTGGCCGCCACGGTCGTCCTGGCTCCGGTCTTCCACCCCTGGTACGCCACCTGGCCGCTGGCGGTGCTCGCCGTGGTGGCGACCCGGACCACCTGGTTCGTGCTGCCGGCCGCAGTGGCGTGCTTCCTCACCCTGCCCGACGGCACCACGCTGGCCCGGTACACCAAGGCCCCCGGCGCCGTAGCGATGACCGTCCTGGTGCTCGCCGGCCTGGTCTGGGCAACCCGCCGCCCCCGGGTAAGGAAGGGCCCCTTCTTAACGCCTTCGGTATAGAAGGGTTCCCTTCTTGCCGGAACCCATCCGCACGGCACCCGCCAGACTGGGGCCGCACCGGGCGGAGAGGACGGGCCAGCGTAATAGATCTTGGAGGGAAATGGCCCCTCCATCGGGGCCTCCCGTTTCCAAGATCTATCGTGCCACCGAGGTAAGCGAGCGCTACCGCCCCCGATCTCGCCACCCCGTCCCTAACTCGGGCGATGGCGCAGGATCGTGGAAGTGGTGGGGTCCGGGCGGCCCGAGGCCACCATTTCCTGGATTCTGTCCGACCTTGAGGGCTGGGGCCTCGACGCTGGGACATCGGGTCAGCCCTGGGTGGGTGACGTTCGGCCGGTGACGTAGGTGCCTTTGCCCTGCCGGCTCTGTAGCTCGCCGGTGATCTGGAGGAACTCGATCGCGCGGCGGACCGTGCCCACTGAGCACTCGTACCTCTCGACCAGTTCCGGTAGGGACGGCAGCTTGTCGCCCTCCTTGAGCTGCCCGGTCGCCACGCTCCTGCGGATGTCCTCGATGATCACGCGAAAGGTCGGAACGTAGCCCGTCATGAATCTATTCGACCAGACGGCGGGACTGATCGGGCGGGTCGTTTCGGGTAGGGTACCGGCAACGTCGCGTGCCGGTGGCAGACCGTGTCAGGCATGGAGGCGTCGAACGAGAAGGAGCACGACGATGATGCCGTCGTTCCCTTCGCCCTCCCGTGTCTGAGGGCGAGCGGGCCAGGCTGATCGCCTGGAGTCAGGAAATGCGTTCCGTCCACCATCGGCTGCGCGAGGCGCTGCGGGTGACTCAGGACGCGGTACGCGACGGTGTGGACGCCGAGCCGGCCACCCGGGATCTGTTGTTGTTCTGCCACGGGTTCTGTGCCGCGCTTACCGGCCACCACGAGGGCGAGGACCAGCATCTGTTCCCCGCGATCGCGGCGGCGTACCCCGAACTGCGCGACACCCTGCGGTACCTCAAGCAGGACCACTCGATGATCGGGCACCTGCTCGCCGGGCTGCGGGCCACCGTGGAACGAGCCGCTACCCCCGCCGAGATCGGCCGACATCTGGAGGGGGTCGCCGCGATCATGGAAAGCCATTTCCGGTACGAGGAACGCCAGCTCCTGTCGGTGCTGGAGACGCTCGCCCTGGACGCCGACCCACACGTGGTCCTCGGGCCGCTGTGACCGGGTGACCTGTACCGGCGCGACCTGAGGGCGGGTGATCCGTGCCCGCGTGATCCGTGCCCGCGTGATCTGCAGGCGGGTGACCCGTGCGGGCATGAGGTCGAGGGCCGACGGTGCGCTTGCGACGCCCCGGGCCGTGCTGAGCGCTGCCCGAGGCGGCGCAAGATGTGAGCAGGGGACCCTTCTCGACCGTATGCGTTAAGAAGGGGCCCTTCCTTCGCGCGAGAGACGGAGCAGGCCCCCCGCGGAACGCGGGGGGCCTGCTCCGTCGCAGCGTGTGTCAGCAGTCGAAGTACATCGCGAACTCGTGCGGGGTCGGGCGCAGGCGCACCGGGTCGACCTCGTTGGTCCGCTTCCACTCGACCCAGGTGGAGATCAGGTCGGGGGTGAAGACGCCGCCGTCGAGCAGGTAGTCGTGGTCGGCCTCCAGCGAGTCGAGCACGGCCGACAGCGAGCCCGGCACCTGCTTGACGTCGCCCCACTCCTCCGGCGGGAGGTCGTACAGGTCCTTGTCGATCGGCGCCGGCGGCTCGATCTTGCTCTTGATGCCGTCCAGGCCGGCCATCATCATCGCCGAGAAGGCGAGGTAGACGTTGGCCGACGGGTCCGGCACGCGGAACTCGACCCGCTTGGCCTTCGGGTTGCTGCCGGTGACCGGGATCCGGGTGCAGGCGGAGCGGTTGCGCTGCGAGTAGACCAGGTTGACCGGCGCCTCGAAGCCCGGCACCAGACGACGGTACGAGTTGACCGTCGGGTTGGTGAAGGCCAGCAGCGACGGGGCGTGGTGCAGCAGACCGCCGATGTACCAGCGGGCGGTGTCCGACAGGCCGGCGTAGCCGGTCTCGTCGTAGAACAGCGGCTCGCCACCGAGCCAGAGGCTCTGGTGGGTGTGCATGCCGGAGCCGTTGTCACCGAAGAGCGGCTTCGGCATGAAGGTCGCGGTCTTGCCGTTCGCCCAGGCCTCGTTCTTCACGATGTACTTGAAGAGCTGGAGCTGGTCGGCGGCGTGCAGCAGGGTGGAGAACTTGTAGTTGATCTCCGACTGGCCGGCGGTGCCCACCTCGTGGTGCGAGCGCTCCACGGTGAAGCCGGTGTCGACCAGCCGACGCACGATCGAGTCACGCAGGTCGGCGTAGTGGTCGACCGGCGGCACCGGGAAGTAACCACCCTTGTACGCGGTCTTGTAGCCGCGGTTGCCGCCCGGCTCCTCGCGGCCGGTGTTCCACGCGCCCTCGATCGAGTCGATGTAGTAGAACGACTGGTGGGCGGAGGTCTCGTGGCGGATCGAGTCGAAGATGTAGAACTCCGCCTCGGCGCCGAAGTACGCGGTGTCGGCGATGCCGCTGGCCGCGAGGTAGGCCTCGGCCTTCTTGGCCACGTTGCGCGGGTCCCGCGAGTACGCCTCACGGGTGAACGGGTCGTGGATGAAGAAGTTGATCGCGACGGTCTTCTGCGCCCGGAACGGGTCCACGAAGGCGGAGGCGACGTCCGGGAGCAGGAGCATGTCCGACTCGTGGATCGCCTGGAAACCGCGGATCGAGGAGCCGTCGAAGGCGAGGCCGTCGGTGAAGACGCTGTCGTCGAAGGACTCCACCGGCAGGTTGAAGTGCTGCATCACGCCGGGAAGGTCACAGAAACGTACGTCGACGAACTTTACGTCCTCGTTCTTGAGGTATCGCAGGAGTTCCTCGGGATTGGCGAACACACGTCCTCCTGGCTCGTCCACGGGGCTGGGCTCCTGGCGACGCTATGACCGTACGGTTGCTCGACCGTGTCCTGGTTGTTTCTGCCGTGTTACGTCGCTCGCGGAGGGTCATCTGCGCCGCTCAGGCACTGTTCACTGTCCGTTCCGACGATACCGGCCGTAACCTGGGGGCGCGCGGCGGAGGTGCCGATCGGGTCGACGCCGCTACGACAGCGTCGTCACGGCTCACCGTGACGACGTACCCAGCGCCCCTCGGCAGGCTGCCACCGGCGAAGGCCAGCCGCCGGTCCCGGGTGCGTCCGGGCGTCGGCCCCGCACCCCGGGACGGCCGTGCGCCGACGGTTCAGCGTGGCCGGATACCCTTGATCGCTGTGACCACGCCGCAGCCCCCGGTGCCGCCCTCGGCGGACCCGTCGTTCGTCCCGCCGAGCCTGGGCCGTCGGTTCGGGGCCCTGATGATCGACTGGGTGCTCTGCCTGCTGGTCGCGACCCTCTTCGCCGACCCGCTGCGCGACGGTTGGCCACCGGTGGCCGTGCTGATCGGCGAGTACGGCTTCTTCCTCGGCCTCTTCGGCCAGACCCCCGGCATGTTCATCTGCCGGATCGCCTGCGTCTCCCACACCCACGGCGGCCGGATCGGGGTGCCCCGGGCGCTGCTGCGCGGGCTGCTGCTGGCCCTGGTGGTGCCCGCCGTGCTGATGGACTCCCAGCGTCGGGGTGTCCACGACCGGCTCAGCGACTCGGTGATCGTGTCCGCCCCCGCCCGTCGAAGCTGATCGGCGCACCGCCCGATCTCGTACCGCCTCGTCCCGCTCGTCCTAACCCGCGCCGTGGCTGACGGCGTGCCCGTCCGGCCCGTCGGTGGCTGGCGGCGGACCCGTCGCGCCCCCGGTAACGACGAAGCCGGGTCCGTCGACGACGGACCCGGCTGCTGTCGGCGTACCCCCGAGGGGTTGTCAGCGGCCCCGGGACTGGCGGAAGGCGCCCTTCGGCGGCCGCATGTTCTTCGGGATCGCGCCCTTGGGTAGCTGCGGGCGGGCGGTGAGGGCCTTGAGCCGCTTGTCCAGGGCGTTGACGTCCTTGCCGCTGAGGTCGCGGGGCAGCCGCATCAGGGTCATCCGCAGTTTGCGGATCGGCAGCTCACCCTCGTCCTGACCGATCACGTAGTCGTGCAGCGGTGCCGAGCCGATCACCTTGGCCAGCCGCCGCTTCTCCTGCCCGAGCAGGCCACGGACCCGCTGCGGGTTGCCCTCCGCCAGCAGGATCACCCCCTGCCGGCCGATGACCAGGTGCACCATGTCCATCTGGGTGGTGGAGCTGACCGCCGGGGTCACCCGCCAGTCACCGCGCATGTTCTCCACGATCTGGGCCGCCGCGCCGGGCTGGCCCTCGGCGGCGTTCATCATCGCCTTGTTCGACCGGAGGTTCAGCACGATCAACACGGCGAGCAGGGTCAGCAGGATGCCCAGCGGCAGCCAGATCCAGCCCCAGAGGATCACCGCGACCACGGTGAGCGCGAGCGGGATCAGCACCGCACCGGTGGCCATCGGCGCGAACCAACGGTCCTGCTTGGCGGTGAACCGGAACACCATCCCGATCTGCTTCAGCCGCTGGCCGAACGAGACCTTCTCCTGCGGGGGCTTTGCCATGCGGCTGATTCTAGTGGGCGCCCCACAAGCCGTTGTCCCGTGCCCAGGGCCTGTCCCGCTCCCGCCGTACGCCGTCCGCCCCGCGCCCCCGCCCGCGCTCCGCCCTCCCCGGCCACCGGGGTGTGAGAAGGGGCTCCCTCTCTACCGAATGCGTTAACAGGGGGCCCTTCCTTACACCTCAGGCGGCGGCGCGGTGGGGGAGGACGGGGGCGGCCCGGCCGGTGCCGTGCTGGCCCGCGCCGGTCTGCTCGTGGCCGCTCTCCTCGTGGTACGACTCCTCGACGTTGACCGTCCAGACGTCGTGGGCGGTGCCGTCGAGGATGTTCGACACGGTGAGCATCGCGGTGAGCATCGAGTGGTCCTGGTTGTTGTAGCGGTGCATGCCGTTGCGGCCGACCGGGTAGACGTTCGGCACCGCCTCGGCCAGCCACCGGCGGATGGTCTCCACCGCCTGCTCGTACCCCTCGTCGTAGACCGGATAGGCCTTGGGCATCCGGACCACGTACCCGGCGCTGACCGCCTCCGGGTCGACCAGGCCGAGCCGGGCCAGCTCGGCGGTGCCGAGGGCGACCAGCGCGTCGTCGTCGGCCGACCACAGCTCGTCACCGACGTTGACGAAGTACTCCAGGCCGAGGCAGGTGAACCCGTCCCGCACCAGGTACGGCGACCAGGAGCCGAAGTTCTGGATCCGGCCGACCCGTACCCCGGGGGTGTGCACGTAGATCCAGTTGTCCGGGAAGCCGGCGGTCGAGGGCACCACCAGGGCGACGGTGAGGAAGTCCCGGTAGCGCAGCGCGTCGGCGGCGGCCCGGACCGGCTCGGGCGCGGGCGGGTCCATCGCCCGGACCAGCGCGGAGATCGGCATGCTGGAGACCACGTGGTCGGCGGCGATCCGCCGGGTGCCGGTGGCGTCGGTGACGGTCACCGCCACCGCCCGGCCGCCGGCGCGGTGCACGGTCTGCGCCGGTGCGTTCAGGGTCACCCGGCCACCGGCCCGGGTGACCAGCTCGGCGCAGCGTTCCCACATCATGCCGGGGCCGTACTTCGGGTACTCGAACTCCTCGATCAGGCTGGTGATCGCGGTCCGGTCGCGGCTGGGCAGCAGCGCGTTGCGTACCGCGCCGGCCAGCGACAGGTTCTTGATCCGCTGCGCGGCCCAGTCGGCCTGCAGCTCGGTGGCCGGGATTCCCCAGACCTTCTCGGTGTAGGTCTTGAAGAACATCCGGTAGAGCCGGGCGCCGAACCGCGCCGACACCCACCCCTCGAAGTGGCTCTGGTCCGCCGGGGGCCGCAGCCGGGACCAGAGGTACGACCCGACGCAGCGGGTCGCCTCGACGACGCCCAGGTTGCGCAGGGCGTTACCGGCCTTGAGGGGATAGTCGAACAGCCGCCCCCGGTAGTGGATCCGGCTCATCCGGGGCCGCAGCAGGAAGTCCTCCGCCGCCAGGATCTCGTGCCAGAGCGCCGCCACCTGTGGCACCTTGGTGAAGAACCGGTGTCCACCGATGTCGAAGCGCCAGCCGTCGCGCTCCACGGTCCGACTGATCCCGCCGACCACGTCGTCCGACTCGACCACCTCGACCGAGGCGTCGCGTCGGGTCAGCTCGTAGGCGGCGGTCAGACCGGCGGGGCCGGCTCCGATGACGACGGTATGTTGCTGGGCCATGACTAAATTCATCATCTTCGAAACATGCCGGCAACCGGTAGATCGAGGAGTGGGACGCGTCACGCGATTTTGAGATAGATGCGGTATCCGTCCACCTCGACCAGCCGCAGCCGCCCCGGCGGTCCGACCGGCCCTTGCCCCGGCTCTTCGGCGGGGTGCCCCTCCGGCTCGCCCGGTCGCCCGGCCGGGTGGCTCGCCGCAGATTCCGCCGGGTCGGCCAGGTGGCGGTCCAGGGCCGCCGCGACCGGCGAGCCGACCGGGGCGACGAAGGCGGGTCGGGTCGCCGCCGCCACGAGCCGCCGGTACGGCCGGTAACGGTCCATCCCCGGCGACAGGTCGTCGGCCACCACGGCACAGACCACCTGCTCGCCGGTGGCGAAGGTCAACCGGTTGCAGGTCCAGTACGGCGCGAGGACGTGCCGTACCCCGAGGTCCCGTAGGGTGGCGACCAGCCGGTCGTGCCGCCGGGCCTCCGCACGGGCCGCCGGCACGGTGGCCACCGCGCCGACCGTGGCCACCGCCGCGCTACCCACGGTCGCCCCCAGCACGACGACCGCGACCCCCCGGACGGCCGCCGGCCGCCATGCGTCGCGGATGGCCGCCGGCCGCCAGGTGTCCCGGCCGGTCGGCCGCCGTGCCTTCCGGGTGCCGGGGCGGCGGGCCGCGGTCCACACCGGCCAGAGCAGCGCCGGCAGCGAGACCAACAGGCAGGACAGGTACCGGGAACTCTCCACCGGGGTCAGTCCGGCCGCGCTGCTGACCGTGTACGCCGCCAGGGTGCCCACCGCACCCGCCAGCAGCGCCAACCAGAGCGCCGCCGCGGCCCGGACCGCCGGGTCCCCGGCACGGCGCAGCGTACGGCCGGCGCGGACCGCGGCGACCACCAGCAGCACCGGGAAGGCCGCCGTCCACCACAGCTGCCACGGCGCGCAGTGACCCGGCGAGCAGAACCCCATGCCCAACGGTGGCCCGAGCACCAGCCCGCCGTGCAGCCGGTCGACCCAGCCGGCGGCCTGACCGGCGCCGCCGGCGGTCAACACGGCCGCCAGCGGATTCCGGCCGGCCCGGACGCTGTCGACAAGCAGCGGCGCGGCACCGGCCAGCACGGCGGCGACCAGCAGCGCGCCGGCCGCCCCGCGCAGCTCCCGCCAGCAGCGGGCCGCCAGGACCACCCCGAACGCCGCCAGGTACGGCAGCAGCAGCGGATCCACCCAGATCATCAGCCCGGCGACGAACCCCCAGGCCGCCCAGCGCGGCAGCCGGCGACCGGTGTCCCCGGCGACCAGACCGAAGGTGAGCAGCGCCAACGCCGCCACCGCCGGCCCCAGCTCCGGATAACCGCCGCCGGCGATCAGCTGGTTCTTGACCGCCCGGTCGGAGCCCAGGGCGAGCAGCGCCAACACCAGCACCCCGAACCAGCGGTCACCGGTCAACCGCCAGGTCAGCCGCCACAGGAGCACGAGCAGCAGCAGGTACGCCGCCAGGGTGGGCAGCCGCAGGGCGAGCACCGACGGGCCGGTCAGCGCGAGCAGCGGCGCGGCCAGCCAGGCCTCCAGGGTGCCCATGTAGGCCTGGCCGTAGAAGAACACCGGGAAGTGCCGGCCCTGCCCGATGTGCAACGCGGCCAGGCCCATCGTCGCCTCGTCGCTGTTGGTCGGCGGTGCCCCGTGCAGCACCAGGCCGACCCGGTACCCGAGGCCGGCGACCACCACGCCGAGGGCCAGCACTGTCGGCAGCGCCGACCGGTACGCCGACCACCGGTCGGACGACACTTCGGACGCCTGCTGGCGTACCCCCGTACTCATGGGGGTGATCATTACAGGGAGTGAGTCTCCCGGTTGTCCCTTCGCCCGGCGGGTCGGATCCGGCGGTGCTCAGGCGGAGACGGCCGGGCTGCCCTCGCGGGCGTCCAGGGCCTGGCGGTACAGCCGACCGGCCCGGTACGACGAGCGCACCAACGGCCCGCTCATCACCCCGGCGAAGCCGATCTCCTCGGCCTCCTCGCGAAGCTCCACGAACTCCTCCGGCTTGACCCAGCGGGTCACCGGGTGGTGCCGGGGGGTGGGGCGCAGGTACTGGGTGATGGTGATCAGCTCGCAACCGGCGGAGTGCAGGTCCCGAAGGGCCTGGGAGATCTCGGCCCGCTCCTCGCCCATGCCCAGGATCAGGTTGCTCTTGGTGACCAGCCCGTCGGCGCGGGCCTGCCGGATCACGTCCAGCGACCGCTCGTACCGGAACGCCGGCCGGATCCGCTTGAAGATCCGGGGCACCGTCTCGACGTTGTGCGCCAACACCTCCGGCCGGGACCCGAAGACCTCGGCGAGCTGCTCGGGGACCGCGTTGAAGTCCGGGATCAGCAGCTCCACACCGCAACCGGACCGCAGGGCGTGGATCTGCCGGACGGTCTCGGCGTACAACCAGGCACCGCCGTCGGGCAGGTCGTCACGGGCGACCCCGGTGATCGTGGCGTACCGCAGACCCATCGCGGCCACCGACTCGGCGACCCGGCGGGGCTCGTCGGCGTCGAACTCGGCCGGCTTGCCGGTGTCGATCTGGCAGAAGTCACAGCGTCGGGTGCACTGGTCACCGCCGATGAGGAAGGTGGCCTCCCGGTCCTCCCAACACTCGTAGATGTTGGGGCAGCCGGCCTCCTGGCACACCGTGTGCAGCCCCTCGCGCTGCACCAGCCCGCGCAGCTCGGTGTACTCCGGGCCCATCTTCGCCTTGACCTTGATCCACGGCGGCTTGCGTTCGATCGGGGTCTCTGCGTTGCGTGCCTCGATCCGGAGCATCCGCCGCCCCTCGGGGGCGACCGTCGCGGTGCGCGCGGCCTGCTCGGTCGTCGGCGTGGAGTGCGAGATCGTCACAAAACCGAGCCTACGCCGGTCGGCGGCCGTCAATGCACGTCGGGCGACGGCCATCACCTCCCACCCCCTGTGACCCCCACCACCCCCCAGCAGTAAGGAAGGGCCCCCTGTTAACGCATTCAGTAGAGAAAGGAACCCCTCTCACGTCGATGGGGCACCCTGGCGGGAAGGCGGGGGCGACGTTCGCGAGTCGCCCCTGGCGGGCAGGCGGGGGCGGACGTCCGTGGGGCGTCCCTGGCGGACGAGCGGGGACGGACGTCCGCGGGGCGGGCGGGGGCGGATGGCCCTCGGACGCCCTAGCGGACAGGCGCGGGGCGGATGCCGCCCGGGATGTCCCAGCGGACGGGCGGGGAGTGCACGGGCGGGGTGGTATCCGGGGGAGGCTCAGGCGAGCAGAGTGGGCAGGTGACGCTCGACCACCGGCAGCGCGTCGGCGATGGTGACCGGGCGGCCCAGCTCGGCGCTGATCGAGGTCACCCCGGCATCCCGGATGCCGCACGGCACGATCCGGTCGAAGTACGTCAGGTCGCAGTCGCAGTTGATCGAGAAACCGTGCAGGGTGACGCCGCGCGCCACCCGGATGCCGATGGCGGCGACCTTGCGGGCCGGGCCGCGCCCGTCGGCCGGCACCCACACCCCGCTGCGCCCCTCGATCCGGTCGGTGACCAGCCCGAACTCGGCACAGACATCGATCAACAACTGCTCGGTACGCCGTACGTAGGCGACCACGTCCACCGGGTCGGGTAGCCGCAGGATCGGGTACCCGACCAGCTGCCCGGGACCGTGCCAGGTGATCTTGCCGCCCCGGTCGACGTCCACCACCGGGGTGCCGTCCATCGGTCGGTCCCATGGCTCGGTGCGCTTGCCGGCGGTGTAGACGCTCGGGTGCTCCACCAGCAGCACCGTGTCGGCGCTGGTGCCGGCCACCACGGACTCGTGAAGCCGGCGCTGCTCGTCCCAGGCGGCCTGGTAGTCGAGCTCCCCGACACGGACGGCCGTCAGGCCGGAAGACGTCACGGTCACGCCGCCCAGCCTAGTCCGCGACCTGCCCGGCTCCACCCGTGAGCCGCCTCACCACCGGGGAATCCGACTGCACCTGCGGCCGTCCCGCCGCAGCGCGGCTGTGAGAGGGGTTCCCCGCTATACCGAATGCGTTAACAGGGGGCCCTTCCTTACACCTGCCAGAGCCAGACGTCGGCTACGCGTTGCGGTTTGCCGAGCAGTGCCGTCGCGGTGCGGCGCAGCGCGTCCACGTCGATCGGGTACTTCGCGCCGTGTACCCGGTCGGGCAGCACCACCGCCTGCACCCCCCAGTAGCGTAGGTCGGCGCGGGACATTTCGACGCTGCCCTCGGTGATGATCGGCACCAGGCCGGTCCGGCCGGCCTGGTCCATCAGGGTGTCGAAGGTGCGTGGCGGCGGGCCGATCCGGCCCCGGCCGTCGGGTCCGCCGGGGCCGAGGAAGAAGCCGGCCGGCAGGGCGAACTCTCCCTGCCGGTGGGCCAGCGCGTACGCCTGCCAGCGCTGCCCGTCGGGGGTGACGTCCAGCGGCAGCGGGATCGGGGTGAGCACCCCGCCGGGGGAGACGTACTCCCGCCAGGTGCCGGCGGTGATGAAGGTCGGGATCGGCTCCCGTTCGATGGTCAGCAGCGGCAGGGGCAGCAGCGGCAGCAGCGCGACCGCGTACCCGACCGCCCAGGCCGGCCGGGTCCAGCGGTGCCGGCCGGGGGCGGTGCGCAACTGGTCGATCAGGTACGCCAGCAGCAGCCCGATCACCGGGGCCACCACCAGGGCCAGCCGGGACGGCAGCGCGGCGTTGACCACCGGCAGCCGACCGAGCAGGTCGAACGGCAGCGGTACGTCGTACCGGTGGCCGTTGACCTTGATCTGCGGCCCCCAGGAGAGCACGGTGAAGACCACGGCGGTGGTGCCCAGCGCGGTCAGGGTGGCCCGCCGGGCCGGGGTGGCCCGCCGCCACAGGGCCACGAAAGCGGCTACCGCGAGCACCAGCAGCGGTACGCCGAAGAAGGAGTTCTCCTCGGTCGGGTTCGGCGCGAGCCCGGTCTCCAGCCCGGCCGCGCCGGCCACCGACCGTTGCGGGTACGCGCCGAACGCCGCGATGTCCTCGGCGTGGATCACCGGGTCGAAGCCGGTGCCGTGGAACCGCTGCGGCCCGGCGAAGTGCAACCACAAGGGGTACGAGAGCAGCACGCCGGCGGTGACGGCGGTGATCCCCAGCCCGCGCAGGAAGCTCGGCAGCGCCGCCCGTACCTCGCCCCGGCGGGCCGGGTGCAGCGCCCAGACGCCGACGAAGACGCCCAGCGCCAGGGCGGTGAAGAAGAGCCCCTCGGCGGCGATGGAGAAGGCGACGGCCACGGTGACGCCGAAGAGGATGCCGTTGCGCAGCAGGTGCTCCGGCCGCCGCAGCGCGAACAACCGCCAGATCAGCAGTGGTACCAGCCATCCGGCGGTCCAGTTCAGGTGGGCGTTGGCGTGCGAGACCATGCCGGGGGAGTAGGCTATGAACAGCGCGCCGACCCCGGCGGCCAGCCGGCTGCCGACCAGGTGCCGGGCGAGCAGCCAGTACCAGGCGAGCGCGGTGGCGGCCAGGTTGAGCGTCAGGATCACCAGGAACGACACCGACGGCCCGAGCAGGTACGTCACCGGGGCGAAGAGCACCGCGTACACGGTGACCGAGGTGTTGACCGCCAGGTTGGCCCCGTCGGGCACGTTGATCAGGTACGTGTAGAACGGGTTCTGCCCGTGGGTCAGCGCGTGCGCGCCGTAGGAGAGCAGCCACTCGAAGAACGCCTGGTCGCTGGAGTTCACCGTGACCGCCCGGGTGTCCGGGCCGCGCCACAGGCCGCTGGTCACCCAGAGCGCCAGCGCCACCGCCACGAGCACCACCAGCAGGTCGACCCGCCGGTCCCGGGTGCTGGTGGCCGGCGGCGGCGACGGGTCGGTGACCAGGGACGGGGAGGTCGGCACGCAGCGGACGTTACCAACCGGAGCTGGACAGCCCGGTCAGACCCGGCCGATCCGGTGGCGACGGCGCTGCCCGGCGGACAGGGCCAGCCGGGTGGCGTGGTGGCCGTCGGGCAGACCGTCCTCGTTGCCTACCGGCGGCCGGCGGGGCGCTGGGAGGAGCTGCCCGGTCGGTGGGAGGAGCCGCTGGGGCGGTGCGAGGAGCCGCCGGGTCGGTGGGAACGGCGGGACGGGTCGGTCACCGCCAGGTTCTCCTCACTGACCCCGGCGGAGCTGACCGCGTAGGAGACCATCTCCGCATAGAACGCCTGGGCGGCGGGCGAGGGCTCGGTCTGCCGCTCGTCGTACTGAGGATCGATTCGGTAGCGGCCAGCGGTGGAGGACGCCGCGGTGTACTCGGTGCCGGCGCGTGAGCTGTTCCCGTCGGAAAGGTAGGCGCTTTCCGAATCCGAATCCGAGGCGTATCCGTGTTCGGTTCTCCAGGCGTCTGCCCGTCCCGCGTTGGGCGAAGGCGGCGGGGGCACGTTCGCCCTGGCGGCGGCCACCTCAGCGGTGGAGAAGGGGATGGGGATGCTGTTGTTTCTCATCGCGTTGCGGACCTGATCCACGAAATGCCGGGTGGTCTGTTCGACCGCGGCCCGCTCCGCGATCACGGTGTGGAAGGGGATCGTGGGATCAAGGTAGGCCCGGTTCTCCAGGTTGGCCAGGTTTTCTCGGGCAATCGTCAACCGGTCATAAAAACTAAGGATTGCACGCATGACAGTCCTCGCCTGGCCCGGTTCCAGGTTGGCGACCAGGTACCTGTCCGAATCCGGCAGGAGCGCTTCCAGTTCCTGCCGATCCGCTGACTCTTGCCGTGGGGCCATCGTCGTCTCCCGCTGTCGGATGATCGGACGATCTCCCTACGTCCGGGCGGGGCTGACTGTTCAGATCGATGTCGGCCGGGACCTCGCCGTCCTCGGCTGGACCGTCACTCGTCGTGCAGGGCGGCGTGCAGGGCCGAGGCGAGGTCCGGGTGGCGGTACTCGAAGCCGGCGCCGCTGAGCACCCCGGGCAGGACCCGGGTGCTGGTCAGCGCCTCCTGGGCGAAGCCGCCGAGGACGACCTTCAGTGCCAGGGCGGGGATCGGGACGATCGCCGGGCGGTGTAGCTGCCTGGCGAACTCCCGGGTGAACTCGGCGTTGGTTACCGGGGCCGGACCGACACCGTTGACCGGCCCGGCCAGGTCGTCGCGGTCCAGCAGGAACACCGCCACCGCCAGCCAGTCGGCCATCGAGATCCACGGCAGCCACTGCCGGCCACTGCCCAACCGGCCGGCGACCCCCAGCTTGAACGGCAGCAGCTGTGGCTTGAGCAGGCCACCGTCGCGGTGCAGCGGCAGCCCGGTACGCAGCCGTACCACCCGTACCCCGGCATCCTCGGCCGGTCGGGTCGCGGCCTCCCACACCCGGCAGACGTCGGCCAGGAAGCCCTCACCCGCCGGGGCGTCCTCCTCGACGACCCGGTCACCGGTGTCGCCGTACCAGCCGACGGCGGAGGCGTTCAGCAGCAGTTTCGGCCGGTCGGCGGCGGGCAGCCCGGCGATGGCGCGGGCCAGCGTACCGGTGCTGTCCACCCGGCTGGTCCGGATCAGCCGCCGGTAGTCGTCGGTCCAGCGCCTGTCGCCCACCCCCGCGCCGGCCAGGTTGACCACGGCGTCCGCCTCGGCCACCACCGCCGGGTCGAGCTGCCCGGCCGACGGGTTCCACCGCCGCTCGTCACCGGACCGGGCCGGCCGCCGGACCAGCCGGGTGACCTGGTGCCCGTCCGTGCCGAGCCGGTCGACCAGCCGGGTGCCGAGGAAGCCGGACGCACCGGCCATCAGGATCCGCATGTCTCCATCTTCGTGCACGACACCGCCGACGGATGCGTCGACCGCGCCAGCGACTCCAACCCCGTCGACCGAATGCCCACCGTGGGGAGGGCGCTCGGGATCAGCGGACGGTCGAGTCCCACGTCTTGATGGTCCGGTCGACGTCGTCCACCAGCCGGGCCCAGCTGTCGAGCCGTACCACCGGACCCTGGGGGTCGAGCCGTTCCAACAACTGGCGACGGTGCTGGTTGAACCGCTTGCCCACCGCCTCCCGTCGTCTTCCACCGGCCTCCGACGCCCTGACCAGGCAGGTGCGGAGCAGTTCCTTCGGATCCGCGATCGACTCCACCTGGTGGTGCTTCGGCAGTCCCAGATCGACCCTGCCCCGAGGGTTGCCGGCCACCTGGCGAATGGCCGTCTCGTCGAGCAGGAGCCACGCTTCGGTCATCCGCACCGGAATGACCGGTACCAGTGCCGCCGTACCACCGATCGGCTGGACCGCCGTTCGGATCTCCTGCTGCCGGGCATGATGCCCGGCGTTGTCGGCATCGCGGTGCACGACGATGAGGTCGACCGTCCCACCTACCAGTTTCAGCCCGGCCTGAACCCGGGACCTGACGTCCTTCGACACCTTGGGCAGCAGGGAGTAGTCCGGTTTGCTCAGCCGCACGCTTGCTCCGGCACCGACGAACAGCGACTCGACCAGGTCGGCCAGGGGCAGGTCCGAGGTGCCTTCGGACACGAACAGTCCGGAGTACGGGCGATCGGTCATTCCGCGATGTCCAGGGGGAGGCTGAGCTGTGCACCGACCGGGGCGGCGAGGTACGCGAGGACGTCGGCCTTGGAGAAGGTCGCCGTGTCCGCTGCCGCGCGCCAGGTGCCGTGGAACGGGAGCAACGCGAGTGAGCGGGTCACCTGACCGGTCGGACCGGGCCGCGGCCGCACGTCCGCCAGGAGCAGGTCGGCGGGATCGCAGAGACGTACCAGCCAGGGCGAGTGGGTGTTGACGATGACCTGACGGAAGGGGTTGTCCCCGCCAGGCGCCCGGCGGGGATCGACCGCCAGATCGCGGACCAGGTCCAGCATGGCGGGAACGTTGGCGGGGTGGATGCCGTTCTCCGGCTCCTCCATGCAGACCAGACCCGTGAAGCGGGGATCCTCCAACAGCACGCAGAGCGCCAAGAAACGAAGCGTTCCCTCGGAGAGCGCCCGGGCGGGCAACCGCAGGTCCCCCCGTTCTTCGAGAAAGAGCGTGAACACCTCGCGGATCTGGTCGAGTTCGACGGTGACTCCGGCCACCGCGACACCGGCCAGGTCCGACAACCGGTCGGCGACCCTGGCGTACACCGCTTCCGGGTCGATCTTCTGGTCGTCGCCACCGGATTCCTGGGCGATCCGGTGCAGCGTCGCTGCCAGGTGGGCACCGTCGGTGCCGAGCGATCGGGGCGCGGAGAAGCTGTCCGGAGCCCGTAGCGCGGAGGGTTCCAGGGCCAACCGGTGCCAACTCTGCATCTCCCGGCGGGCGGCCAGGATGGTGGGGTAGTCGTTCGTCGTCACGGTGCTCAACACGGTGCGCCCGGCCCGAGCTGCAGCTCGCGGCTGTGGTTTGCCGCGACTGCCACCGTCGCCGTGCACGTTGATGACGGTGCCGGACTCGCGGAACTCGGTGGAGAGGAACGGTCCGCCACGTCGTTCGCCGCGAATGACCGCGTTGCGGAACCTGCCGGCGCTGTGCGGGAAACGGAGGTGACGTGGCGCCTCGCCCCGGGTGATGTGCCGCAGTTCTTCGCCGAAAAGGCTCAGCCGGCCGATGCTGCCCTCCCGGGCGGGCGGTTCGAAGCCCAGCGTCACCTCGTAGCGCAGGAAGGTCGTGCTGGCCTGCGCCGGGCTGCCCAGATCGTCCTCGACCTGCTCCGGCACGATCATTTCAGCGGCGAGCGTTATCCGGTGCTGATGATCGCGGTAACCGTCCCAGAAGAGGTCCCGTGGGTCGCCGCCGCGCAGCCCGGACGCTCCCCGGACCCGCTGGGAGGCCTCCACGAGGGTGTCGCTGGCCAGGTAGCTGAGGAACTCGATAGCGTCGAAGATGTTCGACTTGCCCATGCCGTTGGCTCCTGCGATGCAGGTGAACGGGCCGAACTCGATCGTCACGTCGAGTAGGTTCTTGAAGCCCTGAACCTCCAGCCGGGTCAGCATGATCCGAGCTTAGTCAGCCGGGTGAGCCGGCTCCCCGAGGCTGTCACGGCGTGGCGGACTGGTCGGTGGGCTGGTCCGAGGCTCCGGAGGTAGGTGTCGGTGGGGGAGCGGCCACCGGTGGCAGGCGGCGGGCCCAGCCGACGAAGCGGTCGAAGAGGTGCCGTGGGTCGGGTGCCCCGGCGGGATCGAGGGTGTAGAGCTGCTCGTCCGCCTCGTGCAGCAGCAGGCTCAGGTAGACGATCAGGGCGGTCCGGTCGCTGGCGTACTCCTGGCTGAGGGTGAGGCGGGCGGTGGCGCAGGGCCACGGCGCGGCGCAGGACCGGCACAGCCAGAGCGGCCGCAGTGGCAGGTGCCCGCCTCCGTCGGCGCGCCCGGTCGTCAGCGACCCTCGGTTGTGCCCGGTCACCAGTGACCCTCGTTCGGGCGTCCGGTCCGGGGCGTCCGGCCCGGGTGCCACCGGGGACGGGGCGCGGGGGTCGGTGGCTCGGTCGGCACGGCGGCGTGCCGGTCGGGGCAGGTGCGCCAACGCAGTCCGCACGAGCACCAGCGCCGCCAGTTCCGCCAGGTCTGTCGGTGGATGGGAGCCAGGAGTACGGGTTGCTGCCGCCGACGTGGTCGCATGGTGCTCTCCCTCCGGAAGGTGGTGCGTTCGGCCTGAGGTGGTGCGTGTGGCCTGAGGGTGGTGCGTTCGGCCTGGCCGCGGACGGGTCCGCCGCCGGAGCCGGGTAGGTGGGCGGGGGTGGCGGACCGCGGGGTGGTCGATGGGGCACCCGGCCGACCCCGGGGGTGAGGCCGGCCGGGTGCGTCCTGCAGGACGGCCAACTCCGGGTGTGCAGACCAGGGAGCCGGCTTGGAGCCAACTTATACTTAGTACTGCTCATAGGTCAACGACCTAGTACCACTTACTTGTCGGGAGAAGGGAAATCGTGATCAGATGGCGGGGCAGACCAGGGAGCCGCCATGCCCGCCAAACCGAAGTGGGCGCAGCTCGCGGAGTTGATCCGTGGGCAGATCGCGTCCGGAGAACTCCATCCCGGCGACAAGTTGCCGTCGACGGCGCAGCTGTGCAAGGAGCATGGCGTGTCGGCCGGGGTCGTCAACCACGCGATGATCGTGTT
This sequence comes from Micromonospora yangpuensis, assembly GCF_900091615.1. NCBI lineage: Bacteria > Bacillati > Actinomycetota > Actinomycetes > Micromonosporales > Micromonosporaceae > Micromonospora > Micromonospora yangpuensis. The sequence continues at coordinate 4,684,928 of NZ_FMIA01000002.1, read as the reverse complement.
GAAGACCGAAGGGTTGGTCGAGGGGGTGCACGGGCTCGGTGTGTTCGTCGCCGAGCGATCCGACACCTGACCGCCCCTCGCCGGACCCGCCCGACCGGGGCGGGGTCGACGTCGGGGGTTGATCGACTCGGTTGGGTAGAAATGGCGGTGTCCGAGGCCGTTTGATGCCGCCATATCGGCTCAACCGAGTCGATCACGAAGACATCGCGCTGCCGGTGCACCTCGGGCCGCGCCGTGCCACCTCGGGCCGCCGACGCTGACCGAGGGCTCAGAGGCGGGGTAGGAGCGGGGTGAGCTGGTCGAGGGCGTCGGCCCGGACCACGAAACGGGTGATGCCCCAGCGGCGTTCGTGTCGCCGTACCGCCGAAAGGATCTCGTCCTCGGTGCCGATCAGGACGTACGGGCAGGCGAGCAGCTCGTCGACGGTCAGCCCGGTGTCCCGGGCGAAGTCGGCGGTGGCCGCCTCGGCGTCGTCGGTCACCGCGCAGAGCTGCACCAGCGCCTCCATGGCCGGGGGTACGCTCCGTCCGGCCGCGCCCTCGGCGACCAGGGCGAGTTGGGCCTCGATGTCAGCCTCGCGCCAGCGTACGTCGTGCTGGTAGCCGTCGGGTCGGGTCCGGCCGGCACCGCTCAGCCCGACCACGTCGGCGTGCCGGCCGGCCCAGCGCAGCAGCCTGGAGTTGCTGGTGCCCACGGTCAGTGGGATGCGCTCCTGCACCGGGCGCGGTGCGGTCAGCCGGGCGGCCCGGACGGTCAGCTCGGGGGTGTCCACGGTGACCTCCGCGCCGTCGAGCAGCTCCCGCACGGCCCGGGTGACGGCGGTGAAGCGGCGGACCCGGCCGGCCACGTCGGGGCGCTCCCGGCCGAGGGCGTGCCACTCCGCCGGGTTGTGCCCGGCGCCGAGCCCGAGTCGGGCCCGCCCGCCGGAGATGAGGTCGAGGCTGGCCACGTCGACCGCGAGCGGCATCGGCTCCCGGATGCCGGTGTTGGCCACGTACGGGCCGAGGCCGATGGTGGAGGTCACGGCTGCGGCGGCGGCCAGGGCGACGAAGGGCGCGGCGATGGCCCCGGGATGGTCGGCGCAGTGCAGCGTGTCGAAGCCGGCGGCCTCGGCCCGGCGGGCCGACGTCAGCAGTTCCTCGGCGTTGTCCGGCCTGACCTGGAGGGAGAAGGTGACCATCGGATCAGCATGCGCCGCCGAGCGGCCAGCGCCCAGACCTTCTGCCGACGGCAGAGCCCTTACCGCTGTTCGTCGTGCCAGCGTTGCCGCCACTCGGCCTCCCGCGCCTCGTGGGCGGTGCGCTCGGCCAGCACGGCCTCCCGCAGCGCGGTACGGGAGTCGGCCATGGTCACCACCTCCAGGGCCACCAGGGCGACCGTGACGACGGTCAGCAGCACCAGGGCGGCCAGCGCCGGCAGCCGGTCGGCGACCGGGATCAACACCGCCAACAGGACTACCGCGCCGGCCCGCAACCAGGTGAGGGTGCGCAGGGTACGCAGCTGGAAGAGCATGTTGCCGGCCAGGTAGCAGATCACCCCGCCGTAGAGCAGCGGGACGCCGGGTCCGGGCAGTGGCTCGCCGATCGGTGAGGGGCGTGGCGCGGCGAGCCAGTTCAGCATCTCCTCGGCGCCGAGGGAGAAGAGCACCAGTCCGGCGATCATCGGCAGGAAGAAGTAGACGTAGGCGTCCCGGGCCATCCGTACCCGCGGCGGTCCCAGGGTGGCGTGCAGGGCGATCCGGGCCGCCGGACCGATCACGTCGAAGTGCAGCCACCAGAGCGTGGCCGCCAGCACCAGACCGAGGCTCGCCGAGACGATCGCCGGCCAGGTGACCGGCCGGCTGGCCAGGTTGCTGCCGACACCCACGGAGATCACCGACTCGCCGAGGGCGATCATCAGGATCAGTTCGTACCGTTCGGTCCAGTGCTCGGCCGAGGCCACCCCGGCGCCGGCGGTGCCGATCAGCAGGCCGGTGCCGTACTGGATGAGGATCACGGTGGCCCAGAGGCCGTCGCGGACCAGTCCGCCGGTCTCCGATGCGTCGACGTAGAGCGGCACGAGCGCGGCGGCGAGCAGCAGGCCGGTGCTGACCACCAGCTCCGGAGCGAGCCGCCGCAGGCGTCGGCGCTCGGCCGCCTGGCCCCGGCTCACGTGCCAGAGCACCCAGAGATGGACGACCCGCAGGACCAGGTAGCTCAGGGCGACGGTGAGCGGGCCGGCCAGCCCGTCCTCCTCCTTGTTGTCGATGGTCTGCGGCACGGACAGGGCGAAGGCGAACAGGGCGGCCATCCCGACCACCATGACCACCGGTACGAAGCCCTCGCCGAGGCGTACCCGGGTGGCGACCACGCTGTGGATGACCCAGCACCACCAGAGCACCGCCAGCACCAGCAGCGCGTGCAGGAGGGTGTGGCCGCTGATGTGGGTGGCGGTGGAGCGGACGATGACGAAGAACGAGAAGACGAAGACCAGGTCGAAGAAGATCTCGAAGCGGTCCACCCGGGCCCCGGGCGCGATCGCCACCGCCGGACCCAGGCTCCGCCAGCCCCGGTTGCCGCCCACCGTACGAGTCTGTCAGCGACCGGTCCGTCTCCGGGGCGGTTTCCGGCCGGCCCACCGCGACGGCGACGGGCGCCCCGGTCGGTGTGACCGGGGCGCCCGTCGTGGCGGTGCGTGGGTGTTACAGGCCCAGCTCGGCCTCGAAGTTGCCGGCCTCCAGCCGCTCCTTGACCGCGACCAGGAACCGGGCCGCGTCGGCGCCGTCGATCAGCCGGTGGTCGTAGGACATGGCCAGGTAGACCATCGACCGGACGGCGACGACCTCACCGAGCTCCGGGTCGTTGACCACGACCGGCCGCTTGACCACGGCACCCGTGCCGAGCATCGCCGACTGCGGCGACGGCACGATCGGGGTGTCGAAGAGGGCACCCCGGCTACCGGTGTTGGTGAGCGTGAAGGTCGCCCCGGCGATCTCGTCCGGGCTGATCTTGTTGGTCCGGGTCCGCTCGGCCAGGTCGGCGATCCGCTTGGCGATACCACCCAGGTTGAGGTCACCGGCACCGTGGATGACCGGCACCATCAGGCCCCGCTCGGTGTCCACCGCGATGCCGAGGTTCTCGCCCTCGGGGTAGGTGATCGTGCCCGCGTCGAGGTCCATGCTGGCGTTGACGATCGGGTACGTCTGCAGCGCCTCGATGGCCGCGAGAGCGAAGAACGGCAGGAACGACAGCTTGACGCCGTGCCGCTGCTGGAACGACGCCTTCGCCTGGGCCCGCAGCTTGGCCACCCGGGTGACGTCCACCTCGACCACGGTGGTGAGCTGCGCCATCTCGTGCAGCGACTGCTGCATCCGCTTGGCGATGGTCGCCCGGATCCGGGGCAGCTTCTCCGTGGTGCCCCGCTTGGCGCTGGGCTGCGGCTTCGCCGCCGGCTTGGCCGGGGCCGCCGCGGCGGCCGGCTGGGCGGCCGGGGCCGGAGCGGCCTTCGCCGCCTTGGCCTTCTCCGCCGCCTCCAGCACGTCCTGCTTACGGATCCGGCCACCCACGCCGGTGCCGTTGAGCGAGGACAGCTCGACACCGTGCTCGGCGGCGAGCTTGCGTACCAGCGGGGTCACGTAACCGGCGGCCTCGCCGTCGCCGCCCTGGCCGCCGGCGGTCTTCGTCGGCGTCGGGGCGGGCGGGGTCGCGGCCTGCTCGGCCTGGGCCGGCTGGGCCGACGTCTCGGCCTCGGCCGACGGCTCGTTGTACGACAGGCCCGGGGTGGGCTCCTCGACCGGCTTCTCGGCGGCCGGCTCCGGCTTCGGCTCCGGCTTGGCCTCGGGCTCCGGCTTGGTCTCCGCCTTGGGCTTGGCCTCGGGCTCCGCCTGGGCGGGGGCGGCACCGGCGGTGCCGATCACGGCCAGCTCGGCGCCGACGTCGGCGGTGTCGTCCTCGGCGACCTTGATCTCCAGCAGGGTGCCGGCGACCGGCGAGGGGATCTCCGTGTCGACCTTGTCGGTGGAGACCTCCAGCAGCGGCTCGTCGACCTCGACGGAGTCGCCTACCTGCTTGAGCCATCGGGTGACCGTACCCTCGGTGACGCTCTCGCCCAGGGCCGGCATCTTCACCGCGGTGCCCTCGCCCGACGGCGCCGGGGCGGCCTGGCCCGCCGGCTCCTCGACGGCCGGCTGCTCCGCCTCGGCCTGCGGCTCGGCGGCGGCCTCCTCGGCCTGCTCGGCCGGGGCCTCCTGCTCGGCGGGGGCCTCCTGCTGCCCGGGCGCACCGCCGGTGGACTCGCCCTCACCGGCGATGACGGCCAGCTCGCTGCCGACCTCGGCAGTCTCGTCCTCACCGACCACGATCCGGCTCAGCACCCCCGCCGCGGGCGACGGGATCTCCGTGTCGACCTTGTCGGTCGAGACCTCGAGCAGGGGCTCGTCGACCTCGACGGTGTCGCCCTCCTGCTTGAGCCAGCGGGTGACGGTGCCCTCGGTGACGCTCTCGCCGAGCCGGGGCATGGTGACCGATACCGGCATATCCTTCAGACTCCTTCGTTCCCTGGTGGGGTCATCGCCCGTCGCCGGACGCCGCGGGTTGGCATTGTTCAGGCGTGCGAGTGCAGCGGCTTGCCGGCCAGGGCCAGGTGCGCCTCGCCCAGGGCCTCGTTCTGCGTCGGGTGGGCGTGCACGAGCTGCGCGACCTCGCCCGGGTACGCCTCCCAGTTGTAGATGAGCTGGGCCTCGCCGATCAGCTCACCGACCCGGGCGCCGACCATGTGCACGCCGACCACCGGGCCGTCCTCGACGCCCACCAGCTTCACGAAGCCGGCGGTCTTGAGGATCTGGCTCTTGCCGTTGCCGCCCAGGTTGTAGTTGTAGGTCTTGATCTTGTCAGCGCCGTACTTCTCCTTGGCCTTGGCCTCGGTGAGGCCGACCGAGGCCAGCTCCGGCTCGGAGTAGGTGACCCGGGGGATGCCCACCTCGTCGATCACGGCCGGCGTCTTGCCGGCGATCTCCTCGGCGACGAAGATGCCCTGCTGGAAGCCCCGGTGGGCGAGCTGCAGGCCGGGCACGATGTCGCCGACCGCGTAGACGTTCGGCACGCTGGTGCGCAGCCGCTCGTCGGTCAGCACGTACCCGCGGTCGGTCTTGACGCCCTGCTCCTCGTACCCGAGGTCGGCGGTGTTGGGGCCGCGGCCGACGGCGACCAGCAGCAGCTCGGCCTCGACGGTCTCCCCGCCCTTGATGGTGAGCTTGACGCCCTTGTCGGTCTTCTCGACGGTCTCGAAGGGCTTGCCGACCTTGAAGTTGATCTTCCGCTTGCGGAAGGCCCGCTCCAGCGCCTTGGAGGACTCCTCGTCCTCGGCGGCGACCAGTCGGGGCAGCGCCTCGACGATCGTCACGTCCACCCCGAAGGACTTCCACACGCTGGCGAACTCGACGCCGATCACGCCGCCGCCGAGCACGATCGCCGAGGCGGGAACCCGGTCCAGGGTCAGCGCGTGGTCGCTGGTGATGATCCGCTCACCGTCCACCTCCAGGCCCGGCAGGCTCTTGGCGTACGACCCGGAGGCCAGCACCACGTTGCGGCCGGTGTACCGCTTGCCGTCGACCTCGACGGTGTCCTTGCCGACCAGCTTGCCGGCGCCGGCCACGAAGGTGATGTTCTTCGCACCGCCCACCAGGCCCTGCAGGCCCTTGTACAGCCGGGAGACCACCCCGTCCTTGTACGAGTTGACCCCGGCCATGTCGATGCCGACCAGCTCCGCCTGGACGCCGAACTGCGCCGACTCCCGGGTCTGGTCGGCGACCTCGGCGGCATGCAGCAGCGCCTTGGTCGGGATGCAGCCGTTGTGCAGGCAGGTGCCGCCGAGCTTGCCCTTCTCGATCAGGGCAACCTTCAGGTCCAGTTGGGCGGCGCGCAGCGCTGCCGCGTAGCCGCCGCTGCCTCCTCCGAGAATGACAACGTCGAAGGTCGCGTCGTTCGGCTCGCTCACACTCAACTCCCAGGTCGCGTCGCTGCTACGAGGGGGCATGCCAGGTAAACGGGCATACTCGCCTCGGTCATCTTGTCACCACCGGCTGCCGGGCGCGTAGTGAGGTGCCCAACGACACGTCCACGACACGTACGCTTGGTCCGGTCCGTGGTGACCGAACTGGGGAGGGATACCGTCGGTGGCGCTGTTCCGACGACGCAAGCAGGCCAGGCCGGAGAGCCGCGACCGGACCGCCGACCGGGCCGATCTCGAGCACCTGGCGAACTTCGTCCGCAGCCGGCGGGGGGTCGAGGCGTTCGTCGAGCCGAAGACGACCGTCACCGAGACCACGGTGATCCTCATCGCCGACGACGGCGAGTGGACCCGCCGGCGCATCGACGGGCCGGACGGCGCCCGACGCTTCGCGTACCAGCTGGGCATCCCGGTCTACGACGTGCGCATCATGGGCTACCCGCAGCGGATGCGCGACTACAACGAGCGCCGCAAACGCCGCCCCGACCGCTACTGACCCCCTCCGGAGGTAAGGAAGGGCCCCTTGTTAACACCTCGGGGTGAGAGGGGAACCCTTCTATACCGAAGGCGTTAACAAGGGGCCCTTCCTTACACGTCAGCCGTGGGTGGCGATGTCCTCGATGAGGGCCAGCAGGGTGCGGACGGGGACGCCGGTGCCGCCCTTGGTCAGGTGCCCGGTCGGCTCGCCGGTGTGGTAGCTCGGCCCGGCGATGTCGATGTGCGCCCAGGCCACCTCGTCGGTGACGAACTCGCGCAGGAACGTGCCGCCCTGCAGCATGTGCCCGGCCCGGTCCATCCCGGCGTTGACCTGGGAGATGTCGGCCACGTCGGAGTCCATGCCCTTGCGCACGTCGTCCGGCAGCGGCATCGGCCAGGCCGGCTCGCCGACCTCGTCGCCGGCGGAGCGGACCCGCTCGCACAGCTCCGGCGTGCCCATCACGCCGGAGATCCGCTTGCCGAGCGACACCACCTGACCGCCGGTCAGGGTGGAGGTCTCGAAGAGGTAGTCGCAGCCGTCCTCGCAGGCCCGCGCCATCGCGTCGGCCAGGATCATCCGGCCCTCGGCGTCGGTGTTGAGCACCTCGACCTTCTTGCCGTTGTACATGGTGATCACGTCGCCCGGCCGGTACGAGGTGCCCGAGGGCATGTTCTCCGCCATCGGCAGGTACCCGGTCACCGCCACCGCCGGCTTCAGCGCGGCCACCGCCAGCATGGTCGCGCCGACCGCGGCGGCCCCGGCCATGTCCGACTTCATCTCCCACATGCCCTGCGACGGCTTGATGGAGATACCGCCGGTGTCGAAGGTGATGCCCTTGCCGACCAGCGCGACCCGCTTGCCCGAACCGCCCTGCTCCGGGGTGTAGGTGAGCTTGACCAGGCGCGGCGGGGCCTCGGAACCCTGACCCACCGCGACGATGCCGCCGTAACCGCCGGCGGCCAGCGCCGCCTCGTCGAGCACCTCGACGCCGAGCCCGGCCGAACGCGCCGCCTCGGCGACCACCTCGGCGAAGGCCGGCGGACGCTTCTCGTTCGGCGCGGTGTTCACCCAGTCCCGGGTGAGCCGGACCGCACCGGCGACCGCCTGCGCGCGGGTGACCTCCGCCTGGGCGCCGGCGTCACCGGCGTCCGGCACCGCCACCAGCACCTCGGCCACCGGCTCCCGGCGGCTCGGCTGCGGCCGGGTGCGGTAGCCGGCGAAGCGGTAGCCGCCCAGCAGCGCGCCCTCGGCCACCGCCCGCAGCGCGGCCGGGGCGTCGGCGTCGTCCGGCAGCGGCAGGGTGAGCGCCACCCGCGCCGCACCGGCCAACGACCGGACGGCCGCGCCGGCGGCCCGCCGCAGCGTCTCCGGCGCCGGAGCGGCCCCGGTCGGCTCGGCACCGAGGCCCACCGCGGCGACCAGCGGGGCGGTGACCGTGCCCAGGGTGGCCAGCTTGATCACCTCACCGGGGGCACCGGTCGCGCCGAGCAGCGCCAGGGTCTCGGTGAGCCGGCCGTCGAACGCGGCGGCGATGCTCTCCGCGCCGCTGGCCAGCAGCAGGGTGCCGGCGGGGCCGTCGGTGGCGTCCTGCTCGCCGGTCTGGCTGTGCAGGCCGATCACGATCGCGTCGACCGGAAGTTCGGCGGGGTCGGTGTCGACCAGGCTCAGGTTGGTGCTGGACGATGTCAAGGCAACTCCGGACGGGCCAGGCCGGTCGCGGTTCGTCGCGTACCGGCGGAGGGTTTGTCTCCGGCGCAACCTACCCGCCGGAGCGTGGCCACGTCCGGCCCACAGGCCGGAACGGGTCCCGCCGATGCTAACCAGATCGCCGCGGCCGGTAGCGTTGGACCATGACCCAGGTGACCCCCGACGCGGCCGCGACCCGGCTGCGTCGTTCCCCGTTGCACGAGCGGCACACCGCTCTCGGCGCCAAGTTCGCCTCCTTCGGCGGCTGGGAGATGCCCCTGGAGTACGCCGGCGGCGGCGTGTTGAAGGAGCACACCGCGGTCCGCGCCGAGGTGGGTGTCTTCGACGTGTCGCACCTGGGCAAGGTGCGCCTCACCGGGGCGGGCGCGGCCGCGTTCGTCGACGCCTGCCTCAGCAACGACCTGGGCCGGATCGCCCCCGGTCGGGCGCAGTACACGCTCTGCTGCGACGAGGCCACCGGCGGGGTCGTCGACGACCTGATCGCCTACTGGTACGCCGACGACCACGTCTTCCTGATCCCGAACGCCGCGAACACCGCCGAGGTGCTGCGCCGGCTGCGCGCCGCCGCGCCGTCGTCGGTCACCGTCACCGACGAACACGAGGCGTACGCGGTGCTGGCCGTGCAGGGCCCCCGGTCGGGCGAGCTGCTCACCGCCCTGGGCCTGCCCACCGGGCACGACTACATGAGCTTCTCCCCGGCCCGCCTGGGCGCGGTCGAGCTGACCGTCTGCCGGACCGGCTACACCGGCGAGTTGGGCTACGAGCTGGTGGTGCCGGCTGCCGACGCGGTGGCGGTCTGGGACGCGTTGCACGCCGCCGCGCCCGCCCCGCGCGCCTGCGGGCTGGCCGCCCGGGACACCCTGCGCACCGAGATGGGGTACCCGCTGCACGGCCAGGACCTGTCACTGGAGATCACCCCGGTGCAGGCCCGCGCCGGCTGGGCGGTGGGCTGGGACAAGCCGGCCTTCTGGGGCCGCGCCGCGCTGCTCGCCGAGAAGGCCACCGGCCCCCGCCGTACGCTGCGCGGCCTGGTGGCCGTCGACCGGGCGATCCCGCGCGCCGGGATGAGCGTGTACGTCGGCGACACCTGCGTCGGCACGGTCACCAGCGGCACCTTCTCGCCCACCCGCAAGGAGGGCATCGCCCTGGCCCTGCTGGACACCGCGCCCGGACTTGCCGACGGCGACCTGGTGGAGGTCGACATCCGGGGTCGGCGGTCCCGGATGCGGCTGAACCGACCGCCCTTCGTCGAGCCCTCGGTGCGCTGAGCCGCCGCGGCCGGGTGCGCTGAGCCGCCACGGCCGGGTGCGCTGAGCCGCCGCAGCCGGGTGCGCTGAGCCGCCACGGCCGGGGCGGAAGCCCCGGTCCGGCCGGCCGTCGGGCTCAGGGGGTGGGGCGGTCGCCGGAGTCGAGGACGGCCTGGGTCCAACCGCCCTCCAGCACGCCGGTGGCGCCGAGCACCGCCCAGTCCACGACGTCGTCGGCGGCCACCACCACCGTTGCGCCGATGCGCACGCCCGGGTCGCTGTGGGCGTCGCTGGCGCTGGCGCCGACGATCCGCTCCGGGGAGTCCCAGGAGGTCACCCCGGCCCAGACGAACTCCGGACCCTCGTCGCCGGGCAGGCCGTACTTGACCACCAGCTGGGTCTCGGCGGGCAGGTCACCGGCGAGGAACCGGGCGCGGGCGTCGGCCAGCCCGGCGCGGGCGGTGGCGATCGCCTTGGTCATCGCGTCACCGGGGCGGGTGTAGCGCACGTCGGGCTGGATACCCGCGAAGAGGGTGGCGCAGGCGGCGGCGAAGTACCGCCCGTCCGGTCCGGAGTGCCCGGGTGGCGGGCGCAGACTCAGGAACGAGTCGGCCTCCGGGTCGGTGGCCGGGTCCAGCTCCAGGCGCAGCAGCACCGGCGCGGTCGCCCCGTGCTGCTCCGGGTTGCCGTAGGCCACCGCGATGTCGTGGCCGGTGACCGTGGCCAGCACCGGCAGCTGCACGAACGCCGGCACCTCGGCACCGGCCAGCCCCTCGGTCCAGTCCCGCAGCAGCCGCCGGGCCGCGCCGGTCATCACCGCTCCCCAGGCCCGGGTGAGGTGGTCCGGCACCCCCTGGGTCTGCAGCTCCAGCAGCCCGAACCGGCGCAGCCCCTTGGTGGTGAACCAGAGACCCTCGGCGTCGGAGGAGTACGGCACCAGCACCCAGTCGACCAGCCGGACCCGGCCCTGCTCGTCGGGCAACGACCGCAGTGCGGTCGCCGGGTCGAGGAACTGCAGACCGAAGACGTCGACCACGTCACCGTCGACCGATTCGGCGATCGCGGCGGCCACCGCCCGCGCCGCCCACTCGTGCGCCGGTGGCCAGCCCGGCCGGTACTGCGCCTGCACCACCACCAGGTGACTGGCCTCGGCCAGCCGGGCCAACTGGGCCTCGGTCGCGCCGAACGCGCTGAGCAGATCCGGCGGGAGCTGGGGGAACTCGGCGATCGACCGGGTCTCCACCGACATCAGCGGGCCGTCCAGCATCTGCTGGGCCAACCCCCGCACCGGCTCGGCCAACCGGTCGGCCACCGCGGCCACCGCCGACTTCGTACCGACCCGCGGCAACCCGACCATCGGTACCAGGTACGTCGCGGTGAGCGACTCCGGCACCGGTACGGGCAGGAAGTCGTCCGTGATGAGCATGTCGTCCCCGATCGTGGCGCACCGGTGCTGTCCAACCGAAACGCTACCCGCCCCGGCGCGCGGCGCTCAGCCGGACAGCACCAGTCCCAGGTAGACCAGGGTCGAGGTGACCTCCACGCCGGCACCGAGCACGTCGCCGGTGATGCCGCCGAGGCGACGTACCAGATGACGCAGGAGCAGCAGCACGACGGCGAGCGCGGCGACCACGACCAGCGGCCCCTGCCACGGCCGCCCCGGCACGGCCACCGACGCCAGCACCGCGACGGCGACCGTGCCGACGACCGGCGCGACCGGGCCGACGGTGCCGGCGACCAGCGCGCCCAGCCCGTCCGGTCGGGCCGCCGGCACCCCCCGCCGGCAGGCCACCGTCACCGCGAGCCGACCGGTCGCGACGGCCACCACCACCGCCGCGAGGCCCGCCGGCGCCGACCGGCCGGCCAGCTCGGCCAGCGCCGCGGCCTGCACCAGGAGTACGACCACCAGGGCGACCACCCCGAACGGGCCGACGTCCGGCTTCTTCATGATCTCCAGCGCGGCCGGTCCGGGCCGGTACGAGCCGAGCGCGTCGACGATGTCGGCCAGTCCGTCCAGGTGCAGCCCCCGGGTGAGCAGCGCGGCGCAGCCGAGGGTCAGCCCGGCGGCGATCAGCGGCGAGGTGAGCGGGGTGAGCGCCAGCAGCACCCCGCCGAGGGCGAGACCGAGCAGGGCACCGACGGCCGGGGCCAGCGCCATCGCGACCCCGGCGGTCGCCCGGTCCACCCGCCCGCCGGGCACCGGCAGGACGGTGAAGGTGCCGACGGCCAACCGGAGACCGTCGACGTACCGGGACCGGCCGGTCACCGGCGGGTCAGCCGAGCGGCCGGCCGGATCCGGCCGGCCCGGCCTGCGTCGGCCCGGCCTGCGTCGGCCCGGCCTGCGTGGGCCCGGCCTGCGTGGGCCCGGCCTGGTCGAGGGTGGTCTGCGCCGGCCCGGTCTGCCCTTCGGCGGTGGTCGCCGGGCCCGGACCGGTCGGCTCCGGCTCGACGAAGTCGCGGAGGTCGTCGCCCGGTGGCAGGTCGGCGGGGCCGGTGCCGGTGACCGGCGGCGCGGTCACCGGCTCGTCGCCGGACGACCCGTCGCTGCCCGGCTGGTCGCCGGTGCCCGGCCCGTCGGTGGACGGTGCATCGGTGGACGGTGCGCCGGCGGACGGTGCGTCAGGGGCGGCCCGGTCGGCCGGGTCGTCGGTGTCGGCCGGGCGGGTGGGCAGGTCGGCGGCGAGGGCGAGCACCGAGCGCAGCAGCGGCAGCACGGCCAGCGCGTTGGCCCCCTCACCGAGCCCCATCCGCAGGTCGAGCAGGGGGCTCAGGCCGAGTACGTCGGCGGCGAGCGTGACTGCCGGATGGCCACCGGCGTCGGCCAGCAGACACCAGTGCCGGGACTGTCCGGCCAGGTCCCGGCCGACCATGCCGGCGGCCAGGCCGACCGGCCCGTCCAGCAGCACCGGTAGCCGGCGTGCGGTCGCGCCGAGCAGGATCCCGGTGGCCACGGCCACGTCCCCGCCGCCGAGTTCGGCCAGGATGTCCTTGGCACCGCGCGGCGAACGACGGGTCCGGTGCATCGCGTCGCGGACCGCCGCGCACCGGCGCATCCACGCCGCGTCGTCGATCTGCCCGTCGGCGCCGACCACCCGGCCGAGCACGGTTGCCGGCTCCGCGCCGGCGGTCGCCGCGAGCACCGCCGCCGCCGCCGCGTCGGCGCCGGCCCCGCAGGATCCGAGCACCAGCAGCTGCACCCCTGCCTCGGCGGCCTCCTCGGCCAACTGCCAGCCGAACCGCAGCGCGGCCTCTACCGTCTCGGCGGTCAGCGCCGGCACCTGCTCCATCGGCGCGGCCGTCGGCACGTCGACCACCTGCACGGCCGCCCCGGTCTCGGCGGCCAACCGACCGAGCACGCCGGTGCCGTTCTCGGCCTGCTGGGCCCGTCGACCCGACTCGCCGGGCACCGTGCCGGCGGCGGCCCCGCCCTCGTGCTCGCCGTTGAGCAGCACCAACCGGACCCGCTCCCAGGCGGCGGGCGTCGGGGTGCCCTGGGTGGCGGCGGCGAAACCGACCACCCGCTCCAACACCCCCAACCCCGCCCCGGGTACGTCCAGGGTGGCGAGCCGCTCGACGGCCTGCGGCCCGGCGTAGTCGTCGGGCATCGGCAGCTCCATGCCCGGCTGGATGACCAGCCCGGTGGCCAGCACCGGCAGGCTCATGGTCGGCGCGGCCCAGGTCGCCCCGCCGGTGCCGGTGCCCGTCCCGGCGTCCGGAACCGCCGTACCCGCTTCTGGTGCGACCGGGACGGACGTCGCGTCCGCCGGCACAGGTGCGTGAGGCGGCGGCGTCGCGTCCCGGGGTGCCGGTGCGGCGGCGCGGTCCGCGGTGGGCAGGCCGACGGCCTGCGCCGAGGCCGGCTCGGCCGCCGCCGGGACAGCCTGCGCGGGCAGCACGACCGGGCCCGAGGTGCCGGCCGGCTTCAGCCGGCACGGCTGACCGGCGACCACCAGCACGACGGTGTCACAGGCGTCGGCGACCGCCCGGTTGGCCGCGCCGAGCGCGTCGGTGAACGCCCGGCCGATCGGGGTGGTCGGCACCAGCGACAACCCGACCTCGGGGCTGACCAGCACGATCCGGGCGGCGCAGGTACGGATCGCGGTGGCCAGCTCGTCGATGGTGGCCGTGTCGTCCGCCGGCTGGTGGGCCGGGTCGAGCAGTACCGTCACCCAGCCGCCCAGGTCGTCGACGAGCAGCGTCTCGTGCGCCTCGGCCGCGGAGACCACATCGGCCAGCCGACGCGGGTCACTCGCGGTCTCCTCGGTACGCCAACCGCCCGGCCGGCGACCACGGTGGGTGGCCAACCGCTGCGCCCACTCGGCATCCTCCGGATCGCCCTCGGCGGAGGTGGCCAGGTACCGGACGGTCGTCGCCTCACCGACCAGGGACTCGGCGAACTCGGACTTGCCCGACCGGATACCGCCGAGCACCAGGACCTTGTTCCACCCGTCAACGGACATGTGCGTACCTTAGATCCCCCCGACCGGGCAGTGACGTCGAGGTACGCCCGCCCGGACCGGAACCGGGGCCGGTCGACACCCGGTGGTCAGTGTCCGTACCGGTAGTCGTTGGGGTTGACATCGGCCGGCTTCGGGTCCTGCTGCCAGGCGCCCTCGCCCGGTCGGGCCTCCAGCGCATCGACCAGTTCCTCCCGGTCCATCGCCTCGGTGCCCTGGATCCCGCCGCGTACCGCGATCTTCCGCAACTGCTCGGTGTCCATCTCCGGTAGTGGCTGCGCCATCTCGTCCTCCCTCGTCCGGTCGGGGCCCACGTCTCGCTGCGGTCCCACTGGTCACCTACCCGCCAGAACGACCGAGGAACACCCTGGACGGCAGGGCCGTCGGCCCGGCCTCTCCGGGGCCCGGGGCGGCCACCGTCGGGCCGATCGGTTGCCGGGCGACTACGCTGGCGGGGGTTCGTCCCGGCGGGACTTTCAGCGGCGAGGGGAGACGCGGCATGGCGTGGAGCTGGCGGTACGAGGGCACGGACGGTGCGTCGGTGGACGGACCGACGGAGACGTTCAGCAGTCAGGCCGACGCCGAGTCCTGGGTCGGTCAGACCTGGCGGGAGCTCGCGGCGTCCGGCGTCACCTCGGTCACGCTGACCGAGGACGACCGGGTCGAGTACCGGATGAGTCTGCAGCCGACGGCGGAGTGATGGCGTACGACCGTCCGGGCGACGAGGCGTTGGTGCTCGGCGTACCCCGGGCGGCCCGGCGCCCCAGCCCGATCTTCCTGGCCCTGGTCGCGATCTTCGTGGCCTGCGCGGTGCTGGCCTGGCACCAGGTCGGCAACGTCCGGCTGGCCGTCTTCGGTTTCGTGGTCTCCGGCTGGTTGGTCTCGCTCTGCCTGCACGAGTACGCGCACGCGGTGGTCGCCTTCCGGGCCGGGGACCGCAGCGTCGCCCACCGTGGCTACCTCACCCTGAACCCGTTCAAGTACACCCATCCGCTGCTGTCGGTGGTGCTGCCGGTGGCGGTGGTGCTGCTCGGCGGCATCGGCCTGCCCGGCGGCGCGGTCTGGGTGGACCGGCATGCGATCCCCGGACGGCTGCGGCACACCCTGGTCAGCCTCGCCGGCCCGGCCACCAACGTGCTGTTCACCCTGGTCCTGGTGGTGGTGCTGCGGATCGGCACCGGCACCGGCGGGTCGATCGAGTTCTGGGCCGGGTGGGCGCTGCTGGCGTTCCTCCAGTTGACCGCCAGCGTGCTGAACCTGCTCCCGGTGCCCGGCCTGGACGGCGGCAACATGCTCCAGCCATGGCTGAACCCGCAGTGGCGGCGGATGTACGACCTCTTCGCCCCCTTCGGGTTCATCCTGCTCTTCGCCCTACTGTGGAACCCGCGCATCGGCGGATGGTTCTTCGACGCGGTGTTCGCCCTGGCCGACCTGCTCGGCCTGCCGCCCTGGCTCTACGCCACCGGCCTCGACCTGATCCGGTTCTGGCAGAGCTGACCGGCTGTTCCGGGCCGGCCGGGCCCACGCCGTGGCGTTCCCGGCCCGGTGCGTGGCTGACCGGGCCGGGAACGCTCGGGAGGCGACGGTCAGGGACGCTCGGCCGGGCTCTCGGTACGGGCCGGGTCCCGCTCGGTGACCGGGTCGGTGATCTCGTCGATCGCCTTGATCAGCTCGGCGTCGAGCTTCACCCCGGCGGCCTTGACGTTGTCCCGTACCTGCTCGGGGCGGGACGCGCCGATGATGGCCGAGGAGACGTTCGGGTTCTGCAGCACCCAGGCGATGGCGAGCTGCCCCAGGCTCAGTCCGGCCTGCTCGGCCAGGGGCTTGAGCCGCTGCACCCGGGTCAGCACGTCGTCGGTGAGCAACCTGGCGATGAAGCCCGCGCCGGACTTCTCGTCGGTGGCCCGGGAGCCGGCCGGCGGCGGCTGGCCCGGCAGGTACTTGCCGGTGAGTACGCCCTGCGCCATCGGCGAGAAGACGATCTGCCCGATGCCCAGCTCCGTGCTGGTGGGCACGACCTCGGCCTCGATGACCCGCCAGAGCATCGAGTACTGCGGCTGGTTGGAGACCAACGGGATGCGCAGCTCCCGGGCCAGCTCGTGGGCCTCGCGGAGCTGCGACGCCTTCCACTCCGAGACGCCGATGTAGTGCGCCTTGCCGGCCCGTACGACGTCGGCGAACGCCGTCATCGTCTCCTCGAGCGGCGTGTGGTAGTCGTACCGGTGGGCCTGGTACAGGTCGACGTAGTCGGTGCCCAGCCGGCGCAGCGAGCCGTCGATCGACTCCATGATGTGCTTGCGGGACAGGCCCCGGTCGTTGCGCCCCGGTCCGGTGGGGAAGAAGACCTTGGTGAAGATCTCCAGCCCCTCGCGACGCTCGTTGGCCAACGCGCGGCCGAGTACCTCCTCGGCGCGGGTGCCGGCGTACACGTCGGCGGTGTCGAAGGTGGTGACGCCACTGTCCAGGGCGGCCCGGACGCAGGAAACGGCGGCCTCCTCCTCGACCTGGGAACCGTGGGTGATCCAGTTGCCGTACGAGATCTCGCTGACCATCAGGCCCGAGCGGCCAAGGTGTCGGAATTCCATGTCACCGACCCTAGCCCGGTCGGTGCGGGCCTTCATCCCGTGCCGGTGGCGGGCGCGGGTCAGAGGACCGGGGAGGTGTCGGTGAGCAGCCGTTCGATCTCGGCCGACACCGCGCCCCGGTCCCGGTGCACCGGATCGATCAACCGGGCGCCGCGCCGGTCCAGCGCGCCCCACCGGCTCACCCCGTCGCCTACCAGGAACGCGACCGGGTGGATGAGCAGCACCGGGTGGGCCGGGGCGACCACCAGCCGCCCGGCCCGGTCCACCACACCACGCAGCCCACCGCGTACGACCACGGCCAGGCCCTCGTCGGTGAAGCCGTCGACCTGACGGCCGTCGCTGCACTGGGTGCTGAAGCCGTCGTACCGGGTGGGCACCACGAACTGACCGGTGGCGTCCACCGCACCCCAACCCGGCCCCCGGCGGACCACCGCCAGTCCGGCCCGGAACGGGTACACCTGGTCGAAGCCGTGCGGCACGACCACCTCGCCGGACGGGTCGATGCCCAGCCAGGAGCCGGAGCCGTCCGGCGACACCCAGGCCCGGCCCCCGGCGAACGGCCGGACCGCCTGCCAGGACGTCTCCAGGACGGGGACGCCGCCCCGGTCCAGCAGCGTCCAACCGGCCGAGCCCGGCCGCCGGACCCAGGCCACCTCCTCGTGGTACGGCTGCGCCATGGCGTAGTCGGGCGCGATGACGAACTCGCCGTCCGGGTCGACGTACCCCCAGCGCTCGTGGTCGGCGTCCGGAGCCGGCACCGGCGGTCGCGGCCGTTCCAGGATCTCGTGCCGATCCCGTGGGTACGGCCCGAAGCCGCCCTCGGCCGCCCGGTCGCGTACCGCGTCGAGTGCCACCCCGATCCGGCCGCTCAGTTCGGCGTCGCCGTCCCCACGCAGGTCCAGGGCCTGCTCGAAGTGGTGGCAGGCCTCCATCAGGCGGCCCTGGTCGTAACAGGAGCGCCCGGCGTGCTCGTGCATCGCCGCCCGCAGCCGGGCCGGCAACTCGGGGGAGGCGGCCTCGGCGAAGAGCCGGTCGGCCTCGCCGAACTCCCGACGCCAGCGCAGCACCTGCGCCAACCGCGCCTGAACCAGCGCGGTCCGGCGCAGCTCCCCGGTCGCCTCGGCGTAGGTCAGGGCGAGCCGCCCGTCGTCGAGCGCGTCGTCCAGCTCGCCGAGCAGCCGGGAGGCGACCGCGCGCAGGCTGAGCAGCCGCGTCCGGGTCCGGTTGTCGACGGCGGTGTCGAGCTTCTCGGTGAGGCGCCGCCGGATCGTACGCAGCTCGTCCGGGTCCGTCACCACCTCGCGCAGCGTCCGTGGGTCGAGCCGCCAGCGCAGACCCGCCAACGCCTGCTCGGGATCGACCGGCGCATCGGCCGCGTGGTCCTCGTCGAGCAGGCCGGCTGCCTGTCCGCCACGCTCGCCGGCCGGCTCGGCCGTCGGCCGTTCCCCGGACGGTTGCGCGTCGCCCCGTGGCCGGTCGTCCACCCCTTCGGCCCCGGACCCTGGCCGATCGGCGGCCGGCGCGGACACCGGGTCGTCGGCGGTTGGCGCGACACCCGCGGCGGTGGTCGCCCCGCTGTCGACTGCTTCCCGGTGGCCGGCTGTCTCCCCGCTGTCGACTGCCTCCCGGTCGCCGGCGGCTTCTTCGGCGGCGGCGTGCGCTCGGGACATCCCGGCTGTCGGGGCCAGCTCGGTCCATCGCGCCGCCGAGGGGGCGTCCGCCACGGCCGGTGGTCCGGAGACCTGCCCCGGTGGGTCCTCGTCCCGGCGGCCCTGACGATTCGACCGGAACCAGGCTTCCGCGCTCGGCGTACCGGCCGGCCCGTCCGCCGGCCGGACGGTCGGCGCGGGCTCGACCTCCGGTCCGGGTACGGCGTCGAGTGCCAGGGCTGCCGACACGTCGGCGGGAGTGGTCGCGGGTGGATCGCCGGCGGTGCCGTCCGACGGCGCGGACCCGAACGTCCCGCTGCCGGCGGCGACGGTGGTGCGCCCCGCATCGCCGACATTCTCGGCCATCGGGGCGGGCTGACCACCGTCGGTGGCCGGGACAGCCGGTGTGGCCTCGGTGGTCCCGAGCGCCGCCGCGGCCGACTCCACCGACGCGGATACCGGCCCACCCGGGACCGGCAACCCGGACACCGGTGGCGCGGAGACCGGTCGCGCGTACCGCGGTGGCGCGGACACCGGCCGTACGGGCTCCAATCGCGTGGGCACCGGTGGTGCGGAGACCGGTGGTGCGGAGACCGGTCGCGTGGGCACCGGTGGTGCGGAGACCGGTGGTGCGGAGACCGGTCGCGTGGGCACCGGTGGTGCGGAGACCGGTGGTGCGGAGACCGGTCGCGTGGGCACCGGTGGTGCGGAGACCGGTCGCGTGACCTCCGGCGGTCCGGAGGTCGGTCGCATGGGCTCCCGTGGTGTGGAGACCGGTGGGGCGGACTGCGGTGGGGCGGCGGGCCGCATCGGGAACGGGGCAGGAGCCACCGGTTGGGGCCGGAGCTCCGGACGTCCCCACGCCGCCGGTGAGACGGGCGCCGCCGGTGAGATCGGTGCAGCCGGCGAGCCCGGTGCGACGGGAGCAGCCGGTGAGAAGGGGGCAGCCGGTGAGAAGGGGATAGCCGGTGAGACGGGTGCCGGCGACGGCGTCGCGGTCTCCGGCCCGGCCGGTTCCCGCCGTACCACGGGCGCCGGTAGTCCCTGCTCCCGGACGTCGCTTGGCGCGGCCGGGCGGCTCGCCACCGGCGGTTCCAGCGGTACGGCCGGACGATCCGCCATTGGTGGCGGCACCGGTACGGGCGGGCGGGCTGGCTCGTGCGGGCCGACCGGTGTACGGGGCGGTGCCTCCCGCCCCGGTGGGCGGACCGGCCCGACACCCGGCCGGGGCGCGGGCCGTGGCGGCGGCGGGATCGGCCCGGCGTGGACCGGCCCGGAGTGGATCGGGGCCGGGTGGATCGGGGCCGGTCGGGTCGAGCCGGGACGGATCGGGGCGGGCACCACCGGCTCCCCGGAACGTTGCTGCTCCGGTCGGCCGTGCCCTCGCTGTTGCTCCGGCCGGAGCGGACCCTGATCGGGCCAGGGCAGCCCGCCGTCCGGTCGTGCGGCCGACCGGCGCTCCTGGTCCCCGGTCGGCGGCAGGTCCCCAGACGGCCGCTGGTCCCCGGTTGGCCGCTGGTCCCTGACCGGCTGCGTACCTCGGCTGGACTGTGGGTCCCCGACCGACTGTGCGTCTCCAACCGGGAACGGGTCCCTGACTGGCTGTGGGTTCCCGACCGGCTGTGGGTTCCCGACCGGCTGTGAGTTCCCGACCGGCTGTGGGCCTCGGCGGGGCTCGACATCCCGGCGCTGCTGCGGTTCCCGGCGTGGTTGCGCGCCTGGTGGCCGCCGGTACAGCTGGTGCGGGTCGGAATCCAACGGATCCGATGCCGGCTCGACCGGTGCCGACTCGACCGATGCTGGCCCGACCGGTGCCGCCCCAACCGGTGTCGGCCCGACCGGTACGGGTCCGGCCGGGACCGGTCCGGGCGGTGCCGACTCGGCCGAGGCCGGCCCGGCTGGTGGGACGGTGTCGTTCCACCGGTCACCCGCCCGCCAGGGCTCGGCCGGATCGATCGGCTGCCGTGCCGCCGGGGGCTCCGTCGGGTGCGGGCTCCACCGCAGCTGCGGGCGCCCGGACTCCTCCACCGGCCGCCGGTCGTAGCCGGACGAGGCTTGGCCGTTGCCGGACGAGGGTTGGTCGTCGCCGGTCGCGGGGCGGCCGTCAGCGGGCGCGGGGCGGCCGTACCCGGGGCTCGGCCGGTCAGTGCGTCCGGCGTGGCGGGGCGCGGGCTGCTCCGCCGGCTCCGGCATCCAACCCGGCTCGGCCCGGGACGCGGGCGAGACGGGGCGGCTACGGTGCTCCGGCCGGTCGAAGCGGTGGTCGGAACGGTCGCGGTCGGGCCGGGACCAGGTGGTGTCCCCGGCTGACGTCCACTCGGCCGCCGGTCGCCGACCGGGCCGGTCGTCGGCACCGGACCACCGGTCCGGCTCACCCCGCGACCACCGGTCCGGGCCGCCGGCCGCGGGAAGCTGCTCCGAATCGCTCCAGGTGACCCGCCGGTCCGACTCGCCGCGCGGTGGCTCTCCCGGCGCTACCCGCCGCGGTGGCCCGTCCGGCGGTACCTGCCGCGGTTGCTCTCTCGGCGGTATCCGACGGGGTGGCTCGTCCGGTGCTACCCGCCGGTCCGGTCCGCCTCGGGCGGTCCGCCGGTCCGGCTCGCCGGGGGCGGACCGGCCGTCGGAGTCGCTCCAGGTGGCGCGGGGTTCCAGGTCGCTCCAGGTGGCCCGCCGACCGGACTCTCCCCGGACGGCCCGCCGGTCCGACTCTCCGGGCGGGGTGCGCCGGTCGGACTCGGCGGGCAAGGTGCGCCGGTCGGGCTCTCCGGAGGGAACGCGCCGGTCGGGCTCGGTGGGCGGGGTCCGTCGGTCGGGCTCGGTGGGCGGAATGCGCCGGGCGGCCTCGTCCCGACCGGCCCGGCGGTCCGGTTCACCGGTGGTGGCCCACCGGTCTGCCTCGGTCCGGGCGGCCCACCGGCCGGCATCCCCGGAGGGCGTCCGCTGCGCCGGGTCGCCCGCGGCCGGCCGCCGACCGGGCTCGCGCGGGGCCGCCCGGTGGTCAGCTCCGCCGTGCCGCGGTGACGACGACCGGTCACGGTCCCAGGTCGGTTCCGCGTGTGGTCGACGGTACGACTCGTCGAAGCGGTACCGGTCGTGCTGGCCCGACCCGCTGTGGCCGCCGGGCGGCGACTGCTCGTCGAGGTCCTCGTCGTTCCAGACGTACCCCACCCGGTACGACCCGTCGGGGCGGGTCGGTGCCAGCGGTGGCACCTCGGCCCGGCCGGTCACGGTGGCCCGGCCGGTGGGCTCGGGCGCCTGCCGTAGCCCGATGTCACCGGGGTAGCGCTGTCCGGGGAACTGCGGCTGCCACTCGTTGGTGGGCGCGAAGACCCAGGACGGCTCGGCCGGATCACGCCAGCGGTCGTAGCCGCCGCTACTCATCGGCGGGCCTTGCCAGGTGCGCGACGCGTCCCGGTGCCCGGCTCGCGTCGCTCGCTCACGGCGATGTCACCTCGTCGGAAATTGTCACGCTGGGCGGCCCCAACTGCCGGTGGAGTTGCTCGTCCGGCGCGGGGTGGCTGCGGATGGAGGGTAACGGCGTGGGCTCGGTCACCGCCACTGTGGTGCCGCCCCTAACCCAAACTTTATCCCACGGTTTCGGACATTTGGCGTCATGGTCGGATCGGGTGTTCCGGATTTCTCAACGGGCGGGGTGGCCTCGGCGGTACGGCCGGCGAGCAGACCTGATCTTGGGTTCTCCGCTGCCACGCGCTGCTCGTCCCGTGCCCAAGGCCCGCTCGTCGGTAACGGGGGGTCCACCCTGCCGTAGGCGCGAGGGCCCTGGCCTGGTACGGCCTCTGGGCGCGGTACGCACCGGGTGACGCCACGACGGTGTTCCGGCTTCTGTTCGAGCAGTGGCAGGCGGATGCCGGATCCCGGGCCGCCACCGAGGAGGCGATGATCAACCGGGCCCGAGCGCTCCTCGCCGATCACGGCTGACGTCACCGGCCTGGCCTGACCCGGCCACCGTCGCCGGCTCGCGCTCCCGGGGTGTTAGAAGGGGCCCCTTCTCTACAGAAAGCGTTAAGAGGGGGCCCTTCCTTACACCTTCAGACGGGGGTGCCGATGGTGACGCGGGGTTCCGGGGCGCGCATCCGGCGGAAGGTGATCGAGCGCATGATCGCGTACAGGTAGAGGGACCCCATCCGCTGGTCGGTCCGGGGGAACCGCTCCCGGACCAGCTTCTTGATCTTGCGGGAGATCAGGATCGAGTCGATCACCACGCCGAGGGCGAGCGCCCCCCAGAGCAGGTTGGAGACCAGTCGGACGACCGGCGGCATCGCCGCGTTCGAGCCGATCAGCACGATCAGCGCGCCACCGAAGAACCAGGTGCCGACGGTACGGCGGGAGTCGACCACGTTACGGGCCAGCAGCCGCTCCGGACCACGGTCGCGGGGGCCGCCCTCGCGGCGGAACTCCGCCGCGGCCTCGGCGCGCAGTTGCCGGCGACGCTCCTTCGCCTCCTCCTTGCTCAGCGGCTTCGAGGAGCCGGCCGGCCGGCGGGCCGCACCCGGCCGCTTCGGCGTCTCGCGCCCCTTGCCCGGGGTGTGGCTCCGGCGGAGGGCGGCAGCGGACTCCTCGTCGGTCGTCACCGTGGTGACGGACTCGTCGACGAGGTCGGTGGACTTGCGGCGAAACAGCGACGGCACGCCGAAAGGGTAGCCAAACGTCGGCGCCCGGTGCACATCGCGGGTGCACCGGGCGTGGACGGGGGCCGCGCGGGGCTACCCGGGTCGGGTCACGGACGCTCGGTGTGGGCGCCCAGGTCGGCCAGCTTCGCCTCGAAGTCCTCGTAGCCCCGGTTGATCAGGTCGACGCCGTACACCCGGGAGGTGCCCTCGGCGGCGAGCGCGGCGATCAGGTGGCTGAACCCGGCGCGCAGGTCCGGGATGACCAGGTCGGCGGCGTGCAGCTTGCTCGGGCCGGCGATCACCGCGGAGTGCTTGAAGTTGCGCCTGCCGAAGCGGCACGGGGTGCCACCCAGGCAGTCCCGGTAGACCTGGATGTTCGCGCCCATGGTGTTCAGCGCCTCGGTGTAGCCCAGCCGCTGCTCGTAGACCGTCTCGTGGACGATCGACAGACCCCGGGCCTGGGTCAGCGCGACCACCAGGGGCTGCTGCCAGTCGGTCATGAATCCCGGGTGTACGTCGGTCTCCAGGGCCACCGACTTCAGCTCGCCGCCCGGGTGCCAGAACCGGATGCCGCCCTCCTGGCCCGGGTCGCCCAGCTTCGGCGGCCGGGCGTCGGTCACCTCGTACTCGCCGCCGACGGAGCGGAAGACGTTCAGGAAGGTCATCATGTCGGCCTGCTGCGCGCCGAGGACCTCGACGTGGCCGCGGGTGGCCAGGGCCGCCGCCGCCCAGCTCGCCGCCTCGATCCGGTCCGGGATCGGCCGGTGGGTGTACCCGTGCAGCTTCGGCACGCCCTGGATCTCGATCACCCGGTCGGTGTGCACCTTGATGATCGCGCCCATCTTCTGCAGGATGCAGATCAGGTCGATGATCTCCGGCTCGACCGCCGCGTTGCGCAGCTCGGTGACGCCCTCGGCCATCACCGCGGTCAGCAGCACCTGCTCGGTGGCGCCGACGCTCGGGTACGGCAGGGCGAACTTGGTGCCGTGCAGCCCGTTGGGGGCGGACAGGTGCAGCCCCTCCGGGGTCTTGTCGACCGTGGCGCCGAACTCCCGCAGCGCCTGGAGGTGGAAGTCGATCGGGCGCGGACCGATGTGGCAGCCACCCAGGTCGGGGATGAAGGCGTGGCCGAGCCGGTGCAGCAGCGGGCCGCAGAACAGGATCGGGATCCGGCTGGAGCCGGCGTGCACGTTGATCTGGTCGGTGCTGGCGCTCTCCACGTTGGCCGGGTCGAAGACCAGCTCACCGGTCTCCGCGCCGTCGGTCACCTTCACCCCGTGCAGGCCGAGCAGCCCGCGGACCACCTCGACGTCACGGATCCGCGGCACGTCGAACAGCCGGCTGGGGGAGTCACCCAGCAGGGCCGCGACCATCGCCTTGGAGACCAGGTTCTTCGCGCCGCGCACGCGGATCCGCCCTTCGAGCGGACTACCTCCGTGTACGACCAGGACGTCGTCGGTCAACGCAACCTCCAGCGCGTCGGTGCTGCCATGTGTGGATGGGGCGGGCCCACGATGGTCACCAACGATGGTCATCGCTACCCGGGGTGCGGCCGCGTCGATAGGGCCGCTCGTGTCGTCGCTCCGGCAGCATAGCCCTCGGTGACCAGAAGCGAGTCGGTCACACCGTATGCGCCGGCATGAATCGGTGCAACCGGTACGTCACCGTACCAATGTCGTCACCGTGAGTGATCAGGCTGTGGGTGGCGGGGTGCTTGCGCCGGGCAGGGCGAGCATCTGGTCCAGCGCCACCCGGGCGTGGTGGGCGGTGTCGGCGTCCACCGTGATCTGGTTGACCACCCGACCGGCGACCAGCTCCTCCAGGGCCCAGACCAGGTGCGGCAGGTCGATGCGGTTCATCGTCGAGCAGTAGCAGACGGCCTTGTCCAGGAACATGATCTGCTTGTCCGGGTGGGCCAGCGCCAACCGGCGGACCAGGTTCAGCTCGGTGCCGACCGCCCAGGCCGAGCCGGCCGGGGCCGCCTCGATGGCCTTGATGATGTACTCCGTCGAGCCCACCTGGTCGGCGGCGGTGACCACCTCGTGCCGGCACTCCGGGTGCACCAGCACGTTCACCCCGGGCACCCGGGCCCGGACGTCCTCGACGCTGTCCAGCGTGAACCGGCCGTGCACCGAGCAGTGCCCCCGCCAGAGGATCATCTTCGCGTCGCGCAGCTGCTCGGCGGTCAGCCCACCACCGGGCTTGTGCGGGTCGTAGAGCACGCAGTCGTCAAGCGAGTAGCCCATCTCCAGCACGGCGGTGTTGCGGCCCAGGTGCTGGTCGGGCAGGAAGAACACCTTCTGCCCCTGCTGGTACGCCCAGTCCAGGGCGGTCCTGGCGTTCGAGGAGGTGCAGACCACCCCGCCGTTGCGCCCGACGAAACCCTTGATGTCCGCCGAGGAGTTCATGTACGTCACCGGGACGGTCTCGGCCGCCACGCCCAGGTCGGTCAGCACGTCCCAGGCCTTCTCGACCTGCGACAGCACCGCCATGTCGGCCATCGAGCAGCCGGCGGCCAGGTCCGGCAGGATCACCCGCTGCGCGTCGGTGGTGAGGATGTCGGCGCTCTCGGCCATGAAGTGCACACCGCAGAAGACGATGTACTCCGCGTCCGGCCGGGCCGCCGCCTCCCGGGCGAGCTTGAACGAGTCGCCGGTCACGTCGGCGAACTGGATCACCTCGTCGCGCTGGTAGTGGTGCCCGAGCACGAAGACCTTGCTGCCCAGCGCCGCCTTCGCCGCCGCCGCCCGGGCCACCAGGTCCGGGTCGCTGGGCGCCGGCAGGTCACCCGGACACTCGACGCCACGCTCGGTGGCAGGATCGCTGCCCCGGCCGAGCAGCAACAGGGCAGTCGCGGTGTTGGAGGGTTCCACCCAGGTCGAAGTCACACCACCCATGGTCCCACAGCATGGCCAGGGTGGAACTTCTGCCGATGTGGCCTGCCACACTGCTGGGCATGCGAGTGCTGCTCTGTCCGGACAAGTTCGCCGGCACCCTGCCGGCTCAGGAGGTGGCCGCCGCCGTCGCCACGGGTTGGCAGGAGGTGGCCAGCGGTGACGACCTCGTCATCCGGCCGCTGGCCGACGGTGGTCCGGGGTTCGTCGCGGTGCTCGCCGGGGCGCTCGGCGGCCGCCGGCTGCCGGTGTCGACCGTCGACCCGCTGGGCCGCCCGGCCGCCGGTGAGATCCTGCTCACCGCCGACGGCTCGACCGCGTACCTGGAAAGCGCCCAGGCCTGCGGCCTGCACCTGCTCTCGGCCGCCGAGCGCGACCCGAAGGCGACCACCTCGTACGGGCTGGGGCTGCTGGTCACCGCCGCCGTGGAGAGCGGTGCCCGGACGGTGGTGATCGGCCTGGGCGGCTCCGGCACCAACGACGCCGGTGCCGGGATGCTCGCCGCGCTCGGCACCACCGCCCTGGACCAGGCCGGTCAGGCCCTGCCCTACGGGGGAGCGGCGCTGGCCGCCGTGGCCGCGCTGGACGGTACGCCCCGACTGCGCGGCGTCCGGCTGGTGGCCGCCACCGACGTGGACAACCCGCTGCTCGGGCTGCACGGCGCCAGCAACGTGTACGGCCCGCAGAAGGGCGCCACCCGCGAGGACGTACTGCTGCTCGACGCCGCTCTGGAGCGCTTCGCCGACGTACTGGTCAGGGATCTTCCGGGGTGTCCGCCGCAGCTCGGTACGCTGCCCGGCGGTGGTGCGGCCGGCGGGCTGGGCGCGGCCGTGCTCGCCCTCGGCGGTCACTGCGAGTCCGGCATCGGCCTGGTCACCCACGCGATCGGGCTGGACGCCGCGCTTGACGAGTGCGACCTGGTGATCACCGGGGAGGGCTCCTTCGATCACCAGTCGCTGCGCGGCAAGGTCGTCGCCGGGGTGGCCGGCGCGGCCCGGGACCGGGGCGTGCCATGCGTGGTGGTCGCCGGACGGGTGAGCACCGGCCGCCGGGAGGCCGCCTCGGCCGGGGTGACCGACGCGTACAGCCTGGTGGAACACTTCGGCGGGGAGGAACGCGGTGGCCTGGAGACGGCCATGAGCCGCCCTGCCGACGGGCTACGGGAGCTGGGCGCCCGGCTGGCCCGGCAGTGGAGCCGGTGATCCCGGTCACCGGCCGGAGCCCCGGGTGGGCGGGATCGGGCCGTGCCGGTGCCGGCGGCCGACAGCGGCCTACAATCGGAGACGGACCGCAGTGGGAATCACCGGGCCGGCGGGTGACGTTGGCCCAGAAGACCACACCGACGCGTGCAGGGAGAATTCCACGTGACCACGCCAGCGCAGACCGAGTCGACCGAGGCCAAGGCCTCCGCTTCCGTCGTCCTCACCGACGTCGCGGCGGAGAAGGTCAAGGCCCTGATCGAGCAGGAGGGCCGCGACGACCTGCGGCTGCGGGTGGCGGTGCAGCCCGGCGGCTGCTCCGGCCTGCGGTACCAACTCTTCTTCGACGAGCGTTCCCTCGACGGTGACGTCGTCAGCGACTTCGACGGTGTCGAGGTCGTCGTCGACCGGATGAGCGCCCCCTACCTGACCGGGGCGACCATCGACTTCGCCGACCGGATCGACGCTCAGGGCTTCACCATCGACAACCCGAACGCCGGCAGCTCCTGCGCCTGCGGCGACTCGTTCAGCTGAGCCGACTCGACACCGGCATTACCAGAGCGCGACACCCGTACGGGGTGTCGCGCTCTGGCGTTTCCGCCCGTGGCCCGTGGCCCGTGGCCCGTGGCCCGTGGCCCGTGGCCCGTCGTCCGTGGCCCGTCGTCCGTCGTCCCGGTCGGGTGTCGTGCCGGGCGGTCTCGGGTGCCCCGGCTGGCGGTTGTCGGGTGGCGTCGGCGGCGGGGACGGGCCGCTTCGGCGACGTACCCGGTCGGGGTTGGGGGTTGGGGCCAGCGGACCGGACGGAGATCCGGCCGACCCCCGACCGGTGGCCGGCCCCGGCCGGTAGGCTGACCCGCGCCGTGCCGCCGACCCCGAGGGTTGACATGAAGATCGCCGTAACCGGCTCGATCGCCACCGATCACCTGATGAGCTTCCCCGGTCGCTTCGCCGACCAGTTCATCGCCGACCAGCTCGACAAGGTCTCGCTCTCCTTCCTCGTGGACGACCTCGTCGTCCGCCGGGGCGGAGTGGCGGCGAACATAGCCTTCGGGATGGGCCAGCTCGGACTGCGTCCGGTGCTGCTCGGCGCGGTCGGTGCCGACTTCGCCGACTACCGCTCCTGGCTGGAACGCCACGGCGTGGACTGTGACTCGGTGCATATCAGCGAGGTCGCGCACACCGCCCGGTTCGTCTGCACCACCGACACCGAGATGTGCCAGATCGCCTCGTTCTACGCCGGCGCGATGGCCGAGGCCCGCAACATCGAGCTGACCCCCGTCGCCGAGCGCCTCGGCGGGATCGACCTGGTCCTGGTGGGCGCGAACGACCCGGCGGCGATGCTGCGGCACTCCGCCGAGTGCCGGGAGCGCGGGTACGCCTTCGTCGCCGACCCGTCCCAGCAGCTGGCCCGGATGGAGGGCTCCGACGTGGTCGGGCTGATCGACGGCGCCGACTACCTGATGACCAACGACTACGAGAAGTCCCTGCTGCAGAGCAAGGCCGGGCTGACCGACGAGCAACTGCTCGACCTGGTGAAGGTCCGGGTCACCACGCTGGGCAAGCGCGGGGTGGACATCGTCGGGCGCGACTTCGACCCGATCCACGTGCCGATCGCCCGGGAGGCCCAGGCGGTGGACCCCACCGGGGTCGGCGACGGCTTCCGGGCCGGCTTCTTCGCCGCCCTCTCCTGGGGGCTGGGCCTGGAACGGGCCGCCCAGGTGGGCTCGCTGCTGGCCGCCCTGGTCCTGGAGACCGTCGGCACCCAGGAGTACCAGGTCCGCCGGGACCTCTTCGTCAAGCGCCTCGCCGAGTCCTACGGCGACCCCGCCGCCGACGAGGTCCGCCCCCACCTGATCGGCTGACCTGCTTCTTTGCGGGCGGGGCGTGTCCTGCCTCCCTGGGCGTGGGGGCGCATCCTGGCATCCCGGGTGGGCGGAAGCGACTGGATCTCGAAAACCGTGCCCACCGGTTCGCCGGTGGGCACTGTTTTTTGGTTGTTGTCGTCCCCGTGCCGCGTGGCGGTGCGGGGCGCGGCGGCGAACTCTCTCCAGCGCGGCCGGATGGGTGATTGTCGACCGGCTGGCTGGGGAGGCGAGAATATCTGGAAAGAGAAGTGCCCCCCGAGGGGCCGATTTCTTCCAAGTTGCCCTGGCTGTTGCAGACGCTCGCGGGCGGGTGGTTCGGCCTCCCGGCCAGATCGGTTGCTGCCCAGATCAGCCCTCGATCGCCCCCTCACCCTCACCCTCACCCTTTCGTTCCCTCCTCCCCGGCCGAAGCCGAAGCGCCGCGCCCTCTCCGTACCCGAATAGGGTGTGAATCTTGGACACTTACCGTCCAAATATGACGGTAAGTGTCCAAGATTCACCTCGGGGTTCGCGCCGAGCGGTGGGTGGGCGGTTGAGGTAGGTGGGCTGCTGTGAGCGGAAACGGGACGGATGGGTGCAAGATGGCTCGATTGTCCGGTCAGATCTTCCCGGTCACCGCCTGCCGGGGCTGGCTGAGCGCGGTGTCCGCTCAGGTGCGGGGGAGGGGTGGGGCGTGGACGAAGGCCGCCCAGCGGTCCGCGGCGAAGGTGAGGGTGGGGCCCGAGCGGTCCTTGCTGTCGCGCACCGCCACCAGGCCGGCCAGCTCCCGGATCAACGCGCGCGACTCGGCGGGTGAGAGAGCGGCCTGGCGCAGGTTGTCGGCCACCATCGTATAAGTGCGCACCCCGTCCGGGTCCTGTACGTACATCGCCCCGTCCAGCAGCTTCGTGTAGGCGATCGGCCGCACGTGGGCGAAGTCGAGCACCACGAACTTGCCGATAGCACCTGCCGCATGCGGCCCGTCCTCGGGACGCAGCACCTGCACGGTGACGTTCGGCAGCTCGGACATGGTGGCGAGGTGTCGTAGCTGGGCCCGCCGGGTCTCGTCGCCGTTGACCCGCAGCCGCAACGCCGCCTCGCCGATCACCGCGTGCAGCCCCAGCGGCTCGTCGTCGGTGAGGCGTCGGGCCCGCGCCTGCCGGAACGACACGAAGCGCTCGGCGTGGTCCGGCCGGACGAAACCGGTGCCCAGGGTGAGCGCCTGGGCGTACTCCTCGGTCTGCAGCAGCCCCGGTATCACCATGGACTCGAAGACGAACGCGCCGTCGGCCAGGCCCTCCAGGCCGACGTACGTCTTGAACCAGTCCGGCATCACGTGCGCCCAGGGTGCCCACCAGCTGCGGGCGTCGGAGCGCGACGCGAGGGCGGTGAGCCGGTCGACGGCGGCCTGTTCGGCACCGCAGGCCCTGTTCGGCGCCGCAGGCCCGCAGCACCGTTGCGATGTCCTCGGGGAACTGCTGGTACCGGCCCATCTCCATGTGCCCGAGCTTTGGCTTGCCGATCCCGGTACGGTCGGCCAGCTCGCTCAACGACAGTGGCACGTCCCGCCGGTAACGGCTCAACTCAGCCCCGATCAGCCAACTGTCTCCCCGCGACGCGACTGCCGCTCCGCAGCGCGGATGCTGCCGCGAGATGCGGCTGCTGCCGTGCGGCATGCGGCTGTTGCCGTGCGGCAGGGCTGCTGCCGTGCGGCAGGGCTGCTGCCGTGCGGCGGAGGTGAGCGGGGTACCCCTGTCGACAGAAAGCGTTAACAGGGGGCCCTTCCTTACACTGAGCGGCGGAGGTGGTGGGCGGGGCCGTCGGGGCCGTGGGTGGTGCCGAGGAACTCGTGGCCGCGCATCCGGCACCAGGCGGGCAGGTCGACGGCGGCGGCCGGGTCGTCGGCAAGCACCCGGACCACCGTGCCGACCGGTAGCTCGGGCAGTCGGCGGGCCACCGCGATCACCGGCAGCGGACAGCGCTGGCCCCGGCAGTCGAGCACCTCGGCCGGCCCGGTCACAGTCCCACCACCCCCGCCTCGGCGCGCAGGTCGGCCACGATGCCGGGCAGTTCGGTCAGGAACCGTTCCACCTGGGCCTCGGTGGTCTCCCGGTGCAGGCTGATCCGGATGTTGCCGTGGGTGAGCACCCCCATCGCCGCCAGCACGTGCGACGGGCGCAACGTCGAGGAGGTGCAGGACGATCCGGAGGAGACCGCGAAGCCGCGCCGGTCCAGGGCGTGCAGCAGCGCCTCGCCGTCGACGTACAGGCAGGAGAAGGTGACCAGGTGGGGTAGCCGGTCGGTCGGGTCGCCGACCACCTCGACGTCGGGCACCTCGGCGGCGACCCGGGACCGGATCCGGTCCACCAACGGCGCCAGCCGGGCCGCCTGCGCCGCCGCGTCGGCCGCCGCCGCGCGCAGGCTCGCCGCCGCCGCCACCACCGCCGGCAGGTTCAACACCCCCGGGGTACGCCCCGACTCCCGCTCGTCGGCCGGCCAGGGCGACTCCCAGCGGGTGCCCTTGCGGACCACCAGCAGCCCCACCCCGGCCGGGCCGCCCCACTTGTGCGCGCTGGCGGTCAGCATCGACCAGCCCGCCGGCACCGGTGCCCGCCCCACCACCTGGGCCGCGTCGACAAGCAGCGGTACGCCAGCGTCGGCGCAGGTCTGCCCCGCCGCCTCGACCGGCTGGACGGTGCCCACCTCGTGACTGGCGGCGATCAGCGCCGCGAGGGCCACCCCGGGTGCCCGGACCGCCGTCGACCAGGCGGACAGGTCCAGCCGCCCGAGCCGGTCGACCGGCACCGGTACCGTCGTGCCACCGTCGGCGACGTGCCGTTCCGCGGCGTGCAGTACCGCCGAGTGCTCGATCGCGGAGTGCACCAGGGTGCGGCCCGACCGGTACCGTCCGGCCAGACCGCCGAGGACCGCCGAGTGGGCTGCGGTCGTACCGCTGGGGGTGAAGGAGAGTTCGTCGGCGCGGACGCCGAGGGTCTGCGCGGCGGCCTCGCGGGCGGCGTCGAGCAGTTGCCGGGCCCGGCGGGCCTGGCCGTAGAGCTTGCCCGGGTCGGCCCAGCCGTCGTCGAGGGCGGCCAGCAGGGCCTGCCGGGCGACCGGGTGCAACGGCGCGGCGGTCGCCGCGTCCAGGTAGACCGGGGGAGCACTCACGGAGGGAAACGCTACCCGCCTCCGGTGATACAAGATCCCCCGACGGGGGTGGAGAGCGACCCCCAAGGCCGTGGAGTGCGGATTGGTCGAGTAATCTGCGACCGTCGGTGACGCCTTTGCCGCCGGCGGCGAGAGATCGCCGGCCGCGGCGCGCTAGGGAGGCAGGACCAGGTGGTCGCAAGGAGTT
Organism: Micromonospora yangpuensis; assembly: GCF_900091615.1. NCBI lineage: Bacteria > Bacillati > Actinomycetota > Actinomycetes > Micromonosporales > Micromonosporaceae > Micromonospora > Micromonospora yangpuensis. The sequence continues at coordinate 4,652,897 of NZ_FMIA01000002.1, read as the reverse complement.
CGGAGGTACGGCCCCACGCCGTACGGCACAACGCTTCCCCGGGAGCCGGTGGGCGACGGGGACGTGGTGCCGGTCGGATCGCCGGGCTCGGCTTCGGCGCGGCGGCGCTGCTGCTCCTGCTGACGGGCTGTGACGTCGGTGCGGCCTTCGGCGGTTTCGGCTGGCCGCAGGGCGGCATCACGCCGGAGTCCCAGCGGATGTACGACCTGTGGATCGCCTCCTGCATCGCGGCGCTCGCCGTCGGTGTCTTCGTCTGGGGCCTCATCTTCTGGTGTGTCGTGCGCTACCGCAAGCGGGGCAACGAGTTGCCGGTGCAGACCCGCTACAACCTGCCGATGGAGTTCCTCTACACCATCGCGCCGATCCTGATCGTCTCGGTGCTCTTCTACTACACGGCGATCGTGCAGACCGACGTGAACCGGGAGTCGCCCAACCCCGACGTCACCGTCGAGGTCGTCGCCTTCAAGTGGAACTGGCAGTTCAACTACCGCGACGGCCAGGGTGAGGACGCCAACACCACCGCCTCGGTGCTGGGCACCAGCGACGTCATCCCGGTGCTCGTGCTGCCGACCGGCCGGTCGATCCGGTTCGAGGAGACCAGCCGCGACGTCATCCACTCGTTCTGGGTGCCCGAGCTGCTGTTCAAGCGGGACGTCTTCCCGGGCAAGGTGCGCAACTCCTTCCAGGTCTCCGAGCTGCTCTCCGAGGGCGCCTACGTCGGCCGGTGCGCCGAGCTCTGCGGCAGCTACCACGCCTTCATGAACTTCGAGCTGCGGGTGGTCTCCCCGGAGCGCTACGACCAGTTCCTCGCCGCCAAGCAGGACGGCCAGTCCACCCAGCAGGCGCTGGAGGCCATCGGCGAGGAGCCGTACGCCCAGACCACCAAGCCGTTCGACACCCGTCGTACGACCAGCAACTTCAACCCGGACAACGCTCCGGCCGGCGCGGGAAACTGAGGGGTACGCCGATGAAGACCGAGTGGCGCATCTTCCTGATCATCGCCGGTTTCCTCTTCGCGACCACGATCCTCTACGGCGCGTGGACGGCAGGTGACTCCGGTCAGATCGAGTGGATCGGCTCCACCGCCCTGCTGCTGTCGTTCCTGCTCTGCTCGATGCTCGGCGGCTTCTTCTGGTTCGTGTCCCGCCGGATCGACCTGCGGCCGGAGGACCGGCCGGACGCGGAGATCGCCGAGGGCGCCGGTGAGATCGGCTTCTTCAGCCCCGGCAGCTACTGGCCCTTCGGTCTGGCGCTGGCCGCCTCCGTCGCCGGTCTCGGCCTGGTGTTCTGGCAGCTCTGGCTGGTCGGGCTGGGCCTGGTAGCGGTCGTCTTCGCCACCTGCGGCCTGCTCTTCGAGTACTACACCGGCACCCGCCGCACCGCCGAGCACTGACCCACCAGCTCAACCGCCGAGGCCCGTGCCCCCACCGGGGGCACGGGCCTTGTCGTCCGGTGCGCGGGCTCGTCGTGCGCGGGCGTGGCCTCGTCGTCGTGCACGGCCTCGTCGTGCGCGGGCTCAGCGTGTGTGGTGAGCGCCCAAGGCAGAAAGATCTTGGAAGAAATGTGCCCCTGGGGAGGGGCCGAATTCTTCCAAGATCTTTTCGGAGCCGGAGCCGGAGCCGGAGCCGGAGCCGGAGCCGGAGCCGGAGCCGGGGGGCCGGGGCCGGAGCCGGGATGTGGTCAGGCGGAGCGGGCGGTGTCGATCCAGCGGTCCAGGGTCTGCGCGGCGGAGCCGGAGTCGATCGACTCGGCCGCCCGGTCCATCGCGGCGCGTACCGCGGTGGTGAGGTCGCCGTCGAGCGGCCCCTGGGTGGCGATGGCGACGCCCGCGTTGACCAGGACGGCGTCCCGGACCGGACCGGGCTCGCCGGCCAGCAACCGCCGGGCGACGTCGGCGTTGTACGCGGCGTCGGCGCCGCGCAGGTCACCGGGGGCGGAGCGGGGGATCCCCAGGTCGACGGCGTCCAGCACGGCCTGGCGGACGGTGCCGCCCTGGGCCACCCAGAGCCGGGTCGGCGCGGTGGTGGTGAACTCGTCCAGGCCGTCCTCGCCGCGCATCACCACCACCGAGTCGCCTCGGGCGGCGAAGACGTCGGCCATCACCGGGGCCATCCGCGGGTCGAAGCAGCCCACCGCGCCGGCGGTCGGCCGGGCCGGGTTGGTGAGCGGGCCGAGGAAGTTGAACGCGGTGGGTACGCCCAGCTCGCGGCGGACCGGACCGGCGTGGCGCATCCCCGGGTGGAACCGGGCGGCGAAGCAGAAGCCGATCCCCGCCTCGACGACACAGCGGGCGATCTGACCGGGGTCGAGGTCCAGCGGCACGCCGAGGAACTCCAGCAGGTCGGCGGTGCCGCAGGAGGAGGAGGCGGCCCGGTTGCCGTGCTTGACCACCCGTACCCCGGCGCCGGCGACCACCAGGGCGGTCATCGTGGAGATGTTGACCGTGTGGGCGAGGTCACCACCGGTACCGACCACGTCGAGCGCGCTGGCGCGTACCTCCTCGGGGAGCTCGACCGGGACGGCCCGGGTCAGCATCGCCTCGACCAGGCCGGCCAGCTCCGCCGAGGTTTCGCCCTTGGCCCGCAGCGCGGTGGCGAAGCCGGCGATCTGGGCGGGGCCCGCCGCGCCGGACATGATCTCGCCCATCGCCCAGGCGGTGTCCGCGGCGGTGAGATCCTCGGCCCGCAGCAGCGTGGCGAGCAGGTGCGACCAGGTCCGTTCGCCCATGGCGGGCCTCCCGTGGCGGGGCGTGGGTGAGGTGGACGGGGCCACCGGGCCGGGCGTCACCGGCGCCGACGGCACCCCGGCGTCGGCCGGAACGGGCGCTGCGCTCGCAACAGCGCCGCGCGCGGGCCGGGACCGGGGCGGGGTGGGACGTGGGTGGCTCAGGCCGGGGCGTGCGCGCGGAGCAGCTCGGCGACCTTCGCGCCGGTGGTCACCGGGTCGAGCGGGTGCATCAGCGTCCCGTCCACCTCGGCGTACGCCGCGAGCCAGCGGTCCGCCGAACGGGCGATCACCACGCAGGTCGGGGGGGCGTCGTCCCGGTCGTCCTTGACCTGGCGGGCGATGCCGATGCCGCCGGCCGGGGTGGCCTCACCGTCGAGCAGCATCAGGTGGATCTCGTAGTCGTCGAAGAGCCGGATGCACTCGTCGTAGCTGGCCGCGTCGACGAACTCGACCCGCAGGTCGGGCGCGGGCCGGGTGCCGACCGCGAGCCGCATCTGGTCGCGGACCTTGGGGTCGTCGCTGTAGAGCAGGACGGTGTAAAGACGATCGCTCATCGCTGGCTGGCTCCCACGTCGTAGCTGCCCGCCGATCGTACCGGTCGGGGTGACCCCGACGACGTCCCGCCCGGGGCGCACCGGTCAGGCGGAGGTCTGCCCGGCGTGGTCGCGGGCCTCCTGGCGGTCCAACTCCCGGTCGATCCGGCGGGCCTCCCGCTCGGACTGCCGCACCCACTGCACCACCAGTACGGCGAGCATGGTCACACTGACGAACTCGCCGCCGGCCCAGAGGATGCCCCCGGCGACCACCTGGTCCTCCCAGGGATCCGCCCAGCTCAGGTTGAGCGACGGGTACCAGTCGCCGCCGAAGAGCGTGGTGCTCTGCATGATGGTGAGCCCGAGCACGGTGTGGAACGGCACCGACAGCACCATCAGCAGCGCCCGCCCGGGGTACGGCCAACGCCCCGGCAGCGGGTCCAGGCCGAGCAGCGGCCAGAAGAACAGGCAGCCGGTCAGGATGAAGTGCGCGTGCACCACCTCGTGTGCCCAGGTGTGTTCCAGGGTGTAGCGGTACAGGTCGGTGAAGTAGAGCACGAACGGGTTCACCACGAAGATCGCGAACGCCACCAGCGGATAGCTGAAGATCCGGGCGAACCGGCTGTGCACCACGGCCAGCAGCCGCTTGCGGGGGCGCAGCGGCAGGGTGCGCAGCGCCAGCGTGACCGGAGCGCCCAGGGCCAGGAAGATCGGCGCGATCATGGAGAGCACCATGTGCTGGACCATGTGCACCGACAGCAGGGCGGTGTCGTAGGCGTGCAGCCCGGAGACGGTGACCGAGGCGATGCCACCGAGCCCCGGTCCGAGGAAGAAGACCGTCCGGAGCACCGGCCAGCGGTCGCCGCGGACCCGCAGCCGGTGCACGCCGTAGAGGTAGAGCCCGGCGGCGACCACCAGCCCGAGGGCCAGCCAGCTGTCCAGTCGGGTCTCGGTGAGCACCGCGGAGACGGTGAACGGCGGCGGGCCGGCCTCGGCGGCCGCCGTGCGGATCGGATCGACTAGCAGCACGCTTTTCAGGCTAGGCCAGGCGAAGCGGACCTGGTCCGGGGGGCCACGAAAGGCGCCGGATTGCCACCCCGCTGATCGCCGGCGGAGGTCACGGGCAATAATGACGGCGTGACTGCGGCCCCAGCCATTGACAAGAGCCGGATCCACTCCCTGACCCGACCCAACATGGTCAGCGTCGGGACGATCGTCTGGCTCTCCAGTGAACTCATGTTCTTCGCGGCGCTCTTCGCCATGTACTTCTCCATCCGCGCGGCGGCGCCGGAGCAGTGGGCGGAGCACACGGCGGTGCTCAACGTGCCGTACGCGACCACCTTCACGGTGATCCTGGTGGCGTCCTCGATCACCTGCCAGATGGGGGTGTTCGCGGCGGAGAAGGGCGACGTGCACGCGCTGCGGCGCTGGTTCACGCTCACCTTCGTGATGGGCCTGATCTTCATCCTCGGCCAGCTCAACGAGTACGTGACGCTGGTGCACGAGGGCGTCAAGATCAACGGCGACGGGTACGGCTCGGTGTTCTACCTGACCACCGGCTTCCACGGGCTGCACGTGGCGGGTGGTCTGGTGGCCTTCGTCATCTTCATGATCCGCACGACCATGGGTCGGTTCACCCCGGCGCAGGCCACGTCGGCGATCGTCGTCTCGTACTACTGGCACTTTGTCGACGTCGTGTGGATCGGGCTCTACGCCATGATCTACTGGCTTCAGTGATCTTGGCGTTGGTCATCAACCGCGCCGTCGCCCCGTCCCCTCAGACAAGGTCCAACCGGTGAAGGACACAGGTCATGACTTCTGACAACGACCGCCGACGCGGTCTGCTCGCGCGCCTTCGCGAGCGGTCCGTGGCGCGCAGCAGAGGCCGCCGGCGGCTGGGCGCCGCGGTCCGGCTGATCGCCGCGTTGACGCTGGCCGGCGGCGCGTACACCGCTTTCGCCCCGAGCGTGCAGGCGCAGGAGAACCCGCCGGTCACCGGTGCCGCAGCCGAGGGCAAGGCCCTGTTCGACGTGAGCTGTGTGACGTGTCACGGAAGCAACGCGCAGGGCGTCGAGGGGCGCGGTCCGAGCCTGGTCGGGGTCGGTGCCGCCTCGGTCGAGTTCCAGGTGAGCAGCGGCCGGATGCCGATGGCCCGGCAGGAGGCCCAGGCGCAGCGCAAGCCCCCGGTCTTCACCGACGACCAGACCCGACAGCTCGCCGAGTACGTGCAGCAGTTCGGTGGCGGCCCCGAGGTGCCCGAGGGTGACCTGCGCCGCGACGCCGACCTGGCCGTCGGCGGTGAGCTGTTCCGGATCAACTGCTCGCAGTGCCACGCCTTCGCCGGCGGTGGCGGTGCGCTCTCCTCCGGCAAGTACGCGCCGAGCCTGAGCCCGGCCACCGACCGGCAGATCTACGCCGCGATGCTCAGTGGCCCGCAGAACATGCCGGTGTTCGGCGACAACCAGCTCGCGCCGCAGGAGAAGGCGGACATCATCGCCTACATCCAGGAGACCCTGAAGTACGACCAGGACCCGGGTGGCTTCAACCTCGGTCGGTACGGGCCGTCCACCGAGGGGCTGGCCATCTTCCTCGTCGGTATCGTGGCGCTCGTCTTCACCGCCCTGTGGATTGCGGGTAAGTCGTGACCGAACCGATCGTTGGTGACAGTGCCGTGGTGCCGGGGGCCGGCACCGCCGTTAGGAAGGTGCCGGCGTGAGCGCGCACACGGACAGCCCCGCCCGGCGTGAGCCGTTGGACCTGAACGACCCCCGGGTGACCCGGTTCGACGTCGTGCAGGAGGGCGCTCGACGCGACGACATCGAGATCGTCCACTACGAGCCGCAGGTGGTCGTCGGCAGCAAGGCCGAGCGTCGACTGTCCCGACTGGTGGCCGGGCTGTTCCTGCTGACCGGGGTGGCGGCGACCGCCTTCCTGGCGATCTACATCTGGTGGCCGTGGGAGTACGCTCCCGGCCGCGGTGGGGACAGCTACTACACCCCGCTGCTCGGGGCGACCCTGGGCATCTCCCTGCTCGCCGTCGGGTTCGGCATCCTGATCTGGGGCAAGAAGCTGCTGCCCAAGGAGGTCTCGATCCAGGACCGGCACGAGGGTGTCCGGGACGAGGAGTCCCGCCGGATCACCGGCGAGACCATGCTCTACATGGCCGACGAGTTGGGCGTGCGGCGTCGGCCGCTGCTCGGGATCTCGCTGCTGGCCGGGCTCGCGCCGGTCGCCGCGGTCGCGGCGGCCCCGCTGGTCGGCGGGTTGATCTCCGACCCGCACAAGAACAACCAGCTCGCCACCACCGGGTTCACCCCGGTCGACGGGCAGCCGGTCCGGCTGATCCGCGAGGACGGCCGGCCGATCCGCCCGGCCGACGTCAGCGCCGGTGGTCAGATCACCGTCTTCCCGGGCATCGACCACGGGGTGAGCAACCGGCACGCGGACTCGCCGACCCTGTTGATCCACCTGCGCGAGGACGACGCGCAGCGCTCGCGCCAGGCCAACGAGCAGGTCGGGCACGGCGACTACATGTGGGGCAACTACGTCGCGTTCTCCAAGATCTGCACGCACGCCGGTTGCCCGGCGAGCCTGTACGAACAGCAGACCAACCGACTGCTCTGCCCGTGTCACCAGTCCCAGTTCCTGATCACCGACAATGCCAAGCCGATCTTCGGCCCGGCCAGCCGGCGGCTGCCTCAGTTGCCGATCGAGGTCGATTCCGAGGGTTTCTTCGTCGCGAGAAGCGACTACACTGAAATTGTCGGCCCGGACTTCTGGGAGCGTCCATGAAACGCCGCAAGCTAGATGTTGCCGCGGTACCGGGCAGGACCGCACGGGGGTTGGACGACCGGTTCAACGGAGCGACCCCGCTCCGGAAACTGCTCAACAAGGTCTTCCCCGACCACTGGTCGTTCCTGCTCGGTGAGATCGCGCTCTTCTCGTTCGTCGTGCTCCTGCTGACGGGCGTCTTCCTCACCTTCTTCTACGAGCCGGCGATGACCGAGGTCATCTACAACGGCAGCTACGCCCCGCTGCGGGGCACCCCCATGTCGGCGGCGTACGCCTCCAGCCTGGACATCTCCTTCGATGTCCGGGGTGGTCTGATCATGCGGCAGATGCACCACTGGTCGGCGTTGCTCTTCATGGCCGCCATCGTCGTGCACATGCTGCGGATCTTCTTCACCGGCGCATTCCGGAAGCCGCGTGAGACGAACTGGATCATCGGCAGCCTGCTCTTCTGGGTCGGCTTCCTGGCCGGTTTCACCGGTTACTCGCTGCCGGACGACGGCCTCTCCGGCACCGGCCTGCGGATCGCCTCGGCGATCATGCTCTCCATTCCGGTGATCGGTTCCTGGCTGACCACGTCGATCTTCGACGGGGAGTTCCCCGGCATGATCATCATCAGCCGGTTCTTCATCGCCCACGTGCTGCTCATCCCGGCCCTGCTGGTCGCTCTGATCAGCGTCCACGTCGGGTTGGTCTTCACCCAGAAGCACACCCAGTGGCCCGGCCCCGGCCGGACCAACAACAACGTGGTCGGCGAGCGGCTCTTCCCCCGGTACGTGATCAAGCAGGCCGGCTTCTTCATGGTCATCTTCGGCGTGATCGCGCTGATGGGCGGCCTGTTCCAGATCAACCCGATCTGGTACTTCGGCCCGTACGAGGCATGGGTGGTCTCGGCCGCCAGCCAGCCCGACTGGTACGTCATGTTCCTCGACGGCTCGACCCGGCTGATGCCCGCCTGGGAGATCAACATTCCGATCGGCGACGGGTACGTCATACCCCCGCTGTTCTGGCCCACGGTGGTGCTTCCGGGCATCCTGGTCGGGCTCTCCCTGATGTACCCGTTCCTGGAGGCCCGGCAGACCAAGGACTACCGCAGCCACAACCTGCTCCAGCGGCCGCGGGACGTGCCGGCCCGGACCGGCATCGGCGCGATGGCGGTCACCTTCTTCATCGTGCTGACCCTCTCCGGCGCCAACGACGTCATCGCGGACAAGTTCCACATCAGCCTGAACGCGATGACCTGGGGTGGCCGGATCGGTCTGCTGCTCCTGCCCCCGCTGGCGTACTACGTCGCGTACCGGATCTGCCTCGGGCTGCAGCAGCACGACCGTGAGGTGCTGGCGCACGGGGTGGAGACCGGCATCATCCGGCGCCTGCCGGACGGCCGCTTCGTCGAGGTGCACCAGCCGCTCAGCAGCGACGGGCACGAGTTGGAGTACGCCGGCTGGGTGGTCCCGAAGAAGATGAACCGGCTCGGTGCCCTCGGCCCGGCGATCCGGGGCTTCTTCTACCCGATCGAGAAGCCGGCCGAGGCGCCGGTGTCGCCCGGCCACCCGCCGGTCGAGCCCCGCCCCGAGCGGGAACGGATCGGCAGCGGCGACTCCCGCTGACCGTTCTCCGACAGCACGCCGACGGCGCCCACCGGATCTCCGGTGGGCGCCGTCGCGTTGTGGCGGGTCGGTCCGGTTAGGCACCCCGAGCCGCCGAGCCCCCGCGATCGCAGGAATATCCCGGGTCAGTCGGGTATCCGTGCGGTCCAACGAAAAAGGGGGGGAACATGTTGGGTCTCAAACGTCTCGGGCTACTGGTCACCCTGGTGGTGGTCGGTCTGACCCCGGCGGCCGCGGCGCACGCCGCCGCGCAGCCGTCGACGCAGGACACCCAGTACCTGCAGGCACTGCACCAGGTGAACCTGTTCGAGATCGCCTCGGGCAAGCTGGCCGAGAAGAAGGGCCAGAACCAGCAGGTCAAGGACCTGGGTCAGCAGTTCGTGACGGACCACACCACGCTCGACGAGTCGGTGAAGAACACCGCCAAGCAGCTGAACGTCACCCTGCCCGACAAACCGACCGCTGACCAGCAGAGCGTGCTGAACAAGCTGAACGGTCTCAGCGGCGCGGAGTTCGACAAGGCGTGGGTGATCGCCGAGCTGGCCGGTCACGTACAGGCGATCCAGGCCACCCAGACCGAGATCTCGCAGGGTTCCGAGCAGTCGGTGATCATGCTGGCCCAGGATGCCCTGCCGGTCCTGCAGGCCCACTACGACGCGCTGGTGGCCCTGGCCCAGACCCTGGGCATCCCGGTCCCGCAGACCAGCGCCAGCGGCACGCCCAGCCCGGGTGGCACCGCCGGTACGCCGGCTCCGGGCGCGACGAGCGAGTCCCCGGGTGGCGGCACCGAGGCGCCGGCTCCGGAGACCACCGAGGCCCCGGCTCCGAGCCAGAGCTGAGCCGACGGTCGACATGCGGCCGGTCCGCCCGAACGGGCGGACCGGCCCTGCCGTGTCATCCGGCAGCAGCGGGGGTCAGTCGGCGCTGTTCAGGCCGATGGCGAAGGCCTCTTCCAGGTCGTGCTGCGAGTACGCCCGGAAGGCGATGTGCGACTCGGTGTTCAGCACCCCGGGAACCTTCGAGATGTGGCCGGCGATCACCTGGGCGATCTGGTCGAACTCGCGGACCCGCACCATGGCGATCAGGTCGACGTGTCCGGCGACCGAGTACACCTCGCTGACCCCCGGCAGGGCGGCCAGGGCCTCGGCGACCTCGGGGATCGAGTCGGTGGCGCAGTCGATCAGTACGATCGCGGTGATCACTGGTCCGCCCTTCGTCGTGCCTCGTCGGCGCGGGCATCGGCGCCGACGCCGTTGACCATGCTAGACGGCGGGAGCAGCCCGGAGGCACCGACGGTGCGGTCGGCACCGACGCGGATCACGTCCTGCAGTGACTCGTCGGGGCGTACCGTCGCGCCGGGCCAGAGCACCGCGCGGACGACCTCGCCGGCCACCCGCGCACCGGCCCCCACCACCGACCGGTGGCACCGCCCGGTGACCGTGGCACTCGGGTGGATCAGGTTGCCCCCACCGGCGGCGTGCAGGTTGGCGGTGAGGTAGTCGGCGGGCGTACCGGTGTCGTAGAAGGTGCCCGGATACGCCACCACGTGCAGGGCCCCGGCCGCCTCGGCCGGCCGCCACACCGTGCGGACCAGGTCGGCGAAGGTCGGCGGCAGGTCCCGGACGAGTCGCCAGGGCAGCAGCGAGAAGCCGACGAACCGGTGACCGTCGAAGGTGCCCGGCTCGGCCGGGTCCGGGGCCGGCTGGCCGAGCAGGCGTACCGTCTCGCCGTCCCAACCGGCGAGCAGCGCGGCGATGTCGGGGCCGGGGGGAGTGGTCGGGTCGGCCAGGTACGCGTCGGCGTTGCCGACCAGCACACCCCGGCCGGCGATCCAGTCCCGCAGGTTGCCGATTCCCCCGGCGGTGCCGAGTGGGTCACCCGGCTCCACCGACAGGTGGGCCCGGTCGCCGACGTGTGCCACCACCTGGTCGCCGAGGTAGCAGGCGTTGACCGCGACCGTGTCCGGGCCGGTCAGACCGAGGCCGGCCAGCCGGTGCAACGCCCGGTCCAGCAGCGGCACGTTCCCGACCGGACAGAGTGCCTTGGGTACCTGCTCGGTGAGCGGGCGCAGCCGGGTGCCCTCCCCGGCGGCCAGGACCACCGCGCAGACGTCGGTCACGGTGCCGTGTCGGGCAGTGGCGGCGGGAAGTTCCCCGCCTCCGGGCCGATGCCGTAGTAGCCGAGCAGCCGGGCGGTCGGCCAGCTCAACCGGGGCAGGTCGTCCAGCGGCTGCCAGGCGGCCTCGAACACCTCCGCGCCGTCCACCCGCAACTCGGTTGTCGACGCCGGCACCTCCGCCTCGAAGACCATGTCCACCCAGCCCTTGGCGTGCACGATCGCGTTCGGGGTGGCCGGCCGCAGCCGGGTGGGCGCCAGCCGGATGCCGGTCTCCTCGAACAGCTCCCGGGCGGCGCCGACGGCCGGCGGCTCGGCCCGCTCCAGCAGGCCGGCGGGGAGGGTCCAGCTGTGCCCGGGTGGTTGCCGCAGCATCAGCAGGCGTCCGGCCCCGTCGGCCTCGGTGTCGCGGACCAGGGTGACCGCGCCGACGACGTACTTCGGGACGGCGAGTCGGACCAGCCGGCGTCGCAGGGGGAAGGGCAGCCGGTAGAACAGCTGGTACCCGATGGCCCGTCCGGTGGCGCGGGTGCGGGGGATCATGCGTCCAGGCTAGTGGCCGCCACGCGTCGGTCGCCGCCGGAGGGGCCGCGTCGCGCCGGGTGGGTCTACTGTCGGTGGTCGACCAGGTCGATGAGCTGGCGGACCACGTCGTCCGGCTCGACCGAGCGGTCGAAGACCGCGACCAGGAGGGTCTCCAGGTCGGGGTAGCCGAGCTCCTCGGAGAGCCGCAGCAGGGGCAGGTCGCTGGCGAGACCCCGGTTGTGGGTGCGCAGCGCGAGCCCGATGGTGGCCCGGCCCAGCCGGATCTTGTCGGCGATCGAGATGCCCGGCTCGGTGTGGTCGGCGAACCAGCGGTTGATCTGCATCTGGGCGTGCGGGGACTTGACGAAGCCGAGCCACTCCCGACGCGGGCCCCGGGGCGGGGCGTCCGCCGCGACGCCGCTGTCGGCGTCGGTCTCGGTGAAGATCTCCACCACGTCCCCCTCGTCCAGCTCGGACGAGAGCGGTGCCAGCCGACCGTTGATCCGCGCCGCCAGGCAGTGGTCGCCCCGGTCGGTGCCCAGCTCGTAGGCGAGGTCGACCGGGGTGGCGCCGGCCGGGAGGAGGACCTGCCGGCCGTCGGCGACGACCTGGATCTGCGCCTCGGCGAGGTCGCAGCGCAGCGACTCGAGGAACTGCGCCGGGTCCGGGGCGTCCTGCTCCCAGTCGAGCACCCGGCGCAGCCAGTCCAGCTGCTCGGCGCGGGCGGCGGCCCGTCCCTTGGCCCGGGGGAAGCGGAACTCGGCGGCGATGCCGTACTCGGCCGCGCGGTGCATGTCGGTGGTCCGGATCAGCACCTCGACCGTACGGTTGCTGGGCCCGCAGACGCTTGTGTGCAGGGAGCGGTAGAGGTTGTTCTTCGGCGAGGCGATGAAGTCCTTGAACCGGCCGGGCACCGGCCGCCACATCCCGTGGATCGCGCCGAGCGCGGCGTAACAGTCGGTTGCCGGGCCGTCCACCACGACCACGATCCGGGGCAGGTCGAAGGGGACGCCGCCGGCGACGGTGTCCTTCCAGATCGAGTAGAGGTGCCGGGGGCGGGCGGCGACCTCGGCGGCGACCCGGTCGCGGCGCAGCGCCACCCGGGTCCGGGCGACCACGTCGCCGAGGTAGGAGTCCCACCCGGGGCGGTCGTGCACGTGCCGGGCGATCCGGGCGTGCTCCTCCGGCTCCAGGTGCAGCAGGACCACGTCGTCCAGCTCCCGCTTGAGGGTCTGGATGCCCAGCCGCTCGCAGAGCGGCACCAGCACGTCCAGGGTCTTGCGGGCGATCCGCTCGCGCGAGGCAGCGGAGCGGACCCCGAGGGTACGCATGTTGTGCAGCCGGTCGGCCAGCTTGATGATCAGCACCCGGACGTCCTTGCCGGCGGCGATGATCATCTTTCGGGTGGTCTCCGCCTCGGCGGCCTTGCCGTAGAACGCCTTGTCGAACTTGGTCACCCCGTCGACCAGGTGGGCCACCTCGGGTCCGAAGTCGTCGGAGAGGGCCTGCAGGGTGTAGCGGGTGTCCTCCACCGTGTCGTGCAGCAGCGCCGCGACCAGGGTGGTGGTGTCCATGCCCAGGTCGGCGCAGATCTCCGCGACCGCCAGCGGGTGGGTGATGTACGGCTCCCCGCTTTTGCGGAACTGCCCCCGGTGCATGGTCTCGGCGATCGTGTACGCCCGGCGCAGCACCGAGACGTCGGCACTGGCGTGGATGCTCCGGTGACTGCGCACCAGGTGGTTGACCGGGTCCGTCTCGGTTGTCGGCCAGGTCAGCAGCGAGCGCAGTCGGCGGGCGAGCGGCAGCTCACCCGACTGGTTGGACAACGCGCCGCCCAAGGCGGCCCCGTGTCCGGCGTCGACGTCCACGTGGGACACCTCCTCACCCCGCTCCACGGTAGCCGGGCACGGCGGCAACCGGAAGCAGGCCCACGAATCGGGCAGGACTGCACTCCCTTAACAGCCTAAGTGAGCCGAGGTAGTCCGATCGGTCACTTGCTCATGGGCGTTCGGTCGAGAGTTGGTTGCTCGCCGCGCCCTCGGCCTTGGCGAGCAGGTCCCGGAAGCGGGCCGCCCCGGCCACCGGTGAGGCCCAGGCCGAGGTCATCTCCACCAGCCGGGTCTCCGGCCGCTCCAGCCAGGACAGGATCCGCTCGGACTCCTCGGCGGTGGCCGCCGGCACCGGCCCGGTGCCGGCCGGGACCGTCTCGGCGGTCGCCCGGATCAGGTTCAGCGTCGGTCGGGGATGGACCCCCGCCGGGGAGACCCCCGCGCCGGCCAGCCGGCCGTGCCGGACCAGGGCCAGCTCCCAGCCGCCGTGCGCGGCGGGTCGGGCGGCGGCCAGCTCGGCGATCCGGCTCAGCCCGGCCAGCCGCTGCATCCGGACCGTCGCGCGCAGCACCGCGACCAGCCGGGACCGCACCACCGCGGCCTCCTCGTACCGCTGGTCGGCGCCGAGCGCCTCGATCCGGGCCAGCAACGCCTCCACCACCGGTCGGGGATCACTGGCGGTGGCGGTCCGGAACGGCTGCGCGGCGCGGTGGTCGTACTCCTCGGGGGTGATCCGGTGCTCGCAGGGTGCCGGGCAGCGACCCAGCTCGGCCAGCACGCAGGCCGGCGTGGTGGTGCGCAGCGACAACCGGTGGGTGCACTGGCGCAGCGGCAGGGCGTCGTGGAAACCCGCCGCCGCCAGCTCGGCCGCCCGCCGCGAGCTGAACGGACCGAGGTACGCGTCGTCACCGTCGGTGATGCTCCGGACCACCGACAACCGGGGGTACGGCCCGGCGGTCAGCTTCAGCCAGACCACCCGCTCGGGGAACTTCGACCGCCGGTTGTACGGCGGGGCGTGGGCGGCGATCAACCGCAGCTCGCGGACCTCCGCCTCCAGCGAGTGGGCGCACTCGACGGCCTCCACCCGCTCGGCGGCGGTCAGCATCTCCGAGATCCGGGCCCGTTTCTCGGCGGCGGTGAAGTAGCTGCGCACCCGGGTGGCGATGTCGCCGGAGGTGCCGACGTAGAGCGGCCGGTCGTCGGCGGCCCGGAAGATGTAGACCCCCGGCCGCTTCGGCAGCCCGTCGGCGAGGTGCCGCTTGCGCCGCTGGGCCGGGGTGACCGCCCGGGTGAACTCGATCGCCTCGCCGACGGTGTGCACCCGGTGCCCGCCGAGGCGGTCGATCAACCCGTGCAGCACGTCGACGGTCGCCCGCGCGTCGTCCAGCGCCCGGTGCGTCGGGCGCACCGTGGTCCGGAAGTACGCCGACAGCGTGCCGAGCTTGCGGTTGGGCACCTCGTCGCGGGTCAGCACCCGGCGGGCCAACGCGGCGGTGTCCAGCACCCGCGGCGCCGGCCAGCGGTAGCCGTGCCGGGCGCAGGCGGCCTTGAGGAAACCCACGTCGTACGGCGCGTTGTGGGCGACCAGGACCGCGTCGGCGACGAACTCCAGGAAACTCGGCAACACCTGCTCGATCGGCGGCGCCGGCACCAGCATGGCCTGGGTGATACCGGTCAGCACGGTGATGAAGGGCGGGATCGGCACACCCGGGTTGACCAGCGTGGCCAACATGCCCAACTGCTCGCCGCCGCGCACCTTCACCGCGCCGATCTCGGTGATCCCACCGCCGTCCGGCGCGCCGCCGGTGGTCTCCAGGTCGACCACCACGAAGGTCGTCGCGGACAACGGCAAGGCCGGGTCCACCCCCGGGCCGGCCGTCGGGTCCAGGCCGGCGAGGGTCTGCTGCACGTACTCCTCAGCTGCCACCTGCGGCACGGTAACTGCCCGGTCCGACACTCGCGTCGCAGCGGCCCCAACCGTTACCACGGGGATAGGATGAGAGATCGGCTCACTCACCGGGCGGTGGGCCCGGCTCCGGTGGGAGACTTGCCACATGCCCCTCACCGAGCCACCCGACGAGCACCTCCCCGGCGGGGAGGTCGACGCCGCGTGCGCCGCCGGTGGATCCGACCCGGCTAGGTCCGAGCTGGCCGGGTCCGAGCTGGCTGGGTCGGAGTTGCCGAGGTCGGAGCCGGTGGGGTCCGAGCTGGCCGAGTCCCAGCCGGTGGGGTCCGCCGAGTCCGAGTCGGCGGGGTCGGAGCTGGCCGAGTCCGAGCCGGTGGGGTCGGAGCTGGCCAAGTCCGAGCCGGTGGGGTCGGAGCTGGCCGAGTCCGAGCCGGTGGGGTCGGAGCTGGCCAAGTCCGAGTCGGTGAGGTCGGAGCCGGTGGGGTCCGAGTCGGCGGGTGCGGAGCCCGAGCCGGTGCTGCCCGAGCCGGTGCGGCAGCGGATCGTGACGCTCACCGCCGCCGTGTTGCCCGGCCTGCCCGGTGACGAGGTGCCGGTGCCGCTGCGCCGGGTGGCCAAGTTCGCCCCCAACCGCCGCGCCCGGCTGGGTGCGCCCATGATCGCCGCGCACCTCACCGCCGATCCGCTGTTCCGGCAGCGGGTGACCAACCGGGTCCTCGCCGACGCCGGAGACCTCGGTGCGGCGGTGATCGAGGGGACCGCCCCCGCCGCCGCCGATCCGGTCGAGGTGGCCGCCCTGGCCTACCTGGCCCGGCCCCGGGGCTGGCGCGAGCTGATCGAGGCCAGCGGCGCGGCGGTACGCGCCGAGTCCGACAGCGCCGTGGTGGCCGAGTTGGTCCGCGAGGCCGAGCAGCGGGCCACCCGCGCCGAGCACGACCGGGCGGTGGCCCGGGTGGAGGTGGAGAAGCTCCGCGACGAGCTGGCCCGGGTCCGCGAGGAACTGGGCCAGCTGCGGGAGGAGACCCGCCAGCTGGCCCGTTCGCTGCGGGAGACCCAGGCGCGCGAGCGTAAGGCCACCGAGCTGCTCGCCACCGAACGCGGCCGGGCCACCCGGGCCACCGCCGACGCCGACGCCGAGCTGCGTCGGGCCCGCGCCCGGCTGGCCGAGGCCGAGGCGGCGGCCGGGGTCGCCCGGGCCAGCGCCAAGGAGGCCCGTTCGGTCGACGACGCCCGGCTCTGGTTGCTGCTGGAGACCATCGGGCAGGCCGCCGTCGGGCTCCGCCGGGAGCTGGCGCTGGACCCGGTGGAGAAGCTGCCCGCCGACTTCGTCGCCGACACCTTCGCCGCCACCGGCAACGCCACCGGTGCCGCCGCCAACACCCGGGCCCGGGACACCGACGATCCGGCCCGGCTGGATCAGCTCCTGGCACTGCCCCGGGCCCACCTGGTCGTCGACGGCTACAACGTCACCAAGCGGGGCTTCGGGGAAATGTCACTGGAGCAGCAGCGCAAGCGGCTGATCACCGGTCTGGGTGGGATCGCCGCGCAGACCGGTGACGAGGTCACCGTCGTCTTCGACGGCGCCGAGCGGATCCACGGGCTGCCGCCCACCCCGCGCGGCGTGCGGGTGCTCTTCTCCCGCAAGGGGGAGACCGCCGACGAGTTGATCCGCCGATTGGTCCGCGCCGAACCGTCCGGTCGGCCGGTGGTGGTGATCTCCTCGGACCGGGAGGTCGCCGACGGCGTACGCCGGCACGGCGCGTACCCGCTCGGCGCGGACTCCCTGCTGCGCCGGCTGGCCCGGTCCTGACCACCACCGGGCACCGGCCGGCTGCCGGCCGATGCCCGCGCGGGCCGTACCCATCCGGCACCGCCCTGCGTGTGCCGGCGGGCACCGCGTCGCGTGTGCCGGATGGGCACTGTGTCGCGTAGGCCGTCGGGCACCGCGTCGCGTGGGCCGGATGGGCACTGTGTCGCGTGGGTCGTCGGGCACCGTGTCGCGTGTGCCGTCGGGCACCGAGCCGCGTGGGCCGGCGGGCCGGGCGCCCCGCCGGGTCAGGCCGGGCCGGTGTGACACCGACCCGGTGGCCGGGTCAGCGGCGGTGGACGACGATGTCGCCGAAGGACGTGCGGGCGGTGACCTCGACCGTACCGTCGGGGTGCCCGGGCGGTTCGCAGGTCGCCAGGTCGTTGACCACCTGACCGTGCTGGGTGTGCAGGTCGAGCCGGGCGGCGGTGCCGGCCGGGACGCCCACGCTGACCTCACCGAAACCGGTCTTGAGCGACACCGAGCCGGCCGCGACCATGCCGATGCTGACGTCGCCGTTGGCCGTGGCGGCGGTGACCGTGCCCTGGGTACGGTCCACCGTGATGTCGCCGTTGGCCGCCTTGGCCCGCAGGTCACCGCCGACCGCGCCGATCCGCGTGTCGCCGTTGGAGTTGCGCACGGCCAGGTTCCCGGCGACATCGCCCAGCCGTACCCGGCCGGCCGCCGTGGTGACCTGAGCGTGGCCGTCGATTCGGCCCACCTCGATGCCACCGGCGGAGGTCTGCAGGTCGACGTCGCCGGCGTCGCCCAGCACGATGCTGCCGGTGGCGGTGCGTAGCCGGCAGCTGCCGAGCCGGCCCTCGGTGTGGATGGTGGTGACCGCGCCCCCGCCGTCCAGTCGGGAGCCGGTGGGCAGGGCGATCGTCAGGTCCACCGAGCCGGGACGTCCGAAGATGCCGAGACGGCCACGCTGCTTGGGCATTCGGATCGTCAGCCGGCCGTCGGTGAACTCGACGTGGGTCTGCTCGGCCGTCCGGACGTCGGTCTCGGCGGCGGCGTTGCTCGGGCGGACCTCGACAGTGGTGTCGGCGCGGTCGCTGGCGGTGACCCGTACGTCGCAGACGACCAGGTCGAGGCTGACCGAGACGGGGTTCGGGGTGTCGAAGGTGGGCATCACGGGTTCCTCCTTAGGGAGGTGGTGGACCGGTCCACGGTGGGCCGGTAGGGACGGATGCGGCGCTGTCGTCGACGGGTCTGGTCGGTGTGACGGCCTGTCGGGGGTTGTCGCCGGGCCTAGCTGGTGTGACGGGTCGTCGGGGGTTGTCGCCGGGTCCGGTCGGTGTGACGGCCTGTCGGGGGTTGTCGCCGGGTCCGGTCGGTGTGACGGGTCGTCGGGGGCGGTCATCGGGCCCAGCCGGTGTAGCGCTCGCCGCCGAAGGAGGCGCGTCGGTGGGTTGACCGGGCCGACCGGTGGGTGTCGACGGCGGCGGTGACGGCCCGGACGAGCCAGGCGTTGACCGAGAGCCCCTCCTGGGCGGCGGCCTCCTCGACCCGGCCCTTGAGGTGCTCGGAGAGGCGGAAGTTGATCCGGGCGGCGGCTCCCTCCGCGCCGTCGGCGGGGGTGCCGCCGGTGCTCTGGTCGGCGGGGAACGGTCGGTCGGCGGGCAGTGGTTGTTCGCCGGGCGGTGGTTGTTCGCCGGGCGGTGGGGTCACCACGAACTCGGGGTCGCGCCCGCGCAGCCGCAGCTCGACGGAGCCGGGAGCCAGCTCGCGGGTGATCTCTTCGGTCGCTGCGGTCAGGGCGTCCAGCAACGCCAGCCGGAGCGCCGACTCCAGCGGCCCGGTCAGCCGCTCGGCCAGGGCCCGGGTGTCCGGCCCGCCCAGCTCGGCGGCACCGGTCAGCTCCTGCCGGAGCTGATCGACGTACGACGTGAGGTCCATGGTGTCATCATGGCATCAAAATGGCACCACTTCAAGGTTCTGGTGGTGCCATGGAGGTGTCAGGCTGGCGACAGGCAGGTGCCGGGCGGTTCGGCGGTGGCGACGCGGGCCCTCGGTGTCCGGGGGGCGAGCGCGCCCTAGGATGAGCAGCCGGCGGTGAGAAGGGTGCCCCGCTATACCGTAGGCGTTAACAGGGGGCCCTTCCTTTCACGGCTGGGGAGGAACGGGGATGAGCCGGGTATGGCGCGAGGGTGGCGGGCTGTGACGCCGCGTGGTTGGGCGGTGCTGACCCTCGCCGGGCTGGTCGTCGCGCTGGTGGTCGTCGCCGTCCTGCTGGTGCCCTGGAGCCGACCACCGGCGCCCCGGGCCGATCAGCTCGCCGCGTTGCGGGACCTGCCCGCCGACGAGGTCGCCCACGGGCGGGCCCTGCGGGCGGCGCTGCGTCCCGGGCGGTACACCGGGCTCGTGGTGGGGCTGCTGGCGGCACTGGCGCTCGGGCTCACCCCGCTGGGCGGGCGGCTGATCGAGCTCGCCGGCCGTCCGTTCGGCGGGCACTGGGTGGCCCAGGCGGTGCTCGGTGGGCTGGTCGTGGTGCTCGTCGCCGACCTGCTCACCCTGCCGTTCGCCGCCTGGCGGCACTCCGTGCTCACCCGGTACGGGCTGAGTACCAACGGCTGGGGCGGCTGGACCCTCGACCTGCTCAAGTCGTACGCGGTGAGCGCGGTGCTCGGCGCGACCGTGCTGCTCGGCTTCTACGCGGTGACCCGCCTCGCCCCGCGCTGGTGGTGGGCGCTCGGCGCGGCAGGGGCCGCCAGCCTGGTGGTGCTGCTGTCGTTCGTCCTGCCGGTGCTGGTCGAGCCGGTCTTCAACCGGTTCACCCCGATGGAGCCGGGTCCGCTGCGTACCGAGCTGGTGAACATGGCCGCCCGCGACGGCGTGCCGGTGCGCGACGTGCTGGTCGCCGACGCGTCCCGGCGGACCAGGGCGGTGAACGCCTACGTCTCCGGTCTGGGGCCGACCCGACGGGTGGTCGTCTACGACACCCTGCTGCGGGAGGCGACGCCGGCCGAGGTGACCAGCGTGGTGGCGCACGAGCTGGGCCACGCCAAGGACCGGGACGTGACGGTGGGCACGCTGACCGGCGCGCTGGGTGCCGCCGCCCTGGTGGTGGCGCTCTACCTGGTGGGCTCCTGGGGGCCGCTGCTGCGCCTGGCCCGGGTCGACTCGATCGCCGAACCCCGGGCCTTCGGGCTGCTGATCGCCCTGGTCACCGTGGCCGGGCTGGTCGCCACGCCGGTGCAGGCCCTGGTGTCGCGCCGGGTGGAGGCCCGCGCCGACGCGCACGCCCTGGCCCTCACCGGTGACCCGGCGACCTTCGAGGCGATGCAGCGTCGGCTGGCCGGGATCAACCTTGCCGACCCGGACCCGCCCCGCTGGGAGTACCTCTGGTCGGCGTCCCACCCGTCCACCGTGGAGCGGATGGCCGCCGCCCGCGCCTACGCCAGGGAGACCGGCGGATGAGCCGTACGCTGCTGATCACCAACGACTTTCCGCCCCGCCCCGGCGGCATCCAGTCCTTCGTGCACAACCTCGCCCTGCGCCAGCCCTCCGGTTCCGTGGTGGTGTACGCGTCGAGCTGGCCCGGTGCCGCGAAGTTCGACGCCGACCAGCCCTTCGAGGTGGTCCGCGAGCGTACCCGGGTGTTGCTGCCCACCCCGCTGGTGGCCCGCCGGACGGCGGCGCTGGCCCGGACGTACGACTGTGACACCGTCTGGTTCGGCGCGGCGGCCCCGCTCGGGCTGCTCGCCGCCGGGCTGCGCCGCCGGGCCGGCATCGGCCGCGTGGTGGCGCTGACCCACGGCCACGAGGTGGGGTGGGCGGCCCTGCCGGGTGCCCGGGGTGCGCTGCGCCGGATCGCGCGGGGTACGGACGTCGTCACCTACCTGGGCGAGTACACCCGGACCCGGCTGGACCGGGCCCTGCACGGGCTCACCGAGCTGCACCGGTTGGCCCCCGGGGTGGACGTGGACACCTACCACCCGGACGTCGACGGCGACCAGGTCCGGATCCGGCTCGGCCTGGCCGACCGGCCGGTGGTGGTCTGTGTCTCCCGGCTGGTGCCCCGCAAGGGACAGGACATGCTGATCCGGGCCATGCCGGCGATCCGCCGCCGGGTGCCCGACGCCGCGTTGCTGGTCGTCGGGGGTGGGCCGTACCGGGGCACCCTGGAGAAGCTCGCCCGGCAGACCGGGGTGGAGCGCGACGTGGTGTTCACCGGGTCGGTGCCCGCGGCCGACCTGCCGGCCCACTACGCCGCCGGCGACGTGTACGCGATGCCGTGCCGGACCCGCAACCGTGGCCTGGACGTGGAGGGTCTGGGCATCGTCTACCTGGAGGCCTCCGCGACCGGGCTGCCGGTGGTGGCGGGGGACTCCGGCGGCGCGCCGGATGCGGTCCGCGAGGGCGAGACGGGTTTCGTGGTCCGCGGCGACGATCTCGCCCAGCTCGCCGACCGGGTGGCCACCCTGCTGACCGACCGGGACCTGGCCCGCCAGTTCGGCGCGGCCGGCCGGGCCTGGGTCGAGCGGGAGTGGCGCTGGGAGACCCAGGCCCAGCGGCTGACCGCCCTGCTCGCCGACCCGGCCAGCCGTACCGGCTAGTTCAGCTGCGACAGGATCTGCTCGGGTGGGCCGGGACGGCCGAAGTACCAGCCCTGGCCGGCGTCGCAGCCGATCGCCCGCAGCCGCTCGGCCTGCTCGGCGGTCTCCACCCCCTCGGCGGTGACGGGCAGGTCCAACGCGTGGGCCAGCGACACCAGCGCGGCGCAGATCCGTTCGTCGGTCTGGCTCGCCGGATCACTGGCCGGGGCCCGTAGCCCGGTGACGAAGGAACTCGCCAGCTTCAACGCGGTCACCGGCAGGTGACGCAGGTACGCCAGGTTGCAGTAACCGGTGCCGAAGTCGTCGATGGCGATGCCCACCCCGAGGTCGACAAGGGTCCGCAGGGCCCGGATCGGCTCCTCGGCGCTGGTCATCATGGTGCTCTCGGTGATCTCCAGTTGCAGCCGTTGCGGCGGCAGGCCGGTGCGCGCCAACAGCTCCCGCACCTCGCCGACCAGGCCGGGGGTGTGCAACTGCCGGACCGCCAGGTTCACGCTGACGAACGGTGCGGTCGTACCCCCGTCCGACCAGGCGCCCGCCTGGCGGCACGCCTGCGCCAGCACCCAGGCACCGAGCCGGACGATCAGCCCGGTCTCCTCGGCCAGGCCGATGAAGCTGTCCGGACGCAGCAGCCCCCGTTCGGGATGCCGCCACCGGACCAGCGCCTCGGCGCCGAGCAGGTTGCCGTCGCGCAGTGACGTCAACGGCTGGTACTCCAGGAAGAACTCGTCGCGGTCCAGGGCGGTGGGCAGCGCGGCGGAGAGCGCGTACCGGTCCAGTTCCCGCTGGTTGCGTTCCGGGTCGAACAGCGACCAGCGGGCCCCACCGGCCATCTTGGCCCAGGTCACCGTGCTGTCGGCGGCCTGCATCAGGTCACCGGGGCGGGCCTCGGCGACCGGACGTTCGACGATGCCGGCGCTGGCCGCGACGGTCAGCTCGTGCCCGTCGACCTGTGCCGGTTCGTTGACCGCGGCCAGGGCCGCCTCGGCGACCTTGACCACGTCGTCGGTGCCGCCGGTGGCCTCGACCAGGATGCCGAACTTGTCACCACCGAGCCGGGCCACCAGGTGCTCGCCCAGGGTCTGCCGCAGCCGCCGGGCCACCGACACCAGGAGCAGGTCACCGACCTGGTGACCGAGGGAGTCGTTGACCACCTTGAACCGGTCCAGGTCGAGGAAGCACACCCCGATCCGGGCGGTGTCCCGGGTCGGTGCGGCCAGGGCGGCGGTGAGCCGTTCGGTGAACAACCTGCGGTTGGGCAGTTCGGTGAGCGGGTCGTGGGTGGCCTGGTGCCGGAACCGGGCCTCACTGTCGCGTAGCTCGCCCTCGGCCTGGGTACGGGCCTTGGTCGCGGCCCGGCGGATCTTCTCCTGCTCGTCGAGGGTCCGGTCGCGCAGCGCGTGGGCGAAGCCGGTCGCCACCGCGCCCAGCAGCCGGGCCAGCCGGTCCTCCACGTCGTCGGCGGCCAGACCCAGGTCGCGCAGCAACCGGAGCTGGATGACCTCGACGCTGCGGCCGAGCCCCTCGGGCGCGGAGATGTGGGCGGCGACCAGCTCGGCACCGACCCGGGTGCCGGCCCGCAGGTCGAAGGGCTCCGCCACCAACGCCGCCGCCAACTGCTCGGTGAGCCGGTGCAGGAACGCCTCCAGCTGGTCGCGGTTCATCGGCACGAAGCTGGTGCCGGAGACCGCCCTGGCCCAGGCCCGGGCGAACGTCGACGGGCGGGAGGCCAGCCCGCCGGCGCGATCCGACTCACCCACCGACGCGTCCGACGCCGCCCAGGAAGCCCGCCGCCTCGGCGTCCTCGGCACCCTCCGGGGCCTCCGGATGCCACTGCGACACCCAGACCACTCCCGGTTCGACCAGCTCGAACCCGGCGAGCAGCGCGGTCAGCTCGGCGTGGCTGCGAAACCACAGCGGATTGTCGGTACGGCGGTAGACCCGCTCGGCCTCGCCCTGCTCGGGGCTCTGCCGGCGGCCGTCCAGGCTGACCTGGGAGAGCGCCAGGTAACTGCCGGGCACCAGCGCCTCGCGCAGGGTCCGCAGCAGCTGGTCGGGGTGGTCGGAGTCCGGTACGAAGTGCAGCACCGCCACGATCAGCACGGCCACCGGCCGGGTGAAGTCCAGCAGGCCGGTGACCTCGGGATGGGCGAGGATCCCGGCGGGGTTGCGCAGGTCCTCCTGGATCACCACGGCGCGCTCGTTGCCGGCGAGGATCTCCCGGCTGTGGGCCACCGCTATCGGGTCCACGTCCACGTAGACCACCCGGGACTCGGGTGCGGCCCGCTGGGCGATCTCGTGCACGTTGCCGACCGTGGGGATGCCGGAGCCGATGTCCAGGAACTGGCGTACCCCGGCCTCGATCAGGTGGTGCACCACCCGGCGGAGGAACGCCCGGTTGGCCTGGGCCATCAGCGGGGCCTCGGGCACGGCGTCCATCATCGCCCGGGCCGCCGCCCGGTCGGCGGCGAAGTTGTGCGAGCCACCGAGGTAGTAGTCGTACATGCGGGCCACACTGGGCCGTTCCATGTCGATCGTGGTGGCCGTCCGGTCCGGCCGCCGCGTGCTCTCATCCGTTTTGCCTGCAACGCGAGAATCATCACCTGCGCGGGTCACCCGGGTATTCTGCCCGTCCCGTGCCCGACTGAGAAGACCGGGAGACACCGGAGGTCCGGGCCGACGACGCGGACCCGGACCTCCGTGGCGGTCGATCAGAACTTCGGCGCGTCCGGGGCCTCCAGCAGACCCAGCCGCAGCGCGGTCATCAACGCCTGGGCCCGGTTGGCCGCGCCCAGCTTCTCGTAGAGCTTCGAGATGTGCGTCTTGGCGGTGGACTCGCTGACGAAGAGCTGCTTGGCGATGCCCGCCACGCTCATCCCGTCGGCGAGCAGCCGCAGCACCTGGCCCTCCCGGGGGGAGAGCTGCGGGCCGGACGGGGCCAGCCGGCGCTTCATCGCCTCGGCCAGGTCGGCGGCGGTGAACGCGCTGGGGGAGGAGGCGGCGTGCCGGGCGGCGGCCACCACCTCGTCGGCCGGGGCGGTCTTCGGCACGAACGCGCTCGCGCCGGCCTCCAACGCGCCGAAGAGCTGGTCGTCGCCGGCGTACATGGTGAGCACGACGATCCCCATCGAGGAGCTGGACTTGCGCAGCGCCCGGG
Organism: Micromonospora yangpuensis; assembly: GCF_900091615.1. Taxonomy (NCBI): domain Bacteria; kingdom Bacillati; phylum Actinomycetota; class Actinomycetes; order Micromonosporales; family Micromonosporaceae; genus Micromonospora; species Micromonospora yangpuensis. The sequence continues at coordinate 4,628,337 of NZ_FMIA01000002.1, read as the reverse complement.
TCGCCTCCAGACCACTGCCGTCCGGCAGGCGCAGATCCATGATCACCACGTCCGGCTGGAGGGCGCCGGCCTGCCGGACGCCCTCGGCAGCGGTGGCGGCCTCGCCGACGACCTCGAACTGCCGGTCACGCTCGAAGGCGTGCCGCAGCCCCTTACGGATCAGGTCGTGGTCATCGACCAGGAGGACCTTGGTGCGGGTGGCCGGTGTCGGAGTGGTCATCCTCGGGTTTCCTGCCCTTCTGCTGCTGCTGCGCTACCGCGCACGTTATCGCGCCGAGGCGAGGAGCCGACCACCACCGCCACGGTCGTCCCGCTGGGTTGCCGTGGCCTGATCTCCAGCCGGCCCCGGATACGTTCCGCCCTCTCGGCCATGATCGCAAGACCATAGTGCCCCTCGGCGCGCTGGTCACCGATGCCGTGACCGTCATCCGACACTTCGATCTGGGCGTACGGGGGATCCACCTCACAGGTGACCCAGAGGTTGGCGGCTCCGGCGTGCTTGCGGGCGTTGGTCACCGCCTCCTGCGCGATGCGCAGCAACTCGGCCTCGGTGGCCGCCGGCAGCCGGGCGGTGGACTCGTCCAGCGACAGATGCACCCGAAGTCCACCGGAGGCGCCCACGGTGCGGGCGTACTCGGCGATCGCGGCGGCCAGCCCACCGTGTCGGTCCACCTCGCTGCGCAGCTCGAACAGGCTCAACCGCAGCTCGGTGATCACCCGGGTCACCTCGTGCCGCAGCGCGCGCAGGCTCTCGGCGGTCTCCTCGGTGTCGTCGTGCACGGTGGCCAGCGCGTTGTCGATGCCGTAGCCGACCATCACCAGCTCCTGCGCCACCCCGTCGTGGATCTCCCGGGCCAGCCGCTGCCGCTCCTCGTTGGTGGCCAGCGAGCGGACCTCGTCGAAGAGCAGCGCCGCCTCCAGCCGCAGCGCGGCCGGGCCGGTCAGGGCGGTCACCCCGGCCACCACCGGTGCCGGGTAGGCCTGCCCGGCGTCGGCCTCCAACACCACCAGACCCACCGTGCGGACCCCGGCCACCAGCGGCACGATCAGCGCCGAGACGTCCCCACCGGCGTGCGAGCGGGCCTGGGTGCGGGCGGCGGTCTGCGGCTGCTGGCTGGCCCAGGCGTCGGCGATGGCCGAGTCGGCGTCCAGCGTCGTCTCCCAGTCGACCCGCTCCGCGCCGACCTGGGCGAGCACCACCAGCCGGCCACCGCCGCTGGCGGAGAGGACCGCCGCCCGGTCGGCGCGGGCCACGGTACGCAGCTCCTCCAGCAGGTGCTCGGAGATGCCGCCCGGGTCGAGGGTGGCCCCGGGCAGCTGACGGGCGACCGTACGCAGCTGGGTCAGCAGGCGGGTCGCCTCGGCGTACGGCTGGGGGGCGCTCTCGGCCCGTACCCGGACCAGCTTCTGCAGCGCGCAGCCGGTGGCCAAGCCCAGGCCGGCCAGGATCAGCCACTGGGCGCAGACCGCCAGGTAGCCGGGCTGGACGAGCTGGCGTTGCCCGTCGACGACGGTGAACGCCCCGCTGACCAGCAGGATCAGCGCGGTGACCCCGACCAGCACACCGCCCTCGACGAACCGTCGCCGCAGCGCGGTCACCGTCACCGGCACCGCCAGGTACGGCAGCACCGCCGACGCGCCGACACCCGGGGTCGTCCCGCCGAGGGTGGCCACGGCGGCCACCTGGCTGGCCGCGAGCCCGAGCAGCACCGCCTCGGCCAGCCGGCTGAGCGGGCCGAGCAGTCGGTGCTGGGGGGCCAGCAGGGCGGGCACTCCGGCGGCGGCGAGCAGGGCCACCCACCAGAGCTGGGCCGGGTCTGCCGTGGCGAGCAGGGTGAGGACGGCGACCAGCGCCAGCATCACCAGTCGGGCGGCGACGGCCAGCGGGTGCGGACGGGACCGGGCGGATGTCGAGGCGGGCACGTGACGGATCGTAGTCAGCGACGGTAGATGTCGGCGATCTCCGCCGCGTACGTCTTCTGGACTACCTGGCACCGGACCTTCATCGAGGGGGTCAGCTCGCCGGTCGCCTCGGTGAAGTCCTGGGGCAGGATCCGGAACACCTTGATCGCCTCGGCCCGGGAGACCTCCTGGTTGGCGGCGTCGACGGCCTCCTGTACCGCGGCCCGCAGGGTCTCGTCGTCCCGCAGGTCGGCGACGGTGGCCCCGGCCGGCACCCCGGCCGAGGTGCGCCACGTGGCGAAGGCGTCCTCGTCGATGGTGACCAGGGCCGCGACGAACGGCTGCCGGTCGCCGACCACCACGCACTGGCTGACCAGCGGGTGCGCCCGGACCTGGTCCTCCAGCACGGCCGGGGCGACGTTCTTGCCGGCCGCGGTCACGATGATCTCCTTCTTGCGGCCGGTGATGGTGAGGAAACCGTCGTTGTCGAGGTGGCCCAGGTCGCCGGTGCGGAACCAGCCGTCGCTGGTCAGCGCCTCCGCGCTCGCCTCGTCGTTGTGCCAGTACCCCTGGAAGATCAGGTCACCGGCGATGAGGATCTCGCCGTCGTCCTCGATCCGGATGGTGACCCCGGGCAGCGGGCGGCCCACGGTGCCGATCCGGATGGCGTCGCGCAGGTTCGCCGCGGCGGCGGGGGAGGTCTCGGTCAGGCCGTAGCCCTCGTAGACGGTCACCCCGATGCCGCGGAAGAAGTGGCCGAGCCGGGCACCCAGCGGCGCCCCGCCGGAGATCGCGTCCCGGCACCGGCCGCCGAGCGCCGCCCGCAGCTTGCCGTAGACCAGCCGGTCGAAGAGCGCGTGCTGGACGCGCAGCCCGAGGCCGGGGCCGCCGCGGGTGTCCTGGGCCTCGCTCCAGGCCACGGCCACCTTCTCGGCCCGGTCGAAGATCCGGCCCTTGCCGCCGGCCTCGGCCTTCTGCCGGGCCCCGTTGTAGACCTTCTCGAAGACCCGGGGCACCGACAGGACGAAGGTCGGCCGGAACCGCTGCAGCTCGGGCACCAGGTTGGTGGGGTCGCCGCAGTGCGCCATGGTCGCCCGGGCCTGCACCACGCCGATCTGGATCAGCCGGGCGAAGGCGTGCGCCAGGGGCAGGAAGAGCAGGGTCGACGCGCCCGCGTTGAACAGGTTGGGCAGCACCGGCACCGCGTTGGCGATGTCGGCGTACATGTTGCGGTGGGTGAGCACACAGCCCTTCGGTCGGCCGGTGGTCCCGCTGGTGTAGATGATCGTGGCCACGTCGTCGGCCCGGAACGCCGCCCGCCGCCGCTCGATCTCGGCCGGGTCGACCGCCTCGCCGGCGGTGGTCAGCTCCGCCACGCAACCGGTCTCGATCTGCCACACGGTCCTCAGCGCGGGCAGCCGGTCGGTGACCCCGGCGACCAGGGTGGCGTGGGCGGTGGTCTCCACCACGACGGCGACCGCGCCGGAGTCGCCCAGGATCCAGGCGGCCTGCTCGGCGCTGGAGGTCTCGTAGATCGGCACGGTCACCGCGCCGGCCGCCCAGATGGCGTAGTCGACCAGGGTCCACTCGTAGCGGGTCCGGCTCATCAGGGCGACCCGGTCGCCGGGGGAGATACCGGCCGCGACCAGGCCCCGGGCCACCGCGACCACCTCGTCGCGGAACTGCCGGCAGGTCACGTCGACCCAGCCGGCTCCGCCGACCGGGTCGGGACGGCTGAACTGCACGACGTCCGGGGCGGACTCGGCGTTGCTCCAGACCGGGTCGGTCAGGTTGGCCGAATCGCCGACCGTGACGACCGGCGGAACGGAGAACTCGCGCACCTGGCACTCCCTCGTACTCGTCCTGTGCCACCCAGCCGGCGGGTCGGCTGTGTCGAAACCTACCTGCTCGGCCGGGCGGGCCGGGCAGGCAGGCCGGGGTGGGACCCGGCGCGGGCGGGACCGCCGCCGGGTAGCCTCCCCCCATGGCGGACTCCTCCACCCAGTCGATCGTCGTCGCCGCGCCACCGGAACGGGTGGCCGCGGTCATCTGCGACTTCCCGCGTTACCCCGAGTGGACCGAGACGGTGCGGCGCACCGAGGTGGTCGAGGAGTACACCGACGGATACGCCAGCCAGGTGCGGTTCACCATCGACGCGGGGGTGATGGCCGACGAGTACGTCCTGGCGTACGCCTACGCCGAGGACCTGTCGCACATCGAGTGGCACCTGGTGGCCCCCTCGCGGATGCAGCGCGCCCAGCGGGGGTCGTACGACATCGTCGGCAATGCCGACGGCACCTCCACGGTGACCTACACCCTCGAGGTGGAGCTCTCGGTCGGGATGATCGGGATGTTTCGCCGCAAGGCCGAGAAAATGATCATGGATACCGCGTTGAAGCAACTCAAGCGCCGGGTAGAGACACCTGATGCTGCGCAGTGACGCGCCCGGCGGCACGGTCGCCACGACAGGGGGAGCCGACCATGGCTGAGGCAGAACCGGGCTCGGCCCGGGAAGAGGCGGAGCGGCTGGTCGCCACCCTGCTCGCGGCGGCCCGGCTCGCCTCGTCCGGTTCCCGGGCGGCGCAGGCCTGGGGTCCGCTCGGTGGGATGCTGTCGGGTGTCCTCGGTCACAGTGGCGGCCCCGGTGGGTCGTCCCGTACCCGGCCGGCGGCACCCGCCGGAGGTTTCGCCACCGGCACGCCGGAATGCTGCGTCTGTCCGCTCTGCCGGGCCATCGTCGCGATGCGTGACCCGAGTCCCGAGTTCGCCGAGCGGCTCGCCACCGGCGCCGGTGATCTTGCGGCGGGGGTGGCCAGCATGATGCGCGCCTTCGCCAGCGCCGACGATCGACCGCCGTCGTCGGCATCGCCGGTGGCCACCGGGGGCGCCGGGGCCGCCGGGCCGTCGGCCGCAGCCACCGGAACCGACGCGAACGCGGATCACGTCTGGCGCGAGGCCACCCGCACCGGGCATGATTCTGCCTCGGCGCCGGAGCAGGACGTCTGGTCCGCCGCGACCCGTTCGGGGGACGCGGCTGCTCGGGCCGCCGCCGTACCGCCCGCCGAGGTCGTCGGGCCCGGCGCGCCGGTCACGCCCCGGCCGCCGGCCGACGGTCCCGCGGTGCCCGCCTCGCGAGCGCCCGAAGCGGGCGAGCACGCACCGGGCGACGGGGCCTGACCACCGGACATGCGGCACCCGACCGGCCACCAGCCGGTCGGGGGCGGCAGCACAGCAGAGGGGAGTGGCAGCGGTGACGCTGACCATCGGAGTCGACGTCGGTGGCACGAAGGTGGCCGGCGGTGTCGTGGACGACACCGGCGCAGTGCTCGTGCAGGTCCGACGGGACACCCCCGCCGAGGACGTCGGCAAGACCCGGGACGTCATCATCGAGGTCGTCACCGAACTGGCCAAGGGCCGGACGGTCGACGCCGTCGGCATCGGCGCGGCCGGCTGGATCGACGCCACCCGCTCCACCGTGCTCTTCGCGCCCAACCTGGCCTGGCGGGACGAGCCGCTGCGGCAGTACGTCAGCGCCGCCGTCGGGCTGCCGGTGATCGTGGAGAACGACGGCAACGTGGCGGCCTGGGCCGAGTTCCGCTACGGCGCGGCCCGCGACGCCGACGACTCGATGGTCATGTTCACCATCGGCACCGGGGTCGGCGGTGGCATCATCCTCGGCGGCGAGCTGGTCCGCGGCGCCCACGGCATCGCCGCCGAGCTGGGCCACATGCTCACCGTCCCGGACGGTCACCAGTGCGGCTGCGGCCGGCTCGGCTGCATCGAGCAGTACGCCAGCGGAAACGCGCTGGTCCGCTTCGCCCGTGCCGGGGCCCGCCAGGAGCCGCACCGGGCCGGTGCCCTGCTCGAACTCGCCGGTGGGGAGGCCGAGGCGATCACCGGCCCGATGGTGACCGCCGCCGCCCAGGGCGGTGACCCGGTCTCCTCCGAGGCGTTCGCCCAGATCGGCCGCTGGCTGGGCACCAGCCTGGCCGACATGGCCCAGATCCTCGACCCGCAGGCCCTGGTGGTCGGCGGCGGCGTGATCGACGCCGGTGACCTGCTGCTCGGCCCCACCCGGCGCTCCTTCGCCGACGCGCTGGCCCAGCGCGGCCGGCTGCCGGTCGCCGACATCCGCCCGGCCGAGCTGGGCAACAGCGCCGGCGTCATCGGCGCCGCCGACCTCGCCCGGCGCCTGTGAAGCGCGAGGAGTGCAGCGCAGCGGAGCCCCGCAGTCGCGAACGAAAGGTCGGCACGGTGAAGCGCGAGGAGTGCAGCGCAGCGGAGCCCCGCAGTCGCGAACGGAAGGTGGCACAGTGAGTGCCGGAGTGCGGTTGCGGGTGGTGTCGTACAACATCCACGGCCAGCGGGACGACACCGCCGCGCTGGCCTCGGTGGTCCGCAGCGCCGCGCCGGACGTGGTGATCGTGCAGGAGGGGGCCCGCCGGTTCGGCTGGCGGCAGCGCAACGCCGCCCTGGCCGAGTCGTTCGGCCTGGTGGTCGCCGCCGGTGGTCTGCCGTCGCTGGGCAACGTGCTGCTGACCAGCCTGCGGGTCCGGGTGCTCGGCACGAGCTGCCGGCGGTTCCCGCTCACCCCGGGCCGGCACCTGCGGGGTGCCGCGTTGGCCGACTGCGCGGTCGGCGGGGCCCGGTTCGTGCTGGCCGGCTCGCACCTGTCCACCGATCCCGCCGAGCGTCCCGCCCAGGCGGCGGCGTTCAAGCAGGACCTGGCCGGGGCGGCCTGGCCGGTGGTCGCCGGAGCGGACCTCAACGAGGGGCCGGACGGCCCGGCCTGGCGTACCCTCGCCGACGGGTTGACCGACGCCGCGCTGGAGATGGACCGCGCCGACCGGCTCACCTACTCCTGCGCCGAGCCGCGTCGGCGCATCGACGCGCTCTTCGTCGACCCCTCGATCAGGGTGGTCGACTACGACGTGGTGGACACGCCCGAGACCCGCCGGGCCAGCGACCACTTCCCGATCCTGGCCGACCTGCTGCTTCCGGTGGCCGGCTGACCCGTCGGGGTGTCACCACACCGGCCGGGACTGGACATCGCGCTCCGATGTGGAGAGGATTTCGCAGCGCAGCACCGCCGGCCACGTCGGCGACCAGGGCCGGCCCGCGTGCCGTACAGAAGGAGTCTTCCGGTGTCCTCCTCCGCCGACCACGGCCGTCCCGAGCCCGACCCGTCGGACGCCCCGGCGCCCGACGGGCGGTCCGTGGCCGACCGGGGTGAGACCGTCTGCGTGATCGGCGCCGGGGCCAGCGGCCTGGTGGCCGTGAAGAACCTGCGCGAGCACGGCTTCGGCGTGGACTGCTACGAGCGGGAGACCTCCGTCGGCGGCGCCTGGAACTGGCGGCACGACCGCAGCCCGGTCTACGCCAGCACCCACCTGATCTCGTCGCGGCCGTTCACCCAGTTCCCCGACTTCCCGATGCCCGACGACTGGCCCGACTACCCGCACCACAGCCAGCTGCTGTCCTACTTCGAGCGGTACGCCGACCACTTCGACCTGCGGTCGCACGTCTGGTTCGGCACGGAGGTGGTCCGGGTCGAGCCGGCCGCCGGCCACCGCTGGGACGTCACCACCCGCAGCACCGGCGGGTACGGTCCGGAACGCACCTCCCGGTACGCCGCCGTGGTGGTCGCCAACGGCCACAACTGGTCGCCGAAGCTGCCCGACTACCCGGGGCTGGAGGAGTTCCGGGGCGAGATCATGCACGCCTCGTCCTACAAGGACCCGACCCAGCTGCGCGGCAAGCGGGTGCTGGTGGTGGGCGCCGGCAACACCGGCTGCGACATCGCGGTGGAGGCCGCCCAGCAGGCCTCGGCCTGCTGGCACTCCAGCCGACGCGGCTACTGGTACGCCCCGAAGTACGTCCTGGGTCGCCCCGCCGACCAGGTGAACGACCTGTTGCTGGCGTGGCGCGTACCGCTGGCGGTGCGGCAGTGGCTCTACCACCGGCTGCTGCGGCTGACCGTCGGCGACCTGACCCGCTTCGGCCTGCCGAAGCCGGACCACCGGGTCTACGAGACCCATCCGATCGCCAACAGCCAACTGGTGTACTACGCCGGGCACGGCGCGCTGCGACCGGTGCCGGACGTGGCCCGCTTCCACGGCGGCTCGGTGGAGCTGACCGACGGCCGCCGGATCGAGCCGGAACTGGTCGTCTTCGCCACCGGGTACCTGCCCCGGTTCGAGTTCCTCGACCCCGCGGTGCTCGGCGACACCGACGGCTCGGGTCGGCCCCGGCTCTGGCTGAACGCCTTCGCCGCCGGCCACCCGACGCTGGCGGTGGCCGGTCTGGTGCAACCGGACTCCGGCATCTTCGCCCTGTCGCACTGGCAGACGGTGCTCTTCGCCCGGCTGTTGCGTAGCCGCGTGGAGCGTCCGGAGCGGGCGGCGGCGTTCGCCGAGCGGGTGGCCGCCGGGGTGGGGCAGCGGTACTCCGGGCGGGTCAAGGAGAGCAGCCGGCACTGGTTCGAGGTGGCCCACGCCGACTACCTGCGCGCCGTCCAGCGCGCCCTGCACGAGTTGGAGGGCAAGTGAGCGTGAAGACCCCGCCGGTGCGGGTGCTGCGGGCCCGGGAGTGGTCCCGCCCGGTTCCGGCGGCCCGCCGGGAGGTGCTCAGCGCCCTGCCCGAGCTGGACGAGGGGCGTCCACCACTGCTGTTCGTGCCGGGCTTCGGCCACGGTGCCTGGGCGTTCGCCGAGCACTGGCTGGGGCACGCGGCGGCGCGCGGTTTCCCGGCGTACGCGCTGAGTCTGCGCGGGCACGGCGAGAGCGCGCCGGCACCGGAGGCGACGCTGCGGGCGTACGCGCACGACGTGACCCAGGTGGCGGCGGGCCTGCCGCGCCAGGCGGTGCTGGTGGGCCACGGCGCCGGGGCCCTGGTGGTGACCCGCGCGTTGGCCCGCTACCCGGCGCGGGCCGCGGTGCTGGTCGCGCCGGTGCTCGGCGGCTGGGCGACGCTCGGCGCGGCGCTGCGGCACCACCCGGCCGGCACCCTGCCGGCGGTCTTCGGCGGCCGGCTGCGGCTCAACCGCCAGCAGCTGTTCGGCCGGGAGCTGCCCGACGCCCAGGCCCGCCGGTACCTGTCCCGGCTGGGGCGGGCCAGCCGTCGGGCCCAGTGGCAGCTGCTGGCGCACCGGGAGTCGGAGCCGGCGGTGGGCGACCCGCCCACGCTGGTGCTGGGCAGCCCGGACGACCGGGTGGTCCCGCCGGCCGCGTTGAACCGGGCGGCCCAGCGTTACGGCGCCGCGCCGCTGCTCTTTCCCGGCATGGGGCACGACCTGATGTTGGACACCCGCTGGCAGGAGCCGATCGACGCGATCCTGGACTGGCTGGCCAGGGCCTGACCGCCTGGCGGAGGCCAGCCGGCCAAGGCCTGACCGCCTGGCGGAGGCCAGCCGGCCAAGGCCTGACCGCCGGCTGCGACCCCGGGCGGGTCAGTGGGTGGCGGGCAGGCGGTCGACAAGCGAGCCGGTCTCGTCCAGGGCGCTGAGGTAGGACCGGGCCCAGGCGGTGATGTCGTGCCGGTGCAGGTGCTCGCGCATCGCCCGCATCCGGGTGGTGACGTCGGCCGGGTCGGCCTGCAACGCCGAGAGCAGGCCCTGTTTGAGCCCCTCCAGGTCGTGCGGGTTGACCAGGTACGCCTGGGACAGCTCGGTGGCGGCCCCGGCGAACTCGCTGAGCAGCAGCGCGCCGGTGTCGTCGACCCGGGCGGCGACGTACTCCTTGGCGACCAGGTTCATCCCGTCGCGCAGCGGAGTCACCGCCATCACGTCGGCGACCCGGTAGAGCGCGGCCAGCTCGGCCCGGTCGAAGGGCTGGGTGAGGTAGTGGATGGCGGGCTCGCCGACCCGGCCGAACTCGCCGTTGATCCGCCCCACCTCGCGTTCGACGCGTTCGCGCAGGATCTGGTACTGCCCGACCCGTTCCCGGCTGGGCACCGCCACCTGCACCAGGACCGTGTCGCGGACCTTGACGTGCCCACTGGCCAGCAGCTCGCTGTACGCGGTGAGGCGCTGCTCGATGCCCTTGGTGTAGTCCATCCGGTCGACGCTGAGGATGACCCGCTCGGGCTCGCCCAGGTCGCGGCGGAACCGCTCGGCCCGCTCGGCGACCTCCGCGCTGGCCGCCAGCGCCGACATCTCGGCGGTGTCGATGGAGACCGGGAACGCGCCGATGCGGACCACCCGGTCGTCGACGGCGATGCGCCGGTCGGTGGCGGCGACCCCGAGCACCTTGGTGGCCAGTTGGGCGAAGTTGTGCGCCGCCTGGGGTCGCTGGAACCCGACCAGGTCGGCACCGAGCATGCCGTGCAGCAGCTCCGCCCGACGGGGCAACTGCATGAACAGCTCCGGCGGCGGGAACGGCACGTGCAGGAAGTAGCCGATCCGCAGGTCGGGGCGGAGCGCGCGGAGCAGCCCGGGAACGAGTTGCAGGTGGTAGTCCTGCACCCAGACGATCGCGCCGGGCTCGGCCACCTCGGCGGTGGCCTCGGCGTACCGCTGGTTGACCCGCTGGTACGCCTCCCACCAGCGACGGTGGTGCTCGGGTTGCTCGACGGCGTCGTGGTAGAGCGGCCAGAGGGTGGCGTTGGCGAAACCCTCGTAGTGGTCGCGCAGGTCCTCCAGGCTCAGCGGCACGGTGTGCATGTGCACGCCGTCCACGTCGGGCAGGCTGGGTGCCGGGCCGCTGCCGCCGGCCCAGCCGACCCAGGTGGCGGGGGTGTTGCGCAGCAGCGGGTGCAGGGCGCTGACCAGACCGCCCGGGCTCCGGCGCCACTCGCAGGCCCCGTCGGGGGCCACACTGTCGTCGATGGGGAGGCGCATCGCCACCACGACCAGGGAACTCTGTCGCATATCGGGGCATTCCGATCTGCCGAGGGACCAGCCGCCACGAGGGGGGAGCAACCCGGCAGCCGGTGAGGGGAGTGACGGACAGCGGTATTCCTACTGACCGTAAGTTACACCACTGTTACCTCGGCCGGCCCGGCGGCCACCGTCCCGGGATGCGGTCGGGACGGACGGTGACCGGGTGGCCGGCGGCGGGGTGGCCGGGTCAGACGACCGCGCCGTCGTCCGGGTCGTCCTCGGCGTCACCGGGGCGCAGCCGCCAGATCAGGGTGACGAAGCCGGCCAGGATGCCGGTGAAGCCGAGCAGCGTGACCACCGACCGGTCCACCGGGAGCAGCCAGGGGAAGAGGAAGAGCACGAAACCCAGCACGATGGCCAGGACACCTACCGCGGCGTACTTCGACACCCGGGGCAGCGGCGGTGGCGGCGGGGGATGGTACCGGTCGTTGTCGTCGTCGGGCAGGTGGGCGCCGAAGGTGTCCAGCCCCTCCAACAGGGAGGGCTCGTCCGACCGGTCCCGGCCCAGGGAGATGCCGGAGATGTCGCCGGCGTACGGCAGCCGGCGCACGTCGGTGGCGGTCGGCGCGGCGGTGTCGTCCACGGTGGCCCGGGAGGGGCCGCCGGCCGGCTCGTCGTCGACGTCCTCCGCCGCCGGCCAGGGGCGCCGGTCGACGGTGGGGGTGTCGTGGTAGCCGGCGACGATGCGGGCCCACTCGGCGTCGATGTCGGGTTCGTCGTCGCGGGGACGCTCCGGGGTCGCCTCGTCGGCGAGCTGGGTGAGGTAGTCCCGGGCGGTCCTCAGGTGGGACCGGTCGACGTAGAGCCGGTCGACCGGTCGGGCCGGCACCGTGGTGGTCCGGGTGACCGGGTTCAGATCGGCCGAGGGCTGCAGGTAGGCGGCGATCCCGCCGGCGGCCAGCACGTCGAGCAGGTGCTCACCGACCCGAGGGTCCACGTCGCCGGCGACCGCGTACTCACTCGCGTCGAGCCCGTTGTCCCGCCGTCCCCGACGGGCCCCACCCGCTGACACCGGACATCCTCCTCGTCGCGCGCCCGTGGCACGCCGTTTCGAACCCCTCGGCGTCGCGCCGCCCGCCGTGCCTTGAATCGTGACACGTCCACACCCTGTTCCGGGAGTGCGTTGGGCCGCGTCTTGCAAAGTCAGCGCCCCTGTCGCAGGTGGCGGCCAGGGCCCAATGTCGGTTTTCGCGTATCGGCTGCAACGGGGGCATCGGCGGACGGCCCCGTCCCACCCGCCACCGGCCCGGCGGCGGGCAGCGGTCGATCATCGACCGGGAGCGGTCAGCGATCGCTCATGCCGGCGCGCCGACGTAGCGCGGCCACGTCGGTGACCACGATCCGCCGGCCCTCGGTACGCAACCAGCCCCGGCTGGCGAACGAGCCGATGGCCTGGTTGACGCTCTGCCGGGAACCGCCGGCCATCTCCGCGAGCTGGCTCTGGTTCAGCTCGATGGTGATCATCGGGGCCTGGCTCTCCCCGGCCAGCCGGACCAGGGTCTTGGCCACCCGACCGGGCAGGTCGAGGAAGACGTGGTCGGCGTTCTGCTCGGTCAGCCGGCGGATCAGCCCGCCGAGCGAGCGCATCACCGCGTCGAGGATGCGCGGGTTGGAGTGGACCAGCTCCATGAAGGCACCCCGGGACAGCGCCAACGCGGCGCAGTCCTCGATCGCCTCGGCGGACGCCGAGCGGGTGGAGGCGTCCAGGAGCGACACCTCACCCAGCACGTCCGGCGGCCGGACCACCGACAGCACCGCGCGTTCCCCGGTCGGCGCGGTGCGGAACACCGCGACCGCTCCCCGCCGCAGCACGATCAGCGACTCGCCCGGGTCGTTCTCCACGAACAGCAGCTGGCCCTTGCGGTACGTGCGGGGCACGGCCGCCGCGATCACCCGCTGGCGGACCTCCGGCTCCAGGCCGGCGAACATGTCGACGCCCGTGAGCGCGTCACCCGGCTCCGGCAGGCGCATCTCCACGTCGGCGAACCCTTCCCGGTTGAAGACCATTCGCAGCCGGGTGAACCTGACAGCCCCCGCTGCGAGGCGATCTGAACCGGTTCGGCGTCCGGTAGCGGTACACATCAGATCATGACGCCCCGGTCGCTTGCTGTACACCCCTCAAATCACTTGCGTGACAGTCCCGACCTGCCTCGCGACCTGCGCGGCCGCCCGCCGGGCCGGGGGTCTGACCGACCGTCGGGCCGCGGGCTGACCGTCCGGCCGGGTGCCGCCGCCCGACCGGCGGACGCCGTCGGTGGGCCGGCCGGCCCCCGATGTCGGCCCCGGTGGCCCGGTGGACGAGGATGACCGGGATGGTCTACCGCTACTTCTACGACTGCGAGTTCATCGAGGACGGCCGGATCGTCGACCTGGTGTCGATAGGCGTCGTCGACGAGTACGGCCGCGAGTTCTACGCGGTCTCCACCGAGTTCGACGACTCCCGGGCCGTGCCCTGGGTACGCCGCAACGTGCTCGACAAGTTGCCCTCCCCGGCCGACCGGGCCTGGCGCTCCCGGGAGCGGATCCGCGACGAGCTGTACGACTTCCTCGTCGAGCCGGTCCGCAGCCGCCCTGGCGAGCAGTTGGAGCTCTGGGCCTGGTACGCCGCGTACGACCACGTGGTGCTGGCACAGCTCTGGGGGGCCATGCCGGCGTTGCCCCGGGAGCTGCCCCGGTTCACCAAGGACCTGCGCCAGCTCTGGGACGACCGGGGCCGGCCGAGTCTGCCGGAGGCCGCCTCGGCCCGGCACGACGCCCTGGTCGACGCCCGGCACAACCTGGCCCGTTGGCAGGCGATGACCGCGCGGTGAACCGCCCGGGTCGGCGCCACCGGAAAGGCGGTGCCGCGCAGGTTTGACCGGTTCTGTCCGGGGCACCGGTTCGACTTCCGCCGCCGCACGCGAGGGGGTAACCAGCCATGAGTCAGCAGCCGACCAGCACCGCCGACGCCCGCCGTCGGGTCACCGAGCTGATCCGCGAGGCCCGGATCTGCATGTTGACCACCACCGGGGTGGACGGTCACCTGGTCAGCCGGCCGATGGGCCTGCAGGAGGCCGAGTTCGACGGGAACCTGTGGTTCTTCGCCGCCACCGACTCCGCCAAGATCCGCCAGCTCCGGGTGAATCCGGAGGTCAACGTGGCCTTCTCCGATCCCCGGAACCACTGCTGGGTGTCGCTGTCCGGCACCGCCACCGAGGCGTACGACCGGCAGCGGGCCGAGCAGCTGTGGAACCCGATGCTCAAGGCGTGGTTCCCCGACGGGCTGGACACCCCGGGCCTGACGTTGATCAAGGTGCACCCCAGCTCCGCCGAGTACTGGGACGCGCCCGGCAGCACGATGGTCAACCTGTTCGACATCGCCCGGGCGGCGGTGACCGGCCGGGGGCCGAAGGCGGGCGAGCACGAGTCGGTGAGCTACTGAAGCCGGCCGGTGGTCCCGGGGCGCGCTGTCGGCGGATCGGCACGGCGACTACAGTTCGCAGTGACGGCCCGCCCCGGGCCGGCAACGACGCCGATGGTCTGACCTGACCCAACATCCTGGGGTGAATTCGGGCTTAACCTGATGCTTCAGGAGGATGAGCAGATCATGCGTATCGGCGTGCTCACCGGCGGCGGCGACTGCCCAGGTCTCAACGCGGTCATCCGCGCGGTTGTCCGCAAGGGTGTCGCTACCTACGGTCACGAGTTCGTGGGCTTCCGGGACGGGTGGAAGGGCCCGCTGGAGGGCCTGTCCAAGCCGCTGGGCATCGCCGAGGTGCGCGGCATCCTGCCGCGCGGCGGCACCATCCTCGGCTCGTCCCGGACCAACCCCTTCAAGATCGATAACGGCGTCGAGCGGATCGAGGAGAACCTCGCCGCGCAGGGCGTGGACGCCCTGATCGCGATCGGCGGTGAGGACACCCTCGGCGTCGCCACCAAGCTGCACGAGCTGGGTGTCAACGTGATCGGCGTGCCGAAGACGATCGACAACGACCTCGGCGCCACCGACTACACCTTCGGCTTCGACACCGCGGTCAACATCGCGATGGAGGCCATCGACCGGCTGCACACCACCGCCGAGAGCCACCACCGGACCCTGGTCGTCGAGGTGATGGGCCGGCACGCCGGCTGGATCGCCCTGCACGCCGGCCTGGCCGGTGGCGCCAACGTGATCCTGCTGCCCGAGCGGAAGTTCGACGTCGAGCAGGTCGCCGGCTACGTCAACAAGCGGTTCGACCACCAGTACGCCCCGATCGTCGTGGTCGCCGAGGGCGCCCAGCCGTTGGACGGCCAGATGGTCCTGCACAACCAGGAGCTCGACGCCTTCGGTCACGTCCGCCTCGGCGGCATCGGCCAGTGGCTCGCCGAGCAGCTGGAGTCCAAGACCGGCAAGGAGGCCCGCACCGTCGTGCTCGGCCACATCCAGCGCGGCGGCACCCCCACCGCGTTCGACCGGGTGCTCGCCACCCGGCTGGGCCTGCAGGCCATCGACGCGGCCAACGAGGGCGACTGGGGCAAGATGGTCGCCATGCAGAGCACCGACATCGTCCGGGTGCCGCTGGCCGACGCCACGGCCGAGCTGAAGACCGTGCCGCTGGAGCGGTACGCCGAGGCCGAGGTCTTCTTCGGCAGCTGATCGTCACCTCGGCGCGCGGCGGACCTTCCCGGGTCCGCCGCGCGCCGCCGGCATGAGAGGGGTACGGCCGATGGCGAAGACGGTGCACACCGTCGCGGTGGTCGGGGCGGGCAAGATCGGCGAGCTGGTGCTCTCCGGGCTGCTGCGCTCGGGCTGGCCGGTGGACCGGCTGCTGGCCACCGCCCGGCGGCCCAGCCGCGCCGAGGACCTCACCGCCCGCTACGGCGTCCGGGTGGTCGACAACCTCACCGCCGTCGCCGAGGCGGAGGTGCTCGCCGTCGCGGTCAAGCCCCAGGACGCCGCCGCCCTGCTCGACGACATCGGCCCGAAGGTCCCCGCCGACAAGCTGGTGATCTCCCTCTGCGCCGGCCTGCCCACCACGTTCTTCGCCCGCCGACTGCCCGAGGGCACCCCGGTGGTACGGGTGATGACCAACACCCCGGCCCTGGTGGACCAGGCGATGACCGCCATCTCGGCGGGTGCCCACGCCACCGGCGAGCACCTGGCCCTCGCCGAGGAGATGTTCAGCCCGCTGGGCGCGACCGTACGGGTGCCCGAGTCGCAGCAGGACGCGGTGACCGCCCTCTCCGGCTCCGGCCCGGCGTACTTCTACCTCCTCGTCGAGGCGATGATCGACGCCGGCATCCTGCTCGGGCTGCCCCGGCAGGTGGCGCACGAGCTGATCGTGCAGACCGCGATCGGCTCCGCCGTCATGCTGCGCGACTCCGGCGAGCACCCGGTGAAGCTGCGCGAGGCGGTCACCTCGCCCGCCGGCACCACCATCTCCGCCATCCGCGAGCTGGAGAAGCACGGCGTACGCGCCGCCCTGCTGGCCGCCCTGGAGGCCGCCCGCGACCGGGCCCGCGAACTCGCCACCCAAGCCGACTGACCCCGCGCCCACTCGCGGCCCCGGATGGCGCTCGATCAGGGAAACCGTGGTCTGCGCCGGCCACGACGCCACTGTTTCCCTGAACGAGCGGGAATGCGGGAGCGTTCGGTCAGTCGCGGTCCGCGGTTTCCAGCGGCCACTCCAGGCTCACCTGTCGGGCCTGGCCGGTGCGGTCGAAGTACGCCTGGAGGTCGCGGCCCTGCTCGGCGTGCCACCGGGCCTGGGTCTGGTGCAGCTCGGCCAGGGGCATCCGGGCGATCCGCTCGTGCCGGGCGGCGATCGACCGGGCCAGGCCGACCGCGGCCCGTGCGTCGCTGGCCGCCTCGTGCGCCGTGCCCGGCTCGACCTCGTAGTACGTGCAGAGGTCCCCGAGCTGCCGGCCACCGGACCAGTACCGTTCCACCTCGCGGTGCAGGACGGACGGGTCGACGACGACCGCCTGCTCCCAGCCGACCGGCGGCAGGCCGTGCCGGGCCAGCTCGGTGTGCAGGGCCGTCACGTCGTACCCTGCGCAGAAGGCGACCAGCGGGGTCGTGTCGGCGATCAGCTTCGCCACCGCCGTGCCCAGCTCGGCCAGCGCCTCCCGGGCCGGTCGACCCTGCGCCCGGACCAGGTCGTCGGTGATGCCGTGCACGGCCGTGGCGTCCGCCGGAATCGGCTCGCCGGGATCGACCAACCAGGTGCGCTGGGTACCGTCGGGGAAGGTCAGCGCCGCCGACACGATCCGGGTACGCATCGGCTCCCGCTGGGTGCCCTCCAGGTCGAAGCCGACCAACGGCAGGTCGTGCCAGCCGGCATGGTCACCCCGGGGCGGTGCGGTCCGCGCCGGTGCACACCCCGGATGGTACGAGCCCCAGTCGTCACCGACCCTGATCCGTCGGCCCGCTCCGGCCTCGACCCAGCTGTCGCACGCGCCGCAGCGCCCACCGTACTTGTTGATCACGTTCTACCGACTCCCGAGTGAGGACCGGGTACGAAGGCGTGTCCGCCTCACGTACCTAGAGACCGGATCATGGTGTCCGATCTGGATCCCGGTCAAACGGGCCGGCCAACTCCGGCGGTGACCCGGGTGGACCGTCGGTAGTGGTCGCCCGCGTCTGGTCGGTGCCGCATACTGGCCCGGTGTTCACTCTCGCCCAGGCGCGTCATCTGGTCTCCACGCTGCGTCCCCGCATCGACGAGCTGATCCGGATCCGCGCCGACCTGACCGAACTGCGCGTCGACCTGGCCGCCTCGGGAGTCTCCGTGTTGGGTGGCCGGGCCGAGGTCAAGGGGCTGGAGGCGCAGCTGCACGCGGTGCTGGAGGAGCTGAACGCCCACGACATCGAGGTCAAGGGGATCGCCCCGGTGCTGCTCGACTTCCCCGGTGAACGCGACGGCCGGCCGGTGCTCTGGTGCTGGCTGGAGGGCGACTCCGACGTGCGCTGGTACCACCGCGCCGACTGCGGCTTCGCCGGCCGCCGCCCGACCTGACGTCCGATGAAGTCCTGGGCCCGTGCCCGCCGTCAGGTCGGCTGCTGAGGCCGTCGAGCTGAGCCGTTGACTACATCAACTCGACAGGTAGCTTGTAACTGCACCGAGACCAGTTGCATGGCTATGCGGCCGGTGATGATGCCTTGAGAACGGGGATAGCGTCGATCTTCTTGGCGCTGAGACTGTTCCAGTAGATGCCGGTCGGGCGTTGCCGTCGCCGGCACTCGATCACCTCGTTCGGCGTGACGATCAGATCGAGGCCGAAGTCGTGTGACGACTCGGGGAGCGGGCCATCGACGATCTGCAGCGGATGGACCGTCGTCGCGAGGATGGTGGATGGGCCGACCAATCCGGCCTCGGTGAGCAGGGCGACCTCGATGTCCGAGTAGCCCGCCCCCTTCCCGATCCGTACGCCGTCCCGGTTGACCGCGACGCTGCCACAGACCACCAGGTCCACCGGCCGCATCTCGCTGATGCCGACCTTCGGCGCATGGTTGGCCGCACCGCTGCCAGTCGCGATGTCGGCGGGCTCTGCGGTCAGGTTGGCGGGATCGAGCAAATAGAAGGGCCGGATGTCGGCGATCTTCGGAACCGCCATGTACAGGAGCTTGCCGTCGGCAAGAGCCCGTAGCCTCACCGGTAGTTGAGCTCTGTCCGGGTTGGTCTTGATGACGCTGGCGCTACGCCATGCGTCTTGTTGCGCAAGCCGCTCGGCGGCCAGCTCAGCTCCGGCGAAGTCGGGGATGCGTCCGTGAGCGCCGGGGGGAACTGCCTGGCCAGTCTGGTCCAGGCTGGACCAGACGACTTCGCGCACCTTGCGTTTGGTCTTCTCGATGTCCACGTGACCTCCTCAGGACGACATCAGGGCGAGCGTCCGATCCATGATTTCCTGGACGTCCGGCCGGTCTCGCCATGGTCGTAGCTCTCGGCCAGCGGCGGACAGGACGTTGACCGCCCCGCCGCCGCGAGTTTCCTCGATGGCGTCGATTACCTGGTGTAGCGTCTCGGTCGCGCCGTCCAGGTCGCGCTGCCGAAGACGAGCCAACGCGAGATTACCGAGGACGATAGCGTGCGACTTCCGTCGCTCCTGAATGCTGGCGGGAACGCCTTCAAGGAGAGACTGAGCCCGCTTGGGTTCGCCGAGGAGGAGGTAACAGGATCCTGCCAGTCGGTTGAGTTGTCCGGCTGAGGCGAACGGGCCGGACCGGCCATCACCATCCATGCGGCCCAAGTGGCCTTCGGCTTGGCCGAGTGCTCGTTCGCACGACGAGCGTTCGCCCATCATCGCGTTGGCCTCACCGACATGCAGCAGGGCCACGGCGGACAAGGTGTGGTCACCGCAGTGAGAGGCGAGGTGGGCGGCTTCAGCTGCTTGAATGAGTCCATTCTTCGGATCGCCCTCGCTGTAGAGCGCTATGAAACTCCGGCGAAGTCTTGCCTGGGCCTCGGCCCCGGCATCGGCGTTCAACGTCGCGGCATGTGCCGCTTGGGCGTAATAGGTCAGCGCGGCTTGGGCGTTCCTCCGCTGTGACGCGTCCCAGACGAGTTGACCCATAAGGATGGAGGCTGCCGCTTCGACGTCGCGTAGGGCGCGGCGGACAGCCTCTCCGGAAGCGTGCAAGCGCAACAGGCTCACCTCGCCGAGCAGGCGGCTCGCATCCGGCAGGATCGCGACGGAAGGGCTGGCATCGTAGCTGGCGGTCAGCCGGGCAAGTATCTGTCGCAGATGCGCGACAGCGGCGAGATCGACTGTCCGAGGATTTTTCAACACGGCGGACAGTCGACCGCCACGTGGTGTTTGCGCAGCGCCAACGTCAGCGAGAAAGCTACTAAGTTCGTTCGGCGACACGCCCAGCGCATCGGCGAGCCGTGGCCGGACCCATGGTTGGGGCTCCGACTCGGCTCGTTCCCACCGAACAACAGTGGTGCGGTCGACGCCGAGCTTTTCCGCGAGGCTTTCCTGCGTGTGGCCGACCGTCTTCCGTCGCTGGGCCAAGCGGTGTCGCCTCAGGGCCATTGCGGCACCTTCCATAGCGGAATGTAGCTGAGCGGTACTACACAGTTACTCCTTTGATGGTCGTGATGCAACAACTT
This sequence comes from Micromonospora yangpuensis, assembly GCF_900091615.1. Taxonomy (NCBI): domain Bacteria; kingdom Bacillati; phylum Actinomycetota; class Actinomycetes; order Micromonosporales; family Micromonosporaceae; genus Micromonospora; species Micromonospora yangpuensis. Next base: position 4,608,486 of record NZ_FMIA01000002.1, on the reverse strand, counting down.
TGCACAGGTCTCGCCATGTTGCTGACCTGGGACGCACTCGTCAGCGCCGGAAGGGTGGACGCATGGCCCGGGGCGGGTGCTGGGCTCCGGTGGGCATTCCCCCGATGCGTCCGCCGTCCCCGCCCGCCCCGGTGCCGTTCCATCACTCGATTTCGACGGAAGGGCTTGTCATGGACGACTTCACCTGGCGGTGGGCGTGAGCGGGTTCGGGCCGTACCCGGTGGAAGTTCTCGGGTCGGCGGGGGTGCGGAACGCGGTGGCGCGGTGGTTGGGGCTGGTGGCGGCGGACGCCGAGCTGGCACCGTACCTGGTCGGGGTCGATCGGGCCCGGCTCGGTGGGCACCTGGCGCTGATCCTCACGGTGGCGCTCGGTGGGCCGGCGGGCGACATCGCCCGGCCGGCGGTCGGGGCGTGGCGGGGTCTGGGTCTGACCGAGGAGCAGCATCGCCGCGTGGTCGACTACCTGACCGGGGTGCTCTGGGCGCTCGACGTGCCGGCCGGTGCGATCGACGCGGCCCGGCGGGCCTTCGCGGACGAGGCCGGCGCATGACCGACGGCCTGGCCGCGTCGTGGTCGGCCACCCTGCGCCACGCCCACCTGGCCGCCGAACACTTCTGGGGTGCGGTCGAGCAGCGCTGCCCGGGGCGGCTGCCGCAGCAGGAGGCGGCCGTGTTCCTCGCCGCGCTGGGACGGCTGGCCAGCGGCGGCGACGACCCGGCTGGGCGGGCGGCGCTGCTGGCCGTGCTCGGCTCCGCCTACCGCCGTTACCGCCTGCTGCCGCACCAGGATGCCGTCGAGGCCGCGCTCGTCGCCACCGTCGCCCGGTACGCGCCCGGGACGCCGGAGTCGGCGGCTGCGTGGGCACAGGCCGCGCGGTCGGCGTCGGTGGCGGTGACCCACGCCGCCGAGCGGGCCGGCGACGGCCCGGCCTGGTGGCCGGCCCGGGTCGTCGACCACGACCGGGCCGCCGAGGGCGTCGCCATCCTGACCGTACGCCCCTGGCGAAGCCTTCCGTTGCGGCCCGGTCAGGCGGTGCCGGTCTGCACCGAGCGCTGGCCCGGCCGGTGGCGTTGGTACTCGCCGGCCAACGCTCCGCGCCCGGACGGCAGCGTGGAACTGCACGTCCGGGCGGTCGCGGCAGTCTCCCGCGCCCTGGTCCACGCGGTACGCCCCGGCGACCGGCTCTGGCTCGGCCCACCGAACGAGGTCGGGCTGAGCCTCGACCCGGCGTCCCGGTCGGACCTGCTGCTGGTGGCCGGGGGCACCGGCCTCGCGCCGTTGCGTGCCCTGGCCGAGCAGGTCGCTGAGGCTCCGGCCGGACGGCGGGTGACCCTGGTCGTCGGCGCTCGTACCTTCGCCGATCTCTACGACGCGATCAGCCTCGACAAGCTCCAGTGTGCCCACGACTGGCTGACCCTGGTGCCGGCGTTCTCGCATGATCCCGGGGCCGAGCCGGGGGAGTGGGGCGACGCGTTGACCGTGGCGCTTGAGCACTACCGGCCCGGCCAGGAGGTCTACCTGTGTGGGCCGCCGCTGATGGTGGCCGGGTCGCGGCTGCGGCTGCTCGCCGCCGGTGTCCCGGCCGGGCGCATCCACCTGCCGACAGAGCCTGCTGGCTGACGGGTCTCTCACAACCGAAGAAATTCGTTACAGGTCACCGGGAGGTGTGTAGGATTTCTTTGGTGATGCGAGGGGGAGAGGCCAAGGCGGCGTCGGTGCGGTTGTTGCCGGCAACCTTCAGCTACTCGCAGGCGCTGGCCGCCGGCCTGACGCAGTGGCGGCTCTACCGGTTGCGGGATCAGGGGCTGATCGAGCCCCTGGGCGGAGGGCTCTACCGGCGTCACGACGCCGAGGCCGCAGACATCGACCTCATCGAGCTCGCCCGCCGAGCCCCGCCTGCCACTCTCTGCCTGACCAGCGCGCTGGCTCGGCACGGCCTCACTGACGAGATTCCCTCCCGCATCGACGTCGCGCTGCCTCGTGGCCGGCATCGGCCTGCGACGGCCGCCCCGGTCGCCTGGCACACCTTCGATCCGGGCACCTTCGAGGTCGGCCGCACCAAGTTGTCACTCGATCCGGATACCTCGATCGGAATCTATGGTCCGGAGCGCAGCATCATCGATGCCGTTCGCCTCCGGCACCGCGAGGGCCCAGAGTTGGCGTACACGGCTTTGCGTCGGTGGCTGAGACGGGACGGCGCGGCACCGGCGAAGTTGCTGGCGATGGCTCGATACTTTCCGCAGGCCGAACGACCCCTCCGAGAGGCTCTGGAGATATTGCTGTGACCGTGCGCCCGACCCGAGCCACCGTGGCCGGCCGTGCCTACCTCGACCTTCAGAATCTCGCGCGCCGCACCGGCCGCCCGACCGACGAGCTACATCAGATCTATGCCCTGGAGGGCTTCCTCGCCCGCTTGGCCCAATCCCAGTACGCGGACAAGCTCGTCCTCAAGGGTGGCGTGCTGCTGGCCGCCTACGCCGCCCGCCGGCCGACCCGCGATGTGGATCTCCAGGGGCGATGGATCTCGAACGACGCCGAGCAGGTGCTCGGTATCGTCCGTCGCATCGCCGCGATGGATCTGGACGACGGCTTGACGCTCGACGCGGCTAGCGCAACTGCGGAAAGCATCCGGGACGACGACATCTACACCGGTGTTCGGGTCAGCCTCAGCGGCCATCTCGCCGCTGCCCGTCTGGCCTTCCATGTCGACGTCAACGTCGGCGACCCGATCTGGCCAGAGCCGCAGTCGATCAAGCTGCCGCGCCTGCTCGACGGTGAGATCGCGGTGACGGGCTATCCGCTCTCCATGGTGTACGCCGAAAAGCTGGTGACGGCATTGCAGCGCGGTGTGGCAAACACCCGATGGCGCGACTTCGCCGACGTCTACCTACTGTCAGGCCGGCACGACGTCGATGGCGACGAGCTTGCCGCAGCCGTACGAAGGGTGGCCGAGTACCGCGAGGTGACGCTCGTGCCGTTGAGTCAGGCTCTCGACGGCTATGCGACGCTCGCTCAGCGGCGCTGGGCCGTTTGGCGGCGCAGGCATCGCCTCGACGATCGACTGCCGCAGAGCTTCGAGGAGGTGTTGCGGCGGGTCTTCGTGCTTGCCGATCCCGCGATGACCGGGCTTTTCGATGGCCGGGAGCACCGGCCGAGAACACGCCGGGAGGCGCTGGACGAGTTGACTGCGGACGCGGTCGACATGGGTCTCTACGACGAGGCGATCCGGCGAGGTCGCCAGCTGCCGGACGATCAGTCGGACGAGTAACCGTCCACTGGCGATCGCGGGCGGGTCGGTGCGGTCGAGGGTGGGAACGGGTCGGCGGGGTCGTCGGTGACCGCGAAGACCACCACGTTGTCCCGGTAGTGGCCGGTGGTCTGGTCGAAGTCGCCGCCGCAGGTGACCAGGCGCAGCTCCGGCACGGGGGTCGGGCCGTACACGGCGGTGGTGGGGAACTCGCCCTTGGCCACCCGTACCGTGCGGGTCACCCGGAACGACACCGGTGTGCCGCCGCGCCACACCTGGACCCGGTCACCGGGGCGTAGTTCGCCGAGGCGGGCGAAGACGGCCGGGCCGTGCCGGGAGTCCAGGTGGCCGGCGAGTACCGCCGGGCCGGGGTCGCCGGGGGCGGGACCACCGCCGTACCAGCCGGCCCGGTCGAAGTCGGCCGGCGGGGTCAGCGCGCCGGTGCGGTCCAGCCCGAGCACGGTCAGTGGGGAGTCGACGTCGATGCGCGGTACGCGTACCCGGGTGGGTGGACCGGTCGGCGCGGTGCCGGCGGTGGCCGGCGGACAGTGCTCGGCGCAGCCCGGTTGCCAGCCGGCCGCCGACCCGCCGGGGTCGGTGGTGGCCACGCCGACGCCGGTGCCGACCGCCACCCCGAGCGCCGCACCGGCCGCGACCAGTCCGAGCAGCGGCGACCGGCGACGGTGCCGCCGGATCGCCGAGCCGCCGGGCCGGGAAGTCACGGGACCGGCCGCCACCTGCGCCGCAGCAGCACCAGCCCACCCGCCACGGCCGCCGCCAGCCCGGCACCCACGATCATCGGGTACGTCCGGCCGGCGGCACCCCCGGCGTCGCCAGCCTCGGTACCGGCCGATCCGGCCGCCTCGGCGCTGGTCGGCTGGGCGTCGTCGTCGCCGCCGGGCAGGGCCACCCCGCCGCGCAGCGCCAGGCCGCCGGCGCCGGTGTCCACGCCGCCGGTCGGGGTGACCGTGCTACCTCGGGCGTCCTCGCGCAGCTCGGCGGTGAGCCCACCGCGCTCGTCGTCGAGCACCAGCAGTGAGTAGACCGCGCCACCGGTCAGGGTGACCCGGGCGTCGGTACGGGGACCGTTGGTGCCGCCGAGCCGTAGCCGCCACGGGCCGGGCTCGACCGGGCGGTACCCGGTGGTGGTGGCGAACTGCACCTGCTCGGCGATGGGCGGGCCGTCGACGGCGGTCACGTCCAGCACCGGCGCGCGGACCGAGGCCTGGACCACCCGTACCTTGGCCTGCCCCCGGGGTGGGGCGGTGAGGTCGTCGGTGAGCACCCGCAGCCCCAGGTCGGCGTAGCGGCCCACCCCGGCGACCGTGTACGCCTCGCCGGCGGTCACCGCCACCTCGGTGGTCAGCACCGGCTGCTCGTCGGCGGGTGCGCCCGCCGTGCGCATGGCCACCGCGTACCGGCCGGCCGGCACCGGCAGGTACGTCGACACCGCCCCGTACCCGACGGCGGGGAAGACCCGGGGTTCGGCGGCGTCCGGCGCGCTCAGGTACACGTCGACGGCCGGGGTGTCGGGGGAGAGATGGGCCAGCCGGACGTACCCGACGGGGTCCTGGCCGGCCGCGCGGGCCAGCGCGGCCGCCTCGGTCGCGGCCCGGCCCCCGGTGGTCGGGCCGGCCGTGGCGGGTGGGGCGGCGGCCAGGGTCAGACCGGCGGTGACGGCGAGCGCGGCCACCGCGGTCGACCGGCGACGACCGGGGGTACGGGGAATGCGCATCACGCCTCCGCAGGAGTCGGTCAGGGGGAACACAGCGGGTAACAGGGTCCCGTGAACGGGACTGGCGCGCAAGTCACCCGTTCGGTTCTGCGCCGCTGGTCGGCGCGGTTTCGGTGCCCTCGGCGGACGGCTGCTCCAGGGCGAGCTGGGCGAGCCGGTGGGTCGTGGCGGTGACGCCCGCCGGGTGCCCGGCCTCGTGGTACAGGCGCAGGGCGGTGCGGTAGCACTCCTCGGCTCCGGGGCGGCCCCGTTGCTGGGCCAGGGTACCGAGCCGGTAGTGCGTGTCGGCGAGGCTGATCCGGTCGTGGATCTCCTGGTAGCCGGTGAGCGCCTGCTCGTAGTGGCTCTCCGCCTGGTCGTACCGCTGCTGGCGCTGCGCGACCGTGCCGAGCTGGTAGTACGTGTCAGCGATGCCCTTGTGGTCGGCGACGGCGCGGAAGGCGACCAGGGCCTCCCGGTAGTGCCCGACGGACTCGTCGAGGCGGTCCCGGGTCTGGGCCAGGGTGCCGAGCTGGTACCGGGTGTTCGCGGCGCCGTGGCTGTCCTGGTACGCCTGCAGGATCTCCAGCGCCTGCCGGTAGTGGTCGGCCGCTTCGGTGTGGCGGCCCTGCTCCTGCGCGACGATCCCCAGCCCGTGGTGCGCGTACCCCGCCTTGTGCCGGTTGTGGCCGGCCAGGAAGCTGCCCAGCGCGGCCTGGAGGTGCTCGTTGGCCTGGTCGAGGTGGCCCCGTTCGTGCGCGAGCATGCCGAGGTGGTGGTAGCTGAAGCCGGCCGAGGCCGGATCGAACCGCAGGAAACCGGCCAGCGCGGCGCGGAAGTGCCGCTCGGCCTGGTCGAAGCGGCGTTCGGACTGGGCGACCATGCCGAGGTGGTGGACGATCCGGGCGCTCTCCTTCTCGTCGTCGAACTCGCCCAGGATCGCCAGTGCCTGCCGGTAGTGCTCCCGGGCGTCGGCGTAACGCCGCTGCCCGTGGGCGAGACCCCCGATCAGGTAGTGGACGGTGGACAGGTCCCGGCGCAGCTCTCCGACGGCGTCCCGGCGGGCGGCGAGGACCAGGTCCAGCAGGTGCCGTCGGGACTCCTGTTGCTTGTTCTGGTCGAGGTACTCCTCCATGGCCCAGACGATCTGTTGGACGGGCTGCCCGGTGGCCAACCCGTGGCTCAGGGCCCCGCGCAGGTTGGCGTAGTCGATCTCGGCCCGTAGCTCGCCGCTGCGCCGCAGGCTGGGTCTGGTGGCGACGAGCATCCCGTGGATCTTCCCGGCCAGCACCGTGTAGAGCCGGTAGTGCGCCTGCCGGGTGGCGGCCTCGACGCCGGGGTGCTCCCGCAACCGGGTCCGGAGGAAGTACGGCAGCACCGGCAGGATCTGCACCCAACGCGGATGCCGGGGGTGTGGGGTGGCCAGGCCGACCCGGACCGCCTCGGCGACGGCGGCGTCGAGGTCGACCGGTCCGAGGGCCCGGACCGCCTCGTCGGTGTCCAGCCGCCCGCGGTACGCCCCGAGCATCGTGACCGGGATGCTGCCGGTGAACGGGGCCAGCAGCAGCAGCGCGTGCTGGGTGGCCGGGTCGAGCTTGCCGTGGCTGTACGCGATCGCCGTGCTGATCAGGCCGTACGGGTCCGCGTCCGGGATGCCCTGCCGCAGGTCGGCGAGGACCTGGGTCGGGGAATGGGTGGCCATCGTCGGCAGCACCACGGTCAGCGGCAGCGGGTACCCGCCGAGCAGGCCGCGCAGCTCCTCCAGCGCCTGCCGTTGGGTCTGGTCGCGCAGGTGGTGGGCGCCGCCGTGCCGGTTGAGGACGGCCTCGACGAGCACCGACGCGGCCTGCTCGTCCAGACCGGGCAGCAGGTACGTGTTGTCGCCGAAGGTCCGCGCCGCGAGCCACCGTTCGTCCTCGCGGGAACCGACCAGCACCAGGGTCCGGCCGCCGGGCAGCGCGCCAAGGAAGTCGGCGAGCCGGTGCCGGTCGGCCTCGGCCAGCGCGTGGGGGATGGCGGCCGGCGTGGCGGTGACGGACTCGACGTTGTCCAGCACGAGCAGGTACCGGCGGGCCCGCAGCAGCCGGACGATCCGTTCCGTGCGGGCCGTGGTGGTCAACTCCTCCCACCGGTACCGCTCGGCCCGGCCGAGCAGGTCGGCGGCGATCGACTCGACGATCTCGTCGACGGTCCAGGCCCGGCTCTCGTAGCTGAACCAGAAGACCATCTCCACCAGCCCGGTGCGCTGCCACCACCAACCCAGGTGGCGCAGCAGGGTGGTCTTGCCGGCCCCGACCATGCCCCGCACCAGCAACACGTTGCGGTCGTCGTGGATCAGCAGCCGCCGTTCGATGGCCAGCACGTCCAGGTCGCGGCCGATGAACCCGTACTCCGGTCGCGGCTCGTCGCGGACCCGGGCCTCGTACTCCAGGAAGCGGTTCTCCTGCTCGACCGACATCTCGGCCAGCGCGAGCCGGACGTCGCGCTGGTGGAAGAAGACCGGCAGCACCCAGTCCTCCAGGTCGAGCTGCTGGTCGAAGTACGCCTGCCGGCCCTTGGCGTCGAAGAGCGACCGGCGGGCGGCCTGGACCGCGTCGACCAGGTCGTCGCCCTGGGTCAGGGCGGCGTAGAGCAGCGGCATCGCCAGTTGGGCGGCGGACACCGTCACCGAGTACGCCATCCCGATCGCCACCGGGACGCCGGCGGCGACCAGGCGCTGGGCCAGGCTGGCCTCGCTGACCGGCTCCTTGGCCGACTGGCAGGCGTTGAGCACCGCCACCGGCACCCGGTGCTCGGCCAGCAGGTCGGCCACGTCCTGGGCGGGGACCGCCTCGGCCCGCCCGTCCTGCGCGGTCTCGAAGAACAGGAAGGCCCGCTGGCCGGCGAAGGCGGTGGGCGCGCTGGCGAAGGTGTAGCCGGAGAAGGTGTACCGGTCGGCGGTGCGGCTGCGGGTCAGCTCGGCGAAGTCGGTGACCGCGCCGTGCACGTCGAAGTGGATCACCTGGTAGTGGCCGGAGCCGTGCAGTTTCGTCTTCCAGCGCAGGTGCCGCTGCAGCGCCGGCCAGGTGCCGGGGCGGACCAGGTCGACCACGACCGGCCGCTCCGCCCGGCGCAGCCCGTCCATCAGCGGCCGGGAGATGGTCCGGTAACCCACGTCGGCCGGCCCGTTCGGACGGGCGGTGACCACCAGGATGTTCAGCGTCGACGGTGGTGGGGGCAGCTCGAAGCCGACCGAGGGCAGGTCCACCCGCCGGGTCACCGGCAGCCGGAGCACCGACGGCACCCGCAGCGCGGGATCGCAGAGCGCCTCCCAGTGCAGCCGGTGGAAGGCGGCCGAGCCCTGCACCTGCAACCGGCACCCGTCGAAGCCCCGCCGGGCCAGGGCGCGGTAGTGCGTCATCGCCTCCCCGGTGAAGACCTGTCCGAACAACCGCTCGCCGTAGGCCCGTAGCCGCTGCTCGGCGTCCTCGGCCAGGTCGCGGTCGAGGAAGGGGAAGCGCAGGTGCTCCTCGAAGTACCAGGCGAAGCGCTCCTCGTCGCCGGGCTCGGCGGGATCGGTGAGCACCACCTCGAACTCGGTGGCGTCGCCGAAGGACACCCGGGTGACGAACGCGCCGTCGGACCGCTGTGAGCGCTCGGCGACGTGGATGACCGTCTCCGGCCCGCCGGTGGTCGGCGGGCTCACCGACGGCTCCGGCGCAGGCGTATCACCACCACCCGGTCGTCGCCGGAGACCGTCTCGACCAGCTCCAACTCCGTGACGTCCACCGGCGGGCGTTGCTTAGTCACCAGGCGGCGGATCAGGTCGTACAGCAGGGTGCTGGCCAGGTTGACCGCCAACGGCACCCAGACCAGCTCGGCCGGTCCCGGCCAGAAGGTGCCGGGGCCGGGTCGGTGCAGCGACGCCGTGCCCAGCGCGGCTGCCTCGTCGTCGTCCTCCCAGGTCCGCGCCAGCGTGGTGGGCGAAATGCCCGTGGCCGGATCCACCGCGATCACCAGTCGAGCCATCAGTCGCCCTCCAGCGCCCTCCAGCTGAAACACGTTTCGTGTCGACCACGGTGGCACAGCGTGGCAAGAGGACAGTGGATCCCGGGTTCGGCAGGGATCGAAGCGCGTGCATCTTGACGAATTGATGAACCCGTGAGTAGCGTCTCAGCATCGTTATTGGAAACTTTCCTAACTGTTTGAGGAGACGCGCATGAAGAGATCGCTCCGCCGCGCCCTCTGGGTCGGCGCCGTGGTCGCGGTGACCGTGGCGACGGTCCCGGTGGCCGCCGCCTCCGGCGCCGGCAGTGTCACCGCGACCTTCACCAGGGCGCAGGACTGGGGGACCGGCCACGAGACCAAGGTGACCGTCACCAACGGCTCGACCGCCTCGGTCGCCACCTGGCGCATCGAGTTCGAGCTGCCCGCCGGCACCACCATCAGCAGCTCCTGGGACGCCGACGTCACCGCCAGCGGCAGCCGCTACGTGGCGGTGAAGAAGAGCTGGGCCGGCGCGCTCGCCCCCGGCGCGTCGTTCAGCTGGGGATACAACGGCACCGGGGCGTACCGTGCACCCGTGAGCTGCACCGTCAACGGCGTCTCCTGCGGCGGCGGGACCACCCCGACCACCCCGCCGACGACGACGCCACCCACCACCGCGCCGCCGACCACGCCACCCACCACGCCGCCACCGACCACCCCACCGGACCCCGGCGGCAAGAAGGTCGTCGGCTACTTCGCCCAGTGGGGTGTCTACGGCCGCAACTACCACGTGAAGAACATCCACACCAGCGGCTCGGCCGCCAAGCTCACCCACATCCTGTACGCCTTCGGCAACACCACCGGCGGCCGGTGCACCATCGGCGACAGCTACGCCGACTACGAGAAGGCCTACACCGCGGCCGACAGTGTCGACGGGGTCGCCGACACCTGGGACCAGCCGCTGCGCGGCAGCTTCAACCAGCTGCGCAAGCTCAAGAAGATGTACCCGCACCTGAAGGTGATCTGGTCCTTCGGCGGCTGGACCTGGTCCGGCGGCTTCACCCAGGCCGCGCAGAACCCGACCGCCTTCGCCAACAGCTGCTACAGCCTGGTCGAGGACCCGCGCTGGGCCGACGTCTTCGACGGCATCGACATCGACTGGGAGTACCCGAACGCCTGCGGCCTGACCTGTGACGCCAGCGGCCCGAACGCCTTCAAGAACGTGGCCTCCGCGCTGCGGACCCGGTTCGGCTCCTCGGCGCTGGTCACCGCCGCCATCACCGCGGACGGCAGCAACGGCGGCAAGATCGACGCCACCGACTACGCCGGCGCGGCCAGCCACCTCAACTGGATCATGCCGATGACCTACGACTACTTCGGCGCGTTCGCCCCGCAGGGCCCCACCGCCCCGCACTCGCCGCTGACCTCGTACACCGGCATCCCGCAGCAGGGCTTCTGGTCCGACGCGGCGATCCAGAAGCTCAAGAGCAAGGGCATCCCGGCCAACAAGCTGCTGCTCGGCATCGGCTTCTACGGCCGGGGCTGGACCGGGGTCACCCAGAGCACCCCGGGCGGCACCGCCACCGGGCCCGCCCCCGGCACCTACGAGCAGGGCATCGAGGACTACAAGGTGCTCAAGAACACCTGCCCGGCCACCGGCACCGTCGGCGGCACCGCGTACGCCAAGTGCGGCAGCAACTGGTGGAGCTACGACACCCCGTCGACCATCGGCGGCAAGATGACGTACGCCAAGAACCAGAGCCTCGGCGGCGCGTTCTTCTGGGAGCTCTCCGGCGACACCAGCAACGGCGAGCTGATCACCGCCATCCGCTCCGGCCTCACCTGAGGTGTAAGGAAGGGCCCCCTGTTAACGCTTTCGGTAGAGAAGGGCACCCTTCTCACCAGCGGGCTGGCAGGGGGCCCTTCTCGCGGCCACGCGGACCGGCTCCGCCTCGCCCCAGGGCTCCGGCGACGTCAGCCCGAGGCTCGGCGTATGCCCCAGACGCCGGCCGATCCCGGCCAGTTGCTGCCCACGGGTGCACCACCCCATCCCCCATCCGCCCCTAGCGACCTCGGCGGTCAGGCGACAGTTTCCCTGTTGTGGTGGTCTCGGGCGGGCAGGTGGGGACATCATCCTGGAAGTTGCGCAACATCTATGACGGCGTCTCCCCGTGGCGCTATCGGGTCGTCACAGTCGACGACCCTGCCGGGGCTCCGCCGCCTCCACACCGACACCCTTTATCCCGGTCGCTCGTGGGGGCGATTCATGATCGGCACTCGTTCCGGGATATCGGGGGCGTCAGGTGCCCGGGAGGGCCCTTTGTCCCTGAACGAGTGTCGATCAACGCCGGACCCGACGCGTGGGTGGCGGTGATCGGCCCGGCGCGTCCAGCGTGCCGGGCCGATCAGTCCGATCAGGTCAGGTGTTCGGGGCGTACCTGCAAGGGGGTGCCTGCGGGTGTGGGCGTGCGTCAGGTGGATACCGGTAGCCAGAGCGCCGGCACGTTTGGTGGTTCCCAGCCGGTGAGCGAGGTGTGTGCCTGCCGGCAGCGGTACGTCCGGCCGGCGTAGCTGACCAGGGCGTCGACCGCGTACGCCACGTTCGCCCGCCAGGTCGACGGACCCGGCGGCGGCGCGGTGGTCGGCGACGGGGGAAACGTAGGCGGCGCGGTGCTGGTCGGCGGCGGCGCGGTGGTCGGCGACGGAGGAAACGTGGGCGGCGCGGTGGTCGGTGGGGCGGTGGTGGGCGGCGGGGGAAACGTCGGTGGGGCGGTGGTCGGCGGCGGGGGAAACGTCGGTGGGGCGGTGGTCGGCGGCGGGGGAAACGTCGGGGGTGTGGTGGTGGGCGGCGGGGGAGTGGGCGGGGGTGTGCCGCCGAAGGTGACGTCGGAGCAGGTGTAGAAGGCCTCCGGGCTGTCCGAGCGTTGCCAGATGGAGTAGACCAGGTGTCGCCCGGCACGCTGGGGCAGTCGGGCGGTCATCCGGTACGCCCCGTCACTGAGCGTCGGATCGGTGGCGGTGTGGAACAGTTCCAGGTCGGCCCAGCGCAACGGCCGGGTCGGGTCGTACCCGGTGCGGGTGAGGTACAGCTGGAAGGTGCCCCGGTGCGCGGCGGTGGCCCGGTAGGCGAAGCTCCAGGTGCCGCCGGAGGGCAGTGCGGTGGCCGGCCAGTCGGCGCGGGTCAGGTCGAAGCCGCGGTACTTGTCCCGGTTGGCGCTGCACAGCCGGCCGTCCGGGATGAGCTGCCGGTGGTTGCCGGCGGCGTTGGCGATGTTGACCTCGTGCCAGTCGTACACCGCCTGGGTGCCGCCGGTGGCGATCGCCGCGCGGCAGGCGGCGGAGTCCGGGCTCTCCGCCCCCTCCAGGAAACAGGTGTACGTCCGGCTGGCCGGGGACTGCATGCTGCCGTGCGCCCCGGCCTGGCCGGTCAGGGTGAGCGTGAGCAGGACGGGGAGGCCACCGAGCCCGGTGGCGATCAGTGCGGTACGGCGTCGATTCATCTGACACCTCCTACTGTTAGAAAAGTTAACAGAAAGTTTGTCCCCGAACGGCTCCACATGCAAGGGGGTCGATGTGGCAGACTCGCGGCTCGACCCGGGTCGCGACGACCCGGGCCACGCACACCGACGGGGAGGGCCGATGGCGGTACGCAGCGGCAGGCTGGCGCTCGCCGTCACCGCGCTGGTGCTCCTGCCCGGCACCCTGCTCGGCTGCAGCCTCGGCGGTGACGAAGAGCCGGCCGACCGGCCGGACCGGGCCCCCGTCGAGGAGGCCGACACCAAGGCCCGGGAGCGGGTGCAGGCCTACCTCGACGCGATGGTCGCCAAGGACGCCGCAGCCGGACGCAACCAGTTCTGCGCGCCCCTGCACGAGGGCTTCGACGCCGCCGCCACCGGCCCGAACGGCGACTTCGCCGACCACTTCGAGGTCTCCCAGGCCACCATCACCGAGGTCCGGTCCGGCTCGCGCGGGCAGGAGGTCGCGGTCACCCTGACGGTCACCGCCGGCAGCCGCCAGGCCGAGCGGGCGCTGGACTTCACGGTGACCCGTACCGGCGCGGACTGGTGCATCTCCGGCGAGGCCCCCGGCACCCCGGCCCCGTCGGGCAGCCCCGCCGACCCGGACCTCTCGGCCACCCCCACCCCCGCCGGCTGAGCACACCGCCGGCCCAGCGCCCGCAGGCCGGGCGCGCATCCGCCGGCTCGTTGCCGGCAGGCCGGGCGTATCCGCCCGCGGGGCCTGTCGGCCGGCTCGTACGCCCGCCGGCCGGCGTCCCCGGCACGGCCTCCCATCTGCCGGAAGCGTCCACCTCGATGTGGGGTCAGCCAGCCGGTCGCCGTACGCTTTCTGTCATGCGCCAAGAGTGGCACCAGTTGAGCCATCCCGGGGTGGGCAGCCCCGGCCTGCAGACCAGCCGGCCGACCGTCGACGCCGAGGACGCCGCCCTCGGCCTGGACCGCTGGCGGGAGCTGCCCCGCGCCCAGACCCCGCCCTGGCCGGACCAGGCCACCGTCGCCGAGGTCTGCCGGGTGCTGGACACCGTCCCCTCGGTGGTCGCCCCCTACGAGGTCGACCAGTTGCGCCAGCGGCTGGCCCTGGTGTGCGAGGGCAAGGCGTTCCTGCTGCAGGGCGGCGACTGCGCCGAGACCTTCGTCGACAACACCGAGAGCCACCTGCTGGCCAACGCCCGCACCCTGCTGCAGATGGCGATCGTGCTCACCTACGGGGCGTCCCTGCCGGTGGTCAAGGTGGCCCGGGTCGCCGGGCAGTACACCAAGCCCCGGTCGCTGCCTACCGACGCGCGCGGGCTGCCGGCGTACCGCGGCGACATGATCAACTCGCTGGAGGCGACGCCGGAGGCCCGGGCCGCCGACCCGCAGCGCATGATCCGGGCGTACGCGAACTCCGCCGCCGCGATGAACATGCTCCGGGCGTACCTGGCCGGTGGGCTGGCCGATCTGCACGCGGTGCACGACTGGAACAAGGGCTTCGTGCGCAACTCACCGGCCGGTGAGCGCTACGAGGCCATCGCCCGCGAGATAGACCGGGCGATGGCCTTCATCCGGGCCTGCGGGATGACCGACGACGAGGCGTTGCGGACCGTCACCCTCTACTGCTCCCACGAGGCCCTGGCCCTGGAGTACGACCGGGCGCTGACCCGGGTCTCCGACAACCGGGCGTACGGGCTCTCCGGGCACTTCCTCTGGATCGGTGAGCGCACCCGGCAGATCGACGGCGCGCACATCGACTTCATCTCCCGCATCGCCAACCCGATCGGGGTCAAGCTCGGCCCCACCACCACCCCCGACGAGGCGATCGAGCTCTGCGAGAAGCTCAACCCGGAGAACATCCCGGGCCGGCTCACCCTGATCAGCCGGATGGGCAACCACAAGGTACGCGACGCCCTGCCGCCGATCGTCGCCAAGGTCACCGCCGCCGGTGCGAAGGTGGTGTGGCAGTGCGACCCGATGCACGGCAACACCCACGAGTCGTCCAACGGTTACAAGACCCGGCATTTCGACCGGATCGTCGACGAGGTGCTCGGCTACTTCGAGGTGCACCGGGGCCTGGAGACCCACCCCGGTGGGCTGCACGTCGAGCTGACCGGCGAGGACGTCACCGAGTGCCTCGGCGGCGCGCAGAACATCGCCGACCTGGATCTGCCCGACCGGTACGAGACCGCCTGCGACCCCCGACTGAACACCCAGCAGTCACTGGAACTGGCCTTCCTCGTAGCGGAGATGCTCCGTGGCTGACGCGAGGAGTGAGCCGTTCTTGCGAGCCCCGCAGTCGGCGGCCGAAGGGAAGCAGAGTGGCTGACGCGAGGAGTGAGCCGTTCTTGCGAGCCCCGCAGTCGGCGGCCGAAGGGAAGCAGAGTGGCTGACGCGAAGCTGGTGGATCTGCGTTCGGACACGGTGACCCGGCCGACGCCGGGGATGCGTGCCGCGATGGCCGGGGCCGAGGTCGGCGACGACGTGTACGGCGAGGACCCCAGCGTCAACGCGTTGGAGGCCGAGGTCGCCGCGTTGTTCGGGCACGAGGCGGCGCTGTTCGCCCCGACCGGCTCGATGGCCAACCAGATCGCCCTGCAACTGCTGGTGCCGCCCGGAGAGGAACTGCTCTGCGACGCCGACGCGCACATCGTCACCTACGAGGTGGGTGCCGCCGCCGCGTACGGTGGCATCTCCACCCGGACCTGGTCACCTGTTGGCGCGGACGTCGATCCGGAGGTCGTCGCGGCGATGATCCGCCCGGCGGGCGGCTATCACGCGGTGCCGACCCGGGCGGTCGCCGTCGAGCAGACCCACAACCGGGGCGGCGGCGGGATCATCCCGCTGGCCACCCTCCGGGAACTGCGCCGGATCGTCGACGACGCGGGGATCGCCCTGCACTGTGACGGGGCCCGGATCTGGCATGCCCACGTCGCGGACGGGGTGCCCCTGCACACCTACGGCGGGCTCTTCGACACCCTCTCGGTCTGCCTCTCCAAGGGCCTGGGCGCGCCGGTCGGCTCGGTGGTGGTGGGCAGCGCCGAGAAGATCGAGCGGGCCCGGACGATCCGTAAACGGTTGGGCGGTGGCATGCGGCAGGCCGGGATCCTCGCCGCGGCCGGCCGGTACGCCCTGGCCCACCACGTCGAGCGGCTCGCCGAGGACCATGTCCGGGCGGCCCGGCTCGCCGAGGCGGTCGCCCCGTTCGGGGTGCTCGCAGGCACGGTGCGGAGCAACCTCGTACCGCTGGATCTGAGCAAGTCGACGCTGGACGCGCCCGGCCTGGCTGCCGCGGCCCGGGCCGACGGGGTGTTGATCTCGGTGCTCGGTCCCCGCATCGCCCGCCTGGTCACCCACCTGGACCTCGACGACGACGGCGTCGACCGGGCGGCCGGGGTGTTGACCCGGATCCTGCGCGGCTGACCGCGACGCCGCCTGCGTCCCTGGCCCTGCGGGGTCAGGGACGCAGGCGTCTGAGGGTGGTGATGTCCGCCGCGTGCCCCGCACCCCGGTCGCCACCAGGCGTCTCCACCAGCACCGGTACGCCGGCGGTGGCCGGATGCGTCATCAGCTCGGCGAAGGCCGGCTCGCCGATGCTGCCCTTGCCGATGGTCTCGTGCCGGTCCCGGGTGGAGCCGCAGAGGTCCTTCGAGTCGTTGGCGTGCACCAGTCGGAGCCGGTCCGCGCCCACCGTCGCCGCCAGGGTGTCCAGCGTCGCGGTCATTCCGCCCTCGGCGGCCAGGTCGTGCCCGGCAGCCCAGGCGTGACAGGTGTCGAAGCAGACCCCGAGCCAGGGGTGCCGGTCCACCGCGTCGAGGTACGGGCCGAGGTGCTCGACCCGGGAGGCGAGCGACCGCCCGCCGCCGGCGCTCGGCTCGACCAGCAGCCGGGGGCCCTCGGCTGCCATCGCCTCGTCGAGCAGCGGCAGCAACGCCTCGCGTACCTGCCGTAGTGCCGCCTCGGCGTGCCCGGCGTCGACCGCGCTGCCGGCGTGGAAGACCACGCCCTGCGCCCCGATCGCCGCACCCCGGCGCAGCGCGTGGGCCAGGGTCTCGGCCGACCGGCGGACCGTCTCGGCGGTGGGGGAGCCGAGGTTGACCAGCAGCGAGGCGTGGATGAAGACCGGCAGCCCGCGCTCGGCGCAACCGGTGCGGAACAGCGCGTCCTGACCCGGGTCGCCGGGCGGCAGCGCCCAGCCCCGGGAGTTGCCGACGTAGACCTGCGCCACCTCGGCACCGGTCGCGTCGACGTACGGCAGGGTGGCCTTCGCCAGGCCGCCGGAGGTCGGCGTGTGCGCCCCGACGGGCCGGTCCGGGGTGGCCCGGTCCGGGGCTGGCTGGCCGGTCGGGCCGGCGGGCGGTGACATGGTCAGAAACATCCGATGGTGATCGAGGTGCCGGGCGGGACCTGGGTGCCCTCGCCCGGGTTCTGGAACCGGACGGTGCCGTTGGGGTTGAACTGCACGGTGACCGGGAAGCCCTGGCCCTCCAACTGCTGCTTGGCCTGCTGACAGGGCAGGTCGACGACCCGGGGGACACCCACCTGTGGCGGACCCTTGCTGATCTTGAGCGTCACCTTGGCGCCCCGCTCGACACCGGCGCCGTTCTTGGGATCCTGGTCGAGGATCTCGTCCCGGGGCTTGTCGGAGTCCTGGTAATCCTCGGAGACCTCCAGGCCGAGCCCGGACAGCGTCGAGCGGGCGTCGTTGAGGTTCTTGCCCACCAGGTTCGGCACGGTGATCGGGGCCCGGCCCTTGCTGAGGATGACGGTGATCTTGGTGTCCGGGCGGACCTCCTCGCCGGCCTTCGGCTTGGTCTCCACGACCACACCCTTGGGCAGGCTGTCGTCGAAGCGGGCGCTGCCCTTCTCCACCACCAACCGGGCGTTGAGCAGGTCCGTCTCGGCCAGCTCGAAGTCCTTGCCGACCACGTCGGGCACCGGGAACTGCTCCGGGCCCAGCGACAGGGTCAGGGTGATCGTCCCGCCCTTGAGGATCCGGCCGGCCGACGCCGGCTCCTGGCGGAGCACCCCGTCCCGGGGGACCTGCGCGTCGAACTGCGGGTCGGCGTAGACCACGGTGAACCCGGCCCGGTCGGCCCGGTTCTCCGCCTCGGCCTTGGTCAGGCTGGTCAGCTCCGGCGCGACCGTGTAGCGGCCCACCCCGAACCACCAGCCACCGGCGGTGGCGAGCAGGCCGAGGAGCACGATGACGGCGGCGATGCCCAACCGGCCCTGGGCGCCGGCAGCCAGCCGTTCCCGGACGGTGGCCAGCCGTGCCCCCACGCCGGACGGCTCCGGTGCGGCCCGCCGTCGGTGCGGCCGGGCCTCGGCCTCCGGCAGTCGGGCCCAGGACGGCCGCTGCGCCGGTTGGACCGCCGCGACCGCCATGGTCGGCTGTGCGATCGGCGTGACGTCGTCGGTCACCCGCCGGATGACCGCGGTGTGCGTGTTCGCGTTGCCCAGGTCCTCCCGGGCCACCTGCACCTCGGCGAGCAGGGCACCGGCATCGGTCGGGCGGGCGCCGGGGTCCCGTCGGGTGGCCCGGCCGACCAACTCGTCGAGCACCCGGGGCAGCCCCGGCACCAGGGTCGAGGGGGCCGGCACGTCCCGGTCGACGTGCTGCCAGGCCACGTCCACCGGACGGTCCCCGTCGTACGGCACCCGACCGGTGAGCATCTCGAAGAGCACGATCCCGGCGGAGTACACGTCGGTGCGTGGATCGGCGTGCCCGTGGGTGACCAGCTCCGGGGCCACGTACGCCACGGTGGCCATCAGCTGGTTGCCGTCGGCGGAGTCCGCGCTGGCCTCCACCGCCCGGGCCAGACCGAAGTCGGCGACCTTGACCACGCTGTCGACCAGGTTCGCCGGCCCGCCGGTGGGTGCCTCGGCGACCAGCACGTTCTCCGGCTTGACGTCGCGGTGCACCACCCCGGCCCGGTGGGCGGCGGCGAGCGCGGCGAGCATCTGCTCGGTGATGGCCAACGCCTCGTCCGGGTTGAGCCGACGCCGCTCGCCGAGCACGTCGCGCAGCGTCCGACCCCGGACGTACTCCATGACCAGGTACGGCAGGCCCCGGTGGATGCCCTGGTCGTAGACCGCCACCACGTTGGGGTGGGTCAACCGGGCGATCGTCTTGGCCTCGTCGGTGAACCGCTGCACGAAGCCCGGCAGCCGGTTGCGTGCCTCGGGCGCCTGGCTCGGGTGAATGATCTTGACCGCCACGGTGCGTTCGAGCCGCTCGTCGGTGGCGGTGTACACGGTCGCCATGCCACCACGGGCCACGCGACCGCGGATGCGGTAGCGCCCGTCGAGCAGCGAGCCAAGCAGCGTGTCGGCGACCTGTGTGTCCATCGGCGAGAAGTCTAAGTCTTGTGGGGGCCAGGGCAGAACAGGATGCTACAGCCAGCCTCCGACAACCGGTGTCCTCGTACGTAAGAGCAGCTCACGGTGCCTCTGCGTCCCGTCGGATCCCATCCGCCGGCCCTCGGGTGGGGGTGCCGGTGGCCGTGCCGTCCGGTCGCGTGGCAGGGTGACCGGGTGACCGAACCAGTACCCGCCGACCAGGCCGCGACCGGCCGCGACCGCACCGGGCCGACCGAACTGGCCGGACCGACCGATCCGGCCGGCTGGCTGACCCTGCCCGATGTCGCCGAGCGTCTCGACCTGCCGATCAGCAAGGTCCACCAGCGGATCCGGGACCGTGAGCTGCTCGCCGTCCGCCGCGACGGGGTCCGCCGGATCCCCGCCGACCTGGTGGCCAACGAGACCGTGCTCAAGCATCTGCCCGGCGTGCTCAACCTGCTGGCCGACGCCGGCTACGACGACGAGGCCGTGCTGCGCTGGCTCTACGAGCCGGACGACACGCTGCCCGGCACCCCGGCGGTAGCCCTCGGTGGCGACCTAGCCCGGGAGGTCAAGCGCCGGGCCCAGGCGCTCGGTTTCTGACCGGCGCCCACCGGTCCTGGCCGGGCCGCGCCAGATCGGTCCTGGTCGGCCCGTGCCAGATCGGACATGGTCGGGTCGACCGGGGCCGGTGGGGTCCGGTGCGGGCTCAGTCGGCCCGTCGGGTGGCGGCGATGGCGAGATCGACAAGTGCCTGCCGGGCCTCGGTGTCGAGGTCGACGGCGGTCAACGCGGCCAGCGCCGCGTCGGTGAGCGTGACGATCCGCTGCTCGGCGCGGGTCAGCGCCCCGCTCGCCACGATCAGCTCCCGCAGCTCGGCCACGCCCGCCTCGTCCAGGTCCGGGTCGCCGAGCCGGCCCAGCAGCAACTCCCGACCGGCGTCGTCGGTCGTCTCGACCGCCGCCGCGACCAGGTACGTCCGCTTGCCCTCGCGTAGGTCGTCCCCGGCCGGTTTGCCGGTCTGCGCGGGATCGCCGAACACCCCCAGCACGTCGTCGCGCAACTGGAAGGCCTCGCCCAGCGGCAGACCGTACGCCGAGTAGGCCGTCCGGACGTCCGCCGGCGCGTCGGCCAGCGCGGCGCCCAGCAGCAACGGCCGCTCGACCGTGTACTTCGCCGACTTGTACCGGGCGACCTTGCCGGCCCGTTCCAGCGAGGTGTCGCCGGTGGCCTGGGTCAGCACGTCGAGGTACTGGCCCACGGTCACCTCGGTGCGCATCTCGTCGAAGACCGGGCGGGCCCGGGCGACCGTCTGCGGCGGCAACCCGGCCGAGTGCAGCAACTCGTCCGACCAGACCAGGCACAGGTCACCGAGGAGGATCGCCGCCGCGTCGCCGAAGCCGTCCGCGTCCCCACCCCAGCCGGCGCGACGGTGCCGGGCAGCGAAGCTGCGGTGCACCGACGGCTCGCCTCGCCGGGTGTCCGAGCGGTCCATCAGGTCATCGTGGATCAGGGCGCTGGCCTGCACGAACTCCAGTGCCGCCAGGGCGGTCACCACCTGGTCGGAGTCGATCCCGCCCGCCCCACGGTAGCCCCAGTACGCGAACGCGGGGCGCAGCCGCTTGCCGCCGCCGAGCACGAACGTCTCGATCGACTCGGCCACCGGGGCCAGCGCCGCATCGACACCGGCCATCCAGCTCCGCTGGTCGGTAAGGAACTCCGTCAGGGCCTTGTCGACACGTTGCCGAAGATCCGCGCGGTCGACTGGGGAAACTGGGGCAGCGTGGGTCACGTCACGACGCTAGCCGGTCTCAGAATGTGTCGCCGCACGACCGTCGGTCCGACGCGCCGCCCGTCCGCCGTTCGGCCGACCGACGACCGGTCGGACCGAGCTGCCCGTTCGGCCGCCCGGACCCCTCCGGGCCGGCGTACCGGGTCGGTCGGCTCCGCCGTTCCCAACGGGTGGGGCGGTCCGGTCCGTCGGGTCGGGGCGGGACCCGGTGACCGGGCGGGGCAGGTACGGGCCGGCGGCCGCAACCAGTGCGAGGTGCCGGCGTACCGGTTGCCGGTGGCGGTGCGGCGCGAGCCCTCGGCGTACGGCGGTCAGCTGGGTCACCGCCCGGGGTGAGCCGGCGCGTACCGCGTCGAGCAGCGCGTCGTCGGCCACCGCGCAGGCCTGTTCCACCTCACCGAGCTGCAGGTGGGCGCGGGCGAGCCAGCCGCCGTAGACAGCCCCGCTGCGGGGGCGCCCCGAGCCCTGCCCCACGCCCAACAGGGCCACGGCACGTCGCGGGCGGCGCAACACCACCAGGGCACGTCCGGTCATCGCGGCGAGCTCCGGACCGTCCACCCAGTAGAGCCAGGGCGGCTCGCGATCCTCCTCGACCCGGTCGGCGGCCCGTTGGGCGGCGGCCAACGCACACCGTGCCGGTTGGTGTCGGCCGCCAAGCGCGGCGGCCAGCGCGATCCGGTGCAGCAACAGGGCCCGCAGCCGGGGGCTGGCGACGGTGTGACAACCGGCGTACCCGGTACGGGCCAGGACGAGCGCCCCGTGCGGGTCGCCGACCGAGGCGAGCAGGTGACTGGCCGAGCCGAGCAGGTGCCCGGCGAGCGCCGGATCACCGGCGGCGCCGGCGGCCCGCAACCCGAAGCGGTACGCCTCCAGGGCGTCCGTCGGCGCGCCGGCATCGGCCGCGAGCCAGCCGCAGAGCTGTGCCGTCTCGGCCAGCACCGGCAGCAACCGGCGTCGGTCGACCGGCGTGGCCTCGCTCGATGCCCGGGCGACGCGCCGGAGCCAGCTGAACCCGATCCCGGACAGCTCCGCCCCACCGCTCAGGTCGTCCAGTCGGCGCAGCTCGGCCAGCCGGATGACCTCGGCGGACCGGTCGACCGGCCCGGTGGGCGGTAACGCCGGGACTCCCGTCGGCGGTGGCTGCCCGGCTCCGGCCGGTGGCAGGGCCGGAACTCCGGTGGGTGGCGCTGCCCCGGCTCCGGTGGGCGGTCCGGTGGGCGGCAGCCAGCCGGTTGCGGCAGCGAACGACGGGTCACCCGGGTCGAGCAGCCAGCGCTGGGCCAGGGCCAGCAGCGCCGACCGGGAGCGGGCCCCGACGACGGCCGGTGCGGTGCCGAGCGACCGGGTCCGCGTCGCCGCCTCGACCAGCAGTGCGACCGGCACCGCCAGGACCACGGCGAGCCATCCGAGCCAGAAGTCGCCGGGCACCCGCAACTGGCGTTCCCACCGGGATATCTCGTGCCGGCCCAGCGTCGGCACGTCGGAGACGGCACAGAGCTCGGCGGCGAGCCGGGGCTGGCTCCACCTCCGGGCAAGTCGGAGCTGGGCGATCAGCGGCCCGATCAGCGGCGGGCCGGACGACTCGGGCGGTGGCACGGCAACCTCCGGGGCAGACGTCGACGTGGCGGCGGCGACCCACCCGACGGACGGGACGGTCGACGCCACCAGAAGCACTGACCCCCGCGCGGCGTCCGACCGGCTGACCCGTACCCCGGGGTGGTGCGTACCCCCGGGGTGGCCGGCTGCCCACCGCGCTGGTCCCTGTCTACCCCCGGGGTACGACACTTCCGGCCGCCACGGGCGCGGCCGGCGTGGGAAGGGCGTGGCGTGCGGGGCGTCGCCCGCTAGAGTCGTGGGGTGGCACTCGGTCTTCCCTCCGTCCTTCCCCCAGAGCCGGCTATCGGCGAGCTGATCCGTGCCCGTCGGCCCACCTTCTCCTTCGAGTTCTTCCCGCCCAAGACCGCGCAGGGCGAACGCCTGCTCTGGCAGGCGATCCGGGAGCTGGAGCCGCTGCGTCCCTCGTTCGTGTCGATCACCTACGGCGCCGGCGGCTCGACCCGGGACACCACGGTCGCGGTGACCGAGCGGATCGCCACCGAGACCACCCTGTTGCCGATGGCCCACCTGACCGCGGTCAACCACTCCGTCGCCGAGCTGCGCAACGTCATCGGCCGGCTCGCCGGGGTGGGGGTGCGCAACGTGCTGGCCGTGCGGGGTGACCCGCCCGGCGACCCCGGTGGGGAGTGGATCTGCCACCCCGAGGGGGTGCGCTACGCCGAGGACCTGGTGCGGCTGGTCCGCGAGTCGGGCGACTTCAGCGTCGGGGTGGCCGCCTTCCCCCACAAGCACCCGCGGTCGCTGGACGTGACGAGCGACACCGAGTACTTCGTCCGCAAGTGCCGGGCCGGTGCCGAGTTCGCGATCACCCAGATGTTCTTCGACGCCGACGAGTACCTGCGGCTGCGCGACCGGGTCGCGGCGGCCGGCTGCGACACCCCGATCCTGGCCGGGGTGATGCCGGTGACCCAGATGAGCACCATCGAGCGCTCCGCCCAACTGTCCGGCGCGCCGTTCCCGGCCGCCCTGGCCGAGCGCTTCGACCGGGTCCGCGACGACCCGGAGGCGGTCCGTCGGCTCGGTGTCGAGCAGGCCAGCGAGATGTGTCGCCGACTGCTCGACGAAGGTGTGCCGGGCATCCACTTCATCACCCTCAACCGTTCCACCGCCACCCGTGAGGTCTGGCAGAACCTGCAGGTCGGCGCGCGGGTGTGAGGGCTGCTGCCGCGACACCTGACACCCGCTTCGAGGGTTGATCCGTGGTGGGCAGACAGCTGAACTGGGACGAGTACGCGACCACCTGGGCGCGGCTGCACGGCGGTTTCGACCCCCGGGTGGCCGCCCCGGTGGTCCGCGGCTGGCTTCGCTTCGCCTACCACCTCGGGTACGTCCTGGGCCGGCTGCGGGTCACCCCGACCGCGGTGACCGTGGCCGGGGTGCTGCTCTGCTTCTGTGTGCCGCTGTTCGCCGTACGCCCACCGAACGGGCCGTTCCTCGGCGCGTTGTTCGTCCTGCTGGCCGCGGTTGCCGACAGCGTCGACGGCGCGCTGGCGGTGGCGACCGGCCGGAGCACCCGGCTCGGCTACGTCTACGACTCGGTCGCCGACCGGCTCGGCGAGATCGCCTGGCTGGTGGCGTTCTGGCTGCTCGGTGCGCCGGGAGCGCTGGTGGTCGCCGGGGGCGCGCTGTCCTGGCTGCACGAGTACGTCCGGGCCCGCGCGGTCTCGGCCGGGATGCGGGAGATCGGCGCGGTGACCGTGGGGGAGCGGCCCACCCGGGTCTGCGTGGCGCTGCTGGGGCTGCTGGTGGTCGGGCTGGCCGGGCTGATCCAGCTGGACCTGGCCGCGGGCACCAGCACCATGGTCGCCACGGTCTGGGTGCTGCTGGCCGGCTTCGGGCTGGGGCAACTGCTCTCCGCCGTACGCCGTTCCCTGCTCGCCACCACCTGACCCGCCCCGCCCTGGACCCGCCCCGCCTGCCCGCGTCCCGCCTGCGTTCGTTGCGGTCCCTGACGGTCCGGGGTGTGAGAGGGGTGCCCCTCTCTACCGAATGCGTTAACAGGGGGCCCTTCCTTACGCTGCGGGGCCGATTTCGGTGGCGACGATCTGGGCGGAGAGGGTGACCATCGGCAGCCCGCCTCCGGGGTGGCTGGAGCCGCCGACCAGGAACAGCCCGGCGACCGGGCCCCGGTTGGCCGGGCGTAGCAGGCCACCGGCCGTGCCGTAGATCGCGCCACCGGGGGCGCCGGTGGCGGTGTCCAGGTCGGCCGGGGTACGGATCTCGCGGAACAGCACCCGGTCGCGTACGTCCACTCCCCGCTCGGCGAGCACGTCGAGGATCCGGTCGGCGTAGGCCTGGGCCAGCCCCGGTCGACGCCAGTCGACCGCCGATCCGGCGGTGCCCTGGCGGGGGGCGTTGACCAGCACGAACCACGCCTCGTGGCCGTCCGGGCGGACCATCGGGTCGTCGGCGACGGTGACGAAGACGGTGGGGTCGACGGCCGGTCGGGCCGGTACGCCCCGTCCCGGGTCGCCGAAGACCGCGTCGAACTCGGCGTCGTAGTCGCGGGGGAAGAAGACGTTGTGGTGGGCCAGGCCGGAGTTCCCGGCGACGCCCAGCAGCAGCACGAAGCCGGCCAGGCTCCGGTCGGCCAGGCCGGCCAGCCGGCGCGGGTCGGGCAGCAGGTCCCGGTAGACGGTGAGCGCGTCGACGTTGGCCACCACCACGTCGGCGGGCAGCGGCGCGGCGACGCCGGCGAGGCGTACCCCGTGGACCCGGCCGCCGGCGGCGTCGATCCGGGTCACCGTGGCTCCGGTCTGCACCACCACGCCGAGGTCCAGGCAGCGCGACAGCAGCGCGTCGGCGAGGGTGCCCAGCCCGCCGCGCAGGTACCAGCCGCCGAAGGTCAACTCGGCGTAGGGGACGGCGACCAGCGCGGCCGGGGCGCGGCGCGGGTCGGCGCCGGTGTAGGTGGCGTACCGGTCCAGCAGCATCCGCAGCCCCGGCTCGCGCAGGTGCCGCCGGCCCAGCCCGCGCAGGGTCCGCCCCGGTGCGATGGCGGCCAGGTCGCCCAGGCGCCAGGCCAACGCGGCCAGGTCGCGGGGCGAGTCCACGCTGCGGCGCAGGATGTCCCGCCAGGAGGCGTCCCAGACCCGGCCGGCCCGCCGCCACAGCCGTTGCCAGTCGGCGGCGGCCCGATCGCCGAACGCGGCGGCGATCCGGGTGGCGAAGACCTCCGGGTCGGCGCAGGAGTCCAGGGTGGGGCCGCCGTCGGCGAAGACGTGCCGGACGATCGGGTCCAGCGGCAGCAGGTCGAGGTACTCGTCGAGCTTGGCTCCGGTGGCCTCGAACAGGTCGGTGAAGACCTGCGGCAGGGTGAGCAGGCTCGGGCCGGTGTCGAAGTGGAACGGGCCGGTCGGGGTGTCGTGGACGTACCTGCCGAGTTTGCCGCCGACGGTCTCGGCCCGTTCGCAGACGGTGACCTCGTGCCCGCCCGCGGCCAGCCGGGCGGCGGTGGCCAACCCGCCCACCCCAGCGCCGATGACCACGATCCGTGCCATGTCGCGCCTCCTAGGTCACCGGGCGGCCCCGCCAGGACAATCGGCGCCGCTTCCGCAGATGGTACGACCGCAGGGTCAGCCAGCCGAGAACCACGACCGACACCGGGTGGGCCAGCGCGTCGGGCCACCACCGTCCGCCGGTGGCCCGGGCGCTGATCACCCGCCCGAGGACCCCGAGCAGGTACCCGGTCGACGCGACGAATGTCACCAGCGGCGCGCCGGCCACCGCGGCGACGACGGCCAGCAGGACGGGAACGGTGTAGAGGGCCAGCAGCAGACCGACCACGACCGCCGCCGCGGCGGGGTGCCCGAAGGTGGCCCAGAGCGACTTGCTGTAGCCGTCGCGCAGCTGCGGCCAGTCCTGGTACATCCGGCAGCTGGCCAGCCGGGAACCGTCGGCCAGCGCGATCCGGCCGCCGGCCCGCTTCACCGCCCGCGCCAGCTCGATGTCCTCCAGCACCCGGTCACGCACGGCCGCGTGGCCACCGGCGGCGTCGTACCCGGCCCGGTCGACCACCAGGAACTGCCCGCCGGCGGCGGCCAGCGACGGCCGTGCCGAGGCCTCCATCGCCCGCAGCGGCAGGAAGGTCAGCCACAACCACTGCAGCAGCGGCTGGATCAGCCGCTCGGCCACCGACCCCACCAGAATCCTCGGGTACGGCGACAGCAGGGTGGCCCGGGCCGCCCGCAGCTCGCCGACCGCCGCCGCGACCGCGTCCGGGGCGAGCACCACGTCGGCGTCGACGAAGACCAGGACGCCCGCCGCGCCGGCCTGCCCGGCGAGCTGGTGGCAGGCGTGCGGCTTGCCCAGCCAACCCGGTGGCGGGCTGACCCCGGTGCGCAGGTCGACCCGCGGATCGTCGCCGACGGTCGCCCGGACCACCTCGGCGGTGCCGTCGGTGGAACCGTCGTCGAGCACCACGATCCGCAGGTCGGCCACGCCTCGCTGGGCCAGCAGGGCGGACAGGCACGGACCGACCCGGTCGGCCTCGTCGCGCAGCGGCAGCAGCACCGCGACCGGCTCGTCGACCCCGGCCGGTCGGTCACCGGGTCGGCGCAGCCAGCGGGTGGCGTTGACCCAGGTGTGCGCGGTGAGCACGGCGACGCCGAGCACCAGGGCGAACAGGACGGTCACCGGCTCACCTCACGGCACCCGCGGCCGGGGCCCACGTCAGCCGACCGCGCCGGCGTCGACCGGCTCGTCCCGCCGGTCGGGTCGTGGGCTGCGACGGCGGTGCCGGCCGAGGGTCACCGCCAGCGGCACCGCGGTCACCGCCATGCCGACCCCGCCCCACACCGCCGAGGCGGGCAGGTCCAGGAAGACCGCGTGGGCCAGCACGCTGGAGAAGTACGTCCACAGGTAGAGCGCGAACATCGGGTGGTCGGCCGGCCCGGTGTGCTCCACCGCCGCCCCGGCCAGCGGCCGCAGCGCGCTCATCATCAGCACCGCGAAGAGCAACCAGCCCAGGTAGTTGCTGACCGGGATGCCGGGCAGGCCGGGCAGCGCCGGGGTGGCGTTCAACCAGCGCCAGTACCCCTCGGCGACCATCTGCGGATCGAGGAAGAGGTCCCAGGCGGCCAGCCCCACGGTGGCCAGCGCGATCCGGCGCAGCGGTCGCAGCCGTCCCGGCCCGCCGGTGAGCCGGACCGCGGCCAGCCAGGCCGGCCAGGCCATCCAGGTCCAGGCCAACGGGATGATCAACGGCACCCCGGCGAGCTTCGGGCCCAGCTCACCCGAGTAGTCGTAGGTGCCGAACGGGAAACCGGTGGCCACCCCGAGCGCCTCGATGGCGAAGCCGCCGCCGGTGGCCACCGCGACCAGCGCCGCCGCCGTCCGGGGCCCCCGGGTCAGCAGGGCGTGGCCGACCGAGAGCAGGTAGCCCAGCACCACCGTGGCCACGGTCAGCCCGGCCCGGGTGTCGCCGGTGGTCAACGGGTAGCAGATCTGGGCCAGGATCAACGCGCCCAGCATCAGCCAGGGCAGCCGGTGCCGGGTCACGACGGGCCCTGCTCGGCCGGGGCCAACGGCAGGTCCCGACCGAGTACGCCGAAGGGGCGCTCGTCGCCGGGGAAGTGGAAGTGCCGCAGGACGTCGACGAAACCGAACCTGCGGTACAACCGCCAGGCCCGTGAGGTCTGCTCGTCGGCCTCCGGCGTGGAGAGCAGGGTGGTGCCACCCGGGGCCATGCCGAGCAGCGCCCGCAGCTGTCGGGCACCCAGACCGTGGCCCTGCGCCGCGGGCCGGACGTGCAACTCGACCACCTCGAAACAGTCGGTCAGCCAGCGCTGCCGCTCCGGCACCGCCAGGGCCCGGTACACCTGGTCGTGCCACCACTGGCCGGCCGATCCCCGGTAGCCGTACCCGAAACCGGCCAGGTGACCCTCGCGGGTCAGGCTGGCCACCGCGCGGAAGTCGGGGCGGCGGACGTGGGTGGCGATGTAACCACGTCGGGCCTCCAACAGGCCGGCGCGGTAGTTCATCGCCTCGCCGTAGACGGCGACCACGTCGTCCAGCCGCCGCAGGAGATCGTCCGGCGTCCACCGCACCAACCTCACGCCTGTCCGCCCCTCACCGTTCCCGCGTCGCCGTCGGCGACCCAACCCAGCACCGTCCGGTCACCGACCACGTCCCGCACCGCGAACCTGGCGAAAAGCTCCTCCGCGTACCAGTTCTCGCTGGCGGTCCGGGTGATCGCCGCCCGGTGCTCGGGGTGACGGTACGCGAACCCGACCAGGTCCGTCGGATCGCGCCACACGGTGACCGTGCCCTGCCAACCGAGCGGGGCCTCGCCGACGCCGAAGCGGGCGAGCAGACCCGGCGCGGCGTGCAGGGCGGCGGCCACCGGCGGTATCGCCCGCCAGAAGGTGAGGGTCCGGGCCGGACGCAGCCGGGCCCGGGTCAGCGCCAGCACCGGCCCGTCGACCCGGCCGCCGGGCGGGTCACCGAAGGGGCGCTGGCCGGACCACTCGCCCCGGCTGCTCAGCGGGCGCAGGTCGACCCGGACGGCGGTGGCGGCGAGGCGGGCCCAGGCCCGGCCGACCGGCGAGGTGTCGAACCGGGCGGCGGCGCTCGGGTCGTCCCACACGGTCAGCGCCGCCCAGCGGGTCGGGTCGGCGTCGCCGGGGCCGAAACCGGTGCCGGTCCCGGTGCCGAGCACCTTGCCGAACCGGACGCCGTCGGTGGCCCGCAACCGGCGTGGGTCGAGTGCCATCCGGACCAGCGCCCGGGGCAGCGCGCTCGGGCGGATCCGCCACACGTGCAGGGTGACCAACTCCGGGGTACCGGGCATGCCGGCCATTGTCCCCGGTGCCGGTCCCCGGGATCTCCCCGGTACCTGGCGTTCCATCTCGCCGGTGCCCGGGCGGTGGCCTCGTCGGCCGGGCGGGTCAGGGAGTGCGCCCCTCGGGCATCGGGGCCGGTTCGGCGTCGCGCATCCGCTCCGGGGTCCAGTACTCCGCGGCCTCCTGCGGGGCGCTGGTGGAGCGGGTCGTCTCGCTGATCCCGGCGGGCGGGCCGCCGACCGGCCGGTCACCGCCGACCCGCAGCCACCCGGCGACTCCGGCGGCCCCACCGAGCAGCACGAGGACGGCGACGCCCGCTCCGATCACGGCTCGACCGGTCATCGCCAAACTCCCTTCGTGGCTCCGTGCCATCTCGTCCATCGTGCCACGCACCGGTGTCGGCAGGCGGCGGAAACTGATTCGGGGCGTCCCGGTCGAGCTGGCCGGGACGCCCCCGGAAAGTGAATGTAAATTGCGTCCCCGTCGGTCACCAGGTCCGGTTGGCGTACGTCCGGTAGAGGGTGCCGACAACGGCGTCCGAGAAATACGGAGAACCGATGTACGAGGGATTGTCGCGATCGTTGGTGTAACTGGTCACCCCGTGTACGTCGCCGATTCTGGTGCTGTTGTCGTAGCGGTAGTACCAGGGGCCGCCGCTGGCCCCGCCGCCCCAGGGGCAGCCCATCTCGATCCGGTTGCTGCCGCCGTCGGAGGAGGTGCCGGAGCAGACCCACTGCACCTCGCCACCGCTGCGGTTGCCCGGGTAGCCGAAGATGTCGTAGTGGTACGTCCGGCCGCCCCCGGTGAACAGGCCGTTGGCGCCGACCGCGTCGACCACGGAGCGACTGCCGATCACCAGCGCCACGCCGACGTCGTACTGCCGCTCGCGGGTGCTGACCCACCCGCTCGGCACGGCCAGGGTCGACCAGCTCCAGCTGCCGTAGGGCCGCGCGCCGTCCCGGTAGGACGGGACGAACATCCAGTTCGCGGTGTGCCAGGTGCGACCGGGCCCGTCGTGCAGGCAGTGCGCGGCGGTGAAGACCATGTTGCGCGCGGCGCTGTTGACCACGCTCGCGGAGCAGTAGTTGCCCGCACCGGTGGTCGAGTTGGTGAAGAAGATCTTCCCGACCGTGATCGACTCGTTGAGCTGCACCGCCCGTCGGGCGGCCGCGGCCGGGGCGGCCTCGCCGGTGGCGTACCGGACCACGGCGTCGGGCCGGGGCAGTGGGGTGCGCGCGCCCCCGGTGGCGGCCGCCGTCTTCGCCGTCTCGTCCAGCGGGGTCGCGGCGGCCAGTCGCCGGGCCGTCCAGTACCGCGCCGGGTCGGTGGCCGGGCCGGCGGCGCGGGTGAACCGGGCGGTGCCGTCGGCGTCGACCGTCGCCGGGACACCGGTTGCGGCCGGACCGGCGGTTCCGGCGGTACCTGCGGGGTCGGCGGTTCCGGCGCGGTCGATGGTTCCTGCACGGTCGGTGGTTCTTGTCGGGGCGGCGGTCGCGCCGGTGGCGTACAACAGCGGCAGGACGAGTGCGGAAAGGATGAGCAGCCGGCTGGCGACGCTGCGGTGGAACGGGCTGTGCGACACGGTTCCCTCCGATTGTTACTGCTGTCGAAAAATTGCGGAACATTCGTCCGCGCGATGTCGACAGGGAAGCAGCGCGTGATTATTCGTGTCAACGGAGTGCGCGGTTTGCCGCCTGTCGTACACCGGACCTGGCCCCGTTCATGGGACTTGCATGCGGTGGGAGTTGCGGCGGGCGCGGGGAGCGGGTGCGCGGTGCCCGTAGACAATGTGCGCGGTGGCCGCCCACCCGCCGCCACGCCCGTACCGACGCCCCCGGGGGGACGAGATGCTGTTGCAGACGACCGCACGATCGGTGCTCGCCCCGCTGGTGCGGCTGCTGTTCCGGGCGGAGGTCCGGGGCGGGGAGAACATCCCGCGGCAGGGGCCGGTGATCCTGGCCGTCAACCACCTGTCCGTGCTGGACAGCTTCGTCGTCCCGCTGGTCGCGCCCCGCCCGGTGGCCTTCCTGGCCAAGGCCGAGTACTTCCGGCAGCCGGGGGTGAAGGGCTGGCTGTTGCGGACCGTGCTGACCGCCGTCGACGCCGTACCGGTACCCAGGGGTGGCCATCGTGCCGCGCAGGCGGCCCTGGACGCCGCGCTCGGGGTCCTCGCCGCCGGGCAGGCGTTCGGCATCCACCCGGAGGGCAGCCGGTCCCGGGACGGTCGGCTCTACCGTGGGCGGACCGGGGTGGCCTGGCTCGCGTTGGCCTCCGGCGCTCCGGTCGTCCCGGTCGCCGTCGGCGGCACCGACCGGATCCAGCCCGTCGGCGCCCGGCTGCCCCGGCCCGGCCGGCTGACGGTGCACTTCGGTACGCCGCTGCGGTTCACCCCGCCACCGACGGGTGCAGCCGGTGGTCGGGCCCGGCGGGCGGCCACCGACGAGATCATGGCCGCCATCCGGGAGCTCTCCGGTCAGCAGCCCGCCGAGGAGTACAACTCGCTCTCCACGCCGGGCTAGCCCCCGCGGACACCCCGCCACGCTGGAGCTGGCCGGACGTTGCGTTTTTGTCGTGGGGGAGGTGTACTGTCGGCAGTGTTAGAACGCGTGTTCGATTTACTCGTACGTGCGTTCCAACGCCGGGAGAGGTGTTTCGCGGCACCGGCTCCCGGCAGGCGCGGTTCCGCGGACCGCGCCGGGCACCGGGCAGTCGCGAGTCCGGTCCCGTCAGGCAGGAACGTCGTCCGCCGCCCACGACCCCCGGGCGGCGGACGACGAACCCGCCGGTTTCGCCGGCCGGGTGTGGTGTGGGGAAGCGTCCACACCCGGCCGGTCGTCACCATGGCGCGTCTTCCTCCGCGCCGCCTGGACGTCTCGCCGGGGTGTGGGCTCCTGAGCTCCGCCGCCGGCGAGGTGACCGCTTCGGCCCGTGGAGGAGACACATGCCTACCAGTCCGGCTCAGGCACCGACGGTGCCGGCGCACGTACTGCCCCACCGCACCGCGCCCCAACTGCTCGCGGTGGCCCGTCGCGGGCTGACCGAGGCCGCCCAGACCCGACCCGACGGTCTGCGCTACGCGGCCGCCCACCTGGCGGCGCTGCGGGCGGCCGCGGCGTTGCTCGCCGCCCGGGCCCGCCCCTCGCCCGCCCGCCGCAACCGGGTCACCAGCGTGTGGGTCCTGCTCGGCACGGTCGCCCCGGAGCTCGACGAGTGGGCCCGGTTCTTCGCCTCGGCCGCCGGTAAACGAGCCGCTGCCGAGGCCGGCATCCCCCGGGTGGTCAACGCCCGGGAGGCCGACGATCTGCTCCGCGCCGCCGAGGCGTTCGTGACGGTGGTGGAGACCGCACTGGGCATCGCCCACCAACCCCCACTCGATGGTCTCGCCGCCTGACCGCCGGCCGGGCGTCCGACGGCAGTTGACCCAGCAGACACACGACGGGGGGTAGGTCCGATGGCGGGCCGTATGGTGGTCGGCTCCACCGCGCTCGCCGGCCTGGTCGCTCCGGCGAGCGCGCCGGGGCCGACCGGTGGTCACCGGATGCTCCCGGTGGCCCCCGAGCTGACCGGTCTGCTGCCCCACCGTGGGCTGCGCCGGGGCAGCACTGTCGCGGTCGCCACCGGGCATCCCCGGCACAGCGGCGGCACATCGCTGCTGCTGGCGCTGCTCGCCGAGGCGTCCCGGACCGGTTCCTGGTGTGCCGTGGTCGGGGTGCCGGGCCTCGCCGCCGGCGCGGCGGCCGAGGCCGGTGTCGTCCTCGACCGGCTGGCCCTGGTGCCGGACCCGGGGCCGGACTGGGCGACCGTCGTCGCCGCGCTGATCGACGGGGTGGACCTGGTGGTCACCATGGCGCCGGAGACGGTCGCCCCCTCGGCCGCCCACCGGTTGGCCGCCCGGGCCCGTCAACGGGGCAGCGTGCTGGTGCCGTACGGGCGGTGGACCGGTGCGGACGTCACCCTGCAGGTGGTCCGGGGGGTCTGGGAGGGGCTCGGGGCGGGCCGGGGCCGGCTCCGCCGCCGGGAGGTGACCGTCTCCGCCCGGGGGCGGGGTGCCGCCGCGCGCCCCAAGGAGATCAGGCTGTGGCTGCCCGGTGCCGAGCGCACCCGGATCATCCCCCGGTCCGCCACCGCGCGTCCGCCCCACCCGAGCACCGCCCCGGTCGCCCCGGCGACCACCAGCGGCCCGCTGGTCGCGCTGGTATGACCGGGAACGCGGGGACGGCCGGTGGGCCGGTGCGGACGATGCTGCTCTGGTGCCCGGACTGGCCGGTGCTCGCCGCCGAGATCGTCGACGGGGTACCGGCCACCGGCCCGGTCGCGGTGCTGCACGCCAACCGGGTCGTGGCCTGCTCGGAACCGGCCCGGGCCGAGGGGGTGCGCCGGGGGCTGCGCAAACGCGAGGCCCAGGGGCGCTGCCCACAGTTGACGGTGGTCGAGCACGACCCCGGCCGGGACGCCCGGGCGTTCGAGCCGGTGGTCGCCGCGGTCGAGGAGGTGGTCGCCGGGGTCGAGGTGGTCCGCGCCGGTGCCTGCGCGGTGGCGGCCCGGGGCCCGAGCCGTTACCTCGGTGGCGAGGAGACCGCCGCCGAACAGCTCGTCGAACACGTCGCCCAGTCCTGCGCGGTGGAGAGCCAGGTGGGGATCGCCGACGGGGTCTTCGCCGCCGGGTTGGCCGCCCGTACCGGCCGGATCGTGCCACCGGGCGAGACGCCGGAGTTCCTCGCCGGCCGACCGGTCGAGGCACTGGGCCGGCCGGCCCTGGCCGACCTGCTGCGTCGGCTCGGGATACGTACCCTGGGCGGCTTCGCCGCGTTGCCCGCCGGCGACGTGCTTACCCGGTTCGGCTTCGACGGCGCGCTGGCCCACCGGCTCGCCGCCGGTCGGGACCACCGACCGCTCGCCCCCCGGCAGCCGCCGACCGACCTCACCGTGACCGCGGCGTACGACGAGCCGGTCGACCGGGTCGACGCGGCGGCCTTCGCCGGCCGGGCCCTGGCCGAAGAGCTGCACCGTCGACTCGCCGGGTACGGACTGGCCTGCACCCGACTCGGCATCGAGGCGGTCACCGCACACGGCCAGGAACTGCACCGGGTGTGGCGACACGACGGACTGTTGACCGCCGCCGCCATCGCCGACCGGGTCCGCTGGCAACTCGACGGTTGGCTCTCCGGCGGCGGTCGACACCCGAACTCCCGACCACCCCGGCCGACCGCCGGGATCGTCCGGCTGCGGTTGGTCCCCGACGGGCTGCTGGCCCAGGTCGGGTTGCAACCCGGGCTGTGGGGGGAGGCCGGCGAGGAACGGGACCGGGCGCACCGGGCGTTGAGCCGGGTACAGGGAATCCTCGGTCCGGAGTCGGTGGTCACCGCCGTGCTGGGCGGCGGCCGTTCCCCGGCCGACCAGGTACGCCTGGTGCCCTGGGGCGACGAACGACTGCCGGCCCGCCCGGGTGCGCCACCCCTACCTCCGGGCGCGGCGTCCTCCGCCGGGGTGGCCCGGCCGGGTGAACCGCCGTGGCCGGGGCGGCTGCCACCGCCCGCGCCGGCGGTGGTGCTGCCCGCGCCGCTGGCCGCGACCGTCCACGACGACGCCGGCCGGCCGGTCGAGGTGAGCGCCCGGCTACAGCTCACCGCCGTGCCGTGTCGACTGGTCGTCGGTACGGCGAAACCCGCCCGGATCGTGGGGTGGGCCGGTCCGTGGCCGGTGGACGAACGCTGGTGGGCGCCGGCCGAGGCGTCCCGACGGGCCCGGTTCCAGGTCTGCCTGGCCGACGGTGCCGCCCTGTTGCTGGTGGTGCGGGCCGGTCAGTGGCGGGTGGAGGCGATCTATGACTGACCTACCCGCGGTCGATGGCTGCCTCCCGGGCGGCTCGGCCGGCCGGAAAGATCTTGGAAGATTTCGGCCCCTCCAGGGGCACTTTTCTTCCAATATCTTTCCGGGTTCTCGTGGGGGAGTGGTCCGGTGAGCTTCCACAACCCGAAGCTGCCCTGGTCGGAGCTGGAACAGGTGCTCTCCGGCCGTCCCGGCGCGGCGGGCCGCCCCGCCGGGCGGGCGCAGCGGCACCTGCACGTGGTGGACCCTCTCGCGGTCGACGCCGACGGCGGGGACGCACCGGCCTGGAGCCGGCACCGCCAGCCGTACCGACCGCCGGCCGGGCGGGACCACCCGGCGCCGCCCACCGACGTGGTGCCGTACGCCGAGTTGCACGCCCACAGCAACTTCAGCTTCCTCGACGGGGCCAGCCATCCGGAGGAGCTGGCCGAGGAGGCCACCCGACTGGGGCTCACCGCGCTCGCCGTCACCGACCACGACGGCTTCTACGGGGTGGTCCGGTTCGCCGAGGCGGCCCGTACCCTGCGGTTGCCGACGGTCTTCGGCGCGGAGCTGTCGCTGGGGTTGCCCGGCCCGCAGCACGGCGAGCCGGACCCGCAGGGTCGGCACCTGCTGCTGCTCGCCCACGGCCACGAGGGGTACGCCCGGCTGGCCGCCACCATCGCCCGGGCCCAGCTGCGCGGCGGGGAGAAGGGCCGCCCGGTCTACGGCGAGCTGGAGCAGGTGGCCGCCGAGCTGCGTGACCACGTGCTGGTGCTCACCGGTTGCCGCAAGGGGCACGTACCGGCGGCGCTGCTCGACGCGGGCGTCGACGCCGCGGCCCGGGAGCTGGACCGGCTCACCGCGCTGTTCGGCGCGGAGACGGTGGCGGTGGAGCTGACCGACCACGGGCACCCGGTCGACGGCGACCGCAACGACGCCCTCGCCGAGTTGGCCGCGTCGGCGGGGCTGCCCACGGTGGCCACCAACAACGTGCACTACGCCACCCCGGGGCGGCGACGGCTGGCCACCACCCTGGCGGCGGTGCGGGCCCGGCGCAGCCTGGACGAGATCGACGGCTGGCTGCCCGCCGCCGGCACCGCCCATCTGCGCAGCGGCGCGGAGATGGCGGCCCGCTTCGGCGGGTACCCGGGCGCGGTGGCCCGGGCTGCCACCTTCGGCGCGGAGCTGGCCTTCGACCTGCAACTGGTGGCGCCCCGGCTGCCGGCGTACCCGGTGCCGCCGGGGCACACCGAGATGAGCTGGCTGCGCAAGCTGACCATGGACGGGGCCGGCGAGCGCTACGGCCCGCCCGAGGCGCACCCCGAGGCGTACGGGCAGCTGGAGCACGAGCTGCGGATGATCGACGAGCTGGGCTTTCCCGGCTACTTCCTGGTGGTCTACGACATCGTGGCGTTCTGCCGTGCGCAGGACATCTACTGCCAGGGCCGGGGCTCGGCGGCCAACTCGGCGGTCTGCTACGCGCTGCGGATCACCAACGTGGACGCGGTGCGGCACCGGCTGCTCTTCGAGCGGTTCCTCGCCCCGGAACGCGACGGCCCACCCGACATCGACGTGGACATCGAGTCCGACCGCCGGGAGGAGGTGATCCAGCACGTCTACGCCCGGTACGGCCGGGAGCACACCGCCCAGGTGGCCAACGTCATCTCCTACCGCCCCCGGTCGGCGGTGCGGGACGTGGCCAGGGCGTTCGGCTTCTCCCCCGGCCAGCAGGACGCCTGGAGCAAGCAGATCGACCGCTGGGGGCCGGTCGCCACGGTCGACGTGGAGGGCATCCCCGAGCAGGTGGTGGCGTACGCCGACGAGGTGCAGACCTTCCCCCGGCACCTGGGCATCCACTCCGGCGGGATGGTGATCTGCGACCGGCCGGTGATCGAGGTCTGCCCGGTGGAGTGGGGGCGGATGCCCGGTCGCAGCGTGCTGCAGTGGGACAAGGACGACTGCGCCGCCGTCGGGCTGGTCAAGTTCGACCTGCTCGGCCTCGGCATGCTCTCGGCCCTGCACTACGGCTACGACATGATCGGCGCGAGCCTGGACCTGGGGGAGATGGGCCTGGACGACCCCGAGGTGTACGCCATGCTCTGCCGGGCCGACTCGGTAGGGGTGTTCCAGGTGGAGAGCCGCGCCCAGATGGCCACCCTGCCGAGGCTCAAGCCCCGCGAGTTCTACGACCTGGTGGTGGAGGTGGCGCTGATCCGGCCCGGCCCGATCCAGGGCGGCTCGGTGCACCCGTACATCCGGCGGCGCAACGGCCAGGAGCCGGTGACGTACGCCCACCCGCTGATGCGCAACGCGCTGGAGAAGACCCTCGGGGTGCCGCTGTTCCAGGAGCAGTTGATGCAGCTCGCCATCGACCTGGCCGGCTTCGACGCGGCCGGGGCCGACCAGCTGCGTCGGGCGATGGGGGCGAAACGTTCGGTGGAGCGGATGGAACGGATCGCCGACCGGCTCTATACCGGCATGGCGCGGCGGGGCATCACCGGCGAGCTGGCCGATGACGTCTACCGCAAGCTCACCGCCTTCGCCAGCTACGGTTTTCCGGAGAGCCACGCGATGAGCTTCGCCTACCTGGTGTACGCCAGCTCCTGGCTCAAGCGGTACCACCCCGGCCCGTTCCTGGCCGCCTTGCTGGCCGCCCAGCCGATGGGGTTCTACTCGCCGCAGACCCTGGTCGACGACGCCCGCCGGCACGGCGTCGAGGTACGCCGGCCGGACGTCAACGCCAGCGACGTGCACGCCTGCCTGGAGAGCACCCCGAGCACCCGGTGGGGCAGCGTGCCGGGGGAGCCGCCGTCGCGGTGGGGGCTGGGCGGGCCGGCCGTCCGGTTGGGACTGTCCGGGGTGCGTACCCTCGGTGACGACGCGGCGACGCGGATCGTGGCGGAGCGGGCGGCGCACGGGCCGTACCGGGACATGCCGGACCTGGCCCGGCGGGTCGGCCTGACCGCCGGGCAGCTGGAGGCGTTGGCCACCGCGGACGCCTTCGCCTGTTTCGGGCTGACCCGGCGGCAGGCGCTCTGGGCGGCGGGCGCGGCGGCCCAGGACGCACCGGGCCGGTTGCCCGGCACGGTCACCGGCACCGCCGCGCCGATGCTGCCCGGGATGGCGGCGGTGGACCGCCTCGTCGCCGACGTCTGGGCCACCGGCCTGTCGCCGGAGAGCCATCCGGCCCGGTTCCTGCGGGACCGGCTCGACGCGCTCGGGGCGGTGCCGATCGCCGGGCTGGGGCGGGTGGAGCCGGGTCGCCGGATCCGGGTCGGTGGGATCGTCACCCACCGGCAGCGGCCGGCGACCGCCGGTGGGGTGACCTTCCTCAACCTGGAGGACGAGACCGGGATGCTCAACGTGACCTGTTCACCGGGGTTGTGGCAGCGTTACCGCCGGGTGGCCAGGACCAGCGCCGCCCTGGTGGTGCGGGGTCGGTTGCAGCGTCACGAGGGGGTCACCGGCCTCACCGCCGACCGGCTCGACGCGATCGACGCGCCGGTCAATCCCGCCTCCCGGGACTTCCGCTGAGCCCGCGCCGCCGGTCCGGCGCGGCGGTCGCGGACCGGTGGCGAACCGTCGACAATGTCACAACGCTGTTTACCGCGACGATTCTCGGGAGAGACTCGCGCGTAGCCGCCTCACGGGAGCATCTTGTTGGTCCCGTCGGGTGCCGGCGAAGATCTGGTGATCTCGTCGTCCGTGGAGAGGAAGAACAACAGCATGGGCAACAACGGCTACAACGCGGTGGCCAACACGCGGCGGACCCGGCTCGGTGCGGGGTGGGTACCGGTCCACCACGCCGAGTCGCGGGAGTACGCGGTGACCGACGGCCCGGTGGCCAACGACCGCCGGTCCCGCGCCGAGGACGAGCCTCCCGCCACCAACCAGGTGTGACCCCGGGGCCACACCTGCGGGGCACCGGAGGGGGCCCTGCGCGCCCGGGCGGCCGTGACTAGGCTCGACCGGGTGGAGCAGACCCGAGACCCGCTCGCCGGGCCGCCGTTGACCCCGCGTACCGCCGTGATCTGGTCGGTGCTCCGGGCCGAGCTGGAACGGCGCGGCGGTGACCGACTGACCGTGCTCGACGTGGGCGGCGGCACCGGCGGTTTCGCCGTGCCGCTGGCCCGGGCCGGACACCAGGTCACCGTGGTCGACGCCAGCCCCGACGCGCTCGCCGCGTTGACCCGCCGGGCCGCCGAGGCCGGGGTCGCCGACCGGGTACGCGCCGTGCAGGGCGACGGCGACGCGCTCGCCGGTCTGGTCGAGCCGGGCAGCGTCGACCTGGTGCTCTGCCATGCCGTCCTGGAGGTGGTCGACGACCCGGCCCCGGTGGTGGCGGCCCTGGTCGCCGCGCTGCGGCCGGGCGGCGCGGCCAGCGTGCTGGTCGCCGGCCGGGCCGCCGCGGTGCTGGCCCGCGCGACAAACGGCCACCTGGACACCGCCGCCACGCTCGCCGCCGACCCGGCCGGCACCGCCGGCCCCAAGGACACCCTGCGCCGCCGTTACGACGCCGACAGCGCCGCCGACCTGCTGCGCGCCGCCGGGGCGGTGGTCGAGGAGATCCACGGGGTACGGGTCCTGGCCGACCTGCTGCCCGCCGCGGTGGCCGACAGCCAGCCGGCGGCCCTGCTCGACCTGGAACAGGCCCTAGCCGGCCGGTCGCCCTACCGGGACCTGGCCGCCGCGCTGCACGTCTTCGCCCGTCGGCCGGCATGAGCCGCTACGTTCCGCCGGCGGACCCG
Organism: Micromonospora yangpuensis; assembly: GCF_900091615.1. Lineage (NCBI taxonomy): Bacteria > Bacillati > Actinomycetota > Actinomycetes > Micromonosporales > Micromonosporaceae > Micromonospora > Micromonospora yangpuensis. The sequence goes on along the minus strand of NZ_FMIA01000002.1, from coordinate 4,568,976 downwards.
TTGACGCCGGTGGCGCCCCGCTACGCCGGGGACGGTCTGGTCGACGTGCTGCCCAGCGCGCTGGCCGTGCTCGGGGTGCCGGGTGCGGTCGACCGGTTGGGGCTGGCGCCCCGGCTGGCCGGGGTACGCCGGATCGCCGTGCTGCTCGTCGACGGCCTCGGCTGGTACCAGATCCCGGTGGCCGCCCCGCACGCGCCGACGCTGGCCGGCCTCGCCGCGACCGCCGGCCGACCGATCGTGACCGGCTTCCCGTCGACCACCCCGACCAGCCTGGTGACGTTGGGCACCGGGGTCGCGCCGGGCGAGCACGGGGTGCTCGGCTTCCGGGTCCGGGTGCCCGGCAGCGACCGGGTGCTCAGCCACATCGAGTGGGGCGACGATCCGGATCCGGCGCGCTGGCAGCCGGTGCCCACCCAGTTGCAGCGGGCCCGGGCCGCCGGAGTCACCACGACCGTGGTCAGCCGCCCGGAACACGGCGGCAGTGGCCTGACCCTGGCCGCGAACCGGGGTGGTGACTTCCGGGGCGCCGCCGACCTCGACGCGCTCGCCGTCGAGCTGCTGACCGCGCTGGCCGCCGGCACCGGGCCGACCCTGGTCTCCGGCTACCACCCGGACGTGGACCGGTGGGGGCACGTCACCGGCGTCGACTCGCCGCACTGGCGGGTCGCCGTGGCCGAGCTGGACGCGCTGCTGGCCCGGCTGGTCGACGGACTGCCGGCGGATGCGGCGCTGCTGGTCACCGCCGACCACGGGCAGCTCAACATCCCGGTGGAACACCGCTTCGACGTGGACGCCGATCCGCTTCTGCGGGCCGGGGTGCGGCTGGTCACGGGCGAGCCCCGGGTCCGCTACCTGCACGTCGAGCCAGGAGCAGAGCACGACGTGCTGGCCGCCTGGTCGGCGACGCTGGGTGCCGCCGCCCGGGTGCTCACCCGCGACGAGGCGGTGGCCACCGGCTGGTTCGGGCCGGTGGCCCCGGAGCACCTGGCGCGCCTCGGTGACGTGGTGGTGATCTGCCGGGACACCCACGCGGTGGTGGCCACCCGGTCCGAGCCGCCGATGGCGTCCCGGCTGGTGGGGTACCACGGCGCGGACACCGCCGTCGAGATGACCGTCCCGCTGCTGGTCGTACGGGGCTGACCGGCCAGGTTGTCGTAGCCGGCGGCTAACCTGCGGGGATGGGGCGTAGCCAGTGGTTGCCGCGCGGTGGTGATCCACGCTTCGGTCCGGGCTTCGGTCCGGGCGCGGGTCTCGGTCCGGGCGCCGGCCCGGACGCGGACGACACCGGGTGCTCGATCCTGCACGTCGACATGGACGCCTTCTTCGCCTCGGTCGAGGTGCGGCACCGCCCCGAGCTGCGGGGTCGGCCGGTGGTCGTGGGTGGGGTCGGCAACCGCGGCGTGGTCAGCTCCGCCAGCTACGAGGCCCGCCGGTACGGCGTCCGCAGCGCCATGCCGACCGCGCGGGCCCGGGCGCTCTGTCCCCACGCGGTCTACCTGCCGCCGGACTTCACCCGGTACACGGCGGCGTCGCGGGCGGTGATGGCGATCTTCCGGGACGTCACCCCGCTGGTCGAGCCCCTCTCGCTCGACGAGGCGTTCCTCGACGTGGCCGGGGCCCGGCGGCTGTTCGGCCGGCCGGTGGAGATCGCCCGGCTGATCCGGGCCCGCGTCGTGCGGGAGCTGGGGCTTACCTGCTCGGTGGGGGTGGCCTCGACGAAGTTCGTGGCCAAGCTCGGCTCCACCCGGGCCAAACCCGACGGCCTGTTGGTGGTGCCGGCCGCCCGGGTGATCGAGTTCCTGCACCCGTTGCCGGTCTCGGCGCTGTGGGGGGTGGGGGAGCGCTCGGCGGCGACCCTGCACCGGCTCGGCCTGAACACCATCGGTGATCTCGCCGAGGCACCCGCCGGCATGCTGCGCCGGGCCCTCGGCGAGGCCGCCGCCACGCACCTGCACGCCCTGGCCACCGGGCGGGACCACCGCCGGGTCGTGCCGGAGCAGGTGGAAAAGTCGATAGGTGCCGAGGTGACCTTCGAGGTGGACGTCACCGACCCCGAGGAGATCCGCCGGGCCCTGCTCTCGCTCGCCGAGCGGGTAGGTTCCCGGATGCGCCGAGCCGGCCAGGTCGGGCGGACGGTCGCGGTGAAGGTGCGGTGGGCGGACTTTCGCACCGTCAGCCGGTCCCGCACCCTCGACGTGCCGACGGACACCGCCCGGGAGATGTTCGACACCGGCTGGGCGTTGTTCACCGCTCTGGACCCGACCGAGCCGATCCGACTGGTCGGGCTCCGGATGGAGGGTCTGGCCGCGGCGGCCCAGACCCCACAGCAACTCGCGCTCGGCGCTCCCGAGCGCGGCTGGCGGGAGGCGGAGGCCGCGGCGGACGCCGCGGCTGCCCGATTCGGGCGGTCCGTCATAGGTCCGGCCAGTCTGCTCGGCAGGGCCGATCCCCGTCGAAACGAAAATCCTCCCCACCCGTAGGTCGTCCCGCTTTCCGACGCGCGACCCCCCTCGTAGACTTGCGGGTAAGCAGCCGAATGGCTGCCACGGTCTGTCGACCCGAGTGGGCCGACCCATGTGACCGGGGAGGAGTGCCGTGCCGCTCTCGGAGCACGAGCAGCGGCTGTTCGAGCAGATCGAGCAGTCGCTTGCCGAGGACCCCAAATTCGCCTCGGCCGTGCGCGCCAGCGACCCGCGTTTCCACGCGCGGCGTCGCCTGCTCGTCGCTGCCGCCGTGATCATCGTTGGCCTCGCCCTACTGGTCTACGGCGCGGTGATCAAGACGCCGCCGCTGGCGGTGGCGGGTTTCGTCGTGATGCTGGCCTCGGCGGCGTTCGCGGTGCAGTCGCATCGTCGGGCCCAGTCACCGGACCTGCACGTGGTGGGTGGCACGACGAGCCGCCGGCGGCCCCGGGGCCGTTCGGGGCGTCGGTCGTCGATGCTGGACCGGATGGAGGACCGGTGGCGGCAGCGCCCGGAAGGGCACCGCTGAGCCGGGCCGGTCGCTGAGCCGGTCCGATAGGGAGCCGGTTCAGCTCGCTGGGCTTGGACCAGCTCGCTGAGCCGGCCTGATGGGTCAGCTCGTCCTGCCGGCACAGTGGGCGGGACGAGCCAGCAGCCACGAGGCAGGTCGCGGAGCCGACGAGCCTCGTGGCATCTTGCTGCCCGTTGAGAGCCCGTCACGCCCGTCACGTCCGTCACGCCCGTCACGTCCGCCCGGCACACCGATCCCCGTCATGATGCGGCCGCCCGGGACGACTGTCCCGGGCGGCCGCGGTGTCAGCTCGCCGTCAGCGGGTGGCGCGGTCGGCGATGAGCCGCCGGGGACTCCAGCGCACCAGCCGCTGGCGTAGCTGCCCCGAGGCGGCCACCAGCCGGGCCGACGACTCCGCCAGGGCCGTCCGCCAGCGCAGCAGCGTCGACGGGGGCAGGACCGTCGCCACCAGCCGGGTCCTCCGGTTGGCCTGCTCGGCCAGCGCGCTGCGCACCGTGTGCAGTGCGGGCGGCAGGTCCTCGCCGGTCAGCGGAGTGCGGGCGTACCGGGCCCGTTCTTCGGCGTGACCGAGCAGCCGGGCCGCCGTGGCGGCGGAGGCGTGCCCGGTCAGGGCGGCACCGGCCAGCCGGTCGGCGGTGGCCCGGGGCGTCTCCGTCCGGTCCACCGGGACCCGGTAGTCGACAAGCGTGTCCACCAGCTCGTCCCACGCGGCGTGGGCGTGCGCCCGGGCCCGGTCGGCGTCCACCTCGACCACCAGCTGCCGGTCGCCGGTAGCGGTCGACCCGGTCGGGTCGTCCACCGTCGTCGCCGGGGCGGTGACCGCCGTCGGGCGGGCCCGCCGTCGACGCAGCGCCAGCCGGAGCAGCGCCGGTGCGGCCGAGAGCGCCAGCAGACCGAGGATCCCCAGCGTCCACCACGGCCAGCGGGGCGACTCGTCGACCGGTGCGCCACCGGCCGGGTCGAAGCCGGTGTCGATGTCCTGCTCGGCGGCGTCCTGCTGCTCGGCCGGAGCCGGCGCGGCCGGGTCGTCCGGTGCGGCCGGGGTGTCGGCCTCGGGACTGGTCGGCTCGGGCGCGTCGGTGTCCGGGGCCCACTCGGAGCGGGTCGACCCCTGCACCCCGTAGGTGGGCGTGGCGTCGAACGGCACCCAGCCGAACCGGTCGAAGTAGACCTCCGTCCAGGCGTGCAGGTTGCGGTTGGTGAGCGTGTACGTGTTGCCGTCCCGCTGGCTGCCGTTGGTGAAGCCGAACGCCACCCGGGCCGGGATGCCCGCCGCCCGCACCAGCCACGCCATCGCGGCGGCGTACTGCTGGCAGAAACCGACCTTGTTGTCCAGGAAGTTGACGATGTCCTGGCCGCTGGTGCCGCCCTCGGTGCTCAGCCGGTAGCTGAAACCGTTCTCCGCGGAGAAGTACTCGTAGATCGCGCGGACCTTGTCGTAGTCGGTGCGCTGCCCCTGGACCAACCCACTGACCAGCTGCTCGACCTCCGTCACCGGCGGGGTGTTGGTGTACCGGCGCCGCATCTCGTTCTCCGCCGGCAGGGTACGCGCCGCCCGCAGCTGGTCGGGCGTGAACGCCGAGCGTACGTAGTCGAACGAGTACTGCTTGCCCCGCGAGGTCTCCCGGTTGGAGAAGAGCACCTGCAGGTTGGGGTCGTAGAGCCAATTGCCGCTGAGGTCCTCGGTGCGCACCGGCTCGGCGTAGGTCGGCAGCAGCGGCATGATGAGGTCCCGGCTGATCTCCACCGTGGCCCGGTACTGGCGTTGCTCGACGCCGCTCGCGGCCCGCGCGGTCGGGTCGGGCAGCTCCTGGGCGACCGACCGGCCACTGGGACTACGGACCCGGAAGCCGTTGGGTTCCAGCACGTCGGCCACCCCGTACCGCAGGTAGAACGGGTTCGGCTCGGTGGTGGTCACCTTGATCAGGTCGGTGACCTGGGACTGGTTGAGCTGGCCGCTGAGCGAGGCGAACAGGTCGATCCGACCGGGCGCGCCGCCCTGTCCGGGGCCGCCGGTGCCGGTGCCCGCCCCGTTGCCCAGCCGGTTGAGCAGCCCACCGGACATCCCCGGCACCGCCAGCGGCAGCACGACGGCCAACGCCACCCCGACCACCGCCAACCGCCGGCCGGCCGCGGCCAGTGGGGACGCCTCCCAGACGTGGACGTCGCGGCCCTCACCGGTGAACCGGCGACCGAACCGGCGTACCCGGACGATGTTGTCGGTGACCAGCAGCCACAGGTAGCCCACGGCACCGACCACGAACGGCACGGCGGGCACGCTGTCGACGTAGACGGCGACCGGCACCGAGTAGATCGCGAGCATCGGCAGGCCGGCCAGCGCCGGCCGGCGCAGCCCGACGGTGAGCACGTCGACCACCACCGCCACCGCGCCGATGCCGAGCACGGCGAGGAAGAGCAACGGGTCGGTGTCCGGCACCTTCACCCCGTACGAGCGCATGTCCTCCAGCGACGCGCCGAGCAGGGTGCCGAAGTGCGCGAAGGTGCCCGGGGTGGGCACCAGCGCGGCCAGCCCGCTGCCGCTGGGGAAGAGCCAGTTCAGGGCGAGCAGCAGACCGGCGAGCATGCCCAGCACCTGGCCCCACAGCGGGGCCCGGACCAGCCGGGTCAACGCCGCCACGCCGGCCACCGCGGCCACCACGACAGCCGACTGGATCAGCCAGGTCCACCGTTCGAAGATGGCCGACAACGGCGCCGAGGCCAGCAGCGTCGCCGCCGCCGCGACGAAGCCGAGATTGCGGTGCGCGGTCACCACGCCACTCCGTTCCACTGGTCGATCGTCACTTCCTGCCCCCGGACACCGTCTCGGCCATCGCCGCCCGCAGCGCGAAGCCCTGCGAGCCCCGGGCCGACTGGGGCCAGAGCGCCGGCAGTTGGGCGCCGTGGTCGACGCCGATCACCCGCCAGCCGTTCTGCAGCAGGGCCAGCGCGGCCGTACCGTGCGCGTGTTCGGCCTCGGTCCGGGCCTTCGGGGGCAGGCTGAGCCAGGTCGAGCTGTCCAGCAGGAACCCGACGCAGGTCGCCCCGTTGCCGCGCAGCCCGGACAGCAGCTCCGCCTCGGCGGGGCTCAGCGACCCGAGCAGGGCGATGATCAGGCCGCCGTCGGCGCGCTGACGGACCCGCTGGACCAGCTCGGTGATCTCGATGTGCCGGTCCAGCCGGACGTCGGCCAACTGGTCCAGGACCATGCCGTCCCCGGTGCCCTCACCGGCGTCGACGTCCACCCCGGAGCCGGTGACCAACCGCAGCTTGTAACCGGACTGCCGCAGGTGCACCGCGACGCTCGCGGCGGCCGAGACCGCCCACTCGAAGCTCGCCGTCGGCCCGTCACCCTTGTGACCGTACGCGCGGGTGTCCAGCACCACCGTGGCCCGGCTCTCCCAGGGCTGCTCCTCGCGCCGGACCATCAGCTCACCGGTGCGGGCGGTGGACTTCCAGTGCACCCGGCGCAGGTCGTCGCCGCGGCGGTACTCCCGGGTCGCCGTGTCGTCCTCGCCGTGCACCGCCACCGACCGGGCCCGGCTGTCACCGCTGCCGGCGTACTCGCCGGGCAGCCGGATCGACGGCAAGGGGGTGACCTGCGGAATCACCGTCAGGTGGTCGGTGCTGGGGAAGGACCGGCTCAGCTCGCAGAGCCCGAACGGGTCGGTCATCCGGACCACCAGCGGACCCACCTCGTACCGGCCGCGCACGTCGGCGCGGACCGTGTACGCCACCGAGCTGGCCTGGTGGGCGCCGAGCCGTTCCAGCACCACCCGGGGCCGGCTGCCCAGCGCGTACGGCAGCCGGTCCTCCAGCAGCAGCGTCCCGGTGGGCAGCCGGGACATGTTCTGCAGCCGCAGCACCACCCGGGAACTGGCCCCCACCGGCACCCGGTGCGGATCCAGTGACCGGCTGCAGGCCAGCTTGTACCGGCTCCGCCCGACGTAGGCTGCGCCGAGCAACGGCAGGACGGCCAGCAGCACGGCCACCCGCAGCAGGTCCTTCTCGCCCAGGATGCCGGCGGAGATGGCCGCCGCGACCGCGGCGGCCAGGAAGGACCGACCCCGGGTGGTCAGGCCGCGCAGCCCGTCACGCACGGTCACGGCCTCCGGGGCTCGAACGGCGGCCGGCCGTTGCCGCCTGCGGACCGGGTGTCGTACGGGGAACGCTGCCGGTCGTGCGGCAGGGGCAGCCGGTGCACCAGCTCGGCGACGATCGCGTCGGTGGTACGCCGGGCGAGCTGCGCGTCGGCGGTCGGGATGATCCGGTGGGCCAGCACCGGCACGGCCAGCGTCTGCAGGTCGTCGGGGAGGACGTAGTCCCGGCCCTCCAGGGCGGCCACCGCACGGGCGGTGCGCAGCAGCTGCAGGGTGCACCGGGGGGATGCGCCCAGTCGCAGCTCGGGGGCCTCCCGGGTGGCGGTGACCAGGTCGATCGCGTACTGCTTGACCGCGTCGGCGACGTGCACCTGCCGCACGGTGGCGATCAGCTGACGCACCGTCGCCGCGTCGGAGACCGGGCGCAGCTCCTGCAACGGGTCGAGGGCGCCGTGCCCGTCCAGCATGGCCAGCTCCGCCTCCGGACCCGGGTACCCCATCGCGATCCGGGCGGTGAACCGGTCACGCTGGGCCTCCGGCAGCGGGTACGTGCCCTCCATCTCGATCGGGTTCTGGGTGGCGATCACCATGAACGGCGTCTGCAGCTGGTAGGTGACACCGTCGACGGTGACCTGCCGCTCCTCCATGCACTCCAGCAGCGCGGACTGGGTCTTCGGCGAGGCCCGGTTGATCTCGTCGCCGACGACCAGGTTGGCGAAGACCGCACCCGGGCGGAACTCGAAGTCGTGCGTCTCCTGGTTGTAGACGCTGACCCCGGTCACGTCGCTGGGCAGCAGGTCGGGGGTGAACTGGATGCGGCGTACGGAGCAGTCGATGGAGCGGGCCAGCGCCTTGGCCAGCTTGGTCTTACCCACCCCCGGGACGTCCTCGATGAGCAGGTGGCCCTCGGCGAGCAGGACGGCCAGGGCGAGCCGCACCGTGGCGGTCTTGCCTTCGATGACCTGCTCGATGTTGCCCACGATGGCTTCGCTGGCGGTGCGGAACTCGTCGTCGGGCAGCAGTCCGCCCACCTCGTCCCAGGTCTGCTGTGTCACGGGCCTCCTCCTCGTCGCCTCCGACGGCAGCTTCGTCGCAGGGCACCGGGCCCCGCCGACGGGCACGCGACGGGTCAGCCTCGTCTGCCGCAGGAATCTCACTGGTCTCTCAGGCTAACCATGTTTACGGTTATCGCCGACCCCCGCAGGTCGACGCCGGGTTACCCGGGGAATATCCACCGGGAGAGGCGACCGGTCGTCGCCGGACGACTGCGCTGGGTTAATCCGCGGCCGGCAGGCGACCCGTACCCCCGACAGCAGGGCCCGGGCCGCGGCGGCGGGCACCCGGGCCGCGGCGGCGGGGTACACTGCCGGGCATGGCCGGAGTCTTCCTGCTTCTTACCGGGCCGTGCTGATCCGCGCAGACGCGTGAGCAGCACGGCGGCCCCTCCTGCGTGAGGGGCTTTTTCGTGCCCGCAGCAGAGTCCCGACCCCGCCACACCGACCACCGTTTCGAGCAGAACGCGCCGAGGAGACGCCATGACTGAGGCCGCCGCACCGACGGGCGACGTTCCCCCGTACCGGTACACCGCGCAGCTGGCCGGCGAGATCGAGCGCCGGTGGCAGGACACCTGGGCGCGGGAGGGCACCTTCCACGCGCCCAACCCGACCGGTCCGCTGGCCGACCCGAGCCACCCGCGCGCCGGCGCCGAGAAGATGTACGTGCTGGACATGTTCCCCTACCCGTCCGGGGCGGGCCTGCACGTCGGGCACCCGCTGGGCTACATCGGCACCGACTGTTACGCCCGCTTCCAGCGGATGGCCGGGCGCAACGTGCTGCACGCGATGGGCTTCGACGCGTTCGGCCTGCCCGCCGAGCAGTACGCGGTGCAGACCGGCACCCACCCCCGCACCACCACCGAGCAGAACATCGAGCGGTACCGCACGCAGCTGCGCCGGCTGGGGCTGGCCCACGACGAGCGGCGGTCGGTGGCGACCATCGACACCGACTTCTACCGCTGGACCCAGTGGATCTTCCTGCAGGTATTCAACTCCTGGTACGACACCGAGGCGAAGAAGGCCCGGCCGATCGCCGAACTGGTCGCCGGGTTCGCCGCCGGTGAGCGACCCACCCCGGACGGTCGGCCCTGGGCCGAGCTGAGCGCCGCCGAGCAGCGCGCGATCGTCGACGACCACCGGCTGGCGTACGTCTCGCAGGCGCCGGTGAACTGGTGCCCGGGGCTGGGCACCGTGCTGGCCAACGAGGAGGTCACCGCCGACGGACGCTCCGACCGGGGCAACTTCCCGGTCTTCAAGCGCAACCTGAAGCAGTGGATGATGCGGATCACCGCGTACGGCGACCGGCTGCTGGACGACCTGGACGCCCTGGACTGGCCCGAGCCGATCAAGCTGATGCAGCGCAACTGGATCGGCCGCTCCACCGGCGCACACATCGACTTCGGCACAAACCGGGAGCCGATCCGGGTCTTCACCACCCGGCCGGACACCGTCTTCGGGGCCACCTACCTGGTGCTGGCGCCCGAGCACGAGCTGGTCGACGCGCTGGTGCCGGCGGCCTGGCCGGCCGGCACCCGGGACGCCTGGACCGGTGGGCACGCCAACCCCCGGGCGGCCGTCGAGGCGTACCGGAAGGCGGCGGCGGCCAAGACGGACCTGGAGCGGCAGGCCGACTCCAGGGAGAAGACCGGCGTCTTCGTCGGCGCGTACGGCGTCAACCCGGTCACCGGCAGCCAGATCCCGATCTTCGTCGCCGACTACGTGCTGGCCGGCTACGGCACCGGTGCGATCATGGCGGTGCCCGGCCAGGACGAGCGGGACTGGGCCTTCGCCGAGGTCTTCGACCTGCCGATCGTGCGTACCGTGCAGCCGAGCGAGGGCTTCGACGGCAAGGCGTACACCGGGGAGGGCCCGGCGATCAACAGCGCCGCGCCCGAACGCGGCCTGGACCTGGACGGCCTGGGGGTCGCCGAGGCCAAGGCCCGGATCATCGAGTGGCTGGAGGCCAACGGCCACGGCACCGGCGCGGTCACCTACCGGCTGCGTGACTGGCTCTTCTCCCGGCAGCGCTACTGGGGCGAGCCGTTCCCGATCGTCTACGACGCCGACGGCAACGCGGTCGCGCTGCCCGAGGAGATGCTGCCGGTCGAGCTGCCCGAGGTGGCCGACTTCTCGCCGAAGACGTTCGACCCCACCGACGCCGACAGCTCCCCGGAGACCCCGCTGTCGCGTCGGCGGGACTGGGTCGAGGTGGAGCTGGACCTGGGCGACGGGCCGAAGCGCTACACCCGCGAGACCAACGTGATGCCGCAGTGGGCCGGCTCCTGCTGGTACGAGCTGCGCTACCTGGACCCGACCAACTCCGGCCGGTTCGTCGACGCCGAGAACGAGCGGTACTGGATGGGCCCGCAGGGCGAGGGCGACTGCGGGGGCACCGACCTGTACGTCGGCGGCGCCGAGCACGCGGTGCTGCACCTGCTGTACGCGCGTTTCTGGCACAAGGTCCTGTACGACCTGGGCCACGTCTCGTCGTTCGAGCCGTACCGCCGGCTGTTCAACCAGGGCATGATCCAGGCGTACGCGTACACCGACACGCGCGGCTCGTACGTGCCGGCCGAGGAGGTCGTCGAGCGCGACGGCGGCTGGTTCCTGGGTGACGACGAGGTCCGCCGCGAGTACGGCAAGATGGGCAAGTCGCTGCGGAACGTGGTCACCCCCGACGACATGTGCGCCGTCTACGGCGCGGACACCTTCCGGGTGTACGAGATGTCGATGGGGCCGCTGGAGGTGTCCCGCCCGTGGGAGACCCGGGCGGTGGTCGGCTCGTACCGGTTCCTGCAGCGGGTCTGGCGGGCGGTCGTCGACGAGCAGACCGGCGCGGTACGGGTGACCGATGAGCCGGCCGACGCCGCGACCCGCCGGCTGCTGCACAAGGTGATCGACGGGGTCCGGGCCGACATGGCGGGGATCCGGTTCAACACCGCGATCGCGAAGCTGATCGAGCTGACCAACGGGCTGACCCGGCTGCCGGCCACCCCCCGCGAGGTGGCCGAGCCACTGGTGCTGATGCTGGCCCCGTTCGCCCCGCACGTGGCCGAGGAGCTGTGGCAGCGGCTGGGCCACACCGGCTCGCTCACCTACGTCGACTTCCCGACCGCCGACCCGGCCCTGCTGGTGGCCGAGACGGTGACCTACCCGGTGCAGGTGAACGGCAAGGTCCGGGGCCGCGTCGAGGTCCCCGCCGACGCCGCCGAGGACACCGTGCGCGCCGCCGCCCTGGAAGCCGTGGCCGGCATCCTCGCCGGCAAGGACCCCCGCAAGGTCATCGTCGTCAAGGGCCGCATGGTCTCCGTAGTCCTGTGAGGTGAAAGGAAGGGCCCCCGGTTAACGCTTTCGGTATAGCAGGGGGCCCTTCTCACCACCGCCGCTGGCCTGTGGTGCGTGCGCAACGGTCAGGGGTCGCGGCGGTGTAGCGCGAGCATGGTGACCAGGGCGGCCACCGCCGCCCAGCCGGCGTACGTGGCCCACGCCCCGGAGACGGTGGCGGGGTGGGTGCCGTCCAGCCACGGGCCGACGGTGGGGTCAGCGGGCGGCGCGCCGACTGCGTTCGGCCCGCCACCAGCGGGCGACCAGCACCGCGCTGGCGACCAGGCCCAGCGTGGCCGGCGCGGCGGCGTACCAGTTGATCCCGCCGGGGGTGGTCACCGAGGCACCCATCGCGGCGTAGCCCAGGGCGGTCGGCGCGGAGGCCAGGACGCTACCCACCAGGTACGGCAGCAGCCGCGCGCCGGTGGTGCCGTAGCCGTAGCTGACCAGGCCGTAGCCGGAGATCGGCAGCAGCCGTACGGTCATCACGCCGAACACGCTCTGCCTGGCGAACCAGTGGTCGAGCCGGGCCAGCCGGCCGCGGACCCGTTCGGCGACGAACTCCCGCCCGAGCAGGCGACCGGCTGCGAAGCCCAGAGCGGCGGCGAGCAGCGCCGCGCCGAGGGCGTACAGCGCGCCGGTGAACGGACCGAAGACGGCGCCGGCGGCGAGCGTCACGAAGGTCCGGGGGACCAGGGCGACCAGCAGCAGCGTCCCGACGACGATCGCGGCGAACGGCGCGAACGGGCCCAGCCGGTCGGCCAGCTGCGGAATCTCGCCCGGGGCGGGCAGCGGCACCAGGAGCACCAGCAGACCGAAGCCGGCCAGCATCGCCACCAGGAGGAGGAAGCGACGGGCCGAGGGCTGCGCCGCCATCCGGCGGAGCGCGGCGAACACCGCCGTGGGGCCGGGCCGCAGCCGCCGACCCGCGGCGTTCCCGCCGGGCGGCGGGCCGGCACCTGCTCCGTCGGGAGGTGCGCCGGCTCCGGCGGGGGTTGCGCTCTCCCGGGGCCCGGAGTCGGCCCCGCCGGCCGGGAGCCGCCCGTGCGGCTCCCGGCCCTGCGGGGTCACGGTCGGGCGGCGGCTGCCACCGCGTGGCGTCGCTCGGAGCGCAGCCGCTCGTGCCAGGTGTCGTCCAACGGCGGCAACTGGTGTACGCCGGTGGCCCAGCGCAGCAGCAGGTCGGCCAGGGCCGGGTTGCGGGCCAGGGCCGGCCCGTGCGAGTACGTGCCGAGCAGCTTGCCGCGCCAGGCCCCCTCGGTCTGGCCGTCGTTGCCGACCCCGGCGGTCACCCTGGCCACCGGCGCGACACCGGGACCGAGGCGGGTACGCCCGCCGTGGTTCTCGAAGCCGGTGAGCGCCGGGACACCCAGCCGCGGGTCGATCTCGCCGGCCAGCTCACCGACGGCCCGGCTGGGGCCCCGGTCGGAGGCGATGTCCAGCAGCTCCAGCCCGGCGTACTGGGTGCCCTTGGCGAAGAACGAGGTGCCCAGCAGTTGGTAGCCGGCGCAGACGCCGAAGACCACCGAGCCCTGGGCCACCGCCCGGTGCAGGCCACCGTCGGCGAGCAGCCGCTGCGCCCCGAGCGCCTGCGGACCGTCCTCCCCGCCGCCGATCAGGTAGATGTCGGCGGTGGCCGGCAGCCGCTGGTCGGAGCGGACCTCCATGGTCTCCACCGGCATGCCGCGCTGCCGGGCCCGCCGGGCCAGGATCAGCAGGTTGCCCCGGTCACCGTAGGTGGAGAGCAGGTCGGGGTAGATCCAGACGATACGCAGGCTCTCAGTTGACACGGTCCAGCTCCGCTCGGATGTCCTGGAAGGCGGTGTAGTTGGCGATGACCTCCAGGCGGCCGGGTGGGACCGCCCGGAGCGCCTCGGAGAAGGTCCGTACGTGCTGGAACGGCACGTCGTTGACGTCGAGGCGGACGGCCAGGTCGTACGCCCGGTCGCCGGTGATCAGCACCTGCCGGCCGCGCAGCGGGGCGAAGTCCACGTCGAACAGCCAGGAGGTGTCCAGCCCGTCGGGGTCCCGGGCGTTGATGGAGAGCAGGGTCGGGGCGTGGTCGGCCATGTCGAACGCCTCCAGCCAGCTGGCCGGGTTCTTCGCCAGCAGCAGCCGGATGTTGCGCCCGTCCCGGTCGACCTGCGCGTACCGGCCGGCGACCGAGGTGACGCTGCCCAGCTGCAGGACCGCGTCGACCGGGCGTACCCCGAACTCGGCGGCGACGGCCAGCGCGGTGGCCGCGTTGCCGATGTTGACCTTGCCGGGGAGTTGGAGCTTGACCTTGTGCCAGGCACCGGTGGGATCGGTCACCCCCTCGTCCTCGACCACCCAGTTCGGCTCGGGCCGACGCAGCGGACAACCGCTGCACCACCACTGCACGCCGGAGCGCTGGATGGTCGAGCCGCACTCGGGGCAGACCCAGGAGTCGTCGTGCCACCGTTGGCCGGCACTGAACCAGGTGACGTGCGGCGAGGCGAGTCGCCTGTCGTGTTCGGGCGGGGGTGTGGTGGCCCACACCACCATCGGGTCGTCGGCGTTGGCCACCACCCGTACCTCCGGGTGCCGCACCAGCGCGGCCCGCCAGAGCTGCGCCATCATGGCGACCTCCTTGGCCCGGTCGAGCTGGTCCCGGGAGAGGTTGAGCAGCGCCACCACGTGTGGGTCGGTCGCCTCCAGCACCTGGGCCAGGTAGTGCTCGTCCACCTCCAGCACCGCGTACGGCGTGCTGCCCGCCTTGGCCAGCGCCGAGGTGTGCCCGGTGGGCATGTTGGCGCCGAACGAGTTGGTGGCGACCCGACCGAGCACGCCGACTGCCGCGGCGGCCAACCGGGTGGTGGTGGTCTTGCCGTTGGTCCCGGAGACCAGGGCGATCGCCCGCCCGGCCGCGAGGTGGGCGAGCAGGTCCGGGTCGATCTTCAGGCCGATCCAGCCACCGATCACCGAGCCGTCGCCGCGGCCCGCAGCCCGCGACAGCGCCGCGGCGGTACGCGACACGGAGCTGGCCACCTTTGCCCGCATGGGCATCTTCGCGTCCGTCACGCGAGCGAGGTTACCGGACCGGCGCCCCCGCCCGATCTCAGACCGAGGGCGTTCCCTCCGTCCCGCCGGCGGCCGTCGGTCCACCTCCGACGGTGCGGTCGGACGGAGTCGATCAATGTCGGAAAGCGGACGCGGCGCACCGGGGCGCGCCGGCCCTCCACTCGGCTCCACCCTTTCTGACGTGCGTTTTTGTCGTCGAAACCGGCGCGCCACGCGGGCGAATCTGGTTGCAGGTGGAGGGAAGTGGAGTAGAGTGGGGCGCGATGGTGAGGCCGGGAGGGCCCCACCGGCCCGGGGGGTCAGCGGCGCCGCGAACGCCGCTCAGGGCGAGGGGGTTGGGCCGGTGTTTCTCGGCACCCACACTCCACGCCTGGACGAAAAGGGCCGGTTGATCCTTCCGGCCAAGTTCCGGGACGAGCTGGCGGGGGGTGTCGTGATCACCAAAGGGCAGGAGCGCTGTCTCTACGTCTTCCCGATGCCCGAGTTCCAGCGGATCGCGCAGCAGTTGCACGCCCAACCGATGACCAACAAGGCGGCTCGGGCCTACAGCCGGGTCTTCTTCGCCAGTGCCCACGACGAGGTCCCGGACAAGCAGGGCCGCGTCACCATCCCGGCCCATCTGCGCGGCTACGCCGCTCTCGACCGCGATCTGGTGGTCATCGGCGCGAGCACCCGGGTGGAGATCTGGGACCGGGCGGCGTGGGAGAGCTACCTCGCCGACAGCGAGGACGACTTCGCCGACATCTCGGAGGGGGTGCTGCCCGGCGGTCTGTAGGGCGTGACGGCGCCCCGACGTACTGCGAGATCTCCAGCCGCTTCGAGTTCCTGGCACCCCTTCCCCGGTGCCAGGCGCACGATCCAGTCTCCGTGGGGCGCGACCCACGAACTGGCCGGGAGCGGATGGGGATCTGGCGGTACGACGCAGGCGTCGTCCGACGACAGGACGCGTACACAACTGAACCGGTGCAACCAATGGGGGTCCAGATGGGGGAGCTACGCGGCACGCACGTGCCGGTGCTGCTCGAGAGGTGTCTCGAGTTGCTCGCTCCCGCGCTGGGTCGGGGCGGGCGGACGGTACACGTCGACGCGACGCTGGGGTTGGCCGGTCACGCCGAGGCGGTGCTCGCGGCGCATCCGGAGACGGTCCTGATCGGTCTGGACCGGGACACCGAGGCCCTCGCCCACGCGCGGGTCCGGCTGGCCCGGTTCGCCGACCGGGTCCACCTGGAGCACGCCGTCTACGACGAGCTGCCCGAGGTGCTCGACCGGCTGGGCTACCCCACGATCGACGGGATCCTGTTCGATCTGGGGGTCTCCTCGCTCCAGCTGGACGCGCCCGACCGCGGGTTCGCCTACGCCCAGGACGCACCGCTGGACATGCGGATGGACCAGACCCGGGGGACGACCGCCGAGGAGGTGGTCAACACCTACGGCCACCCGGAGCTGACCCGGCTGTTGCGGGTCTACGGCGAGGAGAAGTTCGCCGGGCGGATCGCCTCGGCGATCATCCGGGAGCGGGAACGGGTCCGGATCACCTCGTCGGCGCGGTTGGCCGAGCTGGTCCGGGACGCCATTCCCGCACCAGCCCGACGAACAGGCGGTCATCCGGCAAAGAGAACGTTTCAGGCTTTACGGATCGAGGTAAATAGGGAACTGGCGGCACTGGAAACAGCGTTGCCAGCCGCGCTCGACAAGCTCGACGTGGGCGGCCGCATGGTGGTCCTGTCCTACCACTCGCTGGAGGACCGGCTCACCAAGCAGGCGCTCGCCGACCGGGTCCGCAGCAAGGGCCCGATCGACCTCCCGGTCGAACTCCCCGGTACGGGGCCGACGTTCCGACTGCTCAGTCGGGGCGCGGAACTGCCTGGGGAGGGGGAGGTCGCCGCGAATCCGCGGGCCGCCTCGGTGCGGTTGCGGGCCGCGGAACGCCTCGACCCGAACGTGGCACAGCAGGGGCGGACCGACCGCGAACGGTACCGCCGACGGGTGAAGGGGATGCACCAACCGGGGACGACCGCTGGTGGATCCGGGCGGGATCCGCAGCGGTCGGTGCGGGACGGGACGGACGAAGAGGGGGAGGGAACATGAGCGTCAAGGGGCACGTCCGCCGGAACGAATCCGGCGTCGGGCAGCGCGAACCGCGGTCGGGGGGCCGGACCGCGGCGGAGCGGGCCACGCGCGGCGCAGCCGCGGCGGAGCGGGTCACGCGCGGCGGAGCACCGACGTCCGGGACGGCACGTGCCGAGCGGTCGGCAACTCGCAGCCGGGGGGCGCGCGAGTTCCCGACCCAGGGCAGCGCCGCGCTGCGACCGGCCGAGCGGGCCCGGCCCGCGCCGGCCACCGCACGGGCGCCCCGGCTGCGGGTCGCGCCGCCGCCGCCGGTGTCGGTGCCGCGGGCGCCCTTCGTGGCCCTGATCCTGGTGCTCGTCGTCGGTGGGGTGCTGGGCATCCTGGTGGTCAACACGAAGATCAACGAGAACGCGTTCCGGTTGGAGGAGCTCCAGCAGCAGCAGGCCAAGCTCGACCTGGAGGAGCAGCAGCTGCACAAGGAGATCGCCAAGCAGGAGGCGCCGGGCAACCTGGAGGCCAACGCCCGGAAGCTGGGGCTGGTCGAGTCGGCCGAGCCGGCGTACATCCGGCTGCCGGACGGCAAGATGATCGGCGTGCCCCGGCCCGCCGACGGCGCGCCGTCGGTCACCAGCCAGCAGGGCGCGGGAGGCTGACCCGTGCCACCACCACGCTCGGAGGATCCGCGCCGGGACGCCACAGGCGCCCGGCGCGGTTCGTCGCGGGCCAGCGGCGCGCGCGGCGGCGAGGCGGGCGGCGGCATCTCCGACGCCCGCGCGTACACGCCCCGGGGCCGAACCATCCGGGAGGGCGCCGCCGACGGGTCGCCGCGGCGCACGCCCCGCGCGGGTCGGGCCGGTGACCCGTTCCGGCCGGCGTTGCAGGTGCTCGACGGCGGTCGTGCCGGTACCAACCGGACCGGTCGGCGGGACGCGGCCGCGACCGGCCGGGGTGGGGTCATCCGGACGGTGCAGGCGCGTCCGGTCGCCGACGACCCCGACGACGAGGCCGGCCCGCCACCGCGCCGCCGACCCGGTCCGCGGCCGGCCCGTGGTCCGGACCGTCGTGGTGCGGCCCGGCGGCCGGTGCGCAAGCCCCGGCGGGCCCCGAAGCTGGCCGATCCGCGTCGCCGGCTCCGCCTGGCCACCGTGCTCACCCTGGCCGTCTTCGCCACCATCGGCATCCGGCTGGTCGTACTGCAGGCGGTGGAGACCCCCGCCTGGGCCGGGGCCGGACTCAGCGACCGGCTGATCAGCGTCGACCTGCCGGCACCGCGCGGGGCCATCTACGACCGCGACGGCGCGCCGCTGGCCCACAGCATCGAGGCACGGTACGTCTTCGCCGACCCGACCCGGATCGACGACCGGGCGGCGACCGCCCAGGCGCTCTCCCCACTGCTCGGCGTGGCCGCCTCCGACCTGGCCGAGCGGATGCGCCCGAGGATCCGGGAGAACGGCAAGCCCTCCGAGTTCGAGTACCTGGCCCGCGGAGTGCCGATCGAGCGGGCCCGGCAGATCATGGCGCTGGAGTTGAACGGCATCGGCAGCCACCGCGACGAGCGGCGCGAGGTGCCCAACGGCGACCTCGCCGCCAACCTGCTCGGCTTCACCAGCGACGACATGACCGGGCTGGAGGGGCTGGAGGCCCGCTACGACGACGTGCTCAGCGGGGTGGACGGCCGGCGGGTCTACGAGTCCGGCCGCAACAAGCTGGCCGCGCCCATCCCCGGCGGCTTCAGCCAGACCACCAGAGCCGAGCCGGGCAGCTCGGTGTGCCTGACCATCGACCGGGACCTGCAGTTCCGGGTGCAGCGCATCCTCGGCGAGCGGATGGCCGAGACCCGGGGCAGCACCGGTGCCGCCGTGGTCCTCGACGTCGCCACCGGCGAGGTGCTGGCCCAGGCCAGCTACCCCGGCTACGACGCGGCCAAGCCGGCGCAGAGCGAGCCGGTCGACCGGGAGGACGCGGCGACCAGCTTCGTGGTCGACCCGGGCTCGGTGCACAAGGCGATCACCTTCGGCGCGGCGCTGGAGGAGGGCGTGATCACGCCGGAGACCACCCTGCCGATCCCGAACGCCATCCAGATGGGTGACACCTGGTTCGCCGACACCCATCCCGCGCAGGGCCGCGAGATGAGTCTGGCCGGGATGATGGCGCACTCCTCCAACGTCGGCACCATCAAGATCGCCGAACTGTTGGGCCGGGACAACCTGATCGAGTACCAACGCCGGTTCGGGCTCGGCCAGCCCACCGGGGAGGGCATGCCGGGTGAGGCCGCCGGTCGGATCCTGCCCGCGCAGGAGTGGAGCGGTTCGTCGTACGGGTCGGTGCCGATCGGGCACAGCGTGGACGCCACCCCGCTGCAGATGGCCGCCGCCTACGCGGCGATCGCCAACGACGGCACCTGGATCCAGCCGCACCTGGTCAAGGAGATCGTCGACGCCAAGGGCGACCGCACCCCGGCGGCGGCCCCGAAGACCCACCGGGTGCTCAGCCCGCAGAACGCGGCGGCGCTGCGCACGATCCTGGAGGCGGTCACCACGGTGCCCGACGCCACCGGGACCGCGGCGGCGGTGAGCGGTTACCGGGTCGCCGGCAAGACCGGCACCGGCTGGCGGCTGGTCGACGGGCGCAAGCAGCCCGGCGAGGTGGCCTCGTTCATCGGCATGGCCCCGGCCGAGAAGCCCCGGTACGTCATCGCGGTCTTCGCGCACACTCCCGTCGGCGGCGGCGGCGAGATCACCGCCCCGGCCTTCGCCGACATGATGCGCTTCACCCTGCAGCACTACCGGGTGCCCCCGTCCAGCAGCGATGACACCCCGAACTTCGTGGTCTATCCCCGCTGACCGGCCAGATCACGACATCATCGGTTGGTGCGGACGAACCACCGGGGCGGCTGTGCGGTCGGAACCGGACGACCGGGTAGGGTCTGACGCCGTGCCCGGCAATCCACGTCCCCGTAGCGTGCCTCCCGTCCGACTCGGCGACCTCGCCGCCCGGCTCCCGGCGGACGCCTCGCCGGGTGCCCAGCCGGCCCTGGACCCGCAGGTCGCGGACCGGTCGGTGACCGGGGTGACCCACGCCAGCCAGGAGGTCCGCCCCGGCGACCTGTACGCCGCCCTGCCCGGCGCCCGTCGGCACGGCGCGGAGTTCGCCGCCGCCGCGGCGGCGGCCGGCGCGGTGGCGGCGTTGACCGACCCGGCCGGCGCGGCCATGGTCGCCGAGGCCGGCCTGCCGGCCCTGGTGGTCGCCGACCCCCGCGCGGTGCTCGGCGGGCTGGCCTCGGCCGTCTACGGCGACCCCACCGAGGCGTTGACCGTCATCGGGATCACCGGCACCGCCGGCAAGACCTCCACCGCGTACCTGGTCGAGGCGGGACTGCGGGCGGCCGGCCACACCACCGGCCTGATCGGCACCGTCGAGACCCGGCTGGGCGACCTGGTCGTGGCCAGCGCGCGGACCACCCCGGAGGCCACCGACCTGCACGCCATGCTCGCCGCGGCCCGGGAGCGCGGGGTCACCGCCGTGGTCATGGAGGTCTCCAGCCACGCGCTGGCGATGGGCCGGGTCGGCGGGGTCCGCTTCGCCGTCGGCGGGTACACCAACTTCGGCTCGGACCACCTGGACTTCCACGCCGACTCGGCGGACTACTTCGCGGCCAAGGCACAGCTCTTCGACGGGCGCTGCGCGGTCGAGGTGCTCAACCACGACGACCCGGCCTTGCGGGTCCTGTTCACCCCGGCCACGGTCAGCTACTCCGCCGCCGGCGACCCCACCGCCACCTGGTGGGCCGCGGACGTCGACGGCGAGGGGTACGCCCAACGGTTCACCGCGCACGGCCCGGCCGGCCTGGTCCTGCCGGCCCAGGTGGCGCTGCCGGGGCGGCACAACGTGGCCAACGCGCTGCTGGCCGTGGCCATGCTGACCGCCGTCGGGATCGACCCGGCCACCGCGGTGGCCGGAGTGGCCGGCTGTGGTGGCGTACCCGGCCGGTTGGAGCTGGTCGCCACGGCCGGCCCGGTCCGGGGCGTGGTCGACTACGCGCACAAGGCGGACGCGATCGTCGCGGTGCTGGCGGCCCTGCGCGAGCTGAGCGCCGGCCGGCTGATCTGTGTCATCGGTGCCGGCGGCGACCGGGACCGGGGCAAACGCCCGGTGATGGGCGCCGCCGCGGCGGAGGGAGCCGACGTGGTCCTGGTGACCGACGACAACCCGCGTACCGAGGACCCGGCGGCGATCCGCGCCGAGGTGCTCGCCGGGGCGTACCAGGCCGGCACGCCGGCCCGGATCATCGAGGTGCCGGGCCGCCGGGCGGCCATCGACGAGGCGGTCCGGCTGGCCGAGCCGGGGGACGTGGTGGCGCTGCTCGGCAAGGGCCACGAGCGGGGGCAGGAGATCGCCGGCGAGGTCCAGCCCTTCGACGACCGGACCGAGCTGGCCGACGCGCTGCGGGCCCGCTTCGGTGACCTGGCGGGTCGCCGATGATCCCGCTGAGCCTCACCGAGATCGCCACCGCCGTCGGTGGCCGGCTGGTCGCCGCCGACCCGCAGACCCGGGTCACCGCGACGGTGGAGTTCGACTCCCGCAAGGTCACCCCGGGGGCGCTCTTCGTCGCCTTCCCCGGCGAGCAGGTCGACGGGCACGACTACGCCGGGGTCGCGGTCGCGGCCGGCGCGGTGGCCGTGCTCGGCACCCGCGAGGTGCCCGGCGTGCCGATGGTGCTTGTCGACGACGCGCTGCCGGCGCTGGGCCGGCTGGCCCGCGCGGTGGTCGACCGGCTGCCCGGCCTGACCGTGGTGGGGCTGACCGGCTCCTCCGGCAAGACCTCCACCAAGGACCTGATCGCCCAGCTCACGGCCCGCCTCGGGGAGACCGTGGCACCGCCCGGATCGTTCAACAACGAGCTGGGGCACCCGTACACCGCGCTGCAGGCCGGGCCGGCCACCCGCTTCCTGGTCCTGGAGAAGGGCGCCCGCGGGGTGGGGCACGTGCGGTACCTGTGCGAGGTGGTGCCGCCGCGGATCGCGGTGGTGCTCAACGTCGGGGTGGCGCACATCGGCGAGTTCGGCTCCCGGGAGACCATCGCCCTGGCCAAGGGGGAGCTGGTCGAGGCGTTGCCCGCCGACGGGCTGGCCGTGCTCAACGCCGACGATCCGCTGGTGGACGCGATGGCGACGCGGACCGGGGCGCGGGTGGTCCGCTACGGCGAGGCGGCGCACGCCGACGTCCGGGCCGAGGACGTCAGCTTCGACGAGCGGGGGCGGCCGGCGTACACGCTGGTGACCCCGGAGGGCAACGCGCCGGTACGGCTCGGGCTGACCGGTCGGCACCAGGTCTCCAACAGCCTCGCCGCCGCGGCGGTGGCCCGGGAGTTGGGGATGCCGGTGACCGAGGTGGCCGAGGCCCTCGGTGAGCTGCGGCTGGTCTCCACCCGCCGGATGGACGTCTTCGAACGGTCCGACGGGGTGACCGTGATCGACGACTCCTACAACGCCAACCCGGCCTCGATGGCGGCGGCGCTGCGGGCGTTGGCCGACCTGGCCCGTGGCCGGCGCGGGGTCGCGGTGCTCGGGTACATGGCCGAGCTGGGTCCGTTCGAGCGGGACGGGCATCTGGAGGTCGGCCGGCTCGCGGCCGACCTGGGCGTCGACCGGTTGCTCGTGGTGGGTGACCAGGCGGCGCCGATCCACGAAGGGGCGACAGCGGTAAGTGACTGGGGAGGAGAGTCGGTGTTGCTCACCGATCAGGCGGCGGCCGTCGAGGTGCTGCGCAGCGAGCTACGGGCCGGGGACGTGGTCCTGGTGAAGGGCTCCCGGTACCGCACCTGGGAGGTGGTCGACGCGCTGCGCGCCGACGGCACCGACGCCCTGCGTGCCGAGAGCGGCACCGACGCCCTGCGTGCCGAGAGCGGCACCGACGCCTTGCGTGCCGAGAGCGGCACCGACGCCGCGGTCACCCGTGGGGGTGGCACCGCATGAGGGCGGTCATCGTCGCCATCGGGGTGGCCTTCCTGGTCTCCCTGTTCTGCACCCCCATCGCGATCAAGGTGTTCACCCGGCTCAAGGCGGGGCAGCCGATCCGGACCGACGGTCCGCAGATGCACCAGGGCAAGAAGGGCACCCCGACCATGGGCGGGGTGGTCTTCATCCTCGCCACGGTCATCGCGTACGTCGCCGGTCACCTGGCCCTGACCACCCTGCCGGACGCGCAGATCGCCCAGGTCGAGCCGACCATCACCGCGCTGGTGCTGCTGGGGCTGATGGTCTTCTGCGGCGCGGTCGGCTTCATCGACGACTTCCTGAAGGTCCGCAAGCGGCACAGCGGCGGGCTGAGCGCCCGGGGCAAGCTGCTCGGGCAGATCCTGGTCGGTGCGGTCTTCGGTGTCGTCGCGCTCTACTTCCCGAGCACCATGACCGACGCCAGCGGCACGCTCACCAACACCGAGACGGTGGGCAGCACCACGCTGAGCTTCATCCGGGACATCCCGGTGCTGGACGTCACCAAGATCGGCGCGGTGATCATCTTCATCTTCGTCGTGATGGCCTCGACCAACGGGGTGAACCTCACCGACGGCCTGGACGGCCTGGCCACCGGCGCCTCGGTGATGGTGCTCGCCGCGTACGCCCTGATCGCGTTCTGGCAGTACCGGCACTGGTGCGCCGACCCGACGTACACCGCCAACCCGAACAACTACTGCTACACGGTCCGGGATCCGCTGGAGATCGCCCTGATCGCCGGGGCGGCGGCCGGGGCCTGTGTGGGCTTCCTGTGGTGGAACACCTCCCCGGCCCGGATCTTCATGGGTGACACCGGTGCCCTCGGTCTGGGCGGGCTGATCGCCGGGATGGCGATGTCCACCCGCACGATCATGCTGCTGCCGATCATCGGTGGCCTCTTCGTGATCATCACCATGTCCGTGGTGATCCAGATCATCTCCTTCAAGACCACCGGCAAGCGGGTCTTCCGGATGTCGCCCCTACAGCACCACTTCGAGCTGGCCGGGTGGAGCGAGGTCAACATCGTGGTCCGGTTCTGGATCATCGCCGGGATCGGCGTGGCGATCGCGCTCGGCCTGTTCTACAGCGACTTCCTCGCCAACATGGGCTGACCCGCACCACCCCCTCCCCGCGCCGGGCCCGCCGCGCCCGCTGGTTGTTAGGAAGGGCCCCCTGCACAACAGAATGCGATAACAGGGGGCCCTTCCTTACGGCTTCGACACGCCGAGTCGGGCGTTGGGCGGGTGGCGGGTCGGTCCAGCGGCGATGATGGGCAGGTGGGGGAGGACCGAGGCTCCGGCGGAGCGACCGAGGTACAGCAGCGGGCGGGGACGGGGCGGAGCGCTGATCCGCCGGCGTCGCCGCGCGGGCTGGCCGTGGGCCCGCTGGCGGCGCTGCGGGGGCTGCTGTCCCGGCCGCTGGCCTCCTACTACCTGCTGATCTCCAGCGCCGGCCTGCTGCTGGTGATCGGTCTGACCATGGTCTTCTCCGCCACCAGCGTCACCGAGTACGCCACCGGCGGCAACGCCTTCGCCGCGCTGTCGAAGCAGGCCCTCTTCGCGGTGATCGGGATCGTCGCGTTCTGGGCCTGCCAGCGGCTGCCCGCCCGCACCTACCGGGCGCTGGGCCGGCCGGCCCTGGCGGTCGCGGTCGGCCTGCTGGTCCTGCTCAACCTGCTGCTGGTGGTGGCCCGCCTCACCGGCCAGGAGTCGGCCAGCTTCGGTCCGCTGGAGGCCCGGCTGCTCTGGCTGTTCATCGGCGGCTTCCAGGTGCAGCCCAGTGAGTTGGCCAAGTTCGCCCTGGTGCTCTGGGGGGCGCACGTGATCGCCCGTAAGGGCGCGGCGCTGGGCTGGTGGCGGGAGCTGGCCACCCCGCTGTTCCCGGTGGTCGCCCTGCTCTTCGTCCTGGTCGGCTACAACGACGTCGGCACCATGCTGATCCTGCTCGCGGTGGTGGTCGGGCTGCTCTGGGCGGCCGGTGTGCGGGCGCGGGTCTTCGCCGTGCTGTCGGTGGTCGGGCTGGCCGGCATCGGTCTGCTGATCGCCGCCGCCTCGCTCGGCGCCGGCTCCGGCGAACGCGGAGAGACGAACTACCGGCTGGCCCGGCTCACCTACTTCATCAGCCCGCCCGACGAGTGTTTCGAGGGCTACTGCTACCAGATCGGCCAGGGGCGCAACGCCATCGACAACGGCGGCTGGTTCGGGGTGGGGCTGGGCAAGAGCGTCCTGAAGTGGGACTGGCTGCCCGAGGCCCGCAACGACTTCATCTTCGCCATCGTCGCCGAGGAGCTGGGGGTGGTCGGCTGTGCGGTGATCCTCGGCCTGTTCGCGGTGCTGGCCTACACCGGACTGCGGATCGCCCGGCGGGTCGACGACCCGTTCCGCCGGCTCGCCGCCGCGGCGGCGACCACCTGGCTGGTCAGTCAGGCGGTGATCAACATCGGTGGGGTGGTCGGGCTGCTGCCGATCACCGGGGTGCCGCTGCCGTTCATCTCCGAGGGGGGAAGTGCCCTGGTCGTGACGCTGGCCGCGATCGGGATGCTGGCCTCGTTCGCCCGCGCCGAGCCCGACGCCGCCCGAGCCCTGCACGCCCGTCCGACGGCCAGATGGGTCCGACTACTCTGGGCCCCGTTGCCGCCGCTTCCCGGTGGACGTCGCCGGCCGGCGACGCCGCCGGCTGCCCGTGGGTCCGTACCCCGGTCGCGAGCGCGGCGGGAGGACAGACCGGGCCGCGCCGCACGCCGCCCGGCCGACCCGGAGGGGCGCCGGGGCGGCGACTGAGAGGAGACGTTGATGGGTCCGCTGCGTTCGGTGGTACTCGCGGGAGGTGGCACGGGGGGGCACATCTACCCGTTGCTCGCCTTCGCCGACTGCCTGCGCCGGCACGACCCCGGCGTCCGGATCACCTGCCTGGGCACACCGAAGGGCCTGGAGAACGAGCTGATCCCGCCGCAGGGCTACGACCTGCGCCAGATCCCGGCCTACCAGCTGCCCCGGTCGGTCAACCTGAACCTGGTCAAGACCCCGGGTCGGATGTGGACGGCGGCCCGCGCGGCGGGCAAGGTGATCGACGAGGTCCAGGCCGACGCCGTGGTCGGCTTCGGCGGGTACGTCTCGGTGCCGGCGTACCTGGCCGCCTGGCGGCGCGAGCTGCCGATCGTGATCCACGAGGTGAACGTCCCACCGGGGGTGGCCAACCGGCTCGGCATGCGGTTCACCAACCACGTGGCGGTGGGTTTCCCGCACCAGCCGCAGCAGGCCGAGGCGCTGCGTGACGCCCGGGTGGTCGGGGTGCCGCTGCGCCGGGGCATCGCCGGGCTGGACCGGGCCCGGCACGCCGCCGCCGCGCGGGCCCACTTCGGACTCCGCCCGGACCTGCCGACCCTCTTCGTCGCCGGTGGCTCGCAGGGCGCCCGCTCGATCAACCTGGCGGTCTCCGGGGCGGCCAAGGAGTTGGCCCGCAACGGCATCCAGGTGCTGCACGTGATCGGCGCCCGCAACGAGCCGGTGCCGGTCCCCACCGACCTGCCGGTGCCGTACGTGACCCTGCCGTACCTGTCCGAGATGGAGGCCGGCTACGCCGCGGCCGACCTGATGCTGGGCCGGGGCGGCGCGATGACCTGCGCCGAGGTGGCCGCGATCGGGCTGCCCACCATCTACGTGCCGTACCCGCACAGCAACCAGGAGCAGAAGCGCAACGCGCTGCCCGTGGTGGAGGCCGGTGGTGGGCTGCTGGTCGATGACGCGGAGCTGACCCCGGACTGGGTGGAGCGTACGGTCGTCCCCCTGGTCCGGGACCCGCAGCGACTGGCCGCGATGGGCGCGGCGGCGGCGGCGTACGGGCGGCGCGACGGCGACGAGGCGCTGCTGAACTTCGTCTACGAGGCGGTGAACCGGTGAACGCCGGGCCGGCCGCGACGGGAAGGTACCTCTGATGAACACCGCGCAGTTCACTCCGGCCGGCACGCTGACCGCCGAGGACCTCGGGGCGATCCACCTGATCGGGGTGGGCGGGGTCGGCATGGCCGGCCTGGCCCGGCTCTTTCTCACCCGGGGCCTGCCGGTCTCCGGCAGCGAGCTGCGGGAGTGGCCCTCGCTGGCCGGGATGCGGGCGCTGGGCGGCACCATCCACATGCGCCACGAGGCGGCCAACCTGGACGGGGTGGACACCGTCATCTACTCCACCGCCATCCCGCAGGACCACCTGGAGCTGGTCGAGGCCCGGCGGCGAGGGCTGCGGGTGCTGCACCGCTCGGAGGCCCTGGCCGCGGCGATGACCGGCCGGCGGGCGGTGGCGGTGGCCGGCACCCACGGCAAGACCAGCACCACCTCGATGGTGACCATGGTCCTGCAGCGGGCCGGCCAGGACCCGTCCTTCGTCATCGGCGGGGAGATCTCCGAGGTGGGCTCCGGGGCGCACCACGGCACCGGCGAGTACTTCGTGGTGGAGGCCGACGAGAGTGACCGGTCCTTCCTGATCTACCGCCCGTACGTCTCGGTCATCACCAACGTCGAGGCCGACCACCTCAACACCTACGGCGACCTGGCCACCCTGGAGGCCGCGTTCGCCGACTTCGCCCGGCTCACCGACCCCGACGGGTACGTGGTGACCTGCGCCGACGACCCGGGCGCCCAGCGGTTGGCGGCGACCCTGCGGGCCGAGGGCCGGCGGGTGTACACCTACGGCGAGGCGCCCGACGCCGACCTGCGCCTGACCGAGCTGGCCTCGTCCGCCCGGGGGGTGCGGTACCTGGCCGAGATCGACGGCCGGTCGCTGGGCGAGCTGCGGATGCCGGTGCCCGGCCGGCACATGGCGCTCAACAGCGCCGCCGCGGTGCTCACCGCGTACCTGCTGGGGTTGCCGGTCGAGGCGGCCGAGGCCGCGCTCGGTGCGTTCCCCGGGGTGCGGCGGCGCTTCGAGCGCAAGGGCGTGGCCGACGGTGTGCTGGTCTACGACGAGTACGCCTACCACCCGACCTCGATGACGCTGGCCCTGCAGACGCTGCGGGAGGTGGCCGCCGACGGTCGGTTGATCGTGGTCTTCCAGCCCTACCGGCTGTACCGCACCCGGGACCTGCAGGCGGAGATCGCCGCCGCGCTGGGCATCGCCGACGAGTTGGTGCTGCTGGAGGTCTTCGGCCCCGGTGAGCTGCGGCAGCCGGGCCAGGGGTCGGCGGCGCTGATCGAGGCGGTGCCGTTGCCGGCCGAGCGGAAGGTCTTCGTGGACTCCTGGGACGACGTCCCGGTGGAGGTGGCCCGGCGGGCCCGCCCCGGCGACGTGGTGGTGACCATGGGCGCGCCACCGATCTCGCTGATGGGCGACGAGTTGCTGGCGGCCCTGCAGGCCCGGGCCGGGGAGGTCGTCGACCCGCCGGCGTCCACCCTCGGATGAGTTCCGGGCCGGCCCGGGGCCGCGCGGGCGGCTCCGACGGTGGTGGCCGGCGCGGTCCGGACGCCGCTGGTCGCCGGGGCCGCCCCACCCCGGACGCCGGTGGCGGCCGGCGCGGACCGCACCGCCGCTGGCAGTTGGTGCGCGCCGGTTCCGACGCGGTGCCGGCGTCCACCCGGCGGTTCATGGCCCGCGCCCGGCAGCGTCGGGTCCGGGCGGCGTTGCCCTGGGCGGTCGCGGCCGGGGTGCTCACCCTGGCCGCACTGGTGGCCTGGACGCTGCTCGGCACCGGCCTGTTCGGGGTACGCGAGGTCCGGGTGGTCGGTGCCGACCTGGTGACCCCGGTCGAGGTACGCGACGCGGTGGCGGTGCCGGACGACACGCCGTTGGCCCGGGTGGACCT
Source organism: Micromonospora yangpuensis (assembly GCF_900091615.1). Lineage (NCBI taxonomy): Bacteria > Bacillati > Actinomycetota > Actinomycetes > Micromonosporales > Micromonosporaceae > Micromonospora > Micromonospora yangpuensis. The sequence goes on along the minus strand of NZ_FMIA01000002.1, from coordinate 4,540,610 downwards.
GACCGCCACGGCGGCCCGGGTCGGCGCCTTGGCGCCGGTCGAGCGGGCCACGGTGTCCCGGGACTGGCCGGGCACCCTGGTCGTGCGGGTGGTGGAGCGCACCGGGGTGGCCGTGGTGCCGCAGGGCGACGGGTTCGTGGTGATCGACCGTTCGGGGGTGGTCTTCCGCTCGGTGGCCCAGCCTCCGGCCGGCCTGCCGGTGGTCCGGGTGGTGCGGCCGGGGCCGGCCGATCCGGGCACCCGGGCCGCCCTGGCGGTGCTCGCGGTGCTCACCCCGGAGCTGCGGGAGCGCCTGCTCGACGTGCGGGTCGAGGGGCTGGCCCGGATCAGCCTGGGGTTGCGCGACGAGCGGACCGTCTTCTGGGGCGACGCCACCCGGGGCACGGAGAAGTCCCGGGTGGCCACCGCGCTGCTCGGTCAGCCGGCCGAGCGGGTCGACGTCAGCGCGCCGGACGTGGTGACGGTCAAGTGAGTCACCGGTCAGCCGGGCAGCCCGTTCGGGCCGCTCCGGGGCAGGTCGCGGCTGCGCGTTCGGCCCGCGCCGGGACGAGTCGCGGCTCCGCGGGGCGACACGCCGGTCAGGTCCTTGGCTCCTGGCGCGGCGGCGCTTACGTTGCCCCGAAGAGAATCAGTGGTTGACATAACTCTAAGCCTCTAGTAGAGGGTGAGGGTTAACCCTGATCCTCCACGTGGGGCAGCTGTCGTCGACCACGGGTGCGGCTCCGCCGTACCCGGTCGAGCGAAGGCCAATCTCGAAGGGAAAGGACCGGAGATGACACCTCCGCACAACTATCTGGCGGTCATCAAGGTCGTCGGCATCGGTGGCGGCGGCGTCAACGCCGTCAACCGCATGATCGAGGTTGGGCTCAAGGGCGTCGAGTTCATCGCGATCAACACCGATGCGCAGGCGCTGCTGATGAGTGACGCCGACGTCAAGCTGGACGTCGGCCGCGAACTGACCCGGGGGCTCGGCGCCGGCGCCAACCCGGACGTGGGCAAGAACGCCGCGGAGGACCACCGCGACGAGATCGAGGAGGTGCTCAAGGGCGCCGACATGGTCTTCGTCACCTGCGGTGAGGGTGGCGGCACCGGCACCGGTGGCGCGCCGGTGGTGGCGAACATCGCCCGTAAGCTCGGCGCGCTGACCATCGGCGTGGTGACCCGGCCGTTCTCGTTCGAGGGCAAGCGCCGCCAGGTGCAGGCCGAGTCCGGGATAGACGAGCTGCGCAACCAGTGCGACACGCTGATCGTCATCCCCAACGACCGGCTGCTGGCCCTGGGTGACCGCAACATCAGCATGATGGACGCGTTCCGCACCGCCGACCAGGTGCTGCTCTCCGGTGTCCAGGGGATCACCGACCTGATCACCACGCCCGGCCTGATCAACCTGGACTTCGCCGACGTCAAGAGCGTGATGAGCGGGGCCGGCAGCGCGCTGATGGGCATCGGCAGCGCCCGGGGCGAGAACCGGGCCGTCGAGGCGGCCGAGGCGGCCATCTCCAGCCCGCTGCTGGAGCAGAGCATGGACGGGGCGCGCGGGGTGCTGCTCTCCATCGCCGGCGGCTCCGACCTGGGCCTGTTCGAGATCAACGACGCGGCGCAGCTGGTCACCGACGCGGCCCACCCGGACGCCAACATCATCTTCGGGGCGGTCATCGACGACGCGCTCGGTGACGAGGTGCGGGTCACCGTGATCGCCGCCGGTTTCGACGGTGGGGTGCCGGCGTACAAGACCGCCGAGCCGCCCCGCAAGACCAACCAGAACCAGCCGGCTCCGCCGAGCACGCCGCCGCCGGCCACCATGTCGCCACCCACCCAGTCGCCGCGTCGGGTGCTCTTCGACGACGTCGACGTGCCGGACTTCCTCAAGAACGGATCCTGAGCGGCGTCGATGACCGACAAGGACAGCACGGTACGGCCCGACCGGCGGGCCGAACTCGCCGCCGGGCTGGCCCGGGTCAGGACCCGGATCGCCGACGCCTGCGCCGCCGCGGGCCGGGACCGCGACACGGTCACCATGATCGCGGTCACCAAGACGTACCCGGTCGACGACGTGCTGGCGTTGGCCGGCCTCGGGGTGCACGACCTGGGGGAGAACCGTGACCAGGAGGCGGCCGGCAAGGCCGCCGAGGTCGCGGCGGCCGGGGTACGTCCCCGCTGGCACTTCGTCGGTCAGTTGCAGCGCAACAAGTGCCGCTCGGTGGTCCGCTACGCCGACGTGGTCCACTCGGTCGACCGGGTCCGGTTGGTGGGTGCGCTCGCCACCGCCTCGGCGGCGGCACGGGACCGGCCACTGGACGTCCTGCTGCAGGTGAGCATCGACGCCGACCCGGACCGGGGCGGGGCCGTGCCGGACTCCGCCGATCCGGACACCGGGCTGGGGCCGGTGGCCGAGGCGGTGGCGGCGGCGCCGGCGCTGCGGCTGACCGGGTTGATGGCGGTGGCCCCGCTGGGCTGGGCACCGGAGCGGGCGTTCAGCCGGTTGGCCGAGGTCGCCGCGGCGTTCCGGGCGGACCATCCGGAGGCCACCGCGCTCTCCGCCGGGATGAGCGGTGACCTGGAGATCGCGATCGCCCACGGCGCGACACAGGTCCGCGTCGGTAGCGCGTTGCTCGGAATGCGTCCCACGCTGCGGTAGCCTGGCTGCGGGAGAATAAATTACATCGCTGTTGTTTACGGAACGGCTTCCCATTGTCCGGGGGCACGGCGGGCGGGACGCGAACCGCACGCCGGGGACGGTCGTTCCGCTCTGGTGGACACCCGTTGTCCACTCGCGACATGCGACACGGCATGGGGGCACGTGCCGCACGGCGGACGGAAGGGCGCGGGATGGGTGCACTGCGCAAGGCGGGGGTCTGGCTCGGTCTGGTGGAAGAGGACGACGAGCGGCCCTACGACGACGGTGGCTACGAGAAGGGCGGCTACCGTGACTCGCGGTACCGGCAGAGCCGGTATGCCGAGGAGTTCGCCGACGAGGACGACGACGAGGCCGACGAGCCGCCCGCGCCGCGACCGCGCGCCGGTGAGCGGGGCCGGCTCGCCGAGCGGTCCACCGCGCGTGCCCTGGACGGCGAACGGGCCGACACCGACCGGCCGGAGCGCCCCGAACGCCCGGAGCGGCTCGACCGGGCCAGCGTGCGTTCCATCACCCGGCCGGGTGGCGGCGAGAACTCCGGCGGCCTGAGCTACCACACCCGGGACAACCTCGCCCTGGCTCCGCAGGCCCAGGCCCGAGAGCGGGCGCCGGTGGTCGAGGAGGAGCAGCGCTACCAGATCACCACCCTGCACCCCACCACGTACCGGGAGGCGCGCACCATCGGTGAGCACTTTCGCGACGGGGTGCCGGTGATCATCAACCTCACCGAGATGGATGAGTCGGACGCCCGCCGTCTGGTGGACTTCGCCGCCGGTCTGGCGTTCGGGCTGCGCGGTACGATCGAGCGCGTGACCAATCGGGTGTTCCTGCTCTCACCGGCCAACGTCCAGGTCACCGCAGAAGACAAGGCCAAGATCGCCGAGGGCGGGTTCTTCAGCCTCAGTTAGATCACCCGACCGAGGGACGTCGCCTACCGTGTTGTCGATCCTGCTCCAAGTCCTTTATCTGATCCTCTATGTCTTCCTGCTCCTTCTTCTGTCCCGGTTTGTCCTGAGCGCGGTGCTCCAGTACGGGCGCCGCTGGCAGCCGGGTCGGGGTGCCTCGGCGGGACTGGAATCCGTGTGGAGCGTCACTGATCCACCCCTCAAGGCGTTGAGGCGTGTGATCCCTCCCTTGCGAATTGGTACCGTGAGCATCGACCTGGCCTCCCTTGTGCTCCTGGTTATCCTGTTCGTGCTGATGGAGTTCGTGTTGAAGCGGCTGATCCTCGGGTGAAGCAGACCCGCAGGTCCAGCCCGCTACGCGGCCGCAACTGACCCGAGGAGTTTCGATGCCGCTGACCCCGGCCGACGTGCACAACGTCGCCTTCAAAAAGCCGCCGATTGGCAAGCGGGGGTACGACGAGGAGGAGGTCGACGCCTTCCTGGACGAGGTCGAGCGCGAGCTCGCCCGTCTGATAGAGGAGAACAACGAGCTGCGCGCCCAGGTGGAGCGCGGTGGCCGTGGAGCGCCCGCCGGTCCCGGCGGTGACGCGCGCCTCGCGGCCGAGCTGAACGACGTCAAGGCCCAGCTCGACCGGGTGCAGCGTGACAAGGCCGCCGCCGAGCAGGCCGCCCGCGCGATGCAGGCCGAGCTGGAGCAGGTCCGCTCCGCCGGTGGGCCGGCCGTCACCGGTGACGGTGAGCAGCAGGCGCTGCGGGTGCTGATGATGGCCCAGCGCACCGCCGACGACCACGTCTCCGACGCCCGTCGCGAGGCCGACTCGCTGCTCTCCGAGGCCCGTTCCAAGGCCGAGGAGGTCACCCGGGAGGCCCGGGCGAAGGCCGACGCGCTGGAGCGGGACGCCCGCCAGCGGCACCAGGAGGCCATGGGTGGCCTGGACGCCAAGCGGACCGCGTTGAGCAAGCACATCGAGGAGCTCAAGCAGTTCGAGCGGGAGTACCGGACCCGGCTCAAGTCCTACCTGGAGAGCCAGTTGCGTGACCTCGACGGTCGCGGGCAGAGCGTCGAGGCCGAGTTGACCCGGGCCGACGGCAGCCGGGCGGTCGGCGGTGGCAACGGTCTCGCCGCGGCCGGTCTCGCCGGCTCCTACGGCGGTCGCGCCGGCGCACTCGAATCCGGTCGCTGATCCACCGGTCGACGGCCGCCGGAGCGCGGCCGTCGACCACCGAGCCGGCCCGACGCGGCGGGGGTGAGCTTTGTTAGTCGCCAGTCTGCTGCTCATCCTGCTCGCGGTGGCGTTGCTGGTGGTCGGCCTGGCCGGCAGCTCCAGTGCGCTGTTGGTCACCTCGATCGCGGCCAGCCTGTTGGCCGCCGTCGCGTTGGTGGCTGGTGCCCGCCAGGCGGTCGCTGCCCGCGCGTCGACGGACCGGGCGTCCCCGGTGCCCCCCGGCGGTCCGCCCGCCGAGGACGCCGTCGAGCCGGAACCGCCGGAGTACGCCGTACCGGAACGGGCGGTCGACCACGACCCGGTCGGCCCTGGGCCGTTCGGGCGGGGCCCGCAGCCGGTCGACACCGATGACCTCGGGTGGCGGCAACCACCCGATCTCCCGATGGCCGACCCCGGTCCGGTCCCGGCCGACCCGAGCCCCTGGTCGGCCGACGTCGACCGCGAGCCGTGGGCGGTCGGGGACGAGGCCTGGTCGAGCCGTGCCGCGTCCGACCAACCGTGGCCGGACGACGTCGACGTCACGCCGGGCCGGCCGGCTGCCGGCCCGGCGGCACCGGCGGGTGTGGTCGCCCCCGTACCGAGGTCGGGTGACGACGATCTGTCGGCGTACCCCGATCCGTCGGCCGCCCACGCCGTCCCGACCAGTGGTGCGGGCCCGGCCAGCGGTGCCGGTCCCGCCGGCGACAGCACCGCGCTGACCGGCGACACCGCGCTTACCGACGCTGCCGCCCTGGTCGACGACGCCGCGCTGGCCGAGGCCGCCGGGTTGGCCGGCCTCGACACGCTGGCGGACGAGCCGGACGCCCAACCGGTCAGCCTCGCCGACTCCGCGCTGGTGGCCCGGCTGCACGTCGAGGTGCGGGTGGTCGACGGCCGACCCCGCTACCATCTGGCCGACTGTCCGCACCTGGTCGATCGGGAGTCCGAGGAGTTGGCGGTCTCCGAGGCCGTCGAGCTGGGCTTCACCCCGTGCGGTCTCTGCTGCCCGGACACCGTCCTGCTCGCCGCCGCCGAGCCGTACTGAGCGCAGCACCCGGTGGCTCCCGTCGACGACATGTTCACCATCGCCGTACGGGTGAAACCGGGTGCCTCCCGGACCCGGGTCGGCGGTCGGTTCGACGGTCCCCACGGACCGGCCCTGGTGGTCGCGGTGCACGCCCGGGCGGTGGACGGCCGGGCCACCGAGGCCGCCCGGCGGGCCCTGGCCGACGCGTGCGGCGTACGGCCGGCGGCGGTGTCCCTGCGCACCGGCGCCGCCAGCCGGGACAAGCTCTTCCGCGTCGACCGTCCACCGGCCGGACTGCCCGAGCTGGTGTCCCGCCTCAGGGACGGATCCCCGCCGTAAGCCGGACACCGGCTCGGACTGTCCCGCCGGGGGACGTCGACCGTGGTCGGCCGGCGCCCGACCGGTTGGTCCGCTGGTTCGGCGAGTACGCCGCCGACCAGGACAAACAGCTGCTAGCGTACTTTTTGCCCCGATGAGGGGTTAATCGCGGCGGGATCGCGGTGAGCCGGTTCGGCACGTTGTCGTAACAGGCCTACGTTCCGTATTCTTGCCAACCTCCGGAGTACGCGGCCGTCGTGCCGCGTGCCCCTTTTCGTACCCGGGGGACATGCCTGACCGGCGTGGCCCCGCAGGCACCGCCGACCGCTGCGGACTCCGCGGCCGAGGGAGCTGACGATGGCGAAGCCAGCCGACACCCGGACTGCCGGCCGCAAGCCGGTGGCGAAGCCCACCCGCAGCACCGCGGAGACCGAGAAGATCCGGGCGGCCCTGGCGGCACGCCGCGACGAGCTGCGCGCCGAGTACGATCAGACGCTGAGCGAGATCACCGAGCTGCAGCGCGACCGGCTGACCGACTCGGCCGGCGACGACCAGGCCGACACCGGGACGAAGACGTTCGAGCGGGAGCAGGAGATCTCTCTCGCCAACAGCATCAAGGAGCGGATCACGCAGGTCGAACGGGCCCTGGAGCGACTCGACGAGGGCCACTACGGCTGGTGCGAGCGGTGCGGCAACCCGATCCCGGTGGAGCGGCTTGCCGCCTTCCCGTCGGCCACCCTCTGCGTGAGCTGCAAGCAGCTGGAGGAGCGGCGCTGACACCGCTCCCCGGCAGCCGGTACCACCGGTGACCGGTCACCGCCGAGAGTGTCGATGGGGAGCAGATGAGCGCAGCACCGCCCGCCGGGTCATCCAACGCTGAGCCGGCGGGTGGCAGAGCCCGTCGCGCAGCGGTGGGGACCCTCTTCGGCCTCGGCCTGTTCCTGCTCGTCGCCGACCAGCTCACCAAGCACTGGGCGTTGGCGGCCCTGCAGGACCGGGAGCCGATACGGTTGCTCGGCGGCGCCATCTACCTCACCCTGGTCCGCAACAGCGGGGCGGCCTGGGGGCTGGGCGGCGACTACACCTGGATCTTCCCGGTGATCACCATGGGGGTGGTGGTCTGGATCGGGTGGATGGCGCTGCGGCTGCGGTCGCTGCCCTGGGCGGTCTCGCTCGGTCTGGTGCTGGGCGGGGCCCTGGGTAACCTGGGTGACCGGATCTTCCGCGCGCCCGGGCACTTCCTCGGTCACGTGGTCGACATGATCAGCCCGTTCCATCCGTACGGGCAGGTCTTTCCGGTGTTCAACCTGGCCGACAGCGCCCTGGTCTGCGGGGTGATCCTGGCGGTGCTGCTGGAGTTGACCGGCCGGCAGCGCGACGGCACCCGGATCAGCGGCGGCGGCCGGACCACCGACACCGAGACCGACAGCGATGACGACCGGAGCCCGGCGGGCCCGGCCCAGGAGCGGGGGCGCGCGTGAGCACCTATCGTGACCAGCGTTCCCTGCCGGTGCCGGACGGCCTGGACGGGATGCGCCTGGACCAGGCGGTGTCCCGGCTGCTCGGGTTCTCCCGGACGGCCGCCGCGGCCCTGGTCGACGCGGGCGACGCCCTGGTCGACGGGGTCACCCGGCCGAACTCGCACAAGGTCAAGGCCGGTTCCTGGCTGGAGGTGACCCTGCCCGCCCCGGTCGCCGCGCCGAGTGTGGTGCCGCAGGCGGTGCCCGGCCTGCGCGTGGTCCACGCCGACGACGACATCGTGGTGGTCGACAAGCCGGTCGGCGTCGCCGCCCACCCCAGCCCCGGCTGGACCGGGCCGACGGTCATCGGCGGGCTCGCCGCGATCGGCCACACCATCGCGACCAGCGGCGCCGCCGAGCGGCAGGGGGTGGTGCACCGGCTCGACGTCGGCACCACCGGGATCATGGTGGTGGCCAAGAGCGAGTCGGCGTACAGCGCGCTGAAACGGGCCTTCAAGTACCGCGAGGTGGACAAGCAGTACCACGCGGTGGTGCAGGGGCACCTGGATCCGCTGCGCGGCACCATCGACGCCCCGATCGACCGCCACCCCACCCACGACTACCGCTGGGCGGTGGTCTCCGACGGCAAGCCCAGCGTCACCCACTACGACACCATCGAGGCGTTCCCGGCGGCGAGCCTGCTGCAGGTACGCCTGGAGACCGGTCGGACCCACCAGATCCGGGTGCACTTCTCCACCCTGCGGCACCCGTGTGTGGGAGACATCACCTACGGCGCCGACCCCACCCTCTCCGCCCGGCTGGGACTCAGCCGGCAGTGGCTGCACGCGCGCGCCCTGAGCTTCGTGCATCCGGGTACCGGCGAGCAGGTGACCTTCGTCAGCGACTACCCCGCCGACCTCGACCAGGCCCTCGACGTCCTGCGTGACTAGCCAGGTGGCCGGCCACGTGGTGGACGGGGCATCCCGTAGCGTGGTCGGTTCGTGGCTGGCGGTGCCCGCCGCGTGGTGCCGCCGGCCGGGTTGAAGGACCAGTTCCAGGGGGTTGAACGGCCCTGTCCACCTCGGCTGATGGGCCGAGCGGCGGTTCGGCCGTACGTCGGGGGGACAGCTCGTCCACGGGGGAAGGTGCGCGGACCGGTGTGGCCCGAATAGGGTTTGGTTCGTAGCCTGTCAGGCGGGATCCGATGGTGCTGGGAGGGCGAGCCGTGGACGGCAGCGAGACCGGCTGGGGTCGGCCGGCCGAACCAGCACCGCGTTGGCGGGCGCTGCTCGACCGCGCCCGACTCGGTGGTCGCCATGCCGAGCCGGAGACCGACCACCGCGCCGACGAGCCGGCCGTCGCGCCGGAACCGTTGCCCCGACGCGGTTCCGGCAACGGCTACGGTGGCCGGTCCGATGCCGGCCCGCCCGCGGAGCGGGGTCACCCGGCGGAGCCGACCTACCGCGCGCAGCCGCCGCAGCGGGCCGAGCCCAGCTACCGACCGGACCCGTCGTACCGGTCGGACCGGTCCTACCCGTCCGACCCGTCCTACCGGTCGGACCCGTCGTACCAGTTGGATCCGTCGTACCAGCTTGATCCGTCGTACCGGCCGGAGCGTCCGCACCAGCCGGAGCCCGGCCACCGGGGCGAGCCGTCGTACCGTTCGGAGGCGTCCCGGGGCGAGGCGCTGTCCCGGCGGGAGCGGACGTCGGGCCTCGACGCGTCCCGGGCCGGACCGTCGTACCGCCCCGACCCGTCGCCGGCCGATCCGCCGGTCCGGGACGGGGCGGCCGAGTCCCGCTACGCCCTGCTGGACAACGGCTACCGCCCGGAACCGCCGGTGGAGTCCCGGTACGCCCTGCTGGACAACGGGTACCGGCAGCGCGCCTACCAGGCCCCGGTGCCACCCGCACCGGCGCCGCCCTCGGCGACTCCGCCTCAGCCGCTGTCGACACCTCAGCCCCCGGCCGCACCGGCACCGCCGCCCCCGGCCGTGGCACCGCCCCCGGCTGCGCCACCGTCCCCGTCCGCGCCCCAGTCGGCGGGGGCGGCGGTGGTGGGTGAGCGAGGTTATCCGGCCCCCCGCATCGAGTGGCGTGCACAGAGTGCCGAGAGCGAGGTGGACCGGGCCGCCGGTGTGCTGCGCCGGGACCTCGGCACCCCACGGGTGCTGGCCTTCGCCAACCCGAAGGGCGGGGTGCACAAGACCACCGCCACCGTGCTGGCCGCGGCGACCGTGGGCAGCGTGCGGGGCCGTGGTGTGCTCGCCTGGGACGACAACGAGCTGCGGGGCACCCTCGGCTTGCGCGCCGGCAGCGCCCGGCACGCCCGGACCATCCGGCACCTGGTCACCGACCTGGCCCAGATCGAGATCCTGGACGGCGCTCCGCTGCTGGAGCAGCTGGACGACTACCTCCGCCACGCCTCCGACGGTTCGTACGACGTGCTGGCGGGGGAGGAGAGTCCCCGGTTCGCCCAGCGGCTCGACAAGTACACCGTCAAGCGGGTGCTGGAGCTGCTGCGGCGTACCCACGACGTGGTCTGTGTGGACACCGGAAACAACGTGGAGAGCCCGAACTGGCGCACCGTGATGCAGGCCGCCGACCAGTTGGTGGTCACCACGGTGCCCCGGGAGGATGCCGCGTTCAGCGCCGACTGGATGCTGGACCTGCTGCACGAGGTGGGCATGGGCGAGCTGGCCGACAACGCGGTCACCCTGATCTCGTGTCCGACCCCGGGGCGCTCCACCCTGCAGACCGACCTGGAGCGGCACTTCGCCACCCGGACCAGGGCGGTCGCCGTGGTGCCGTACGACCCGGCCCTGGAGACCGGTTCGTCGATCGAATACCACCAACTCCAGCCGGAGACCCGGCAGGCCTGGCTGCGGGCCGCCTCGGTGATGCTGGAGCCCTTCGCGCACTGACCCGCAGGGACCTGGCGTCGGTGTCGGTCACCGGGGATCCGGGGAACTCGGTGGCCTGAGAGGATCACGAGGTGAGTCCGGCTACTTTCGACCCCGATCGTCGGGTGCCGCCCGTCGACCCGGCCGGCGCCCCGCTGCCGTCGGCCGCCGATCCGCCCTCCGCCGCTCCGGCTTCCGCCGATCCGCCCTCCGCCGCTCCGGCTTCCGCCGATCCGCCCTCCGCCGCTCCGGCTTCCGCCGATCCGCCCTCCGCCGCTCCGGCTTCCGCCGATCCGCCCTCCGCCGCTCCGGCTTCCGCCGATCCGCCCTCTGCCGCTCCGGCTTCTGCCGCTCCGTCGGCCGCTGATCCGTCGGCCGCCGCCGTGCCGGGCGGGGGTGTGGGTGGTTACCCGCCGGGCGTGCCCGGGGCGTACCGGAGCTGGCTGGAGCTGCGCTTCGACGAGCCACGGTTGCCGCTGCGGCGCGTCGTCGGGCTGGTCGGGGCGGTGGTGGCCGGGCTGACCCTGCTCGGCGTACCGCTCGGGCTGCTCTGGGCCCGGCTGGCCCCCGCCACTCCGGTGATCAAGACAGCGCAGGGTGCGATCTACGCCGAACCGCAGCCGGAGCAGCCGATCGCCGCCGACGGCTGGTTCAGCCTGCTCGCGCTCGGCCTCGGGATACTCGCCGCGATCGGGCTGTGGTTCCTGCTGCGCCGCCTGCGTGGCCCGGCGGGCCTGGTCGCGTTGACCGTGGGCGGCATCGGTGCCGCCCTGGTGGCGTGGCAGGTGGGGCGGCGTATCGGCTGGTCGACCTACCAGCGGTTGCTGGCCGAGGCGCCGGCGGGGCAGGCCTTCGAACGGCCGGTCGACCTGCGAGCCGGCGGGGTGGAGCGGGTGCTCGGGGTGCTGCCCGTGCCGTACGGCAACGTACTGCTTGTCGCGTTCGGCGCGGCGGTGACGTACACCCTGCTGGCCGGCTGGTCGCGGTGGCCGTCCCTGCACCCGGAGCCGGAGCCCCCGCTCTGGTCGGGTGGGCCGGGTGGGGTGGACCAGGTCAGTTGGGGGTCGGTGGCGCCGCCAGCTCCGACAACGGCACCGGAACCGCCCGGACCTGGCGCAGCAGAGCCGCCTCGCGGTTGAGCAGCCGCAGCTCGGCCCGGAGCCGGGCGGCGGTGTCGTCGATGGCGAGCAGCTCCTGCCGGTCGCCCACGGTCAGTGCCGCGGTGGCCGCCACCAGGTGTGACAGCACGGTGGGATCCTCCGGCAGCTGCTCGGAGAGCTCCTCGTCCTCGGCGCGGACCAGGGTGAGGTACTGCCGGAAGACCGCGATCACCCGGGCGGCGAGCAGGGCGGTGGACTCGTCCGGGCCGGTCGGCTCGGGCAGCCACTCCACCTCGGCGGTCAGGTAAGGCGCCGACCGGCCGTCCACGTCACGCAGCCGGAACCGGCGACGCCCCACGGTGACCAGGTCGAAGCCGCCGTCGGGCAGCTCGGTGACCTGGCGCACCTCGGCGGTGCAGCCCACCTCGTGCAGGCTCACGTCCGGGTTGGCCAGCGCCGCACCACCCGGCCCGCTGGCGGCGACCTCCCAGCCGGCCCGGATCGCCACCACGCCGAACTCCCGGGGCTGACCCTCGGGCAGCTCGACCAGGTGCCGGACCAGGGCGCGGTAGCGCTCCTCGAAGATGTGCAGCGGCAGCACCAGGCCGGGGAAGAGCACCGTCCCGAGCGGGAACACCGGCAGCCGAGCAGTCACGCTGTCGAGCCTAGCCCGCGCGATCGAGAGCGACGTGGCCCGGCTCACGCGTCCCGCGGTGCGGGCGGTCCGGGTGGTCGTCGGCCGGGCCGCCTAGACTCGCAGGCGTGCTGACTCGGATCGACCTGCGCGGCGCGGTGCGTGATCCCCGCCGCCTGCTGCCCCGTGCCCAGCTCGACGTCTCGGTGGCCGTCGAGCGGATCCGTCCCGTCGTCGAGTCGGTGCGCGACCATGGGTACCCGGCGATCCGGGCGGCCAGCGAACGCTTCGACGGCGTCGCCCCCGACCAGCTGCGGGTGCCCGCCGAGGCGATCGCCGAGGCCGAGGGCACCCTCGACCCCCAGGTACGCGCCGCGCTGCTGGAGTCGATCGCGCGGGCCCGTACGGTGCACGCCGACCAGCGGCGCACCGACCACACCACTCAGGTGGTGCCGGGCGGCACGGTGACCGAACGCTGGGTGCCGGTCGGACGGGTCGGGCTGTACGTCCCCGGTGGGCTGGCGATGTACCCGTCGACCGTGGTGATGAACGTGGTGCCGGCCCAGGCCGCCGGCGTCGAGGGCCTGGTCGTGGCCAGCCCGCCCCAGCAGGAGAACGGCGGCCTGCCCGACGCCCGGGTCCTGGCGGCCTGCGCGCTGCTCGGCGTCGACGAGGTCTACGCGGTAGGTGGCGCCCAGGCGGTGGCGATGCTGGCGTACGGGTCGGACACCGACGCCGACGGTCGCAGCCGCTGCGCGCCGGTCGACATGATCACCGGGCCGGGCAACATCTGGGTCACCGCCGCCAAGCGGCTGCTGCGCGGCACGGTCGGCATCGACGCCGAGGCCGGCCCGACCGAGATCGCCATCCTGGCCGACGAGACCGCCGACCCGGCGCACGTCGCCGCCGACCTGATCAGCCAGGCCGAGCACGACCCGTTGGCGGCCAGCGTGCTGGTCACCCCGTCGACCGAGCTGGCCGACGCGGTCGACCGGGAGCTGGCCCGGCAGGTGCCGGCCACCAAGCACGCCGACCGGGTCGGCACCGCCCTCGGCGGCGAGCAGAGCGGCGTGGTGCTCGTCGACGACCTCGACGCCGGGCTGCGGGTGGTCGACGCGTACGCCGCCGAGCACCTGGAGATCCAGACCCGCGACGCCCGGCAGTGGGCGCTGCGGGTACGAAACGCCGGGGCGATCTTCGTCGGCGCCTGGTCGCCGGTGTCCCTCGGTGACTACTGCGCCGGCTCCAACCACGTGCTGCCCACCGGCGGCTGCGCCCGACACTCCTCGGGCCTGTCGGTGCAGTCGTTCCTGCGCGGCATCCACCTGGTCGAGTACACCGAGGAGGCGCTGCGTGAGGTGGCCCCGCACGTGGTGACCCTGGCCAACGTGGAGAACCTGCCGGCCCACGGCCAGGCGGTCCAGGCACGGTTCCCGGAGGTGTCGGCGTGAGGCGGCCGACCACCCTCGACGACCTGCCGATCCGCGCCGACCTGCGCGGGCTGTCCCCGTACGGGGCGCCGCAGCTGGACGTGCCGGTGCGGCTGAACACCAACGAGAACTCGTACCCGGTGCCCGAGCAGGTCACCGAGGCGATCGCCAAGGCCCTCGCCGCCGAGCTGCGGGACCTCAACCGGTATCCGGACCGGGACGCCGAAGGGCTGCGCGCCGACCTGGCCGGGTATCTCGGCCACGGGCTCACCGGCGCACAGGTGTGGGCGGCCAACGGCTCCAACGAGATCCAGCAGCAGCTGCTGCAGGTCTTCGGCGGGCCGGGTCGCACGGCGCTCGGCTTCGTCCCGACGTACTCGATGCACTCGCTGCTGTCGTTGGGCACCGGCACCCGGTGGGTGCCGGTGACGCGCGGGCCCGACTTCTCGCTGACCGTCGACGAGGCGGTGGCCCGGGTCCGTGAGCACGCCCCCGACGTCATCTTCCTCTGCTCGCCGAACAACCCCACCGGCACCGCGCTGGACCCGGCGGTGATCGCCGCGGTGGTGGCCGAGGCACCGGGGATGGTGATCGTCGACGAGGCGTACGGCGAGTTCGCCCGCGCCGGCACGGCCAGCGCCCTGGCCCTGCTGCCCGGCCACCCCAGGCTGGTGGTCACCCGGACCATGAGCAAGGCCTTCGGCTTCGCCGGTGGCCGGCTCGGATACCTGGTCGCCGACCCGGCGGTGGTGCAGGCGATCGGTCTGGTCCGCCTGCCGTACCACCTCTCCTCGCTGACCCAGGCCGCCGCCCGGGCGGTGCTGGCCCACCGTGAGGCCCTGCTCGGCACGGTCGAGGCGATCAAGGCACAGCGCGACCGGATCGTCACCGAGCTGCGTGCCCAGGGGCGCACGGTGGCCGACAGCGACGCCAACTTCGTACTCTTCTCCGTCGACGGTGACCAGCGGGCCGCCTGGCAGACCCTGCTCGACGCCGGGGTGCTGGTCCGTGACGTCGGGCTGCCCGGTTGGCTGCGGGTCACCGCCGGCACCCCCGCCGAGACCGACGCCTTCCTCACCGCGATGGCAGAACTCGCCCCTCTGAAAGGTGAATCACCATGAGCCGTAGCGCCCGGGTGGAGCGGATCACCAACGAGACCAAGGTGCTCGTCGAGATCGACCTGGATGGCACCGGCAAGGCCGAGATCGGCACCGGGGTCGGCTTCTACGACCACATGCTCAACCAGATCGCCCGGCACGGTGGCTTCGACCTCACCGTACGGACCGTGGGTGACCTGGAGATCGACGCCCACCACACGATGGAGGACACCGCGCTGGCCCTGGGTGCCGCCTTCGACCAGGCGCTCGGCGACAAGGCCGGCATCCGCCGGTACGGCTCGGCCACCGTGCCGATGGACGAGGTGCTGGTCCGGGCGGCGGTCGACCTCTCCGGACGGCCGTACGTGCTGCACGACGAGCCGGTGCTCGCGCCGTACATCGGCCCGGTCTACCCGACCAGCATGACCCGGCACATCTGGGAGTCCTTCGGCCAGGCGGCCCGGATCACCCTGCACGTGGACGTCCTGCGCGCGGCCCGTCCCGGCGGTCACCCGGACGCCCACCATGTGGTGGAGGCCCAGTTCAAGGCGGTCTCCCGGGCCCTGCGCGAGGCCACCGCCCTGGACCCCCGCTCGGCCGGCGCCATCCCCAGCACCAAGGGGGCGCTCTAATGAGCGCGAGGAACGTAGCGCAGCGGAGTCCCGCAGTCGCGAATGAAGGCAGGCTCTGATGAGCGCGAGGAACGTAGCGCAGCGGAGTCCCGCAGTCGCGAATGAAGGCAGGCTCTGATGAGCGCGAGGAACGTAGCGCAGCGGAGTCCCGCAGTCGCGAATGAAGGCAGGCTCTGATGAGCGCGAGGAACGTAGCGCAGCGGAGTCCCGCAGTCGCGAATGAAGGCAGGCTCTGATGAGCGCGAGGAACGCAGCGCAGCGGAGTCCCGCAGTCGCGCATGAAGGCAGCACCGCCTCATGAGTGCCGTGCTGCCCGTTCTGTTGCTGGCCCTGGCCGGGGTGCTGGCCGGTGGGGTGTGGTCGCTGCACCGGCAGGGTGCGGCCCGCAGCACCCTGGTGATCGCCGGGGCGCTCGCCGTGCTGGCCGCCGCCGGCGGTGTGCTGTACCTCTTCCCGGGGGAGAACGCATGAGCCGGGTGGTGGTGCTGGACTACGGCTCCGGCAATCTCCGGTCCGCCGAGCGGGCGCTGCAGCGGGCCGGCGGGGACGTGACCGTGACCGCCGACCTGGCCGCGGCGGCCGACGCCGACGGGTTGGTGGTGCCCGGGGTCGGTGCGTTCGCCGCCTGCATGGCCGGGATCGAGGCGCTCGGCGCCGGGCCGGTGATCGCCGAGCGGGTGGCCGCCGGTCGACCGGTGCTCGGCATCTGCGTCGGCATGCAGGTGCTCTTCGAGTACGGCGAGGAGCACGGGGTGGTCACCAAGGGGCTCGGGTTGCTGCCCGGGTCGGTCACCGCGCTACCGGCGCGCCGGCTGCCGCACATGGGCTGGAACACCGTCGAGTCGCCGCCGGCCTCGGTGCTCTTCGCCGGTCTGCCGGCCACCGGCCGTTTCTACTTCGTCCACTCCTACGGCGTGCAGGACCAGGGTGCGCTGGCCGGGGCCGGCGCGCTCGTGACCACCGCCCGGCACGGTGCGGACTTCGTCGCCGCGGTGGAACGCGGCGCCCTGTCGGCGGCCCAGTTCCACCCGGAGAAGTCCGGGGACAACGGCTCCCGGTTGCTGCGCAACTGGCTCACCACGCTGTGATCCCGACGGTGGGCCGTGACCGTGCCGACGGCGGGCGCGCCGTGGTGAGCGGCCGGTGAGCAAGGAGCGGGCCCGGCTGCGCGCCGTCCGGCAGGCGCAGCAGGAGCGGGACCGGGCCGTCCGCCAGCGCCGGGTGGCCCGTCGGCAGCGGCGGCGGGCACTGGTACGGCGGCTCACCCCACGCTGGCGACGTCGGCGTACCGGTCGGCTGCCCCGGCACACCCGGCGGGAGCGGACCGCCATCGTGCTGTTGACCGGGGCGGCGCTGATCGGAATCTGGTCGCTTGTCGACAACCTGGCGCTGCGGCTGGCGTTGATCGCATTGCTGCTGCTCGTCCTGCCGGCGATCGTGGTGATCGCCCTGGACCGCCGTACCTGAGACCGTCGGGTGCCGGGCCTGAAGCCGGCCGCCGTACCTGACACCTGGACCGTCGTACCGAATCCGAGGAGAAGAAGATCGTGAGCCTGACCCTGTTGCCCGCCGTGGACGTCGCCGACGGCCAGGCCGTACGCCTCGTGCAGGGCGCCGCCGGTAGCGAGACCGCGTACGGCGACCCGTTGGAGGCCGCCCTGGCCTGGCAGCGGGACGGGGCCGAGTGGATCCACCTGGTGGACCTGGACGCGGCGTTCGGCCGGGGTAGCAACGCGGCGCTGCTGGCCGAGCTGGTGAGCCGGCTGGACGTCAAGGTGGAACTCTCCGGTGGCATCCGGGACGACGCCTCGCTGCGGGCCGCGTTGGCCACCGGGGCGGCCCGGGTCAACATCGGCACCGCCGCCCTGGAGGACCCGCAGTGGTGTGACCGGATCTGCGGCGAGTACGGCGACCGGGTGGCCATCGGGCTGGACGTGCGCGGTCGTACCCTGGCCGCCCGGGGCTGGACCCGCGACGGCGGTGACCTGTTCGAGGTGCTGGAGCGGCTGGACAAGGCCGGCGCCTCGCGCTACGTGGTGACCGACATCACCAAGGACGGCACCATGCGCGGGCCGAACCTGGACCTGCTGCGCGAGGTCTGCTCCCGCACCGACGCCCCGGTGATCGCCTCCGGTGGTGTCTCCACCCTCGATGACCTGCGGGCCCTGGCCACCCTGGAGCCGATCGGGGTGGAGGGCGTGATCGCCGGCAAGGCCCTCTACGCCGGAGCCTTCACCGTCGCCGAGGCCCTCGCCACCCTCCGCTAAGCGGTAAGGAAGGGCCCCTTGTTAACGCTTCCGGTAGAGAAGGTCACCCTTCTCACCGGGAGCCGGGGCCGGGGGCCGCGGGCTGGGGCCGGGGGCCGCAGGCGGAACCGGGGCGTCGGGGCGCTGGGGCCGCGGGCGGGTGGCGCGGTTGGTCGGAATCGTTCCGGGTGGGGCTCTCGGCATTTGAGTTGTGCGCAATTGAATTGCGCGCTACGGTCGTGGGCGTGACCGATCATCTGGTGTTGCGCCGGCAGGTGTGCTTCGCGCTCTATGCGGCGCACCGCGCGCTGACCGACGTCTACCGGCCGATCCTCGACGAGTTCGGGATCACCTACCCGCAGTACCTGGTCCTGCTGGTGCTCTGGGAGCACGCCGAGACCACCGGGCGCGGCGAGGAGTACGACCACGCCGCCGCCGTCGCGACCGGGGGCGCTGACGCCGCCGGGCACGCCAGCGCCACCGGGCACGCCGCCGGGCACGCCAGCGCCACCGGGCACGCCGCCGGGCACGCCAGCGGCGGCGGGCACGCCAGCGGCGGCGGGCACGCCAGCGGTGACGGCGGCGCCGTCGATCCCGATCGGGACATCACCGTCTCCGAGCTGAGCACCCGGTTGCGGTTGGACTCCGGCACCCTCTCCCCGCTGCTGAAGCGGCTGGAGGGGGCGGGCCTGGTGGTCCGCCGACGGTCCGCGCGGGACGAGCGGCGGGTGGGGGTGGCGCTGACCGGGACCGGTCGGGAGCTGCGGCAGCGGATGCACCAGGTGCCGTTGCGGGTGGCCGGTGCCACCGGGCTCACCGAAGCCGAACTGGTGGCCCTGCGCGACACCCTGACCCAGGTCACCGACACCATCCACCGAGCCAAGGAGAAGTGATCATGCAGGTGCTCTACACCGCGTCCGCCCAGGCCACCGGCGACGGCCGGGACGGCCACGTCCGGACCTCGGACGGTGTCGTCGAGTTGGACCTCGCGGTCCCCAAGGAGATGGGTGGCGCCGGCGACGCCGCCAACCCGGAGCAGCTCTTCGCCGCCGGGTACGCCGCCTGTTTCCACTCGGCGCTGCGGGTGGTCGCCCGCCGGGCCAAGGCCGACGTGACCGGCTCGGTGGTCGACGCCGAGGTGGGCATCGGCCCGAACGGCAGTGGTGGTTTCGGGCTGACCGTCACGCTCGTGGTCGACCTGCCGTCGGTCGAGCGCTCCGTCGCCGAGCAGCTGGTCGAGCAGGCCGAGCAGGTCTGCCCGTACTCCAACGCCACCCGGGGCAACGTGGCGACCACCCTGACCGTCCGCACCGCCGCCTGAGCGCACCGCCGCCTGAGCAAGCCGGAGCGTGAGCAAGCCGGAGCCTGAGCGCGCCGCCTGAGCGCGTCCGGGCCGGGGCGTGCCGGAGCCGAAAAGACTAGGAAAGGCAGACCCATGAGTACCGTCAACCGCGAGATCCACCTCGCCTCCCGGCCCACCGGCTGGCCGACGGCGGAGAACTTCCGCCTGGTCGAGACTCCGGTGCCCACTCCGGGACCGGGGCAGATCGTGGTCCGTAACCGGTTCGTCTCCGTCGACCCGTACATGCGGGGGCGGATGAACGACGTCCGGTCCTACGTCCCGCCGTTCCAGCTCGACGCGCCACTGGACGGCGGCGCGGTCGGCGAGGTGGTGGCCAGTGAGGCCGACGGGTTCACGCCCGGCGACGTCGTCCTGCACGGCCTCGGCTGGCGGGAGTACGCCCTGCTCGACGCCACCGCCGCGCGGACGGTCGATCCGGACCTCGCCCCGCTGACCGCGTACCTGAGCGTGCTGGGCATGACCGGGCTGACCGCGTACGCCGGTCTGCTGGAGGTGGCCGGGATGGCCGAGGGGGAGACCGTCTTCGTCTCCGCCGCCGCCGGCTCGGTCGGCAGCCTGGTCGGCCAGATCGCCAAGCTCAAGGGCGCCGGCCGGGTGGTCGGCAGCGCCGGCTCGGCGGCCAAGGTCGACCGGTTGCGGGAGCTCGGCTTCGACGCCGCGTTCGACTACCACGACGGCCCGGTGGGCGACTCGCTGCGGGCCGCCGCCCCGGACGGCATCGACGTGTACTTCGACAACGTCGGCGGGGACCACCTGGAGGCGGCCATCTCCTCGATGCGGCTGCACGGCCGGGCCGCGATCTGCGGCATGATCGCCCAGTACAACGACACCGAGCCGCCGGCCGCGCCGCGTAACCTGGCCCAGGTCATCGGCAAGCGGCTCACCCTGCGTGGCTTCCTGGTCGGCGACCACGGGCACCTGCGGGAGCGGTTCGTCGGCGAGATGGCCGGCTGGCTGCGCGACGGCAGCCTCTCCTACGACGAGACGATCGTCGACGGCCTCGACAACGCCCCGGAGGCCTTCCTCGGTCTGCTGCGCGGGGAGAACCTCGGCAAGATGCTCGTCCGGGTGTAGGCGGGCGGGAGGATAGGCTCTGCCCATGACGGTGGCGGTACGGGTGATCCCGTGTCTGGACGTGGACGCCGGGCGGGTGGTCAAGGGGGTCAACTTCCTCGACCTGCGTGACGCCGGCGATCCGGTGGAGTTGGCCGCGGCGTACGACCGGGCCGGTGCCGACGAGTTGACCTTCCTGGACGTCACCGCCTCGTCCAGTGACCGGGGCACCATGCTCGACGTGGTCCGCCGGACCGCCGAGTCGGTCTTCATCCCGTTGACCGTCGGCGGCGGCGTCCGGCAGGTCGCCGACGTCGACACCCTGTTGCGGGCCGGGGCGGACAAGGTCGGGGTGAACACCGCCGCGATCGCCCGTCCCGAGTTGATCGCCGAGATCGCCGACCGGTTCGGCCGGCAGGTGCTGGTGCTCTCCCTGGACGTGCGGCGGGCCCCGGCCGGCACCACGCCCAGCGGCTTCGAGGTGACCACCCACGGCGGCCGGCGGGGCACCGGGATCGACGCGGTCGAGTGGGCCCGGCGCTCGGCCGAGCTGGGCGCGGGGGAGATCCTGCTCAACTCGATGGACGCCGACGGCACCAAGGCCGGCTTCGACCTGGCGCTGATCGGGGCGGTCCGGGCCGTGGTGGAGGTCCCGGTGGTGGCCAGCGGCGGTGCGGGCGAGGTGGCCCACTTTCCGCCGGCGATCGGTGCCGGCGCGGACGCGGTGCTGGCGGCCAGCGTCTTCCACTTCGGCGAGCTGAGCGTCGCCGAGGTCAAGGACGCGCTGCGCGAGGCCGGTCACCCGGTCCGCTGACCACCCGTCCCGGGGCCCACCGAGGCCCATCGCTCACCGGGCCCATCGCTCACCGGGCCCATCGCTCACCGGGCCTATCGCTTACCGGGCCCATCGCTCACCGGGCCTATCGCTTACCGGGCCTATCGCTCACCAGGCCCATCGCTCACCGGGCCCATCGGCCCGGGGCGGCACCCTCAGCTCTGGCGCGGGTGTCCCTCTGTCGAGCGGCGGGGTGCCGGGATGGACCGGACGTAGTACTCCTGCACCGCCGCCGCGTGCTCGTCCTCGTCGAGCCGCCACTCGGCGGTGCCGGGGGAACGCCGCCGGCTGAGCACCACCTGCATGGTCTCGACCGTCGTGGTCAGCCCACCGCTCGGCCGGGTACGCCAGAGCTGCTCGCCGTCGGCGGTGATCCGGAACCAACCGTCGGTGACGCTGACCAGGCCGGCGCCGGCGAGCCGCCGGACCGCCTCCTCCACCTCGTGCCGCTGCGGGATCGACTGGTTGAGATGGTCCGCTGTGGACAGCACGTCGGCCAGTCGGACTCCTTCGGGGCGCCGGGTGTACGCCGCCCGACGATGCCGCCCGGCCCCGCTCGCGATCACCAGCGACACGAAGATCCAGGCGTCGGTCCACCGCCATCCGCTCTCGGCCATGCACCAGATGATGCCTCGCGTTTCCGGTCGTGGAAACACCGTCTTTTCCGCCCGTACGTCCACGCAGGTCAGCGCGGTCCCTCCGGTGCGGCGTAACTCACTCTGCGTCCACCGGTGCCCGGCCGTGGCCGACGGAGCACCGGTGGGTGACCGCCGGACCGCCGTCCGGCCCGTGCCTGCCGGACCGCCGTCCGGCCCGTGCCTGCCGGACCGCCGTCCGGACCGGTCCCGCTAACCCGCGGGTACGGCCCGCTCCGGCTGCGCGGTCGGCCCGGTGGTGGGCTCGGGCGGGGGCGCGACGGTGCAGATCGGGATGAAGAACTGGGCGAGCGGGCCGATGGCGAGCGCGTAGGCGACGGTGCCGAGGCCGACGGTGCCGCCGAGCAGCCAACCCAGGGCCAGCACGGCGATCTCGATGACGGTACGGACCAGCCGGACCGAGCGGCCCGGGCGGCGGGCGGCGTACCCGGTCATCAGGCCGTCGCGGGGTCCCGGACCGAACCGGGCGCCCAGGTAGAGACCGGTGGCCAGGCCGTTGCCGACGATGCCGGTGACCAGCAGCCCGATCCGGACGGCCAGCGGCAGGTCGGTGGGGATCAGCGCCAGCGCGCCGTCCACCACCAGGCCGATCACCAGGACGTTGCTCACCGTGCCGAGCCCGGGGCGTAGCCGCAACGGGATCCAGAGCAGCAGCACGGCCACCCCGGTCACGATGGTGGCGGTGCCGATCGACATTCCGGATACCCGGCTGAGCCCCTGGTGGAAGACGTCCCACGGGTTCAGGCCGAGGTCGGAGCGGAGCATCATGGCCATGCTGGTGCCGTAGAGCACCAGGCCGAGATAGAGCTGGGTGAGTCGGCGGACCGGCCGGTACCGGAAATTGCCAGTTGCTGCCATGCGTGCCACTCTAGAAGCCAATTGTGCGGGAGAAAGAGCCAATATCCGGGGGGTGGCCGGTGACGACCCAGGTCAGGGGAGGCCAGTTGGCCCGCCTGCTCGGGCAGTGGCACGCCCTGCCCGGCCGTCGGCGCAGCCCGGACTACGCCGCGCTCGCCGCCGCCGTCCGGGGTCTGCTCGCCGACGGTCGGCTACCCCTGGGGGTACGCCTGCCTGCCGAACGGGACCTCGCGGAGGCGCTGCGGATCAGCCGTACCACGGTCAGCGCGGCGTACCGGCAACTGCGGGAGACCGGCCACCTGGCCAGCCGGCGGGGCGCCGGCAGCTGGACCATGCTGCCCGGCACCCACCGGGTGGCCAGCTCCGGACTCTGGACCCCGCTGGACGACCGGGACATGATCGACCTCGGGGTCGCCGCGCTCGCCGCGCCGCCGCAGCTGGTGCCGGCCGCCCGGGCCGCCGCCGAGGACCTGCCCCGCTACCTGGGTGACGCCGGCTACCACCCGACCGGGATCATCGAGCTGCGGGAGGCGGTCGCCCAGGGGTACACCGCGCGCGGGCTGCCCACCCGGGCCGAGCAGATCATGGTCACCAGCGGCACCCAGCACGCGCTGGACCTGGTGTTGCGGCTGATGTTGACACCCGGCGGGCCGGTGCTAGTCGAGTCACCGACGTACCCCAACGGGTTGGCCGCGCTGGCGGCGCGGCGGGCCCGGATCACCACCCACGGCCTGGCCACCGACGCCGGCTGGGACGGCGACCTGCTGCTGGGCAGCCTGCGGCAGAGCCGCCCCAAGCTTGCCTACCTGATCCCCGAGTTCCACAACCCGACCGGTCATCTGATGCCGGCCGACCTGCGGGAACGACTGGTCGCCACGGCGCACACCATCGGCACCGACCTGGTGGTCGACGAGTCCTTCGTGGATCTGCCGCTGGACGGCACCCGGCTGCCGCCGCCCACCGCCGCCTTCGACCGGCACTCCAGGGTGATCTCCATCGGCGGGATGAGCAAGCCGTACTGGGGAGGGCTGCGGATCGGCTGGGTCCGGGCGTCCGCCCCGCAGGTGCAGCGGCTGGCGGCGGCCCGGGTCGGGGGGGACATGGCCAGTCCGGTGCTGGACCAGCTCGTCGCGGTCCACCTGCTCGCCGACGCCGCGACCATCGTGGCGGCCCGCCAGCGTCAGCTCACCGCCCAGCGCGACGTCCTGCTCGACGCGGTGGCGGCCCGGCTGCCGGAGTGGCGGGTTACCGTGCCGCGCGGTGGGGTGACCCTCTGGGCGGAGCTGGACGGGCCGATCTCCAGCGCGCTGGCCCGCGCCGCCGAGGACGTCGGGGTACGCCTGGCCCCTGGCCCCCGGTTCGGGCTGGACGGCACCCTGGAGCGGTTCCTGCGGCTGCCGTTCACGCTGCCCGCAGCCGACCTGGTCGAGGCCGTCGGGCGGATCGCGACGGTCCGGTACGACCTCGACCGCGTCGGCCGGCCCGGCTGGCGGGAACCGGTGGTCATCGCCTGACCGGTGCCGTTTCGCCCCGATCGCCTCCGGGGCGCACCGGTGGGCTGGGAGACTGCCCGGGTGGGCGAGGGCACCCGGTCTGCACCGGTCAGCTGGGGTGCGCCGGGTTCCCGGGTGACCCGGCTGGAACTCTTCTACGACCTGGTCTTCGTCTTCGCCTTCCTCAATGTCACCACGCTGACCGGGTACCACCCGGGCGCGGCGAACCTGTACCGGTGCCTGCTGGTGGTGGGGCTGCTCTGGTGGTGCTGGACCGGGTTCGCCGGGCTCGGCAACGCCGTCCGGGCCGACCAGGGCATCCTGCCGCTGGTCGGGTTCGTCACCGTCGCCGCCACCTTCCTGCTCGCGCTGAGCATGCCCGGCGCGTTCGAGGACGTACCGGGCGGGTTGAACGGTCCGTTGGTCTTCGCCACCTGCTACCTGCTGGTCAGGGCCGCGCAGTTGGCGATCTTCGGCTGGGTGGCGCGCGGTGACCCGGAGCGGCTGCGCCGCTGGGCGCTGTTGGCCGTGCTGCCGGTGGTCGCGGCGCTGCTGCTGGTCACCGCCGCGCTGCTGCCGCCCAGGATCGACTCCGGCGGGGCGGCCACGGCGCTGCAACTGGGCCTCTGGACCGGCGCGCTCGCCCTGGAGTACGGGGCGGGCGTGGCGCTCGGCCGGGCGTACTGGGTGGTGGTGTCGGCCGGGCACTGGGCGGAGCGGCACGCCCAGATCGTGTTGGTCGCCCTCGGCGAGTCGATCATCGCGTTGGGGCTCGGCCAGCGGTTCGTCGTCGACCAGCTTCCGTTGACCTGGCCGGTGGTGATCGCCGCGGTGACCGGCATCGCGGTGGCCGCCGCCCTCTGGTGGGCGTACTTCGACACCCTGGCCTTCGCCATGGAGCAGGCCCTGCACCGCGCCCGCGACCCGGCCCGGCGGGGGCGGCTGGCCCGCGACGCGTACACCTTCGGGCACCTGCCGCTGGTCACCGGCATCATTCTCTTCGCCCTGGGCATCAAGGACCTGCTCGTCGAGACGGCGGACCCGACCAGCCCGCCGTGGGGCGAACCGTTGGGCGGGTTCTGGATCCTGGTCCTCTACGGCGGGGTCGGCCTCTACCTGCTCGGCCTGGTCGGCTGTGGCCTGCGGGCGGTGCGGATCCTGCGCTGGCGTTCCCTGGTCGCGGTGGCCGTGCTGGCGCTGCTCTCGCCGGTGGCCGCCCGGATCCCGGCGCTGGCCGCGCTGGTGCTGTTGGCGCTGGTCTGCGTCGGGCTGGTGGTACTGGGCACCCGGGGCGAGGGGCGGCGTCGGCGCGAGGTCCGCCGGTTGGCGCTGGCGCAGGAGGTGGCGGCCGAGCACGAGGCGAGCAGGTGGCGCCGGGAACACCTGTGACCGGCCGCCGGGAGACACACCGCCGGCCGGGTCCCGTCGTGGTCGGGACCCGGCCGGCGCGGGTACGCGGTGCTCACAGCTCGGCGAGGCTGCCCTCGTACATCTTGTCGATCTCGGCGGCGAAGTTGGTCTCCACCCCGCGCCGCTTGATCTTCATGGACGGGGTCATCTCGCCGTCCTCGATGGTCAGGTCGCGGGACAGGATGGTGACCTTCTTGATCGTCTCCCACCGGTTCAGCTTGGTGTTGAGCTGCGCGACGTGTTCCTCGACCATGGCCCGCGCCTGCGGCGAGGTGACGACCTCGGCGTACGGACGGCCCTCCAGCGGGCCGCCGGCGGCCCAGCCGGCGATCGCGTCCGGGTCCAGGGTGACCAGCATGGTGCAGTAGTTGCGGGCCTGACCGACGACGATCGCCTGCGAGGTGTACGGGCAGATCGCCTTGAACATCCCCTCGATGTGCGAGGGCGCGACGTACTTGCCGCCGGAGGTCTTGACCAGGTCCTTCTTCCGGTCGGTGATCCGCAGGTAGCCGTCGTCGTCCAGGCTGCCGATGTCGCCGGTACGGAAGAAGCCGTCGTCGGTGAACGCGGCGGCGGTCTCCTCCGGGAGGTTGTGGTACCCGCGCATCACCGGTCGGCCGCGTAGCAGGATCTCGCCGTCGGTGTCGATCCGGCACTCCAGGTCGCCCATGGCCGGCCCGACGGTGCCGATGCGCAGTTTGCCCGGCCGGTTGACGAAGTTGCCGGCGCTGGTCTCGGTGAGCCCGTACCCCTCGGAGATGGGCAGGTTCGCGGCGGCGAAGAAGCTGGAGATCTCCTGACTCAGCGGGGCCGAGCCGGAGACCAGCACCCGGATCCGACCGCCGAGGCGGGCCTGGAGCTTGCTGAAGACCAGCTTCTCGGCCAGCGTGTACTTCAGTTTCAGGCCACCCGGCACCGGCCGGCCGGCCTGTTCCAGCGCGACCTTCTCCCGGCCGATCCGCACCCCCCAGGCGAAGATCTTCGCCTTCGCCCCGCCGGCGCTCTGGGCGGTGGTGACCGCCTTGTTGTAGACCTTCTCGAAGACCCGGGGAGCCCCGCACATCAGCGTCGGGCGCACCACGCCCAGCAGTTCGACCAGCTTGTCCACCCGGCCGTCGACGTAGGTGGGCAGGCCGACGTGGATCCCGCCGCAGAGCAGCGTCTTGCCGAAGGAGTGCGACAGCGGCAACCACAGGTAGTGCAGGTCGTCGCCGCGTAGCAGGCCGGTGTCGGCCTGGACCACGCCCTCCCAGCACCAGCCGCCGTGCAGCAGCTCGACGCCCTTGGGGCGGCCGGTGGTGCCCGAGGTGTAGATCAGGGTGGCCAGGTGGTCCGGCCCGATGCCGGCCACCGTCCGTTCGATCAGGTCGGGATCGGCGGCCAGCGCCCGGCTGCCCTGCTCCTCCAGTTCGGCGAGGGTGAGCTGGGGGACGGCCGCGGCGGGGTCGGCGGCACCGTCGATGAGCACCACGTGGGTAAGCGCCGGCAGGCTCGCGCCGGTGATCTTGGCGGCCTGGGCCGGGTTCTCGGCGAACAGCACCCGGGACGCGGAGTCGGCGAGGATGTAGACCGTGTCGTCCGGCTCGGTGGTCGGGTAGACGGTGGTGGTCGCGCCGCCGGCGCACATGATGCCGAGGTCGGCGAGCACCCATTCGAGCCGGGTGTTGGCCAGGATGGCCACCGGCTCCTCCGGGCCGAGGCCGAGGCCCTGCAGGCCGGCGGCGACCGCCTTGGCGCGCCGGCCGACCTGTTCCCAGGTCAGCCAGACCGGGCCCGAGTCGTCGGCGGAGGGGTGGCCGAAGGCGTGGCGGTCGCCGGAGGCGGCGACCCGCTTGAGGAACATGTCGGGGATGGAGCGGTACGGTACGTCGAGAGCCATCGTGGTAGCCGCCTTTGGGGGTGGAGGCGTGACCGAGGTCACGTCGGGGTGCGGTTACCGAAGCGTATTGCCTGCACCCGCCATCGACCACCCCCGCCGGGGCCCGACCGGCTGCTCAGAAGCCGAGCGCGGCGGTGCGCAGCCGTTCGGCGACCGCCGGCGGGCCGTCCAGGTGGACCCGGGCCGCCGGCTGCCGACCGGAGAGGAAGAGCAGCAGCTCTCCCGGGTCGCCCACCACCCGGAGCTGCTCGCCACCGCGACCGCTGCCGACCTCACCGTGCCCCGGTGCCTCGATGAGCACCCGGGCCGGGAACCGGCGCAGCGCCAACCGGGCCACCGGCCCGACCCGCCGCCACAGCCCCGCCGTCAACCCGGCCGGCAACTCCCGCGGCTGCCAGTCCGGCACCGCCCGGCGGACGTCCTCGTGGTGGATGAAGAACTCCATCAGGTTGGCCGCCTCGTCGACCAGTGGGTTGCTCAGCGGGCTCCACAGCGGTGGCCGACGGACCTGCCCGACCAGGGCGGCCCAGTCCCGCGCGGCGATCCGGCGGCGGACCCGCTCGGCGTACCCGGCCAACGGCGGCAGCACGATGCCGGCGCCGGCGTCCGGGCGGCGCTCCCGCACGATCAGGTGGGCGGCCAGGTCCCGGGTCGTCCACCCCTCGTTGAGGGTGGGCGCGTCCGGGCCCACGGCGAGAAAGAGGTCGGCGAGCGCCAAGCGCTCCGATCGGGCGTACCGAGGCATGGCCTGATCGTAGGCCCGCCGGCGCCCCCCGGCGCGGCGAGTGGGCCGCTCGGCCTACCGGTTCGGGCGTGATGGTGGACATATCCTGGCGGGTCGGCGGAGGTGGCGGCGAACGGTAAGGATGAGTAGGCAGACGGGCAACTTACGGCGGGGGAAGCGTGGCGAGCAGGACGAGTCGGGACGTGCTCTTGCGGGGACTCTCCGTCCTCGGTCTGGCGATCCGGGAACAACCGCGGATCTTCGCGGTGGCGGTCGCCGGTAGCGTGCTGTTCGGCGTGATGGTGATCGCCAGCGCCTTCGTGGTCGGCGCGGTGGTCGGTGACGTGGTGGTGCCGGCGATCTCGGCCGGATCGGTGGGGCTGGGCGTGTTGGCCCTCGCGGCGGCGGCCCTGTTCGGCATCAGTGTGCTGCGGGTGGTGGGGATCTTCGGCCGGCGGCTCGGTGCCGGGTTCATGCAGTTCCGGCTCCAGGCCGCCTACCGCCGCCGGGTGACCCGCCGCTACCTGGACCTGCCACTGGCCTGGCACCACCGCAACGCCACCGGCACGTTGCTGTCCAACGCCAACTCCGACGTCGAGGCCGCCTGGTACCCGATCGCGCCGCTGCCGTTCGCCGTCGGCACGTTGGTGATGCTGGTCGGTGCGATCGGATCGCTGTTCCTCACCGACTGGGCGCTGGCCCTGGTCGGCCTGGCCGTGTTTCCCGCCCTGTTCGCGCTCAACGTGGTCTACTCCCGGCGGATGGCGCCCCGGCAGCAACGCGCCCAACGGCTGCGCGCCGAGGTCAGCGGCATCGCCCACGAGAGTTTCGACGGCGCCCTGGTGGTCAAGACGATGGGCCGGGAGGCGCAGGAGACCGCCCGGTTCGCCGAACGCGCCG
This sequence comes from Micromonospora yangpuensis, assembly GCF_900091615.1. Taxonomy (NCBI): domain Bacteria; kingdom Bacillati; phylum Actinomycetota; class Actinomycetes; order Micromonosporales; family Micromonosporaceae; genus Micromonospora; species Micromonospora yangpuensis. The sequence goes on along the minus strand of NZ_FMIA01000002.1, from coordinate 4,511,848 downwards.
GTGAGCTGCGCAACGCGCTGATCTCCGTCGGTCGGCTGCGCGGGCTCTTCGACCCGCTGCTGGAGACCCTGCCCAGTCTCGGCACCCTGGCCGTGCTGGTGGTCGGCACGATCCGGCTCCGGCAGGAGGCGATCAGCGTCGCCGAGCTGGTAAGCGTGGCCTTCCTTTTCACCGTGCTGGCCTTTCCGGTGCGGGCCATCGGGTGGGTCCTGGCCGAACTGCCACGCAGCGTCGCCGGCTGGGACCGGGTCCGCCGGGTGCTCGACGCCTCCGGCGAGATGCCGTACGGCGACGTGACGCTCGACGCGGCGCAGTCGCGCCCGGCCAGTCTCACCTTCGCCGACGTGCACTTCTCCTACGAGCCGGTCGAGGCGCACCGGCCCGGTGCCCAGGTGCTCGGCGAGGTGGGTTTCACCGTGCCGGCCGGCCGGACCGTGGCCCTGGTCGGGCCGACCGGGGCCGGTAAGTCCACCATCGCCTCGCTGGCCGTCCGGCTGGTCGACCCGCCGCGCGGCACGGTGACCCTGGACGGGGTGGACGTGCGGAGCCTCACCGCCGCCTCGCTGGCCCAGACGGCCGCGCTGGTGGCCCAGGTGCCGTTCGTCTTCGACGACACGGTCCGGGCCAACATCAGCCTGGACCGGCCCGGCGTCGACGACGAGCAGGTCTGGGCGGCGCTGCGGCTGGCCGAGGCGGACGGGTTCGTCGCCGCCCTGCCCGACGGCCTGGACACCATGGTCGGTGAGCGGGGTACCTCGCTCTCCGGCGGGCAGCGGCAGCGGCTGACCCTGGCCCGGGCGCTGGCCGGCCGGCCCCGGCTGCTGGTGCTCGACGACGCCACCAGCGCGGTGGACCCCCGGGTCGAGGCGACCATCCTGGCCGGGCTGCGCTCCGCCGGGCCGGCCGGCCCGGCCACCTCGATCCTGGTGGTGGCCTACCGGCGGGCCACCATCGCGCTCGCCGACGAGGTGATCTACCTGGAGCAGGGCCGGGTGGTCGCCCGGGGCACCCACGCCGAGCTGCTGGCCACCGTCGGCGGGTACGCCGACCTGGTCACCGCCTACGAGCAGGCCGACGCCGAGGGCGAACAGGCAGGTGGTGTGGACCCACCACCGACCGGGTACGACCCGGTGATCCCGGTCGATTCGGGCCTGGAAGTGGAGGCGGACCGGTGACCACCACGGCGAGGACCGCAGGGCGGCCGGTGGGCGACTCCACCTGGCGGACGTTCCGCCGTGGGCTGGCACTCTCCCCGGAGCTGCGGACCGGGCTGGCCGGCACCCTGGCCCTGGCCCTGGTCTACATGGTCGGCCGGGTGGCCGTGCCGGTCGCCGTCCAGCAGGGCATCGACCGGGGGCTGACCGACCCGGGCGGGCCGAACCTCGACGTGGTGGCCGTCGTCGTGGCGTTGACCGCGGCCGTCCTGGTGGTCACCACCGCCTGCGGCTACCTGATGACCCGGCGGCTCTTCACGGTCAGCGAGACCGCGCTGGCAAACGTCCGGACCCGGGCCTTCCGGCACGTGCACGACCTGTCCATGCTGCACCAGCAGTCCGAGCGGCGGGGCTCGCTGGTGTCCCGGGTGACCAGCGACGTCGACCAGATCACCCAGTTCCTCCAGTGGGGCGGGGTGATCCTGCTGGTCAACCTCGGGCAGCTGGTGGTCACCACGGCGGTGATGCTGGCGTACTCCTGGCAGTTGACCCTGGTGGTGTTCGCCGCCTTCCTGCCGGCGGTGCTGGTGATCCGGTCGCTGCAGCGCCGCCTCGGCGCCGCGTACGGGGTGGTCCGGGAACGGATGGGCACGCTGCTCGGCACGATCGGCGAGAGCGTGGTGGGCGCGCCGGTGATCCGGGCGTACGGCATCTCCGGGCGGACCTCCCGGCGGCTCGACGAGGCGATCGAGAACCAGCGCCGGGCCCAGCAGCGGGCCATCCGGATCAGCGTGCTGGGTAGTTCGGTGGGGGAGCTGGCGGCCGGTCTGGCGCTGGCCGGGGTGGTCGTGCTGGGGGTCACCCTCGGGGTGGACGGCACCCTGTCCATCGGTCAGCTCACCGCGTTCCTGTTCCTGGTGACGCTCTTCATCCAGCCGGTGCAGATCGCCACCGAGGTGCTCAACGAGGCGCAGAACGCGATCGCCGGCTGGCGGCGGGTGCTGGACGTGCTCGACGTCGCCCCGGACGTGGCCGACCCGGGCGAGCAGGGCCGGGACCTGCCGGCGGGGCCGTTGGACATCCGCTTCGCCGGGGTGGGCTTCGCCTACCCGGGCGGCGCGCCGGTGCTGCACGACGTCGACCTGGAGATCGCGGCGAAGAGCCGGGTGGCGGTGGTGGGTGAGACCGGCAGCGGCAAGACCACCTTCGCCAAGCTGCTCACCCGGTTGATGGATCCGAGCAGCGGCGAGGTGCTGCTCTCCGGGGTGCCGCTGCGGCGGGTCCGGTTCGCCTCGTTGCGCTCGCGGGTGGTGATGGTCCCGCAGGACGGGTTCCTCTTCGACGCCACGGTGGGGCAGAACGTCCGGTTCGCCCGGCCGGAGCTCAGCGACGACCAGCTCACCGCCGCCTTCACCGAGTTGGGGTTGGCCGACTGGCTGGAGGGGCTGCCGGCCGGGCTGGACACTCCGGTCGGTGAGCGCGGCGAGGCGCTCAGCGTGGGGGAGCGGCAGCTCGTCGCGCTGGCCCGGGCCTACGTCGCCGATCCGGACCTGCTGGTGTTGGACGAGGCGACCAGCGCGGTCGACCCGGCCACCGAGGTACGGCTGCAGCGGACCCTGGACGCGGTGACCCGGGGGCGTACCACGCTGGCGATCGCGCACCGGCTCTCCACCGCCCAGGCCGCCGACGAGGTGATCGTGGTGGACAAGGGTCGGATCGTGCAGCGTGGCCCGCACGACGAGCTGCTGCGCGAGCCCGGCTCGGTCTACGCGCTGCTCTACGCCTCCTGGCTGGAGCAGACCCGGTGAGCTGACGGGGTGGCTGTCGGGATGGGACGTGGACGGCGGCGGGGCCGGTGCTCTAGGGTGCGAGTTAGGTAAGCCTAACCTACTTCCGGAGGTGCGCCGTGCGCCCCAGCCCCGCCGTCGTGCGGCCCAGTCCCGCCGAACTCGTCCGTACCCTGACGGCCGGGCGGTTGCCCGCACTCGTCCACGTCGCGCACCGTCCCGGCCCGCACCACGTCCGGCACGTCACCGACCAGGAGGGGCAACTGCTGATGCTGGTGCCGGTGGTCAGCGACCTCGCCGTCGCGCTGGAGCCGGCGACCGGGGGCGACGTCGCCGTGGTCCTCGACGTGCTCGACCTGCCGCCGGGCGCCGGTGCCCCGTCGCTGGGCCGGGCCTGGGTCTCCGGCCGTGCCAGCCGGCTGCGCGACGACGCGCAGCGGCAGGCCACCCTGGACTTCGCCGACGTGGCCCCGACCGGAGACCTGCTCGACGTCGGCACCCGGTTCCGGCTGTACCGCTTCGAGGTCGCCGAGGCCCGGCTGGAACGCGCCGGCACCGTGCTGCGCGTCGACCCCGGGGAGTACGCCGCCGCCGAGCCGGACCCGTTGCACCCGGTCGAGGCGCAGGTGCTCGCCGACCTCGCCGACCACCACGGCGCGGAGGTCACCGGGTACGTCCGGCGACACCTCGGCCCCGCGGCTCCGCCCGGTCCGGTCCGGCCGGTCCGGGTGGACCGGTACGGCCTGGTCGTCACGTACGGCCGGACGCCGCAGCGCCACCAGCTCCGGCTGGCCTTCCCGCACCCCGTGCGGCACCCGGGTGAACTGGCCCGCGCCCTGCACCCGGTGCTCTGCCGACCCCGTCCCGTCCACACCCCCGACTGAGCCACGCGGCGGCAGTTCGGCCGGTCCGGTGCCGAGGTCACCGGAAGACCCGTTTCCGGTGGGCCGGGTGGCCGGGGACCCGGGCGGGTGCGGACAATGGGTCACTGTGCCCGTACCTGACGCGCCGGTGACCGGCGCCCACCCCAGCCCGCCGGGGCCGACGCCCGCCGGCGCGGCCCGTGGTTCCCGCCTCGACCCGGCCGTCGCGGCCCGGCTCAAGCGCGACGCCGACGGCCTGGTCGCCGCCGTGGTCCGTCAGTACGACTCCGGCGAGGTGCTGATGGTCGGCTGGATGGACGACGAGGCCCTGCACCTGACCCTGACCACCGGCCGGGCCACCTACTGGTCGCGCAGCCGGCAGGAGTACTGGGTCAAGGGTGACACCTCCGGGCACCACCAGTACGTCCACTCGGTGGCGCTGGACTGCGACGGCGACGCGCTGCTGGTGAGCGTGGACCAGGTAGGCGCGGCGTGCCACACCGGCGACCGGACCTGCTTCCACACCGAGCTGCCGGTCACCACCCCTGCCGACCAGCGGCCATCGGGCTCCGCCGCCGACCAGCGGCCATCGGGCTCCGCCGTCGACGGGCAGCCGTCGGGCACCGTACCGCAGGGGGGTGGCTCGTGACCGACGGTGCGGTCAGTCCCGATCTGGCCACCTTCACCGGGCTGGCCCGGCGCTGGCGGGTCGTCCCGGTCACCCGGCGGCTGCTCGCCGACGCCGAGACCCCGGTCGGGGTCTACCGCAAGCTCGCCGGTGGACCGGGCACGTTCCTGCTGGAGTCGGCCGAGCAGGGCGTCGGCACCGCCGGCACGGCCTGGTCGCGGTACTCCTTCATCGGCGTACGCAGCAGCGCCACCCTGGTCGAACGCGACGGCGTCGCGGTCTGGACCGGCCAACCGCCGGCCGGACTGCCCACCGAGGGCGACCCGGTGGCGGTGCTGCGTGCCACGGTCGAGGCGCTCGCCGGGCCGGCCTGGGACCCGGACAGCGGCATGCCGCCGCTGACCGGAGGCATGGTCGGCTACCTCGGGTACGACCTGATCCGGCGCTTCGAGCGCCTCCCCGAGCTGACCCGCGACGACCTGGGCCTGCCGGAGCTCGGCATGCTGCTCGCCACCGACCTGGTGGTGCTGGACCACTACGAGGGCTCGGCGATCCTGGTCGCCAACGCGATCCTGCCACCGCCGGGCGCCGCCGACCGCGAGGCCGAGGTGGACGCGGCGTACCACCACGCGGTGGGCCGGCTCGACGCGATGACCACCGCGCTGTCCCGCCCCATCCCGCCGATGATCTCCACGGTCGAGCGCCGGCCGGCCGGTGAGGTGGTCGGCCGTACCCCGGTCGGTGGGTACCCGAAGGCGGTGGAGACGGCCAAGGAGGCGATCCGGGCCGGCGAGTGCTTCCAGATCGTGCTGTCGCAGCGCTTCGAGCGGACCACCCACGCCGACCCGCTGGACGTCTACCGGGTACTGCGCACCACCAACCCCAGCCCGTACATGTACCTGCTGCGCTTCGACGGGTTCGACGTCGTCGGCTCCTCGCCGGAGGCCCACGTCAAGGTGAGCGTCGGCGCCGACGGGCAGCGGCGGGCGCTGCTGCACCCGATCGCCGGCACCCGCCCCCGGGGCGGGACCCCGGCGGACGACGCCCGCCTGGCCGCGGAGCTGCTCGGGGACCCGAAGGAACGGGCCGAGCACGTCATGCTGGTCGACCTGGGCCGGAACGACCTGGGTCGGGTCTGCCTGCCGGGCACCGTCGAGGTGCCCGAGTTCGCCACCATCGAGCGGTACAGCCACGTGATGCACATCGTCTCGACCGTGGTCGGCACCCTGCGTCCGGACCGCACCGCCTTCGACGCGCTGGCCGCGACGTTCCCCGCCGGCACCCTCTCCGGTGCGCCGAAGGTCCGCGCGATGGAGATCATCGAGGCGTTGGAACCGGTCCGGCGGGGCCTGTACGGCGGTACCGTCGGTTACTTCGGCTTCGGCGGCGACCTGGACATGGCGATCGCCATCCGGACCGCGCTGATCCGCGACGGCCGGGCCTACGTCCAGGCCGGGGCCGGGGTGGTCGCCGACTCCGACCCGGCCGCCGAGGACCAGGAGACCCGGAACAAGGCCGCCGCTGTACTGGCCGCCATCGCCGCCGCCGAGACCCTCCGGCCGGCCCGGTGACCGCCCCCGACCCGGCCGCGGGGCGTGGACGGCGTGAGCTGACGTACGCGGTGCTGCTCTGTCTGGCCGGGGCGGGTCTGGCGCTCTGGGCGGCGACCCGGACCTGGTCGGTGGAGCTGACCGTCCGGCCGGTGCCGTTGCCGCCGGTACGCCAGGACCGGGCCGGCGCGGGCCTGCTGCCGTGGTTGCCGGCGCTGGCCCTGGTGGCGTTGGCCGGTGGCGGCGCGGTGCTGGCCACCCGGGGCCGCCTCCGGCGGTGGCTGGGGGTGCTGCTGACCGGTCTCGGGCTGGCGGTGGCGGCCGGCGGCGGCTACGGCCTGCTGGCCGCCGGGGGCGGCTACGGACTGGTGGCCGGGTTCGACGGCGAGGCGAACCGGCAGTGGCCGGTGCTCTGCCTGGTCGGCGGGTTGCTCACCGCACTGGGTGGCGTCTCGACCGCGCTGCGGGGGGCCGGCTGGCCGGCGATGGGCGCCCGCTACGAACGCCCGGTCCGCCCGACGCCCACCGGCCCAGGTGTCCCGACCGGCCCGGACGCCCCGGGTCCGGGCGTCCCGACCGGCCCGGTGACCGACGCGGGCAGCCCGGTCACCGGTCGGCGCACCGTCGAGGCGTGGGACGCGCTCGACCGTGGCGAGGATCCGACGCTGCACTGACGGTGAGGCTGGCCCGGTCGGTCCGTCGGACCGGTGTGCCGTCCGGTTCCGGTGGGGCGGCGGGGCGGCCGGGGCCGGCGGACCGGCTGGGCGGCGGGCCGGTCGGGACCGGTGGGGCGCTCAGCCGACCCGCTGCCGGTCGCGGGCGGCGGCGTGGGCGTGGGCGACGGCCAGTTCGGCGACCAGGCGGTCGAGTTCGGCGCGCTGGTCGGCACGGGCCCGATCGGCGCAGACCGCCTCCCAGGCGTTGCCCCGGGCGGTCCGCACCCGGGCCTCACCGACCACGGCCCGCTCCAGGGTGTGCACCATGCCGACGGCCAGGGACGCGACGGTCCGGGAGACGGTGGTCAGTCCGATGGTCGGGTGGGGCTTCTCCGCGCTCATCTCCACACTCCGCACGAGGATCGTTCCGACGTGGGCAGGCCCGTGGTCGAGTCTGCCGTGAACCGATGCTGCCGGGCGCGGGTTTCGCCACGGTGACCGGCGGGTCAACTGTCCGCCCGGACCAACGGCACGGCCAGGGCCGTACTTCCTTGATCCTCGTCACAACATCGATGTGCATCCTTGTGCTGCGGGTTGGTCGTCGACCGGCGATGATGGAACCGCGATGGGTGGTGGTCGATGACGCAACGCTCGCGGATGTCCGGCGTGGATGACGGTGGTCGATGGTCGCGGTGGCGCAGGGTGACCCGGCGTTCACCGGAGGTCGGCCATTATGCCCCAGCCCGTCTCGTGAGCAGCGCCATACCCCCGCCAGCCGTCGCCAGGTGGCGCCGCCTAGCATCGGCCCATGACGCCCGGAGAGGGGAGTCCGTTGGTGACTGCTGAGCATGCGCACGCGGAGGGTGACCAGCCCGGTCCGGCGGCGCCCGCAAACGTGCTCGACGAGATTCTGGCCGGGGTTCGCGAGGACGTCGCCCACCGGCAGGAGCAGGTTCCGCTGGAGCGGATCCGGGAGCTGGCCGCCGCCGCGCCGCCGCCGTTGGACGCGTACGCCGCCCTGCGTCGGCCCGGGGTCGCGGTGATCGCCGAGGTCAAGCGTTCCTCGCCGTCGCGGGGGCAACTGGCCGAGATCGCCGACCCGGCCGAGCTGGCCGGCGAGTACGCCGCGGGTGGGGCGCGGGCGATCAGTGTGCTGACCGAGGGCCGCTGGTTCGGTGGTTCCCTCGACGACCTGGCCGCGGTGCGGGCCTCCGTCGGCGTGCCGGTGCTGCGCAAGGACTTCGTGGTCTCCAGCTACCAGGTGCACGAGGCCCGGGCCCACGGCGCGGACCTGGTGTTGCTGATCGTGGCCGCGCTGGAGCAGAACGCGCTGGTCGGCCTGCTGGAGCGGATCGAGTCGTTGGGCATGACCGCGCTGGTCGAGGTGCACGACGAGGAGGAGGCCGACCGGGCCCTGGAGGCCGGCGCGCAGGTGATCGGGGTCAACGCCCGTGACCTGCGTACCCTGCAGGTGGACCGGTCGGTGTTCGAGCGGATCGCCCCCGGCCTGCCGAGTAGCGTGGTCAAGATCGCCGAGTCCGGGGTCCGCGGCCCGCACGACCTCATCCGGTACGCCTCGGCGGGCGCCGACGCGGTCCTGGTCGGCGAGGGCCTGGTCACCCAGAAGAGCCCCCGCGAGGCGGTGGCCGAGCTGGTCAACGCCGGCAACCATCCGGCCACGCCCCGGCCGGTGCGCTGACCGGCACCGGTCCCGCTCTCACCGGTCGTTTCGCCACCACCGGTCGTTCCGCCACCACCGAGAGGATCACAGCGATGAGCGCCGACGCGCTGGCCGCCGCGGCCGGCCCGAGCCCCGATCCGGGGGCGCAACCCGACACCGCCGGTCACTTCGGCCGGTTCGGTGGGCGGTTCGTGCCCGAGGCCCTGGTGGCGGCCCTGGACGAGCTGGACCAGGCGTGGCGCACGGCGGTTGCCGACGAGGGCTTCCGGGCGGAGTTCGGCGCCCTGCTGCGCGACTACGCCGGCACCCCCTCGCTGCTGTACCCCGCCGAGCGCTTCTCCGCGAAGGTCGGCGCGAAGGTGCTGCTCAAGCGGGAGGACCTCAACCACACCGGGGCGCACAAGGTGCGCAACGTGCTCGGCCAGGCGCTGCTGACCAGGCGGATGGGCAAACGGCGGGTGATCGCCGAGACCGGCGCCGGTCAGCACGGTGTCGCCACGGCCACCGCGGCTGCCCTGTTCGACCTGGAGTGCGTCGTCTACATGGGCGAGGTCGACACCGAGCGGCAGGCGTTGAACGTGGCGCGGATGCGGATGCTCGGTGCCACCGTCGTACCGGTCACCACCGGCTCGCGCACCCTCAAGGACGCGATGAACGAGGCGATGCGGGACTGGGTCGCCAACGTCGACGACACCCACTACCTGATCGGCACCGCCGCCGGGCCACACCCGTTCCCGGCCATGGTGCGCGACTTCGTCCGGGGCATCGGTGACGAGGCCCGCCAGCAGTGCCTCGACCTGACCGGTGCGCTGCCGGACGCGGTCGCCGCCTGTGTCGGCGGCGGCTCCAACGCCCTGGGCATCTTCCACGCCTTCGTCGGTGACTCCGCCGTGCGGTTGTACGGCTTCGAGGCCGGCGGCGAGGGGGTGGAGAGCGGCCGGCACGCGGCCAGCATCACCGGCGGCAGCTCCGGCGTGCTGCACGGTGCCCGCACCTACGTGCTGCAGAACGCCGACGGGCAGACCATCGAGTCGCACTCGATCTCCGCCGGGCTGGACTACCCGGGCATCGGGCCGGAGCACGCCTGGCTGCACGACTCCGGGCGGGCGACGTACCTGCCGGTGACCGACGCCGAGGCGATGGCCGCGTTCGAGCTGCTCTGCCGTACCGAGGGGATCATCCCGGCGATCGAGAGCGCGCATGCCCTCGCCGGCACCCTGCGGATCGCTCCGAAGCTCGCGGCGGAGCTGGGCCGGGAGCCCACCATCGTGATCAACCTCTCCGGCCGGGGTGACAAGGACGTGCACACCGCCGGCGAGTACTTCGGCATCCTCGATCAGGAGGCGGTGGCGTGAGCCGGATAGGGGTTGCGTTCGACAAGGCCCGCGCCGACGGGCGGGCGGTGCTCGTCGGTTGCATGCCGGCCGGGTTCCCGACCGTCGAGGGCAGCATCGCGGCGATGACCGCGATGGTGGAGGCCGGCGTCGACGTCATCGAGGTGGAGATCCCGTACTCCGATCCGGTGATGGACGGGCCGGTGATCCAGAAGGCAAGCGACATCGCCCTGGCCGGCGGCGTCCGGACCACCGACACGCTGCGCATCATCGAGGCGGTCGCGGCCACCGGCGCGCCGGTGGTGACGATGACCTACTGGAACCCGATCGAGCAGTACGGCGTGGAGGCCTTCGCCCGGGACCTCGCCGCGGCCGGCGGCACCGGCCTGATCACCCCGGACCTCATTCCCGACGAGGCCGACGAGTGGTTGGCCGCCTCGGACGCCCACCAGCTCGACCGGACCTTCCTGGTCTCGCCCTCGTCCACCGACGCCCGGCTGGCGATGACCGTCGAGCACTGCCGGGGCTTCGTCTACGCCACCGCGGTCATGGGGGTCACCGGCGCCCGGTCGCGTACCTCCGACGCCGCGCCGACGCTGGTCTCCCGGGTCCGTGCGGTCACCGACCTGCCGGTCGGGGTCGGCTTGGGCGTGGGCACCGGCGCGCAGGCCGGCACGGTCGCCGGGTACGCCGACGGGGTGATCGTCGGCAGCGCCCTGATCCGCTGCCTGCTGGACGCCCCGGATTCCGCCAGCGGCCTGGCCGCCCTACGCACCCTGTCGACAGAGTTGGCCCAAGGCACCCGTACCCCCACCCGCCAACCCGCCTGACCCCCTCCGCCCCGCCCTCCTGACCCTCCCTGCCCCGCCCTGCCTGCCCCGCCCTCATCCTGCCCGGGGCTGCCCGGGGGTGGTGGGTGAGAGGGGTGACCTTCTCTACCGGATGCGTTAAGAGGGGGCCCTTCCTTACACCGGGGTGCCGGGGGAAGGGAGGGCAGCGGTAGCGTGTGCACCCGTGACTCTCGTCTCGTTGTCTCCCCAGGCGGCCCTGCCCAGCCCCAGCACCGCGGTCTGGCAGCTCGGTCCGGTGCCGCTGCGGGCGTACGCGCTCTTCATCATCCTGGGCATCGTGGTGGCCTGCTGGGTCACCGAGCGGCGGTTGCGGCAGCGTGGGGTGGCTCCCGGCGCGGTGCTGGACATCGCGGTGTACGCGGTGCCGGCCGGCATCGTCGGGGCCCGGATCTACCACGTGATCACCTCTCCGGAGAAGTACTTCGGCACCGGGGGTGAGCCGATCAAGGCGTTCTTCGTCTGGGAGGGTGGCCTGGGCATCTGGGGTGCGGTGGCCGGCGGGGCGGTCGGCGCCTGGTTCGCCGCCCGGCAGCTCGGCATCCCGCTGACCGTGGTGGCCGACGCGCTCGCCCCGGGCCTGCCGTTGGCGCAGGCCATCGGCCGGCTGGGCAACTGGTTCAACAACGAGTTGTACGGCGGCCGGACCACCCTGCCGTGGGGGTTGGAGATCCACCGGATGGATCCGCAGAACCCGGGTCGGGCGCTGCGCGACGATGCCGGTCAACCGATCCTCGAACCGGGCCTCTACCACCCGACCTTCGCCTACGAGGCGCTCTGGAACCTCGGCGTCGTCGCGCTGGTCCTGCTGCTCGACCGGCGACTGCGGCTGGGCCGGGGCCGGGCCTTCGCGGTGTACGTGATGGGTTACACCGTCGGCCGGTTCTGGATCGAGCTGATGCGCACCGACGACGCCAACACGATCCTCGGCCTGCGGCTCAACGTCTGGACCTCCGCGTTGGTCTTCCTCGGCGCGTTGATCTACTTCGTCCGGGTACGCGGCCCGCGGGAGTTCCTGATCCCGATCGGTGTCGCCGCGGCGCCCGGCCCGGTCGGTGCCGGTGGGGACGTCTCCCAGGTGGACCTCTCGGCGCGGGAAGCCGGTGCCGCGGCCGCCGCCCCACAGGGCTACCGGGTGGTCGACGAGCAACAGTTCCGCGCGTACCAGGAGACCGGTGCGGTTCCCGACGAGAAGTCCGGGCAGCCGGCGGCCGAGGCGGCCCCGACCGATCCGGACGACCCGGACGACCCGACGGGTCCCGGTGACGCGTCCGGCGTGGCCGGGACCCAGGTGACCGGTACCGAGGCGGACGGAACGGCCCCCGCCAAGGGCGGCACCGGTCCGCGCACCGAACGCGACAGCTGAGCGGGGGAGCGGCGGCGATGCGCAGCGCGGTGGTCGTCGGGGCCGGACTCGGCGGCCTCGCGGTGGCCGGCGCGTTGTCCGGCTCCGGCTGGCAGGTGACCCTCCTGGAACGGGCCGACCGGGTCCGCCCGGAGCCGACGGCCGTCGTGCTCTGGCCGAACGGGGTACGCGCGCTGCGGGCGCTCGGTCTCGACGCCGCCCTCGCGGCGATCTCGACCCCGCTGCCCGACGGTGGGGTCCGTCGGCCGGACGGGCAGTGGCTGGTGCAGCCCCGTCCGGCGTCGGCGGAGCGGACGCCGCTGGTCGCGCACCGGGAGGACCTGTACGACGCGTTGATCGCCGCCCTCGGTGACCGGGTGGACCTGCGGACCGGGGTGACGATCCGCTCGGTGCGGGCCGAGCCGGGCGAGCGGCCGGTGGTCGGCGACGGGCGGCAGACGTTCACCGCGGATCTGGTGGTCGCCGCGGACGGCACGGACAGCGTGCTCCGTCGGCAGCTCGCACCCGCCACCGGTGTGGTCAGCTCGGGCTGCGTCACCTGGGCGGCGGTGGTCCCCTGGTACCAGGTGCCACCGGCGGTGGCGGACCGTCCGGCCGGTGGCGAGGTGCTCGGGGCCGGCTACCGTTTCGTGTCGGCGCCACTGGGCCGGCACTCCTCGACCGGGCGGGGCGGCGTCCACTGGATCGCCACGGCGGCCGGAGCACCCCGGCCGGAGCCGCCGGAGACCCAGCTCACCCTGCTGCGGCGCTGGTACGCCGGCTGGCCCGAGCCGGTCGCCGGGCTGCTCGCCGCCACCGATCCGGCGGCCCTGGTCCAGCGCGAGATCCGTGAACTGCGCCCGCTGCCACGCACGTACGCCTTCCCCGCCGGGCCGGGCGGGGTGGTCCTGCTCGGCGACGCCGCGCACGCCATGCCCCCGCACCTGGGTCAGGGGGCGTGTCTGGCCTTCGAGGACGCGGCCACCCTGCAGAGCCTGGCCCGGGAGCTCAGCCTCCCGGACACGCTCACCGCGTACGACCGGGCCCGTCGGTCCCGGGCGGCGACGGTGGTGCGGCAGACCCGCCGGATGTCGGCGGTGCTGCAGACCCGGGGCCGGCTCGCGTTGCGGGCCCGGGACGCCGCCCTCGGTGCGGTCACCCCCCGGTTGCTGGGCCGGGCCGCCACGGTGGCGGAGCGGTGGCGTCCACCACAGTGACCCCCGGGTGGTCCTCCCGGCGTGACCTGCCGGACGGTGCGGTAGCCGTCCGGTATCGCGCCGGCAACCGTGCCGCGTGCGGCGGCGTCGGCGGGCTCGGGGTCAGCCGACCAGGGCGGCGGGTTCGGCCAGGCAGGCGGTGCCGATCCGGCGGAACCCGACCCGTAGGTAGATCCGGGCGACCTCCGGAGCGCCGGCGCTGAGGAAGATCAGCTCGGTGCCGGCGGCCCGCAGCGCGTCGGCCAGGGTCGCGGTCACCGCCGCCCCCAGGCCCCGTCGGCGGGCCGAGGGCAGGGTGGCCACCCCGGCGATCTCGGCCACGTCCCCGACCCGCATGGCGATCCCGCTGGCCAGTGCCCCCTGGCCGGGGACCTCCGCGAGCGCGGACAACCGCCGTCCGTCGGCGACCCGGACCGCCTCCTCGTCCAGGGCGGCCACCTCCAGCTCGATCCGCGCGGCCTCCCGCTCGGCCGGCCCGGCCGGGCCCGGGGCCGTCCCGGTGGCCGCGAAGCCCACCGCGGCCACCGCCCGGCGGGTGGCCACGTCGGCGGCGAAGTCCGGTGCCGTGGGCGTCAACAACCGCACCGGTACGTCGCTGAGCGTGCCCGGATCGGGCAGTGCCGCCGGGTCGAGCACCATCAGCGGGGCCTCCAGCACGTCCAGCCCCGCCGAGCGGGCCACCGCGAGCAGGTCGGGATGCTGCTCGTGCACCCACTCGAAGGCCTCGGGCAGCCCCAGGGCGCGCTGCCGCTGGCGTACGCTGGTGATGTCGGCCAGCGACGCCGGCTCGGTGGCACCGGGTCGGGGCCGCGCGTAGAACGGCCACCCTGGGCCTTCCCGGACAAAGAGCACCAGGCCGCCATGCTCCTCGGCACGGGCGGCATCCCGGGGCACCGCGTCGTAGAAGGATTCAAGGCGGTCGAAGAGTGCGGCGGGTACGGAATCCACCGCGCGAGACTACCTGTCCCACGTACTGGAAGTGTGATCAATCTGCACTGGCCTTGCGCGGCAGCCCCTAACGTAGACTCAATAGACCCCGCAGGGCCGACGTCGTCCCGACCGTGATCAGCACCTGAGTGACGACAGGAGACCCGGTGGTTTTCCCGTACCCTCTCGACCCGCCGCGCCCCGCCACCTCGGCCGGGCTGTACGACCCTGCCCAGGAGCACGACGCGTGCGGTGTGGCCTTCGTGGCGGACCTGCACGGCCGACGCTCCCACCAGGTCGTCGCCGGCGGTCTCGGTGCGCTCTGCCGGCTCGACCACCGGGGTGCCCGGGGCGCGGAGCCGAACACCGGCGACGGCGCCGGGATCATGATCCAGGTGCCGGACGCCTACCTGCGTGAGGTGGTCGACTTCCCGCTGCCGCCCGCCGGCGAGTACGTCACCGGGTTGGTCTTCCTGCCCGACGACGACGCGGCCGAGGCCCAGGCCCGCCGGGTGGTCGACAAGTACGCCCTGGTCGAGGGGGCCGACCTGCTCGGTTGGCGGGACGTCCCGACCAACCCCGAGGGGTTGGGTGAGACCGCCCGGACGGCGATGCCCCGGGTCCGGCAGGTCTTCCTCGCCGCGCACCGGCTGACCGGCTCCCCGGGTGGCCCGGCGGGTTCGCCGTTGTCCGGCATCGACCTCGACCGGGTGGCGTTCTGCCTGCGCAAGCAGGTCGAGCGGGAGACCGCCGAGCGGGGCGTGCCGGCGTACTTCCCGTCGCTGTCCGGCCGGACGATGGTCTTCAAGGGCATGCTCACCCCGGACCAGCTGCCGGAGTTCTTCCCCGACCTGACCGACGAGCGGGTCACCAGCGCGATCGCCCTGGTGCACTCCCGGTTCTCCACCAACACCTTCCCGTCCTGGCCGCTGGCGCACCCGTACCGGCTGATCGCGCACAACGGCGAGATCAACACCATCCGGGGCAACCGCAACTGGATGCAGGCCCGCGAGGCGCTGCTGCGCAGCCCGAACATTCCGGGCAACATCCGCCGGCTCTTCCCGGTCTGCACCCCCGCCGCCAGCGACTCGGCCAACTTCGACGAGGTGCTGGAGCTGCTGCACCTGGCCGGCCGGAGCCTGCCGCACGCGGTGCTGATGATGATCCCGGAGGCCTGGGAGAACGATCCGGACATGCGGCCGGACAAGCGGGCCTTCTACCGCTTCCACGCCAGCCTGATGGAGCCGTGGGACGGGCCGGCCTCGGTCGCCTTCACCGACGGTGAGATCGTCGGCGCGGTGCTGGACCGCAACGGGCTGCGCCCGGGCCGCTGGTGGCGTACCAGCGACGGGCTGGTGGTGCTGGGCAGCGAGGCGGGCGTGCTCGACCTCGACCCGGCCACCTTGGTCGCCAAGGGGCGGCTGCAGCCCGGCCGGATGTTCCTGGTCGACACGGTCAACGGGCGGATCGTCCAGGACTCCGAGATCAAGGCCGAGCTGGCCGCCGCCGAGCCGTACGCCGACTGGCTGCACGCCGGCCTGATCGAGCTGGACGACCTGCCCGCCCGCGAGCACACCGTCTTCACCCACGACTCGGTGCGGCGTCGGCAGCAGACCTTCGGCTACACCGAGGAGGAGCGCAAGATCCTCTTGGCGCCGATGGCGCGTACCGGTGCCGAGCCGATCGGCTCGATGGGCACCGACACCCCGATCGCCGCCCTGTCGCAGCGGCCCCGGCTGCTCTACGACTACTTCCACCAGCTCTTCGCCCAGGTCACCAACCCGCCGCTGGACGCCATCCGGGAGGAGCTGGTGACCAGTCTGGCCTCGACCATCGGGCCGGAGGGCAACCTGCTCGACCCCTCCCCGGCGAGCTGCCGGCAGATCGTGCTGCCGCACCCGGTGATCGACAACGACGAGCTGGCCAAGATCCTCTCCATCGACGAGGACGGCGACCTGCCCGGCTTCAAGGCCGTCCGGGTCTCCGGCCTGTACCGGGTCCGCGACGGCGGTCCGGGGATCCGGGCCCGGCTCACCGAGATCTGCCGGCACGTCTCCGAGGCCATCGAGGACGGGGTACGCATCCTGGTGCTCAGCGACCGGGACTCCAACTCCCGGTTGGCCCCGATCCCGTCGCTGCTGCTCACCGCCGCCGTCCACCAGCACCTGGTCCGGGAGCAGACCCGGACCCAGGTCGCGTTGATCGTCGAGTCCGGCGACTGCCGCGAGGTGCACCACGCCGCCGTGCTGATCGGGTACGGCGCGGCGGCGGTCAACCCGTACCTGGCCTTCGAGTCGGTGGAGGACATGATCTCCACCGGCGCGTTGCCGGGGGTCGAGCCGCGCACGGCGGTCCGCAACTACGTCAAGGCGCTCGGCAAGGGTGTCCTGAAGATCATGTCGAAGATGGGCATCTCGACCGTCTCCTCGTACTGCGGGGCGCAGGTCTTCGAGGCCGTCGGCCTGGACGGCCGGCTGGTCGACCGCTACTTCCGGGGCACCCCGAGCACCATCGGCGGGATCGGGCTGGCCGAGATCCACACCGAGGTCGCCGCCCGGCACTCGCGCGCCTGGCCGGCGCCGGGCGTCGAGGCGCCCACCCGGCTCCAGGTCGGCGGCGAGTACCAGTGGCGCCGCGAGGGCGAGCTGCACCTGTTCAACCCGGAGACGGTCTTCCTGCTCCAGCACGCCACCCGCAGCCGCCAGTACGACGTGTTCCGCCAGTACACCACCAAGGTCGACGAGCTGGCCGCGCACACCGGCTCGCTGCGTGGGCTGTTCAGCCTCCGGACCGGCGTCCGCCCGGCGGTGCCGATCGAGGAGGTCGAGCCGGCCAGCGAGATCGTCAAGCGGTTCGCCACCGGCGCCATGTCGTACGGGTCGATCTCGGCCGAGGCGCACGAGAGCCTGGCCGTGGCGATGAACCGCCTCGGCGGCAAGTCCAACACCGGCGAGGGCGGCGAGGACGTCGACCGGCTGCACGACCCGGCCCGGCGCAGCGCGGTCAAGCAGATCGCCAGCGGCCGGTTCGGGGTGACCAGCGAGTACCTGGTGAACGCCGACGACCTGCAGATCAAGATGGCCCAGGGTGCCAAGCCCGGCGAGGGTGGGCAGCTGCCCGGCAACAAGGTGTGGCCGTGGATCGCCCGGACCCGGCACGCCACCCCCGGCGTCGGCCTGATCTCCCCGCCGCCGCACCACGACATCTACTCGATCGAGGACCTCGCCCAGCTCGTGCACGACCTCAAGTGCGTCAACCCGGCCGCCCGGGTGCACGTCAAGCTGGTCAGCGAGGTCGGCGTCGGCACCGTCGCGGCGGGCGTGGCCAAGCTCAAGGCCGACGTCATCCTGATCTCCGGGCACGACGGCGGCACCGGCGCGTCCCCACTCAACTCCCTCAAGCACGCCGGCACCCCGTGGGAGCTGGGCCTGGCCGAGGCACAGCAGACGCTGCTGCTCAACAAGCTGCGCGACCGGGTCACCGTGCAGGTCGACGGCCAGCTCAAGACCGGCCGGGACGTGCTGGTCGCGGCGTTGCTCGGGGCCGAGGAGTTCGGCTTCGCCACCGCACCGCTGATCGTCGCCGGCTGCGTGATGATGCGCGTCTGCCACCTGGACACCTGCCCGGTCGGCATCGCCACCCAGAACCCGGTGCTGCGGGAACGCTTCACCGGCAAGCCCGAGTTCGTGGAGAACTTCTTCCTCTTCCTCGCCGAGGAGGTCCGGGGTTACCTGGCGGAGCTGGGCCTGCGCAGCATCGACGAGGCGATCGGCCGGACCGAGCTGCTCGACGTCGCCCCGGCGGTGGACCACTGGAAGGCCAAGGGCCTGGACCTGGGCCGCGTACTGCACCTGCCGGAGCTGCCCGAGGGGGCCTCCCGCCGGGGGATCCGCGCCCAGGACCACGGCCTGGCACTGGCCATGGACAACGAGCTGATCGCGCTGGCGCAGCCGGCGCTCACCGACCGGCAGCCGGTCCGGGTCGAGGTGGCGGTGCGCAACGAGCACCGCAGCGTCGGCGCGATGCTCGGCGGCGAGGTGACCCGCCGCTTCGGCGGGGCCGGCCTGCCCACCGACACCATCGAGTTCGTGCTGCGCGGCACCGCCGGGCAGTCCTTCGGCGCGTTCCTGCCCAGCGGGGTCACCCTGCGGCTGCACGGCGACGCCAACGACTACGTCGGCAAGGGCCTCAGCGGCGGGCGGCTCGTCGTCCGCCCGGACGCCGCCGCGCCGTTCGTCGCCGGCACGGCCGGGCCGGGGGAGCGGGCCGAGGACCAGATCATCGCCGGCAACACCATCCTGTACGGGGCCACCGCCGGCGAGCTGTTCCTGCGTGGCCGGGTGGGCGAGCGGTTCGCGGTGCGCAACTCCGGTGCCGTGGCGGTGGTCGAGGGGGTCGGTGACCACGGCTGCGAGTACATGACCGGCGGCACCGTGGTGGTGCTCGGCGCGACCGGCCGCAACTTCGCCGCCGGCATGTCCGGTGGCACCGCGTACGTCTGGCGGTTGGATCGTCGCCGGGTCAACGCCGAGCTGGTCGACCTGGCCCCGCTGCGCGACGCCGAACGCACCGAGCTGCACGAGCTGGTCCAGCGGCACTTCGCCGAGACCGACTCGGCGGTCGCCGAGGAGTTGCTCAAGCGCTGGCCGGAGGCGGTGGAGGAGTTCACCGCCGTGGTACCCCGGGACTACCGCCGGGTGATGGAGATCATGCAGGCCGCCGAAGCCGCCGGCCAGAACGTCGACGACGCGGTGATGAGCGCGCTGGCGGCGACAGCTGCCCCGGCGGCGCCGTCCGACGCGTCCGTACCGCCCGCGTCGCCGGCGGTGGCCCAGGAGGTGGCTCGTGCCTGACCCGAACGGTTTCCTGCGCTACGACCGGCGGCTGCCGGCCCGCCGCCCGGTGCCGGTGCGGATCAGTGACTGGCGTGAGGTGTACCCGCCGGCCGGCGCGGAGCTGATCCGCGAGCAGGCCACCCGCTGCATGGACTGCGGCATCCCGTTCTGCCACGAGGGGTGCCCGCTGGGCAACCGCATCCCGGACTGGAACGACCTGGTCCGTACCGACGCCTGGGACGCGGCGGTGGACTCGCTGCACGCCACCAACAACTTCCCGGAGTTCACCGGGCGACTCTGCCCGGCGCCCTGCGAGGCCGCCTGCGTGCTGGGTATCGGTGGTGGTGAGCCGGTGACCATCAAGCAGGTCGAGGTGGAGATCGCCAACGCGGCGGTCGAGCGGGGCCTGCTCGCCCCGCAGCCGGTGCCGGCCCCGACCGGCCGTCGGGTCGCCGTGGTCGGCTCCGGACCGGCCGGCCTGGCCGCCGCCCAGCAACTGGTCCGCGCCGGCCACGCCGTCACCGTCTTCGAGCGTGACGACGCCCTCGGTGGGCTGCTGCGCTACGGCATCCCCGACTTCAAGCTGGAGAAGGAACACATCGACCGGCGGCTGGCCCAGCTCGCCGCCGAGGGCGTGCAGTTCCGCACCGGGGTCGAGGTCGGCGTGGACGTCACCGCCCGGCAGTTGCGCGCCGAGTACGACGCGGTGCTGCTGGCCTGCGGCGCGCTCGCCGGCCGGGACACCCCGGCGACGCCGGGACGGGCGCTGCGGGGCGTACACCAGGCGATGTCGCACCTGGTCGCGGCCAACCGGGTGGTCGCCGCCGCGGGCGGCGGCGGTTCGGCGACGGCCGCCGGTGGCGGCAGACCGGCCACCGCGGTGCTGCCCGACGGCACCCCGATCGACGCCGCCGGTAAGCACGTCGTGATCATCGGCGGTGGTGACACCGCCGCCGACTGCCTCGGTGTCGCCCACCGGCAGGGCGCGGCCGGGGTGTACCAGCTCGACCTCTACCCGGAGCCGCCGAGCGCCCGGGACGCCGCCCGCGACCCCTGGCCGACCTGGCCGTGGGTGCTGCGCAGCTACCCGGCGCACGAGGAGGGCGGCGAGCGGGTCTTCGCCGCGGCCGTGCAGGAGTTCGTCGACGACGGCACCGGCCAGGTCCGGGCGGTCCGGATCGCCGAGGTGACCGTGGAGAAGCGCGCCGGCCAGCGCATCGTCACCCCGGTACCCGGCTCCGAGCGGGAGCTGCCGGCGGACCTGGTGCTGCTGGCGATCGGCTTCGAGGGCACCGAACGGCAGCCGCTGCTGCAACAGTTCGGGGTGACCCGCAACGCCCGGGGCGCCCTCGATGCCCGGCCGGACTGGCAGACCGCCGCCGACGGGGTCTTCGTCGCCGGTGACATGCACCGGGGCGCGTCCCTGATCGTCTGGGCCATCGCCGAGGGGCGGGCGGCAGCCGCCGCCATCCACGCCCACCTCGGCGGGCACGGTCGGCTGCCGGCTCCGGTCGACCCGGCCGCCCAGCCGCTGGCCGCCCGCTGACCGGCACCCACCCGCGACCTACGGACCCGCTCCGCCGGTGACCACCGGCGGAGCGGGTCCGCGCCCGTCACACCTCACCCGGCCGGCCGGGACGGCTCGCCGGCCGGTCGGGACGGTTGTCCGGCGGGTCGGGACGGTTGTCCGGCGGGTCGGGACGGTTGTCCGGCGGGCGGGGTGGGCTACCCGGCGGCTGGGGACGGCTGCCCGGCCGGTGGGGTGGGTGGCAACGGCAGGGGCAGGCCGGGCAGGCCGTCGATGCTGGTCCCGACGTGCTCCTTGGCGGTGAAGTAGGCGTCCAGCGACTCGTCGTCCTCCCGGCCGAAGCGCCGTGCGTGCAGGTCGCGGTCGGCCTGGTAGGTCATCAGCGGTACGGCGTACCCGCAGGTGTCGCGGATCAGCTCGGCGTGCACCACGATGATCGCCCGGTGCCCGTGCCGGGCGGGGTCGATGTGCGGGAAGTGGGCGAGCAGGTCCGGCCAGCGTGGATCGTCGCGGAACACCGGCTCGCCCCGACCGTGGATCCGGACGATGTTCGGCGGGCCGTCGAAGGCGCACCACATCAGCGTGATCCGGCCGTTCTCCCGCAGGTGGGCGACGGTCTCGGCGTTGCTGCCGGCGAAGTCCAGGTAGGCGACGGTGTGTTCGTCGAGGACGGCGAACGAGCCGGCCAGCCCCTTGGGGGACAGGTTGACTGTGCCGTCGGCGGCCAGTGGCGCGGTCGCGGTGAAGAAGATCGGCTGCGCCTCGACGAAGGCGCGCAGCCGCCCGCTGATGCTGTCGTACGTCTTGCCCATGACACTCCCCGTGGTCTCCGGACGCGGACCGGTGGGCCCGCCACCTCAGACATCATCCCAGGTCGGCTATTCCCTCGATGGAAATGTTTCGATAGCATTACCGCTCGGTAACCACCGACCCCTTCGGCCACGCGCGCGGCTTCGAGGATCCACCACCCCCTGTCCGTGGAGGTCCGTCCATGCCCCACCGCCCGCTGGCCCGCGCCCTCACCGCGCTGGTAGCCCTGCTCACCGCCGTCGTCGGCGCGTTCCTCGTCCCCGGCACCGCCCAGGCAGCCGCGGCCGTCAACTACGTAGCCCTCGGCGACTCGTACTCCTCCGGGGTGGGCGCCGGCCCGTACGACCTCTCCGGCTGTCTGCGCAGCCAGAAGTCGTACGCCCCGCTCTGGGCCGCCGCCAACTCGGTGGACAGCTTCACGTTCCCCGCCTGCGGCGGCGCGGTCACCGACGACGTGCTCAGCAAGCAGGTCAACTCACTGAGCACCAGCACCACCCTGGTGACCATCACCATCGGCGGCAACGACGCCGGATTCGTCGACGTCATCACCAGCTGCCGGTTCGGCAGCACCTCGTCCTGCACCAGCGCCGTCGACGGGGCGAAGGCCTTCATCACCGGCACGCTGCCCGCCCGACTGGACCGCACCTACGCCGCCATCAAACAGCGGTCCCCGAACGCCCGGCTGATCGTGCTCGGCTACCCGCGACTGTTCGAGACCGGCTCCTGCGGGCTGCTGGCGATGAGCACCTACAAGCGCACCATCCTCAACGAGGCCGCCGACGTCCTGGCCTCGGTCACCGCCGCGCGGGCCGCCGCCGCCGGAGCCACCTTCGCCGACACCCGCCCCCAGTTCACCGGGCACGGCGTCTGCGCGGCCGACCCGTGGATCCGGGACGTCACCGGGGTCATCGAGGCGTACCACCCGAACGCCGCCGGCTACCGCGACGGCTACCTGCGCGCCCTCACCACCGTCACCGGCTAGGCACGTGTAAGGAAGGGCCCCTTGTTAACGCCTTCGGTAGAGAAGGGCACCCCTCTCACCGCCGGGTCGTTAACAAGGGGCCCTTCCTTACCTGGGGCGTGGGGTGGGGTCCCTTGCGGACTGGGCGGGTCCGCGTCGGTCCGTTAGGGTTCGCGGGGGACCGGACCACAAGCGACGTGGGGAGCAGTGGGTGGGCAGGCTCGCTTCGGCGTACGGGCAGGCGATCACGGCCCACCGGCAGGCCCGGCAGCGGTTGGCCGCCGCCCGCCGGATGCTCGCCGACCAGCCACCTGTGGCCGGCGACGGCAGCGCCGACCTGGTGGCCCGGCTGGCCCGGCTCGGTGCCGCGCTGGGCACCCCGTCGCCCGGGCAGACCCCGCTGGGCACCAGCTTCGCCCCGGTACGCGTCGGCGCCGCGCAGACCCCCGACGGCGAGTTCCCGGCGCTGGCGCCGCTGGGCGGTGGCCATCACCTGACGGTGGACGTCGACGCCCGCGACGCCCGGGTCGGCGCGCTGCTGCGGGCGGTGGTGCTGCGCCTGCTGGCCACCGCCCCGCCCGGCTCGGTGCGGGTGTGGGGGATCGACACCGCCGCCCTGGGCGCGACCTTCGCCCCACTGCGTCCCCTGGTCGACGCCGGGGTGCTGGCCGCACCGGCGATCACCGAGGCGGAGGTGGCCGCCGGCCTGGACGCGGCCGAACGGCACGCCCGCGACGCCCGGCACGCCGAGCCCGGCCGGGCGGAGCTGCTGCTGGTGGTCGCCGCGTCGACGTTGCCGCCGCGGGAGTTCGCCCGGCTGGCCGCGCTCACCCACGCCGGCCCGGCCGCCTCGGTCTGCGTCCTGGTGGCCGGCCATCCCCGGCAGGCCCCCGGTGAGCCGCCACCGCCGCTGGGCAGCACCACCTGGCTGCGGCTCGACGAACGCTGGGCGTACCTGGGCGATCCGCCGGGCCGGCCGTACAGCGTGGACGGTACGGGGTTGGCCGCCCCGGTACGCCTCGACGGCGATCCGCCGGCCGCCTCGGTGCACGCCCTGGCCGAGCACCTCGCGGCGGCCACCCGTCGGCAGGGCGCGCTGACCTTCACCGATCTGCTGCCGCCGCGCCGGTGGGCCGAGTCCGCCGGCCCCGGGTTGCGTACCGTCATCGGCCGGGCCGGCCGGGAGCAGGCCACCGTCGGTTTCGACGACACCACCCCGCACTGGCTGGTCGGCGGGCGGACCGGGGCGGGCAAGACGGTCTTCCTGATCGACGTCCTCTACGGTCTCGCCGCCCGCTACCCGCCCGCCGAGTTGCAGCTCTACCTGCTCGACTTCAAGGAGGGCGTCAGCTTCACCGACTTCGTGCCGACCGGCCGGGACCCGTCCTGGCTGCCGCACGCCCGCGCGGTCGGCATCGAGAGCGATCGGGAGTACGGCGTGGCCGTGCTCCGGGAGCTGCGCCGGGAGTTGAACCGGCGGGCCGCCGCGCTGAAACGCCACGGCGTCACCAAGCTCGCCGACCTGCCCCGCGACAACCCGGTACCCCGGATCGTGGCGGTGATCGACGAGTTCCACGTGCTGCTGGCCGGCAACGACGCGGTGGCCCGCGAGTCGGTGGACCTGCTGGAGGAGTTGGCCCGCAAGGGCCGCTCGTACGGCGTACACCTGGTGTTGGCCAGCCAGAGCACCGGTGGCATCGAGGCCCTCTACGGCCGGGCCGAGGCGATCTTCGGGCAGTTCCCGTTGCGGGTGGCGCTGCCCGGCGGTTCCGGGGTGCTGGCGGCGACGAACGACGCCGCCGGGGCGTTGCCGATCGGCTCGGCGGTGCTCAACACCGCCGCCGGTGAGGTCGGCGCGGACACCGTGGTCCGGTTCCCCGACGCGCACGCCGACGCCGCCGCGCTGGCCACCCTGCGCCACGAGCTGTGGCAGGACCGCCCGGCGGGCTCGCGGCCACCCGCGGTCTTCCGGGGGTACGAGGCGGCGCACGTCGAGGACGATCCCACCTTCGCCGGGTTGCGCCCGGGTGGCCGGCGGCCGCTGGCCCTGGTCGGCCGGACCGTCGACGTCGACGGGACCACCGCCCTGTTCACCATGGACGCCACCCCCGGCCGGCACCTGGCCGTGGTGGGTACCGCGGTGACCGGCGCGGACGTGCTTCGCGCGGCGACGCTGAGCCTGGCCCGGCAGCACACCCCCGGCAGCGCGCGGTTCCTGGTCGTCCCGCTGGTGGCCGCCGCCGACGAGGCGGCCGACGAGACGATCGCGGAGCTGACCGCCGCCGGACACCTCGTCGAGCAGCTCGACGCCGCCGGGCTGCGCGAACGGATCAGCAGCCTCACCGAGCCACCCGCGGATGCGTCCGCTCCGCCCGCCGGACCGTCCGCACCGCCGGATGCGTCCGCCGGTCCACCAGCGGAGGTCGCCGCCAGCGCGGTAAGGCGGACGTACCTGGTGGTGTTCGGGGTGGACGCCGCCGGCGGGGCGCTGGGCCGCAGCGACCCGGGCAGCTTCCGCAGCGGCTACGACGACCTGCGCACCCTGTTGCGCCAGGCCCCCGGCCACGGGGTGCATCTGCTGGGCTGGTGGCGGGGCCTGCGTCGGCTCTCCGAGGACATCGGCGGTACGCAGAACCGCGACGACGTGGCCTGCCTGGTCGCGCTGAACGTGCCGGGCGGCGAACTCGGCCTCTACCTCGGCATGCACCAGCTGAGCTACACCCCCCGACCGGGTCGGGCGTTGCTGGTGGACCGGCACGACCAGCGGATCCGGCTGATCGTGCCGTTCCTGCGTCCCGGGCACGAGCTGGACGAGGAGGGGCAGTGAACGGGTCCTACGGGCGTGGTGAGGTAGCGGCGTGAGCAGCTTCGACGACTACGTGGCGCTGGCCCGGGAGCTGTCCGAGCGCCGCCGGGCCGGGCAGCGGGACGCCGCCGCCGACACCGAACGCCGCCGTGGCCTGCACGCCGCCGCCGACCAGCTCGACCACCGGCTCGCCGGCCAGGCGCAACGCCTGGAGCAGCTCGGCCGCACGATCGACGTCCCGCCACCCCCGTACCCGCCGGCCGACGCCGTGCCACCAGCTGCCGGACCGGCACCGGCCGGCACCGCGGCGGCGGGTGGACCGGCAGCGGGCGGTTGGCCGGACCAGGCCGGCGCAGCGGCACCCGCCGGGAGCGCGGGGTACGCCGGTGCCGGACCGGTGCCGGTGGCTGGCGGCGGCGCAGCCGCCCTGCCAGGGCGGTCGGGGGTCGGGGCGTACCCGGATCGGCAGGCGGGGCCGACGGCGGGTGGGCTGCCGGCGACGGTGGACCCGGCGGTGCCGGCGCAGCGGGCGGCGGCGGCCGAGCCGGGCGCGGAGCTGGAGCTGGCGCGGCGGCTCGCCGACGACGCCGACCGGTACGGCCAACAGGCCGAGACGCTGGCCCACCAGCCGGCGTTGCTGCCCGGCTGGTCGCCGCTGGCGCGGGCGCTGGCCGTCTACACCGCCTGCGCGTCGGTCGGGGTGCTGGTCATGCTGATGCTGGTGGTCGCCTCCGGCGTCGGCCTGGTCGACGGCTTCACCCTGGGCGCGTGGATGTGCGCGGGGCTACCCGCGTTGTCGTTCTTCGCCGGGTACCTGATCCTCGGCCAGTGGGGGAGCCCGGCGCTGCACGCCGGTACCGGCAGCCGGTACGTCCACTTCGGCTTCCTGATCTGCTTCGTGCTGGTGCCGGTCGCCTACTGCGCCTACCTGGTGCTGGTCCGTACCCTGCGCTGAGTGGTGCCGGGTCCGCACCCTGCGGTGGTCGGCGGGCCGGGTCAGGCGGCCAGCCGGGCGACCTCGTCGGCGACGCCCCAGGCCAGGGTCACTCCGGCGCCGCCGTGGCCGTAGGCGTGCACCAGCCGCTGACCGGGCACCCCGGTCGAGGTCGACTCCACCCGGGGGCCACCGTGCCGGGCCGGCCGCAACCCGATCCGCTCGCCGAGCACCCGCGCCGAGGCCAGCTCCGGCACCAGCTCCACACAGCGGCGACGGATCGCGGCGGCGGTCTCCGGCTCGGCGTCCAGGTCCGCGCGGCCGGGCTGGTAGGTGCCGCCGAGCACCACGTCGTGCCGGCGCGGATGCACGTAGGTGATGCCGCGCGGGTCGTCCTCGTCGCGTACCGAGGTGGTCAGGCCGGGGTTGGCCACCAGCACGATGTGCCCGCGCACCGGGTACACCGCCGGGTCCGCCGCCAGCCGGCCGGCGGCCAGCCCGGTCGCGTTGACCACCGTCGCCACGCCGGCCGAGGTGGCCGGGTCCACGAAGGCGTCGGCCAGCCGGGCGACCCGGTGCCGCAACACCCGGCCGCCGGCGGCGGAGATCCGCTCCCGCAACCACCCGAGGTACGGCGACATCTCCACCGTCGGCGCGGTGAACCGCAACTGCGCCCGGTACGGCGGTGCCGCCGGCCGCACCACCAGGTCGCCGGTCGCCTCGGCCCACCACGGCAGCTCGACCGGCCCGTGGCGCAGCAACATCCGGGTGGGCCGGAGCACCACCCCGGGTACGCCCTCGGCGGCCTGGCGGGTCAACGTCGCGTAGGTCCGACGTGCCCAGTCCAGCACCCGGGGATCCGGGTCGGTGTGGGTCGGGTACCAGACGGCCGCGGCGACCGTGGAGACGGTCCGCTCCGGGTCGTCGGCGGCCAGCACGGTCACCCGGGCACCCCGCTCCTGCAGCCGTACGGCGGCGGTCAGCCCGATGATCCCGCCCCCGACCACCACCACATCGATCGGTCCCATCCACCCGGCCTTCCCCTGTGGTCCGCCGCAGTCCTGGACATTCTCCGTCCGTGAGGTCCGGTCAGGACGGTAAGTGTCCACGATCCACATGGGAGGGGAAGCCGGCTCGTTCCGGGTCAGTCGGGCCCGGTGTCGTGCTCCTGGCCGGGCTCGGACAGACAACCCAGCCAGAGCCGGTACGCCTCGGGCGCGCTGTGGGCGGCCTGGCGGGCCAGCCGGTACTCGCTCATCGCCCGCTCGGCGTTGCCGTGTTCGGCGGCGAGGCGGGCCAGGTCGAAGTGGCTGCCGACGAAGGCCGCCAACCGCCTGAGATGCTCGGCGGCGACGAGCCGGGCACCGGTCTCCGCCTCCGTGGTCGTGCCGGTGGCCCCACCCGTGGTGCCGTTGGCGGATCCGCCGGTGGCCCCGGTGGCGTTGCCACCCGTGGTCCCGTTGGCGGTTCCACCGGTGGCCGCGCCGGTGGCCGCCCCGGACAGCGGGGGCAGGTCCGTGGCGGTCAGGGTGGGAATCTCGTCGTCGACCGTGCCGACCTCGGCCGGTGCGCCGTGCCGGATCGCGCCCAGCCCGACCAGGGCGGTCAGGTCGTTGGTGAGGTGGTTGTTCAGGGTGGCGGCCAGCCGGTCGGTGGTGATCCGGACCTGCTCGTGGTCGGACTCGGTGAGCTGTGCGTCGAGGCGGAACGCCAGGTCGGCGAGGCTGTCGGAGACATCACGCAGGCTGTCGACGAGGAAGGTGATCTCGTCGTCGAGCCGTTCCAGTGCGGCGTCGGTCGGGCTGGGGTCGCTGTCTGGCATGGGCTCCCTCGGGTCTGTCCGGACCGCCGCTGTCGAGTGCTGATCCACACCCCCCATGGATCACGGTCGAAGGCTAGCCGATCCGACTATCTGTCGGATACCCGATACCGCACCGGTCGGCAAAACTGAACGACCGCTCATAATCTGCCGCGACCGCCGGCTGCCGGGCGAGCATCGGGTGGGTGCCGTGCGGGTTCGGGTCCGTATCCCCGGTTGGGGGCGGTGTCGGCGGGGTACCAACGGCGGCGCTCGATCCGCCGTGTGCGTGACACCGCGTGCGAAGATCGGCCCGACGGTCGGTGGTCGACCGGCGGTGACCTGGAAAGACGAGGCTGAGATGGAGTTTCTGGCCAGTCCAGAGCTGTGGATCGCGTTCGCGACCCTGCTCTTGCTGGAGATCGTGCTGGGCATCGACAACGTCGTGTTCATCTCGATCCTGGCCGGGCGGCTGCCCGAACATCAGCAGGCCAGGGCGCGCACGATCGGGCTGTCGCTCGCCCTGATCACCCGCCTGCTGCTGTTGGCCTCACTGTCCTGGGTGATCGGACTGACCGCGCCGTTGTTCACGGTCCTCGGTCAGGAGATCTCCGGGCGTGACCTGATTCTGCTGCTGGGCGGGGCGTTCCTGCTCGGCAAGGCGACCTACGAGATCCACGAACACCTGGAGGGCTCCGACCACGGCGGCGCGGGCAAGAAGGCCGCCTCGTTCGGGTCGGTGATCGTGCAGATCCTCATCCTCGACGTGGTCTTCTCCCTGGACTCGGTGATCACCGCGGTGGGCATGGTCGACGAACTGTTCATCATGGTGGCGGCGGTGGTGATCGCGATGGTCATCATGCTCGTCTCGGTCGGCGTGATCAGCGACTTCGTCAACAAGCACCCGACGGTCAAGATGCTGGCCTTGTCGTTCCTGCTGCTCATCGGCGGCAGCCTGATCGCCGAAGGGCTCGACCAGCACATTCCCAAGGGCTACGTGTACGGCCCGATCGCGTTCTCGATCTTCGTCGAGTTCCTCAACCTGCGGGCCAAGTCCCGGCGCAAGCGCCAGGAGGCGACGCCGGTGCACCTGCACCCCACCTACGTCAAGGACGGTCAGCAGCGCGCCGGGGCGTCGACCGGGGCCGGGGCGTCGACCGGGCCGGCAACCGAGGCGTCGACGGAGGCCGAGCCGGTCAAGTGAGCCGACGGTGCCGCGCCGCACGCATCCCCTCGGGTACGTGCGGCGCGGCACCACCGGATCTGCGGGCCGCGCCGCACCGGCCGGCGGTCAACCGCGTTCGACGACGACGACCGGGATCTCCCGGTCGGTCTCCCGCTGGTACGTGGCGTACTGCGGAAAGACCCCCACCATCAGCTCCCACAGTCGCGGGCGCTCCGCGGCGGAGGCGGTGCGGGCCCGCCCGGTGAACCGCTCCGCTCCGATCTGGACACCCACCTCCGGATGCGCGTCGAGGTTCAGGTACCAGTGCGGGTGCCTGGCGGCGCCGCCGTTGGAGGCCACCAGCAGCACCCGGTCGCCGTCGCGGCCGTAGATCAGCGCCGTGCGGCGCAGCTTGCCCGAGGTACGCCCCCGGGTGGTGAGCAGCAACGAGTCGTACCCGTGGAACGTGGCGCCGTCCGCGCCGTCGGTGGCCAGGTACCGCCGGACGTGCTCGGCGACCCACCCGGTCGGACTCTCCTCGATCACTTCTTCGGTCAACGCGCCTGCTCCTTCCCCGATTCTCGGCAGCCTAGGCGCTCAGCCACCCGGCCGTGGGCCCCGCCGGGTAGGCCCGTCGGGTGGACCGGGCCGGGCGAGCCGGGTCGGGTCGGTCCCGTCGGGAAACCCGGTTGCGTCGGACGTCGCGGTCCGCGACGCTCGCTCGATGAGTGTGATCATGACGCCGGAACAGCTGGCCGACCGTACCGCCCGCGCGGTCGACGCGGCGGTGCGCGCCGGGCGTACGCTCGGGCTCACCGTGACCGAGCCGAGGGTGCTGCACGACGTGTTCTCCGTCGTCGTCCACCTCGCTCCCGCGCCGGTCGTGGCCCGGGTGCTCACGGTGCTGCCGCACTACGCGGACCTGGCCGGCCAGGCCCGCCGGCAGCGCGCGGAGCTGGACCTGGCCCGGTGGCTCGCCGACCGGGGCACCCCGGTCATCCCGCCCAGCCCGCTCGTGCCCGCCGAGCCGGTCCAGTGCGACGGCCTGTCCATGACGTTCTGGCAGTTCGTCGCCGAGGACGCCGACCGGGAGCCCGACTACGTGGCCAACGCCGGTCGCGTCCCCGAACTGCACGCCGCGATGCGCGACTACCCGGGCGAACTGTCGTACCTGTCCGCTGCCGAGCCGAGGTTCATCGACGACGGCCTCGTCCGGCTGGCGGACCACCCCGACCTCATCGACCCGGCCGACCTGGACCGGGCGCGGCGGGAGTGGCAGATCCTCGGGCCGGTGGTTCGTGACCGCGCGACCTTCGCGCGCACCTTCCCGGGGATCGAACTCCAGCCCGT
This sequence comes from Micromonospora yangpuensis, assembly GCF_900091615.1. Lineage (NCBI taxonomy): Bacteria > Bacillati > Actinomycetota > Actinomycetes > Micromonosporales > Micromonosporaceae > Micromonospora > Micromonospora yangpuensis. Next base: position 4,481,671 of record NZ_FMIA01000002.1, on the reverse strand, counting down.
GCACGGCGACTGTCCGGCGGTGAACATCTTCCCCGGCGTCGACGGCGACCGGTACGCCGACTTCGAGATGGTCACGCTCGGGCCGGTCGAGTGGGACCTGGCCGGCGTCGGCCCCGACGGCGCGGCGGCCTACGACCGCGAGGCGCAACGTCGGGGCATGCGTCGGCTCGACCGGGACGTCCTGCGTTTCGTCGACGCCGTCGGGATGCTGCGGTTCGTGGCCGCCCTCGCCCTCGCGCCACAGCTGCCCCTGTTGGCCGAGGCCGCCCGGACCCTCCCCGAACAGTGGCGGCCGATGCCGTTCGCCGGCGGCCTCACCGGCTGAGGGGGCGTGCCGACCCGCTGGCCGTCCGCCTCAGCACCGTAGCCCGACCCGTTTCGATGGGGCGGTATGGGGCGGTTTGGTGCGGCGGCCAGTCGGGAACATGCAGCGTATGTCTATCTTGAGCAGGTTTCTGAAGCGGCGCAGGAGGAAGATCGAAGAGCAGCGCAACAGGGCTGTCGCCAGGGCGATGGCCAGTGGTGCCACCCCGCAGGAGGCCGCCGTCGCCGGCGACCGAGCCGCGAGCGGTATCAGCACCCACACCCGCCTCACGATGATGAACTCGATAAACAATTGATCGGTACGCGCGCCGGCCGGGACGGCTCCGTCCCGGCCGGCGCCATGCGAACCGGCTCCGTCCCGGCCGGCGCCATGCGAACCGGCTCCGTCCCGGCCGGCGCCATGCGAACCGGCTCCGTCCCGGCCGTCGCCATGCGGACCGACTCCGTCCCGGCCGTCCGGGCCTACGGCGGTACCACCGTCACCGACCAGGCGCAGACCGTCACCGGCTGACCCGCGCCGGTGGGCGGGGCTGTACACCCGCCCCGCCCACCGGTGCCCGGTGAGCGGGGTGCCCCGCTATACCGAAAGCGTTAACAAGGGGCCCTTCCTTACCGGGAGCGGGGGAGGCAGCACTTCTTGTACTTGCTGCCCGAGCCGCACCAGCAGGGCTCGTTGCGGCCGGGCGGCCAGGACACCGCGTCGGCCTGGTCGGCCAACCCGTCGGCGTAGTCGTCCAGGGTGTCCTCGTCGGCCGGGTCCCGGTCCCCGGCGGTGACGAACCCGGCGTACGCCTCGGCCGAGCCGGGGACCAGGGCGAGGCCGGGTACGCCCTCGCCGGCCAGCGCCACCAGCTCCCGTTCGACCCCGGTACGGTGCTCGTCCCAGGTCCCGCCGAGCTGGTCGGCCAACTGGGGCCAGCGCAGCAGTAGGCCGTTGAACTCGTTCCGGGGCCAGTACAGCAGCCCGCTGGTCTCGGCGGCGGCCCGGTCGGCGGCCTGCTCGGCGGCGACGTCCAGCCGGTCGGCCAACTCGTCGAGGTCGTCGTGTCCGAGGTCCAGCTCGTGGCGGAGCCGGTGCCGCTGCCGGAGCAGCCCGAACAGCATCGCCGCCACCTGCTCCTGCTCGTCGCCGGTCAGGGTGTCGCCGCCGGGTTCCCGGGTGCGCGTGAGCAGCGTCCGGACCGCCTCGGTGAGCCACCGCTCGGCCAGGTCGGCCCGCCCGATCTCCTCCAGGACCTCGGTGACGTGGGTGGCGCCCGGCTCGGACTCCAGCAGCGGGCGCAGCTCGGTCAGCTCGGCCAGGGCCTCGTCCTCGCGACCGGTCAGGTGCAGTAGCCGGGCCCGGTCCGCGCGGGAGTCCAGCTCCGACTCGCCGGACGCCCGGTCCTCCACGATGCCCCGCTCGATCAACGCCAGGGCCCGGTCCAGGTCTTTCAGGTCCTCCTCGGCGATCCCGGCGGCCAGCGACAGGGCGTACCCACGGTCGCGTTCGTCGGCGATCCGGCCCTCGTCGACGGCCCGGACCAGCCGGTCGAGCAGCGCCTGCGGTTCCGCCCGGCCGGGATGCCCGTAGTGGCCGATGTCGTCGAGGTCGTCGGTGGTCAACACGTCGGGGGAAGTCATCAGCGCGTCCGTGGGAGTCGGCCGGAAGGGGACCACGCCAGCCTAACCAGCCCGACCGGGCCGACCCGCGTGACACGTCGGGCGGACCCGCGTCGGCGCAGGGGTGCCCGGCCGAACCTGGCCCGGCCGAAGTTCGCCGGCCCGTCGAAGCTGGCCCGCTCGAAGTTCGCCGGCCCGTCGAAGCTGGCCCGCTCGAAGTGGGCGTCGCGGCCGAACACCGCCCAGCGGAACAGGGCCAGGTCGGCGAAGCCGACCAGGCGGAAACCGGCGTACCCGAAGAACTCGACGTGGTCCATGGCCAGCGCCCGGCCGAAGCGGGGGCGTTCGGTGGCGTCGTGCTCGGCGGTGTCGGCCTGGGACTCCTGCTGGCGTCCGGTGGCCTCGGCGACCGCCTCGGCGTGCGTCTGCACCCGGTCGCGGTGGGCCCGGTCGTGCGCGGCCACCGTCTCCTGGTGCCGCTGGGCGCCCTCGGTGAGCCACTGCCGGCGCGCGGCCAGCAGGAACGCCATCCCGCCGCCGGTGCCGACGACCACGGTCAGGCCGGTACGGATCGCGTCGATGCGCAGCCCGGCCCGGGTGTCCGGTGCGGCGGCCCGGTCCGCCTCGGCCAGCAGCAGGTCCAGCACCAGCCAGCCGGCCCCGAGCGCCACCAGCAACCCGACCAGCGCCAGCCACCACGGCATCACCCGCAGTTCGTCGGTACGCCCCGTGCGCTCCACACCGGACAGGACGCCACCCGCCCACCCGGGTCGACGGGCCCCAGTCGAGCCGGCCGACCCGCTCCGCCGGATGGGGCGGCCGATCCGCCCTGCCCAGCCGGTCGGTGGTGAGAAGGGTGCCCCGCTAGACAGGATGCGTTAACAAGGGGCCCTTCCTTACCGTCAGGTGGCTTTGGCCAGGGCTTCGTACTCGTCGTCGGTGAGCTGCACCTCGGCGGCGGCCACGTTCTCCTCCAGGTGCGCCACCGAGGAGGTGCCCGGGATGGGGAGCATGACCGGCGAGCGGCGCAGCAGCCAGGCCAGCGCGAGCTGGGCGGGCGTCGCGCCGTGGGCGGTGGAGATGGCGTCCAGCGGCCCGCCCGGCTTGGCCAGGTTGCCGGTGGCGATCGGGAACCACGGGATGAACGCCAGGTCGTTGCCTTCGCAGTGCTCCAGGACCTCCTCGGCGGAGCGGTCGGCCAGGTTGTACAGGTTCTGTACCGACACGATCGGGGCGATCCGCCGGGCCGCCACGATCTGCTCCACGGTCACCTCGGAGAGGCCGATGTGCCGGATCTTGCCCTCCTGCCGCAGCAGCTCCAGCTCGCCGAGCTGGTCCTCCAACGGCACCTTGGCGTCGACCCGGTGCAGCTGGTACAGCCCGATGCTGTCCAGGCCGAGGTGGCGCAGGCTCAGCTCGCACTGCTGGCGCAGGTACTCCGGGCGGCCCACCGGGCGCCAGTCACCCGGGCCGGAGCGGGTCAGCCCGGCCTTGGTCGCGATCACCAGGTCGTCGGCGTACGGGTGCAGCGCCTCTTTGATCAACATCTCGGAGACGAACGGCCCGTACGAGTCGGCGGTGTCGATGAACGTCACCCCCAGTTCGTACGCCCGGCGCAGCACCCGGACCGCTTCCGCCGGGTCGCGCGGGTCGCCCCAGACCCCTGGGCCGGTGAGCTGCATGGCGCCGTAGCCGAGCCGGTCGACGGTCAGGTCGCCGCCGATCCGGTAGCTTCCGGCGGCCTTCGCGGGCTGTGCCATCAGGGGTACCTCGTTCCTCTACGTCACGTGACCAACGGGTCTTGATTCCCCCGACTGGGCCCTCGTCAACGTCCCACTACCCGATCGTGGCCGACGACACCCACCGGGCGGGCGGAATCCACCGTCGCCGCGGTGCCCGGCCGACCGGCCGTCCGCCGGGCGAGTACGCTCTGCGTCGCGGTCGCCGATGCCCGCGTCCGAGGCCCCCCGCGTGACACCGGACGACCACGAGTCCGTCGACCGGTCCTGGTACCCCGGGGTTGGACCGATGTTTCCGTTTCCGAAAGGGGCCGGCCGGTGGGTCGACCCGGGGGAGAGACTAGCCTGATGGGCGTGACACGCCGCGCGAAGATTGTCTGCACTCTTGGTCCCGCCACCTCGTCGCCGGAGCGGATCCGGGGACTGGTCGAGGCCGGGATGAACGTGGCCCGGCTGAACTTCAGCCACGGCAGCCACGACGACCACGAGTCGGTGTACCGACTGGTCCGCGAGGCGGCCGAGGCCGCCGGCGTGCCGGTGGCGGTCCTGGCCGACCTGCAGGGGCCCAAGATCCGGCTCGGCCGGTTCGCCGACGGCCCGCACGAGTGGCGCACCGGTGACTCCGTGGTGATCACCGGCGACGACGTCGTGGGCAGCCGGGACCGGGTCTCCTGCACCTACCGGAAGCTGCCGCAGGAGGTCAGGGCCGGTGACCGGCTGCTGATCGACGACGGCCGGGTGGCCGTCGAGGTCACCGAGGTCACCGGCAACGACATCCGGGTCCTGGTCACCGAGGGTGGCCCGGTCTCCAACAACAAGGGCGTCTCGCTGCCCAACGTGGCGGTCAGCGTCCCGGCCCTGTCGGAGAAGGACGCCGACGACCTGCGCTTCGCCCTCAACCTGGGCGCCGACATGATCGCCCTGTCCTTCGTCCGCTCGGCCGAGGACATCAAGCTGGTGCACAGCATCATGGCCGAGGTCGGGGTGTACCGGCCGGTGCTGGCCAAGGTCGAGAAGCCCGAGGCGGTGGACCACCTGGAGGCCATCGTGCTGGCCTTCGACGGGGTGATGGTGGCCCGGGGCGACCTGGGCGTGGAGATGCCGCTGGACGAGGTCCCGCTGGTGCAGAAGCGCGCCGTGCAGCTCTGCCGGGAGAACGCCAAGCCGGTCATCGTGGCCACCCAGATGCTCGACTCCATGATCGAGAACTCGCGGCCCACCCGGGCCGAGGCCTCCGACGTGGCCAACGCCGTGCTCGACGGCGCGGACGCGGTGATGCTCTCCGGCGAGACCAGCGTCGGCAAGTACCCGGTGCTCACGGTGAGCACCATGGCCAAGATCATCACCACCACCGAGGCCGGCTCGATCGGCGTGCCCCGGCTGCAGCACGACCCGCGTACCCACGGTGGCGCGCTCACCGTCGCCGCCTCCTCGATCGCCCGGGCCATCGGCGCCAAGGCGCTGGTCGCCTTCTCGCAGACCGGTGACACCGTCCGGCGGCTCAGCCGGCTGCACTGCGACCTGCCGCTGCTGGCCTTCACGCCGGTCTCGGAGGTGCGCAGCCAGCTCGCCCTCTCCTGGGGCGTGGAGACCTTCCTGATGCCGTTCGTCCAGCACACCGACGACATGTTCCGCCAGGTCGACGAGTTGCTGCTCGGCCTCGGCCGGGCCAATCCCGGTGACTACGTGGTGATCGTCGCGGGCAGCCCGCCGGACAGCCCGGGCTCCACCAACACGCTGCGCGTACACCAGCTCGGCTCGTTGGTCGACGCGGACTCGGCGCGGGCGTTGCGGTGACCGGCGGCGGCGTGGCGGTCGGTCAGGCCGCGGTCGACCAGCTCCTGGAGCTGCTCGACCTCGCCGCCGTCGGCAGGATGGCCTTCCGCGGCGTCAGCCCGCCGGTCGGCCCACTACGCGTGTACGGCGGCCAGGTGGCCGGCCAGGCCCTGGTGGCGGCCGGCCGCACGGTCGAGGCGGAACGGTCCGTGCACTCGCTGCACGGCTACTTCGTCCGCCCCGGCGACCCGGCGGAGCCGATCGACTACCAGGTCGAGAACGTCCGCGACGGCAGGTCGTTCTCGGTCCGCCGGTCGGTGGCGCTGCAACACGACAAGCCGATCTTCTTCATGTCGGCGTCGTTCCAACGTGCCGAGGAGGGTCTGGACCACCAGGCCCCCACCCCGCCGGACGTGCCGGGGCCGGACGAGGTCCCGACCATGGCCGAGCGGCTCTCCCGCTACCCGGAGCGGCTCGGCATCTGGGGGCAGATCCCCCGCCCGATCGACGTGCGCTACGTCGGCGAGCCCGGCTGGGTACGCCCCGGTGACCGGCCCGCCGAGCCGCACCAGCGGGTCTGGATGCGCGTCGACGGCAAGCTGCCCGACGACCCGCTGCTGCACGCCTGCCTGCTTACCTACGCCTCCGACCTGACCCTGCTGGACTCGGTGCTGTCGGTGCACGGCGAGGTGTGGGGGCCCGGTGGCGTGGTCGGCGCCAGCCTCGACCACGCGCTCTGGTTCCACCGGTCCTTCCGGGCCGACGACTGGTTCCTCTACGACAGCGCCAGCCCGTCGGCCTCCGGGGCGCGGGGCCTGGCCACCGGCCGGATGTTCACCGCCACCGGCCGGCACATCGCCACCGCCGTCCAGGAAGGACTGCTGCGCCGCGTCGGCGAGTGACCCGCCGGTCGGCGAGTGCGGTCCGGGTGGAAGAAGGTCGCTGCTTCCGGGAAACAGTGCGGTCCGGGTGGAGGAAGGCCGCTGTTTGCCCGAAACAGTGCGGGCGGGGTGGGGTAGCGGGCCCGGTCAGAAGCTGCTGACGAGTTTGACGAAGGCGTCGTCGATGGTGGTGGGGTCGGTGGCGTCGAAGGCCTTGCCGGCTGACGCCTTGGCGATCCGGTCCAGACTGGCGAAGTCGGACTGCTGGTCGAAGGCGATGCAGAAGACCTTGACCGGGCGCTGCGGGTCCAGCGCGATGTCGGCGAGCAGCCGGTCGAGATCCTGGTCCTTCGGGTACTCGTTCTTGCCGTCGGTGAGGATCACCACCGCGTTGATCCGGTTCGGGTCGTAGCGTTGCGTCAGGTGGCGGTGCGCCGCCCGGACCGTCGCGTACAGCGCGGTGTTGCCCTCGACCCGTAGCCCGGAGAGCCGGTCGGTGAAGCGGTCCCGGTCGAACGGCGCCAGCTTGAGTTCCTCGCTGTAGGGCCGGGTCGGCCGGTGCGGCCGGGTCTCCGACGAGAACGACCAGAGCGCCACCTGGTCGGCGGAGTTGAGCAGGCCGATGCCCCGGCCGGCGGCACCGGTCGCCACCTGGAAGCGGGTCCGGGAACCGACCTTGGCCTCCATCGACCCGGAGGTGTCCACCGCGAACAGGATGTTCGCCTTCTTGCGCAGGGTGGCCCAGCCGTCGAGGATCGCGTCGACCACCTCCGGCTCCGGTGGGTCGAAGTAGGTGAGCGGGGCGGCGTCGCCGGCCGAGACCGCGGCGACCAGCGCGTCGGAGGGGCGCCGTTCGTGGTCGCGGAAGCCCAGCTCGGCGAAGCTGCGCTGCTGCGGGGCATCCTGGAGGTACGCCAGGAAGTCCGCGGCGGCCGCCGCCTGGGGCGCCTCGGCCGAGGGCAGCACCACGTACGGGTGGTCGAGGTTGAAGGTCCCCTCCTTCGGGTGGATCGCCACCAGCGGCATCCGGGGCCGCTGGCCGGGGGTCGGGCCGAGCTGCCCCTCGTTGTAGAGGTAGACCAGCTCCTCCTGCAACACGACCGCGCTCATGTCGGTCACCGGCGCCCCGGCGGCCGGACCATCGGCAGTCGGACCACCGGCGGTCGGGCTCGGGTCGGCGGCGGCCCGGTCGGCCTCGGCGAGATCGCGCAGCAGGTCCACCGAGTCGTCGCTGTAGTGCGAGACGTTGGCCTCGATCCGGCGGACGAACTGGGTGACCGCCGGCTTGGCCAGGTCGGCCACCGTCAGATCGCTGGCCCGGTTCACCGCCGCGTAGTAGGTCGCGATGGTGGCCGCCAGGCCGGAGGTGGAGAGGTTCGGGTTGTCCTTGCCGAAGGTGAAGCTCCCCCACTCGGGCCGTCCGTACGCCGCCCAGCCGGTGTCGCCGGAGAGGCCGAGCAGCTCCGCCCAGCCCAGCTGGCCGCGTTGCCGCACCAGCTCGGCGCGGTCCTGCGGCATGGCGACGACAAGCGGGCTGTTGGCGATCGACGGGTACCGGCCCGGGGTCTGCGGGGTCCGCCCGGCCGTGGTGTCCAGGACCCGCAACCGGGCCGTCCAGAGACTCGACGTCGGCAGCCACACCTGCGGTGCCGGCAGCTGCGGCTGCCGGGCGGCCCAGCCGCCGGCCAGCGCCTCCATCGCCGCGCCCGAGTTCAGCCCGTGCACGCTCACCTGGGCGCACCGGCCGTCGAACCGACGGTCACTGTCGTTGTACCGGGCGGCGAGCCGACCGAGCAGCTCGCTCTTCTCCGTCGAGGAGCTGACCTGCAGGACCACGCAGTCGCGCCGGTCCGGGCCGGTCGCCGGCCCGACGACCAGGTACGCGGCGACGATCACGGCGAGGCCGGCGACGACGGACACCAGGTACGGCAACCACTGCCGGGCGGGTCGACCGGTGGTCATCGCGTCCTCCACTGTGGTCGGGGCTCAGGCGTCCGGGCGGGCGCCCGGTCCACCGTGCTGACTGTGGCCGGTGCCGGCCCGCGTCGCAGCACCGTCGGTTCCGTCGGTCCCGGCGGTCGCGCCCGGTGTGCCGGTCGCGCCCGGGACGGCCGAACTCGGGGCGGTGGTTCCGTTCGGGGCGGTGGTTCCGTTCGGGGCGGTGGTTCCGTTCGGGGTGACGGCTCCGTTCGGGGTGACGGCTCCGTTCGGGGCGGCGGCGACCAGGAGACGCACACCGTAGACCACGACGAAGGTCAGCGCGCCGACGGCGGCGGCGACGCCCACCATGGTGGACGCGACGTAGCCGACGGCCACCCCGACCGAGCCGAAGAAGATCGCGAGCGAGATCCCCCAGGCGTCGCCGACCTCCCGACGCAACCGCCCCGGCCAGCCCACCGCGGGCCCCGACCCGCCCCGGTACGGCGGCGCGGGCCGCAGCCCTCCGCCCGCCGCGGGTGGTAACCCGTGGCCCGTCGCGGGCTGCGTTCGTGGGCCCGGTGCGGGTGGAAATCCTTGGCCGGTCGCGGGCTGCGTCCCTTGGCCGGTCGCGGGCTGCGTCCCTTGGCCCGTCGTGGGCGGTGGTCCTTCGTCCGGTGCCGGTTGCTGGTGGGTGGCCGGCATGTCGTACGGGCGGGTGGAACCCTGTTGGCGCGGGACCGCCTGGGTGGCCGCCGCGTCGGTGCCGGCGCGCAGCACGGACCGGATCGGCAGCGCCGCGCCGGGGTGGGCGGCGTGCCCCAGCAGTCGCAGCAGGACCTGGTCGGCGCTCGGCCGGCGCTGGTGCTCCTTGTCCAGGCACTCCTGAATCAGCTCGGTCAACGCGGCGGAGAGCCCGGCCAGCTCTGGTGGATCGTGCAACACCCGGTGCATCACCACCGGCAGCGGGCCGGTGCCGAACGGCGGCCGTCCCGCCGCCGCGAAGGCGATGGTCGCCGCCCAGGCGAAGACGTCGCTGGCCGGTCCGACCTCGGTGTCGCGGAACCGTTCCGGTGCCATGTACGGGGTGGTGCCCATGATCCGGTTGGTGAGCGTCTCGGTGACGTCCAGGGCCCGGGCGATGCCGAAGTCGATCACCCGCGGGCCGTCCGCGCCGAGGACCACGTTGTCGGGCTTCAGGTCACAGTGCACGATGTCGGACCGATGGATCGCGGTGAGCGCGGTGGCGGTACCCACGGCCAGCCGGTGCAGCGCGTTGCCGGTGATCGGGCCGTGTTCCCGGACGTGCCGTTGCAGGGTGGGGCCCTCGATGAACTCGCTCACCACGTACGGCAGTTCGCCGTCGACGTCGGCGAAGAGGATCTGCGCGGTGCAGAACGGCGCCACCCGCCGGGCAGCGTTGATCTCCTTGGCGAACTGCGCCTTGGCCCGCGGGTTCTGGTGCAGGTCCACGTTGATCATTTTGACGGCGACCAGCCGGCCGTCCTGGTCCCGGCCGAGGTAGACCACCCCCTGACCGCCCGCGCCGAGCCGACCGAGCAGCTCGTAGGGGCCGGTCCGCTGCGGATCGCGTGAACTCAGCGGCATCACATCCGGCATTGGTGTCGCTGCCCCTATCGCCCCGGCTCCGCGCGCGGAAGCGCGCCCTATATGTCCGCGCGCGGAGGCGCGCCGAATATGTCTGCGCGCGGACGCGCTTCACGTCGCCGGGCGGCGTCGAACCGACGACAAGGGGTATCGTGCCACGGCCCCGCCAGCGACCGCGCCTGCCTGACGGCTAACCTTGCCGACATGCGCCTCTCCGCCCGGGTCGACTACGCCCTCCGTGCCGCCGCCGAGCTGGCCGCGGTCCCCGAGGGTGGGCGCTCCCGGCCGGTCACCGCCGAGCAGATCGCCCGAGCCCAGGAGATTCCGCCGAAATTCCTGGAGAGCATCCTGTTGCAGCTGCGCCGGGGTGGGATCGTGCACGCCCAGCGTGGCCCCGAGGGCGGCTACTGGCTGGCCCGACCGGCGGCCGAGATCTCCCTCGCCGAGGTGATCCGGGTGATCGACGGCCCGCTGGCACACGTGCGCGGCCAGCGGCCCGAGCAGCTGGGCTACCTCGGGGCGGCGCGGGCTCTGCAGGAGGTGTGGATCGCCCTGCGGGCCAGCGAACGGCAGATCCTGGAGCTGGTCTCGATCGCCGACGTCGCCGCCGGCAAGCTCCCGGAACGCATCAACGAGCTGGTCGCCGACCCTGACGCCTGGGTCTGACCGCCTCGAGCCGACCCGCCTGGGGCGAGGTCTGACCCGTCTGCGGCGAGGTCTGACCCGTCTGCGGCGAGGTCCGACCCGCCTGCGGCGAGGTCCGACCCGCCTGCGGCGAGGTCCGACCCGCCTGCGGCGGGGTGTCCCATCCACCGGTCGGGGGATTGACCCGGGCGCTCCTCTGCCGCATTGTCGACCAAGTCGGTAGGACATGCGGAAAAGCTGGGGGCGTTCATGCGTAAGCTGCTGGTCCTCACCCTGGTCGGGCTCGCCGCGCAGCTGGTCGACGGTGCCCTCGGCATGGGGTACGGCCTGACCTCGACCACCCTGCTGCTGGTCGCCGGGGTGGCCCCCGCCGCCGCGTCGGCCTCGGTGCACCTGGCCGAGATCGGCACCACGCTGGCCTCCGGGGTGGCCCACTGGCGCTTCGGCAACGTCGACTGGCGGGTGGTCGGCCGGATCGCGGTGCCCGGCGCGGTCGGCGCGTTCGCCGGCGCCACCGTGCTGAGCTGGCTCTCCACCGAGACCGCCGCACCCTGGATGGCCGCGATCCTGTTCACCCTCGGCGTCTACCTGCTGGTGCGCTTCGCCCGCCGGCTGCCCGCCACCCGTACCGTCGGGCGGTTGCGCAGCCGGTTCCTCGGCCCGCTCGGGCTGGTCGCCGGTTTCGTCGACGCCACCGGCGGCGGTGGCTGGGGACCGGTCGCCACGCCGGCGCTGCTGGTCTCCGGGCGGATGGAGCCGCGCAAGGTGATCGGCTCGGTGGACACCTCCGAGTTCGTGGTCTCCGTCGCGGCCAGCCTCGGGTTCCTCATCGGTCTCGGCGGGGCGGGCTTCGTGCTGCCCATGGTGCTGGCCCTGCTGATCGGCGGGCTGATCGCGGCGCCGATCGCCGCCTGGCTGGTGCGCGTCGTCCCGGCGCAACTGCTCGGCGCGGCGGTCGGTGGCGTGATCGTGCTTACCAACGCCCGGATCCTCATCCAGGTAGGCCCGGTCGGCAGTAGCGCGCAGCCGGTGATCTACGCGCTGCTGGTGGCCGGCTGGGTCACCGCACTGGTGCTCGCGGTCCGCGCCCTGCGCCGGACCCGCCGGGAGGAGGCCGCCGCGGCGGCCACCGCGACCCCCGAGCGGCCCCTGGCCTCCGTCGACAACTGACCGGTCCCCGTCGGGAGCACGCGGGCAGGGCCGGCGTCCGTCGCCGGCTGGCCGGCGGGCTCACCCCGGTCGGTCGGCGAGCAGGTCGGTCGCGGTCGTCGCGAGCAGCTGCCACACCTGGTCCACGTGTGCCGAGGTGGTCTGCGGGGAGCCGACCGCCAGCCGCAGGGCGTACCGGCCGGCGACCCGGGTGTGGGTCAGGTACGTCCGGCCGGTGGCGTTGACCCGGGCCAGCAGCTCGGCGCTCGCCCCGTCCCCGGCGACCAGCCGGAAACAGACAAGCGCGAACGGGTGCGGGGCGACCACCTCGAAGCGGTCGTCGGCGCGTACCCGGGTGGCGAACCGGTCGGCCAGCGCCACCCCGGAGCGGACGTGCGCCCGCAGGCCCGCCGCGCCGTACCAGCGCAGCACGAACCAGAGCTTCAACGCCCGCAACCGGCGGCCCAGCGGCACCTGCCAGTCCCGGTAGTCGATCACCGCACCCGACTCGGAGGCCGCGTTGCGCAGGTACTCCGGCAGCACCGTGAGCGCCTCGACCAACTCGGCGGCGTCGGCCACCCAGAACGCGTCACAGTCGAAGCCGGTCAGCAGCCACTTGTGCGGATCGAAACAGTACGAGTCGGCGTACCGCAGGCCGGTGTGGGTCCAGCGCAGCTCCGGGCAGACCGCGGCGGCACCGGCGTACGCGGCGTCCACGTGCAACCAGACGCCGTACTCCGCGCAGATCGCGCCGATCTCGGGCAGCGGGTCGACGGCGGTGGTGGAGGTGGTCCCGACGGTGGCCACCACGATTGCCGGCACGATCCCGTCGGCCAGGTCGTCGGCGATCGCCGCGCGTAACGCCCGCGGGCACATCGCCTGGGTGTCCGGATCCACCTCGACCGGCCGGAGCCCGTCGGTGCCGAGTCCGGTGATCCGGGCGGCCTTCTCGATCGAGGAGTGCCCCTGCGTGGAGGCGTACACCCGGTAGCGGCGGTCGACGCCCGCGGTCCGCCAGCGACCCCCGCTCGCCCGGTGCAGCGCGACGAGGGTGGCCACCAGGGTCGCCGAGGAGGCCGAGTCCTGGATGACCCCACCGCCGGACGAGGTCGACCGGAACCGTTCGGGCAGGTCCATCAGCTCGGCCAGCCAGTCCAGCAGCACCGTCTCCAACTCGGTGCCGGCCGGGCCGGTCGCCCAGAGCATGCCCTGCACTCCCAGACCGGAGCTGACCAGGTCGCCGAGGACGCTCGGCCCGCTGGTGTTGGCCGGGAAGTACCCGAAGAAGGCGGGATGCTGCCAGTGGGTGAGTTGGGGTGCGATCAGGTCGTCCAGGTCGGCCAGGACCGCGGCCACCGGCTCACCGTGCTCCGGCGGCCCGGCCGGCAGGGACGCCGTCACCGTACCCGGCGGGTCCGTGGTGGTCACCGGGCGTTGCCCGAGGGTGGCCCAGTAGTCGGCGATCCAGTCCACGACGGCGTACCCGGCCCGGCGGAACTCCTCGGGGTCCATGTGCTCAGCCATCCGACGAGTCGAGCAGCTGCCCCGGCGAAGATCAAGCGGTCAGCCGGTTGTGCTCCGGGAAAGCGGTGTCCTAGCATCCGGGTGCGCGGGATAGAACTACGGATGTCGATGGATGTCCGCCACCGTCGTCAGCGCGGCGACCCACCACCGGCCCGGGCAGCCGGTGGCGGCTCCGACGCCGCGCGCCCTACCTCCAGTGGAGGCAGTCCCCGTGCCAACCAAACACCTACGCCGCCGTACCCCGGCCCGTACCCGGGCGGTTCTCGCCGCCGTCGCGGCGGTCGGCACCCTCGCCGCCGGCACCCTGCCGACGGTCGCCGCCGCCGACGCCGCCGGCTGTCGGGTCGACTACCGGATCACCAACCAGTGGACCGGCGGCTTCGGCGCCGACGTCACCGTCACCAACCTCGGCGACCCGATCGACGGCTGGACCCTCACCTGGTCGTTCGCCGCCGGCCAGCAGGTCGTCCAGGCCTGGAACGCCACCGTCACCTCCACCGGCGCGCAGGTCACCGCCCGCGACGCCGGCTACAACGCCGTGCTCGGCACCGGCGGCACGGCCAGCTTCGGCTTCAACGGCTCATGGACCGCCAGCAACCCGGTGCCGACGAGTTTCGCGCTCAACGGCACCACCTGCACCGGCGCCACCCCGCCACCGACCAGCCCACCAACGCCGACCATCGGGCCACCGACCATGCCACCCACCACGCCACCGCCCACCACCGGGCCACCGACCAACCCGCCGGCCGGGGCCAAGCAACTGGAGAACCTCGACCGGGGACTGGTGAGCGTCCGCTCCGGCAACGGCAACCTGGTCAGCTGGCGGCTGCTCGGCACCGAGACCACCGGGGTGTCCTTCAACCTGTACCGCGGCGCCACCCGGGTCAACGCCACCCCGATCACCGGGGCCACCAACCACCTCGACACCGGGGCCGCCGCCGGCTCGACGTACACCGTGCGGGCCGTGGTCGGCGGCGTCGAACAGGCCGCCTCCGCCCCCGCCCTGCAGTTCGGCGCCGGCTACCTCGACGTGCCGCTGCAGATTCCCCCCGGCGGCACCACCGGCAGCGGAGAGGCGTACACGTACACCGCCAACGATGCCAGCGTCGGCGACCTCGACGGCGACGGCCGGTACGAGATCGTGCTCAAGTGGGAACCGAGCAACGCCAAGGACAACTCGCAGTCCGGCTACACCGGCAACGTCCACGTCGACGCGTACACCCTCACCGGCACCCGGCTGTGGCGGGTCGACCTCGGCCGCAACATCCGCGCCGGGGCGCACTACACCCAGTTCCAGGTGTACGACTACGACGGCGACGGGCGCGCCGAGGTGGCCATGAAGACCGCCGACGGCACCCGCTCCGGCACCGGCCAGGTCATCGGCAACGCCAACGCCGACCACCGCAACTCCAGCGGCTACGTCCTCGCCGGCCCCGAGTACCTCACCATGTTCGACGGCCGTACCGGCGCCGTCCTCTCCACCGTCACCTACGACCCGCCACGCGGCACCGTCTCCTCCTGGGGCGACAACTACGGCAACCGGGTCGACCGGTTCCTCGCCGGCACCGCCTACCTCGACGGCCAACGCCCCTCGCTGATCATGGCCCGGGGCTACTACACCCGCGCGGTCGTCGCCGCCTGGGACTTCCGCAACGGCACCCTGACCAAGCGGTGGACCTTCGACTCCAACGCCGCCGGCAACTCCGCCGCCGCCGGCCAGGGCAACCACCAGCTTTCCGTCGCCGACGTCGACGCCGACGGCCGGCAGGAGATCGTGTACGGCGCCGCCACCATCGACGACAACGGCCGACTGCTGCACTCCACCGGCAACGGCCACGGCGACGCCATGCACGTGGGCGACCTCGACCCCACCCGCGCCGGCCTGGAGGTCTTCAAGGTCGACGAGGACGCCAGCAAACCCAGCTCCTACTTCGCCGACGCCCGTACCGGCCAGCTCCTCTGGTCCACCCCCGCCTCGGGAGACAACGGCCGGGGCGTCTCCGCCGACATCTGGGCCGGCAGCCCCGGCGCCGAATCCTGGTCCGCCGCGGTGAGCTACCTGGCCAACACCCGGGGACAGAACGTCGGCCGCAAACCCTCCTCGACGAACTTCCTCGCCTGGTGGGACGGCGACCCGGTCCGGGAACTGCTCGACGGCACCCGAATCGACAAGTACGGCACCGGCGGCGACACCCGACTGCTCACCGGCAGTGGGGTCACCGCCAACAACGGCACCAAGTCCACCCCGGCGCTCTCCGCCGACCTCCTCGGCGACTGGCGGGAGGAGGTGATCTGGCGCACCACCGACAACCGGGCGCTGCGCATCTACAGCACCCCGACGCCGACCAGCACCCGGATCCACACCCTGATGCACGACCCGCAGTACCGGGTCGCCATCGCCTGGCAGAACACCGCCTACAACCAGCCGCCGCACCCGAGCTTCTTCATCGGTGACGGGATGGCGCCTCCGCCGACCCCCGCGATCTACCTACGCTGAGCCCACCGCGCACCCGACTTGGAAAAGAGGGTGGTGCAGTCCCGGGTCCGCCGCAACCAGCGGACCCGGGACAGGCACCGGGGAAGCGTGAACCCGCACAACCCGCCCCGGTGCCCCACACCGCAGCACCCCCGACCCGTCCCGACCGGGAATGCCGTACCACCACCGAGGACAAAACTAGGCGGCCTCGGCGACGGGCCGGTGACGTGGCTATGAAGAGCGTGTTTCAGGCACTCCGGCGCAGGCCACCGGCCACCTTCTCGGCGATCAACTCGAACGACCGCACCCGGTCGGCCACGTCGTACACCAGCGTGGTCAACATCAACTCGTCCGCACCGGTACGCGCCAACAACTCCGTCAACTGCCGCCGGACCGTCTCCGGCGACCCCAACGCCTGCCCCTCCCGCCGGGCCAGCACGAACTCCCGCTCCACCTCGGTGTACGGGTACTCCGCCGCCTCCTGCGGGGTGGCCAACGGCTCCGGCCGCCCCGAACGCAACCGCAGGAACGACAACGCGCTCGGCGCGGCCAGCCACTCCGCCCGCTCGTCGGTGTCGGCACAGACCGCGTTCACCGCCACCATCGCGTACGGCTCGGCCAGCCACCGCGACGGCCGGAAGTGCTTGCGGTACAACGCCAACGCCGGCAACGTGTGCTGCGCACTGAAGTGGTGCGCGAACGAGAACGGCAACCCCAGCAGCCCGGCCAACTGCGCGCTGAACCCACTGGAACCCAACAGCCACACCGCCGGCATGTCCCCCCGGCCCGGCGTGGCCGTGATCGGCCCCGGCCGCTCACCGGTGAAGTAGTTCACCAGATCCGCCAACTCCTGCGGGAAACCCTCCGCCGACAGCCCCTCCATCGTGCGCCGCAACGCCAACGCGGTCACCTGGTCGGTGCCGGGCGCCCGCCCGATCCCCAGATCGATCCGCCCCGGATGCAACGCCTCCAGGGTGCCGAACTGTTCGGCCACCACCAACGGCGCGTGGTTGGGCAACATCACCCCACCCGAACCCAACCGGATGGACGAGGTGTTCGCCGCCAGGTGCGCCAGCAACACCGCCGGCGCGGAACTCGCGATCGCCGGCATGTTGTGGTGCTCGGCCACCCAGAACCGGCGGTAGCCCAACTCCTCGGTACGTCGGGCCAGCTCGGTGGTGTGCCGCAGGGCCGCGCCGGCGGTGGTCCCGGCCGCGACCGGAGCAAGGTCAAGAACAGACATCGGTACGTCGATCACACCATGCCCCAACCCGCCCCCCCGCCCGTTCTGTTCCCACCCCCGTGCAAGGAAGGGCCCCCTGTTAACGCTTTCTGATGTACAGGGGCCCTTCCAAACACCCCGGGACCGCCTGGTCAGCCCGCTCCGCGTACCTGCTCGAAGATCAACGACGTCTCGGTGTGCGCGACCGCCGGATCCACCGCCAGATGGTCCAGCACGAAGTCCCGCAACGCGTCCCCCGACGCCGCCCGCACGTGCAACACGTAGTCGTCGGCACCCGCCACGTGGAACACCGACACCACCCCCGGCAACCGCACCGATCGGGCCCGGAACGCGTCCACCGCCGCCCGCTCGTGCGCCGTCAACCGGACCGACACCAACGCCTGCAACGGCAACCCGACCGCCGCCGGATCGACGTCGGCGTGGAAACCCCGGATCGCCCCGCACTCGCGCAGCGCCCGGGTCCGGGTCAGACACGTCGACGCCGCCACGCCCACCCGCTCGGCGAGGGCGTTGTTCGGCAACCGGCCGTCGGCGGCCAGCTCGGTCAGGATCGCGCGGTCGACGTCGTCCAGGGCCGCGAACGGCCGCACATCATTCGGTACAGCAGGCATCCGCCCATCCTGCTTCGAACATCAGCGCGCGGAAAGGGGTCCGTGAAGAATCTTCCACAGATCACTTGCCTCGATGCGGCCAGATGTTCGACGCTTCCCGCCATGACGACCGTGGACACCCGAGCCGTGCACGCCGGCCGCGCCGACCTGGCCGCCCTCGGCGTCCACGCCCCACCCATCGACCTGTCCACCACCAACCCGCTGCCCTCGGTCGACGCCGGCGGCCACACCTACGAGACCCTCGCCACCGGCGGCACCCTCCCCACCGGCGACAGCCCCGTCTACCAGCGCCTCTGGAACCCCACCGTCGCCCGGTTCGAAACCGCCCTCGCCGACCTCGAAGGCACCACCGACGCCGTCGCCTTCGCCAGCGGCATGGCCGCCCTCACCGCCACCCTGCTCGCCGCCGCCACCGACGGACGACGACACGTCGTCGCCGTCCGCCCCCTCTACGGCGGCACCGACCACGTCCTGGCCACCGGGCTGCTCGGCACCACCGTCAGCTGGGCCCACCCCGAGCAGGTCGCCACCGCGATCCGCCCCGACACCGCACTGGTCATCGCCGAGACCCCCGCCAACCCCACCCTCGACCTCGTCGACATCGCCGCCCTGGCCGACGCCGCCGGCGACGTACCCCTGCTCGTCGACAACACCGTCGCCACCTGCGTACTCCAGCAACCCGCCCGGCACGGCGCGGCCCTGGTCCTGCACAGCGCCACCAAGAGCATCGGCGGACACGGCGACGTCCTCGCCGGCGTCGTCGCCTGCGACGCCGGCTGGGCCACCCGACTACGCCAGGTCCGCGCCCTCACCGGCGCGATCCTGCACCCCCTCGGCGGATACCTCCTGCACCGCGGCCTGCAGACCCTGCCGCTACGGGTGCGCGCCCAGCAGGCCGGCGCCGAGAAACTCGCCGGCTGGCTCGCCGGTCACCGGGCCGTCACCCGGGTCCACCACCCCAGCCTGCACGACCCCGCCGGGCTGGTCGGCCGCCAACTCGCCGGCGGCGGCAGCCTGCTCGCCTTCGAGGTAGCCGGCGGCGCGCCCGCCGCCACCGCCGTCGCTGACGCCTGCCGGCTCATCACCCACGCCGTCTCCCTCGGCGGCGTGGACACCCTCATCCAACATCCCGCCTCGCTCACCCACCGCCCGGTCGCCGGCGACGCCCGACCCGCAGCCGGACTCCTGCGCCTCTCGGTAGGCCTGGAGGACCCCGAGGACCTCCGCGACGACCTGGCCCGCGCCCTGGCCACCCTCGGCTGACGCCCGCAGGCCCCACCGGCCCCGGGCCGTCGGCGCACCCGGGCCTCTTCCGGAACGACTCCTCGGCGCCGGTGTCCCGGACCCCACCGGCCCCGGGCGGTCGGCGCACCAGGGCCCCGACGGCCGCCGCGCGCGACCGGTACCCCAGGCCGCGCCGCCTTCGGCCGGCCCCGGCGGCCGCCGCGCTCGGCCCGGCGGTCGGGCGCGCGGTGCTCAGTGCTTCGGCCCGACATGCCGATCGAGTACGGCCACCGCCGAGCGCCGCGCCACCGACAACGAGTACGGCATGTTCATCCGCCACTCGACGCCGAGCAGGTCGAGGGCCCACTGGCAGAGGCCCATGATGTCGGTCGACCGGTTGGAGAACATGTACCGCGGATAGACGTAGACCTTCCCGCGGGTGGTCACCCGGTTGGTGGCTCGACAGCCGTCGGAGTGGAACAGGCCGCGGAGGAAGTCGCCGGGGTGGTCGGCGACGATGCGGCGCTGCCAGTCGGCGAGCACGATCGGCCGCTCGTGCTTCTTGCCCGGCCCGTGCTGCGGCAACAGACACGGCCAGTGCGCGCCACTGCTCTGCACCAGGACACATCCCTGCTTCGGGGTCCGTTGCACCCGGGCCGCGAGGACGGCCAGCATCGCCTGCTCGCAAGCGTCGATGAGGCCGGGGTAGATCTCCGTGCAACTGACCCGCAGCACGGGTGCCTTCGTCGACGTGACAAGGTGGCCGTCGCCCAGGTAGAGGCCCAGCAGGTAGGCGTAGCTGACAATGTCCACCGGGCCGGCCAGAGCCGGGTTGCAGCGGAAGCAACGCAGGGCTGTGCCGTGCTGCTTCCGTTCTGTGCGGTCCCGGCACCAGTGCCAGACGGTCTGGTAGGGGAGTCCTACCTGACGCGCCGTCTCGGCAACCGTGCATCCGGAGAAGTAGATGCGGCGGGCCAGAGTATGGATCTCAAGCGGATGCACGCGGTCATATTCGAACAGGCGTATGACACTTTGGTGCCCCCGGTGGGACTCGAACCCACACTGTCGGAGGTTTGAGCTCCGTCTCTCTTCCGGTTGGAGTACAGGGGCTTCCGTGATTCGGCACTGACAGACTACCCACTAGGCTGGAGACGGTGACACCCGGGCACGGCGGGTGTCGGAGCACAGACTGGTGGGAGTGGCTCGTGGCGGAGACGCAGACGGATGCCGAGCGTAGGCGCGTACTGATCGCCGAGGACGAGGCGCTCATCCGGCTGGACCTGGCCGAGATGCTGGTCGAGGAGGGCTACGAGGTGGTCGGCGAGGCCGGTGACGGTGAGACCGCCGTCCGGTTGGCCGAGGAGCTCAAGCCCGACCTGGTCATCCTGGACATCAAGATGCCGATCATGGATGGTCTGGCCGCCGCCGAGCGGATCGCCGGGGGCCGGATCGCGCCGGTGATCATCCTGACCGCGTTCAGCCAGCGGGACCTGGTCGAGCGGGCCCGTGCCGCCGGGGCGATGGCGTACCTGGTGAAGCCGTTCCAGAAGAGCGACCTGGTGCCGGCGGTGGAGATCGCCCTCTCCCGGTACGCGGAGGTCTCGGCGCTGGAGGCGGAGGTGGCCGGGCTGACCGACCGCCTGGAGATCCGCAAGACCGTGGAGCGTGCCAAGGGCGCGCTGATGACCACGTACGGGATGACCGAGCCGCAGGCGTTCAAGTGGATCCAGCGCACCGCGATGGACCACCGGATGACCATGAAGGAGGTCGCCGAGCGGATCCTGGCCGAGACCGCCGGCGGCGAGGTGGCCGAGCCCGCCTCCTGAGTGTCGCCGCCCCGGTGTGACGGGGCGTCGGGTGTGGCCGGGCATCGATAGCATCCGGTCCATGTTCGCGCGGCGTGCTCTCGCGTCCCTGGTCGTACCGCTGCTGGTGGTTGTCGGTTGTCGGGCCGAGCCGGTCGCCGACGGTCCCGCCGCCGACGCACCGGTGGTGCGGCCGGACTGGGCCGCGGGCGTGGTGGAGCCGCCCGGTGGTGCGCCCGGCCGGTTGCTGGTCCGCGACGCGGTGGCCTGCGGCGGGCGGTGGTACGCGGTGGGCGCGGTGGCCGCGGCCGACGGGGGGACCAGGCCGGCCTTCTGGGCCTCCGACGACGGGCGGTCCTGGCGGGCGCGGGCGGTACGCGCGGAGTCGTTCTACGGCGCGCGGAACGTGCTGTACGCGGTGGGCTGCCGGGATCCCCGGGTGGCGGCGTTGGGGGCGAAGTCCGGTGGGGCGCACGGCAATCCGCGGGTGAGTGCCTGGCGGCAGGCCGCCGACGGCGCGTTGGTCGAGGTGCCGGCGGAGTTCGAGACCTTCGGCGGCCCGGAGGCGGTGGCGGTGGCCCGGGTCGCCGGCGGCCCCGGGGGGTGGCTGATCGCCGGTGGACGGGTCTCCGGGGCGGCGGTCTGGACGTCGCCGGACGCCGGGGAGTTCACGCTGCGTTCGGGGGTTGCGCAGTTGGCCGGGGACGCCCGGGGGCGGACCGCCGGCCTGGACGCGGTGGCCGCGTCGGACGGCTGGGTGGTGGTGGGTTGGTTGCTGCCGCCCGGCGGTACGGCTTTCGTACCGGTGGTCTGGACGTCGTCCGACGGGCGGTCCTGGCGACGTTCGACGTTGCCGGATCGGCTGTCCGGCGTCGAGCGGGACGGGTCGACGTCGGCGGTGGGCGACCCGGCGTCGGCCGGCGGGTCAACCAGGGGTGGCTCGGCGTCGACCGGCGGGTCGGCTCCTGGCGGGTCGGCTCCTGGCGGGTCGACCCCGGGCGGGTCGGCTCCTGGCGGGTCGACCCCGGGTGGGTCGGCCGAGCGGGTGGTGTCGGTGGCGGGGGAGCCGGTGGTGGTGGGCGCGGTGGGGCAGGGGTTCGTGCTGTGGCGGCGGGTGGCCGGGCGGTGGCGGGTGGCCGGCGGGTTCGCCGGTGCGGCGGGTGGCGCGGGGGTGCGGTCGGTCGACGGGCTGGCGGCCGACGGCGCGGGGCTGGCCGTGGCGGTGGGGGTGGGCGCCGAGCGGTCGCTGTGGTGGTCCGGTGACGGGGGTGGCTCGTGGGGCGAGGTGGCCTTGCCGGTGGAGGTGCCCGGCGGTGGTGACCACCCGGTGACCGTGACCGTTGGCGGTGGTCGGCTGGTGGTCTTCGTCGATGACGGCCGATCGTCCGGTGTCTGGTCCGTTCGGACGGCGGATCTTGTCCGGTGAGGGGTTTTCGGGGCGTGATTTCCGGCGCCGAAACAAACTCGAAAAATACTCGGAGCGCAACCTTCTTACAGCGATGGTCGCTGTTTCGGCATCGCGTGTAACGGTTCGGTCAATCCCCACTGTCGGGACTTACGCCATCACTCGGCCGTGGGATAACGTCCGCCCCCAGACCGGGATCGCGGTCGGCCTGGTCCACCTCGCAGGGTTCTGTTTCTGCGGCGGGTCGGGCCATCGAACAAGGAGGGTACGAGCCGTGAGGCAGAAGCTCGCACGGGTGCTCGGTGGTGTCGCCATCAGCGCGCTCGTCATCAGTGGCGCGGCCGCGTGTAAGGCCGACAGTGGTAGCGAGGGTACCGGCAGTTCCGCTGCCTGCGACCTCAAGCTTGGTTTCTTCGGGCCGCTGACCGGCGACGCCGCGGGTCTCGGTATTCACATGCGTAACGGCACCAAGCTGGCCATCGACCAGTACAACGCCGAGAACGCGGACTGCAAGGTCAACCTGACCGAGTACGACTCGCAGGGCGACCCGGCCAAGGCCCCGGCGCTGGCCCAGCAGGCGGTCGGCGACACCAAGGTCGTCGGCATCATCGGCCCGGCGTTCTCGGGTGAGTCCGAGGTGGCCGACCCGATCTTCGACCAGGCCGGTCTGCCGATCATCACCCCGTCGGCGACCCGTCCGAGCCTGAGCGAGAAGAACTGGAAGATCTTCCACCGGGGCGTCGGTAACGACACCTCGCAGGGCCCGGCGGCCGGCCGGTACATCAAGGACGTGCTGAAGGCCGAGAAGGTCTACGTCGTCGACGACCAGTCGGCGTACGGCGCGGGTCTGGTGGACGAGGTCAAGAAGGTCCTCGGCACGGTGGCCGGTGAGGACAAGATCCAGGTCAAGCAGACCAACTTCTCCGCCGTCGTCAGCAAGATCGTCGGCAGTGGCGCGACCGCTCTCTTCTTCGGTGGCTACTACACCGAGGCCGGCCTGCTGATCAAGCAGCTGAAGGAGGCCGGTTGGAAGGGCACGATGGTCGCCGGTGACGGCGTCAACGACGCCAACTTCATCAAGGTCGCCGGTGAGCAGGTCGCCGAGGGCACCATCCTGACCTGCCCGTGCGCCCCGGCCACCGCGGCCGAGGGTTCGTTCGTGACCGACTACAAGGCCGCGTTCAACGCCGACCCGGGCACCTACGGCGACGTGTCGTACGACATCACCAAGATCTTCCTTGAGGCCATCAAGGACGGGAAGTCGAGCCGCGAGGACATCCTGGCCTTCATCAAGGCCTACAACAAGGCTGGCTCCGCCACCGGGGTGACCTACAAGTTCGAGTCCAACGGCGAGCTGGACCCGGCTCAGGTCGTGGTCTGGGCGTTCAAGGTCAACGCAGGCCAGGTCGTTCCGGACATCGAGATCCCGAAGGCCTGACCGGAGTAATCCGGTCCCGCCTCACCGGGACGCCATCACGATGCGGCCGGGAGTTCTGCTCCCGGCCGCGCCGTGTGGCCGCACAGTTGGAGCCCTCACGTGAACTTCGCTGAGTTCTTCGGGAACTTTCCCGCACTCACCATAACCGGGTTGGAGCAGGGCGCGATCTATGCGCTCGTGGCCCTCGGCTACACCCTGGTCTACGGCGTTCTCCGCCTGATCAACTTTGCCCACTCCGAGGTCTTCATGGTCGGTACCTTCACCGCCCTGTGGACCTGGCAGGCGCTTGGCTACAGCCAGAACTCCGCCGCTCCGGCGTTCGGCGCCATGCTGGTGGCGGTGATCATCGGTCTGCTCGCGGCGGCGGCGGCCTCCGCCCTCACCGCGGTGACCGTCGAGGTGGTGGCGTACCGCCCGCTGCGCAAGCGCAACGCTCCGCCGCTGGCCTTCCTGATCACCGCGATCGGCGCGTCGTTCGTGATCGCCGAGGCCTTCGGTGTCGGTACCAACCGGGCGCCGTTCGGCATGCCGGTGATGATCCCCTCGGAGACCCTGTTCACCGTCTTCGGTGCCGCGGTCACCAACATCCAGTTGCTGGTCCTCGGCGTCACCCTGGCGATGATGGTGGCGCTCGACCAGTTCGTGAACCGCAGCCGGCTCGGCCGTGGTATCCGGGCGGTGGCCCAGGACGCCGACACGGCGGCCCTGATGGGTGTCAACAAGAACCGGGTCATCATGCTGGTGTTCATCCTCGGTGGTCTGATGGCCGGCGTGGCCGCGCTGCTGTGGAGCCTGCGGTACGGCTACACCAAGTTCAACGTCGGCTTCCTCATCGGGCTGAAGGCGTTCTCCGCCGCTGTCCTCGGCGGCATCGGAAACCTGCGCGGGGCGCTGCTCGGTGGCCTCCTGCTCGGGATCGCGGAGAACTACGCCGCCGGCCTGTTCGGCGGTGAGTGGAAGGACTTCACCGGGTTCGTGCTGCTGGTCGTGTTGCTGATGTTCCGGCCGACCGGTCTGCTCGGCGAGTCGCTGGGGAGGGCCCGCGCATGACCGCGACCGCGGACAAGGGAAAGCTGTCCCAGATGAGGCAGCGCTGGTCGAACATGCCCAAGCAGGTGCGGTGGGCAGGGCTGGTGGCGCTGGTCGCCTTCTTCTACATCCTGCCGAACCGGTGGTTCTACGAGTACCTGGGCTTCCCGATCGGCAGCGAGTACTTCGCGTTCTACACCACCCGGTCGGACTTCGCCGCGGTGCTCTTCGACACCTCGGTCTTCGTGCTGCTGGCGGTCGGCCTGAACGTGGTGGTCGGCTTCACCGGTCTGCTCGACCTGGGGTACTTCGGCTTCTACGCCATCGGCGCGTACACGGTGGCGTTGTTGACCTCGCCGGCGAGCCGGCTGGACCTGACCTGGCCGTGGCTGGCGGCGGTGCCGGTGGCGATCGTGGTCACGATGATCTCCGGTGTCATCCTCGGTACGCCGACGCTGCGGTTGCGCGGTGACTACCTGGCGATCGTGACGCTCGGCTTCGCCGAGATGATCCGGCTCTACGCCGCCCGCACCGACGGCCTGCTGCAGGGCCAGCGGGGCATTCCGGAGGTGCAGCACCCGCCGGGCCCGGTGGTGGACGGCAAGCCGCTGTTCGGGGTGGTCGACTCCAAGCCGTACTACTGGCTGATCCTCACCGTGATCATCCTGGTCATCTTCCTGATGCGGAACCTGGAGCGCAGCCGGGTGGGTCGGGCCTGGGTGGCCATCCGGGAGGACGAGGACGCCGCCGAGATCATGGGCGTGCCCACCTTCAAGTACAAGCTCTGGGCGTTCGCCATCGGCGCGGCGGTGGGTGGTCTGACCGGGGCGATCTTCGCCGGGAAGCAGACCTTCATCAACTCGGACAGCTTCCTGCTGGAGAGCTCGATCCTGGTGCTCGCCGCGGTCATCCTCGGTGGTGCCGGTGGTATCAAGGGAGCCATCATCGGTGGTGCGCTGACCTGGTATCTGCCGGAGTGGTTCCGTGGCTTCGGTGAGATCATCGGGTTGGAGTTCGACACCGCCGAGTACCGCATCCTGATCTTCGGTCTGATCATCATCGTGATGATGATCTTCCGGCCGCAGGGTCTGGTGCCGAACCGGCGGCGGGCGGCGGAGTTCGCCGACCGGCGTAAGGAAGCGGTTCCCCAGGAGACGGTGCCCAGTGAGTGAGCCGAAGATGAACAGCGAGCGGGACGAGTCCAGCGACCGCGACATCACCGCCGACGGGCGGGCCACGGTCGGGGTACCGCCGGAGCCACCGTCGGACGAGGCCAAGCCGGTTGTGCCGGCCACCCCGGCGGAGCCGACCCCGGCCACCGCGGCGGAGCCGGCTCCGGCGACGCCGGGCGCGGCCGGGCGGGAGCCACTGCTGGAGGTCGACCACGTCACGCTCCGTTTCGGCGGCGTGGTCGCCCTCAACGACGTCAACTTCACCCTGTACAAGGGGGAGATCCTCGGTCTGATCGGGCCGAACGGCGCCGGCAAGACGACCTGCTTCAACGCCATGACCGGCGTCTACCGCCCGACCGAGGGTGAGATCCGGTTCAAGGGGGAGCGGGTGAGCGGTCGGCAGCGGTCGTGGATCACCAAGGCGGGCATCGCCCGGACGTTCCAGAACATCCGGCTCTTCCCGGAGATGACCGCGCTGGAGAACGTGATGGTGGGTGCGGACGCCCACCACAAGACCAGCGTCATCTCCGCCATGCTGCGCCTGCCGCGGCACTGGAAGGAGGAGCGGCACGGCCGGGACAAGGCCCACGACCTGCTGAAGTTCGTGGGGATCCCGCGTCGTGCCGGGGACCTGGCCCGCAACCTCTCCTACGGCGAGCAGCGCCGGTTGGAGATCGCCCGGGCGTTGGCCACCGACCCGACCCTGCTCTGCCTGGACGAGCCGGCCGCCGGCTTCACCCCGGCGGAGAAGGAGGAGTTGCTCGTCCTCATCCGCAAGATCCGTGACAGTGGCACCACCGTGCTGCTGATCGAGCACGACATGCGCCTGGTCATGGGGGTCACCGACCGGATCGTCGTGCTGGAGTTCGGCAAGAAGATCGCCGATGGTCTGCCCGCCGACGTGCGGGACGACCCGAAGGTGATCGCCGCGTACCTGGGGGTGCCGACCGATGCTGCTTGAGATCAAGGACCTGACCCTGCTGTACGGGCGGATCCAGGCGCTGCACGGGATCAGCCTGGCGGTCAACGAGGGCGAGGTGGTGGCACTGATCGGCGCCAACGGCGCCGGTAAGACCACCACCATGCGGGCCATCTCCGGGCTGCGCCCGGTGGCGGCCGGCTCGATCGTCTTCGACGGCACCGACGTCACCAAGATGCGCGCCGACCTGCGGGTCATCCGGGGCATCGGGCAGGCACCCGAGGGCCGGGGGGTGTTCCCCGGCATGACGGTGATGGAGAACCTGGAGATGGGTGCCTACACCCGCAAGGACCGGGCGGAGATCCACAAGGACCTGGACATGGTCATGGGTCTCTTCCCCCGGCTCAAGGAGCGGCGCAAGCAGGCCGGTGGCACCCTCTCCGGTGGTGAGCAGCAGATGCTGGCCGTGGGGCGGGCGCTGATGGCCCGGCCCAAGCTGCTGCTGCTCGACGAGCCCTCGATGGGGCTGGCCCCCATGCTGATCCAGCAGATCTTCGAGATCATCACGCAGATCAACCAGCAGGGGACCACGATCCTGCTGGTCGAGCAGAACGCCCAGCAGGCGCTGTCCCGGGCGCACCGGGGCTACGTGCTGGAGACCGGTCGGATCGTCAAGGAGGGCACCGGTCAGGAGCTCCTGCACGACCCGGCGGTCAAGGAGGCGTACCTCGGCGTGGCCTGACCCGTGGCACCGGCAAGCCGGTGGGGGCGCGCTCGCGCCTCCACCGGCTTCGTCGTGTGTGCCTGTCGGCGGGTCGGTCCCGACACGGGCGGAGCGGCCGAGGGGGTTGTCACACCGGCGGACTAGAGTCGCCTGCGTGACAGCTACTACGCCGCGCCTGCTCCTCGTCGACGGACACTCCCTGGCATACCGGGCCTTCTTCGCCCTGCCGGTGGAGAACTTCTCCACCACGACCGGGCAGCCGACCAACGCGGTGTACGGCTTCACCTCGATGTTGATCAACGTGTTGCGCGACGAACGGCCCACCCACATCGTGGTCGCCTTCGACGTCTCCCGCCGCTCCTTCCGCACCGAGCGGTACGCCGAGTACAAGGCCGGCCGCAGCGAGACCCCGGACGACTTCAAGGGCCAGGTCAGTCTGGTCAAGGAGGTGCTGGCCGCGCTGCGCATCCCGGTGGTGGAGAAGGAGGGCTACGAGGCCGACGACGTGCTGGCCACCCTCGCCTGCCAGGGCCGGGACCAGGGCATGTCGGTGCTGGTCAGCAGCGGCGACCGGGACGCCTTCCAGCTCGTCGACGACCGGATCACCGTGCTCTACCCGCGCAAGGGCGTCTCCGACCTGGCCCGGATGGACGCCGCCGCGGTCGAGGCGAAGTACGGTGTCGGCCCGCAGCGTTACCGTGACCTGGCCGCTCTGGTCGGCGAGACCAGCGACAACCTGCCCGGGATTCCCGGGGTCGGGCCGAAGACCGCCGCCAAGTGGATCAACACCTACGGTGGGGTGGAGGGGGTCGTCGCCCGCGCCGACGAGATCAAGGGCAAGGCCGGCGAGAGTCTGCGGGAGCGGCTCGCCGACGTGATCCGCAACTACGAGCTCAACCGGTTGGTCAGTGACCTGGAGCTGCCGCTGCGCCCGGAGGACGCCCGCTGGACCGGCTGGGACCGGGAGGCCGTGCACCAGGTCTTCGACACCCTGGAGTTCCGGATCCTGCGGGACCGCCTCTACCAGTACCTCGACGCCGTCGAGCCGGAGGCCGAGTCCGGGTTCGACCTGACCGGGCAGGTGCTCACCGCGCCGGGCGCCCTGGCCGACTGGCTGGAGACCCACGCCCCCGCCGGCACCCCGGTCGGGGTGGCGGTCAAGCTGGACACCGGCCCCAACCGGCGGCACACCGCCGGGGTGCTCGGCCTGGCCCTGGCCACCGCCGACGCCGCCGCGGCCTGGGTCGACCCGGCCACCCTCGAGGCGACCGACGAGAACGCCCTGGCCGGCTGGCTGGCCGATCCGGCCCGGCCGAAGGTCCTGCACGACAGCAAGCCTGCGGTGCTCGCGTTCGCCGCCGCCGGCTGGTCGTTGGCCGGCATCGCCCGGGACACCCAGATCGCCGCCTACCTGGCCCGCCCCGACCAGCGGTCCTACGACCTGACCGACCTGGCCCTGCGCTACCTGCACCGGGAGCTGCGGGTGGACGCGCCGGAGACCGGGCAACTGACCCTGGACGGGCTGGGCGACGACGGGCAGGCCGAGGAGAACCTGATGCTCCAGGCCCGCGCCACCCTCGACCTGGCCGACGCCATCGACGCGGAGCTGTCCCGCGACGGCGAGCAGTCGGCCCGGTTGATGGCCGAGGTGGAGTTGCCGCTGATGCGGGTCCTGGCCGACATGGAACGGATCGGCATCGCCGCCGACACCGACTACCTGACGGAGCTGGAGGCGCACTTCGCCGCTGAGGTGAAGGCCGCCGCGCAGGCCGCGTACCGGGTGGTGGACCGGGAGTTCAACCTGGGCTCGCCGAAGCAGCTGCAGGAGATCCTCTTCGGTGAGCTGGGTCTGCCCAAGACCAAGAAGATCAAGACCGGGTACACCACCGACGCCGACGCGCTGGGCTGGCTCTACGCGCAGACCGAGCACCCGTTGTTGCACCACCTGCTGCGGCACCGGGACGTGGCCAGGCTCAAGTCCACCGTGGACGGTCTGCTCAAGTCGATCTCCGACGACGGGCGGATCCACACCACCTTCAACCAGACGGTGGCGGCCACCGGTCGGCTCTCCTCCACCGAACCCAACCTGCAGAACATCCCGATCCGCACCGAGGAGGGCCGGCGGATCCGTCGGGCCTTCGTCGTGGGGCAGGGCTACGACTGTCTGCTGACCGCCGACTACAGCCAGATCGAGATGCGGATCATGGCGCACCTGTCGTCGGACGAGGCGCTGATCGAGGCGTTCAACTCCGGTCACGACTTCCACGCCGCCACCGCCTCCTCGGTCTTCGAGGTC
Source organism: Micromonospora yangpuensis (assembly GCF_900091615.1). Classification (NCBI taxonomy): domain Bacteria; kingdom Bacillati; phylum Actinomycetota; class Actinomycetes; order Micromonosporales; family Micromonosporaceae; genus Micromonospora; species Micromonospora yangpuensis. The sequence continues at coordinate 4,452,164 of NZ_FMIA01000002.1, read as the reverse complement.
GCCGTCGAGACGGTCACCGCCGACCAGCGTCGCAAGATCAAGGCGATGAACTACGGCCTGGCGTACGGGCTGAGCGCGTTCGGTCTCTCCCAGCAGCTCGGCATCACCGCCGAGGAGGCCCGGGCGCTGATGGAGAACTACTTCGCCGGCTTCGGTGGGGTCCGCGACTACCTGCACGAGGTGGTCGCCAAGGCCCGACAGGACGGCTACACCTCCACCGTCCTCGGCCGCCGGCGGTACCTTCCCGATCTGGTGAGCGACAACCGGCAGCGCCGGGAGATGGCCGAACGGATGGCGCTCAACGCCCCGATCCAGGGCTCGGCCGCCGACCTCATCAAGCTGGCCATGCTGCACGTGGACACCGCGCTGCGCTCCGCCGGCCTGCGGTCACGGATGCTGCTGCAGGTGCACGACGAGTTGGTCTTCGAGGTCGCGCCGGGCGAGCGGGAGGCGCTGGAGGCGTTGGTCCGCAAGGAGATGGGCGCGGCGTACCCGCTCTCGGTGCCGCTGGAGGTCTCCGTCGGTGAGGGCACCGACTGGAACAGCGCCGACCACTGAGCCGGGTCACCGTAGTGGATCGTGGCCCCAGTTCATCAGCGACCAGCGCCACCGGGTGTCCCGGACGTCGCCGGACGGGCGTTGGGCGAGGTGCCGGTGCACGTACCCGATGACCTTGCGCATGTGTGCGTAGTCCTGGGCGGTCAGGTCGGCGCGTTTGCGCCGCAGCAGGTCGACGATCCGCCGGCCGGAGGCGTGTCCGACCGACTCGCCGCCCTTGGTGCCCTTCTTCCGCCAGCCGACGTGTGCGGACTCGTCGCTGGCCAACCACGCCGACAGTTCACCGGGGGTCATGTTGACCGCCTCGCCGAACTCGCGGTAGGTGTCGCGTCCCTGGTCACGACTCATGGCGTAGCGCCTCCGGTCGGTGTGCGACGTCCCGGCCCGAGTGGTCGTTGCGAATGCGGTACTGGGGCTGCTGCGGACTGGCGTCGACGGCGCGTCCACTCACCCGGGTCCGTTCGGTCAACTCCTCGGTGACCACCCCGCGTCCCCGGCCGCTGTGGCTGGCCCAGGAGACGTGGTCACCCTTGCGGAACCTCTGCTCGGCCATGACCGGCGGGTACCCGCCGTGGCGGCGGAATAACGACCGCGCTTCGGCCCGGCCACCCCAGGGTGCCGTGGCGTTGCCGGCGACGCGTGCCCGGGCCGGGGAGGTGCTGGTCGGGGTCAGGGGGTGATGTCGGCGACCGGGAGCTTGAGGACGAACGGCTCGGTCAGCTCGATCACGTCGGCGCTGTCGGTGACCAGCTCGTACTGGGGCACACCGGCCGGACCGGGCTGCTCGCCGAGCCGGTACGCGTAGACGTGCACCGGGTTCTGCTCGATCCGCCAGTAGTGGGCGATCCCGACGGCGGCGTACTCGCCGGGTTTGGCGAACCGGTCGGTCCACCGGGTGCCGGGGGAGACGATCTCGACGGCGAGCACGACGTCCGCCGGATGCAGCAGGGACCGGTCCCGGTCCACCTCGGCGTGGCGCAGCAGGACGTCGGGTTGGCGGCTGGTGTTGGCCGAGAGGGCCACGCCGACTGCCTGCGAGGCGCGCAGGTGGCGCGGCGCGTGTTCGGCCAGCCAGCGCCACAGCAGACTGGCGATGTCCTGGTGGCCCAGGGTGGGGGAGGGTGTCACCCGAATGACTCCGTCGACGAGTTCGACGCGGGGGGCGTCGTCCGGCAGGTTGCGCAGGTCGGCAAGCGTGTAGTCGGCACGCTGCTGCCGGATCGGGTCCGGACACCAGGGGCCAGGTGATGTCGGGATCGGTTCGGCACTCACCGGCTCAGCGTAGCCCCGCTCCGGCCCGCCGACGTCGCACCGCCGGTGCGACGGTTCCGTTGGACCGGCACCGGCACCGGCACCCGGCCGGGTCACGGCGCGGGCTTCTCGGCGACGAAGATGGCGGTACCGGGGAAGAGCCGGCCGCGCAGCGGGCTCCACTGTCCCCAGACGCCCTCGTGACCCGCCGGCCACTCCGGCTCCACCAGGTCGGTCAGGCGGAACCCGGCGTCGACCAGCTCCCGGATCCGGTCACCGAGGGTGCGGTGCTGCTCGACGTAGGTGGGCGTGCCGGTGGCGTCCTGTTCGACGTACGGGCTGCGGTCGAAGTACGAGTGCACGGCCCGCAGGCCGCCCTCGCCCGGGTCGTCGAGGAAGATCCACCGCATCGGGTGGGTGACCGAGAAGACCCACCGGCCGCCCGGGCGCAGCACCCGGTGCACCTCGCGCATCACCGCGGCCGAGTCGGCCACGAAGGGGATCGCCCCGAACGCGGTGCAGGCGGTGTCGAAGGCGGCGTCGCCGAAGGGCAACGCCAGGGCGTCGGCCTGCACCAGCGGCACCCGTACCCCGGTGCGGTCGGCGGCCTGGCGGGCGTGGCGCAACATGCCGGCGGAGAGGTCCACGGCCACCGCCTGGGCGCCCTGGGTGGCCAGCCAGCGGGCGGCGGCGGCAGCACCGCAGCCGACCTCGAGGATCCGCCGGCCGGCCAGTTTGCCGAGCAACCGGGCATCGGCCTCGCGTACCCCCTCCGGACACCACACGAAGTCCAGGTCACCGAGGAAGGCGCCGTGCTCGGCCTGGTAGTTGTCGGCGTCGACGTCCCACCAGACCCGGCTGGCCCGGCGGGCATCCGTGTCGGTCACCGGGCGGCGCAGCACACCCGGATCCTCGGATCCGGCCGGCTCGTCCGGTCCGGTGTTGCCGGGCTGGTCGTCGGTCACCCCGGCAGTCTAGGGGCCGTCCGGGCCGGTCCCCGGCACGCGTGGACCGGGGGTGTCGCGGGTCTGGTGGCCGGATTCCCGGGCTGCGATCAGCGGGACCTTTCGCCTGTGTGCCCCTTTTTCGGCGCAGAGCGGACCGCTCGGGCCACAAAGCGGGCCGGATCACGTACCCCGGGGCTTGCACGCTGTGGTAATGCACACGGTAGGGTGGTGGATGCGCTCGCGGATCGTGTGCCTCGGCAGGGAGCAGGTGCGCGGCCACCGGAGCCACTAATGATCTTCTGACGGCGATCGTTCGGTGTGCCCCGGCAGGCGGATCCGTTGGCGCGAACAGGTCACCGCAACACACCAGCCTGCTGTGACACACCATCCGACCGGAGCAACCGCCCACATGACGAGCAGCATCGAGGCCCCCTCGAGCGCCAACAAGGTCACCGTCGACGACATCGGTTCCGAGGAAGCTTTCCTCGCCGCGATCGACGAGACCATCAAGTACTTCAACGACGGCGACATTGTCGAAGGCACCGTCGTCAAGGTCGATCGGGACGAGGTCCTGCTCGACATCGGCTACAAGACCGAGGGTGTCATCCCCTCTCGGGAGTTGTCGATCAAGCACGACGTGGACCCGGCCGAGGTCGTGTCGGTGGGCGACCACATCGAGGCCCTTGTCCTCCAGAAGGAGGACAAGGAGGGGCGTCTGATCCTCTCGAAGAAGCGCGCGCAGTACGAGCGGGCGTGGGGCACGATCGAGAAGATCAAGGACGAGGACGGGGTCGTCCGCGGTTCGGTCATCGAGGTGGTCAAGGGTGGCCTCATCCTCGACATCGGGCTGCGCGGCTTCCTGCCCGCCTCTCTGGTCGAGATGCGGCGCGTGCGTGACCTGCAGCCCTACGTCGGCCGCGAGCTCGAAGCCAAGATCATCGAGCTGGACAAGAACCGCAACAACGTGGTCCTGTCCCGCCGGGCCTGGCTGGAGCAGACGCAGTCCGAGGTGCGCACCGAGTTCCTCAACAAGCTCCAGAAGGGGCAGGTCCGCAAGGGCGTCGTCTCCTCGATCGTCAACTTCGGCGCGTTCGTCGACCTCGGCGGCGTGGACGGCCTGGTGCACGTCTCCGAGCTGTCCTGGAAGCACATCGACCACCCGTCCGAGGTGGTCGAGGTCGGCCAGGAGGTCGAGGTCGAGGTGCTCGACGTCGACCTGGACCGCGAGCGCGTCTCGCTGTCGCTGAAGGCGACCCAGGAGGACCCGTGGCGGCAGTTCGCCCGGACCCACGCGATCCAGCAGATCGTGCCGGGTAAGGTCACCAAGCTGGTGCCGTTCGGTGCCTTCGTCCGGGTCGACGACGGCATCGAGGGCCTGGTCCACATCTCCGAGCTGGCCGAGCGCCACGTGGAGATCCCGGAGCAGGTCGTCCAGGTCGGCTCCGAGGTCATGGTCAAGGTCATCGACATCGACCTGGAGCGTCGCCGGATCTCGCTCTCGCTCAAGCAGGCCAACGAGGGCTTCGTCGAGGGCGAGGAGCACTTCGACCCGACCCTCTACGGCATGGCCGCCGAGTACGACGACCAGGGCAACTACAAGTACCCCGAAGGCTTCGACCCGGAGACCGGGGAGTGGCTCGAGGGCTACGACAAGCAGCGCGAGGAGTGGGAGACGCAGTACGCCGAGGCCCGTCAGCGCTGGGAGGCACACACCAAGCAGGTGCAGACCTCCCGGGCCGCCGACGCCGAGGCCGCTGCGAACCCGGCTCCGGTCGTGTCGGCCGGTGCCGGCACCACCACCTCGACCTCGTCGTCGGCGCCGAGCCGGCAGAACGAGGAGCCGGCCGGCACGCTGGCCACCGACGAGGCGCTCGCCGCCCTGCGGGAGAAGCTCGCCGGCGGCAAGTGACCGCTGAGGGCGCTCGCTGAGGACAACGGGCCCCGCCGCGACGATCCGGTACCCCCGGACCGTCGGGGCGGGGCCCTGCCCGTTTCCGCGTCCCGGTGGTCGCCGCGGGGTGAACCGGGCGAAGGCGTTGGCGCACCGGTGCCGATCGGGTTGACTGGGCTGATGCTGCGCGTGGGACTGACCGGCGGGATCGGATCGGGTAAGAGTGCCGTGGCGAGCCGCCTGCGGGAGCTGGGCGCGGTGCTCGTCGACGCCGACCGGGTGGCCCGCGAGGTGGTGGCCCCCGGCACCGACGGCCTGGCCGAGGTGGTGGCCACCTTCTCCGAACGGGTGCTCGGCCCCGACGGGGCACTGGACCGGGCCGCCCTGGGCGCGGTGGTGTTCGGCGACGAGACGGCCCGACGGCGGTTGGAGGCGATCACCCATCCCCGGGTCCGGGTCCGTACCGCCGAACTGGTCGCTGCCGCAGCGCCGGACGCGATCGTGGTCAACGACGTACCGCTGCTGGTCGAGGTGGGGCTCGCGCCGACGTACCACCTGGTGGTGGTGGTGCAGACGGCCGTGCCCGTCCGGTTGGCGCGGCTGGCCCGTGACCGGGGGATGAGCCGGGCGGAGGCCGAGCGGCGGATCGCCGCGCAGGCCGACGACGAGCGACGCCGCGCGGTCGCGGACGTCCTGGTGACCAACGACGGGAGCCTGGCCGAGCTGCACGAACAGGTGGACGCGCTCTGGCGGGAGCGGCTGCTGCCCTACGCGGAGAACCTGCGCCGCCGCCGGGCGGTCAGCCCACCGCGGACCGGATTGACCGGGCCGGACCCGACCTGGCCGCAGCAGTACGCGCGGCTGGCGGCCCGGATCCGGCACGCGCTCGCCCCGGCCGAGCCCCGCGTCGACCACATCGGTCCGACCGCCGTGCCGGGTCTGGCCGCCCCGGACGTCATCGACATCCAGCTCACCGTGGAAACCCTTGCCGACGCGGACGGGCCGCTCGCCGACCGGCTCGTCGACGCCGGTTTTCCCCGCCGGCCCGGACAGTGGTGGGACCGGGCCGGGTCGGCCGGCGGCGAGCGGGTGGCGAAGCGGCTGCACGGCAGCGCCGACCCGGGTCGTCCGGTACGCCTGCACCTGCGCCAGGTCGACGCGCCGACCTGGCGTTGCGCTCTGCTGCTCCGCGACCACCTGCGTGCCGCCCCCGACCAGCGGGTCGGGTATCCGGCGCCGGGCCGGGAGCCGACCGCCGCGCCGGCTACCGGCGGCTGCCCGACGGCGCGGGATCCGGGGTGCGAGGAGGAGCACCGACGGGCCGAGCGGTGGGCCGAGCGGACGGGGTGGCGGCCGTGAGCGCCGACAGGCGTGGCACCGGCCCGGGCACCAGGTCGAGCTGACTCCAGGTGCTGGCGGCGGTGCGCAGCTCCAACCGGCGGAGCAGGCCGTCGCGGTCGATCCAGTAGCGCAGCGGGGCCGCACCGTCGGGCACCTCGATGACGTCCACGGTCCGTTCCGCGAGCCGGTCCTCGCGCAGCCGCACGGCCGACGCCTCGGACACGTCCGTCCGGCCGGCCCGCAGCGCCGCCGCGAGCAGCCGGTCGGGGTCGGTCCGGTCGGTGCGGATGGACCGCCAGCCGGTCGTCGGTGGCGGCAGCGGCGGCCGCCCCGGCGCCTCGGCGGTGCCGTCGGCGGCTGCGGCCCGGGTCACCAACCTGGCCGCCCCGGTCCGGTCGTGTCGCAGCAGCGTCCGCTGACCCGGTGTGGCCAGGTCGGCGACCGACAGGTACGCCGACCGCTCGGTCCAGCTCACCCAGCCGGCGCCGCGCAGATTGGTCGACGCGGTGACCGGCGCGGTCAGGGTCAGCCGGGCGCCGCCGGTGGCGCGCAGCCGGGTCGCCAGCCGGGTGAACCGCCGTCGTTCGACCTCGGTGAGCGCCCGGGGCAGTCCGGGCCGGCCGCCCAGGGCGGGCACCGGCCGCAGCACCGGACGGTCCGCGCGCAGCAGCTCCACGGTCAGCGGTACGCCTCCGGGCAGGCGGGTCGTCAGGCGGTGCAGGCGGGCGTCCCGGTCGAGCCAGAGGCGCGGCTGGTCGTCGAGCGCCGGGGCGCCGGGCAGCGCGGCCCGGAGGATGTCCAGTGGTCCACCGGCGGCGTCGGCACGGCCCAGCCACCGGGCCTCGTCGCCGGTGGCGACCGGGTCGGGTTGCGGTGCGGCCAGGGCGAACACCAGGCGGAGCACGACGTCCAGGGCACGCTCGGCAGACGGCTCGCGCAGCCGCCAGCGGTCGGCCGGGGGCAGCAGCGGGGGCAGCGCGGGGGTGGGCACCGCGGTGGGGTCCGGCCGGGTCAGCGCCACGGTGGGGGTGGCCTGGAGCAGCCCTCGTTCGTCACCGGCGCCGGGACCGCCGACATCGAGGTAGACAAGTGGGCGGGCCCAGTCGATCCAGCCGAGCAGGTCGGTGCGGTTGCCACCGGCGCCGATGACGACCCGCAGGCCGGCACGGACGTCCCGGTGGTTGGTGACCCGCATCGCGGCGAGCCGTTCGGCTTCGGCGGCGGTGGCCGCCCGGTCGGCGGCGGGCGGTTCGGGCACCCAGGTCAGCAGGACGGCGACCAGCGCGACGGCGGAGGCGGCAGCCGTGGTGGTCAGGGCCACCAGCATCCGCCGCCGCAGGCGGACGAGCTCCGCCGGGGTGCCGGCGTCGTCGTCCGGGCCATCGTGGTCGTGGTCGCCGCCGGCGGCGGGGCTGCTGACCGTTGTGCCGTTGCCGGCCGGGCCACGGACCGCCGTGCCGTTGCCGGCGGGGCTGCTGACCGCCGTGCCGTTGCCGGCGGACGCCGGGGGGCTGACGCGCCCGGATCGGGCTGAGTTGGTCACGCAGGGTTGAACTGTCGGGGTGACCGGTGGGTGACGAGCAGGGGCGCCCGCGGCGGCCGGTCTGCGCGCCAGGCGCGACCACGTCCGGTGCGCACGCCGGGATGAACCGGGTGCTGCGACCCTCTGTGCCGGGGGCAGCCGGCCGATGAAGCCTGGCCGCCGGCCCGGTCGGCCGCCGCGAGCGGCCTACGGCTCATACCCTAGCGCGGTGAAATGCGCCACACAATGCGAATATAGAAGCCGATCACCAACTCTCGGTAGCCGGCCGAGGGTGTCGGACCCCCGGCGTACGGTGGGGTCATGGCGCTCGACATTCCTCGGCTCGACGGCCGTTTCCAGGTCGTCAGCGAGTTCCAGCCGGCCGGTGACCAACCGGCGGCGATCGACGATCTGGAGCGGCGGGTCCGCCGCGGTGACCGCAACACGGTGCTGCTCGGCGCGACCGGCACCGGCAAGAGCGCCACCACCGCGTGGCTGGTCGAGCGGTTGCAGCGCCCGACGCTGGTGCTCGCCCCCAACAAGACGCTCTGCGCGCAGCTGGCCAAGGAGTTCAGCGAGTTGCTCCCGCACAACGCGGTGGAGTACTTCGTCTCCTACTACGACTACTACCAGCCCGAGGCCTACATTCCGCAGACCGACACCTACATCGAGAAGGACTCCTCGATCAACGAGGAGGTGGAGCGGCTGCGGCACTCGGCCACCATGTCGCTGCTCACCCGTCGGGACGTGATCGTGGTCGCCACCGTCTCGGCGATCTACGGCCTGGGCACCCCGGAGGAGTATCTCGACCAGGCCGTCCGGATCGCCGTCGGGCAGGAGTTGGACCGCGACGAGTTGCTCCGTCGGCTGGTCGACAACCGTTACACCCGCAACGACGTGGCCTTCAACCGGGGCACCTTCCGGGTCCGGGGCGACACGCTGGAGATCATTCCGGCGTACGAGGAGATGGCGGTCCGGATCGAGCTCTTCGGCGACGAGGTGGAGAAGCTCTACTACCTCAATCCGCTCACCGGGGACGTGGTCCGTGAGGTCGACGGGCTGATGATCTTCCCGGCCACCCACTACGCGGCCGGGCCGGAGCGGATGGAGCGGGCCATCGGCGACATCGAGGCCGAGCTGGCCGAGCGGTTGGCCGAGCTGGACCGGCAGGGCAAGCTGCTGGAGGCCCAGCGGCTGCGGATGCGCACCACCTACGACATCGAGATGATGCGCCAGGTCGGCTTCTGCTCCGGCATCGAGAACTACTCCATGCACATGGACGGTCGGTTGCCCGGCAGCCCGCCGCACTGTCTGCTCGACTACTTCCCGGACGACTTCCTGACCGTGGTCGACGAGTCGCACGTGACGATTCCCCAGATCGGCGGCATGTTCGAGGGCGACGCGTCGCGTAAGCGGATGCTGATCGACCACGGCTTCCGGCTGCCCAGCGCCGCCGACAACCGGCCGCTGCGCTTCGACGAGTTCCTGGAGCGGGTCGGGCAGATGGTCTTCCTGTCGGCGACCCCCGGCTCCTGGGAGCTGGAGCAGGCCCAGGGGGAGTACGTCGAGCAGGTGATCCGCCCGACCGGCCTGGTCGACCCGGAGGTCGTCGTCAAGCCGACCAAGGGGCAGATCGACGACCTGATGCACGAGATCAAGCTGCGCACCGAGCGCGACGAGCGGGTGCTGGTCACCACCCTGACCAAGAAGATGGCCGAGGACCTGTCGGACTACCTGCTGGAGAACGGCATCCGGGTGCGCTACCTGCACTCCGAGGTCGACACGCTGCGCCGGGTGGAGCTGCTGCGCGAGTTGCGCAAGGGCGACTACGACGTGCTGGTCGGCATCAACCTGCTGCGGGAGGGGCTCGACCTGCCAGAGGTCTCGCTGGTGGCGATCCTCGACGCCGACAAGGAGGGTTTCCTGCGCAGCGGCCGGTCGCTGATCCAGACCATCGGTCGGGCCGCCCGTAACGTCTCCGGTCAGGTCCACATGTACGCCGACAAGGTGACCCCGTCGATGGCGGGCGCGATCGAGGAGACCAACCGGCGGCGGGCCAAGCAGATCGCGCACAACGAGGCGCACGGGATCAGCCCGGAGCCGTTGCGGAAGAAGATCCACGACATCCTGGACGACATCTACCGCGAGGCCGAGGACACCGAGAACACCCGGGTCGGTGGCGCGGCCCGGCAGTTGTCCCGGGGCAAGGCGCCGGTGGGCCAGACCCGCAGCCGCAGCCGGACGGACACCACCCCGTCGAGAGAGGGAATGGCCCGGGCCGACCTCGCCCAGCTCATCCAGGAGCTCAACGACCAGATGCTCGCCGCCGCCCGGGAGCTGCAGTTCGAGTTGGCCGCCCGGATCCGTGACGAGGTCGCCGACCTCAAGAAGGAGCTGCGCGGCATGGACGCCGCCGGGGTGACGTGATGCCGGGGCGTTCCCCCGGACGGCAGCGCCGGTGGGTCGGGGCGGATCGTGGGAGCGGCCGAGGGCTCCCGGTGAAACGACGTAACCGTCCCATTAAGGGCGGTAGCTAACAGCAAGGGAAGTATTGCCCTGAGTGACGGACCTGCGTAGTCTGCCACCTGGGGAGGCCGCATGCCGTTGCCAACGAGTCCTGTCATCCGCCGTGCGCGCCTGGGCGCCGAGCTGCGTCAACTGCGCCGACACGCGACGCTCACCCTGGAACAGGTCTGCGACCGACTGGGGTGGGCGTCGACGTCGAAGCTGTCCCGCATCGAGTTGGGGCAGAGCCGGCCGGACCTCGCCGACGTGCTGGACCTGCTCGACGTCTACCAGGTGCCGACGGCCCAACGGGAGGCGCTCATCGTCATCGCCCGGGACGCGGCGACCGGCCGCGGCTGGTGGAAGTCGCTGAGCGAGATGAGTGAGCGCCAGCGCACCTACGCCGAGCTGGAGGCCGGCGCGGCGGCCATCGTGGAGTACCAGCCGGCGGTGCTGCCCGGTCTGCTGCAGAGCGCCGCGTACGCCCGCCTCCGGGTCGAGGCGGGCCGGCTGGTCAGCCCGGACATCGACGTGGAGGCCGACGTGCGGGCCCGGCTCGCTCGCCAGGAGGTGCTGGGCCGACCCCACCCGCCGGACTACACAGCGCTGCTCGACGAGGCCGCCTGCGACCCGCTCGGTGTGCCCGAGGAGGTGTGGCAGGAGCAGCTGCGACACCTCCTCGGCCTCGCCGGCCGGCCGAACGTGACGGTACGGGTGCTGCCCCGGGGAGCCGCACTACGGGCCGGGCTGCATCCACTCGCCCCGTTCTCCTGCTACTCGTTTCCCGACCCCGCCGACCCGCGCACCGTGATGCTGGAGACGTTGACCACCGACGTGCGGCTGGGCACGGAGGCCGACGTCGAGCGGTACCAGCGGACGGCCGAGTGGCTGGCCGCGCTCGCGCTGGACGCGGGGGAGACGCTGGCGTGGCTGCGCGAGCAGCTGGTCGACCCGTCCAACGGCCACCGTCCGGCCGACCCGGAGTGAGCCCGACGGCCGTCACCGGTACCGGTGGAAACCGCCCTCCGAGTCGATCACCTGGCCGGTGATCCAGCTCGCCTCCGGCGAGCAGAGGAAACGGACCAGTCGGGCCGCGTCCTGCGGGGTGCCCCAGCGCCTGCCGGGGAAGAGCTCCGCCACGGCGGCGTGCGCGTCCGGCGTGGCGTAACCGGTGTCGGTCGGCCCCGGATTCACGCAGTTGACGGTGATCCCGCGGGGCGTCAGCAGCACGGAGAGTTGGGTGGTCAGATTCTCCACCGCGGCCTTGCTGGCGGCGTAGGCCAGCTCGGCGGGCATCGGACCGAGCCGCTGCCCGCTGGAGAAGAGCACCAACCGGCCACCGGAGTCGCCGCTGAACGCCGCGCCGAACGCCTCGGCGAGCAGTAGCGTGGCCCGTACGTTGACCAGCAGGTGCCGGTCGATCTCCGTGGCGTCCAGCGACCCGAGCTCGGTGCGGGTGGAGTAGGCGTGCACGGCCACCACCGCGTCGAGGCGGCCGTGCCGGCGGACCGCCTCGGTGACCAACTCGCCGGGGGCGGCCGCGTCGAGCAGGTCGGCGGGGACGAACCCGGCCCGGTCACCCAGCTCACTCAGGAGCGCGGGCACCCCATCGGGATCCCCGCCGTAGGGCTGGGCGTCGTCGTACGCCGGCAATCCGGTCAGCAGCAACCGCCACCCGTCGGCGGCGAACATCCGGGCGACGGCCGCGCCGATGCCGATCCGTCTGCTCACCCCGGTCACCAGCACGACCCGCTCCGTCATGGTCGACAGTCAATCGCCTCTCGCCGTGGCGAGTCCAGTCGATTGCCTGCGTCGGCACGACGCCGGCCGATGTCATCCGGGCGCGGTCGCCGGGCCCGACGCCCCCGTAGCCCGCCGGGACTGGCGACCGCCGGCGGACGGTACCCCGGGGTACGACAGTTCCGGCCGGTCCGTCGAAGTTTCAGGCGGGTACGTCGACGAAGTGCTCGACCACCGGCGGGCCGGCGAAGTGCGGGCCGATCAGCGAGCGCCACCGCTGGAACCGCTCGGTGGCGCGGAAGTTCTCCTCGTGCGCCTCGACCGAGTCCCACTCCACCAGCAGCACGAACCGGGTGGGGGACTCGATCCCCCGGGTCATCCGCACCGACCGGCAGCCCGGGGCCCCGGCGAGAACCGGATGACCTTCGGCGTACGCGGCGGCGAAGTCGTCCTCGTGTCCGGGCAGTACGTCGATGAGCGCGACCTCAAGCACCATGTCGAAAGCCTCCCACGTGGACCCGACCACCGTGCCCGCCGGGGTCCGCCCACCCGCAGGAGGGGCCGAGGCGGCGGTGCTCGACGGGCCGAAACGGCTATCGCCGCCCCAGGGGCAGCTCGTCTAGGGTGGGCTCGCGCGAATGGGGAGAGTTTGATGATCGACTGGCTGACGGTCCCGGTGTTCGAGGTGGCCGGGGTCGGCACCACCCGGGCCGAGGTGCTCGGGTTCGTCACCGGCGTGCTCAACGTCTGGCTGGTGGCCCGGCAACGGATCGCGAACTGGCCGGTCGGCATCGCCAACGTGCTGCTGCTGATGGTGCTCTTCTGGACCGCCGGTCTGTACGCCGACGCCGGCCTGCAGATCGTCTACGTCGGGCTGGGGCTGTACGGCTGGTGGCACTGGCTGTTCGGCGGCGAGCAGCGCAGCCGGCTCACGGTCAGCCGTACCGGCCGGCGGGAGTGGCTGCTGCTGGCGGTGGCCGGCGCGCTGCTCACCGGCGGGCTCTGGACCCTGCTGGAACGGGCCACCGACTCGACCGTGCCGCTGGCCGACGCGCTGACCACCGCCCTGTCCCTGCTGGCCACCTACGGACAGACCCGCAAGCTGGTGGAGAGTTGGTGGGTGTGGATCGCTGCGGACCTGATCTACATCCCGTTGTACGCGTACAAGGGGCTCTGGCTCACCGCCGGGCTCTACCTGATCTTCCTGGCCCTCTGTGTGCTGGGCCTGCGGGCCTGGCGGGCCGACCTGCGGGCCGCGGCACCGGCCACCCCGGTGCAGCCCGGCCCCGCTCCGGCGGCGGCGTGAGCACCGACGGCGTGCGTACCGACGGCGTGAGCACCGACGGCGTGAGCACCGACGGCGTGCGTACCGACGGCGGGCCGATCGCCCGGCAGCCTGCGGTGGCCGACCTGGAGTTCCGGCACGCGATGGTGGTGGGCAAGTTCTATCCGCCGCACGCCGGGCACCACGCGTTGATCGAGGCGGCGGCGGCCCGGTGTGCCCGGGTGACCGTGGTGGTGGCCCCGTCCCGGCGCGAGTCGATCCCGCTGGACCTGCGGGTGGCGTGGCTGCGCGAGGTGCACGCCAGCACCGGGCGGGTCCGGGTGGTCGGCCGGTACGACGACCATCCGGTCGACTACACCGATCCGGTCGCCTGGGACGCGCACTGCGCGGTGTTCCGCGAGGCGGTCGGGCCGGACCCGGTCGACGCGGTCTTCTCCTCCGAGCCGTACGGCGAGGAGCTGGCGCGCCGGTTCGACGCGGTGCCGGTCTGCGTGGACGTGGACCGCCGGGCCGTGCCGGTCTCCGGTACGTCGGTGCGGGCCGACCCGGTCGGGCACTGGCGTTGGCTGAGTCCGCCGGTGCGGGCGTGGTTCGTGCGGCGGGTGGTGGTTCTCGGCGCGGAGTCGACCGGCACCACCACCATGGCCAGGGCCCTCGCCGAGCACTACGGCACCGGCTGGGTGCCCGAGTACGGCCGGGAGTTGACCGCCCGCAAGCTCGACCGGCTGCGCCGGGACCGACCGGAGGCGACGGTCGCCGACGTGACGTGGGACCGGGACGACTTCGCCGAGGTGGTCCGGGAACAGCAGGCTGCCGAGGACGCCGCCGCCCGCTCGTCCGGCCCGCTGTTGATCTGCGACACCGACACCCGGGCGACCGCCCTGTGGGAGGAGCGGTACCTCGGCTCGACATCGGCAGAGGTGCGGGCGGCGGCCCGGCGTCCGGCGCTGTACCTGCTGACCGATCACCGGCAGGTGCCCTTCACCGACGACGGGCTGCGCGACGGGGAACACCTGCGCGTCTGGATGACCGGGCGGTTCCGGGCCGAGCTGGCGACCAGTGGCGTACCGGTGGTGGAGCTGACCGGCAGCCACCGGCAACGGTTGGCGCGGGCCGTGGCGGCCTGCGACGCGGTGCTGGCCGCCGGTTGGTCGCTGGCCGATCCGTTGCTCCCACCGGCCTGACGACCGCAGTCACCGCCCCGGCCTGACGATCCGCAGCGGCCCGGTCCACCCTGACGACGACAGCCGCCGGGCCACCCCGGCAGTCGCCTCGGCCCAGTCTCCTAGGATGCTCTAGGCGTGGTGCCGTACGGCACCGGCACCACGTGATCTGTTCGGCATTCGACGCCACCGGGATGCGACGGAAGCCAACGATGGTGAACAATGGCCCGCGAGGAGGGGAGTATTCCCCTACGACGAGGTCGTCAGCACGGCCGGTCGCCGGTCCCGGTGGCCGACCCGGCGTCGTCGGTCACCGGCTCGCACCCGCGTCGGTGACGGAAGAGACCTCCGCCACCCACCAGAGTCAGCGTCGCCGGTATGCCAGCCCCGCCGGGGCAGTACGGTGTGCCCGACGTTGCGGGTCTGCCGGAGGATGAACGTGACCGTTTCCGTATGGGTGTGGGCGGCGACGCTGCTCGTGCTGGCCGTCGTCCTGGCGGTCGACCTGCTGATCATCGGTCGTCGCCCGCACGAGCCGAGCATTCGCGAGTCGAGCATCTGGGTCAGCCTCTACGTCGGACTGGCCCTGATCTTCGGCGCGGGGCTCTGGTTCGTCGCCGGAGCGCGCCCGGCCGGCGAGTTCTTCACCGGCTGGCTCACCGAGTACAGCCTCTCGGTCGACAACCTCTTCGTCTTCGTGATCATCATGGCCCGGTTCGCGGTGCCCCGGCAGTACCAGCAGAAGGTGCTGCTGATCGGCATCGTGCTGGCGCTGGTGATGCGCGGTGGCTTCATCGCCGCCGGTGCGGCCCTGATCACCCAGTTCTCCTGGGTCTTCTACCTGTTCGGAGCGTTCCTGATCTACACCGCGGTCAACCTGGCCCGGCAGGGCGAGCAGGAGGAGGACGAGTTCAAGGAGAACGTCCTGATCCGTTGGAGCCGTCGGGTGCTGCCCATCTCCGGCGACTACCACGACGCCAGGCTTACCAAGCGGGAGCACGGCCGCCGGTTGTTCACCCCGATGCTGATCGTGATGATCGCCATCGGCACCACCGACCTGATCTTCGCTCTCGACTCGATCCCGGCGATCTTCGGTATCACCCAGGAGCCGTATCTGGTCTTCACCGCCAACGTCTTCGCGTTGATGGGGCTGCGGCAGCTCTATTTTCTCCTCGGCGGTCTGCTCGACCGGCTGGTCTACCTGACCTACGGGCTGGCCGTGGTGCTCGGGTTCATCGGCGTCAAACTGGTGCTGGAGGCGCTGGCCGACAACCGGGTGCCGTTCATCAACGGTGGCGAGCACGTCGGCTGGGCCCCACACATGCCGATCTGGCTGTCCCTGGTGGTGATCCTGAGCACCCTCGCCGTGGCCACCGTGGCCAGCCTGGTCAAGTCCTCCGTGGACCGTCGCCGCGCGCTGGCCAAGAGCCCGTACTGACCGGTCGCCGTCTGGGGTCAGTGGGCGGGGGTCAGTTGCTGCCGGGCCTGCCACGACCGGGCCGAGAGGTCCGCGAGCAGCCGGCAGGCGTCCACGTCGCGGCCCTCGGTGGTGGTGCAGACGACCAGCACGTACGGCGGGGCGTCGTCGGGGTAGACCACCCCGGCGCCGTGCCGGACGCCGCGTACCCAGCCGCTCTTGTGTGCGATCGGGGTACCTTCGGGTAGCCCGGCGGCGAGGTCGTCGCGGTGCTGCTGGGCCAGGAGCACGTCGCGCATGGCCGCACAGTGGGCGGGGGAGGCCAGCGGTCCCCGGCGGGTGGCACCGGTGGCGATCGCCGCGAGCAGGGCGGCGAGATCGGCGACGGTGACCAGGTTGGCGATGCCGGCGTCCCGGGCGGCGAAGTCCTCGATGCCCCGGCCGGTGACGCTGTGCCGGGCACCGGCTGCCGCCCAGACCCGGGCGACCGCCGGCAGCCCGACGTGGTCGAGCAGGATGTTGGTGGCCAGGTTGCTGGAGCGGACGATCATGCGTTCGGCGAGCCAGCGCAGCGTCGCCCCGGTGCCGAGGCGGGCCCAGACGGCCTGGTCGTTGTCGAAGTGCGGGGCGCAGGAGAACCGGGGCGCGTCCGGACGGGCGGAGGCGAAGTCGTTGACCACCTCGACGGGGGCGTCCAGGTCGAGCCGGCCGGACTCGGCGGCCCGGTGCAGCGCGGCGAGCACGGCGACCTTCATCGTGCTCGCCGCGTAGTGGGTGGCGTCGGCCCGCCGCGTCCAGGTGGGTGGGGCGTCGAGTCGACCCAGGTACGCCGACACGCTCCCGCCGAGTCCGTCGAGTTCCCGGTCGACCTCGGCGAAGTTCACCACGCCCACTCCTGACCTGGCCGGGCCCCACCCCCGGTGTGGTGGCGGGGCCCGTTCGACGGGTACCTCAGCCGGCGTGCTTGCGGCGGGCGGCGGCCCGCCCCCGCGTGGTCTGGTCGAGCACGACCTTGCGGATCCGCACCGCGGCCGGGGTCACCTCGACGCACTCGTCCTCCCGGCAGAACTCCAGGGCCTGCTCCAGGGAGAGTTTGCGTGGCGGGATCAGCTTCTCGGTCTCGTCGGAGGTCGAGGCCCGCATGTTGGTGAGCTTCTTCTCCTTGGTGATGTTGACGTCCATGTCGTCGGAACGGGAGTTCTCTCCGACGATCATGCCCTCGTAGACCTCGGTGGTGGGCTCGACGAAGAGCTGGCCGCGCTCCTGCAGGTTGATCATCGCGAACGAGGTCACCGCGCCGGCCCGGTCGGCCACCAGGGAGCCGTTCTGCCGGGTGCGCAGCTCACCGAACCAGGGCTCGTAGGACTCGAAGACGTGGTGCAGGATGCCGGTGCCCCGGGTGTCGGTGAGGAACTCGGTGCGGAAACCGATCAGGCCACGCGCCGGGACCAGCCACTCCATCCGGATCCAGCCGGTGCCATGGTTGACCAGCTGCTCCATCCGGCCCTTGCGGGTGGCCAGCAGCTGGGTGATCGCGCCGAGGTACTCCTCGGGGGAGTCGATGGTGAGCCGCTCGACCGGCTCGCAGACCTTGCCGTCGATCTCCCGGGTGACCACCTGCGGCTTGCCGACGGTCAGCTCGTAGGACTCCCGGCGCATCTGCTCGACCAGGATCGCCAGGGCCAGCTCGCCCCGGCCCTGCACCTCCCACGCGTCGGGGCGCTCGGTGGGCAGAACCCGCAGCGAGACGTTGCCGATCAGCTCCTTGTCGAGCCGGTCCTTGACCATCCGGGCGGTGACCTTGGCGCCCTTGACCCGGCCCACCAGGGGCGAGGTGTTGGTGCCGATGGTCATCGAGATGGCCGGCTCGTCGACGGTGATCAGGGGCAGCGGCCGGGGGTCCTCGGCGTCGGCGAGGGTCTCGCCGATCATGATCTCCGGGATGCCGGCGACGGCGATGATGTCACCGGGGCCGGCGGACTCGGCGGGCTTGCGCTCCAGCCCCTCGGTCATCAGCAGTTCGGAGATGCGGACCCGCTGGGTGCTGCCGTCGGTGCGGCACCAGGCGACGGACTGGCCCTTGGCGATGGTGCCCTGCCGGACCCGGCACAGCGCGAGCCGACCCAGGAAGGGGGAGGCGTCGAGGTTGGTGACGTGCGCCTGCAGCGGGGCGTCCTGGTCGTAGGCGGGGGGCGGGATGGTGTCGAGCAGGGTCCGGAAGAACGGCTCCAGGGAGTTGCTGTCGTCCGGTACGGCCCCGTCGGCCGGCTGGGTCAGCGAGGCGATGCCGTCGCGGGCGCAGGCGTAGACGATCGGGAAGTCGATCTGGGTCTCGTCGGCGTCCAGGTCGAGGAAGAGCTCGTAGGTGTCGTCCACGACCTCCTTGATCCGGGCGTCGGGACGGTCCACCTTGTTGATCACCAGGATGATCGGCAGCCGGGCCCGCAGTGCCTTGCGCAGCACGAACCGGGTCTGCGGCAGCGGTCCCTCGCTGGCGTCGACCAGCAGCACCACCCCGTCGACCATGGTCAGGCCCCGCTCCACCTCGCCACCGAAGTCGGCGTGCCCGGGAGTGTCGATGATGTTGATGGTGACCGGCTCCGAGCCGTCCGCCGGCAGGTACCGCACGCCGGTGTTCTTGGCCAGGATGGTGATGCCCTTCTCCCGTTCCAGGTCCATCGAGTCCATCACCCGCTCGGTCGTCTCGCCGCGGGCGCCGTAGGCGCCGGCCTGCCGCAACATGGCGTCGACCAGGGTGGTCTTGCCGTGGTCGACGTGAGCGATGATGGCGACGTTGCGGAGGTCGGTGCGAAGCTGCATGGGTCCATCCTCCCGCCTGCTCGGTTCCGGGGCCGAATCGGGGTCACCCCCGGTTCCCCCGGATCTCTGTCGTAACTCCTGCCGTCATCGGTACGGCGGCTGGCATGCTGGCCGCGTGATGCGGAAGCCGTCGTGCACGATCTGCTGAATTCCCTGCAGGGACTGCCGTCCCTGGCGATCTACGTGATCGCCGCGGTGTTGGTGGCCGGGGAGACCGCGGTGATCTTCGGTTTGTTGGTGCCGGCCGAGGCGACGCTGCTGCTTGTCGGTTTCCTCACCTACGCCGGCACGCTGCGGCTGGGGCCGGCGCTGTTGGTGATGATTGTCGCAGCGGTGACCGGTGACACGCTGGCCTTCCGCTCCGGTCGCCGGTACGGACCGAGGCTGCGGGCCAGCGGGCTGGGCACCCGGGTCGGGGCGGCCCGGTGGGACCGGGCGGACGCGATGCTGGGCCGGCTGGGTGGGCGCGGCATCTTCGGGGCCCGGTGGCTGGCCTTCGCCCGTACCCTGGTGCCCCGCCTGGCGGGCGCCTCCGGCATGCCGTACCGGCGGTTCCTGCCCTGGAACGTCGGTGGCGTGCTGACCTGGGTGGGCGGGTCGGTGCTGGTGGGGTATCTGGCCGGGGAGTCCTACGAGACGGTGTCCCGGCTGCTGGGGCAGGCCACCGGTGCGTTGCTGCTGTTGGTGGTCTGCCTGGTGGCGGTGGTGTTGACCGGCCGGTGGCTGGGGCGCAATCCCGATCCGGCGCGGGCCCTGTTGTCCCGGGCCGTGGCGCTGCCCCCGGTGCGTTGGCTGCGGGACCGGTACGGGGTGTTGTTCTTCCTGGTCGCCATGCGGGTCGGGCCGGTCTGGACGTTCCTGTTGAACCTGACCGCCGGGCTGGCGCTGGTCGTGGCCGCCGGGTTCGCCGTGACCTGGCTGCTCGGGGTGGTGGTCCGCAACAGCGGGCTGGCGCTGGTCGACGGTGCGATCGCCGCCTGGTTCGCCCAGCGGCGGACCCCGGGGGCGGTCGACGTGACGATGCTGGTGGTGTCGGTGCTGCGGGGGTCGTACCTGATCGTGGTGGTGGCGTTGGTGGCCGCGGTGCTGGCCTGGCGGCACCGGACGTGGCGGGCGGATCTGCTCGGGCTCCTGGGCACCGTCGGGGCGTTCGTGCCGCTGCTGGTCCTGGCGGTGGCCACCGACACCATCGGTGCGGACGGGGCGGAGCTGTGGTTTCCGACCCAGGGCGCGGTGACGACCGCGAGCCTGTGCACGTTGGCCTGGTTGCTGGCCCGGGGCACCCGGTGGCCGGTGGCGGTGGCGGTCTGGACCGCGGCGGTGGCCGGCGTGGTCGGCATCGGGCTGGCCCGCCTGTACCTGGGGGTCAGTACGGCCAGCGGCACGGCGACGGCGGTCCTGCTCGGGGCGGCGTGGCCGGCGGTGTTCATGGTCGCCTGGGCGACCCGCGCGCGGCTCACCCCGGGCCCGACGCCGCCGCGGCAGCTGGCTGTCGGTGCCGAGGACGCCGCCCGGCAGGGGGAGAGGGAGCGGGGCGGGGCCGGATGAGGTCCGTCCCCGCCCCACGGTGGTCGTCCGGTCAATCCCGGCTGGTCACCGGCGCCGGCGCACCGGCTGTCTGGTCGGGCCGGTTGGCTGGTGGGCCCGGCTCGTCAGCCGGGTGCGCTGCCGAGGCGGTGCGGTTGATCCGGCCCGGCCACCAGAAGCGGTCACCGAGCAGGAACACCAGCGCCGGTACGAGCACGGTGCGGACCAGCAGCGTGTCGAGCAGGACGCCGATGCAGACGATGATCCCGATCTGGGTGAGCGTGAGCAGCGGCAGTACGCCGAGGACGGCGAAGACCGCGGCGAGCAGCACGCCGGCGCTGGTGATGACCCCGCCGGTGACCCGGAGCGCGGAGAGCATGCCGGCGCGGGTGCCGGTGCGCCGGGCATCCTCCCGGGCCCGGGTGACCAGGAAGATGTTGTAGTCCACGCCGAGGGCGACCAGGAACACGAAGCCCAGCAGGAGCACCCCGCTGTCGAGGGCGGGGAAGCCGAGCACGTGGTCGAAGAGCAGCCAGCCCGCGCCGATGCTGGCGAAGAAGGACGCGATGACGGTGAGCACCAGCAGGATGGGGGCGACGATGCCGCGCAGGAGCAGCACCAGGACGCTGCCGACCAGGAGCAGGATCAGCGGCAGGATGAGCTGCAGGTCCTTGCGGTCGGCCTGGGCGGAGTCGTAGGTGGCGGCGACGGTGCCGCCGACCAGGGCGCCGTCGAAGCTCCCGGCGCCCTCGACCGCCGGTGGCGCGGAGCCGGGTACGGCGGCGACGGCGTCGCGCAGCGCCTCGATGGTCCGGTCGGAGGCGGCGGTGCCCGGCTCGGCCTCGATCACCACGTCGATCTGGGCGACGGTGTCGCCCGCGTCGCCGGGGCGGGCGGAGGCCACCCCGTCCACCTCGGCGGCGGTGGCGGTGACGGCCTGCGCCGCCGCGGGGGTGGTCAGGACGGTGACGGGTTGGGTCGTCCCGGCCGGGAAGGCCCGCGCGAGGGTTTCCGCGCCGGCGACCGCCTCCGGTTTGACCCGGAACTGCTCGGTCTCGGACAGGCCGGTGCGGATGCCGAGGCCGCCCAGGGCGAGGCCGGCCAGGAGCAGGGTGGCCAGCAGCGCCACCGGGACCGGGCGGCGCTCCACGAGCGCGCCGAGCCGGCCCCAGAGCCGACCCTCGCGGGCTGGTCCGCCGACGCGGGGCACGAAGGGCCAGAACAGCCCCCGGCCGAAGATCACCAGTGCGGCGGGGAGGACGAACAACGCCGACGCCATGGCGAAGACGACACCGGTGGCGCAGGCCACCGCCAGGGCCCGGTTGGTTTCCTGCTCGGACAGCAGCAGGGTGAGCACGCCGAGCACGACGGTGGAGCCGCTGGCGAGGATCGGCTCGGCGGTGCGGCGCAGCGCCGCGCGCATGGCGACGAAGCGGTCCTCCTCGCGGCGCAGCTCCTCCCGGTAGCGGGCGATCAGCAGCAGGGCGTAGTTGGTGGCGGCGCCGAAGACCAGGACGCTGGCGATGCCGGTGACGGCGCCACCGGCGAAGTGGATCCCGACGGCCGGCACGATGGTCTCGATGGCCCGCAGGGTGAGCTGCTCGGTCGCCGCCACCACCAGCAGCGGCACGATCCACAGGAACGGGCTGCGGTAGGTGACCAGCAGGAGCAGGGCGACCACGGCGGCGGTGAAGGCCAGCAGGGTGGTGTCCGCACCCTCGAAGACGTTGGTGAGGTCGGTGGTGAACGCCGGGGGACCGGTCACCTCGACGGTGAGGACGTCGGGCAGTCCGGTCAGGCCGGCCCGTAGCTCCTTGACGGTGTCGGCGACCTGCTCCTGGCCGCCGCTGGTGGACAACGGCACGGCGACCAGGGCGACCGTGCCGTCCGGGGAGAACTGGGGTGAGCTGGTCCGGCCGCCGACGGCGAAGGAGTTCAGCGGGTCGGTGGTGCCGGCTACCGCCGCGCGGTCTTCCTCGGTGAGCGCGGCGCGGTCGGCGCGGCTGACCACGACGATCGCCGGTTGGACGTCGCGCGAGGGCAACTCGTCCTGGAGGCGCTGGACCTGGGTGGACTGCCACTGGGTGGAGAGCCCGGTCGAGGAGACCGGGGCCGGGTTGTCGGGCGTGGGCAGCGCGAAGACGGCCGCGCCGAGAGCGATCGCGGCGGCCACGGTGAGCCAGGCGGCCAACCGGCCGCGCACGACGCGGGTGAACACGGACATCCAATGCCTCAAGGTCTCTCGCAGGAGGCCACCTGGCATCTCCCGACAGTCGAATATCTTGATAGGCGAGATTATCGGCAGTTGAGTTATGCTGCAACCCGCGGCGAGGGGGTGACGGACGTGGCAGGGCACGGCATGTACCGGCGCAGGGACACCCGGCGGGCGCACCTCGTCGCGGAGATCGCGGCCGACCTGCGGCGCTACAGCGGTGACGCCCAGCACGTCGGGCACGCCTTCGCCAACCTGCACGGCCTCAACGCCACCGACCTGCAGGCCCTGCTCGCCGTGATGGACGCCGAGCTGGCCGACGACCCGATCACCCCGGGTCGCCTGGGTGAGCACCTCAACCTCTCCTCGGGCTCGGTGACCGCCCTGGTCGACCGGTTGGAGCGGGGCGGTCACGTCCGCCGGGACCGGGACACCGCCGACCGCCGCAAGGTCTTCCTCCGGTACGCCGACCGGGGTGCCGCCCTGGCCATGGACTTCTTCCGTCCGCTGGGCCGCCGCACCGACCAGGTGATGGACGCCTTCAGTGACGCCGAGCTGGAGGTGGTGCACCGGTTCCTGGCCGCGATGGTGACCTCGATGGCCGAGCACCGCGACTCGGTGCGCACCGCCCGACCGGAGCAGCCCCGCCACCGCACCGGTTGACCGGCCCACCGCTGGCCGGGCGCCCGGTCGACTCGCTCGGCAGCAGGCGGCCGGGCAATTGCGCGCCGTGGCGCGGCCGGGAAGAGACCGGAATCCGCGTTGCCGGTTTTATGCTGGATGCCATGCCCGTGAGGGGTCCGACGTCACCCGGAGGTGGCCAGGGTGGCAGCGTCCGGCAGCCGTCCGTCGCAGGGCGCGGCCCGGGCGCGGCTCACCGGCGAGGCCGTGGCCGGTCTGCGCCGGCTGCTGACCCACGGGCAGCAGGCCGGGGCTGCCTTCGCCCAGCTGCACGGCCTCGTCGACACCGATCTGCGGGCGTTGATCGCGGTCCGGGACGCCGAATCGGCCGCCGATCCGCTCACCCCCGGCCGTCTCGCCGACCATCTGGACCTCTCCCCGGGGTCGGTGACGGCCCTGCTCGACCGGCTGGAACGGGCCGGACACCTGCGCCGCGACCGCGACGGCGCCGACCGGCGACGGCTGCTGCTGCGTGACGCGGTGCAGGGGACCAGCCTCGCCGAGGAGTTCCGCCGGCCGCTGGACACCGCCGCAGACGCGGCTATGGCTACCTTGAGTGACGATGAGTTGGTAGTGGTGAGTCGTTTCCTGGCCGCCGTGGCGGATGGTCTACGGGCGCAGCGGGATGCCGCCCGGCGTGGCCGCAGCGGCCGGGCACCCTCGCGAGTGTCCGAGATAATCCCAGCTCAGCCCGCTTCCGGTGCGGATCAGGGTGCGGTGGTTCGTGAGCGGGACTCGCGGGGTGCTTCGGTGAGAAAAACGGACATTTGACGTTGTTACCTTTCGATGCCCGTAAGTAACTTTGGGTCATCGCCTGATGATCCTGATCGGGCATCCGTACCGGAGCTCCACGGTGGCCAGGGGTGGTTCCCCGTGCCGCTCCGGCCGCACCAGAGGAGGTAATCGATGACTCGGGCACCGGCGAATCTGCTGGCTGTGCGCAGCCTGCTGCTACGACATCTCAACACCGATCCGGACCGGGTTCGGGACGACGACCTGGAGCCCAACGAGGTCGGTATCGTCGGCGACGCCAACCACCGGGGTGGCTACCACTGTGGCTCGGACCGGGTGGTGACCAACGACTACTCGGTGGTCGAGTCGACGCGCGACCGCAACGGCCTGACCCTCGACGCCTCGGCGCTGGACGTCGGCATGTTCCGCGTCACGTCCCGCGGACGTACCCATGACCTGCGAAGTTTCTCGGTCTGGTGCGTCTCCCAGTGCGTTGCCGGCGCGGCCGACACCCGCGACATCCGCGAAATCATCTACTCCCCGGACGGGCGGGTCGTGCGGCGGTGGGACCGGCTGGGCCGGCGTACCACCGGCGACAACTCCCATCTCTGGCACACCCACGTCAGTTTCTTCCGGGACGCCACGAAGGCGGGGCGGGACCAGACCCCGCTGTTCCGCCGCTACCTGACCAGCATCGGACTACTGGAGGAAGACATGAGCGAGCAGGCCGAGAACGAGATCCACAACGTCTACCTCGGGATGTTCTACGGCGGTACGAGCATGGGGCGCAAGGTCGACCCGGACGGGCCGGGTGGCGCTGAGGCAGCCAACAGCATGGTCGCCAAGCTGGACTACACGATGTTGCGGCTGGACGCGCTCGTGGCGCAGGTCAGCCAACTGCCCAGGCAGGCAGTCAACGAGCAGGCGGTGATCGCCGGCGTCCTCGCCGGGCTGACCCCCGAGAAGCTCGCCGCGCTGCTCCCGTCGAGCCTGGTCACCCAGGTCGCCGACGAGATCGACCGCCGGATGGCGTGACACCACGGCCGACCGGGTGACCACGGTCGGGCGCAGTCGGCAGCGAGCATTGCGCAACACCCGTTGCGCGATGGCCGCTGCGGCTGTGCGTCAGCGGCGACTACGGGTTTGTCGCGATCGTCACCCGGGCGGTGACGTGACCTGAGCCGGGTGCCGGCGGCGAGTCCGAGCCGTGGCGACGGTCGGAACCCGGCCGCCGCCACCGGCACACAGACTTACAGCGGACGGACGTTGTCCGCCTGCGGACCCTTCTGCCCCTGGGTCACCTCGAACTCGACCTTCTGCGCCTCATGCAGTTCCCGGTAGCCGCTCGAAGCGATCGCCGAGTAGTGCACGAAGACGTCGGGGCCTCCGCCGTCCTGCTCGATGAAGCCGAAGCCCTTTTCCGAGTTGAACCACTTGACCGTGCCGGTTGCCATGCATCTCTCCCTGTTTCCTGCGGCTGACCACCGGCCATTGGTCGATGATCGCCTGTTCCACCCCGAACAGTAGCCGGCCGAGGCCCGATTCGCTGGCCGAAGTGCCGCAGGCCGCGCCGACGAAGGGGGATCTGCCTCCGGCCGGCCCTCCGGTGGGGCATGCTTGCCCCGGTGAGAACAGGTGCCGCACTGACGGAGCTGGAAAACGAGATCGGTGTGCCCGGTGCGGGCATGGACCGGCTCCGGCTGATGCCCACCCCGTTCGTGCCGGAGGTGCGACTACACCTGGCCGAGGACGCGATCGTCTGGTGGGCCCGGATGGAGGCCAGTGCCGGCAACGCGCTGCCGGCGCCGTACTGGGCCTCGGCCTGGGCCGGCGGTCAGGCCCTGGCCCGCCACCTGCTCGACCACCCCGAGCTGGTCGCCGGGCGTCGGGTGCTGGACCTGGCCACGGGCTCCGGGCTGGTCGCCATCGCCGCCGCCCTGGCCGGGGCCGAGCGGGTCGAGGCCAACGACATCGACCCGTACGCGCTGGCTGCCGCGACCGTCAACGCCCGGGCCAACGGGGTCACCGTCGTGACCAGCAGCGGTGACCTGCTGGACGCACCCCGACCGGCGGCGGACCTGCTGGTGGCCGGGGACGTCTTCTACACCCCGGCGATGACCGCCCGGATGCTGGCCTTCCTGGACCGGATCTCCGCCGCCGGGGTCGAGGTGCTGGTCGGCGATCCCGGCCGTGGCGAGCTGCCACCGCACCGGTTGTCGGTGGTCGCCAGCTACTCGGTACCGACCACCGAACCGTTCGTCGACTCGCCGGTGCGCCGGGTGCAGGTGCTGCGGGGCGGCTGACCGGTGGTGCGCCGGGCGGCACCCGGCGCACCGACCCGGGTCACCAGCCCCGGGTACGCCACTGCGGCAGCGAGGGCCGCTCCGCGCCGATCGTGCTGTCCCGGCCGTGCCCGGGATAGAACCAGGTCTCGTCCGGCAGCCGGGCGAAGAGCTTCTGCTCGACGTCGTCGATGAGGCTGCCGAAACGCTCCGGGTCCCGGTCGGTGTTGCCCACGCCACCGGGAAAAAGTGAGTCCCCGGTGAACAGGTGCGGGCTGCCGGCCGGGTCGCGGTAGAGCAGCGCGATCGAGCCGGGGGTGTGGCCGACGAGGTGGATGACCTCCAGGGTGCAGTCACCGACGGTGACGGTGTCGCCGTCGGTGAGCGGTTGGGTGGGGATCGGCAGGCCGGCCGCGTCGTCGACGTGGGCCAGCGCCCGGGCGCCGGTCTTGGCGACCACCTCCTCCAGGGCCACCCAGTGGTCCATGTGCTGGTGGGTGGTGACCACGGTGGCGAGCCCGGCGTCGCCGACCAGGTCGAGCAGTCGGGGCGCTTCGTTCGCCGCGTCGATCAGCGCCTGCTCACCGGTGGACCGGCAGCGCAGCAGGTAGGCGTTGTTCTCCATCGGCCCGACCGCCACCTTGGTGATGGTGAGCTGGTCGAGTTCGCGTACGGCCGGCGCGCCGCCGACGGTGACGTCTCCGCGGTAGGTCATCGTGTTCTTCAGATCCATTCCGGTGGGATGGGCAACGGGCCGTCGGGATCGACGGTGAGCAGGTCGCCACCGGACCGGCCGATCAGCCAGGCGGCGAGGTCGTGGACGGGGCCCCGCACGGTGGGTGCCCCGGCGCGGTCGCCGAGCGCCAGCTCGTGCCGGCTGCCGTCGACGCGCAGGACCATGGCCGGCACGTCCGTCCGGTCGGCCATGGTGGTGGTCACGTCGTGCAGGAGCCGGTGGGCGAAGGCAGGTGTCCAGTCGGTCGGCCGGTAGCCGGCCGCCAGGTCGACGTGGTGCACCTCCAGCTCGCGCAGCCGCCCCCAGACCAGCTGGGCGGCGGGCCACGGGCCGCGCCGGGTCTCGACGGTGGCCGCCCATGCCCGTACCGGCATCGCGGCGACCGCCTCGGTGAACCGGTCCGCGCTACGGCGCAGGTCGTCGAGGTGGGCGGCGGGCGGTCGGGCGGCACCGACCTGGATGTCGGCGGTACGGCTCGCCGCGCTGGCGTACATCGGGATGCGTTGGCCGGTGCGGGCGGCGGTGAGCAGGTTGACGAAGCCGTCGGCGTTGCGGGCCAGGTGGGTCAGCACGTGGCCACGGGTCCAGCCGGGCAGCGCCGATCCGGCCGTGACGCCGGCGGTGTCGAAGGTGGCTGCGGTGTCCAGCAGGCGGGCCGTGGCCTCGGCCACCGCTCCGGTCAGCAGGAGCGGATCGGTGGTCACCCGTCGACCCTATCGGTCCGGGCCGGCCCGTGTCGTCGGGGAAATCGCTTTCGGCGCGGCGGTCCGGCCCCTACCGTCGGCGTGGTACGCGGCACCGCGACGGCACAGGGGGGTGGTGGCATGCCGGTGGCAGCACGCGGACACCGCCACGACCAGCTCTCGACCGTGATGAGGATGCGATGACCGTCGACTTGACCGCCCTCGGCTGGGACGCCGGATGGGCGAGCCTTCCGTACCGGCGTACCGGTCGGCGGCCCGGCCGGGTCACCCGGGTCGACCGGGGGGTCTGCACCGTGCTCGGCGCGGACGGTCCGGTGCGCGCCACCCTCGGTGGCGCGGTGCTGGCCGACGCCGCCCGGGACCTGACCCGGTTGCCCTGCGTCGGCGACTGGGTGCTGCTGGGTGCCTGGCCGGACGGCCGGGCCACCATCGAGACGGTGCTGCCGCGCCGTACCGCGTTGATCCGTCGGACCGCCGGCAAGGACGCCAGCGGTCAGGTGCTCGCCGCCAACCTGGACACCGCCGCCGTGGTCGAGCCGGTGCACCCCGAGCCGGACAACGGCCGGATCGAACGGCTGCTCGCCCTGGTCCACGAGTCGGGGGCACGGCCGGTGGTGGTGCTCACCAAGGCCGACCTGGCCGCCGACGCCGCCACCATCGCCCGGCAGCTCGCCGAGGTCGCCCCCGGGGTGCCGGTGCTGCCGGTCAGCGCCGAGCGGGGCACCGGGCTGGGCCCGCTGCGCCCGCTGGTCGCCGCCGGCCGCACCCTGGGGCTGCTGGGGCCCTCCGGTGCGGGCAAGTCGAGCCTGGTCAACGCGTTGGCCGGGGCGACGGTGATGCCGACCCAGGCGATCCGCCGGGTCGACGGCAAGGGTCGGCACACCACCGGGTGGCGGGCGTTGGTGCCCGTCCCGCGCGGTGGCGCGGTCGTGGACACCCCCGGGGTACGGGCGGTGGGTCTGCTGGACGGCTCGGCCGGGCTGGACCGCGCCTTCACCGACATCGCCGAGCTGGCCACCGGCTGCCGGTACGGCGACTGCGCCCACGAGGCCGAGCCGGCCTGCGCGGTGCGGGCGGCGGTGGACAGCGGTGAGTTGAGCGTCCGGCGTTGGGAGAGCTGGCGTCGGCTGCGGGGGGAGGTGGCCTTCGAGTCGGGTCGCCGCCAGGCCCGGTTGGCCGCCGAGCGGCGCGGCGGCTGGCGCAACGGGCGACGCCGGGCGCCCCGCCCGGCCACCCCGGGCGGCTTCTGACCCCGCCCGACCGGGTTGAGCTGGGGGAATGGCGGCGTGCGGGAAAGTGTCGTACCTCGGGGCTAGAGTTGCCGAGGCGTCTTCCTGCGCCCCGACAACCGCTCGCGGATCCCCCGTACGGAGTCCACAAAGCCGTACGGATCCATCAGAGCCGTACAGATCCCGCCAGAGCGGCACAGACCCGCCTCATCTTCTGCACCCGGGAGCACACGTACCGTGGCCGACCGTCTGATCATCCGTGGCGCGCGCGAGCACAACCTGCGTGACGTGAGTCTCGACCTGCCTCGGGACGCCCTGATCGTGTTCACCGGGCTCTCCGGCTCGGGCAAGTCCAGCCTGGCCTTCGACACGATCTTCGCCGAGGGGCAGCGTCGGTACGTGGAGTCGCTGTCGTCGTACGCCAGGCAGTTCCTCGGCCAGATGGACAAACCGGACGTCGACTTCATCGAGGGCCTCAGCCCGGCGGTGTCCATCGACCAGAAGTCCACCTCCCGCAACCCGCGCTCCACCGTGGGCACGATCACCGAGGTCTACGACTACCTGCGGCTGCTCTTCGCCCGGGTCGGGGTGCCGCACTGCCCGGTCTGCGGGGAGCTGATCTCCCGGCAGAGCCCCCAGCAGATCGTCGACCGGGTCCTCGCCATGGCCGAGGGCACCCGGTTCATGGTGCTCGCCCCGGTGATCCGGGGCCGCAAGGGCGAGTACGTCGACCTCTTCGCCGAGCTGCAGTCCAAGGGCTACGCCCGGGCCCGCATCGACGGGGTGGTGCACCCGCTGACCGAGCCGCCGAAGCTCAAGAAGCAGGAGAAGCACACCATCGAGGTGGTGATCGACCGGCTCACCGTCAAGGCCAGCGCCAAGCAGCGGCTGACCGACTCGGTGGAGGCCGCCCTCGGGCTCGCCGGCGGCATCGTACTGCTCGACTTCGTCGACCTGGCCGAGGACGACCCGGACCGGGAGCGGCGTTACTCCGAGCACCTGGCCTGCCCCAACGACCATCCCCTGGCGATCGAGGACCTGGAACCCCGGGTCTTCTCCTTCAACGCGCCCTACGGCGCCTGCCCGGAGTGCACCGGTCTGGGCACCAAGAAGGAGGTCGACCCGGAGCTGCTCATTCCCGATCCGGAGCGGTCCCTGCGGGAGGGCGCCATCCAGCCCTGGTCCGGCGGGCAGACCCTGGAGTACTTCCTCCGGCTGCTGGAGGCCCTCGGCGACGCCGAGCACTTCGACCTGGACACGCCCTGGCGGGCGCTGCCGTCGCGGGCGCAGAAGACGATCCTGCACGGCTCCGACGACCAGGTGCACGTGCGGTACCGCAACAAGTACGGCCGCGAGCGCTCCTACTTCACCGGCTTCGAGGGCGTGGTGCAGTGGATCGAACGCCGGCACACCGACACCGAGAGCGAGTGGTCCCGGGAGAAGTACGAGGGCTACATGCGTGACGTGCCCTGCGCGGCCTGCGGCGGGGCCCGGCTCAAGCCGGAGGTGCTCGCGGTCACCCTGGCCGGCCGCAGCATCGCCGAGGTCTGCAACCTGTCGGTGGGGGAGGCGGCCGACCTGCTGGCCGGCATCGAGTTGACCGACCGGCAGAAGATGATCGCCGAGCGGGTGCTCAAGGAGATCAACGCCCGGCTGCGGTTCCTGCTCGACGTGGGCCTGGACTACCTCTCCCTGGACCGGGCGGCCGGCACCCTCTCCGGCGGGGAGGCCCAGCGCATCCGGCTGGCCACCCAGATCGGCTCCGGCCTGGTCGGTGTCCTCTACGTGCTCGACGAGCCGTCGATCGGCCTGCACCAGCGGGACAACCACCGGCTGATCGAGACGCTGATCCGGCTGCGCGGGCTCGGCAACACGCTGATCGTGGTGGAGCACGACGAGGACACCATCCGCACCGCCGACTGGATCGTCGACATCGGCCCCGGCGCGGGCGAGCACGGCGGTCGGATCGTGCACTCCGGCTCGGTGCCGGAGCTGCTGACCAACCCGGAGTCGGTGACCGGGGCGTACCTGTCCGGGCGGCGGGAGATCCCCACCCCGGCGCGGCGGCGTCCGCAGACCGCCGG
This sequence comes from Micromonospora yangpuensis, assembly GCF_900091615.1. Lineage (NCBI taxonomy): Bacteria > Bacillati > Actinomycetota > Actinomycetes > Micromonosporales > Micromonosporaceae > Micromonospora > Micromonospora yangpuensis. Next base: position 4,421,537 of record NZ_FMIA01000002.1, on the reverse strand, counting down.
CCGGGAGCTGGTGGTGCACGGCGCCCGGGAGCACAACCTGCGCAACCTGAACGTGTCGTTCCCGCTCGGTCAGCTGATCGCGGTCACCGGGGTCAGCGGCTCCGGCAAGTCGACGCTTGTCAACGACATCCTCTACGCGGTGCTGGCCAACCAGATCAACGGCGCCCGGCTGGTGCCCGGCCGGCACACCCGGGTCAGTGGCCTGGAGCACGTGGACAAGGTCGTCGGCGTGGACCAGTCGCCGATCGGCCGGACCCCGCGCTCCAACCCCGCCACCTACACCGGGGTCTGGGACCACGTCCGGAAGCTCTTCGCCGAGACCACCGAGGCCAAGGTCCGGGGGTACGGGCCGGGCCGGTTCTCGTTCAACGTCAAGGGTGGCCGCTGCGAGGCCTGCTCCGGCGACGGCACCCTGAAGATCGAGATGAACTTCCTGCCCGACGTGTACGTGCCCTGCGAGGTGTGCAAGGGCGCCCGGTACAACCGGGAGACCCTGGAGGTGCACTACAAGGGCAAGACCGTCTCCGACGTGCTGGAGATGCCGATCGAGGAGGCGGCCGAGTTCTTCTCCGCCATCCCGGCCATCCACCGGCATCTGAAGACGCTTGTCGACGTCGGTCTGGGCTACGTCCGGTTGGGTCAGAGCGCGCCGACGCTCTCCGGTGGCGAGGCGCAGCGGGTCAAGCTCGCCTCGGAGCTGCAGAAGCGCTCCACCGGGCGGACCGTCTACGTGCTCGACGAGCCGACCACCGGGCTGCACTTCGAGGACATCCGCAAGCTGCTGATGGTCCTGGAGGGCCTGGTCGACAAGGGCAACACGGTGATCACCATCGAGCACAACCTCGACGTGATCAAGACCGCCGACTGGTTGATCGACATGGGGCCCGAGGGTGGGCACCGGGGCGGTCTGGTGCTGGCCACCGGCACCCCGGAGGAGGTCGCCGAGGTCGCCGAGAGCCACACCGGTCAGTTCCTGCGTCCGGTGCTCAAGCTCGACGGCGCAGCCCGGGGCGCGGCGGCGGCCACCACCCGGGCGGCCAGGGCCAACGGCACCAAGGCCACCAAGGCCACCAGCACCAAGGCCACCAAGGCCACCGGCACCAAGGCCACCGGCACCAAGGCCACCGGCACCAAGGCCGGCCGCGCTGCTGGTGCCGGCAAGGCCGATGGCACCGGCAAGGCTGCTGGTGCCGGCAAGGCCGCTGGTGCCGCGGTGGTCGACGGTGCCGGTAAGACGGTTGGTGCGGCGGCCGACGGCGCCGGCAAGGCGGCCGGTGCCGCCAACGGCCCGTCGCGGTCGACCCGCCGGACTCCCGCCAAGGCCCGCTGACCGGACAACCACGGGCCACTCAGGCATTTCCCAGGCTTTCGGGGTGAACTGGGTCCCATCACCATCCGTGTACGCAGGAGAGGCCGCGATCACCACGGTGCGGCAGCCGAGAGAGGGAGCCAGACATGAGTGACGACCAGGTGTTCGACGCCCCGGTCACGCAGACGCGGCGGACCCTGCTGGCGGGGGCCGGTGCCCTCGGGGCGGCCGTCGTGCTGACCGCCTGCGGCAGCGACCGGCCCACCGCGACCACCGACAACGAGCCCGACGGCGACGGCTCCACCGGGGGCGACGGTTCCCCCGGCGACGGCGCGGCGGTGCTGGCCAAGACCGCCGACATCCCGGTCGGCGGCGGGAAGGTCTTCGCCCCGCAGGGCGTGGTCGTCACCCAACCCACCGCGGGGGAGTTCAAGGCCTTCGACCCGATCTGTACCCACCAGAACTGCCCGGTGTCCAACGTCGACGGCGGCACCATCAACTGCACCTGCCACGGCAGCAAGTTCTCCATCACCGACGGCTCGGTCCAGGGCGGCCCGGCCACCAGGCCGCTGGCCGCCAAGGAGGTCACCGTCTCCGGCGAGGACATCACCCTGGCCTAGCCGAGCCGGTCCCGCGCTCCCCTCAGGTTAAGAAGGGGCCCCTGCTATACCGAAAGCGTTAAGCAGGGGCCCTTCCTTACCGTTGGGTGGGGAAGGAGACGACCTGCTGGTAGGTGGGGCGGTTCTGCCAGGCGATGGTGGCGTGGGTGATGCCGCCCAGCGGCGCCTGGACGATCGCGTCGGCGCACCACTGGTCGCCTGCGGGGCAGCTGTCGTCGCCGGGGTAGGTGACGGTCGCCGGGGTCGCCGCCGCCGTGGCCAGGGTGTCGAGCAGCAGCTGCCGGCAGCCGGTCAGGCTGCCCCCACCGCAGTGGGTACGCCCCGGACCGCCGGCCACCGGCTCGCCGAGCACCGCACGCAGGTCCTTGTCGACATAGCCCCACCAGCCGTACTGGAAAGCCGAGCCCTTGTGGGTCTGGGCGGTGCTGGCCGAGGTGGGCAGGGTGGAGGTGTCGCCCCGCTGGTGGCCGGAGGGTGACTCGTTGACCTGGAGGGTGTCGACGAGCGCCTGGTAGAGCTCCGCGCCGAGCGGGGCCCGGAACATCGCCCGGACCAGCAGCGGCCACCAGGCGTCGAAGGTCCGGATCGCCTCGGCGTGCCGGTACACCCGGCTGCCCTTGGCGGTCTCCACCCGCAGCGCGCCGTCGGCCCGCCACGCCCTGAGTCGACCGATCTCGGCGGCCAGCGCGGGGTCACCGACGGGTTGGCTCTCCAGCACCCGGATCAGCTCGTCGAGCACCTCGGCCCCGCGCAGGTCGGTCAGGCCGGCCCGCTGCACCAGCTCGGTCAGCGAGGCCCGGTCGAAGGTGCGCCCCGCCGCGATCGCCGCCTTCAACGGCCGGTCGAGCAGGTCGGCGCGGTGCACCGCGCCGAAGCTGAAGTTGCCGTCGGCCGCACCGAAGTCCTTCGCCTGCTTGTTGTTCCAGCTGACGTAGTAGTCCTGGTCGGTCGACTGCGGGTGGGCGGCGGCGGGCGCGTAGCGGGCGGTGTTCGTCGTCGGGTCGAAACCCTGCCACTCGTACGCCGGGTCGGCCCGCATCGGCAGGTTCGGGTTCGTACCGTCGGCGCGCAACGGGTTGAGGCCCGAGTTGTAGTACCCCGACTCGGTGGAGTTGACGTAGAACCAGTTGAACGCGTACTCGACGTTCTGGGCCGAGGTGCGGAAGGCCGCCGCGGAGCCCATCTGGGCGGGGTCGTTGAACATCTGGAAGCCGATCGCTGAGTCGGCCTCGTGCCGGTAGGTGGAGCGCAGCTGGGTGAAGGCGTGCGGTTGGCCGTCCACCATGGCCCGCCAGCCGACCAGGCCGAGCCGGGTCCGCCAGGAGACCAGCTTGTACGACCCGGGCGGCGTGCCGTCGGCGACCGTCGGGGTCCACCGGTTGACCCGGGACAGCTCCTCCATGGCCAGGCACTGCCCCCGGTACCGGTACCGGTTGCTGGCCAGGGTGGGGGTACTGCCGTCGGCGGTGCAGAGCGGCACCGCGTAGGTGTCGGTGATGTCGTGCACCGACGAGGTGGCGCTCCAGGCGTAGTCCTGTCCCCGACCGAGCAGCACGTACAGGTTGAGCCCGGCGAACGCGGCCCCCCGGGCGCTGATGCCGGGGCCCTGCAGTTCCTGCACCATGAGCAACTGCGGCGAGAAGTAGCCGGTCTGCGGGCCGAAGACCGCGATCGGGTGGCCGGTGGCGGAGTGTGCGGCGGAGACCACGGCCGCGTTGGACATTCCCCGGTGCGCCGGGTCGATGGTCAGCCCGGACAGCGCGGCGGCCAGCTCGGAGCCGCGTCCGGTGCCGGCGGTGGTACGGGCGGAGCCGGTCGGGTCGGTGAAGATCGGTTCGACGGTGGCGGTGCCGGCGTCGGGCAGCACCACGCTCGGCGCGTCCGGGTCGGCGTCGCCGTAGCGGAAGCTCTGCCCGTCGTGCAGGGTCAGCACCGTCTCGGGGTCGTTCTCGTTGCGGAAGCCGGCCCACACCCGGTCGCCCTCGGCCGGCCCGTAGCGGGCCCGGGCGGCGATGCGGACCAGCGCGGACTGCATCTCGGTGCCACCTCCGCCGCCGAAGAGGCCACCCACCACCCCGGCGATGGCGATCAGGTCGGTCAGCTGGAACGGCTCCGGGCCGCCGGCGTTGGTGATCGCGTCGAGGTGCCCGGTCAGCACGTACTCGCCTGGGCAGTTGCGGCGGGACATGCAGACGCCGATGTAGGCGTTGATGCCGGCGATGTACTCCTGCACGTCGGTGTAGAGCTGCTGGCCGCGCGGGCCCTTGGCGCGCAGCGCCTCGACCTGGGCGGTCAGGTCGGCCTCGGTGTACGGCGAGGTGCGCCAGACGCTCTGTTCCAGGGCCCGGTTGCCCGGTGCGCCCCCGGCGAACGGGGTCAACGTGCCCCGGCCGACGTGCCGGAGCAGGTCCATGGTGAACAGCCGGTCCTCGGCGCCGGCGTACCCGGCCCCGTACATGGTGCCGCCCCGGGTGGTGCCGGTGACGTGCGGTACGCCGGTGGCCCGGTCCCGCACGATGCGCACGTCGGCGCGGGGTGAGTAGGAGCGTTCGACCTGTCCGGCCGGGACCCCGAAGGAGGCGTCGTGGAAGAACCGGTCGATCTGGTCCTCGCGCAGCCCGGCGTAGCCGTAGACCAGGTCGGCGTAGCGGCCGAGCTGGTCGGCGGAGTGCCGGGGGAGGGTGCCGAGGGTCTGGTGGGCGAGGATCTCGACCAGGGTCGCGTTGCCGTTCTGGCCCGGCGGCAGGATCTCCGCGCACTGCCCGAGGCAGTAGTCCCCGGGCGCGGCGGCGGTGGCGGGCGCTGCGGCGGGCGTCGCATCGGCGGGTGTCGCGGTGGACGGGGTGGGGGTGGCCACGAGCAGGGCGGCCACGCCGACGGCGGTGGTCGCGGCGGCCAGGAGTCGGGTGGTGGTGGGACGGGGCATGGTGATCCTCCGGCGGCTGGGGATCATGACGCGGGACGGGTGACCGGCGGTGACGTGAAGAACCTTCACTTACCGGATGGTAAGCGACGCCTGTCGATATCGGAAGAAGTCGATACCCCGGGAACCGTGCGAGAGGTTGTCGGTGGTGGGGGCTAGTGTCGGCAGGGTGGCAGATCCGTCGACCTACCGCCCCGCGCCCGGCACCATCCCGGAGTCCCCGGGGGTCTACCGGTTCCGCGACGGCACCGGTCGGGTCATCTACGTCGGCAAGGCGAAGAACCTGCGGGCCCGGCTCAGCTCCTACTTCGGCGACCCGCTCGGCCTGCACGAGCGGACCCGGCAGATGGTCACCACCGCCGAGTCGGTCGACTGGATCACCGTCGGCACCGAGGTCGAGGCGCTCCAGCAGGAGTTCACCTGGATCAAGCAGTACGACCCCAGGTTCAACGTCCGCTACCGCGACGACAAGTCGTACCCGTACCTCGCGGTCACCGTCGACGAGGAGTACCCGCGCCTGCAGGTGATGCGGGGGGCCAAGCGCAAGGGGGTGCGCTACTTCGGGCCGTACTCGCATGCCTGGGCGATCCGCGAGACCCTCGACCTGCTGCTGCGGGTCTTCCCCGCGCGGACCTGCTCGGCCGGGGTCTTCAAGCGCGCCGGGCAGGTCGGCCGCCCGTGCCTGCTGGGCTACATCGGCAAGTGCGCGGCACCCTGCGTGGGCAGCGTCTCCGCGGCTGAGCACCGGCGCATCGTGGACGGGTTCTGCGACTTCATGGGTGGCCGGGCCGACCCGATGGTCCGTCGGCTGGAACGCGAGATGGCACAGGCCAGCGAGGCGCTGGAGTTCGAGCGGGCGGCCCGGCTGCGCGACGACGTCGCCGCGCTGCGCCGGGCCATGGAGAAGCAGGCCGTGGTGCTCGGCGACGGCACCGACGCCGACGTGGTCGCCTTCGCCGACGACCCGCTGGAGGCCGGAGTGCAGGTCTTCCACGTCCGGGACGGGCGGATCCGGGGCCAGCGGGGCTGGGTGGTGGAGAAGACCGAGGAGCTGACCACCGGTGACCTGGTGCACCACTTCTGCACCCAGGTCTACGGCGGGGAGCGGGGCGAGACCGACGTGCCGCGTGAGCTGCTGGTGCCCGCGCTGCCGACGGACGCCGAGGCGCTGGCCGACTGGCTGACCACCCGCCGGGGCAGCCGGGTCACCCTGCGGGTGCCCCAGCGCGGCGACAAGAAGGACCTGCTGGAGACCGTCGCCCGCAACGCCCGTGACGCGTTGGCCCGGCACAAACTCAAGCGGGCCGGTGACCTGACCACCCGCAGCCAGGCCCTGGACGAGATCGGCGAGGCGCTGGGCATGCGCACCTCCCCGCTGCGCGTCGAGTGCTACGACGTCTCCCAGATCCAGGGCACCGACGTGGTGGCCAGCATGGTCGTCTTCGAGGACGGGCTGCCCCGCAAGAGCGAGTACCGCCGGTTCATCGTCCGGGGCGCCACCGACGACCTGTCGGCGATGTCGGAGGTGCTGCGCCGCCGCTTCGCCCGCTACCTCGACGCCCGCGCCGAGACCGGGGAGCTGGGCGAGGAGACCGCCGCCGACCCGGACCGCCCCGGCATCGACCCCACCACCGGCCGGCCGCGCCGGTTCGCGTACCCGCCGCAGTTGGTCGTGGTCGACGGCGGCCCGCCGCAGGTCGCCGCCGCCGCCCAGGCCCTGGCCGAGTTGGGCGTCGACGACGTGGCGCTCTGCGGGCTGGCCAAACGGCTGGAGGAGGTGTGGCTGCCCGACGACGAGTTCCCGGTCATCCTGCCCCGCACCTCCGAGGCGCTCTACCTGCTGCAACGCATCCGGGACGAGGCGCACCGGTTCGCCATCACCTTCCACCGGCAGCGCCGCTCCAAGCGGATGACCGCCTCGGCGCTGGACGGCGTGGCCGGCCTCGGCGAGGTGCGCCGGCAGGCGCTGCTGCGGCACTTCGGCTCGCTTAAACGGCTCTCGGCGGCCACCGTGGAGGAGATCACCGAGGTTCCCGGGGTGGGCCGCCGCACCGCCGAGGCGATCATCCAGGCCCTCACCGGCACGGAGACCGAAGCCTGAGTGCCCGAGCCGTCAGCCGCCGTGCTGGACCAGGGAGTCGCGGCTGGTCAGCAGCTGCCAGGCGAGCTGGGGGTGGCTCTGACCCAGGGTCAACCGGGCCACCACCGTGCTGCCGTCGACCGTGATGTCGGTGACGGAGAGCAACTCCGACCAGGGCTGACGGGTCCTCGCCGAGCTGCCCTCGGTGAGCAGGGTCCGCAGCGCGGTCGCGTTGGCCTCGGCGTTGCCGGCGTCGGCGTGCGCGTAGGCCAGCAGCAGGACCGGCCCGCCGTCGTGGGCCAGCCCGGTGGCGACCCCGGTGAACGGGCGCAGCGGGTTGTCGCCGCCGCCCCGGTAGTTGTCCCGGGCGCTGAGCATCGTCGCGTACGCGCCCTGGGTGTCCATCGCCCCGGCCAGCGCCCGCAGTTCGGGCAGGTCGGCCAGGGTGTCGCCGGTGGACCCGACCGCCGCCTGGACGTGCCCGGAGACGGGGGAGACGTAGAGCCGGCCCGAGTCCAGGGCGAGCGTCAGCGGCTGGCCCAGCGGGCGGGCGACGGTGCGTGCGCCCGGGTCGATCGACAGGTCCTCGCCGTCGCCGACCCGCCACCGCCCGCCGTCGGCCTCGCCCATGGCGGCGCTGAGTCGTTCCGTGGTGAAGGTGCCACCGGCCACGGTGAGCGGTCTCGGGGCGGTCGGGTACTCCACGAACCAGCGTAGGTCCAGCACCGACCAGCCCAACTCGGCCTGGAACTCCCCGGCCCGGGCGAGCGCGCCCCGACCGACCCCCTGCGGCAACAGGGCGGCCACCGCCGGCGTGGGCCCACCGGGGGTGCCCGTGCTCGTCAGCGCGTTGACGTAGGCGCTCACCGCCGCCTGGTCCTCGGGGCCGCTGGGCGGACTCACCCCGGCCGCCCGCGCCGCCGCCTCGATGTCGGCCATGGTGACCAGGATGCCGCCGTCGCCCTGGGCCACCGCGCCGGGCAGCAGGGCGAGCCGGTCGACGAACGAGCCGGTCTCCGCTGCGCCGCCGTCACCACCCCCGTCGGGCGCGGCACCCCCGTCGCTGCTTCCACAGCCGGCGGCGGCCAGGCCGAGGGTGAGCAGGGTGGCGGTGATGAGCTGTCGGCGTCGCATGGCGGGCAGGATAGTAAAGCTGATCAAGCCACGGTCAGCCGGCGTGATCACCCTCGGCGAGCACGGCGAGAATCGGCTCACCGTACTTGGCCAGCTTGTTCTCGCCGACGCCGCTGATCGTGGCCAGCTGCGCGAGGGAGGTCGGGGCGTCGGCGGCGATCTGCCGCAGGGTGGCGTCGTGGAAGATCACGTACGCCGGTACGCCCTGTTCCTTGGCGGTCGCCGCCCGCCACGCCCGCAGCCGCTCGAAGACCGGCGCGGCCCCGGCCGGCAGCTCGGCGACGACGGTGGCCGACCCGCGCGGCTTGGCGGTGCGGACCGGCTTCTCCGGCTCCCGGCGCATCATCACCGTCCGGCGGCGACCCAGCACCTCGGCGCTGGCCTCGGTCAACGCCAGGGTGCCGTAGTCACCCTCCACGGCCAGCAGCCCCTCGGCGAGCAGCTGCCGGACCACCCCGCGCCACTCGGTGTCCCGCAGCTCGGTGCCGATGCCGAAGACGCTCAGCTGGTCGTGCCGGAACTGGGTGACCTTGTCGTTCTGCTTGCCGAGCAGGATGTCCACGCAGTGCCCCGCGCCGAAGCGCTGGTTGCGCTCGCGGTCCAGCCGGAACACCGTGGAGAGCAGCTTCTGCGCGGCCACCGTGCCGTCCCAGGACTCCGGCGGCTCCAGGCAGGTGTCACAGTTGCCGCAGGCCACCGTCGCCGGCTGGCCGAAGTACTCCAGCAGTTGGCCCCGGCGGCAGCGGACCGTCTCGCAGAGCGCCAGCATGGCGTCCAGGTGCGCGGCGAGGTTACGCCGGTGGGCCAGGTCGCCCTCGGAGGTGTCGATCATCTTGCGCTGCTGGACCACGTCCTGCAGCCCGTAGGCCAGCCAGGCGGTCGACGGCAACCCGTCCCGGCCGGCCCGCCCGGTCTCCTGGTAGTAGCCCTCGACCGACTTGGGCAGGTCCAGGTGGGCCACGAAGCGGACGTCCGGCTTGTCGATGCCCATCCCGAAGGCGATCGTGGCCACCATGACCAGGCCGTCCTCCCGCAGGAACCGCTGCTGGTTGCGGGCCCGGGTCGCCGCGTCCAACCCCGCGTGGTACGGCAGCGCGGCCACCCCGTTGGCGACCAGGAACTCGGCGGTCTTGTCCACCGAGGCCCGGGACAGGCAGTAGACGATCCCCGCGTCGCCGGGGTGCTCGTCGCGCAGCAGCGCCAACAGCTGCTTGCGTGGCTCCCGCTTCGGCACGATCCGGTACTGGATGTTGGGCCGGTCGAAGCTGGCCACGAAGTGCCGGGCCTCGGTGAGCTGGAGCCGGGTGGCGATCTCGGCCCGGGTGGCGCTGGTCGCGGTGGCGGTCAGGGCGATCCGGGGGACGTCCGGCCAGCGCTCGTGCAGCATCGACAGGGTCAGGTAGTCGGGGCGGAAGTCGTGCCCCCACTGCGACACACAGTGCGCCTCGTCGATGGCGAACAGCGCGATCCGGCCCCGCTCCAGCAGCCGGAGGGTGGCCTGGCTGCCCAGCGCCTCCGGGGCGAGGTAGAGCAGGTCGATCTCACCGGCGACGAACTCCGCCTCGACCAGCCGCCGGGTGTCCAGGTCCAGCGTCGAGTTGAGGAACCCGGCCTTCACCCCGACCGCGCGCAGGGCGTCGACCTGGTCCTGCATCAGCGCGATCAGCGGCGAGACCACCACCGCGACGCCGTCGCGGACCAGCGCCGGGATCTGGTAGCACAGCGACTTGCCGCCGCCGGTGGGCATCAGCACCAGGGCATCCCCGCCGGCCACCACGTGGTCGATGACCTCGGCCTGGAAGCCCCGGAACTCGTCGTAGCCGAAGACCCGCCGCAGGGTGTCCAGCGCCGCTGTCGGGCCGCCGGTGCCGGGGTCGCTGGCGTCGGCGCCGGTCGTGCCGGGGTCGCTCACGGCGGGATCGTTCACGGCGGGGTCGTTCACGGCGGGGTCGCTCACGTCGGTGGGGGAGACCATCCGCGAATTCTACGAGCGGGCACCGACACCTCCGCGCTCAGTCGAGGTCGTGTTCGGCCGGGGCGGTGTTGAGCAGCCAGGCGAGCGGCATGCTGGCGTGCGTCACGTACCGGTCGCCGACCAGCCGGTGCATGGTGACGGTCTGCGTCGAGTCCTGCTCCACCAGCCAGTACTGCGGGATGCCGGCGAAGGCGTACTCGTTGCGCTTGGTCACCGTGTCGACGCCCTCGGAACCGGGGGAGACGATCTCGACGACGAGCCGTACGTCGGTGACCGGCAGCCACACCCCGTCGGCCTGGCCCTTGCTCCACACGACCAGGTCGGGAATCCGTCCGCCGACACCACCGTCCCGGCCGGGGATCGCCAACCCGACGGCCTGGGCGATCCGGTCCGCCGACAGGCCGGCGGCGGCCAACCAGACCGTCAACCGGGTCGCGATCACCGCATCGGTGAACCCTGACGGCAGCCTGATCGAGAGAAATCCGTCAGGACTGATCTCGTATCGGTGATGTTCGTCCGCTGGCATCCTCATCGGTCAGGACGTGGTCGGGGTGTCGCCGTGGCCCCAGCAGAGTCCGCCGAGGCCGGCTGCGCTGTGGAAGCCGGGATGACCGGTGACGTCGGCGCAGACCTCGCCGTCCGGGCCGGGCAGGCCGCAGAAGAGCGGCTCGACCTGGTTCCAGGCGTCGGCACGAGAGAGCAGCGCGGCGTCGCCGGGTAGCTCCGGGCGCAGGATCATCAGCCCTTCCGTGTAGACCACCGCCTGCTCCCGGGCCGCCTGCAGGTCGTCGGCGAGGTAACTCAGGTGCAGGGTCCACCGTCGGTGCGCGTCCGCGACCGAGGCGGGAACCAGCGGCGGACCCGAGCGCCGCTCCCGCTCGGTCGCATACCGGCCCACCAACGATTCGACGTACGACGAGAGCGGGTCCCGTCGGGTCAGCGCGTGTGCGACGGCGGCCCGCACCTGCTCGGAGACGTCCGCCCGGTCGAGCACGGCAGCCAGTTCCTCCTGGAACCCGCCACCGGGCACCCTCCGGCACGAAGATCCGTTGCTGTCCACTCCCACCCCTTCCGCTCTGTGTGCTACCGCTTACCGACAGTCTGCGTCGTGAGGAGAGAAAATGCAACGTTGTGTTTACTGACGGAGATGCTTGAACTCTTTTTTAGCCGTGTGGTAAGAATCGATGACTCCTGGTGGAGGTGGCTGCGATGGCTCAGGTGCCCAGTCCGACGATCCGAGCACGTCGGCTCCGTCGCGAGCTTCGTCGGCTACGCGACCGGACCGGGCGTACGGCGGAGGAAGTGGCCAAGATCCTGGGCTGGCACCGGACCAAGGTGATCCGCTTCGAACTCGGGCACTCCCGGGTGATGCCCAAGGACATGCAGTCCTTGCTCGACCTCTACGACGCCTCCGAGGGGGAGCGTGAGTCGCTGACCGGGTTGCTCCGACAGGCGCGGCAGAAGGGCTGGTGGAGTGCGTACGGCGACGTGCTGCCGGACGACTACGTTGGCTTCGAGGCCGAGGCGACGTCGATCAGTGCCTTCGAGAGCCTCTACGTTCCCGGTCTGCTGCAGACCGAGGAGTACGTCCGCGCCATCGTCAAGGCCGGCCGCACCACCGCCGACCACGACGAGGTCGACCGACGGGTGGCAGCTCGCCTCAGCCGCAAGGTGCTCCTGTCCCGAGACGCACCGCCCCGGCTGTGGGTCGTGCTCGACGAGGCGGTGGTGCGTCGTGTCGTCGGTGGGCCGAGAGTCATGAAGGCGCAACTCCGACGCCTGATTGACGTTTCCGAGCTGGCAACCGTCGAGCTGCAGATCCTGCCGTTCGCCGCCGGGGCGCATGCGGCCATGGGCGGTCCTTTCACCCTGCTGGACTATGCCGACCCATTGTTGGACCCGACCGTGGTCTACCTCGACAACGACTCCAGCACGCTGCTTCTGGAGGAGGAGAAGCAGGTGGTGCGATATAGACTCGTGTTCGACCACCTGCGCGCGAAGGCGCTCGACCCGGACGAGTCGACAGCCTTCCTTGCCCGGGTGGCCGAGGGCTATCCGGATTGACCTGCAGATTAGGGGCGAGGCGATGACTGCTCTCGATGTCCACGCGATGCAGTGGCGCAAGAGCAGCCGGAGCAGCGCAAGCGGGTCGAACTGTGTCGAGGTGGCTGACCTGTCCGGCGGGTTGGCGGTTCGGGATTCCAAGGATCCGGACGGGCCCGTGCTCCGCTTCGGCCGGGATGCCTGGCGGTCCTTCGTCGGCGGACTCTGAGCGGCATGCCCAGGAGTCAGGCGGTGCGGGACGTGGCACGATCGGGCAGGTGAGCAGGAATTCCGCCGAGGCGCAGCACCTGCGCGACCTGGCCCGGCTGCGGCGCGTGCGCGACCGGATCGACCGGGAGTACGCGCAGCCGCTGGACGTCGAGTCGCTGGCCCGGGGCGTGCACCTGTCGGCCGGGCATCTCAGTCGCCAGTTCCGGGCCGCCTACGGTGAGTCGCCGTACGCGTACCTGATGACCCGGCGCATCGAGCGGGCGATGGCGCTGCTGCGCCGGGGCGACCTGAGCGTCACCGAGGTCTGTCTCGCCGTCGGTTGTGCCTCGCTGGGCACCTTCAGCACCCGTTTCACCGAGCTGGTCGGGGTGCCGCCCGGCGTCTACCGCAACCGGCACCGGGCGACCGCGGAGCTGCCGCCCTGCCTGGCCAGACAGGTCACCAGACCGATCAGGAATCGAGAAGCGCGGGCCGCCGAACCGCAGTTAGCGTGACCGGCATGGACATCACCATCAACGCGAGCTTCCTGCCGCACACCGACCCGGAGGCCTCCCTGGCCTTCTACCGCGACACCCTCGGCTTCGAGGTCCGCAACGACGTCGGCTACGACGGGATGCGCTGGCTCACCGTCGGCCCCGCCGGACAGCCCGACGTCTCCATCGTGCTGCACCCGCCGGCGGCCGACCCCGGTGTCACCGACGACGAGCGCCGGACCATCGCCGAGATGATGGCAAAGGGGACGTACGCCGGTATTCTGCTGGCCAGCAAAGACCTGGCCGGTGCCTTCGAGCGGTTGCAGGCCGGTGACGCCGATGTCGTCCAGGAGCCGACCGACCAGCCGTACGGGGTGCGCGACTGCGCCGTACGCGATCCGGCGGGCAACCTGATCCGGATCCAGCAGCTAGGCTGACCCACCGCCCTGACCTGCATCAACGGTGCCTCGTCGGGCACCGGTGGCTGACCCTGGAGACACCATGAGCAAGGCCCCGAGCAGCGCGCCGCAGGCGTCCGATCGGCACGTCGCCGACAGCCACGAGATGATCCGTGTGCAGGGCGCCCGGGAGAACAACCTCAAGGACGTCAGCGTCGAGATTCCCAAACGTCGGCTGACGGTCTTCACCGGTGTCTCCGGTTCCGGCAAGAGTTCGCTGGTGTTCGGCACCATCGCCGCCGAGTCGCAGCGGATGATCAACGAGACGTACAGCGCCTTCGTGCAGGGGTTCATGCCGACGCTGGCCCGCCCCGAGGTCGACGTGCTCGACGGGTTGACCACCGCGATCATCGTCGACCAGGAGCGGATGGGGGCCAACGCGCGCTCCACCGTCGGCACCGCCACCGACGCCAACGCCATGCTGCGGATCCTGTTCAGCCGCCTCGGGCAGCCGCACCTCGGCTCGCCGCAGGCGTTCTCCTTCAACGTCGCCTCGGCCAGCGGCAGCGGCGCGGTCACCGTCGAGCGCGGCGGCAGCCCGACGAAGGAACGGCGTACCTTCAGCATCACCGGCGGGATGTGCCCGCGTTGTGAGGGCCTGGGCCGGGTGAGTGACTTCGACCTCTCCGCCCTCTACGACGACACCAAGTCGCTCAACGAGGGCGCGCTGACCGTGCCCGGTTACAGCGTCGAGGGCTGGTACGGCCGGATCTTCAGCGGCTGCGGCTTCTTTGATCCGGACAAGCCGATCCGCGAGTTCACCGAGCGGGAACTGCACGACCTGCTGCACAAGGAACCAACCAAGATCAAGGTCGACAACGTCAACCTGACGTACGAGGGGCTGATCCCGAAGATCCAGAAGTCGTACCTGGCCAAGGACCGGGAGGCGATGCAGCCGCACATCCGGGCGTTCGTGGACCGGGCGGTCGTCTTCACCACCTGCCCCGACTGCGCCGGCACCCGGCTCAACCCCGGCGCCCGCTCGTCGAAGATCGCCGGCATCAGCATCGCCGACGCGTGCGCGATGCAGATCAGCGACCTGGCCGACTGGATCCGGGGCCTGGCCGAGCCGTCGGTGACGCCGCTGCTGACCACGCTCGGACGGACCCTCGACTCGTTCGTGGAGATCGGGCTCGGCTACCTCTCGCTGGACCGGCCCGCGGGCACCCTCTCCGGTGGCGAGGCACAGCGGGTCAAGATGATCCGGCACCTCGGCTCTTCGCTCACCGACGTCACGTACGTCTTCGACGAGCCCACCGCCGGCCTGCACCCGCACGACATCGCCCGGATGAACGACCTGCTGCTGCGGCTACGGGACAAGGGCAACACGGTGCTGGTGGTGGAGCACAAGCCGGAGACGATCGCGATCGCCGACCACGTCGTGGACCTCGGCCCCGGGGCCGGCACGGCCGGCGGCACCGTCTGTTTCGAGGGCACCGTCGAGGGGCTACGGGCCAGCGACACCCTGACCGGCCGGCACCTCGACGACCGGGCCAGCTGCAAGGAGCAGGTCCGTAGGCCCACCGGGGCGCTGCAGATCCGCGGCGCCGACACGCACAACCTCCAGAATGTCGACGTCGACATCCCGCTCGGCGTGCTGGTCGTGGTGACCGGGGTGGCCGGCTCCGGCAAGAGCTCGCTGATCCACTCGTCGATCCCGGCCGGGGCCGAGGTGATCTCGATCGACCAGGGTGCGATCCGGGGCTCCCGGCGCAGCAACCCGGCGACGTACACCGGGTTGCTGGAGCCGATCCGCAAGGCGTTCGCCAAGGCCAACGGGGTCAAGCCCGCGCTGTTCAGCGCCAACTCCGCCGGCGCCTGCCCGACCTGCAACGGCGCCGGGGTGATCTACACCGACCTGGCGATGATGGCCGGTGTCGCCAGCGTCTGCGAGCAGTGCGAGGGCCGCCGGTTCGACGCCTCGGTGCTGGAGTACCGGCTCGGCGGGCGCAACATCAGCGAGGTGCTGGCGATGTCGGTGGCCGAGGCCGAGGAGTTCTTCGGCACCGGTGAGGCCCGCACCCCGGCCGCGCACACCATCCTCGACCGGCTCGTCGACGTCGGGCTCGGCTACCTCAGCCTCGGCCAGCCGCTGACCACCCTTTCCGGCGGTGAGCGCCAGCGGCTCAAGCTCGCCACCCACATGTCCGCCAAGGGCGGCGTGTACGTCCTCGACGAGCCGACCACCGGCCTGCACCTGGCCGACGTCGAGCAGCTGCTCGGCCTGCTCGACCGGCTGGTGGACGCCGGCAAGTCGGTGATCGTCATCGAGCATCACCAGGCCGTCATGGCGCACGCCGACTGGATCGTCGACCTCGGCCCCGGCGCCGGCCATGATGGCGGCCGGATCGTCTTCGAGGGCACTCCGGCCGACCTGGTCGCCGCGCGCTCCACCCTGACCGGCGAACACCTCGCCGCGTACGTGGGCCGCTGACCGACTTCCCGCACCCGGGGGCGCGGTCACCGACCGCAGCACGGTCAACCCCTCCGTGTCGATCACCGCCGGCTCGCGAGCCTCCGTCAGGTCCCGGCCCGGAAAACTGAGATGCAACGTCCACCGTCGCCCCAGGCCGATGTCCGTCACAGATGTTCCACAACAACCAGGATGTTGTCCCCACGCACCCTCCGGAGACCACTACAACAAGGAAGTTGTGTCCGCTTGAAGCTCTGGAAGGACAGCCGGTAGACCTGTCACGATGGTGGCGATCACGCTGGCCACCGCCGGCAGCCCGTTGCCGACCTGTGGAAAGCGCACGTGGTGGAAGCCGGACTTTCTCGGCGTTCCTCTTCGCGCTGCAACTGGTGCAGGTCGGCCGTGACCAGGATTCCGTAGCCAGGAGCGGCGAGGTCGGGGCTCAGGTTGGTGGTCGGCCCGGCCGCTGGAGGATGTCGACCTGCTGGCCCTGGGCGATTCTCCACCCGTGACGTCGCCCCGGATGCCGGTGGCATCGGGTGACCGGGTTGGATGTCGGGATGGCCGTACGCATCGACATCGAATCCCTGCGCGACATCGCCGGTCCGTCGGCCTGCGAGGTGGCCGACCGTCTTCGGGCCGCCGGTGAGCCGGCAACGGTCGTTTCGGCCGGCGGGGGAGTGTCCGCCGTGCTCCGGGCGGCCGACGAGCCGCCGTACGAGGTCTGGGTCGGGGTCACCTCGGAGGGCTTCACCGTCGAGTGTGACTGCCCGGACGAGCAGGAACTCTGCGCACACGCGGTGGCCGTCACCACGGTCGCCCTGGCCGACAACTTCGCCTTCTCGTCGGCTGCCACCCCGCCGTCCGCGGTGACCGTCGATCCGAAGGTGGCCGAGCTGGCCGACCTGGCGGGCACGCTGCCTGCCCGCCGGCTGGCCTTCCTGATCGCGGAGTACGCGGCCACCGACCGGGTGTTGGAGGCTCGGCTGCGGGCACACACCGGCCGGCTGGCACCGCCGACCGATGCCGAGTTGGCGGACATCGCCCGGACTGTCGAGAGGCTGGCCGACGAGTCGACCAGCGGATACCGCTGGGACCTGCACGACGTGGCGAAGGCCGGCCAGGCGATCGTGGAGGAGGTGCAGACGTTGGCCGCCCGCCCGGTGACCGAGGCCACGCTGCTGGTGGTCGAACGGGCGGCCCGCGCCTGGGACGGGATCGCCGGGCACCTCATGGACGCCTGGGAGACGTACGAGGAAGAGCCGGCTGAGATCGGCGGCGCGATCCGCGCGGTGCACGTCCAGCTCTGTGAGCAGGCGCAGCCCGACCCGGACGAGCTGATGGAACGGCTGACCGGGATCATCCGTGCGGCCGACACGGCGTCCTGCCTCGATGAACCCTGGGACTATGTCGGTGTGCTCGGTCGTGAGCGGATCATGGGGTGGCGTCGGTACTGACGGCTGACGTACGGAGGTTGCTTCCTGTTATCGTTCCCGGCATGAGTAGAGGCCTGTGGTCGCAGAAGGTGCGTTCCGCCCGCTGACGGCGGCGCACCTCTGACCTGATCCGCGCTCGCCGTCCCGGCTTCCCCGCCGGGCGGCTGTTTCCGGCTGCCCGGCTCGATCCCGAGCTGCGGAGCGCCTCGTGTCCCACACCCCTGACCTCTCCCTGTCCCCGTCGACCCCGTCCGGCCCGGTAGCGGTCGACGACCTTCCGGCCGGTCCGAGCGCCCACCTGCGGGCCGACGACATCTGCGTCACCCGAGGTGGCCGCCGGGTCCTGCACGACGTCTCGGTCACCGTCTCCGCCCGGTCCCGGCTGGCCGTGGTCGGCGAGAACGGCCGTGGCAAGACCACGCTGCTGCACGTCCTCGCTGGTCTGCTCGTACCCGATCGCGGTAGCGTCGCGCGGACCGGCACGGTCGGTATGGTCGAGCAGGAGTTGACGGTCGCCGCCAGCGCGACCGTCGGGACCCTGACCTCGGCCGCGCTGCGGGCCCCGCTGGCCGCGTTGGCCGCGTTGGAGTCGGCCACCCTGGCGCTGACCGAGGGGGCCGCCGGCGCCGACGACCGGTACGCCGTCGCCCTGGACGCGGCGACCCGCCTGGACGCCTGGGACGCCGAGCGCCGGGTGGAGATCGCGCTGGCGGCGCTCGGTGCCTGCACCGACCGCGACCGGGAGTTGGCCACCCTGTCGGTGGGGCAGCGCTACCGGGTACGGCTGGCCTGCCTGCTCGGGGCCAGCCACGACATCCTGCTGCTCGACGAACCCACCAACCACCTCGACGCGGACGGGCTGGCGTTCCTCACCCGTCGCCTGCGCGAGCATCCCGGCGGCTTCGCGCTGGTCAGTCACGACCGGGCGCTGCTGCGCGACGTGGCCCACCAGTTCCTCGACCTCGACCCCAGCCAGGACGGCCAGGCCCAGCTGTACGCCGGCGGGTACGACGCCTGGCAGGACGAACGCCGCCGTGACCGGCAGCGCTGGGAGCAGGAGTACGAGCGGCAGCAGGGTGAGCGCCGCCGACTCACGGAGGCCGTCGCCCAGGCCCGCGACCGGCTGCACACCGGATGGCGGCCGGACAAGGGCACCGGCAAGCACCAGCGGCAGTCCCGGGCCCCCGGCGTCGTGCAGGCCTTCCACCGGCAGCAGGAGGCGCTCGACGCGCACCGGATCACCGTCCCGCCTCCGCCGCTGACGCTGCGCTGGCCCCACCTCGGGGCGCGGGCGGGCGCGTCGCTGCTGCGCGCCGTCGACGTCGAGGTGACCGGCCGGCTGGCGGGACCGATCTCGCTCACCGTCACCGCCGGCGACCGGTTGCTGGTCACCGGGGGCAACGGCGCCGGCAAGTCCACCCTGCTGTCGGTGCTCGGCGGGCACCTGGAACCCACCACCGGTACGGTGACCCGGGCCAACCGGGTACGCGTCGCGGTGCTGACCCAGGAGGTGCCCCGGTGGGAGTCGGAGCGGACCGCGCGGGACGTCTACGACCGGCAGGTGGGGCGGCTGGCCGCCGCCGGGACGGTCAGCGCCGGGGCGGTGCTCCCGCTGAGCGGCCTCGGTCTGCTCGACCGGGACGCGCTGCGGGTGCCGGTGTCCCGGATGTCACAGGGTCAGCAGCGCCGCCTCGACCTGGCCGTCCAACTCGCCGGTCGCCCCGAGCTGATCATTTTCGACGAACCGACAAACCATCTCTCGGCCACCCTGGTCGACGAACTCACCGCCGCCCTACGCGGCACCGGAGCTGCGGTCGTCCTCGCCACCCACGACCGGCAACTCCTCCGGGACCTGGCGGACTGGCCCCGCCTGCACCTGGGTGCCGCACCCACCGGGCAGGTGCAGGCGGAGCCGGTCAACGGCGGCGTTTGACGGGCACGTCCGGGTCGGGTGACGCCGCCCGGCCACCCGCCGCGGGCCTGGTGGCCGAGCGATCCGCCGGTGCCGGCGGAGGCGGGGCAGCGGGAGCTATCCGGGCCATGGCGGCGTTGGCCGGGCTGAGGAGGTCCGATGGTTCCGGTGGCGGCTGGACCGGGGCAGTGATCCGGGCTCCGGCTGCGGCGGCGGTCAGCTGACCGCTCGGGGCGTCGGTAGGTGCGGTGCTGTCCTGGCCTCGCCGGGAGTTGGCGATCACCATGAGCGGCCCGGACCATTCCAGGTTTCGGAATCTGGCGACCGCCGGCCGCAATTCTTCGGGGATGGCTCTTCCGGCCTGTTGTGCGCTACTCAGCCAGGCCTCAGGATTGAATCTCCTGCCGTTCTGGAGCAGGATGTCCTCGGCCAACCTGAAATTGGGCTTCGTCTGCCTTTTCTCATGGGCCTTTTCGAGACCCTCCCGGATGTCGGTATCCGAGAGTGGGTGCCTTGACCGGAGCGGACCGGGGTGCGGTAACTTCTGATAGGGGGTCTTGCTGCTGTCCGGGCCGGGCTTGGCGACGATGATTGCCGTTCCGTCCGGGAGGTGCTCCAGGTGGCGGAATTTTCCCACCACGGTCCACAGGCTCTCGTCGATTGGGGCTTGCTGGGTCATCTTGTTGCTCAGCCAGATTTTCGGATTGAACGACTTCCCGTTCTGAAGGTCGATCGGATGATTGATCCTGAAACCGGGAAACACGCTCAGCTCCGCCGCTTTTTCCAGGCCCTCCTTGACCTCTGCCGTGGAAAATGTGTGCCGTACCTGTGTCGGTCTCTTCTGGTCCGTGGGAACTGGCGACATGTCGGTTTCCTCCCGCGTGGATCCGGTGGTCGGGTCGGCGCTGTCCGCCCAGATGTGGTCGGCCCGCGCCGGACCGTATTACGCGGGACGCCCCGGTCCGGTTCGACCGCACCGCGCGATTGTGGCGCCGCCCGCAGGGAGTCGACGGGGGCGCACCGGTCCGGGAATTCGGGCGGGGTCGATGGGGTTGGCACCGGGCATGACGACTGTGGGACTCATCGGAAGCGGCAACATCGGCGGCACCGTGGCCCGGCTGGCGGTCGCCGCCGGTCACGACGTGGTGCTGAGCAACTCGCGTGGTCCGGAGACGCTCGCGGAACTGGTGGCCGAGCTGGGGCCGCGGGCGCGGGCGGCCACCCCGGCGGAGGCCGCAGCGGCCGGGGACATCGTGGTGGTGACCGTGCCGCTGCACGCCTACCGGCAGGTGCCGGTCAAGGAGCTGGCCGGCAAGATCGTGATCGACACCAACAACTACTACCCGGACCGCGACGGGCGGATCGCGGAGCTGGACGACGAGTCCACGACCACCAGTGAGCTGCTCCAGGCGCACCTGCCGGAGGCGTACGTGGTCAAGGGGTTCAACAACATCTACTTCGCGCACCTGCGGGCGCTGGCCCGCCCGGCCGGGGCCGCCGACCGCAGCGTCCTGGCCATCGCCGGGGACGACGCCGCCGCGAAGGCCGCCGTGACCGCCTTTCTCGACAGCATCGGGTACGACACCGTGGACGCCGGTCCGCTGGCCGAGGGCTGGCGGTTCCAGCGCGACACCACCGCGTACGCGGGCCTCTACGCCACGGACCCGGCGAACTTCTTCGAGGCGGGACCCGCGCCGGTCGACGCGGAGAAGCTACGCGCCGCCCTGGCCGCCGCCCGCCGGTACGCCGACGCCTGACCGCCGGACCGCACCCGGCGCCCGGCTGCTGGCGGGCGTGACCGGGACACGACCGGGCGGCCTGGACGGGTCGCCCGGTCGGCTGTCACGGTGCCGCGGGCGGCCAGCTCGTGCCTCGCACCCACCGCGTTCGTACCGCCTCCACCTGCGGTTGTCGCCGAGAGGTTAGGTACGATCACTGATCGTCAGCAAGTGGTTGATCTATCGGGAATATGACGGAAGGTCCGAAAACGCGGTCCGGCCGGTCGCGCTGCGGTACCGGGGCCGCGCTGCCCGTGGCCGCGCACCGATCGACCTCCTCCGGCGGGATAGAGTCGCTGACTGACCATCGGCGGTCGACCACGACCGCGCGCCACGGCTTGGGGGTAGTGGATTGAGCGAGGCGCGAAGAGTCGAGACGGCGCCGCAGGACGGCCACCCGGCCGAGCCGGACACCACGTTGGTGGTGGTCACCGGGTTGTCCGGCGGGGGGCGCAGCACGGTCGCCCGGGCCCTGGAGAACGTCGGCTTCTACGTCGTCGACAACCTCCCCCAGGCGCTGATGCTGGACATGGCCGAGCTGGCCGTCAAGGCCGGCGGCGCGGCCCGGCGTACGGCGATGGTGCTGGACGTGCGCTCCCGGGCCTTCTCCACCGACCTGGCCGGGGCGATCCGGGAGCTCAAGGACCGGGGCTTCTCGCCCCGGGTGGTCTTCGTCGACGCCGACGACGAGGTGCTGATCCGGCGGTTCGAGAGCGTGCGCCGCTCGCACCCGTTGCAGGGCGACGGGCGGCTGGCCGACGGCATCGCCGTCGAGCGTGGCCTGCTGGAGGAGGCCCGCGACCAGGCCGACGTGATCATCGACACCAGCCACCTCAACGTCAACCAGCTCCGGCGGCGCATCGAGGAGCTGTTCGGCGCCGAGGACGCCCGGCGGCTGCGGGTGACCGTGCTCTCCTTCGGCTTTAAGTACGGCCTGCCGCCGGACGCCGACTTCGTGCTCGACGCCCGGTTCCTGCCCAACCCGTACTGGGTGCCCGAACTGCGGGAACACACAGGTCGTGAGGAGGCGGTGAGCGCGTACGTGCTCGGTCAGGAGGGCGCGGACGCCTTCGTGTCCTCCTACGCCGACCTGGTGAACGCCACCACCGGCGGGTTCGAGCGGGAGGGCAAGCGGTACCTGACCGTGGCGGTGGGGTGCACCGGCGGCAAGCACCGCAGCGTGGCGATCACCGAGGAGCTGGCCGACCGGCTGCGTCGGTCCGGTCTCGCCGCCAACGCCCAGCACCGCGACCTGGGGCGGGAATGACGCCGACCCGGGTCGTCGCCTTCGGCGGGGGACACGGGCTGGCGGCGTCGCTGCGGGCGCTGCGGCGGTGCGTACCCGATCTGGCATTGGACATCACCGCGGTGGTGACCGTCGGCGACGACGGCGGCTCCAGCGGCCGGCTGCGCGCCCAGCGCGGCGGCCTGCCCCCCGGTGACCTGCGGCAGGCGCTGGTCGCGTTGGCCGCCGACGAGCCGGCCGCCCGGCGCAGCGCCGGCCTGTTCCAGCACCGCTTCGCCGGGGACTCCCCGCACGGCCTGGACGGGCACGCGGTCGGCAACCTGGTCCTGGCCGGCCTGATCGAGCTGCTCGGCGACCCGGTCGCCGCCCTGGAACACGCCGGGTCGATGCTCGGCGCGGTCGGCCGGGTGCTGCCGATGTCCTGCCAGCCGGTCGACATCGAGGCCCGGGTACGCGGCGTCGACCCGGCCCGACCGGACGAGGTGCAGACCCTGCGGGGTCAGCACCAGGTCGCGGTGACCGGTGGCCGGGTGGAGGCGCTGCGGCTCACCCCGACCGCCCCGACGGCCTGCCCGCAGGCGGTCCGGGCGATCCACGAGGCGGACTGGCTGATCTTCGGCCCCGGCAGCTGGTACACCAGCGTGCTGCCGCACCTGCTGGTGCCGGGGCTGGCCGAGGCGATCGTGTCCTGCCGGGCCCGGCGACTGGTCACCCTCAACCTCGCCACCGAGCAGGAGACGCTCGGGCTCTCCCTCGCCGACCACCTCGCCGCGCTGCGCTGGTACCTGCCCGAATTGTCGGTGGACCTGGTGCTGGCCGACGCCAAGGCGGTGGGCGATCCGGGACCGGTCGAGGGTGCGGCAGAATCCCTGGGGGCCCGGCTGGTCCTCGCCCCGGTCGCCGTCGCCGACGGCACACCTCGCCATGATCCAGACGCCCTGGGCGCCGCACTGGTGCCTGTCCTGGGCGCCGATCGTTAGACACGTACGTAATCACCGGCGACACGCCGGAACCGGTCCGTGAGGGGACGCACAATGGCGATGACGGCTGCGGTGAAGGACGAGCTGAGTCGGGTCGACGTGCCCAAGCCCTGCTGCCGGCGAGCGGAGATGGCGGCCCTGCTGCGCTTCGCCGGGGGGCTGCACATCGTCTCCGGCCGGGTGGTGGTCGAGGCCGAACTCGACACCGGCTCGGTGGCCCGTCGGCTGCGGCGGGAGGTCGCCGAGGTCTACGGCTATCCCAGTGAGATCCACGTCCTCGCCTCCGGTGGCCTGCGCAAGGGCAGCCACTTCATCGTCCGGGTGGTCAAGGACGGTGAGATGCTGGCCCGCCAGACCGGCCTGCTGGACGTGCGGGGCCGGCCGGTGCGGGGTCTGCCGCCGCACGTGGTGGCGGCCAACGTCTGCTGCGCGGTGTCGGCCTGGCGGGGCGCGTTCATGGCGCACGGCTCGCTCACCGAGCCGGGCCGCTCCAGCGCGCTGGAGATCACCTGTCCAGGCCCGGAGTCGGCGCTGGCCCTGGTCGGTGCCGCCCGGCGGATCGGCATCACCGCCAAGAACCGCGAGGTGCGGGGGGTGGACCGGGTGGTGGTCAAGGACGGCGACGCGATCGCCGCGCTGCTCACCCGGGTCGGCGCGCACTCCAGCGTGCTGGCCTGGGAGGAGCGTCGGGTACGCCGTGAGGTGCGGGCCACCGCGAACCGGCTGGCCAACTTCGACGACGCGAACCTGCGCCGCTCCGCGCGGGCCGCGGTGGCCGCCGCCGCCCGGGTCACCCGGGCGCTGGAGATACTGGCCGACGACGCGCCGAACCACCTGACCGACGCCGGCCGGTTGCGCCTGGAGCACCGGCAGGCCTCGCTGGAGGAGTTGGGAGCGCTGGCCAACCCGCCGCTTACCAAGGACGCCATCGCCGGCCGGATAAGGCGACTGCTCGCCCTGGCCGACAAGCGGGCCCGCGACCTGGGCATCCCGGATACGGAAGCGGCCGTCACGCCCGACATGCTCGTGGTCTGATGAGACGGTGAGGGTCGGAGCGACCTGCGGGACAGCGGTGCGGGGGCGGGTTCACGCCCCGGCGCAGCGGCGTGTCGCCCGCTCGGATAGGCTCGAAGCGTACGGCAAGGGGGCCGACAACCGGCCCATCTCGCCGCATTCACCGCCCTTGGCGGTCAGGTCCCTCGGGGACCGCGGCGGGGCGGCCGAGATGAACTGTCAGCGGCCGGCCCAACGGTCGGCGCACACCATCCCGCCGGTCCGACACCGACGCCGGCGGATCACAACGCGAGGAGATGGGACCTGTGACCATCCGGGTTGGCATCAACGGCTTCGGCCGCATCGGCCGTAACTTCTTCCGGGCCGTCCTGGCGTCCGGAGCGGACGTCGAGGTAGTGGCGGTCAACGACCTGACCGACAACGCGACGCTCGCCCACCTGCTCAAGTACGACAGCATCCTGGGTCGTCTGCCGCACGAGGTCAAGGCGACCGCCGACGAGATCACCGTGGGCGGTAAGACCATCAAGGCGTACGCCGAGCGGGACCCGGGCAAGCTGCCCTGGGGCGACCTGGGTGTCGACGTGGTCATCGAGTCGACCGGTTTCTTCACCGACGCCACCAAGGCCAAGGCGCACGTCGACGGCGGGGCCAAGAAGGTCATCATCTCCGCTCCGGCGAAGAACGAGGACGTCACGGTCGTCATGGGCGTCAACCAGGACCAGTACGACCCGGCCAAGCACACGATCATCTCGAACGCCTCCTGCACCACCAACTGCCTCGCCCCGATGGCCAAGGTGCTGCAGGACACGTTCGGCATCAACAAGGGTCTGATGACCACCATCCACGCGTACACCCAGGACCAGAACCTGCAGGACGCGCCGCACTCCGACCTGCGTCGGGCCCGCGCCGCCGCGCTGAACATCGTGCCGACCTCCACCGGCGCCGCGAAGGCCATCGGCCTGGTCCTGCCGGAGCTCAAGGGCAAGCTCGACGGGTACGCCCTGCGGGTGCCGATCCCGACCGGCTCGGCCACCGACCTCAGCGTCGAGGTCGGCCGGGAGACCACCGTGGACGAGGTCAACGCCGCCATCAAGGCCGCCGCCGAGGGCCCGCTCAAGGGCATCCTGGTCTACAACGAGGACCCGATCGTCTCCTCGGACATCGTCACCGACCCGGCGTCCTGCATCTTCGACGCGCCGCTGACCAAGGTGATCGGCAACCAGGTCAAGGTCGTCGGCTGGTACGACAACGAGTGGGGCTACTCCAACCGCCTGGTCGACCTGGTCAAGCTGGTGGGTAAGTCCCTGTGATCGCGAGCCCCGTGGTCATGAATGGAGGGCTGGCTCGGTGAGCATCCGTACCCTCGACGACCTGCTCGCCGAGGGGGTGTCGGGTCGGCGCGTGCTGGTGCGCGCCGACCTGAACGTCCCACTCGACAAGCAGACCGGTGCGATCACCGACGACGGCCGGATCCGGGCGGTGCTGCCGACGCTGCGGGCGCTGACCGAGGCCGGCGCGAAGGTCGTGGTCTTCTCCCACCTGGGCCGCCCCAAGGGCGCCCCGGACCCGCAGTACAGCCTGCGTCCGGTCGCCGGGCGCCTCGGTGAGCTGCTCGGGGTCCCGGTGAGCTTCGCCGAGGACACCGTCGGTGACTCGGCGCGCTCCACCGTGGACGCGCTCGCCGACGGCGAGCTGGCCCTGCTGGAGAACCTGCGCTTCAACAAGGGCGAGACCAGCAAGAACGACGCCGAGCGGGGTGCCTTCGCCGACCAGCTCGCCGCCCTCGGCGAGGCGTACGTCGACGACGCGTTCGGTGCGGTGCACCGCAAGCACGCGAGCGTCCACGACGTACCGGCCCGGCTGCCGCACGTGGCCGGCCGGCTGGTGCTGCGCGAGGTCGAGGTGCTGTCCCGGCTGACCGGCGAGCCGGAGCGGCCGTACGTGGTGGTCCTCGGCGGCTCGAAGGTCTCCGACAAGCTGGCCGTGATCGAGGCGCTGCTGCCGAAGGTCGACAAGCTGCTCATCGGCGGCGGGATGTGCTTCACCTTCCTCAAGGCCCAGGGCCACGAGGTGGGCACCTCGCTGCTGGAGGAGGAGATGGTCGGCACCTGTGCCGACCTGCTGGCGCGGGCCGACGGCAAGATCCTGCTCCCGGTCGACGTGGTGGCCGCCGACGCGTTCGCCCCGGACGCCGCGCACGACACGGTGCCGGCCGACGCCATCCCGAGCAAGCGGCTCGGCCTGGACGTCGGGCCGCGTACGGTCGCGGCGTTCGCCGAGGTGATCGGGACGGCCCGGACGGTCTTCTGGAACGGCCCGATGGGTGTGTTCGAGATGCCGGCGTTCGCCGCCGGCACCCGGGGGGTGGCCGAGGCCATCACCAAGGCCGACGCGTTCACCGTGGTCGGCGGCGGGGACTCCGCCGCGGCGGTGCGGGCCCTCGGGCTCGACGAGTCGTCGTTCGGACACATCTCCACCGGCGGGGGAGCCTCGCTGGAGTACCTGGAGGGCAAGACCCTCCCCGGCATCGCGGCGCTGGAGGACTGATGGCGGCAACGCAACGCCGGCCGTTGATGGCCGGCAACTGGAAGATGAACCTGAACCACCTGGAAGCCATCGCGCTGGTCCAGAAGCTGGCGTTCAGCCTGAACGAGGACCAGCTCACCGCGGTGGAGACGGTGGTACTGCCACCCTTCGTCGACCTGCGCAGCGTGCAGACCCTCGTCGACGGGGACAAACTGCTCATCCGGTACGGCGCACAGGACCTGTCGCCGTACCAGTCGGGGGCGTACACCGGGGACATCTCCGGGGCGATGCTGGCCAAGCTCGGCTGCTCGTACGTCACCGTCGGGCACTCCGAGCGGCGGGCGTACCACCACGAGGACGACGCCCTGGTCAACGCCAAGGTGGGCGCGGCGCTGGCCAACGGCCTGACGCCGATCCTCTGCGTGGGGGAGGGGCTGGAGGTCCGCGAGGAGCTGCGGCACGTGCCGCACTGCTGCGACCAGCTCGACGCGGCCCTGGCCGGGCTCACCGCCGAGCAGGTGACCAAGGTCGTCGTGGCGTACGAGCCGGTCTGGGCGATCGGCACCGGCAAGACCGCGACCCCCGAGGACGCCCAGGAGGTGTGCGGGGCGGTTCGTAGGCGGCTGGCCGAGCGGTTCGACCCGACCACCGCCGACCAGGTACGGATCCTCTACGGCGGGTCGGTCAAGTCCTCGAACGTCGCCGCGATCATGGCCCAGCCGGACGTGGACGGCGCGCTGGTGGGCGGGGCGAGCCTGGACGCCGACGAGTTTTCTCAGATCTGTCGGTTCCCGGAGCACATCGCCCGCTGAAGGCTCGCTATCCTGGATCCCGCCCGTCCACCGGCCGGTGCCCCCGTGCCCGAGCTGTCCGGGCGAGGATCGTAACGAGAGGACTGACCCCAGCCATGCCGATCGCATTCGCATACACGTTGATCGTGTTGCTGGTCATCACGAGCGTGTTGCTCGTCATGCTGATCCTGCTACACCGAGGTAAGGGTGGCGGGTTGTCCAGCATGTTCGGCGGTGGGGTCAGCTCCAGCCTCGCCGGTTCGTCGGTGGCCGAGAAGAACCTCGACCGGTACACCGTCCTGGTGGGGATCGTCTGGTTCGCCTGCATCGTCGGGCTGGGGCTCTGGCTCCGGCTCGCGATGAACAGCGCCTGAGTAGCCGTACCTGACCAGACCGCGCGCGGCCCGTCCTCAGACGGGCCGCGCGCGTCGTCGTCTACCCGCCGCCCCGCGTCCGTTGCGGGCCCGGCCGCGGGGTGCGGTCGCCTACCCGCTGCGGCGCGTCCGTTGCGGGCGCGGTCGCCGGGTGCCGTCGTCTCCACGGCCGGCGCGCGTCCGGTGTACCGAAGGTTCGAGGGCCCCGGCCGTCCATGGACGGCGGGGGCCCTCGACGTTCACCAGCTGCGCCGCCTCCCGTGAGAGGCGGTGAGAAGGGTTCCCTTCTCTACCCCAGGCGTTAAGAGGGGGCCCTTCCTTACCGGGGTTAGCGGAGGCTGCGGAAGCGGGGTGGCACGTTGGCCGCCGCCGCCCGGTCCAGCAACCAGAGGGTACGGCTCACGCCGTGCACCCCGGCCGCCGGCAGCTGCTGCGGACCTGCCCCGGCCAGCGCCATGCCCACCGCCTGGGCCTTGTCCGCCCCGCCGGCCACCAGCCACACCTCTTCCGCCGTGTTGATCGTCGGCAGGGTGAGGGTGGTCCGCACCGGTGGCGGCTTGGGGCTGCCCCGCACGGCGCTCACCGGTCGGTTGTCGTGGTGCACCGGATGTTCCGGGAAGACCGACGCGACGTGCCCGTCCTCGCCGACGCCCAACATCAGGACGTCGAAGTGGGGCAGGGCGGCGTGCCCCGGTCGGGCCGCCGCCGCCAGCTCCTCGGCGTACCGGGCGGCACCGGCCTCCGGGTCGGCGCCGTCGGGGCCGTCGGAGGCCGGCATCGGGTGCACCCGGGCCGGGTCCAGCGGCACTTGGTCGAGCAGGGCCGCCCGGGCCTGGGTCTCGTTGCGGTCCGGGTCACCGGCGGGCAGGAACCGCTCGTCGCCCCACCACACGTCGACCCGGGACCAGTCGATGGCGTCCCGGGCCGGCAGCGCGCCCACCGCCCGGTACACCGCGGCGGCGATCCGCCCACCGGTCAACACCACCGACGCCTGACCCCGTTCGGCCTGGGCGTCGAGCAGCTTCACCACCAACCTGGCCGCCACCGCCTGCGCCAGCAGGTCGGCGTCGGCGTGTACGGCGACACTCGCCTCACTCATGGATTGCCTTCGTCTCTGCGGTCACAGTCGGGGCCATCAGTTGTCGGCCGGGCCGGCGTGCGCGGTGGCGCCGGCCCGGGTCCGTTCGGCGGTGGTCGGGTCCTTCCAGATGTGCACCCGCTGAGCGGGCCGCCGGTCCAGGTCGGCCAGGCCGGCCGAGGCACCCAGCGCCTCGGCGTACACCTGGTCGGCGTCGAGCCGGCGCAGCTCCTCGGCCAGCTCGTCGCCGAGCGGCCGACGGACCAACGGCAGGGTCCGGTCCTGCTGCCCGGTACGGCGGAAGGTGGCCCGGCTGTCGTCCCGGGTCAGGGTCAACTCGTCACCGTTGGCGCAGCGCAGCTGCACCTGACGCATCCGGGGGAACTCCTCGGTGGCCTCCCACCGCGGGGTGATGCCCAGCCGGCTGCTCAACCAGCCGGACATCAGCGCCGCGGTCGGATCCTTCGGCGGCGCCACGATCGTCGCCTCGGTGACCTGCGCCTGGGTGGTGTCGAACGCCCCCGCGACCAGGGTGCGCCACGGGGTGATCCGAGTCCACGCCAGATCGGTGTCACCCGGGGCGTAGTCCTCGGCCCGCAGGCGCAGTGCCGCGAGCGGGTCGGGAGCCTGGGCGGTGTCGGTGATCCGCCGGTCGGCCACCACCCCGAGGAAGTCGGTGGCGATCTCCGTCGGCGGCTCGCCGTGCCACCAGGTCACCACCGGTACGTCCGGCACCAGCAGCGGCATCACCACCGACTCGGCGTGCAGGGCGAGCCGCCCGTACATCCGCATCACCACCGCCTCGCACGGGCCGAGCCGCCCGCCGACGACGATCTCCGCGTCCAGCCGGTCCCGGTTGCGTTCCACGTCGGCGCGGACCACCACCAGCAGCCGGCACGGGTGGGCGGCGGCGGCCACCGTCGCCGCCGCCTCCGCGTCGCGGACCCGCTTCTCGTCCGTCACCACGATCAGCGTGAGTGCCATCCCACTGGCCACTCCGCCGGCGCTGCGCCGCTCGGCGGCCAGCGCCTTGACCACCTCGTTACCGGTGGTGTCCCACAGGCCGATCAATGGAGCCTCCTGGTCTGCTCGCTGCGCCTGGTCACGCCCGCCGCCACGCCCGGCCCTCGCGGGCCAGCATCTCGTCGGCGGCCCGGGGGCCCCACTCGCCGGAGCGGTACGGCTTCGGCTTGGTGTCCTCCCAGGCGTGCACCAGGGGGTCGACCACCGCCCAGCTCTGCTCGACCTCGGCGGCGTCGGGGAAGAGCGTCCGGTCACCGATGAGGACGTCCAGCACCAACCGCTCGTACGCCTCGGGGCTGGACTCGGTGAACGCCTCGCCGTACTGGAAGTCCATCGCGATGTCGCGGACCTCCATGGTGGTGCCCGGCACCTTGGAGCCGAACTTGAGCACCACGCCCTCGTCCGGCTGGACCCGGATGACGAGCTGGTTGTTGCCGAGCATCTCCATGTCGGCGTCGTTGAACGGCAGGTGGGGCGCCTTCTTGAACATGATGGCGACCTCGGTCACCCGGCGGGGCAACCGCTTGCCGGCCCGGATGTAGAACGGCACCTCGGCCCAGCGGCGGTTCTGGATGCCGAGCTTGACCGCCACGTACGTCTCGGTGGTGGAGTCCGCCGGGACACCGTCCTCGTCCCGGTAGCCGACAGCCCGCTGACCGCCCACCCAGCCGGGCAGGTACTGGCCCCGGACGGTGTCCCGGGCCACGTCGGCCGGGATGGTGATGGCCCGCAGCACCTTGAGCTTCTCGGCCCGGATCTCGTCGGCGTCGAAGCTGGTCGGCTCCTCCATCGCGACCAGGGCGAGCAGCTGGAGCAGGTGGTTCTGCACCACGTCCCGGGCGGTGCCCACCGAGTCGTAGAAGCCGGCCCGGCTGCCGATCCCGACGTCCTCGGCCATGGTGATCTGCACCGAGTCGACGTAGTGCGAGTTCCACAGCGGCTCGAACAGGTTGTTGGCGAACCGCAGGGCGAGGATGTTCTGGACCGTCTCCTTGCCCAGGTAGTGGTCGATGCGGAAGACGTCCTGGCCGGTGAAGACGTCGTCGACCAGGTCGTTGAGCTCCTTGGCCGAGGGCAGGTCGTGCCCGAACGGCTTCTCGACCACCACCCGACGCCAGCCGCCGCACTTCTCGTTGTCGGCCATGCCGGTGCGGGCGAGCTGCTTGAGCACCACCGGGAACGCCGCCGGGGGGATGGAGAAGTAGAACGCGGCGTTGCCGTGGATGCCGTGGCTGTCGCGCAGGTCGTCCAGGGTCCGGGCGAGCCGGTCGAAGGCCGCGTCGTCGTCGAACGAGCCGCCGACGAACTTGATGTTGCCGGCCAGCCGGGCCCAGACCTCCTCCCGCCACGGGGTCCGGCAGTGCTCCTTGGCCGCCTCGTGGGCCAGCGACTCGAAGTCGCCGTCGGCCCAGTCGCGCCGGGCGAAGCCCAGCACCACGAAGCCCGGGGGCAGCAGCCCCCGGTTGGCCAGGTCGTACACCGCGGGTAACAGCTTCTTGCGAGCCAGGTCACCGGTGACGCCGAAGATCACCAGAGCGCACGGCTCCGGGATCCTCGGCAGCCGCCGGTCCTGGGCGTCGCGTAGGGGGTTCACGCCGCCTCCTCGCTCCGCTCGGTCCACGTCGTTCATCGTCACGTCGACAGCCGTCCGGCCGCATCCAGCAGCTGGGCGATGCCCGCCGCCCGGTCGGTCAGGTGCAGCCGCAGCACCGGCCGCTGCCGGCCGGCGAGCGCCTGCCGGTCACCGGCGGCCTGCGCCGCCTGCAACTGCCCGAAGGTGTACGGCTTGCCGGGCACCGGCAGGTCGTCGCCGACCGCGCCGGTCAGCTGCAGGTAGCTGCCCACCTGCGGACCACCCTTGTGGTACTGGCCGGTGGAGTGCAGGAAGCGCGGCCCCCAGCCGAAGGTCACCGGACGTCCGCCCGCCGCGGCCAGCAGCGGTCGCAGCCGGGCCGCCTCGGCATCGGCGAACCGGTCCAGGTACGCCATCGCGGCCAGGTAGCCCTCCGCGCCCAGCCCGTCCAGCAGCCAGCGCAGCGCGCCTACCAGGTCACCCGGGGCGCCGTCCGGTGCGTACACCTCGATCGCGCCGTCGGTGAACGACGGCCGCTCGGCCGGCGGACCCGAGGCGAGGATCTTGTTGGTGTTCTCCTTGCTCTCGGTCACGTTCGGCTGGTTGAACGGATCGATGCCGAGCACCACGCCCGCGATCGCGGTGGCGTACTCCCAGGTCATGAACTGGGCGCCGAGCGAACCGTTGACCGCGACGTCCGGGGTGGCCCCGCCGCCGGGCACCGCACCGGCGGTCAGCGCGCCGCCGTAGCTCACGGTCAGCACGTCCGCGCCGGTGGCGCCGGGGCTCTGCGGCGACTCCACCACGACCGGCAGGATCCCGATTCCGGCCTTGCCTGTCGACTCGGCGATCAGCTGCTCGGCCCAGTCACCCAGGCCCTCGATGCCGGTGCCGTCGGAGACCAGCGCGACCTTGTCCCGGCCCATGGTGGCCGCCGCGCCCAGCGCCGCGCCCAGGGCCAGCCCGGGGTTGTCCCGGTCGGCGCCGAAGGAACCGGCGAGCGCCTCGGCCTCGTCGAGCAGCTCGGCCACCTCGACGCCGATCAGGGCGGCGGGCACCATCCCGAACGCGGTCAACGCGGAGTACCGGCCGCCCACGTTCGGGTCGGCGAGCACCGTGAAGGCGCCCATCTCGGCCGCGGTGTCGGCCAACGGCGAGCCCGGGTCGGTGACGATGACGAAGTGCCGGCCGGCCTCCGCCTCGCTCAGCCCCGCGTCCAGGAACGCCTGCCAGTACGCCCGGCGGTGGCTGTCCGTCTCGACCGTGGAGCCGGACTTGCTGGCCACCACCACGACCGTGCGTTCCAGCCGGTCGGCCAGCGCCGCCCGGACCTGCCCGGGGTCGGTGGTGTCCAGCACCGTCAGCGACTTGCCGAGGGTCCGCGCGATGACCTCGGGGGCCAGCGACGAACCGCCCATCCCGGCCAGCACCACGTGGTCCAGGTCGGCCAGCTCGGCCCGCAGCTCGGCGAGCTGGGGGAGCAGCTCCCGGCTCTGCCGCCAGGTGTCCACCCAGCCCAGCCGGACCTGCGCCTCGGCCTGGGCGTCCGGACCCCACAGCGTCGGGTCCTTGGCGGCCAGCTTCGCCGGCACCCCGGCCGAGACCAGCGCGTCCCGGGTGGAGGCCGGGGCGGACCGGTCGACCGTGTCGGCGCCGTGCACGGACAGCCCCGCGGCGGCCTCGACCGGCCCGTCGAGCAGGT
Source organism: Micromonospora yangpuensis (assembly GCF_900091615.1). Taxonomy (NCBI): domain Bacteria; kingdom Bacillati; phylum Actinomycetota; class Actinomycetes; order Micromonosporales; family Micromonosporaceae; genus Micromonospora; species Micromonospora yangpuensis. Next base: position 4,388,445 of record NZ_FMIA01000002.1, on the reverse strand, counting down.
CACTCATGCGTTGCCTCCGGCCCTGATGATTCGCTCGCTCATGCGTTGCCTCCGGCCTGCTGGGCGGCGGCGGCGTTGTCCTGGGCGGCCTGGTTCGGCGCACCGGTGCCCTGGGCCGCGGCGGTCAGCGACTTGCGGACCCCGTCGAGCAGCTCCTGCCAGCTCGCCTCGAACTTCTCCACCCCCTCGCGCTCCAGGGTGGCGATCACGTCCGACATGTCGACGCCGACCGACGCGAGGTCGTCGAAGACCTGCCGGGCCGCGTCGTACGAGCCGGTGATGGTGTCCGCCTGGGTCTCGCCGTGCTCGGCGTACGCCTGCACCACCGACTCGGGCATGGTGTTGACGGTGCCCGGGGCGATCAGCTCCTCGACATAGATGACGTCCCGGTAGTCCGGGTTCTTCGTCGAGGTGGATGCCCAGAGCGGGCGCTGCGGGTGGGCGCCGGCGTCGGCCAGGGCCTGCCAGCGGTCGGAGGAGAAGACCTCGCCGTAGCGCTCGTAGGCGAGCTGGGCGTTGGCCACGGCGGCCTTGCCGCGCAGCGCCTTGGCCTGCTCGGAGCCGATCTTCTCCAGTCGCTTGTCGACCTCGGAGTCGACCCGGGAGACGAAGAACGAGGCCACCGAGCCGATCTTGGACAGGTCGTGGCCGTTGGCCTTGGCCTGCTCCAGCCCGGCGAGGAAGGCCTCCATCACCGCCGAGTAGCGGTCCAGCCCGAAGATCAGCGTGACGTTGACGCTGATCCCCTCGGCCAGGGTCTTGGTGATCGCCGGCAGGCCGGCCTCGGTGGCCGGGATCTTGATGAACAGGTTGGGCCGGTCCACCAGCCACCACAGCGCCTTGGCCTCGGCGAGGGTCTTGTCGCTGTCGTGGGCCACCCGGGGGTCGACCTCGATGGAGACCCGGCCGTCGACCCCGGCGCTGCCGTCGTACGAGGGCCGCATCACGTCACACGCCCACCGCACGTCGTACGTGGTGAGCATGCGGACCGCCTCTTCGACGTCCACGCCCCGGGTGGCCAGGTCCCGCAACTGCCAGTTGTACTCGTCGGCGTCGCTGAGCGCCTTGGCGAAGATGGTCGGGTTGGTGGTCACCCCGGCCACGTGCTGCTCCCGGCGGAGCTGGTCCAGCCCGCCCGAGCTGAGCCGCACCCTGGAAAGATCGTCGAGCCAGACCGCCACTCCCGCGGCGGTGAGCTCACCCAGTCTGTCTGTCATGCGCTGCCGCTCCCTCAGTTGCCGGTGGTGAAACCGGTGATGTCGCCCTGCCGGCTCAACGCCGCGTGCGCGGCGGCGATGATCCGGTCGGGCGTGAAACCGAACTGCTCGAAGAGCACGGAGTGCGGAGCGCTCGCGCCGTAGTGCTCCAGGCTCACGCACTCGCCACCGTCGCCGACGATGCCCCGCCAGGACATCGCGATGCCGGCCTCCACGCTCACCCGTGCCTTTACCCCACGGGGCAGCACCGACTCGCGGTACGCCTCGTCCTGGGCGAAGAACCACTCCTGGCAGGGCATCGAGACGACCCGGGCGGGGGTGCCCTCGGCCTCCAGCCGCTCCCGGGCGGTCAGGCAGAGCTGCACCTCGGAACCGGTGCCGATGATGATCACCTGCGGCTTGCCGGTGGACGCCTCGGCCAGCACGTAACCGCCCTTGGCGGTCCCCTCGGCGCCGGCCACCACCGTGCGGTCCAGGGTCGGCAGCGCCTGACGGCTCAGCGCCAGCGCGGTCGGCCGGTCGGTGTGCTCCAGGGCCTGCCGCCACGCCCAGGCGGTCTCGTTGGCGTCGGCGGGACGGACCACGTCCAGGCCGGGGATGGCCCGCAGCGCGGTCAGGTGCTCCACCGGCTGGTGGGTGGGGCCGTCCTCGCCCAGCCCGATCGAGTCGTGCGTCCAGACGTAGGTGACCGGCAGCTTCATCAGCGCGGCCAGCCGCACCGAGGGGCGCATGTAGTCGCTGAAGACCAGGAACGTGCCGCCGTACGGGCGGGTGCCGCCGTGCAGGGCGATGCCGTTGAGGATCGCGCCCATGGCGTGCTCACGGATGCCGAAGTGCAGGGTGCGGCCGTACTCGTGACCGGGGAAGTCCTTGGTGGCGTGCACCGCCGGGACGAACGACGGCTCGCCCTTCATGGTGGTGTTGTTGCTCTCGGCCAGGTCGGCCGAGCCGCCCCACAGCTCGGGCAGCACCGGGGCGAGAGCCTCCAGGACCTTGCCGGAGGCGGCCCGGGTGGCCACGCCCTTGGCGTCGGCGGGGAAGGTCGGCAGCGCCTCGGTCCAGCCGTCGGGCAGGATCCGCCCGGCCAGCCGGTCGTGCAGCGCCTTGCGCTCCGGGTTGGCCTCGGCCCACTTGTCGTACGCCTGCTGCCACTCCTGCTGGGCCTCGCCGCCCCGGCCGACCACCTGCCGGGCGTGGCCGAGGACCTCCTCGTCGACGTCGAAGGTGCGGGCCGGGTCGAAGCCGAGGATCTGCTTGGTGGCGGCGACCTCGTCGGCGCCTAGCGCCGAGCCGTGGATCTTGCCGGTGTTCTGCTTGTTCGGCGCGGGCCAGCCGATGATGGTGCGCAGCGCGATGAACGACGGCCGGTTGGTCTCGGCCCGGGCGGCGGTAAGCGCCTCGAAGAGCGCCTCGACGTTCTCGTGGTAGTCGCCCTGGTCGGCGTCGCCGGTGCGCCAGTCGACGGTCTGCACGTGCCAGCCGTACGCCGCGTACCGGGCGGCGACGTCCTCGCTCATCGCGATCCGGGTGTCGTCCTCGATCGAGATCTCGTTGTCGTCGTAGATCAGGGTGAGGTTGCCCAGCTGCTGGTGGCCGGCGAGCGCGCTGGCCTCGTGGCTGATGCCCTCCTCGATGTCACCGTCGGAGGCGATGCACCAGATCTGGTGGTCGAAGACCGACGCGCCCGGCTCGGCGTCCGGGTCGAACAGCCCCCGCTCGCGGCGGGCCGCCATCGCCATCCCGACCGCGTTGCCCAGCCCCTGGCCGAGCGGCCCGGTGGTGGTCTCCACGCCCGGGGTGTGGCCGTGCTCCGGGTGACCCGGGGTCAGCGAGCCCCACTGCCGCAGCGCCTTCAGGTCGTCCAGGCTCAACGGGTACCCGGCGAGGAAGAGCTGGATGTACAGGGTCAGACTGGAGTGCCCGGCGGAGAGCACGAAGCGGTCCCGGCCGGGCCAGTTCGGGTCGGTCGGGTTGTGCCGCATGACCCGGTTGAACAGAAGGTAGGCCGCGGGAGCGAGGCTCATCGCGGTGCCGGGGTGGCCGTTGCCGGATTTCTCCACGGCGTCCATGGCCAGTACGCGGACGGTGTCCACCGCCCGCCGGTCGAGGTCGGTCCAGTTCAGTGTCGAGTGCGCGGGTCGGTTGGCAGCCACGATGTATGTGCTCCTCGGTTGGGCGGAACCCTCGGTGATGACCCTATCGAGCGGTTCTAAACATCCGCCCAGGGATCTCTGCATGGTCTGAGGTACGGGACGGACCCGGTGGATCGTTCATCTCGTACTGTGACGACGGGCGCACCGTTGTCGGGTCGCCCGGGCAGCGCAAACGGCGACGCGTAGGCTGTCGGTCGGTGTGTGGCCCCGGATTCCGGGCCCCGACCGACTCGAACTCCCCCTGCCGATGCCGGAAGGTGGCAATCCGTGAGCATGATCACCGAGCGCCCCGTCAGCAAACCTGCCGGGCCACCGCCGGTGCGGACGGACGACGCGCCGCCGGTGGTACGGCGGGACGTGCGGGCGGTCGTCTCGGCCTACGTCACGCTCACCAAGCCCCGGATCGTCGAGTTGCTGTTGGTCACCACGGTGCCGGCGATGATGCTGGCGCACGGCGGGCTGCCCTCGCTCTGGCTGGTGGCGGTGGTGCTGGTCGGCGGTTCGCTCGCCGCCGGCGCGGCCAGCGTGCTCAACTGCTACATCGACCGGGACATCGACCAGTTGATGCGGCGCACCAAGCGGCGCCCGCTGCCCGCGCACACCGTGTCGCCGCGCAGCGCGTTGGTGTTCGGGCTGGTGCTGGCGGCGGTGTCGGTGGCCCTGATGGCGGTCTTCACCAACCTGCTGGCCGCCGGGCTCACCCTCGCCGCGATTCTCTACTACGACCTGGTCTACACGCTCTGGCTCAAGCGCACCACGACGGCCAACACCTTCTGGGGTGGGGCGTGCGGGGCCGCGCCGGTGCTGATCGGCTGGGCGGCGGTGACCGGGTCGCTGGCCCCGGCCGCCTGGGTGCTCTTCGCGGTGGTCTTCTTCTGGCAGATGCCGCACTTCTACCCGCTGGCCATGAAGTACAAGGACGACTACGCCCGGGCCGGCATCCCGATGCTGCCGGTGGTGGCCTCGGCCCGTCGGGTCAACGCCGAGATCCTGATCTTCGCCTGGCTCACCGTGCTGACCTCGTTGGCCCTCTGGCCGCTGGGCATGAGCGCCATCTACGGCGTGCCCACCCTGGTGGTCGGGGGCATCTTCCTGCTGGAGGCGCACCGGCTCTGCGGGCGGGTGACCCGTGGCGAGGCGGTCCGGCCGATGCGGCTGTTCCACTGGTCGACGACGTACCTGACCATCGTCTTCGCCGCGGTCGCCCTGGACGCGCTGATCTGAGCCACGCCGGCACCGTTTCTGGTGCATTTGGTCCCGTCATAAGCGGATATATCCGGGCATTACGCTGCGGAGCAAGGCTAAACCTTTTCGTAATCGGCATCACAAATAGTTGATGGTTCCGCCGCGTGTCATCCGAAGTCTGCTTAGGCTTCGCGTCATGGCAGATGGTTCCGATACAACCCTGACCGCCGAGCAGACCCCCGCGCCGGCCCCCAACGGCCTGGTCGCGGGAATCCGGTCGTTCGCCGCCAGCCACGGCGGCGCGAAGGCGGTCGTCGAGTACGTCGGCAAGCGCGGAGCGCGCATCGTCCTGGTCGGCACCGACGGTGCCTGGGGCGACCAGTTCGCCGAGGACACCGTCACCGCCCGCCAGGCCTGCGCCGAGGCGGGAGTGGACGTGGAGAACGCCTGGGAGCGGGAGCTGATGGACCAGATGCGGCCGAGCAACGACCTGTGGCGGTCGATGGCCCGCCGGACGATGGCCCGCTGACCGCGATGACCGGCGGCACCCGGGCCGGGGCGCGGATCGCCCTGGTCACCTGCACCGAGTTCGCGGAGCTGGAGGCGGACGACCGCCTGGTGATCGCCCCGCTGGCCGCCCGGGGCGTCACCGCCGTACCGGAGGTCTGGGACGACCCACGGGTCGACTGGGCCGGCTACGACCTGGTGGTGCTCCGTTCCCCGTGGGACTACGTGCCACGCCGGGACGACTTCGTCGCCTGGGCGACCCGGGTGCCCCGGCTGGCCAACCCGGCCGGGGTGGTCGGCTGGAACACCGACAAGCGGTACCTGGCCGAGCTGGGCCGGGCCGGGGTGCCCACCGTGCCCACCAGCTGGGTCGAGCCCGGTCAGCACTGGCAACCCCCGACCGGGCCCGGCGAGTACGTGGTCAAGCCGGCGGTCAGCGCGGGCAGCCAGGACACCGGCCGGTACGACCCGGCCGACCCCCGGCACCGCGAGTTGGCCGTGGCCCACGTCCGTCGGCTCACGGCGGCCGGCCGGACGGTCATGGTGCAGCCGTACCTGAGCGCGGTGGACACCGACGGCGAGACCGCGCTGCTCTTCCTGGCCGGCCCGGACGGCCCGGTCTTCAGCCACGCGATCCGCAAGGGCCCGATCCTCACCGGCCCGGACCTTCGTGCGCCCGGCCTGTACCGGCCGGAGGAGATCACCGCCCGCAGCGCCACCGCCGACCAGCTGGCGGTTGCCGGGAAGGCCCTGGCGACCGTGCCGGGCGGCCCGGGCCAGCTGCTCTACGCCCGGGTGGACCTGATCGCCGGTCCGGATGGCGCGCCGGTGCTGGTCGAGCTGGAGCTGGCCGAGCCGTCGCTCTTCCTCGGCTACGCCGAGGGTGCCGCCGACCGGCTGGCCGAGGCCATCGCCGGCCGCCTGTCGTCGTCGCGGCCGGGCTGAACCGGGCGGCGCTCGCGGGTCGACCAGAGCATCGACAGGGTGGCCAGCAGCACCAGGCAGGAGCCGACCATGTGCGCGCCGACCAGCAGCGCGGGCAGGTCGGTGAGGTACTGCACGACACCGATCAGGCCCTGACCCAGCTCCACCGCGACCAGGATCCCGGCGGCCCGGGCGGCGTGCGCCGCGCCCACGGCGCGGAAGGCGAAGACCAGCGCCACGGAGAGCCCGATCAGCAGGAAGACGCCGTCGGCGTGGAGCTGGGAGATAGTCTGCGGGTCAAGGCCGTTGCGGGCCGCGCCGTGGTCGCCGGCGTGCGGGCCGCTGCCGGTGACCCAGGTCCCGACCACCAGCACGGAGGCGCTGACCACGGCGGTGAGCCGGGCCAGGGTGCGCAGCGGCGCCGGCACCACCGGCACCACCGGCACCACCGGCCCGGCCGGATCCTTGATCCGCCGCCAGAGCGCGTACGCCACCGCGATGACCACCATCGAGGCGAGGAAGTGCAGCCCCACCACCCACGGGTTGAGGTCGGTGAGCACGGTGATGCCGCCGATCACCGCCTGGGCGGGGATGCCCAGCAGCACCCCGACCGCCAGCGGCACCAGCTCCGGCCGGCGGGGACGGTGGCTCAGCACGGCCACCACTACGGCCAGTGCGATCGCCCCCACCGCGAAGGTGAGCAGCCGGTTGCCGAACTCGATCACCCCGTGCATGCCCATCTCGGCGGTGGTGGTGTACGAGTCGTCGGTGCACCGGGGCCAGGTGGGGCAGCCGAGACCGGAGGCGGTCAGCCGGACCAGCCCGCCGGTGCCGACGATCGCGACGTTCGCGACGATCGACGCGAACGCGAGGCGGCGGAGCAGTGTGGCGGATACCGGAAGCCGGGCAGAGGGCGTCACGGCGCAAATCCTACGCACCGTAGTGCTCGGGGTCCGGGCGGCTCCGGGGCACCGGTGGTTCGGATCACCCGGACCCGGGTTTGCCACCCCTGCCGGAAATACGTAACGTTGGCGTTGTGAAATACGCGGCGGAGCTCCACGGGCACCGGCCGACGGCCGGTCTGGCCGCCGGTGCGGCCCCGTCCGGCAGCGCGCCCGCAGCCGACGTCTCGACCCGGGACCGGGTCACCCGGCTCCTGCTGGAGCAGGGGGCGACCACCGCCGCGCAGTTGGGCGCCGCGCTCGGGCTGAGCCCGGCGGCGATCCGCCGGCACCTCGACGCGATGCTCGCCGACGGTGACGTGGCCGCCCGGGAGCAGACCGTCCGGGGGCACCGGGGCCGGGGCCGACCGGCCAAGCTCTTCGGGCTGACCGACGCGGCCCGGGTCCGCTGCGGCACCCACCACTACGACAACATGGCCACCGCCGCCCTGCGGTGGATCGCCCGTACCGGTGGCTCGGACGCGGTCGAGGCGTTCGCCACCGACCAGGTCGCCGCCCTGGAGGCCCGCTGCCGCTCCGCGATGGAGGACGCCGGCGACGATCTCCCGGCGCGGGCCGAGGCACTTGCCGCGGCGTTGACCGCCGAGGGTTACGCTGCCAACGCGACCACGATCGCCTCCGGCGGGCAGCTCTGCCAGCACCACTGCCCAGTGGCGCACGTGGCCGCCGAGTTCCCCCAGCTGTGCGAGGCCGAGACCGCGGTGATCTCCCGTCTGGTCGGCACCCACGTGCAGCGCCTGGCCACCATCGCGCACGGCGACGGGGTGTGCACCACGCACATTCCCGCCCAGCCGGGGCGTGACCAGTCCGGAAAGCCCGTCACCACTGTGAGGACAGATAGATGACCGAGCAGATCGTCGCCCCCCTGACCCAGGAGGAGCAGCTCGCCGCCCTGGGTAACTACGAGTACGGCTGGGCCGATCCCGACGCCGCCGGGTCGGTCGCCCAGCGGGGCCTCAGCGAGGCGGTGGTGCGGGACATCTCGGCCAAGAAGAACGAGCCGGCCTGGATGCTCGACCTGCGACTCAAGGGCCTGCGCCTGTTCGGCCGCAAGCCGATGCCGGCCTGGGGCGCCGACCTCACCGGGATCGACTTCGACAACATCAAGTACTTCGTACGCTCCACCGAGAAGCAGGCCGCCAGCTGGGAGGACCTGCCCGAGGACATCAAGAACACCTACGACAAGCTGGGCATCCCCGAGGCGGAGAAGCAGCGCCTGGTCGCCGGGGTCGCCGCCCAGTACGAGTCCGAGGTGGTCTACCACAAGATCCGGGAGGACCTGGAGGAGCAGGGCGTGCTCTTCCTGGACACCGACACCGCGCTGCGCGAGCACGAGGACGTCTTCAAGGAGTACTTCGGCACGGTGATCCCGGTCGGCGACAACAAGTTCGCCGCGCTGAACACCTCGGTGTGGTCCGGTGGCTCGTTCATCTACGTGCCCAAGGGCGTCCACGTGGACATCCCGCTGCAGGCCTACTTCCGGATCAACACGGAGAACATGGGCCAGTTCGAGCGGACCCTGATCATCGTCGACGAGGGCGCGTACGTGCACTACGTCGAGGGCTGCACCGCGCCGATCTACTCCTCCGACTCGCTGCACAGCGCGGTCGTGGAGATCATCGTCAAGAAGAACGCCCGGTGTCGGTACACGACCATCCAGAACTGGTCGAACAACGTCTACAACCTGGTCACCAAGCGCGCGGTGTGCCACGAGGGCGCGACCATGGAGTGGGTCGACGGCAACATCGGCTCCAAGGTCACCATGAAGTACCCGGCGGTCTACATGACCGGTGAGCACGCCAAGGGCGAGGTGCTCTCGGTGGCGATGGCCGGTGAGGGTCAGCACCAGGACGCCGGCGCGAAGATGGTGCACGCCGCGCCGCACACCTCCTCGTCCATCGTGTCGAAGTCGATCGCCCGGGGCGGCGGCCGGACCTCGTACCGGGGTCTGGTGCAGGTGCTGGAGGGCTCGCACCACAGCGCGAGCACGGTCAAGTGCGACGCGCTGCTGGTCGACACGATCTCCCGCTCCGACACGTACCCGTACGTCGACATCCGCGAGGACGACGTCTCGATGGGGCACGAGGCCACCGTCTCCAAGATCAGTGACGACCAGCTCTTCTACCTGATGAGCCGGGGTCTGGGCGAGGACGAGGCGATGGCGATGATCGTGCGCGGTTTCATCGAGCCGATCGCCAAGGAGCTCCCGATGGAGTACGCCCTGGAGCTCAACCGCCTCATCGAGCTGCAGATGGAGGGCGCGGTCGGCTGAGGCCGCCCACACCGCCGTCCGCGCACCCCGGACACCGTCGTCGCACTGACAGAAGACCAAGGAAGAGATGACCATTCAGGCTTCCGCGCCGCCCAGCACCAAGTCCCAGGCGCTCCGCTCGTACGACGTCGCCGACTTCCCGGCCCTGACCGGCCTGGAGGAGGAGTGGCGCTTCACCCCGCTCAAGCGGTTGCGCGGTCTGGTCGGTGACGACCAGACCGCCACCGGCGCGGTCCGGCACTCCCACGGTGACCTGCCCGAGGGCGTCACCGTCGAGCGGATCGACACCGGCGACGCGCGGGTGGGCAGCGTGCTCACCCCGGTCGACCGGATCAGCGCGCTGGCCTACGGCGGGGCCGCCGACGCGCTGCTGCTGGCGGTCGCCGCGGACACCGTGGTGGACGCGCCGGTGACCGTACGGGTGACCGGCGACGGTGCGGAGCAGTTGGCCTTCGGGCACACCTTCGTCGAGGTGGGCCGGTTCGCCGAGGTGACCGTGGTGCTGGAGCACACCGGATCGACCACGCTCGCCGACAACGTCGAGGTGGCGGTGGCCGACGGCGCGAAGCTGACCCTGGTCACGGTCGCCGACTGGGCCGCCGACGCGGTGCAGGCCCAGCACCTGAAGGTCAGGCTGGGCCGCGACGCGCGGGTCAGCCACGTGCAGGTCACCCTCGGCGGTGACCTGGTCCGGCAGTACACCAGCGTGGAGTACACCGACCGGGGTGGCGAGGCCGAGCTGTACGGCCTCTACTTCGCCGACTCCGGCCAGCACCTGGAGCACCGCCAGCTGGTCGACCACACCGTGCCGGACTGCCGCAGCCACGTCGGTTACCGGGGTGCCCTGCAGGGCGACGACGCGCACACCGTCTGGGTGGGCGACGTGCTGATCCGGGCCGAGGCCACCGGCACCGACACCTACGAGATCAACCGGAACCTGCTGCTGAGCGACGGCGCGCGGGCGGACTCCGTACCCAACCTGGAGATCGAGACCGGCGAGATCGCCGGCGCCGGTCACGCCAGCGCGACCGGCCGCTTCGACGACGAGCAGCTGTTCTACCTGATGGCCCGGGGGATCCCGGAGGCCGAGGCCCGTCGTCTGGTGGTCCGGGGCTTCTTCGCCGAGATGATCAACAAGATCCCGGTCGAGGAGCTGCGCGAGCGGCTGGGCGAGGCCATCGAGGCCCGACTCACCCGGGCCGGTGCCTGATGATCAGGATCTGTTCGACCGAGGACGTGCCGAAGGGCAGCGTGATCAGCGCGGACGTCGCTGGTACGACGATCGCCCTGGTGCACGCCGAGGACGACCGGTTCTACGCGGTGCGGGACGAGTGCTCGCACGCCGCCGTCGCGCTGTCCGAGGGCGAGGTCTCCGGGTGCACGCTGGAATGCTGGCTGCACGGATCCCGTTTCGACCTGCGTACCGGTGAGCCCACCGGGCTGCCCGCCACCGAACCCGTACCCGTCTACCCCGTCGACGTGCGCGACGGCGACATCTACCTTCCCGTCGACGGCGAGGGCCGTCCGCTGCCGAGCAATGGAGTGACCCGATAATGAGCACCCTGGAGATCCGCGACCTGCAGGTGTCGGTCAAGCTGCCCGAGGGTGAGCTCAAGCCGATCCTGGCCGGTGTCGACCTGACCGTGCGCTCCGGCGAGACCCACGCCATCATGGGCCCGAACGGCTCCGGCAAGTCCACCCTGGCGTACTCGATCGCCGGCCACCCCAAGTACGAGATCACCGGCGGCACCGTGACCCTCGACGGCGTCGACGTGCTGGCCATGTCCGTCGACGAGCGGGCCCGCGCCGGGCTCTTCCTGGCCATGCAGTACCCGGTCGAGGTGCCCGGCGTCTCGGTGGCCAACTTCCTGCGCACCGCCAAGACCGCCATCGACGGCGAGGCCCCGAAGCTGCGTACCTGGGGTGGCGAGCTGCGCGGCGCGATGGAGCGCCTGCACATGGACCCGGCGTTCGCCCAGCGCAACGTCAACGAGGGCTTCTCCGGCGGTGAGAAGAAGCGGCACGAGATCGTGCAGCTGGAGCTGCTCAAGCCGAAGATCGCCATCCTCGACGAGACCGACTCCGGCCTCGACGTCGACGCCCTGCGGGTGGTCAGCGAGGGCGTCAACCGGGTCCGCGACACCGGCGACACCGGCCTGCTGCTGATCACCCACTACACCCGGATCCTGCGCTACATCAAGCCGGACCACGTGCACGTCTTCGTGGCCGGCCGGATCGTCGAGCAGGGCGGCTCGGAGCTGGCCGACAAGCTCGAGGAAGAGGGCTACGAGCGGTACGTCGCCGGGGCCGGCTCGGCGCGGGCCTGACCTGACCATGACCTCGATCGCGATCCCGCCGGGCATGCCGCAGTACGACGACGTGCCCCGCTTCGACGTGGCGCGGGTGCGCGCGGACTTCCCGATCCTGGACCGGGAGGTCAACGGGCACCCGCTGGTCTACCTGGACAGCGCCAACACCTCGCACAAGCCGCGTCAGGTGCTCGACGTGCTCGCCGAGCACTACGCCCGGCACAACGCCAACGTGTCCCGCTCGGTGCACACCCTGGGCACCGAGGCCACCGAGGCGTACGAGGGCGCGCGGGCGAAGATCGCCGCGTTCGTCAACGCGCCGAGCGTGGACGAGGTGGTGTTCACCAAGAACTCCACCGAGGCGATCAACATCGTGGCGTACGCGTTCTCCAACGCCTCGCTGCCCGCCGCGGTGTCGGCGGCGACCGACGAGCGGTTCCGGTTGGGCCCCGGCGACGAGATCGTGATCTCCGAGATGGAGCACCACTCGAACATCGTCCCGTGGCAGCTGCTGGCCGAGCGGACCGGCGCGACGCTGCGCTGGTTCCCGGTCACCGAGCAGGGACGGCTGGACGAGTCGGGCCTGACCGACCTGGTCAACGAGCGGACCAAACTGGTCTCGCTGGTGCACATGTCGAACATCCTCGGCACCGTCAACGCCACCTCGCGGATCACCGCGCGGGTGCGTGAGGTGGGTGCGCTGCTGCTGCTGGACTGCTCGCAGTCGGTGCCGCACCTGCCCGTCGACGTGGTCGACCTGGACGCCGACTTCGTGGTCTTCACCGGCCACAAGATGTGCGGGCCGACCGGCATCGGGGTGCTCTGGGGGCGGGCCGAGCTGCTGGCGGCCATGCCACCGGTCTTCGGCGGCGGCTCGATGATCGAGACGGTACGGATGAGCGGCTCCACGTTCGCCGCGCCGCCGGCCCGGTTCGAGGCGGGCACCCCGCCGATCGCCGAGGCGGTGGCGCTCGGTGCGGCCGTGGACTACCTCACCGGCCTGGACGTGCGGGCCGTGCAGTGGCACGAGAAGGAGCTGACCGCGTACGCGCTGGAGGCGCTGGCCACCGTGCCCGGCCTGCGGATCTTCGGTCCGACGGTGCCGGTGGGCCGGGGCGGCACCATCTCGTTCGCCCTGGGTGACATCCACCCGCACGACGTCGGGCAGGTCCTCGACTCCCTCGGCGTGCAGGTGCGGGTCGGCCACCACTGCGCCAAGCCGGTCTGCACCCGGTTCGGGGTGCCGGCGATGACCCGGGCGTCGTTCTACCTCTACACCACCACCGCGGAGATCGACGCCCTGGTGGGTGGTCTGGAGCAGGTGCGGAAGGTGTTCGCGTGAGCGGCGACGCAGGAGCCCGCGATCGACGGGAGGTCAGCGTGACGCATCCTGATTCTCTTTACCAGGAGATCATCCTGGACCACTACAAGCACCCGCACGGCCGTGGTCTGCGCGACGCCGACGACCCGGCCGACCGGGTCGCCGAGGCGCACCACGTCAACCCGACCTGCGGCGACGAGGTCACCGTACGGGTCGCCAGCGACGGCACCGTGCTGCACGACATCTCGTACGACGGGCTGGGCTGCTCGATCAGCCAGGCCTCGGCGAGCGTGCTGCACGAGCTGCTGCGGGGGCGGGACGCGGGTGAGGCGTTCGCGGTGCACGAGGCGTTCGTCGAGTTGATGTCCGGGCGTGGCGAGGTCACGCCGGACGAGGACGTACTCGGTGACGGGGTGGCGTTCGCGGGTGTCGCGCGCTATCCCGCCCGGGTCAAGTGCGCGCTGCTGCCGTGGATGGCGTTCAAGGACGCCGCGGCACGCGCCGGGGTGGGCGTGAGCCCGGAGGTGAAGGCATGAGCAGCGAGGAAACGGCCACCACGCCGCAGGGCGGCACCGTGGCCACCGACGGCGCGACGACGCCGGCCGTCGACGGCACCGTGGCACCGCACGCCGCCGATGACGTGGCGCCTACGGCAGACAGCGGCGCGGTGGCGCCGACCGGCGACGACGCGGTGGCATCGGCCGGCAACGGCGTGATGGCATCGGCCGGCAACGGCGTGGTGGCATCGGCCGGCAACGGGGGTGGCAAGGCCGCCACCGCCGACATCGAAGAGGCGATGAAGGATGTCGTCGACCCGGAGCTCGGCATCAACGTGGTCGACCTCGGCCTGCTCTACGGCGTGCACGTCGACGACGAGAATGTCGCCACCCTGGACATGACGCTCACCTCGGCGGCCTGCCCGTTGACCGACGTCATCGAGGACCAGACCCGGTCGGCGCTGACCACCGGCCCCGGCGGGGGACTGGTCAGCGACATCCGGATCAACTGGGTCTGGCTGCCGCCGTGGGGCCCCGACAAGATCACCGACGAGGGGCGCGACCAGCTACGTACCCTCGGCTTCAACGTCTGAGCGTTCCCCTCGGAGCGTGGCATCGTCCGAGCGCGGCACCCGACCAGGGTGCCGCGCTCGACGCGTTTCCGGGCCCCGTTCCCCACCCACCCCCACCCCTCCCGTCACCGCACCAAGCGGGCCCCGAGGTGGATCTTGGACACTTGCCGTCCTATTTGGACGGTAAGTGTCCAAGATCTACACTCCGATCGGGTACGGAGAGAGCGAGGCGCATCGGCCTCGCAGGCGTGACCTGAACCTCTCGACCTGGCCGAGCGCGGGACACCGGACTGGGCGCCGGACAGCGTCGCCGGAGCGACGCAGGCCAGGACCTTGACCGTGTCGAGCAGCGGATCAGGGCAGCCAGGGTGCCAGCACCTCTTGGTCGGATACGGAGCGCGTCACCTGCTGCCGCTCCGGATCGGTCAGCCCGAGAGTCCGCAGTCGGGCACCCCACCCGGGTACCCGTTCCGGCTCCTCCAGCGCCACCGAGAGCTCGATCAGCGCGGCGAGCGCCAACGCCTGCTCGACGGCGGGAGCCGCGTCCCCGTGCCGGCGCAGCCCGGAGTTGAGCGCCCGGAAGGCCGCCCGGTCGTCCCGCTTGAAGTCACGCAGGATCCGGGCGTTGTCGAGCGACCGGGCCAACCCCGTCAGATCCTTCGCGCCGCCGTACTCCAGGCCCGCCGGCTCGTCGCGCTGGATGAAGGTGATCAAGTTTCCGGAGGGGTCGACCACGGTGAAGCGGGACGCGCCGGGCCGGAACCGGGTGATCCTGGGCTCGCCCCTGGCCAGCACCCTGCCGTAGGCGCGGCGCATCGCCGCGCTGAACACCGCGTGGTACGGCGCGACCGCGTCGACCATCACCAGGCAGCCGCCGGGCTGGCCGGGGGACGGGGCCGTCGCGCTCCGCGCGTAGTAGTGCAGCTCGAAGCCGCTCCACCGGAACGCCAGGTACACGTACGGTTTGAGCTGTTCCCAGGTGACCGCGAAGCCGAGAGCCCGCCAGAACGCGAGGGTCTCCTCGGGCGAACTGCAGTGCAACATCGGCACGGTGGTCTCGTTGGGTCGGACGCTGCTCCCGCCGGAGTCGACGGCGTCCTCGACGGGGCGGGGGCTGCTGTCGTCGGGGCGGCCGGTGCCTTCGCTGGATGGGTCGGTGGGCTCCGCTGGTCGAACGTGGTCCACGGACATCGCCACTCCACTCGTCGTGCGCAGAACGGGCAACTGGACAATTCTGCCGTACGACGACGCGGGGCGCACGTCGGTTTTTCCGGGGCGGCCGGGTGGCCGGGAAAACCACTGGCCCGTCCGGCTGGGCCGGGTGAGGACCGTCGGGTGAGCGAGGCGTACCCGATGCAGGTTTTGGTCCGTGCGGCGACTGCCGGGCGGCGACAGCGGACCGTGCCGAGGGCCAGGCTGACGCGCCGTCAGCCGTCGTGACGGCGGGGTTCCTGGCCGGAATAGTGTCCGGGTACGGCGTCGCCGTCCCGGTCGGTGCCATCGCGGTGCTCGTCATCGGCCTGACCGCGCGGACCTCGTTCCGGGGTCGGTGCCGCCGCCGCGCTCGGGGTGGCCGTTGCCGACGGCAGCTACGCCGCGGCGGCGGTGCTCGGCGGCGCGGCGCTGGCCGCGGCGATCGCCCCGGTCGCCGATCCACTACGGGTGGTGCGGCGCTGGTGTTGCTCGGCCTCGCCGCGCACACCGCCTGGCGGGCCCTGCGCCCGACGTCGCCCGGCCCCGTACGGCGTCGTGGTCGGCGTCCCCGGTCGCTGCCGCATGACGGTGAGCCCGCCGGGGCACCACGTCGGGTGGAGCGCGGTGGCCTGCACACTCCGGCGCGGGCGTCTCGCCTCGGCGAGCTGGCAGCTGCTGATCGCCGGTGGCGGCTCGCTGGTGGGACGGGTGCTGACCGGGCCGCGCGGCCGGCGGGTCACCGCCCTGGCCTCCAGCGCCATCATCGCCGGGCTCGCGGTGGTCACCCTGCTGTTCTGAACGCGCAGTCACCGTCGGTGTTGGCGAGTGAACCGTGCCACCTGCGGGAATGTCTGGTGGTAGCCCGTCCTTCCTACCGAAGGTAATCAAGATTATCCCGATAGGGATAGTATTCGATTCCATCTGGAGGACCGATGGCAGGCGCCGCCCACCTGACCACCCCGCTCGTCTCCACCGAGTGGCTGGCCGAGCATCTCGACGACCCGAAGCTGCGGATCCTCGACGCTACCGTGCACCTGGCCCCGCCGACCGAGGCGGGCGCGGACTGGAGCCAGAGCTCCGGTCGCCCCGACTACGAGGCCGCCCACATCCCGGGAGCGGCCTTCGCCGACATCATCGACGAGCTCTCCGAGCCCGACGGTGGGTGGTTCACCAAGCCGACACCGGAACGGTTCGCCGCCGCGGCCGGCCGGCTGGGCATCGGCCCGGACACGACCGTCGTGGTCTACGCGGTGAACGTGTTCTGGGCCACCCGGGTCTGGTGGCTGCTGCTGGCCAACGGCTTCGACAACGTGGCGGTGCTCGACGGCGGTTTCGGCAAGTGGACCGCCGAGGGCCGCCCGACCCGCTCCGGCACCGAGAGTTACCCGCCGGCGGAGTTCGTCGGCACCCCCCGACCGGAACTCTTCGCCGACCTCGACGAGGTCCGGCAGGTGGTCGAGAGCGGCACCGGCGCCTGCCTGATCAACTCGCTGTCGCCGGAGGACTTCCACGCCACCGAGACGCTGAGCTACCCCCGCCCCGGGCGCATCCCGGGCAGCCGGCACGTCTTCGTCGCCGCCCTGCTCAACCCGGCCGACGGGACGTTCCGGCCGGTACCAGAGCTGCGGGAGATCTTCCGGGACGTACAGGCCGAACCGGGCCGGAAGGTGACGTACTGCGGGGGCGGGATCGCCGCCACCGGCGACGCCCTGGCCCTGCACCTGATCGGCGAGACCGACGTGGCGGTCTACGACGGCTCGCTGCGGGAGTGGACCAGCGACCCCACCCTGCCGCTCGAGGTGGGCTGAGCACGGCCGTGGGCGGACCGTAGCCGGCACCCGAGTGCCGACTACGGTCCGTCCGTCTCGTCAGCGCGGTTCGCCCGCCGCTGCCTGGACCGGCCGCCCGCCGGCGCTGCCGTCCTGTCCCGCTCGGCCGCTACCCGGCGCCGTCCGGCCCGGCCCGGCTCGCTGCTCGGCCCGCTACCCGCCGCCGTCCCGCTCGGCCCGGCCGCTGTCCGGCCCGGCCGCTGTCCGGCCCGGCTTGCGCTGTCCGGCCCGGCTTGCGCTGTCCGGCCCGGCTTGCTCTCCGGCCCGGCTGCGCTGTCCGGCCCGGCTTGCTCTCCGGCCCGGCTGCGCTGTCCGGCCCGGCTTGCTCTCCGGCCCGGCTGCGCTGTCCGGCCCCGCCGCCGCCTGCCCGATCGGGCGCGACGGGGCCGCCGGGCCGGTAGTGGCCCGCCCGGGGTGCCGTACCGTCGGGTGATGTCCAGCCGACCCGCCGCCGGTGGCGGCCGATGGGTGCAGGTCGACCCGGCCCGCGTCGCCCGCTGGGTCGACGGCTTCGCCGACC
The DNA here is from genome assembly GCF_900091615.1 of Micromonospora yangpuensis. Classification (NCBI taxonomy): domain Bacteria; kingdom Bacillati; phylum Actinomycetota; class Actinomycetes; order Micromonosporales; family Micromonosporaceae; genus Micromonospora; species Micromonospora yangpuensis. The sequence continues at coordinate 4,370,983 of NZ_FMIA01000002.1, read as the reverse complement.
GGCACGGCCCGCCGAGCACCACCGCGCTCTCGCACGGCCTGCTGCTCACCGCCGCCGACGGGGCCACCGCCGAGTTGTACGCCCCGCCCGGGGTGCGTCGTACCCCGGATCTGGTCGCCTTCGCGGCGGCGGCGACCGCGCCCCGCCGGATCGGCCTGTTGCTGGCCCGCAAGGGCGCGGTCGCGGTGGGCGTGGCGGCCGGCGAGGAGCTGATCATCTCCAAGGTCGACACGCGGTACGTGCAGGGGCGTACCGCCGCGGGCGGCTGGTCGCAGCAGCGGTTCGCCCGACGGCGGGACAATCAGGCCAAAGCCGCCTTGGCCGACGCCGCCGAGCTGGCCGTACGGCTGCTGCTGCCGGAGGTCGCCACCCTGACCACGCTGGTCTGCGGCGGGGACCGGCGGGCGGTGGACATCGTCCTGACCGACCGGCGGCTGGCCCCGCTGGCCGCACTGCGTGCCGAACGGCTGCTCGACGTACCCGAGCCCCGGCGGACCGTCCTGGTCGAGGCGATCACCGCAGCCCGCGCGGTACACATCCTCATCCGCGACCCCACCTGACACGAAGGAAGGGCCCCTTGTTAACGCCCCATGGTGAGAGGGGAACCCTTCTCTACCGAAAGCGTTAACAAGGGGCCCTTCCTTACCCCTCAGAGGGGGGTGGAGAAGGTGTCGCAGCGGGTGGGGTCGCCGGACTCGTAGCCCCGGGTGAACCAGTCCCGACGCTGGGCCGACGAGCCGTGGGTGAACTCCTCCGGGTTGACCGGGCGGTTGGCCCGCTCGGAGATGGCGTCGTCGCCGATCTTTTCGGCGGCGTCGATGGCCTGCCGGATGTCCTGCTCGGTGATGCTGGTGAAGATCTTCTGGCCGGTGTCGTCGGCCGTGCCGGTGGCGTTCTTCGCCCAGGCGCCGGCGTAGCAGTCGGCCTGCAGTTCCAGCCGGACCGACAGCTCGTTGGCGTTGCCCGGGTCGCGCTGCTGCTGGCGGCGTACCTGCTCGTTGGTGCCGAGCAGGTTCTGCACGTGGTGGCCGTACTCGTGGGCCAGCACGTAGGGCTGGGCGAACTCGCCGGCGGCACCGAGCTGCTCGGCGAGCACCTGGTAGAAGGTCAGGTCGATGTAGATCTGACTGTCGGCGGGGCAGTAGAACGGGCCGACGCCGGAGTCGGCCTGCCCGCAGGCGGTGCTGACCCCCTGGCTGAAGAAGACGGTCTTGGCCGGGCGGTACTGCTCACCGAGGGCCTGCGGCAGCGCGGTACGCCAGTACGCCTGGATCGAGTTGACGTAGAGGGTGTTGCGGCAGTCGAGCTGGGCCAGCGCGTCCTCACCCGAGCAGCGCTGCTCCAGGGCGGTGTTGTCGCCGGCCTCGCCGCCGCCGCTGAACGCGGAGTTCAGCCCGAAACCGCCGCCGACCAGGGCGACCACCACCGCGACGACGATGCCGATGATCCCTCCCCGGCCGCCGCCGATCGGGATGGGTATCCCGCTGATCCCGCCACCTCCGCCGGATCCTCGCCGGTCGTCCACCTGGCTGGTGTCGATGCGGGCGTTCTCGTTCAGCTCCATGTCGACCTCGATCAACGTCTGGGCGTGGGTGTGGTTGCGGTATCGGACCGGGTCCGCCACGTCGCTCCGGTACCCGATGATCTTGCCGGGTAATCCGGACGAAGCGCCGATCGACGCCCGGTACACTTGTCGGGTGCTGCTCTGCGAAGGCTGAACCGCCCCGCGCCGACGGGCCCCGCGCCCGCCGGCGCTTTCGCGTGCCCCGAGTCAGCCCTTCCGGACCCCGAGAGCGAGTTCCCCGAAATGATCACTGCCACCGGCCTGGAGTTGCGTGCCGGCGCCCGGATCCTGCTGTCCGACACCACCCTGCGGGTGCAGCCGGGGGACCGGATCGGCCTGGTCGGGCGCAACGGCGCCGGCAAGACCACCACCCTCAAGGTGCTCGCGGGGGAGGGGCAGCCCTACGCCGGGCAGCTCGACCGGCGCAGCGCCATCGGCTACCTGCCGCAGGATCCGCGTACCGGCGACCTGGAGGTGACCGGCCGCGACCGGGTGCTCTCCGCCCGGGGCCTGGACGTGCTGATGGCCCAGATGAACGAGCTGGAGCAGCGGCTCGCCGAGGACACCGACGAGAAGCTGGTCCGTCGGTACGGTGCCCTGGAGGACCAGTTCGCCGCCCTCGGCGGGTACGCCGCCGAGGCCGAGGCCGCCCGGATCTGCGCCAACCTCGGGCTGCCCGACCGGGCCCTCGCCCAGACCATCGGCACCCTCTCCGGCGGCCAGCGCCGTCGCATCGAGCTGGCCCGGATCCTGTTCCGCGACGCGGGCGAGAACGGCGGGGGCATCCTGCTGCTCGACGAGCCCACCAACCACCTCGACGCCGACTCGATCACCTGGCTGCGCGGCTTCCTCGCCAACCACAAGGGCGGGCTGATCGTGATCTCCCACGACGGCGACCTGCTGGAGTCGGTGGTCAACAAGGTCTGGTTCCTCGACGCCACCCGATCGGTGGTCGACGTCTACAACCTGGGCTGGAAGGCGTACCTGGAGGCGCGGGAGACCGACGAGCGCCGCCGCCGCCGGGAGCGGGCCAACGCCGAGAAGAAGGCCGGCGCGCTGATGGCCCAGGCCGACAAGATGCGGGCCAAGGCCACCAAGACCGTCGCCGCGCAGAACATGGCCCGCCGTGCCGAGAAGTTGATCTCCGGGTTGGAGGAGGTCCGGGTCTCCGACAAGGTGGCCAAGGTCCGCTTCCCGAACCCCGCGCCGTGCGGCAAGACGCCGCTGACCGCCAGCGGCCTGTCCAAGTCGTACGGCTCGTTGGAGATCTTCACCGACGTCAACGTGGCCGTGGACCGGGGCTCCCGGGTGGCCATTCTCGGCCTCAACGGCGCCGGCAAGACCACCCTGCTGCGGATGCTCGGCGGGCTGCTGGAGCCGGACACCGGTGAGGTGCACGCCGGGCACGGGCTGCGGCTGGGCTACTACGCCCAGGAGCACGAGACGCTGGACGTCTCGCGGACCGTGCTGGAGAACATGCGGGCCGCCGCGATCGAGCAGACCGACACCGAGCTGCGCAAGATCCTCGGTGCGTTCCTCTTCTCCGGCGAGGACGTCAACAAGCCGGCCGGGGTGCTCTCCGGCGGGGAGAAGACCCGGCTGGCGCTCTCCACCCTGGTCTGCTCCGGCGCGAACGTGCTGCTGCTCGACGAGCCGACGAACAACCTCGACCCGGTCAGCCGGGAGCAGGTGCTCGACGCCATCGCCCGGTACCCGGGGGCGATCGTGCTGGTCACCCACGACCCGGGCGCGGTCTCGGCGCTCAAGCCGGACCGGGCGATCCTGTTGCCCGACGGCGACGAGGACGCTTGGAGCGACGACCTGCTGGAGCTGGTGGAGCTGGCCTGAGTCGGGCCGCCGCCCGCCGGCCGGTGCGGACCGGAGCAGGGCTGTCGCCCGCCGGCCGGTGCGGCCCCCGGGCGACCTTGCGCTGACGGTCGGTGTCCGGTCCTGGACATTGCGTCGCGTCGGATGAGACCGGCCTCCGGTGGGAATCCGCAGCGTGCGCTTCCCGTCGGGCCGGCGGCGTCACTCTATCGGGTTCCTGACAATGCAGAGCGTGTCGGTTGGCGATGAGTTGATATCTGGCGCATGATCGTTCGAGACGGTCTAATAGGTGTTGACCGTATCCGAACCGCACAGTCTGGGACGTGAGGAATCAGCATGGCAGCCACTGGCACAGCCACCAGCACTGAGAAGGGTCGCCGGATCGTCGGAGCCGAGCGTCAGACGCTCGCCAAGGACCTGGTAAAGCGGTACACCTCGGGGGAGAGCATCCGTGCGCTCGCGGCCTCGACCGGCCGTTCGTACGGATTCATCCACCGGGTGCTCACCGAGTCCGGCGTGCAGTTGCGTCAGCGCGGCGGTGCCCGCCGTCGCAAGAAGGCGTGACCCACCCGGTCTCGCCCATCAACGCCGTCCCCAGGCTTCGCCGGTGACCGCCGGTTCGGACGGGGTACGGATCGACTGCGCCGGGCCGGTCGCGACGGTGACGTTGTGTCGGCCCGACGTGCTCAACGCCCAGACGCCGGCGATGTGGCGCGCGCTCGTCGACATCTCCCGGGAGCTGCCCGGTGACGTCCGGGTCGTCGTCGTACGCGGCGAGGGGCGGGCCTTCTCCGCCGGCCTCGACCTGGCAGTCGCCGGTGCCACCGGGCCGGGCTCGTTCGCCGAGCTGGCCACCCTGCCCGAGGCCGAGTGCGCGCAGCGGATAGCCGAGTTCCAGGCCGCGTTCACCTGGCTGCACCGGCCCGACATCGTCTCGGTCGCCGCCGTCCAGGGGCACGCCATCGGTGCCGGCTTCCAGCTCGCCCTCGCCTGCGACCTGCGGGTGCTCGCCGAGGACGCCCGGCTCGCCATGGCCGAGGTCACCCTCGGGCTGGTCCCCGACCTCGCCGGCACCAAGCGCCTGGTCGACCTGGTCGGCTACTCCCGGGCCCTGGAGATCTGCGCGACCGGTCGACGGATGGACGCCGCCGAGGCGGACCGGATCGGCCTGGCCACCCTCGTCGTGCCCACCGCCGAGCTGACCGACGCGGTCCGGGACCTCACCGCCGGCCTGCTCGCCCACGACCGCGACGCGGTGGTCGAGATCAAGGCCCTGCTGGCGGGCGCGGTCAACCGCAACGCCGCCGACCAGCAGCGGGCCGAGCGGGAGGCGCAGACCCGTCGGCTGCGTGACCTGGCCGGACGCGGGGAATAGCCGAGCCGGACGTGCCCGGGCACGGGCCGGGTCGCCCCGACTGGCGGCCGTTTCGGTCGTGCCGGATAGTAAGGACCGCTCGGGAAGAGCCAGGTTACCGCCGAGGTTGTCGTACACGTCGGGAGAATGGACCTGGCGGCCCGACGACCCGGAGGTGATACGTGGCGAACCCGATGCCCGGCGGCGGCATGGGCGGATGGAGCATGCTCCGGTCGATGCGCGACCGGGACCAGGTCACCGCCCACCGACTGAGCAACGGCACCGCCCGGCGCATCGTGGCGTTCGCCCGGCCCTACCGCCGCGACATCGTGGTCTTCCTGGTCACGGTGGTGCTCGCCGCGATCATCGGGGTGGCCACGCCGGTCCTCGCCGGCGACGTGATCAACACGATCAACCGGGGCGGCACCGACGCCGGGGCGGCGGTGGTCCGCCTCGCGCTGTTCATCGCCGGGCTCGCCGTCCTCGACGCACTGCTCTCGCTGGCCCAACGGTGGTACTCCGCCCGCATCGGCGAGGGGATCATCCTCGACCTGCGGACCCGGGTCTACGACCACGTGCAGCGGATGCCGCTGCAGTTCTTCAACCGGACCCAGACCGGTGCGCTGGTCAGCCGGCTCAACAACGACGTGATGGGTGCCCAACGGGCCTTCACCTCGACCCTGTCCGGGGTGGTCAGCAACGTCATCCAGCTGGTGCTCACCGCCGCGGTGATGTTCACCCTCTCCTGGCAGATCACCGTGCTCTCGCTGGTGCTGCTGCCGATCTTCATCGTGCCGGCCCGGCGGGTGGGCAAGCGGCTGGCCGAGATCACCCGGGAGTCGTACAACCTCGACGCCAAGATGAACGCGACGATGACCGAGCGGTTCGGCGTGGCCGGCGCGCTGCTGGTCAAGCTCTTCGGTACCCCCGACGAGGAGGCCCGCCGGTTCGCCGGGCGGGCCGAACGGGTCCGCGACATCGGCATCCAGTCCGCCATGTACTCCCGGACCTTCTTCGTCGCGATGCTGCTGGTCGCCTCGCTGGCCCAGGCGCTCACCTACGGTCTCGGCGGCTGGCTCGCGGTCACCGGCAGCGTCAGCGCCGGCACCGTGGTGACGCTGGCCCTGCTGCTCACCCGCCTGTACGGCCCGCTCACCGCGTTGTCGAACGTCCGGGTCGACGTGATGAGCGCCCTGGTCTCCTTCGACCGGGTCTTCGAGGTGCTCGACCTGCGGCCGGGCATCGAGGAGAAGCCGGGTGCGGTGGCGGTGCCGCCGGGCAACGGCCGGGTCGAGTTCCGCGACGTCCGGTTCCGGTACCCGAGCGCCGCCGAAGTCTCCCTGGCCTCCCTCGAAGAGGTCACCACGCTGGACCGGACCATCAACGAGCCGGTGCTCAAGGGGGTCTCGTTCAGCGTCGAGCCGGGTCAGATGGTGGCCCTGGTCGGGCCCTCGGGTGCCGGCAAGTCCACCCTGTCCATGCTGGTCTCCCGGATCTACGACGTCACCGACGGCCAGGTGCTCGTCGGTGGGGTGGACGTCCGCGACGCCTCCCTCGCCTCGCTGCGGGACGAGATCGGGGTGGTGACCCAGGACTCGCACCTCTTCCACGAGACGATCGCGGAGAACCTGCGCTACGCCAAACCCGACGCCACCGACGACGAGATCTGGGCGGCGCTTGCCGGCGCCCAGGTCGCCGATCTGGTCCGGACGCTGCCCGACGGCCTGCAGACCACGGTCGGGGAGCGCGGCTACCGCTTCTCCGGCGGGGAGAAGCAGCGCATCGCCATCGCCCGGTTGCTGCTCAAGGCCCCGTCGATCGTGATCCTCGACGAGGCGACCGCACACCTGGACTCCGAGAGCGAGGCGGCGGTGCAGCGGGCCCTGTCGGTGGCGTTGACCGGGCGTACCGCGCTGGTGATCGCGCACCGGCTCTCCACCGTCCGCGACGCCGACCAGATCCTCGTCCTCGACGGCGGACGCATCGTCGAGCGGGGCCGGCACGAGGAGCTGGTGGCCGTCGGCGGGCTCTACGCCGAGCTGTACCGGACCCAGTTCGCGGTCGCCGACTCGCCCAGCCCGTACGCCGACGCCACCGGCCCCGAGCCGGTGATCACCACCGTGCCGACGAGCCAGTACCTCGCCGAGGAGGCGCTGCCGCCAGCCGCGGCGAACTGACCAGCAGGAGCAGCCCGGCCGCCCAGCGGCGGACCGGTCACTCCGCCGCCCGGTGGCGAACTGGCCACTCCGCCGCCCGGCGGCCACCCGGTCACTCCGCCGCCCGGCGGCCACCCGGTCACTCCGCCGCCCGGCGGCGGACCGGTCACCGGGATGCCGTCGCCGCCCGCAACTCGGCGAAGGCGGCACCCAGGGTCTCGGCGGTGAAGTGCGCGTTCAGGCCGCTCGGGTTGGGCAGCACCCACAGCTTGGCCGGGCCCAGCGTCTCCGGTTGCGGTCCGTAGGTGGCCTTCGGCCGGCCGAACCCGGTCCGGTACGCGGTCACCCCGACCACCGCCACCCAGCGGGGCCGGTACCGCTCGACGGTATCGGTCAGGATCTCCGCGCCGGCGACGAGTTCGGCGGCGGTCAGCTCGTCGGCGCGGGCACTGGCCCGGGCCACCATGTTCGTGATGCCCAGGCCGTAGCCGGGCAGGTCGTCCTGCTCGTGCGGGGCAAGCTGGTACGGGGTGAAGCCACCCCGGTGCAGGGCGGGCCAGAACCGGTTGCCTGGCCGGGCGAAGTGCCGGCCGGTGGCGGCCGACCACAGCCCCGGATTGATCCCCACGAAGAGCACGTTCAGGCCGGGCGCGACGACGTCCGGGATGGTCCGGTCGGCCGCCGCCGCCAACTCCTCCCGGCTCGGCGTGGGCGATCCCGCGCGTGCCCGGCGCGGTGCGGGAGGCGCCGGCCGCACGGTAGGCGACGACTGCGCAGTGCCCGACCGTCGACCGGGGGAGGGAGTCCGGTCAGGTAGCTCGGCCATGTGGTGATCCTGCCGTACCCGGTGACCGGGGTCGCGGTCGAGGTCACCGCGAACGGCTGGCGGCCCGCAGCAGGCGTACCCGACCGGCGACCTGGAGCGCGACGGCACCGCCGGCCCGGCCCACCGCCGGCAGCCGCCGCGTACGCGGGGGTCGTTGCCCGTCGTAGCCGACGGTGGCCTCCCGGACGGCCAACTCGTCGGCGCCCAACGGGGGCAGGGCGTCCCGTTGGAGCAGGTGCCGGGCGAGGTCCCAGCCGTCGCGCAGCGAACCGTTGCCGGGGCGGCCGGCGGCCCACCCGGTGAAGGTGCCCGGCCAGGCCGGACCGAGGCCGGCGGCGAGCAGGGGCCAGTGTCGGGCCACCTCCCCGGCCCGCTTGCGTAGCAGGGCGGCGCGGGCGGCGGCCAGCGGCTCCGGCGCGAAGCCCGGCGGGGCCGGTCGACCCGCGACCAGGGCGGCGACCAGCGCGGCCTGCCGGACCGCGAGGTCACCGGCACCGTCGGGGGTGCTCGGCCCGTCGGCGGCCCGCGCCGCGCCGGTCCCCTCCGGCGTACTCACATCGCCACCGGCCGGCCCGGTACGCCCGTCGCCGGCCGGCCCGGTGTGCCCGTCGCCGGATGACCTGGTGTGCTCGCCGCCGGATGGCCCGGTGCGCCCGCCGCCGGATGGCCGAGTTCAGCTCCGCCACTCGGCAGGCAAAAGGGGTTCCCTTCTATACCGAAAGCGTTAACAGGGGGCCCTTCCTTACCGGTGGGGGTTACGGGCGGGTGGCCGGAGGCGGTGGCGATGGCGTCCAGTTCGGCGCGTAGCTCGGCGGCCGGCGGGTAGTGGCCGTCCCGTTCCAACAGCAGCGCCGGGGGACGCCGGCGCGCGCAGAGCGCAACGACCAGGTCGAGTACGGGCCGGGGCAGCGAATCGGTGTGCGTGTCGTGGTAGAAACCGCCCGCCTCGGCGCCGCCCGCGACGTGCACGTAGGCGACGCGTTCCAACGGCAGCCGGTCGAGCAGGGCGACCGGGTCGGTGCCCCGGTTGCGTGCGTTGGCGTACACGTTGGCGAGGTCGAGCAGGAGCTGCGCGCCGGTCCGGTCGAGGATCTCGGTCAGGAAGTCCGCCTCGTCCAGTTCGTCGTCCGGCCAGTCGAACAGCGCCGCGATCGGTTCCAGGGCGAGCGGGACCGGCAGGTCGGCCTGGGCCCGCCGCACGTTGGCCACGGTGACGGCCACCGCCTCCCGGCTGCGCGGCAACGGCAGCAGGTGCCCGGCCTCCAGGCCGCCGGCCCGGACGAACGCGATGTGTTCGCTGACCAGCGGGGCCCCGGTCAGCTCCGCGACCCGGGCCAGGTGTGCCACCCGGGCCGCCTCGACCGGTTCCGCGCCGCCGAGGGAGAGTCGCACCCCGTGCGGTACGACGGTGACACCCCGCCCACGCAGCTCGGCCAGGGCGGCGGGAAGCGGCCCGGTCGACGGGATCGACTCGGCGGCCACCTCGACGAAACGCAGTCCGGGCAGGTCGGCGACGAAGCCGGCGATCTCCGGCCGCCAGCCGATGCCCACCCCGGCCGGTCCGGTCACCCGCCACACCCCCCGCCGCCGCAGCTGGAACCACCACCGCAACTGGAGCCACCGCCGCTGTCGCCGGAGGAACCACCGCTGTCCCCGGAGGAGCCACTGCCGCAGCCGCCGGTGGAGCCACCACCCGTGGCCGTCTGCCGCTGGATGTCGGCCTGCTCGGCGAAGGTGGGGTCGGCGGCCCAGATCGAGGCGGTGCCGAACAGGGCGATCCCCATCGCGGCCCCGGTGGCGCCGTAGGTGGCGTACGCCGGATTGTTGGTGGGGGCGAGATGGACGTGTTGCTGGCGATGGGCGCGCAGCGCGGCCGTCGCGGCCCTGGTCCGCCGGGGCGCCCGGGTCAGCAGCAGGGCGGTCACCCCGATGACCGCCATGCCGAGCAGGAGGAAGCCGACCGGCCGGTCGTTGGCCAGGCCGGCGAGGACCCGGACCAGGCCGACCAGGAGCAGCACGCCGAGCAGTACCGCGCCCCGACGCAGTCGACGACGCTGGGCCGGGGTGAGCAGCAGGCCCTGTCGCCGCAACCCCTCCCGCAGCGCGTCCAGCGCCTGACGCACCGCCGGGTCCTGGCGCAGCTGCCGGGCGGTCAACCGGCGGTACGCCGCGTGGTGCACCGCCACGTCCAGGCCGGTGGCACCGGCGGGCAGGCTGCCGGTGACCGCCAGCCGCCGGTCCGGCGTGACGCCGACCAGACCACTGCCGCGCAGCCCGCCGAGGGCGGCCCAGACGGCGAGTTGTTCGCCGCCGTTGAGGTAGGCGACCGGCTGCGCGCCGAGCGGGCCGTACCTGGGCGATCCGGTGAGCAGACGGGCCCGGTCGACGAGCGACCAGCAGACGATGAGGACGGCCACCGTCAGATAGCTCCCGAGGAAGACCGGACCGGAGATGCCCCAGGTGTCGTCCGGGGCGGCGAGAACCAGCATGTGTCGGCTCCTGTGGTCACACGTGGCAGGGGTGCGCCCATTGTGGGCCAGCCCCGCCACCCACGGTCCCGCCGGTCGGTGCCGGCGGACCGGAGGTCGGTGCGGCTGGCCCGGGACCGGGGTCAGTGGCGGCGGACCGCCTCCTCGACCAGGTCGAGCACCCGGGCCAGGTCGCCGGCGGGCCGCCCCATGGCCAGGTGCAGCACCAGGCCGTCGTAGGCCAACTCCAGGAACTGGGCGAGGACGTCGATCGGGATGTCCTCGCGCAGCACGCCGGCCTCCCGCTGGCGGGTCAGCCGGTCCCGGGTCGCCTCGGCGATCGCCGCCGACCGCTCGGCCCACCGGCGGGCGAAGGCCGGATCGGTACGCAGCCGGCGGGAGACCTCCAGCTGACTGCCCAACCAGCCGGTGGTGTCCGGGGAGACCGCACGGGCCAGCAGGTCGCGCATCACCTGGACCAGACCGTTGCGCGCCACCGTCTCCACCATGGCCACCGCGTCGTCCTCGGCGACGGCCAGGAAGAGGGAGTCCTTGTCCCGGAAGTGGTGGAAGATCGCCCCCCGGGACAGGCCGGTGGCCTCCTCCAGCCGCCGGACGGTGGCCCCCTCGTACCCGTGTCGGGCGAAACAGTCCCGCGCCGCGGCGAGGATCTCCTGTCGTCGGGCGTCAAGCTGGTCCTGACTTACTCTGGGCACCTGACGATCGTGTCAGGTGCGGTGGACCGGTGCAAACCGTACGTACGGCTTGGTGCGTTGGGGTGACCGGGGTGGTACGCGGCGGTACCGCAGCGCCACGGTGGGCCAACCGGCCCTGTCCATGACACAGCGTGGTCCCGTACCCTTCGGCGGGTGCCGCTGCTCCTGCTGGACCTGGACAACACCCTGCTCGATCGGGCCGGGTCGTTCCGTACCTGGGGACAGCGTTTCCTGGACGCCGTCGGTGCCCCGCCCGGCGACATCGACTGGCTGGTCGCCATCGACGCGGACGGGCTGACCGACCGGTGGGACGTCGCGGACGCCATCCGGGACCGCTACGGCCTGCTCATTCCCTCCATCGACCTGGTCGAGGAGCTGCACGACGGGGCGCTGTCGTACACCCGGCTCGACCCGCTGGTGGCGTGCGCGCTGCGGATCGCCGACAACGCCGGTTGGCTGCCGGTGGTGGTCAGCAACGGCGTGGTACGCCAGCAGGAGGCCCTGATCCGGCGCACCGGGCTGGACCGGTACGTGGCCGACTGGGTGATCTCCGAGGAGGCCGGGGTGAGCAAGCCCAACCCGAGGATCTTCGCGCTCGCCGCCCAACGCGTCCGGATGCCGCTGCGGGGAGCCTGGGTGATCGGTGACGGTCCGGAGGCGGACATCGGCGGAGCCACCTCGGTCGGGCTGCCCAGCGTCTGGCTGCACCGGGGGCGTACCTGGTCGGACTCCCGGTTCGCACCCACCCACGTCGTCGACGGCCTGATCGCCGCCGTCGCGGTCGTGCTCGGCAGCTGACCGCCGGGCGGCCGGCCGCAGGTGCCGGAGCGCGCAACCGACCGGTCGGTGGATAAATCGGTTGACCGTCCGCTCCGGCGGCGGTGAGGATGGTCGGCGCGCGTGTGGCACGTGCCCGGGTGACGCCCGGTCGAGTGGAGAGGAGGTCGGTCATGGCTGTTTTCGCAGGCTCTTCCCGTCCGTCCCCACCAGCCTCGATCAAGGGATCACCAGACAAGTGCGTGAACATGACCTACCGGCGCAGCCGCGCCGTGCCCGCGGCCGGAGCCGCTTCGACGACGACGAGCCCTACCTCCTGAAGCGCGGTCGACCGGCCCCACCGGTCACCGCCGACCCCGGCGACGAGCCCGATCCCCAGACCGGCGACCGGTGGTCGTCCTGGGACACCGCCGTGCACGGCCCCGAGCCGTACCCCGACTGGGTGGTCACCGAGTCGGCCGCCCGGGACACCGAACTCGGGGTACTCAAGACCGGCAAGGAAGCCGACGTGCACCTGCTCCGCCGGGCGGTGCCGGGGACCGACCGGTCCTGCCTGCTGGCGGTGAAGCGCTACCGGGACGCCAACCACCGGCTCTTCCACCGCGACGCCGGCTATCTCGAAGGCCGTCGGGTCCGCCGGTCCCGGGAGAACCGGGCGATGGCCGGGCGGACCGACTTCGGCCGGCAGTTGATAGCGGGGCAGTGGGCCGCCGCCGAGTTCGACGCGCTCGGTCGGCTCTGGCGGATCGGCGCGGAGTTCGGCACGATCGCCGTCCCGTACCCGGTGCAGGTGCTCGGCACCGAGTTGATGCTGGAGTTCCTCGGTGACGCCGAGCAGGGCCACGCCGCGCCGCGACTGGCCCAGCTGCGTCCCGGGCCGGTGGAGCTGCGGGCGCTCTGGCAGCAGCTGGTGGACGCCCTGGTGGTGCTGGCGCGGGTCGGGTACGCCCACGGCGACCTCTCCCCGTACAACCTGCTCGTGCACGACGGACGACTGGTCATGATCGATCTGCCGCAGGTGGTCGACGTGGTGGCCAACCCGCAGGGCCCGGAGTTCCTGGCCCGCGACGTCCGGGTGGTCGCCGCCTGGTTCACCGCCCGGGGACTGCCCGGCGGCACCGCCGATCCGGCCGCCCTGACCGAGCTGCTGCTGAGGGAGGCCGGCATCCGCTGAGCGCGGGTGGCCGGCATCCGTTGGGCGCGGGTGGCCCGGAAACCGATCTTCGGGTCCGGGCCACCCGGCGCCCACCGGCGGACGCGGCAGCGCCGAGCCGGCGGACGTCACTGCAGGTAGCGTTCGACCTCCGAGACCGGCCGGGCACCCTGCGCCTCCGGGTCGCCGTGGGCCTGCCGGGCGGCCCGGCGTCGGCGCAGCAGATCCCAGCACTGGTCCAGGGACTCCTCCAACTCCCGTAGCCGGTCCTGCTCGTCCGCGGTGCCCGCCTCGTTGACCTGCGCGGTGGACCGGAGCCGGTGTTCCTCGTCGACCAGCTCCGAGATGCGCCTCAAGATGTTCCTGTCGTCCATGCCCCTGAGCGTGGCACAGCACACCGGCCACTGTCGCCCGGACCGGATAGGCCGCCCGTCCGGCGTACCGTCGCCCGTGCACCCGTCCGAAACCCGGAACGGGTACCGTCCACCGGTCGGGCGGCTGCGGGGGTCGGGGCCGGGAACCCCGAAGGTCGGCCATCGCCGATCCCGCTCGCCGGGACCGGGCGGACCGGTGTCTCGGCCGGCGGTCCATAATGGAGTACGGCATGGGTGCGGTCCGTCCGCACCGAACTGGTGGCCGGTGGACGCTCCGGTCCGCCGGGAAGGCCGCACCGCCGACCGATGGCGCGTTGAGCCGACCGCGGGGCGGGTGCGACCGCCCTGGGTACGTGGGGAAGCCCGAGACGAGCACGGCGACACCAGCCGGGGAGAAGAGGACGACGAGTGGTGCAGAAGACGGCTCCGAGCGCAGACCTGACGTGGCTGCTGGACGACCTGGTCAGTCGGGTGAAGCAGGCTGAGCATGCGGTCGCGCTCTCCACCGACGGGCTGCTGATGGCATCCTCGCAGGGGTTGAGCCGCGACGACGGCGAGCACCTCGCGGCGATGGCCGCCGGGATCCAGAGCCTGGCCCGGGGGGCCGGCAAGCGCTTCGGTGGCGGCCACGTACAGCAGACGATCATCGAGATGCAGTCCTCGTTCCTCTTCGTCACGGCGGCCGGGCGCAACGCGTGCCTGGCGGTGCTCGCCGGTGAGGAGGCCGACGTCGGTCTGATCGCGTACGAGATGGCGATGCTGGTGACCCGGGTCGGCAAGTACGTCAACTCACCGGCCCGGGGCCTCGACCTGCCCGCCGACGGGCGGTAGTCCACGGTGGCCGTTGCGGACGGATCGTGGGACGACCGGTGGGTCGACGAGCAGGCGGGGCCGGTGGTGCGCCCGTACGCGGTCACCCGGGGTCGGGGCCGCCCGGTCACCGGCACCTTCGATCTGATCTCGCTGGTGATGACCACTCCCGCCGCCCCGCCCGCCCCGGCAGGGCTGGGGCCGGAGCACCTGGCGATCATCGAGCTCTGCCGGCGGGTGTGCTCGGTCGCCGAGATCGCCGCCCAGTTCGACCTGCCGGTGGGGGCGGTCCGGGTCCTCCTCGGTGACCTGGTCGCCCGTGGCCTGGTCCAGGTCCGGGAGCCACTCATCCCCGCCGACCTTCCTGACGACAGCATCCTCGAGGCGGTTCTCCATGGACTACGGGCACTCTGACCCGGCCGCGGACGCGGCACCCCTGCTACCCACCGCGATCAAGATCCTGATAGCCGGGGGCTTCGGGGTGGGCAAGACGACGATGGTCGGCGCGGTCAGCGAGACCAAACCGCTGCGTACCGAGGAGGTGTTGACCGCCAGCGGCGTCGCGGTCGACGACCTCTCCGGGGTGGAGGACAAGTCCACCACCACCGTGGCGATGGACTTCGGTCGGATCACCATCAGCGACGACCTGGTGCTCTACCTGTTCGGTACGCCGGGGCAGGACCGGTTCTGGTTCGTCTGGGACGAGCTGGCGCTCGGGGCGATCGGTGCGGTGGTGCTGGCCGACACCCGCCGGCTCTCCGACTGTTTCCCCTCGGTCGACTACTTCGAGCGCCGGGGCACCCCGTTCGTGGTGGCGGTCAACTGCTTCGAGGGGGCCCGGCGTTACCAGCTCGACGAGGTGCAGGCCGCCCTCAACCTGGATCCGGGCGTCCCGGTGCTGCTCTGTGACGCCCGCCAGCGGGAGTCCGGCAAGCAGGTGCTGATCACGTTGATGGAACACGCCATGAAGCTGCGGGAGAGCCGGGCGGGCTGAGCGGGACAAAAAACCAGCAGGGCCCCTCGCGAACGAGGGGCCCTGCTGGCGTACCGGGGGGTCAGCGGGTCAGCTGGCGATCATCCGGCGCAGCACGTACTGCAGGATGCCGCCGTGGCGGTAGTAGTCCGCCTCGCCCGGGGTGTCGATCCGGACCACCGCGTCGAACTCCACGCCGGTGTCGGTGGTGACCCGCACCGTACGCGGGGTGTCGCCGTCGTTCAGCGCGGTCACACCGGTGATGGAGAACGTCTCGGCGCCGGTGAGGCCGAGCGACTCGGCGGTGGTGTCCACCGGGAACTGCAGCGGCAGCACGCCCATGCCGATCAGGTTGGAGCGGTGGATCCGCTCGTACGACTCGGCGATGACCGCCCGGACGCCGAGCAGCATGGTGCCCTTGGCCGCCCAGTCCCGCGAGGAGCCGGAACCGTACTCCTTGCCGGCCAGGATGACCAGCGGGACGCCCGCCTCCTGGTAGGCGGTGGAGGCGTCGTAGATGGTGCTCTGCTCGCCGGTCAGGTGGTTGACCGTGAAGCCGCCCTCGGGCAGCGCGGCGTCGGCCCCGGGGACCCGCAGCTGGTTGCGCAGCCGGATGTTGGCGAAGGTGCCCCGGATCATCACCTCGTGGTTACCCCGGCGGGAGCCGTACGAGTTGAACTCGTGGCGCGGCACCCCGTGCTCGGCGAGGTACCTGCCGGCCGGGGAGTCGGCCTTGATCGAGCCGGCCGGCGAGATGTGGTCGGTGGTCACCGAGTCGCCCAGCTTGGCCAGCACCCGGGCGTCGCTGATGTCCACCACCGGCGTCGGCTCCTGCGCCATGCCCTCGAAGTACGGGGGCTTGCGCACGTACGTCGAGTCGTCGGCCCAGGCGAAGGTGTCGCCGGTCGGCGTGGGCAGCGACTGCCACCGCTGGTCACCGGCGAAGACGTCCTCGTAGGCGGCGCTGAAACCGGTGGCGCCGATCGCCTGGGCGATGACCTCCTGGATCTCGGCGCTGTTCGGCCAGATGTCGCGCAGGAAGACCGGCTCGCCCTTGCTGTCGGAGCCGAGCGGCTCGTTGGCCAGGTCGATGTCCATGGTGCCGGCCAGCGCGTACGCCACCACCAACGGCGGGGAGGCCAGGTAGTTCATCTTGACGTCCGGGTTGATCCGGCCCTCGAAGTTCCGGTTGCCCGACAGCACCGACACCACGGCGAGGTCGGCCTCGTTGACTGCGGCGGAGACCTCCTCCGGCAGCGGACCGGAGTTGCCGATGCAGGTGGTGCAGCCGTACCCGACCAGGTGGAAGCCGAGCTTGTCCAGGTAGGGGGTCAGCCCGGCGCGCTCGTAGTAGTCCATGACGACCTTCGAGCCCGGGGCGAGGGTGGTCTTCACCCACGGCTTGCGGGCCAGGCCCCGGTCGACGGCGTTGCGGGCCAGCAGCGCCGCGCCGATCATCACCTGCGGGTTGGAGGTGTTGGTGCAGGAGGTGATCGCGGCGATCACCACCGCGCCGTGGTCCAGCTCGTACTCCACCCCGTCGTCGCCGGTGACCCGGATCGGGTTGCTGGCCCGGCCGCCGGAGCCGACGGCGGCGGTGGTCAGCTCGCGCGGGGCGTCGGCCGGGTCACTCACCCCGTTGGCCGGGGCGTCGCTGGCCGGGAAGGACTCGGCGCTGGCCTCGTCGGCCGGGCCGGCGGTGCCGAACGGCTTCTGCTGTTGCGGCACGCCCGGCTTGCGGCTCGGGTCGCCACCGGTCTCGTCGGCCGCGACGTAGTCGGACAGGGCCGCGCGGAACAGGGTCTTGGCGCTGCCCAGCGGCACCCGGTCCTGCGGGCGCTTCGGGCCGGCCAGGGACGGCTCGATGGTGCCCAGGTCCAGCTCCAGGCGCTCGGAGTACGCCGGCTCGGCGGCCGGGTCGTGCCACAGCCCCTGCTCCTTGGCGTACGCCTCGACCAGCGCCACCTGCTGCGGGTCGCGGCCGGTCAGCTCCAGGTAGCGCACGGTCTCGGCGTCGATCGGGAAGATGGCGACGGTGGAGCCGTACTCCGGGGACATGTTGCCGATGGTGGCCCGGTTGGCCAGCGGCACCGCGCTGACCCCGGGGCCGTAGAACTCGACGAACTTGCCGACCACACCGTGCTTGCGCAGCATCTCGGTGATGGTCAGGACCAGGTCGGTGGCGGTGGTGCCGGCCGGCATCTCGCCGTGCAGCTTGAACCCGACGACCCGGGGGATCAGCATGCTGACCGGCTGGCCGAGCATCGCGGCCTCGGCCTCGATGCCGCCCACGCCCCAGCCCAGCACGCCGAGGCCGTTGACCATGGTGGTGTGCGAGTCGGTGCCGACGACCGTGTCCGGGTACGCCTGACCGCCGCGCTCCATGATCGTACGGGCCAGGTACTCGATGTTGACCTGGTGCACGATGCCGGTGCCGGGCGGGACCACCTTGAACTCGTTGAACGCGGTCTGGCCCCAGCGCAGGAACTGGTAGCGCTCCTTGTTGCGCTCGTACTCCAGCTCGACGTTGCGCTCGAAGGCGTCCTCGCGGCCGAACAGGTCGGCGATGACCGAGTGGTCGATGACCAGCTCGGCGGGGGCGAGCGGGTTCACCTTGGTGGCGTCGCCGCCCAGGTCACGCACCGCCTCGCGCATGGTGGCCAGGTCGACCACGCAGGGTACGCCGGTGAAGTCCTGCATCAGCACCCGCGCCGGGGTGAACTGGATCTCCACGCTCGGGTCGGCGGTGGGGTCCCAGCCGCCGAGCTGCCGGATGTGGTCGGCGGTGATGTTCGCGCCGTCCTCGGTCCGCAGCAGGTTTTCCAGGAGGATCTTCAGGCTGTACGGCAGCCGGTCGTGACCGTCCACCTTGTCGACCTTGAAAATCTCGTAGCTCGCGTCTCCGACGCGTAGCTGGGTCTTCGCACCGAAGGTGTCGAGGCTCGCCACGTCGTACTCCTTCACACCAGCGACCGTGAGTAGTCCTAGGCAGTCTGTCGCACCGCCCGGGGCGACGCCCCGGTTAGGTGACACTTACCGCCGATTCCCGCTTCCAACAAAACCGTACGTCCGTCTTGTTAAGGACGCAACCCGTGGCACGCGGTGCAGCCATGATCCACCACCGCCGACCGGTCCGCTATCGGGCACTCACCCGGCCGTCGGCGCGGGTAGGGTTCGGGGCCGGATCGCAAGGGGTGGGTCGTGGTCGACGTACAACACTGGCTCGCCGCGCTGCCGCCGGCCGCCATCTATCTGATCGTGGCCGGCGTGATCGGCGTGGAGAGCATGGGCGTTCCGCTGCCGGGTGAGATCGTGCTGGTCAGCTCCGCGCTGCTGGCCGCCACCACCGGGGCGGTGGACCCGCTCTGGCTGGCCAGCTTCGCCGCGTTCGGCGCCATCGTCGGCGACTCGGTCGGCTACGCGATCGGCCGTCGGGGCGGCCGGCCGCTGCTGGACCGGCTGGGTCGGCGGTTCCCGAAGCACCTCGGGCCGGCGCACCTGGCCCAGGCCGAACGGACCTTCGCCCGGTACGGCGTGTGGGCGGTCTTCTTCGGCCGGTTCGTGGCATTGTTGCGGATCCTCGCCGGCCCGCTCGCCGGCATGCTGCACGTGCCGTACCGCCGGTTCCTGGTGGCCAACGCGGCCGGCGGGTTGGTCTGGGCCTTCGGCACCACCTACCTGATCTACACCCTGGGGCGGGTGGCCGAGCACTGGCTCAAGGACTTCTCCTGGATCGCCCTGGCTGTCGCGGTGCTCGTCGGTCTGGGCGGCACCTGGTGGCTGCGCAGCCGGACCCGCAACCCCGAGCCGTCCGACGAGACCGACCCGGCTGACTCGCCGGCAGCCGACTCGCCGGCAGCTGACTCGCCGGCCGCCGACGCGGCCGCCCCGATGGCCGCCGATCCGCCGGCCGCTGACCCGCCGGCCGCAGACCCGGTGGGTGCCGACGCGCAACGCTGAGCGGGCCGACCCCGGTGTGGGGTCGGCCCGCTCGTGGTGTGCGGTGGGTCAGGAGGTCGCGTAGCCGCGGCTGGCGATCCAGTCGGCCAGGTTGTCCACGCTCATCCGGTAGGAGGCCTGGTCCGGGTTGGCCGAGTCGGCGATGGTCACCGTCTTGCCGTCGTCGGAGTACCCGACCACGCTGATGTAGTGGCCACCCTCGAACGAGTGGACGGTGCCGTCGGTGTCGGTCGCGGTGCCGGCGATGTTGGCCACCACGGCCCGGCCGTTGTCCACGGTGCGGACGATGTCGGCCCGCAGGGTGTCGGTCTGCTTGTCGTCGGCCTTGCTGCTGCGGATCTCGACGCTGCGGTACGCGTCCTTGCCGCTGTGCTTGTTCAGCACCGGGGTGATGTCGTTGACGGAGTCGGTACCCGCCTCGGTGGTGCCCATCTCCTTGGCCATGGCGTCCATGTCGATGACCTTGTCCTGGACGCTCAGCGCGTTACGCGCGGCGGCCGGGCCGCAGTAGTAGAAGTTCGGCTGCGCCTCGTACCGGACGTTGAGCTGACGCTCGCCGGCCGGCTTGCGGTCGGCCTGCACCGACGCGACGCCGGTGGTGGTGGCGGGGGCGGCCATGGCGGTGGTCACCGGGCCGGCGATGGTGCCGCCGGTCAGGGCCAGGCCGGCAACGGTCAGAGCGGTCTTACGAAGCAGATCGGTACGCATGATGTGTGCCTCTCTGTTCGGGGGTGTGCCGCACCGCGCGCCGGGGGTGACGCGGGCGCTGGCGGGGGATGTCTCAGCTAGGGGGGACGACCCGGCGATCTCGTGGTGACCTGCTCGGGCGTCCGGGGGGTGTAACGACCCGGGGGCCGGAGGCATTCCGGCCGGCTGCGATCCGGTGTGCTGGGCGCCGGTCGCTCGGGGTCCGGGGGATGTAACGACCCGGGGGCCGGAGGCATTCCGGCCGGCTGCGATCCGGTGTGCTGGGCGCCGGTCGCTCGGGGTCCGGGGGATGTAACGACCCGGGGGCCGGTGGCATTCCGGCCGGCTGCCGTGGGCCGCGGGATCGCGTGCCCGGTGGCTTCCGGGCCCCGTGCCGCAGCCCGTGGAGCGCCTGCGGTGGGCGGTGGAGCGCCCGGGGTATGCCAGGTATAACGCCCCGCCCCCGGCAGCGATTCCGCCGGCCGGGTGGCCCGGCCCACTCGCCGACACCCCAAAACCCCACAAAACGCCCAAATGGTACGTTTGCCTGGTTGCCCTACTCGTCGGCGGTGGCCTCGGCGTGCCGGTCGCGCAGCCGGGCCCGGATCTCCTCCGGGGTGTACGCCCGACGCCGCCGCTCCGCCCGGGCGATCACCACGCCGGAGGCCGCGACCCCGGCGATACCGGCCAGACCGAGCACCTTCCACCACCGCATTCCTTGCCGCATCCGCCTAGGGTAGACCCCCATGAGCGAGCAGAGCGGACGGCGGGGCGGCACGAGCATCAGCCTGGACGAGGCCGTGGAGCTGAGTCGCACCGGTGACGTCTGGGTGTTCCGCGGACGTAGCGTGCCGGACCGGGCCATCCAGCTCACCACGAACAGTCCGGTCAACCACGTCGGCATGGCGCTGGTGCTGGACGACATGCCGCCGCTGATGTGGCACGCCGAGCTGGGCCGGTCGCTGCCGGACATGTGGACCGGTACCCACCACCGGGGTGTGCAACTGCACGACCTGCGGGACGCGGTCTGCGTCTGGGCCAACCGGTACGGCCAGCGGGCCTGGCTGCGTCAGCTCGAACCGCCCGCCGACGCCGAGATGGAGAAGGCGGCGCTGCGTACCGTGGCCCGGCTGGACGGTACGCCGTTCCCGTCCACCGCCCAGCTCGCCTGGCGCTGGGCGCGGGGCCGGGTGCCGCAGGTACGGCTGCCGTTGCCGGGGCGGTGGGCCCCCGCTCCCGTTCCGGGTCGTGCCGACGATCCGGCCGCGCCGTCGGACCGGGCGTTGGAGACGGCGTACTGCGCCGAGGTGGTCGCGGTGACCTACGAGGCGATGGGACTGCTGCCCGAGGGGCGCCGGCCCAACTGGTACGACCCCGGCCGCTTCTGGAGCGGCGACGACCTCGGGTTGGCCGGCCCGGCCCGACTCGGCGCCGAGATCGAGGTGCGCATCCCGCCCCGGTGAGCGCTATCGTTACCGCGCCGCGTGGACCGCCGGTGGGTCGGCGGTCCGTACCGGCCGACCGGTGTGGAGCGTCGCGCACCACGAGCCGGTCGAGGCCGTACCGGGCACTGTGGAGCACGGATCGCGGCCGGCACGGTGGTGGAAAACCCACCGGGATGACCCCGGTACTTTCCGACATTGCCGTTGATCGCTACGCTCTCCGGACAGGACGGACCGGGGAGGCTTATGTCCGGCATGCGGCGTCGTACCCAGCATTCGGTTCGTGGCGGTGCTGTCGCGTCCTCACCGTGGATCGTGGTGTCCGCCGGTGTGATCGTGATGATGGTGCTGATGGTGGTCGCCTTCTGTTCGGCGCAGGGGCGAGGGCCCGACGCCGACGGGTATTTCGGTTCCGCGGACAGCACGGTGTCGTTGCCGGCGCTACCGCCGTCGGAGGGTGAGCCGCCCCGGACGCCCGAGGTGGTCGCGCCGACGCCGCCACCGCCGGTGGTGCCCGGCCTCTCGCCGCGCTCGACCGATCTGGAGGTCGCGCCGGAGCCGCCCACCGAGACGGCCGTACCGCCACCGCCGCCGTCTCCGGTGCCCTCGCCGGCCGAGTCGACGCAGCCGTCGCGTCCGAGCGCACGCGCCACCACCCCGCCGGCCAGGCGCTCGCCGGTGACCGGCACCTACCAGCTGATGAACAGCTACGGCGACGCGTTCATCGCCGAGGTCCGGCTGGCCAACACCGGATCGCGGGCCGAGGAGTGGCGGACCCGACTGGTCTTTCCGCAGGGACGGTTGGTGACCGCCTGGGTGGAGAGCGCCGAGCAGGGGCGGGCGGAGATGACCGGCAGTGTCTTCAGCTACACCGGCGGGGCGGAACTGGCTCCCGGCGCGGCTGTGTCGTTGCGCTTCCACCTGGAACGGACCGGCTCGACCACCCGCCCGGTCACCTGCACCGTCAACGGCGCCGACTGCGTCGGGTTCTGATCCCGTACGGCCGGCCCCGCCGGAGGCGACCTGGTCGGTCGCGTCCGGCGGGGCCGGTTCGGTGCTCCGTCGGCCGGTGGTTCACCGGTCGAGCGGATGTGGTCAGCCCTGGCAGTTGGCGATCGGGGTGCCAGGTCCGGCGCAGTTGTTCGGGTTGTTGCGGAACACCAGGGTCCTGGTGTCGATGGTGACCGACCCGGCGGTGGCGTTGAGGTTGAAGATGCCGCCGCCGGTGTTGCTGGCCTGGTTCTCGGTGATGACGCTGCGCTGGATCACGGCCACGCCGGTGACGGCGTTGTTGAGGCCGCCGCCGTTGCCGCCGGCCTGGTTGCGCAGCAGCAGGCTGTCGGCGATCGTGATGGTGCCGGCGTTGTAGATCGCGCCGCCGCCGGTGACCGCGTTGCCGGCGACGTTGCCGTAGAAGATGGTGCCCCGGTGCTGCGCCAGCTTCTCGTCGGCGTCCGGGCCGGCGAAGTCGGCCAGCTTGTCACCCTCGGCCGACTTCTCACCCGCGGCCCACTTCTCGTCGTCGACCGGCTTGCCGCCGTCGCCGCCGCCGTGGCCCTCGGACTTCTCGGTCTTGTCGGTGGCGGTGCTGCCCTTGCCGCCGTCCTCCTTCTTGGCCTTCTCGTCCTTCTTGGACTCCTCCTCCTTGCCACCCTTGTCCTTGCCGGACTCGGAGTGCCCCCACTCGGACAACTTGCCGGGCCACTCGCCCTCGGCGGGCAGGATGGTGGTGGTGGTGCCGGCCGCGGTGTACAGGCCACCGCCGGCCCCGGCCGCGGCGGTGTTCTCCAGGAACTTGACGTTGCGCAACGACAGGGTGCCCCCGTCGTTGGCGACGCCACCGCCGTTGTTGATGGCGACGTTCAGGCGGAACGTGCTGTCGCTGATCTCGCCCGTGCCGGAGGTCAGCAGCAGGCCGCCACCGTCGCCGGCACTCTGGTTGCCGACGAAGGTGCTCTCCCGCACCACGACCGAACCACCGGCGCTGGCGATACCACCGCCACCGTTGTTCGCCGCACCCGAGACCCGGTTGGTCTCGAAGTGGGACTTCTCCACGGTCAGCGTGCCGGTGTTGTAGACGGCACCACCGTTCTGTCCACCGTTGTTCAGGGTGAACTTGCTGTCCTTGATGACGGTGGTGCCGAGGTTCGTCAGCGCGCCGCCGTTGATCCCACCCGGGCCCCGGGCGTTGTTCTGGGCGAACTTGACGTTCTTGACCTCGGCCCGCCCGCCTGCCTGGACCAGCATGGCCCCGCCGCCGGGAACCGACGTCACCAGGCCGTTGCGCAGGGTGACGTCAGCCAGGCGCAGGTTGCCGCCGGCGTTGACCTGGAAGATGCGGAAGAGCGTCGGAGCCGCGCTGGCCAGGTCGAAGGCCCGCTCGATGGTCGAGTGCTCACCCTGGATGGTGATGTCCGTGGTGATCGGCGGCAGCCCGTTGTTGGCGGTGCCGTTGCGCAACTCGTACGTGCAGCCACGGGCCAGCTTCAACGTGCCGCCGAGGAACTGGTTGGCGGTGTTGATCGCGGCGACCAGGGCGGTGGCGTCACAGGGAACGGACGTGGCGTGCGGCCCCCGCTCGGCGCCCTCACGTCCCTCCCAGCCCGAGCCGTCCTTCTGGCTCTGCTGCCCGCCGATGTCGTCGAGGCGGGTCATCGCCCCGGCGTTCGACCCGGCCACCATGCCGAGGGCGACCACGCCGGTCAGCCCGGCGATGCCGGTGGCGATCCACTTCTTGCTGCGGCTGCGCGGTGCCGTGTCGGTGACACCGCTCTTTCTAAGGTGATTGGACATCGGTGCTCTCTGCCCTCTCCTTGTATAGGACAAGGTCACCCCGCCGTGACGGGAGGCGCCCCTGGCTACAAATCGGTTGTAGCTGCTGAAACCCACCGTAGGAGAGCGTTCCTCGCGTCGTGGTCATATCTGAAAAAAGCCCACATAGGGGATCTGATGCCCGGGAGTGCCGCAGTCGGGACGGTCGGCGCAGACGGCACGGTCGGCCACACCCGGGCCAGGGGCCCGTGCCGTGGCCTTGACGCGGGCCAGGGGCCCGTGCCGTGGCCGTGGCGCGCGGCAGGGCCCCTGGCCTATGTGGATCAGCCGAGCACCGGGTGGCTCGACGCGGCTCGCCGGTTCGTCGCCGACGAGGGGCGAAGGTGCCGGACGGGCACCAACGGGACCAGCGTTCTGAAACCCACCGTAGTTGGCCAATCGTCACGAAGGTGGCGCTAACCGGAATAAAACCCGTGTTGGCTGATACACGGGCATACCGAACGGCCCCGCTCCGTCGTTGCCGGAGCGGGGCCTGGTGACCGGGTGGTCGGTGCGGTCAGCCGGGCAGCCGGGGACCTGCCTCGCGCTGCTGCGCCAGCCAGCTCTCCACCTCGTCGGCGGCGCGCGGCAGGCCGGCCGACAGGTTCCGCGCGCCGTCCGCGGTGACCAGCACGTCGTCCTCGATCCGGATGCCCACCCCGCGCAGCTCGGCGGGGACCAGCTCGTCCTCCGGCTGGAAGTAGAGCCCCGGCTCCACGGTGAGCACGTACCCCTCGCCCAGGGTGCCGTCGCGGTAGCGCTCCTTGCGGGCGTTGGCGCAGTCGTGCACGTCGAGCCCGAGCATGTGGCCGAAGCCGTGCAGCGTCCACCGCCGGTAGACCTGGGACTTCTCGTCCATCGCCTCGTCCACGCTCACCGGCAGCAGCCCCAGCTCGGCCAGCCCCTCGGCGAGCACCCGCATGCAGGTCAGGTGGACGTCCTTGAACGCCACCCCCGGTTTGATGACGTCGATGCCGGCCTGCTGTGAGGCGTACACGATGTCGTAGACCTGGCGCTGCAGCGCGGTGAAGCGGCCGTCGACCGGCAGTACCCGGGTGACGTCGGCGGTGTAGAGGTTGCGTCCCTCCACCCCCATGTCCATCAACAGCAACTCACCCGGCCGGGTGACGCCGTGGTTGTGCACCCAGTGCAGGATCGTGGCGTGCTCGCCGGCACCGACGATCGAGCTGTAGCCGACGTCGTTGCCGTCGTGCCGGGCCCGCAGCGCGAAGACGCCCTCCAGCAGCCGCTCGGAGACGCCCCGGTCGGCCGGCAGCACCCGGGCCACGTCCTCGAAGCCGCGTACCGTGGCGTCGATCGCGTCCTGGAGCTGGGCGATCTCCCACTCGTCCTTGACCAGCTTCAGCTCGGAGATCGCGATGGCCAGCTCCCGGTCCCGGCTCGGCTGCCCGTCCTCACGGGGGCCGTCGTAGCGACGTACGGCCGCGTCCACCTCGGCGTCGAAACCCCGCAACACCCGGGTACGCGCCGGCGCGAGCCGGGCCAGCGTCGCCTCCAGCTCGGTCAGGTCGGCCGTCGGCAGCCCCAGCTCGGTCGACTTCTCGGCCAGCGTGTGCCGGCGGCCCACCCACAGCTCACCGTGGCGGCTGCGGAAGAACTCGTCGGTCAGCCGGGACGAGCGGGGCCGCATGAACAGGGTGGCGTCGTGCCCGGAGCCGTTGGGCCGCAGCACCAGCACGCTGTCCGGGTCGTGGTCGCCGGTCAGGTACGCGAAGTCGCTGCCCGGGCGGAACGGGTGGTCGGTGTCGTTGGCGCGTACCTTCTCGCCGCCGGTCGGGATGACCAGGGTCTCCCCGGGGAAGGCGGCGGAGAGCGCCGCGCGGCGTTTGGCGTGGTCGGGCACCTCCGGCCGGGGGTTGACCGGCAGCGTGCTGTCCTGCCAGCCCTGCCGCATGAACGACAGGAACGCCTCCGGGAAGTCCGGGTCGTGTGACTCGGTGCCGTCCGCCGGCTGGCCGCCGGTGCGCTGCTCGGTCATGATCAGAGCTCCTTCGCGTCGCCTCGCTGTCCAGACGGTACCCGGGCCCGCGCCCGGGCGGAGACCCTGCGGTGCTGCGACGGTCGCTGTGGACGCGTGGAAAGATGTCCACCATGTGCGGACTCCTGGCCTTCTTCAGCGCGAACGGCAACGCCGCCGCCCACCGCGACCACATCGCGGGGGCGCTGGAATGCCTGCACCACCGCGGACCGGACGAGACAGGGGTGGAGGTTGTCGGCGACGCCAGTGGCCGGTACGCGGACGGGGTCTTCGCCCACAAGCGGCTGGCCATCATCGACGTGGCCTCCAGCCAAGAGCCGCTGTCGTACGCGGGCGGTCGTTACCTGCTCACCTTCAACGGTGAGATCTACAACTACATCGAGCTGCGCGAGGAGCTGATCCGCCAGTACGGCGCCCAGTTCGCCACCGCCGGTGACGGCGAGGTGATCGTCGCCGGCTACCACTACTGGGGCGAGCAGGTACTCACCCGGCTGCGCGGGATGTTCGCCTTCGTCATCTGGGACCGCCAGGAACGCCGGGCCTTCGGTGCCCGGGACAACTTCGGCATCAAGCCGCTGCACTACCTGGAGACCGCCGACGGGCTCTACCTCGCCTCGGAGAAGAAGGCCCTGCTGCCCTTCGCCCAGTCGGCGTACGCCGGGGACGCCGGCATCGACACCGCGAACCTCTCGCACTACCTGACCCTGCAGTACGTGCCGGAGCCGGGCACCCTGCACCGGGGCATCAACCGGATCGGCTCGGGGGAGTACTTCAGCTGGAGCCCCGGCGGCCGGCTCGACGTGCGCCGCTGGTACCGGCCGGTGTTCCGCCCCGCCCCGGTCTCCGACGAGCAGCGGCTGTACCACGAGATCCGGGAGACGCTGCGGGAGAGCGTCCGGATGCACATGCGCTCCGACGTGCCGGTGGGCTCCTTCCTGTCCAGCGGGATCGACTCGACCGCCGTGGTGGCCCTGGCCCGGGAGTTCAACCCGAACATCCTCACCTTCACCGTCGGCTACGACGTGCCCGGGTACTCCGAGATCGACGTCGCCCAGGACTCCGCCCGGCACCTCGACGTCACCACCATCCCGACCAAGATCGGGCCGCAGGACATGATCGACGCCCTGCCGAAGATCATCTGGCACCTCGACGACCCGGTGGCCGACCCGGCCCTGGTGCCGCTCTACTTCGTGGCCAAGAAGGCCGCCGAGCACGTCACCGTGGTCCTCTCCGGTGAGGGCGCGGACGAGTTCTTCGGCGGGTACACGATCTACCGGGAGCCGCTCTCGCTGGGCTCCGTCAACGGCCTGCCGGGCGGGGTGCAGAAGGGCCTGCGGGCGGTCTCCAAGGCGATCCCGCAGGGGGTCAAGGGCAAGAGCTTCCTGGAGCGCGGCACCACCCCGATCGAGCAGCGGTACTACGGCAACGCCCGGATGTTCACCGAGGAGGAGAAGCAGCACCTGCTGCGTCGCTACGACCCCTCGGTGCGCTACACCGACGTCACCGCCCCGATCTACGCCGAGTGCACCGAGCTGGACGACGTCACCAAGATGCAGTACGTCGACCTCTACACCTGGCTGCGCGGCGACATCCTGGTCAAGGCCGACCGGATCTCCATGGCGCACTCGCTGGAGGTGCGGGTGCCGTTCCTGGACAAGGAGGTCTTCGACGTGGCGGCCACCATCCCGGTGGACCTGAAGCTGCCGCCGCGCTCCGAGGCCACCAAGTACGCCATGCGCCAGGCCCTGCAGGGGGTGGTCCCGCCGGCCATCGTCAACCGCAAGAAGCTCGGCTTCCCGACCCCGACCCGGGTCTGGCTGCGCGGCGAGATGTACGAGTGGGCCCGCTGGGTGCTGTCCAACTCCGGCGCCGGTGACCTGATCGACCTGCAGTACGCGATGCGGCTGCTGGACGAGCACAAGCGGGAGGAGGCCGACCACTCCCGCAAGGTGTGGACGGTGCTGATCTTCTGCGTCTGGCACGCGATCTTCGTGGCGAAGACCCTCGACCCGGGGATCCAACGCAACCAGTCCGCGCTGCTGACCAAGCCGGTGGTCGGCTCGATGGTGCGCTGAGCCGACGAGTTGTTGTTTGACAGTGGGGGCCGCTCCGTTGCCGGAGCGGCCCCCACGTCGTGCCTTACTGCTGCTCAGCCCACCCGCTGCGGCGGGTGATGACCGGTCAGCTCGCCTGCCGCTGCAGGTGACGGGTCTGTCAGCTCACCTGCCGCTGCAGGTGACGGTCGGCAGGCCGCCCTGGCCGGTGTTGCCGGCGACGAAGCCGAAGGAGGTCTTGCCCTCCGGCGCGATCCTGCCGTTGTGGCCGGCGTTGGTCACGGTGACGGTCGACCCGGAGACGCTCGACGTGCCGTTCCACACGCTCTGGATCGTCTGGCCCGGCGGCAGGGTCCAGCTCGCCGTCCAGCCCGACCAGGTGGAGGCGGTGTGGTTCATGATCTCCACCTCGCCCTGGAGACCACCGGACCAGCTGCCGGTGACCTTGTAGACCGCCATGCAGTCACCGCTGTGCCCCGGCGGGGTCGTCGGCGGCGTGGTGGGGGGAGTGGTCGGCGGGGTCGTGGGGGGAGTGGTCGGCGGGGTCGTCGGGGGCGTGGTGGGCGGGTTGCTGCCGCCCCGGATCCCGGTGACCTCGCCGTTGCCGCCGTCGAAGGTCACGTCCGAGCAGCCGAAGAAGTTCTCCTGGCTGTCCGAGCGGACCCAGCGGGAGTAGATGATGTGCCGGCCGCTCTTGTTGGCCGGCAGGTTGCCGCTGAAGTAGTAGTGGCCGTCGTTGCTGCCCACCGCGCCGCGCTGCGGCGGGTTGGTCACCTGCAGGAACGGCTGCTCCTCCAGATCACTCCAGGCCAGCGGGCGGGTCGGGCTCCAGCTGTTCTTGGTGACGTAGAAGTAGAAGGTGCCCGGGTGGTGCGCCCAGTTGGAGTACTTGAACTCCATCTGCCGGCCGGCGGTGAGGTGGGTCAGCGGCCAGTCGTTGCGTGCCGCGTCGTAGCCGCTGAAGCCCGGGTTGCCGCCGCTGCACAGCTTGCCGTCCGGGATGAAGCCGGTCGTCCGGCCACCGGCGTCCGAGCGCAGCACGCTGAACCAGTTGTAGAGGGAGTTGGCGCCGTTTTCGTTGACCGCGCCGGTGCAGGCCGGGTTCTGCGGCCGGATCTCACCGGTGCTGCTGAGACCGTCCTGCCAGCACAGGTAGGTGCGGCTGCCGGGGGTCATGGCGGCGCCGTGTGCGGCGGCCGGCGACGGGCTGATCACCACGGTGAGAGCGCCGACGGCGAGGGTGGCGGCCGCGGTGAGCAGGGCGGCCGTGCGGGAACGGGTCACAGGGGTTCTCCTGACTCGCGGGGGCGGCCGTGGTGGACCAGCCCCGCTGTGACGAACGGTGGTGATGTTCGCGGTGACGCGCTGCGGCCCGATGAGGGGGCCGGACGAGCACGTGTCGCGTGCGGCCCGCATCACGGACCGGATGCCCTCGCGTGTGACTCAACCCGGATCGATGGCGCGGCAGCCCCCCGCACCATCCGACTGACCCCATCTCACCACGCCGAGCACGTCACCCGCAATAGTCCGCCTTCGATGCCACGGATGCTGCGGATCGCCGGCCGGGGCGACAGTCAACCCGTCCGCCGGGTGCCCGCCCCCGCCCCGGTACGGTGACCTCGGCGGGGAACGGACGAGGGCATCCGGGACGCCAGGGCGAGGAAGGGACCGGGATGGGACACGCGGTGGTGCTCGGCGAGGCGTTGGTCGACCTGCTCGACACCGAGTACGACGGAGCGCCCGTCTACCGGCAGGCGATCGGTGGTGGCCCGCTCAACGTGGCCGTCGGCGTGGCCCGCCTCGGCGGTACGGTGCAGTTCGTCGGCTCGCTCGGCGACGACGTGCTCGCCGGGCGGATCCGCGCCTTCCTGACCGGGGCGGGCGTCGGCCTGGCCGGAGCGGTGACCGTCGCCGCGCCGACCGCCCTGGCGGTGGCCACCTTCTCCGGTCCGGAGCCGGACTTCCGCTTCTACGGCGAGCCGCCGTCGTACGGCCTGCTCGACGCCGACCAGCTGGACGCGGAGCTGGTCTCCGGCGCCGAGGTGCTGTACTGCGGGTCGATCGTGCTGCTCTGCCCGGCCACCCTCGCCGCCGCCCGGCGGGCCTGGTCGCTGCACACCGGTCGGCGGGTCTTCGACCCGAACGTCCGGCCCCGGCTGTTGACCGGCCCGACCGCGCTGGCGGACCTGCGCGCGGTGGTGGCCGAGTTCGCCGCCAGCGCCCACCTGGTGAAGCTGAGCACCGCCGACGCCGAGCTGCTCTATCCCGACCAGCCGGTGGAGTCGGTCGCGGCGTACCTGCGGGAGCTGGGCGCGGAAACCGTCGTGGTCACCCTCGGCGCGGACGGCGCGCTGGTCGCCTCCGGTCCGGAGCTGGTCCGGGTGCCGGCACCGAAGATCGAGGCGGTGGACGCCACCGGCGCCGGCGACTCGGTGATGGCAGCCCTGATGGCCGACCTGCTGGCCGACGGTGAGCCGGCCGGACCGGACGGGTGGGTCGACCGGGTGGCGTTCGCGCTGCGGGTCGCCGCCACGGTCTGCGAGTCCCCGGGCGGGGCCACCGCCATGCCCACCCGGGCCCAGGTGCAGGCCCGCTTCCCGGGCTGAGCGGGACGCCGGTCCCGTACCGCACAGGCTTCCTGGCTGAGCGGGGACGCCGGTCTTGGACCGAACAGGCTGGCCGGGCGGGTGAGCCCTCCGCCGGTGGTCCGGCGGGTCAGTACCGGGAGCCCCTGGCCCGACGCCGGACCCGGCGGTCCCACCGGTCCCACCGGTCCTGCCGGCCCAGCAGCGGCGTGATCAGGAACTCGCTGAGCGTCACCCCCGCGCCGAGGGCGAGCCCGACCATGGCCACCTGCACGAGTTGGGTGCCGCCCAGCGGGGTGCCGTGCACCACCTCGAACATGCCCCGGTAGAGCGCCACGCCGGGCAGCAACGGCACGATCGAGCAGGCGTACCCGACGACCGGAGCCATCGACAGGCGGCGGGTGACCACCGTGACCAGCATGCCCACCACGAGCGCCGCGACGAAGCTCGCGGTCGCCGCGCCGAGACCGGCCCGGAAAGCGGCGACGTAGGTCAGTTGGGCCCCCGCCCCGCCCACCGCGGCCAGCAGCACCGCCCGCCGACGGGCGTGCCCGGACAGCGCCCAACAGGCCGCTGCGGCGGCTGCGGCCAGGGCCTGTCCCCACAACGGCACCGCCCGTCCCGGCACGGCGGCCAGCCGCAGCGGCACGTCGGCGGCCTGGGCCAGGTCCAGCACCGTGCCGATGCCGGCGACGATGCCGGCGGTGGGGATGAGGACGTCGAGCACCCGCGCCGAGGCGGTCACCAGGTATCCGTTGATCGCGTCCTGCGCCACCCCGACCAGGGACAATCCGGCCAGCAACACGACCAGGCCGGCGGCGACCACCAGCGACGGCGGCGCGTCCAGGGCGACGCCGGTGTGCCGGGTGAACAGGAGCAGGACGATCGGGGCCAGCGACACGATGGCCGCTCCGGCGGCGTGCTGGAAGAACGAGGGCAGGCCGAACCGGGTCAGCAGGCGCAGCGTCCGGTCGGCCAGGGCACTGGCCACGGCGGCGACGACCGCGGTGAGGGCCCCGCCGCCGAGCAGCACGGCCACCGAGGCGGCCAGGCCGGCCGCCGCCGCGGTGGCCAACCAGCTCCGGTACGCCGGCGGCGGGGCGAGAATGCCGTCGAGCTCACGGTGGGCGTCATCCAATGGTTGCCGGGCCGCGCCCAGGCGGTGGGCGAACTCGTGCAGCCGGTCCAGTCGGGTGTAGTCGGTGGCGCGGACCTGCACCACCTTCAGCAGGCTCAACGGCGGCTCGTCACCGGGTTGCGCGGCGGCGACGGTGATCGAGGTGAAGGTGACGTCGACGGTGCAGGAGGAGACGCCGTAGGAGGCGGCGATCCGCAGCATCGCCGCCACCACGTCGGCCGATCCGGCACCGCTGGTCAGCAGCGCCTCACCGACCCGCAGGGCCAGCTCCAGGGTGCCCCGCGTGGCTCTCGGGCCCGACCGGCCGGTCTGCCTGGCCACGGCTCAGTCGACCCCGTCGAGCTGGGCGAAGCCCCGCCGGGCCGCGTCGAGGCCGGCCCTGGCGCCGAACGGGGCCACCTCGGCCACCCGCTCCGGTGGGTCGCCGGCGGCGTGCGCGGCCCGGATCAGCCCGGCCAGCTCGGTGAGCCGGGCGTGCTGGGTGCGGACGAACCCGACGTCGACCAGCGGGCCGTGCCCCGGCACCACGACCGTCCCCGGGCCCGTCAGCCGCAGCAGGTCCGCGACCGCGTCCGGCCACCGCAGGGGGTACGCGTCGGCGAAGTCCGGCGGGCCGGCCGACTCGACCAGGTCCCCGGCCACCAGCACGTCGACGTCGGGCAGCTGCACCACCAGGTCACCGGCGGTGTGCCCGGGGCCGGGATGGCGCAGCAGCACCCGCCGGCCGCCCACGTCGAGCACCGTCTGGACCTCGACCGGCTCGGTCGGGGCCAGCAGCGCCGTGCGGGCCAGCTCGACGGCGAGAGCCGGCTGGCTGGCGCGCATCTCCTCGACCGCGGCCCGGCGTACCCGGTCCGGACGGTCCCGCAGCGCCGCGACGACCGAGGTGTGCGCGTACACCGGGCGGGGCGGGTCGGCGGCGAGGGTGCGGTTGCCGAAGCAGTGGTCGAAGTGGTGGTGGGTGTTGACCACCGTCAACGCCCCCGTGGTGACCGTCCGGACGGCGGCGGCCAGCTCGGCGGCCTGCCCGGCGGTGGAGAGGGTGTCCACCAGCAGCGCCGCGCCGTCGCCGACGACCAGCGTGACGTTGACCTCCAGCATCGGCTCGCGCAGCACGTACACCCGGTCGGCGGCCTCGGTGAACCGCAGCGTCACGACGAGCCGGTGGCCCGGGCGACGAAGCGCTGCCGGTCCACCACCGTCCGTTCGATCCGTACCTGTGCCGCCACCTGGTCGCCGTCGCTGACCGTCACCTCGAACAGCAGCCGCCGCCCGTCGACCTCGGCCAGCCGGGCCTGTGCCACCACCGTGCGACCCACCGGGGTGGCCAGCCGGTGGGTCAGCTCGACGCGGACCCCGACGCTGGTCAGGCCGGACGGCAGCCCGGTCACGGTCGCCGCCACGGTCGCCGCCTCCGCCAACGCCAGGACCCGGGGCGTACCCAGCACCGGCACGTCGCCGGAACCGACCGACTGCGCGGTGTCGGCCTCGGTCACGGTCAGCTCGACGCGGGCGTCCAGTCCGGGGGTGAGGGAATGCTCCGGCATGGCCACCAGCCTAGGCCGGCCGACCGGGCCCGGGGTAGCCGTGGGACCTGCCGTCATCCGCCAACCCGGTGGTCGGCGTCCATCGATGCGACCCACGCCGTTAACCTTGACCGCGATGGCCGTCGTGACTGACCCCCAGCCCCCCGCCCGCACGGACCCGTCGGCGTCGCCCGACGGAGGCCGACGCCGCGTGATCGCCATGGCGATCTGGAGCGTCGCCTTCGTCGTCTGCTGGCTGACCATCGGTCTGCCCACCGACCCGGTGTACGCCTTCGTCTGGATCTGGGCGGGGACCATCGCCTGGAACTCGGCCCGCCCGTGGCGTGACCATCTCCGCTTCGGCCGGGACTGGGCGCCGGTGGTCATTCTTCTCGCGCTCTACAACCTGTCCCGTGGCTTCGCCGACAACGGCGCGACCCCGCACTCGTACGAGCTGATCGTCGCCGACCTGGTGATGTTCGGCTGGGCCACCGGTGGCGAGGTGCCCACCATCTGGCTGCAGGAGCGCTTCTACCGGCCGGAGCTGCAGTGGTGGGACATCGCGGCCAGCTGGGTCTACTTCTCGCACTTCGTGGTGGCCCTCGCCGCCGCCGCGGTGCTCTGGATGCGCAACCGGGAACGCTGGATCGCGTACATGAGCCGGTTCGGGTTCCTCTGCGCCTCGGGCCTGGCCACCTACTTCCTCTACCCGGCCGCGCCGCCGTGGTGGGCGGCCCAGTACGGCCTGCTGGAAGAGGTCGCCCGGATCTCCACCCGAGGCTGGCGGGCCTTCGGCATGGGCGGCGCGGGCAACCTGCTCAACGCCGGGCAGATCGCCTCGAACCCGGTGGCCGCCATGCCGTCGCTGCACACCGCCTGGGCGCTCTTCGTCGTGGTCTTCTTCCTGCCGTCGGTACGCCGGCGCTGGTGGCCACTGCTGTTCGCGTACCCGCTGGCGATGACCCTGACCCTGGTCTACTCCGGTGAGCACTACGTGATCGACGTCCTGGTGGGCTGGGCGTACGTGGGGCTGACCTTCCTGGTGGTCGGGCTGGCCGAACGCTGGTGGGCGGCCCGACGCGGTCGGCGGAGGCCGGCCGACGGCCCCCCGGGCCCCGACCACGACCCGCAGTCACCACCGGCGTCGGAGCCACCACCGGCGTCGGAGCCGGCTCCTGCGTTGTCGGCACCGACTGCACCGACTGCACCGACTGCACCGACTGCACCGACCTCGACGCCGACTTCGGCCACGACGGCAACCGGCGACGCCGGCGAGCCGGCGTCCAGCCCGGCGAAGTAGTCCGCGCCCGCCGGCGCGGCTCAGGCGAACGACACCGGTACGGCCGCTGCCGTGGACGACCGGGTGCGGCTGCGGCGGGATCAGCGGACGATGCGCCGGGATCAGCGGACGATGCGCCGGGAGGCGTGCGAGCGTGCGGTCAGCTCCGCCGCCAACGCCCAGGCCTCGGCCAGGTCCCGGTCCTGGGCTGCCGCGCCCGCCCCACCGGCGGTGTCCGCGTGCACCGTGGCCAGGCCGAGCCGGCGCTGAACCGGGCCCTGCACCACCCGCACGCTCTGGATCCGGGCGTACGGCACCAGCGCGAGCTGCCGGGTGAGCAGGCCGGATCGACTGGCGAACACCTCGTCGGTGAGGCCGGCACCGAGCCGGGACCGGCTCAGCGGGTTCAGCCACCGCGCCCGGGGCGGCGGCGGGGTCAACGGCAACCCGCCCAGGCGCACCCCCGGCAGCACCTCGGCCACGATCATCTCGCCGGTGGCCACGTCGCCGACCGGCAGCAGCCGGTCCGGCCGGTTACGGTCGTCGGCCTCGCCCGCGGAGTAGCCGGCGACCTCCAGCCGCAGCCGCAGCCAGCCCTTCATCCGCCAGAGCAACGGCCAGGTGACCCCGAGAGCCTGCACCCGGTTGAGCGGCACGGTCTGGGCGCGGGTCTCCACCAGGCCGTTGCGGATCCGCAGCACCTCACCGTCGTGCCCGATCCGGAACGACCAGTCGTCGAGCACCCGGCGGACCGGTTGCAGCAGCACCCCGGCCATCGCGGTGAGCGTGCTGGCCACCGCGATGAACGACCAGGACCCCTCGGAGAGGAACTGCGCCACGACGAAGGCCACGCCGAAGGGCAACAGGAACGCCTGCGGGGTGAGCAGCTGGCTGACCAGCAGATCCTGGTTGCGTACCGCGTGCAGAGGCCGCCCGACCGGCGGGACGGGCGCGGCACCCGGCGTCTCGTCCGGTGTGCTGGCCGGCGACACCGGGTGGACGGTACCGGCCAGGGCGAGCAGCCGACCGCGCAACGCGGCGGCGTCGGCCACACTCAGGTAGGCCAGCGGGGCCTCGGTCTTGCCGCCACCGACCACCTCCAGGCGCAGCTCGGCCAACCCGGTGAGCTGGGCGAGCAACGGCCGGACCACCTCGACGGCCTGGAGCCGTTCCAGCGGGATGGCCCGGGTACGACGCCACAGCAGGCCCTCGTAGACCCGTAGCTCGCGCCCGACCACGTGGTATCCGGTGTTGAACCAGCTGACCACGGCGAGCACGGTGGCCCCCAGGGCCAGCACGGCGACCATCGCCGCGAACCAGCCGAAGCCCACCCGGGACAGCGTCGACCAGGACAGCCCCGCGATCACCACGACCAGCGACTTGGCCCCGTGCAGGGCCGGGCTCAGCGGATGCAACCGCTGCCGGGGCTCGACCACCGGCTGCCCGTGTGGTCCCGGTTGTCCTTGTGGCGCCTGCGGTCCGTGTGGTCCAGGCTGTCCGTGTGGTCCCTGTTCTTGTGGCGCCTGCGGTCCGGGCGGCCCGGGCTGTTCCGGCGGACCCGCCGGCCAGCCTGCGTCGGTGACGCCAGCGGCGGGGCGGTCGGTGTCGGTGCTGCCGTGGGCGGACCAGCCTGTGTCGGTGGGCCGGCCTGTGTCGGTGCTCCCCTCGGTGGGCCAGCCTGCGTCGGTGGTGGGGCGGTCGGCGTCGGTGGTGCCGTGCACCGGCCAGGCCGCCCCGGCGGGATCACGATCACCCGTCGGCCCGTCAGGTCCGTGCGGGGCGGTCACAGGCCCTCCGCGCGATCTTCACCGAGGGCGGTGAGCCGGTCGCGCAACCGGGAGGCTTCCGCCGGACGCAGACCGGGCACCCGGGCGTCGGTGGCCGCGGCGGCGGTGTGCAGCTGCACGGTGGCCAGGTCGAAGGCGCGTTCCAGCGGGCCGGCGCTGACGTCGACGAACTGCATCCGGGCGTAGGGCACGATGGAGAGCCGTCGGACCAGCAGGCCGTGCCGGACCAGCAGGTCGTCGTCGCGTTCGGCGTACCCCCAGGCGCGGACGGCCCGCACGATCGTCACCACCCGCAGGACGACGAGCACGCCGAGGGCGCCGAGCGCGGCACCGAAGAGCCAGTGGCCGGTGAGGGCCCACCCGACGGCGAGGCCGACCACGAGGAAGGCCATGGTCATCGCCAGCCGGATCAACTCCACCCAGACCAGGTCTCGGGAGATGGACTGCCAGCGTACGGTGGCAGGCCAGGGCTCCAGGGGACTGATCGGGGCGTGCTCCGGGGGACCGATCGGGGCGGGAGCCACCCCGGCCAGGTCGTCGTCGCTCACCTTCGGTGATCTGTCGGGTGTGCTCACGTGTCGAGGGTAGGCGATCCGGCCACCGGCGCGACCTCCCGGAGAAAGCCCCGGGCGTCGAGGAAGTCGGCGAGGGTGGGTCGGTGCTCGGGACAGGCCATCCAGGTCTTGCGCCGCTGGGCGTCGTGCAGACGCGGATTGTTCCACCGCAGGGCCCAGTCGGCCGGGGCCCGACAGCCACGGGCAGAGCAGATCGGGATCTCTTCGGCGGGGCTGGTCATCACGACCACTCTATCCGCGCCACGCGTCGCCGGCACTGCGCGGAGATCAGGTGTCCGGGTGGCACGACACCCTGCCGGGTGGCACGACACCTGCCGGGATGTGGACTCGTCGACGCAAAAGATCTTGGAAGAAAACGACCCCCGGAGGGGCATTTTCCTCAAGATCTTTTCTGGTGGGCCAGGCCCGAGGACCCGGAACCATCGGCGTGCTTCGGCGGGCCGGCGCGCTCAAATCGCTGCACTCAGATCGAAGCGCCCTGGCGGTGAGCACTCAGCTGTGAGCACTCGGCCGTGAGGACTCGGCTCGATGCGCTCGGGAGAAGGTTGAGCGCCGGGCGACCACGGGGGGAGCCGCCCGGCGACGGGGTGAATCGTACACACGCCGAACCCCTTCGTGTCCACCCGCGTCGGCGTTTCGGACAGGTCGGGACGGCGTGGC
This sequence comes from Micromonospora yangpuensis, assembly GCF_900091615.1. Lineage (NCBI taxonomy): Bacteria > Bacillati > Actinomycetota > Actinomycetes > Micromonosporales > Micromonosporaceae > Micromonospora > Micromonospora yangpuensis. Next base: position 4,333,482 of record NZ_FMIA01000002.1, on the reverse strand, counting down.
GGAAAAGGCTTCTCCGGCGTCTCGGCTCTCAGCCGGGCATGCGAGTCTTGTGGGGCACGACGCCGCGACAACCGATCACGCTGTGGAGGACCGGTGGCCCAGCCGACCACACCCGACGCCCCGACCCCGGCCGACGGGGCCACGCCGGACGGGTCCGCCCCGCAGCCGACGCCGGACGCGTCCGGGCCGCAGCCGGGGGCGTCCGGCCCGCGGCCGTACCCGGGTGGAGCCGTACCGCAGACGACGCCGGCGCAGGACGCCACCCTGGTGGAGCGGGCGCTCTTCGAGATCAAGCGGGTGATCGTCGGACAGGACCGGATGGTCGAGCGGATGTTCGTCGCGCTGCTCGCCCGGGGGCACTGCCTCCTGGAGGGGGTGCCCGGGGTGGCCAAGACCCTCGCCGTGGAGACCATGGCCCGGGTGGTCGGTGGCTCCTTCGCCCGGGTGCAGTTCACGCCGGACCTGGTCCCCGCCGACATCATGGGCACCCGGATCTACCGGCAGTCAAGCGAGAAGTTCGACGTCGAGCTGGGGCCGGTGTTCGTCAACTTCCTGCTCGCCGACGAGATCAACCGGGCCCCGGCCAAGGTGCAGTCGGCCCTGCTGGAGGTGATGAGCGAGCGTCAGGTCTCCATCGGCGGCGAGTCCCACCGGGTGCCGGACCCGTTCCTGGTGATGGCCACCCAGAACCCGATCGAGCAGGAGGGCGTGTACCCGCTGCCGGAGGCGCAACGGGACCGGTTCCTGATGAAGATCGTGGTGGGGTATCCGACCGATGCCGAGGAGCGGGAGATCGTCTACCGGATGGGAGTGGCCCCGCCCGTGCCGGCGCCGGTCTTCACCACCACCGACCTGCTGACCCTGCAGCGCAAGGCGGATCAGGTATTCGTCCACAACGCACTCGTCGACTACGCGGTCCGGCTGGTGCTGGCCACCCGTACCCCGGCGGAGCACGGCATGCCCGACGTCGCGCAACTGATCCAGTACGGTGCCAGTCCGCGCGCCTCGCTCGGTCTGGTCCGGGCCACCCGCGCGTTGGCGTTGCTGCGGGGCCGCGACTACGCCCTGCCGCAGGACGTGCAGGACATCGCCCCCGACATTCTGCGCCACCGGCTGGTGCTCAGCTACGACGCGCTCGCCGACGACGTACCCGCCGACCACGTGGTGCACCGGGTGATGTCGACCATCCCGCTGCCGTCGGTGGCCCCCCGGCAACAGGCCACGCCGGCACCGACCGGCGCGCCGGGTAGTGCCGGTTGGCCCGGGCAGCTGCCGTGACCGGTCCCACCCGACCGGTGGCCGCCGAGCCGCGTACCGAGGCGGTGTTGGCCCGTCTGCAGTTGATGGTCTCCCGCAAGCTCGACGGCCTGCTCCAGGGTGACTACGCGGGCCTGCTGCCCGGTCCGGGCAGCGAGGCGGGGGAGTCCCGCGAGTACCGGCCCGGTGACGACGTACGCCGGATGGACTGGCCGGTGACCGCGCGCACGACGACCCCGCACGTCCGGCGGACCGTGGCCGACCGGGAGCTGGAGACCTGGCTCGCGGTGGACCTGTCGGCGAGTCTGGACTTCGGCACCGGCCGGTGGCTCAAGCGTGACCTGGCGGTGGCCGCCGTGGCGGCGATGTCACACCTGACGGTGCGGGGCGGAAACCGGATCGGCGCGGTGATCGGCAGCGGCGGCCAGCCTGCCGCGCCGGCCCGCCGGTGGTGGCGCCGCCCCGCCTCGGCAGACTCCACGCCAGCCGGCACCACGCCAGCCGGTGCCATGCCAGCCGGTGCCATGCCAGCCGGCCGCACGTCGACCGGGCCGGGGACGATCCAGCGACTACCGGCCCGCTCCGGACGCAAGGAGGCGCAGGGGCTGCTGCGGGCCGTGGCCGCCACCCCGGTCCGGCCCGGCCGCAGTGACCTGGGTGTGCTGGTGGACATGTTGAACCGGCCGCCGCGTCGGCGGGGGGTGGCCGTGGTCATCTCCGACTTCCTCGCCCCGCCGCAGCAGTGGGGGCGGCCGGTCCGGAAGCTGCGGGTCCGGCACGACGTCCTGGCCATCGAGGTGGTCGATCCGCGGGAGCTGGAGCTGCCCGACGTCGGGGTGCTCCCGGTCGTCGACCCGGAGACCGGTGAGCTGCACGAGGTGCAGACCGCGGACCCACGACTGCGCCAGCGGTATGCCGAGGCGGCCGCCGCCCAACGGTCGGCGATCGCCCGCGAGCTGCGTACCGCCGGAGCCGCCCACCTGCGGCTGCGTACCGACACCGACTGGCTGCTCGACATGGTGCGTTTCGTGGCCGCGCAGCGGCACGCCCGCACCAGGGGGACGACACGATGATCCGTTTTCTGCAACCGTGGTGGCTGCTGGCCGTGCTGCCGGTGTTCGCCCTCGCCGGGGCGTACCTCTGGCGGCAACTGCACCGCCGGGCGTACGCGGTGCGGTTCAGCAACGTCGACCTGCTGCGTACCCTCGCCCCGAAGGGGTTGGGGTGGCGCCGGCACGTGCCGGCCACCGCGTTCCTGCTCTGCCTGCTGGTGCTCGCCACCGCGCTGGCCCGGCCGGCGCTGGACACCCGCGAGCCGCTGGAGCGGGCCACCATCATGCTGGCCATCGACGTCTCGCTCTCCATGCAGGCCGACGACGTCGCGCCGAACCGGTTGGAGGCCGCCCAGGAGGCGGCCAAGCAGTTCGTCGGCGAGCTGCCCCCGAGCTACAACCTGGGGTTGGTCTCGTTCGCCAAGGCGGCGAACGTGCTGGTGCCGCCGGGCAAGGACCGGGCGGCGGTGACCGGCGCGATCGACGGGCTGGTGCTGGCCGAGGCGACCGCGACCGGTGAGGCGGTCTTCACCTGCCTGGAGGCGATCCGGTCGGTGCCCGCCGACGGCGCGGCCGGTATCCCGCCGGCCCGGATCGTGCTGCTCTCCGACGGTTTCCGCACCTCCGGCCGGTCGGTCGAGGAGGCCGCCGCCGCGGCGCAGGCGGCCAACGTGCCGGTCTCCACCATCGCCTTCGGCACCGACACCGGCCGGGTGGACATCGGCGGCCAGTCGCAGCGGGTGCCGGTGGACCGGATGGCCCTGGCCGACCTGGCCGAGTCCACCGAGGGCTACTTCTACGAGGCGGCCTCGGTCAGCGAGCTGAAGCAGGTGTACCAGGACATGGGTAGCTCCATCGGGTTCCGTACCGAGGCCCGGGAGATCACCCAGTGGTACGCCGGGATCGCACTGCTGCTGGCGCTCTGCGCCGGGGCGACCAGTCTGCTCTGGACCTCCCGGATCGTCTGAGGGCGGGCGGGGGCACGGCGCGCTGCGTTAGCGCTTACCTGTCGGTAACGCCTAGGCTCCCACCGACGTGGATCAGCTGAACTCAGAGGGGGACCCGTGGCCCGTACCGTGCTGGTGACCGGCGGCAACCGGGGGATCGGCCTGGCCATCGCGCAGGCCTTCGCCAAGCAGGGCGACCGGGTTGCGGTCACCCACCGCTCCGGGGACGCGCCGGAGGGGCTGTTCGGGGTGCGGTGCGACGTCACCGACGCGGCCTCGGTCGACGCGGCGTTCACCGCCGTCGAGGCGGAGCTGGGGCCGGTCGAGGTGCTCGTCGCCAACGCCGGGATCACCGCCGACACGCTGCTGCTGCGGATGACCGAGGAACAGTTCACCTCGGTCCTGGACACCAACCTGACCGGCTCGTTCCGGTGCGCCAAGCGGGCCTCGGCGAAGATGCTCCGGGCGAAGTGGGGCCGGATGATCTTCATCTCCTCGGTGATCGGCCTGTACGGCGGCCCCGGCCAGGTCAACTACGCGGCGAGCAAGGCCGGCCTGGTCGGCGTGGCCCGCTCGATCACCCGGGAGCTGGGCAGCCGCAACATCACCGCGAACGTCGTCGCGCCCGGTTTCATCGACACCGACATGACCGCCGCGCTGCCCGAGGAGCGTCGCGCCGAGTACGTCAAGGCCATCCCGGCGGGCCGGCTGGCCAGCGCGGAGGAGGTCGCCGGCGTGGTCACCTGGCTGGCCGGCGACGCGTCGAGCTACATCAGCGGCGCCGTCATCCCGGTCGACGGCGGCCTGGGTATGGGTCACTGAGAAAAACGGAGGAACCACTACATGTCCGGACTGCTCGCCGGTAAGCGACTGCTGGTCACCGGCGTCATCACCGACGCCTCGATCGCCTTCTCGGTGGCGAAACTCGCCCAGGAGAACGGTGCGCAGGTCGTACTCACCGGTTTCGGCCGGCTCTCCCTGGTCGAGCGGATCGCCAAGCGGCTGCCCGAGCCGGCCCCGGTGATCGAACTCGACGTCACCAACACCGAGCACCTGGCCGGTCTCGCCGACTCCGTCCGCCAGCACGTGGACGGCCTCGACGGGGTGGTGCACTCGATCGGCTTCGCCCCGCAGAGCTGCCTCGGTGGCGGCTTCCTCGACGCCGGCTGGGACGACGTGGCGACCGCGCTGCACGTCTCGACGTACTCGTACAAGTCGCTGGCCATGGCGGCGCTCCCGCTGATGCAGCCGGGCGGCGCCGTGGTCGGGCTGACCTTCGACGCCACCAAGGCCTGGCCGGTCTACGACTGGATGGGCGTGGCCAAGGCCGGGCTGGAGTCCGCCTCCCGCTACCTGGCGATGCACCTGGGCCCGAAGGGCATCCGCAGCAACCTGGTCGCCGCCGGCCCGCTGCGCACCATGGCGGCGAAGTCGATCCCCGGGTTCGAGAAGTTCGAGCAGACCTGGGCCGAGCGGGCGCCGTTGCCCTGGGACCTCACCGACCAGGAGCCGGCCGCCCGCGCCTGCCTGGCCCTGCTCTCCGACTGGTTCCCGGCCACCACCGGCGAGATCGTCCACGTCGACGGCGGCTACCACGCCCTAGGCGCCGCCTGAGGGTGTAAGGAAGGGCCCCTTGTTAACGCATTCCGTATAGCGGGGCACCCCTCTCACACTCCGCGTTGGTCCGGCGCAGCTTCCCGGCCCGGCGGTGAGAGGGGTGCCCTTCTCTACCGCAGGCGTTAACAAGGGGCCCTTCCTTCACCCCGGGGGTGGGGTGGTGTGGGGGGCGGGGAAGAATGGTCACCATGGGATACGACGCGGTGGTGCTGCTGTCCTTCGGTGGTCCGGAGCGGCCCGAGGACGTGCTGCCGTTCCTGCAGAACGTCACCCGGGGGCGCGGGGTCCCCCCGGAGCGGCTCGCCGAGGTGGCCGAGCACTACCAGCACTTCGGTGGGGTGTCCCCGATCAACCAGCAGTGCCGGGACCTGCTCGCCGCGGTCCGGGCCGATTTCGCCGCGCACGGCGTCGACCTGCCGGTCTACTGGGGCAACCGGAACTGGCACCCGATGCTGGCCGACACGGTGGCGCAGATGCGTGACGACGGGGTGCGCCAGGCGCTCGCCTTCGTCACCAGCGCCTACGGTGGGTACTCCTCCTGCCGGCAGTACCAGGAGGACATCGTGGCGGCCCGCTCGGCGGTCGGCCCGGACGCCCCGGTGATCTCCAAGTTGCGCCAGTTCTGGGACCATCCCGGGTTCGTCGAGCCGCACGCCGACGCGGTCCGGTCGGCGTTGGCCCAGCTCGACCCGGCCCGCCGGGACACCACCCGGCTGGTCTTCACCGCCCACTCGATCCCCAGCTCGATGGCGGCCAACGCCGGCCCGCACGGCGGCCGGTACGAGGCACAGTTGGCCGAGACCGCCCGGCTGGTGGCCGCCACTGCCGCCCCGGACCTGCCGTACGACCTGGTGTGGCAGAGCCGCTCCGGCCCGCCGCACGTACCGTGGCTGGAGCCGGACGTCAACGACCACCTCGGTACGCTGGCCGAGGCGGGCACCACCTCGGTGGTGGTCAGCCCGATCGGCTTCGTCTCCGACCACCTGGAGGTGGTGTGGGACCTGGACACCGAGGCGCGGGAGACGGCCAAGCAGCTCGGGCTGGACCTGGTCCGGGCGGGCACCCCGGGGGTCGACCCCCGCTTCGTGACCATGGTGCGTGAGCTGGTCGCCGAGCGGACCGACCCGGACGGCGTGGGGCTGCGCCGCCGCCTCGGTGAGCTGCCGATGTGGGACACCTGCCCGACAGTGTGTTGCGTGTCGGCCGGCCGCCCGTGAGCCACTCCGACTGCCCTGGGACGAGACGATGAACGAGCGCAAGCCGGTGCAGAGCTGGCTGACCGACATGGACGGGGTGCTGGTGCACGAGGGGCAGCCGGTGCCCGGTGCCCCGGAGTTCGTCAACCGGCTACGCGCGTCGGGCAAGCCGTTCCTGGTGCTTACCAACAACTCCATCTACACCCCGCGGGACCTGCGGGCCCGGTTGACCCGGATGGGGTTCGAGGTGCCGGAGCAGGCGATCTGGTCCTCGGCGTTGGCCACCGCCCAGTTCCTCGGTGACCAGCGGCCCGGCGGCACCGCGTACGTGATCGGGGAGGCCGGGCTGACCACGGCCCTGCACGCGGTCGGCTACGTGTTGACCGACTTCGCTCCCGACTACGTGGTGCTGGGGGAGACCCGCACCTACAGCTTCGAGGCGATCACCAAGGCGATCCGTCTGATTAACGACGGGGCCCGGTTCATCTGCACCAACCCGGACGTGACCGGTCCGTCGGTGGAGGGGGCGTTGCCGGCCGCCGGCTCGGTGGCCGCGATGATCTCCAAGGCGACCGGGGTGGAGCCGTACTTCGTGGGCAAGCCCAACCCGATGATGATGCGTTCGGCGTTGAACACCATCGACGCGCACTCGGAGACGACGGCGATGATCGGCGACCGGATGGACACCGACGTCCTCTGTGGTCTGGAGGCCGGGTTGGAGACGATCCTGGTGCTGACCGGGATCAGCACCCGGGCGGAGGCGGAGCGCTACCCGTACCGGCCGTCGCGGATCGTCAACTCGGTGGCCGACCTGATCGACGAGATCTGACCGCCCCGCCGCGCGACGCTGCCGGTCAGAGGCGCAGGGGGGCGTTGCAGGCGGCGACCAGGGCCTGCCGGCAGGCGGCGGTCAACGGCCGTAGGGCGGCGTCGCGTTGCTGGGCCTCGTAGTTGTTGACCGCGCCGCCGGGGGCGGCGTGCCCGGCCAGGGCCAGTACCCGGTCCAGCACGGCGGCGCGGGCGAAGAGGCGGCGGGCGCGGGGGTCGAAGCCCGGCGGCAGGTCGGTGGTGCCGTCGGGGCGGCGCAGCGCGGCCAGCGCCCCGGCCAGTTCGGGCCGCCACTGGGCGACGTCGAGCCGGGTCAGCGCGGCGGTCGTCTCGGCCAGCGCGGCGGCCAGTTCGGCCTCCGCCTCGGCCGCGCAGGGTGCGCTCAGCGCGGCGGCGGACGCGGTGGCCGGCAACGGCCAGACCCGCCACAGTACGGTCTCGAAGGTCATCCCCGACCCGGACGTGTGCGTGCGGACCTGGGGGATCAGTCCCAGCTCACCGGCGACGACGGCCTCACCGGCGAGCAGGGCGGCACCGGTGAAGTCACCCGGGCCGGGCAGCCCGCGCGGGTCGCCGGGGGCCGGCAGCACCAGCCGGATCTCGTCCGGGGAGAGCTTGGCCAGGGTGGGCAGGGCGGCGGAGAGCGGGACGTCGGTCCAGGTGCCGGGGGCGTCGGCGACCAGGTGCTCCTCACCTCCGGCGATCTCCTCGGCGACGTCGTCGTAGGGCACCAGACCGGCCCGCCACGCGCGGACCCAGGCAACGAACCGGCTCGACCGGCGCGGAGCAAGGGTGTCTGCGCCCGTTGCTGGGGAGGACATGCAGAGAAGAGTACGTGGTGAGCGCCGCCCGTGTCTCGACTGCCGACCCGCCCGTCCACGCTCGGTCGTCGATGCGTGTGATGCCCTCTCCTGCACCCTTTGTAGGGCTCTGCCCGAGTGAAAGGAAGGGCCCCTTCCTATCCAGAAAGCGATAGGAAGGGGCCCTTCCTTTCACCCCTCGGGTGGGCTGGGCGGCGCGTCGGGGCTGACGCCGCTGGCGGCCGGGATACCGTGATCGACATGGCGGGGCGATACGGCGAGGACGTGCTGTCCGGGGACTGGCGACGGCGGCGCAGCATCCCCGAGGTGGCCGCCGAGAACGATCTCGTGGTCGAGGACGCCGACTCCGGCTTCTGCGGTGCGGTGGTCGGTTTCGAGTCCGGGGCGGTGGTGCTGGAGGATCGGCACGGCCGGCGGCGCAACTTCCCGTTGCTGCCGGCGGCGTTCCTGCTCGACGGCCAGCCGGTGACGCTGCGCCGGCCGGTGCGCGCGCCGGTGCCGGCGGCCCGCCGCCGGACCGCTTCCGGTTCGGTCGCGGTCGACGACGTCCGGGCCCAGGTGGCCAAGGCCAGCCGGATCTGGGTGGAGGGCATCCACGACGCCGCCCTGGTGGAGCGGATCTGGGGTGACGATCTGCGGGTCGAGGGGGTGGTGGTGGAGCCCCTGGACGGCATCGACGACCTCGACGCGCTGGTGCGCGACTTCGCCCCGGGCGCGGGCCGGCGGCTGGGGGTGCTGGTCGACCACCTGGTCCCCGGCAGCAAGGAGAGCCGGATCGTGGCCCGGGTGAACTCGCCGTACGTGCTGGTCACCGGCCATCCGTACGTCGACGTGTGGCAGGCGGTGAAGCCCGCGGCGCTGGGCATCCGGGCGTGGCCGGTGGTGCCACCGGGGCGGCCGTGGAAGGAGGGTGTCTGTGCGGCCCTCGGGGTGGCTGAGTCGGCCGACATGTGGCGGCGCATCCTGTCCCGGGTGGACAGCTTCGCCGACGTGGAGACCCCGCTGATCAACGCGATGGAACGCCTCATCGACTTCGTGACCGAGCCCACCACCGGTCCCTAGCCGGCGGCGGACCGGACGAGGATGCCCGCCCTTGGCCGACGGCGGACCGGACAAGACGGCCCGCCCTTGACCGGCGGCGGACCGGACGAGGATGCCCGCCCTTGGCCGGCGGCGGACCGGACGAGACCGCCCGCCCTTGGCCGGCGGCGGACCGGGCGTCTCGGCCGGCCCTGGCCGGCGGCGGACCGGGCGTGCCGACCGGCATTCCGGCGGGACCGGCACAGGCTGATCATGACAAATTCATCGAAATGATCATGGAAGTCGGCAGCAGGTGCGCGGACGTGTCACGATCGAGGGGTGGACGCCGTGCTGTGGATCGTACTGGGAGTGGTGCTGGCGGTCGCCGAGATCTTCACGGCGACGCTGTTCCTGATCATGTTCGCGGTCGGCGCGTTCGCCGCCGCGGGAGCGGCGGCGCTCGGCGCCCCGGTGGAGGTGCAGGCGGTGGTCTTCGCGGTGGTCTCCGCGCTGACCACTCTGCTGGCCCGTCCGACGATCCAACGTCACCGGCTCTCCGCGCGGGAGAGCGGCGAGCAGCCGTTCGGCATCGAGGCCATCGAGGGCTCGCCCGCCCTGGTACTGGAGCAGGTCGACGTCGACCACGGCATGATCAAAATTGACGGCGAGTTGTGGAGCGCCCGTTCCTACGACGCCAGCCAGGTCTTCGCACCCGGTGAGCGGGTGCAGGTGATCCAGGTCCGGGGCGCGACCGCCCTGGTCTGGCGGGACGACATCCTGTCGCCCGGTGAGCTGCCTGACAAGACCGGCGAGTTACGTGACAAGACCGGTGAGCTGCCTGGAAAGACCGATGAGCTACCTGAGAAGAAAGGTGAATAGATGGAATTTATTCTGCCGATGTTGCTGATCGCCTTCGCCCTGATCGGGGTGATCACCCTTGCCAAGTCGGTGCGGATCGTGCCGCAGCAACGTCAGGACGTGGTCGAGCGGCTGGGCCGCTACAAGCGCACCCTGAACCCGGGTCTCAACGTGCTGGTCCCGTTCGTCGACGCGGTGCGGACCAAGGTCGACATGCGCGAGCAGGTGGTCAGCTTCCCGCCGCAGCCGGTGATCACCTCCGACAACCTGGTCGTGTCGATCGACACCGTCCTCTACTTCAAGGTGGTCGACTCGGTTCGGGCCACCTACGAGATCTCCAACTTCCTCCAGGCGATCGAGCAGCTCACCGTCACCACGCTGCGTAACGTGATCGGCTCGCTGGACCTGGAGCGCGCGCTCACCAGCCGCGAGGAGATCAACCGGCACCTCTCCGGGGTGCTGGACGAGACCACCGGCCGCTGGGGCATCAAGGTGACCCGGGTCGAGATCAAGGCGATCGAGCCGCCGCCGAGCATCCGCGACTCGATGGAGAAGCAGATGCGCGCCGAGCGGGACCGCCGGGCGGCGATCCTGAACGCCGAGGGGCACAAGCAGTCGCAGATCCTCTCCGCCGAGGGTGAGAAGCAGGCCGCGGTGCTGCGCGCCGACGGTGACCGGCAGGCCCGCATCCTGCAGGCCGAGGGGCAGGCCAAGGCGGTGCGTACCGTCTTCGACGCGATCCACAAGGCCAACCCGAGCCAGAAGGTGCTTGCCTACCAGTACCTCCAGGCCCTGCCGCAGATCGCCAACGGCACCGCCAACAAGGTGTGGATCATCCCGACCGAGCTGACCCGGGCCCTGGAGGGCATGGGCGGCGCGCTGGGCGGGCTCAGCCAGATGGTCGGCGACGTCCCGACCCAGGAGGCCTCGCAGACCGCGAGCGAGGTCGAGCGGGAGGCCGCCGAGGCCGCCCAGGCCGCCGCCGCGGCGGCCCAGGAGATCCACGACGAGGTACGCGTCGCCGAGGCGCAGGCCACCGGCAACAACGCCCCGAAGGGGCTGCCCGCGCCGGAGCCGGTCGCCCCGGACAGCCTCGTCGACGACCCCGCGAGACACCGCACCCTGGGCTGACTCCTGGGTGACACCGGGGTCGGGCACGTCCCGGCCGACCCCGGGAGAAATGCGAGAAACACTCATGCGGCGTTCCGGCGCCTGCCACGATCGGTCCGAGGACGGGTCGTGAGCGGGAGCCGGGGCGCCGGATGCGTTTCGGCGTACCGCTCCTGGTGGAGCGAGGTGACGCATGAAGGATCCGGCGAACAGGGTGCGCTCCTCGGCCGCGGTGCCCGGCGCGCACGATCCCGCCGGGCCGCTGGGCACCCGGCGTACCGGCGGGGGGTTCGGGGTGTTGCCCTTCCTCGTCGACCCGACGCCGGCCGGACCGGCGACCAACGCCACCTGGGCCTGGTCGGTGCGGCGCTTCGCCCGCGCGGCGGTCTGGCTGCTGCCGGCGTACGCCGTCCTCTACGGCATCGTGGCGATGGCCAGCGACGGCGGGGTGGGCAACGACCCGTACCCCGCCGACGGCCGGGCGGTGTACCTGGTCGGCTGGGTGGCCGCGATCTGGCTGGGACTGCTCGCCCTGCTGGCGCTGACCGGCCTGCTGGCCGCCACCCGCAGCCGCCGCACCGCCGCCGCCGGGCTGCTGGTCAGCATCGCCGGCACGGTGCTCATGCTGCCGTTCGCCGGGCTCGCCGAGCAGACCCCGGTCTTCGGCACCACCGCGCGGGCGCTGGTCCTGGTCGGCGCCACCTGCTACAGCGTGGGCTGGTTCCTCACCGGCTGGGCGGTGGCCCGCTCCGGCACCTTCAGCTACGGCGACGGCGGGATGCTGATGATCGCCGCCCCACTGCTCGGCCTCGGTGGCGCGCTGATCGGCTCGTTGCAGACCTTCGGCGCGATCTTCGTGCTGATCGCCGGGATCGGCATCGGCTACCGTTCCGGCCGGCTGGTCCCGGCCGCCATCGCCCGCGACGCCGCCGCGGCCAGTCTGCCCACCAGCCCACCTACCCGTTGAGCGGAGAACCTGTCCGGATGTGACCCGAATCTCCGGTCCGAGGGTGAGGTGGGCGACAGGTGCCCGCCGAGGGTGGTCGGATCGCGGCTTTCGCGGCGATGCTTGCTGACATGCCGTCATCCCGGACCACGCTGTCGCGGCTGGTCACCGTGCTGCTCACCGGTGTGCTCGTCGGCCTGGTCGTCGCCGTCGCCGCGCTGCCGGGCAACCTGCTGCTCGGGATCGCCGCCAAGTCGGCGGTCGGGGCGTACGCGGACCTGCCCGACTCGCTGCGCACCCCGGCCACGCCGCAGCGCTCGTACCTGTACGCCAACGACGGCGAGACCCTGATCACCACGTTCTACGACGTCAACCGCAGCGACGTGCCGCTTGCCGAGATCGCGCCGGTGATGCGGCAGGCGATCGTGGCGGCCGAGGACCGGCGCTTCTACGACCACGGCGGCGTCGACCTGCGCGGCCTGGCCCGCGCCCTGGTCGCCAACGTCACCGACGGCGGCACCCAGGGCGGCTCCACGCTGACCATGCAGTACGTCCGCAACGTGCTCAAGAACGACCCCAACCTCACCGCCGAGGAGCGCCAGGCGGCCACCGACCAGACCGTCGGGCGCAAGCTCCAGGAGATCCGGTACGCCTCCGCGCTGGAGCAGCGCCTCGGCAAGGACGAGATCCTGAACGGGTACCTGAACATCGCGTACTTCGGCTCCGGCGCGTACGGCATCGCGGCGGCCAGCCAGCGCTACTTCGCCAAGTCCCCGGCGGAGCTGACGCTTGCCGAGTCGGCGTTGCTGGCCGGTCTGGTGCAGTCCCCGGACGAGTACAGCCCGATCGACGGCGACACCGAGGCGGCGCTCACCCGGCGCGCCTACGTGCTGGACTCGATGGTCGCCACCGGTGACCTCACCCCGGCCCAGGCCGAGCAGGCCAAGGCCGAGGAGTTGACGCTGAAGCCGACCGCCCAGGCCAACGGCTGCACCGCCGCCCCCGACGGCAGCGACACCGGGTACGGCTTCTTCTGCGACTACCTGCGCGGCTGGTGGCTGACCCAGCCGGCCTTCGGCGACACCGTCGAGGAGCGTGAGCAGGCCCTGCGCCGCGGCGGGTACCGGGTCGTCACCACCCTCGACCCGGAGATCCAGGCCACCGCGCAACGTCAGGCCACCGACGTGTACGACTACGACAACAAGCGGGCGCTGCCGATCGCGGCGGTCGAGCCGGGCACCGGCAAGGTGCTCGCCATGGCGGTGAACCGGCACTACAGCGTCGCCGCCAACCCCGACGGGCAGGACAACCACCCGAACACGGTCAACCAGCTCGTCGCCGGGGGCGGTGGGGTCGAGGGCTACCAGGCCGGCTCGACGTTCAAGCTCTTCACCATGCTCGCCGCGTTGGAGAACGGCCGTACCCTGTCCACCGGCTTCGACGCGCCCAGCCGGCTGCCGACCCGCTACCCGGCCGACTCCGGTGACGCCGTCTGCGACGGCCGCTGGTGTCCGGCGAACTCCAATCCGTCCTGGATGGACGGGTACCGGATGATGTGGGACGGCTTCGGCCGCTCGGTCAACACCTACTTCGTCTGGCTGGCCGAGCAGGTGGGCCAGGACAAGGTGGTGGAGATGGCCCAGCGCCTCGGCATCACCTTCCGCTCCGCCGCCGACGCGAACTTCGCCGAGAACAACGCCGCGGACTGGGGCTCCTTCACCCTCGGCGTGGCCGCGACCACCCCGCTGGACCTGGCCAACGCGTACGCCACCGTGGCCGCCGAGGGGACGTACTGCGCGCCCACGCCGGTGGAGTCGGTGACCGCGCCCGACGGCACCCGGGTGCCGGTCGGCGACCCGTCCTGCCGGCGGGTGCTCGACGCCGACGTGGCCCGCGCCGCCACCGACGCGGCCCGCTGCCCGGTCGGCCAGCAGTCCGCCTTCGGCCAGTGCAACGGCGGTACGGCCACCGCGGTGAACCGGATCCTCGACGGCCGCCCGGTCGCCGGCAAGACCGGCAGCTCCGAGCAGGCCGCCACGGAGAGCTTCGTCGGCTTCACCCCGCAGGTCGCCGTGGCCGGCATCGCCGCCAACCCGGACGACCCGGGCGACTACGTAGGCGCGGCCGTGCAGGCCCGGGTGATCACCGGTGTCGCCGAGGTCATCTCCACCGCCGTGGACGGCCGGGAGGTCCGGCAGTTCACCGCCCCGAGCCGGGACCTGGTCGGCAACCCGACCCGCCCGGCCCCGCCACCGCCGCCGGCCCCCACCGTCGAACCGCAGCGCCCCGAGCCCGCCGACATCCTGCGCTGGCTCCAGGGCCGTCGGGGCTGACCGAATCCTGGGACGGAGTGAACCGAACCGGGCCGCCGATCGTCAGAGAGGGCGCAATCAACCCTCCCGGAGGACGGCGTGAGCAATTCCTGGAACACCGGCGATCTGTCGCTGTCGGACGTGCCACTCCCCGACGACTACCTCGAAGCGAGCCTGGCCGCGTTGACCCCGCAGCAGCGCGAGGTGTTGTTTGGGAGTGCTCTCCCGGATGTGCGGCCCAGTTGGCCCGCCACCCCGGCCGGCTACGGCGACCTCTCCGTCGCGACCTCGGCGCAGCTCAGACCGGGCTTATCCGGAACACATCCGGGCGGCTCGACCACCGGCGATCTGTTGTCACTGGCACGGGGCGTCGACGATCCAGCCTTCGTCGCCGCGCTCGATGAAAAGGGATGGGTTGACCGGGGTCCGTTTCTTGAGATCCTGAAATTGCTCAGAGACGATGAGATCAAGTTTGTGGCCGCACAGATTACCGATGCCCGATCGATTCTTAACTCGCACGCGGTGCCGCAAGGTGCTCGGGAGAGCGTGTTGAGGTGGGCGAAGGACGGCGTCCCGGCCCGCGTGATCGAAGTATGCCCCGAGTTGTATCGTGCGCTGAACGAGAAGTCTGCTGGCTCCTACTTCCCCAGCCGGACGTGGGTTTACCAGGACCGGAAAGCGGCTGAGGTCCTCAGGAAAGACATTCAAGAACATCCACATACCTCTCGTGGCGCGCGCAAAAGAATCCGTCATGGCGGTACCGCTGCGCTGGGTGACGCGCAGTTCCAGGTTTTCTATGAGAACCCGGAGCAGCAGAAGTATCTTGCCTCCGGGATGAACAAGGTGAGATTCGCTGCCTTCAGCCAGGCCTACGAGCGTGAGTTGGCCCGGACGGCACCGGGACCGAGCGGGACGCAGAGCTTGGCAGCTTCGGCGACCCTGCCGTACGGCGGCCAGGGGGCTTTCGGCCCGCAGTTCCCGGGCGGCCGACCGCAGGGCCGGGGAGGCCCCTGAGGCCGGCATCCAGGCTGCACATTCCTGGTTGTAGTGAGCTCGGGCGGGTGGGTGGGGACAACATCCTGGATTCTGTGGAAAATCTGTGACAGAGGTGTCCCCCTGGTGCTAGGGAGGCGTCACAACTGGCAGCTGTGTGAGGCTCGGGACGGGTGCCGACGCGGGTACCGGACCGCATGACTGCCACAGGTCGGGGTCACGCCACGAGAACGACCAGAGGCCGTAGATGTCGAAGGTCGGCAGCAACCCCGACGGTACGCCGATCGTCCAACTCCCTCCGCACTACCGCGTCGCCGGCCTCGCCGACCTTCTCGGCGTACGCCCCGAGCACCTGACCCGCCTCGACCAACCTGGCGGATACCCCCTCGACCAGCACCTGCTCGACGGCACGGTCACCGACGCAGGCGACGCTTCGGGTGGTGGTTCGGGTGGTTCTTCGTTCGGTGGTTCGTTCGGTGGTTCGGGTGGTGGTTCGTTCGGCGACGGGCCGGCCCAGCGGTACGTGGCCCGGGCCGCCCGCTCCACCCCCGGTGCCCGGCTGTTCGTGCTGGCCCAGCCACCGGCGGCACCCCCGGTGGTGGAGCTGATCCGCCTCGCCGTCGGGCTCGACCTCGCCGTCACCGTCGTCGCCTGCGACCACCGGCACGACGCCGCCGACCCGACCCGACTCCACGGCGTACGCTGGCGCGTCGACGTCACCGGCCCTGCGGCCGAGGTCGACCTACGTCAGCCCTGGTGGCCCAGCCTGGAGGCGGCTGCTACGGACTGCCTCGCCCACCTCGGGTCGGCGGTACGGCAGGCCCTGCCGACCTCCCCACACCGGCCGCTGCCCGCCCCCACCTGGCCTGCCGATCCGGACCTGCCGTCCACCCCCACCGGCCCGATGCCCCCAACGCCGGAGCTTGCGGGGGCGGTGCGGGAGGGGCGGCTGTGAGAGGGGAAGCCTTCTATACCGAAAGCGTTAACAGGGGGCCCTTCCTTACGTCCGGCGGGGGCGGTAGGTGGTGAGGGTGGCGGGGATGCCGCGGCGGATGATGCCGGCGCGGTCGGCGTCGCCGCGCAGCACCGCCGACGCGGTCTTGCGGGCCTGGTCGAGGGTGAAGTGTGGGGGGAGCATCAGTTCGGCGGGGTCCACCATGGCGTTGATGACGACCGGGCGGTCGGCGGTGAGGACCCGGTGCCACAGGCCGGCCACCTGGTCGGGGGAGTCGACGAGTTCGCCGTGCAGCCCCAGCACCTCCGCCCACCGGTGGTACGCCACGTCGGGCAGGTCCTGACTGGCCGGGTACTTCGGGGTGCCCTCGGTGGAGCGCTGCTCCCAGCTGACGAAGGCCAGGTCGCGGTTGTTCAGCACCAGCACCACGAACCGGGGGTCGGACCACCGACGCCAGTACTTCGCCACCGTGATCAGCTCGTTGACCCCGTTCATCTGCATCGCGCCGTCGCCGAGCAGCGCGACGACCGGGCGGTCCGGGTGGGCGAACTTCGCCGAGATCGCGTACGGCATCCCGCCGCCCATCGACAGCAGGGTCCCCGACAGGCTGGCCAGCATCGGCGGGCGGACCTGGAGGTGCCGGGCGTACCAGGCGGTGGCGGTGCCGCAGTCGACCGCGAGCATCACGTCGTCGGGCAGTACGTCGTTCAGGGTGCTGAAGAGCAGTTGCGGGTTGACCGGGTCGGCGGCCTGCCCGGCCAGGTCCCGCTGGGCGGCCCGCCACGCCGAGGTGGAGCGGGCGATGGTCTCCCGCCACCGGGTCGGCCCCGGCTGGTCGCCGAGCTGGTCGAGGAGCGCCCGCAGCGTCGGGCCGGCGTCACCGGTCAGGTTCACCTCGGTCGGGTAGCGCAGCCCCATCCGGGTGCCGTCCACGTCGATCTGCACCGCGCGGGCCTGCCCCTGCGGCGGATAGAACTCCGAGTACGGCATGTTGCTGCCGACGATCAGCAGCCGGTCGCACTCCTTCATCAGCTGCCAGCTCGGGCGGGTGCCGAGCAGCCCGATCGCGCCGGTCACCCAGGGCTCGCGGTGGTCGACGGCGGCGTAGCCGAGCAACGCCACGGCCACCCCGGCGCCGAACCGGTCGGCGATCGCGCGTACCTCCTCCTCGGCGCCGAGGGCACCCTGGCCGACCAGCATCGCCACCTTCTCGCCGCCGCGCAGCACCTCGGCCGCCCGCCGCAGGTCGGCCGCCGGTGGCACGGTGCTGGCGCTGCTCGGCACGGCGCTGGTGTGGTAGTAGCCGTGCGCGTGCGGCGGGTCCGGCACCGCCGGTTCGTCCTGCACGTCCAACGGCAGCACCAGGGCGGTCACGGTACGCCGGGCCAGCGCCGTGCGGCAGGCCCGGTCCACCAGGTGCCGTACCTGTGAGGGGTGGTCGAGCTGGGCCAGGAAGTCCGCGGCCACGTCCTTGTAGAGGGCGAGCAGGTCGACCTCCTGGTAGTAGCCGCCGCCCTCGGCGGTCAACGCGGTGTTGCCGACCAACGCCACCACCGGCTGGTGGTCGAGTTTGGCGTCGTACAGGCCGTTGAGCAGGTGGATCGCGCCCGGTCCGCTGGTGGCCAGGGCGCAGCCGAGCGGGCCGCCGCCGTACTTGACGTGGGCGCTGGCGGCGAAGCCGGCGGTCTCCTCGTGGCGTACCTGGACGAACTCCACCCGGTCGCCGGCCCGCTGCAACGCCGAGGTCATGCCGTTGATGCCGTCCCCGGGATAGCCGAAGTACCGGTGCACGCCCCACTGCGCCAGCCGGGCCACGATGTGGTCGGCGACCGTCGCACCGTCGGGTAGCCGGCCGGCACCGGCCGCGCCGTCGGATGGTTGGCCGGCACCGGCCGCGCCGTCGTCCGCTGCGCCCACGGTGTCCGCCCTCCGCCTCGGCTGCCTGTCGCCGGCACCTTCCCCGCCCACGGCCGGAGAAACCCCGATTCCGGCCCCTGACCCGCCGGGCACATCGGCCGCCCCCGGTCGCATCGCCACCCCGGTCGCATCGCCGCCCCGACCGCCACCGCCCCGTGGACAGGGCAGCCGGGTCCGGCAGAATCGTCGCCGTGCCCGTCCACGAGATCACCGACCCCGACGACGACCGGATCGCCGACTACCGCGCCCTGACCGACGTCGAGCTGCGTACCCGGTGGGAACCGCCGCACGGGTTGTTCATCGCCGAGGGGGAGCTGGTGCTGCGGCGGGCGCTGCGGGCCGGCTACCCGCCCCGGTCGTTCCTGGTCGACGCCAAACGGGCCGACCAGCTCGCCGACCTCGACACCGGGGACGCGCCGGTCTACGCGGCCACCCCGGACGTGCTGCAGCAGGCGACCGGCTTCCACGTACACCGGGGGGTGCTGGCCTCGTTCCACCGCCGGCCGCTGCCGGACGTCGCGCAGGTGCTCACCGACGCCCGCCGGGTGGTGATCCTCGAAGACGTGAACAACCACACCAACCTCGGCGCGATCTTCCGGGCGGTGGCGGCGCTGGGCGTGGACGCGGTACTGCTCTCCCCGTCCTGCGCCGATCCGCTGTACCGGCGCAGCGTACGGGTCAGCATGGGGGAGGTCTTCGCGGTGCCGTACGCCCGGTTGGCGCCCTGGCCGGAGGCGCTGGCCGAGGTACGCGCGGCCGGCTTCACCGTGCTGGCGATGACCCCGGCCGACGACGCGGTGCCGATCCAGCGGCTCACCGCCGACCAGCGGGAGCGGACGGCGCTGCTGTTCGGGGCGGAGGGGGCCGGACTGACCGGGGCGGCGATGGCCGCCAGTGACGTCCGGACGGTGATCCCGATGCGCCGCGGCGTCGACTCGCTCAACGTGGCCGCCGCGACGGCGGTCGCCTGCTGGGAGCTAACCCGCGCCGACCCCCTGTAAGGAAGGGCCCCTTCTTAACGCTTTCGGTATAGCGGGGCACCCCTCTCACCCACCGGCGGGCTCGTGGCGCGCGACGAGTGGCAGGCGGCGGGTGGCGGGTGCCGAGGAGCGAGTGGCTCGTGGCGGGTGGCCGAGTGGCGGGTGCCGAGTGGCGCAAGCGAGCGAGGTGGCGGGGCCTCAACTGGTGGTGAGGTGCTGGCCGGTCGCGGGAAGCCCGTCGGTCAGCGGGGCGTCATCGGTCAGCGGGGCGTTGCCGGTCGGTGGGGTGTCGTCGGTGGGCAGGGTGTGGTCGATGCGGATGCCGGTGAACCGCAGCGGCAGGCCTCGGGCGCTCGTCGCCTCAGCGCGGTCCATCAGTTGGGCGTGTACGTGGGGTTCGCTGCTGTTGCCGGAGTTGCCGCACCGCCCGACCGGCTGCCCGGCCTCGACGCGGTCGCCGACGCGCACCAGCGCGGAGCCCCGGGCCAGGTGGGCGACGAGGGCGAAGCAGCCGTCCCCGGCGTCGACGACGATGTGGTTGCCGAGCACCTGACGGGTGCCGGCGATGTCGCGCAGCGCACCCTCGACGTACAGGTAGAGCAACGACCAGACCCGGGTACGGCTGCGGTGGTCGCGAGCACCGTCGGTGACCCGCACGACGGTGCCGGTCACCATGGCCAGCACCGGCTGGCCGAAGCCGGGATAGTCGCTGGCCGGCCGCATCCCCGGCCCCTCACCCGGCACCGGCCGGGTGGAGGGTGCGCCGGGTAGGGGGTCGTGGATCAGGTCGATCGCGTACGCCTGGCCGTAGCTGCGGGTGCCGTGGCTGGGTACCCGGCTGGCCGGGCTGTTCAGGGCCAGCCACCGACCGGCGACCGGGGGATGGACGTCCCGTACCGATGCGGTCGAGTCGCCGACGGGCAGGAAGATCCCGGCGGCACCGAGCAGCCCGACGCCGGTGCCGGTGAACAGGGCGATCTCGAAGACCGTTCCCGCACCCGGCCAGCTCCAGATGATCACCATCGCCACTACGGCCAGCCCCAGCCCGCCGACGAGCAGGCGACGGGCGGCGCGTTGCAGTGACTCGATCATCGTGGACACGGGGACCAATCTACGAAGACGGGGCAACCAGGGCGAGCCGGGTGCCGGCCCGCGGCGTATGCGGGCGCGGGGTTTACAGCTCGCGGCGTACATGAGTGTGTGTTCAAGGGCTCGCGGCGTACGGCGAGCGCCGGGGGTATCCGACGTCAGATCACGGAGGGTAGCGTGTCGCCCGTGTTTCCTACCGTCCGTGAGGTGCTCGCGCTGTCGTCGGTGCGGCACGGTGCCCCTCGGCTGGTCGCCGGGGAGGCCGGGCTGGACCGCCCGGTGCGGTGGGTGCACGTGACCGAGGTACCGGACATCGCCCCCGAGCTCGGCGGTGGCGAACTGGTGCTGACCACCGGCATCGGGCTGCCCGGTGCCGACGCCGGCCTGCGCGCCTTCGTCGACGCGCTGGTCGACGTCGGTGTCTCCGGTCTCGTGGTGGAGCTCGGCCGGCGGTACGTCGAGGGGACGCCGCGGGCGATGGTGGCGGCGGCGCAGCGGCGTGGGCTGCCCCTGGTCGAGTTGCGCCGGGCCACGCCGTTCGTGCGGATCACCGAGGCGGTGCACGCGCTGATCGTGGACGCCCAGCTCACCGAGCTGCGGGCCACCGAGGAGATCCACCAGCGGTTCACCGAGCTGAGTGTGGAGGGGGCCGGGCCGGGGGAGGTGCTCCGGCAGGCCGCCGAGCTCTCCGGCTGCCCGGTGGTGCTGGAGAACCTTTCCCGCCAGGTGCTCGGGTACGACCCGGCGGGGGAGGACGCGGAGCCGTTGCTGGCCGGTTGGGAGCAGCACTCGCGGCGGATCCGGCCGGCCGGGCGGACGGCGTACGACCCGGACAACGGCTGGTTGGTGACCATTGTCGGCGCTCGGGGGCAGGACTGGGGTCGGCTGCTGCTGCGCTGGCCGGCCGCGGGCACCACCATCGCCGCCGGTGGTGCGGGTGGCCGAGTCGACCAGCTGCCGCCGAACCGGTTGACCATCCTGGTCGAGCGGGCCGCCTCCACCCTGGCGTTGGGCCGGCTGATCCAGCGGGACGCCGAGGGCCTGGAACGACAGATCCACCGTACGCTGCTCACCGCGTTGCTGGAGCACTCCCTGCCGGTGGACGAGGTGGCGCTGCGCGCCCGGGCGCTCGGTGTGGTGCTGGAGCGTCGGCACCTGGTGGGCGTGGTGGTCCGTCCCCGGGGCGACGGACCGGCGGGCACCGGCGACGCCGCGTCCTGGGCCGGCAACGGTGTCGCCCCCCGGGAGGCCGGCGCGATCGGCTGGCCGGGCGTCGGCGGTTGGCCGGGCACCGGCGCCGTGGGCGGGCCGGGCGGCACCGGCGTCGTGGGTGGGCCGGTCGGCGTCGGCGTCGTGGGCGGGCCCGGCACTGACGTCACCGGTGGGCCCCGGCCGGATGCCGGGGCGGCCCGGTTACGGGATCTGGCCGAGGCGGTCGGGCAGGCGTTGCGCGAGACCAGGCTGGTCGGGCTGTACAGCGCGGTGGACGAGCAGGCGGTCGGGGTGCTGCTGGCGCTGCCCGACCCGGCGGCCGAGGAGCGGGCGCTCACCGCGTTCGCTGCCGCGCTGCGCCGCCTCCGACCCGACCCCGCGCCGCCGCCCCCGGCCGGTCCGCTGCCCCGCCAACGTGCCCCGCTGGCTGCGGGGTCGGAGCGGTCGGCCCCGCCGGCTCCCGGTCCCGAGCGGCCTGGTCCGGCGGCTCCCGGTCCCGAGCGGTCGGGCCCGCCGGCTCCCGGCCCCGAGCGGCCTGGTCCGGCGGCTCCCAGGGCCGACCGGGTGGCGGTGCCGGCCGGTTCCGCCGCCCTGATCGTGGCCGTCGGGGCGGGGGTGGCGAGTCTGCGGCAGGCGCGGCACTCGCTGGTGGAGGCCCGGCAGGTCGCCGACGCCGCCCGCCGGGACCGCCGGGACCTGCCGATCTTCCGGTTGCCGCACATCGGGCTGGCCGGGCTGCTGCACCTGCTGCGGGAGGAACCCCGGGTGCAGACCTTCGTCGAGCGGGAACTCGCCGCGCTGCTGGCCCATGACGCCCGGCACCCCCGGGACCAGTTGGTGGACACCCTGCGGGCGTACCTGGAGCAGGGCCGCAACAAGTCGGCGGCGGCCGCCGCGGCGCATCTGTCCCGGCCGGCGTTCTACGAGCGGCTGGCCCGGATCAGCCGCATTCTCGACGTGGACCTCGACTCGGTCCAGGTGTGCCTGTCGTTGCACGTGGCGCTGCTCGCGTTGGACGCGGTCCGCCGCAGCTGAGCAGGGCGTTTGTTGCTGGCGGATTAATTTCGCCCGGCGAGGTAACGGTCGGATAACGGGATCTTCCCAAGAGGTTTCACGTTCGCATAGCGTGCCCCTCGAAGGCAGGAGGTCAGACCTCCATCCTCATGCCTCCGAGTGGACCGAGGTGAGCTGGTTGGTGCAGGACGTAGCCCCCCGATACGACGGATACCGGTCGTTCGACTACCTGGAGCCGCGGGTCGACTACAAGGTCTTCGACCTGGCCCCGCAGCTGGGCCGGGTGCCGGCGCACGACCTGGGTCTGACCGAGGCGCAGCGGCAGCGGGTCAGCCGGCTGCTCACCGAGCAGTTCGCGATCTCGCTGCACGAGCACCCGAAGATCCTGCCGGCCGACGTCACCCAGCTGCGTGACTACAACCGCACCGGCCGCAACTCCTTCGGCTTCGAGGGCCTGGCCCGCTCGGGGATGACCGCGGTCTTCGACAACTTCATGAACGGCACCGGCTGCGTCACCAGCGAGCACGCCTGGAAGTGGGACGACGTCATCTACGACATCGGCCTGCGCTTCGCCGACGTGGCCAAGCAGGACTACGTGGTGGTGGCCACCACCCTGGAGGAGATCTTCACCGCCAAGCGCAACGGCCAGCTCGCCCTGGTGGCCGGGCTGGAGGCGGCCACGATGATCGAGAACGAGCTGGACCGGATCGACATCCTGTACGGCTTCGGCGTCCGGCAGATGGGCATCGCCTACAGCCAGGCCAACATGCTCGGCTCCGGGCTCTCCGAGGTCACCGACGGTGGGCTCACCCACTTCGGCCGCCGGGCGGTGACCCGGATGAACAAGCTGGGCATCGCCATCGACGTCTCGCACTCCGGGGACCAGACGTCCCTGGACGTGATCGAGGCGTCCCGGGTACCGGTCTTCATCACCCACGCCGGGGCCCGCAGCGTCTGGAACACCCCCCGGATGAAGTCCGACGAGACGATCCGGGCCTGTGCCGAGCGGGGAGGGGTGATCGGCATCGAGGCCGCTCCGCACACCACCCTGTCGGCCGAGCACCCGCACCACTCGATCGAGTCGGTGATGGACCACTTCACCTACTGCGTCGACCTGGTCGGCATCGACCACGTCGCGTTCGGCCCGGACACCAACTTCGGTGACCACGTCGGACTGCACGACAGCTTCACCCAGCACCTGGCGATCGGGCAGGCCCACGGCGCGGTGGACCACCCCCGGGTGCCGTACGTCTCCGGCATGGAGAACCCGGCGGAGTGCTTCAGCAACATCGTCGGCTGGCTGGTAGCGCACGACTACTCCGATGACGAGATCGCCAAGGTCATCGGCGGCAACATCATTCGCGTACTTCGGGAGGTCTGGTGACCATGTCCAACATCCGTCGGCCCGGCCGTTGGCGGGTCGCCGTCGCGGTCGGCGCGGCCGCCGCGCTGGCGCTGTCCGGCTGCGGTCTCAACGAGGGCAACGACTCCGGTGGGAACACCTCGGGCGGTGACACGGTGCTGCGCATCGGCACCACCACCGACGTGTCCAACTTCAACCCGCTGCAGTCGCTGAGCAAGACCGACTCCTGGATCCTCAACGCGATGTACCCGCACCTGCTGCGCATCGACGAGAACGCGCAGAAGGCACCGGAGCTGGCCAAGGACTACGGGTACGAGGACGACGGCAAGACCGCCGTGTTCAACCTGCGGGACGACTTCCAGTGGACCGACGGCAAGCCGGTGACCGCCGAGGACGTCAAGTTCAGCGCCGAGAAGATCATGGAATACAAGCTCGGCAACGTGGCCGCCAAGCTGACCTGGGTCGAGTCGATCGAGGCCCCGGACGCCACCACGGTGAAGTTCAAGCTCTCCCAGCCGTACGCGCCGTTCGCCGAGGGTGTCGGCTTCTGGATGTCCATCGTCCCGAAGCACGTCTTCGAGAACGCCGGTGACCTGTCGAAGTTCGCCAACGACTCGGACTGGGTCGGCGCCGGACCGTTCGTGCTGGACAGCTCCACCAAGGGCCAGCGGTACGTGATGAAGCGCAACGACAACTACCCGCTGGCCCCCGGCGGCAAGCCCGCGATCAGCCAGGTCGAGTACCGGGTCTACCCGGACGTCAACACGATGATGCTGGCCCTGCGCAACGGTGACATCGACCTGATGGGCAACCCGGTGCCGGCGTCGGCGGCGAAGACCTTCGAGAACGACGACAAGATCAAGCTGGAGAAGGTCGGCGCGCTGGGCTTCGCCCACCTGACCTACAACATGACCAACAAGGAGTTGGCCAAGCAGGAGGTCCGGCAGGCGCTGTCGATGTCGGTGGACACCAAGGCCATCATCGACTCGGTGCTGCAGGGCGACGCCCAGCAGATGGCCGGCCCGATCTCGCCGATCTTCGGCGACTACGACAACACCGAGCTGCAGCCGTACCCGTTCGACCCGGAGGGCGCGAAGGCCAAGCTCAGCGCGGCCGGCTACACCGACGGCAACGGCGACGGGTTCTTCGACGCGCTCTCCTTCGGGGTGGCCTGCGACCAGTCCAACGCCAACATCACCCGGGTGGTGCAGCTGTTCCGGGAGAGCGCCGCCAAGGCCGGCATCAAGCTGGAGAACGAGTGCGTCGAGCGCAACACCTTCCTGGCCCGCACCAAGAGCGGTGAGTACGACATCGACGCCTCCCAGTGGGGGGTCTTCGACAACCCGATGGACCAGCTGCGCAGCACCTACCTGTCCAGCAACCCGGGTGGCATCAACTACAACCTGCTCAAGTCCGACGAGATGGATCGGCTGATCAACGACGCGGCGGCCACCACCGACCAGGCGGCCTTCGCCGAGAAGATCAAGAACATCGACAAGGTGGTCCACGAGCAGGCGTACCTGACCCCGCTGTACGTGGAGAACTTCCAGTTCGCCTACAACGCCAGCAAGTTCACCGGCTTCGTCGCGTCGCCGTCGGACCTGCTCGGCATGGTCACCGCGTACTCGCTGGCCCAGGTCAAGCCGGTCGGCTGAGCCGACCCACCGTAGAGAAGGGAGGGGGTTCCCGTGGCACGCTTCGTGCTCAGCCGGGCGGTCAAGGCCGTCCTGACCGTCTGGATCGCGATCACCGCGACGTTCTTCCTGCTCCGGCTGCTGCCCGGGGACCCCACGACCCTGATGGTCGAGGGGGACATGACCCCCGAGATGCAGGAGGCGCTGCTGCGCACCTACGGCCTGGACCGGCCACTGTGGGAGCAGTACGTGTCGTACCTGCGGGAGTTGACCCAGGGCAACTTCGGCATCTCGTTCCGGCAGATCCAACCGGTCACCGACATCCTGGTCGAACGGCTGCCGTGGACCCTGCTGCTGGCCGGTACGGCGTTCCTGGTGACCATCGCCGTGGGCATCCCGATCGGGGTGTACGCGGCGGTGCACCGGGGCCGCTGGCCGGACAAGATCCTGCAGGCCGCCGGGATCGGCGGGCACGCCCTGTTCGTGCCGAGCGTGGCGATGCTGCTGCTGGTCTACCTCGGCGCGCAGGCGGGCTGGTTCCCGATCGGCGGGGCGATCGACCCCGACACCCGGGGCCTGGGCGCCTACCTGAGCCTGGCGCACCACCTGGTGCTGCCGGTGGCCTCGCTGGTGCTGGTGCAGCTCGGTCCGTACGCGTTGACCCTGCGGACCAACATGATCGAGGTCCTCGGCGAGGACTACATCCGGGCCGCCCGCGCCCGGGGGCTCTCCACCCGGCGTCGGGTGTGGAAACACGGGCTGCGCAACGCGATCCTGCCCGCGCTGACCCTGATGGGCCTGCAACTGGGCACCCTGGTCGGCGGCGCGGTGCTCACCGAGACGGTCTTCGCCTACCCCGGTGTCGGGCGGCTGATCTTCGAGGCGGTCGGTCAGCGCGACTATCCGGTGCTGCAGGGCGCGTTCATCATGCTCGCGGTCACCGTGGTGGTCGCCAACACCCTGACCGACCTGCTCTACGCCGTACTCAACCCCCGGATCCGGTTGTGATCCCCCGATTCCCGGCCGGGGCCCGGCGGCCGGACCCGGCCCGGCACCGGCCGGCCGGCGCACCGGGCCCCGGCCGTCCAGCCCTGACGGCCGTCGTCGACGGAAGGAGAGTCCGGTGAGCGCTCCGGTGCTGACCGAGCAGACGGTGCCGCCCACCGAGCCCCAGGTCGGGGCCACCCGGGCGGCCTGGCGGAACTGGCTGCGCCAGCCGTCGGCGCTGCTGTCGATGCTGGTGCTGGCGGTGATGGTGCTACTGGCCGTCTTCGCGCCGCTGATCGCCGACGAGCCCAGCGGGACCAGCGCCGAGGTGTTGCAACCGCCCTCGGGCGGGCACTGGTTCGGCACCGACGACCTCGGGCAGGACATCTTCGCCCAGGTGGTCTGGGGCACCCGGACCAGTCTGGTGATCGGGGTGGCCGCCTCGCTGATCGCCCTGCTGCTCGGTACCGCGATCGGGCTGGCCTCGGCGTACGTGCGGGGGGTCGACGCGGTGGGCACGGTGGTCACCGACGTGATGCTGGCGCTGCCCACCCTGCCGCTGATGATCATGCTGGCGGCGGTGGTGAGCCCGAGCGTGGTGACCCTGACGATCATCATCGGGGTCTTCGCCTGGCCCGAGGTGGCCCGGCTGATCAGGTCGCAGGGCCTGGTGGTGACCGCGATGCCCTACATCGACGGGGCCCGGGTGCTCGGGGCCAGCGGCTGGCGGATCGTGACCCGGGAGATCCTGCCGGCGGTGATCCCGCTGATGGTGGTCAGCGTGCTGCTGACCGCCTCCCGGGCGGTGATCTCCGAGGCCGGGCTGAGCTTCCTCGGCCTCGGCGACCCGGACGCCTGGTCCTGGGGGCGGATCCTGCTCAACGCCCAGCGCAGCGGCGTGGTCGCCATCGCCTGGTGGCAGACGCTCTTCCCGTCGCTGGCGATCCTGTTCCTGGTGCTCTCCGCCACGGTGGCCGGCATGCGCTTCAACGACACCCGTGACCCCCGACGCAACGGAGGCTGACCCGTGCGGCTGCCCGACAGTTTCTACTCGACCGTGCGTGCCCGGCTGACCGAGGCGCTGCACCACCGTGAGCTGGACGGTTTCCTGGCCAGCTCCCCGGCGGACGTCGCCTTCCTCAGCGGGTTCTTCTACATCGCCACCGAACGGCCGGTCTACCTCTGGATGCCGGCCGAGGGCGACCCGCTGTTGGTCCTGCCGCACCTGGACGTCGAGTACGCCGCCCAGCAGGGCGTCACGATCGACACGGTCAGCTATCCCGAGTTCCCCGGGGTGGTCACCGCCGAGCAGACCCTGGCCGCTGCGCTCTCCGGTCGCCGTACCCGGCGGGTCGGGTTCGGTGCCGGGCTCACCGTCGGCACCCTGGCCAAGCTCGACGCCGCCCTGCCCAACACCGAGCTGGTGGTCACCGACGCGGTGGCCCAGCTGCGGCTGCGCAAGTTTCCCGAGGAGATCCCGCTGCACGAGGCGGCGGCCCGGATCTGCGACGAGATGCTCGCCGCCGGCCGGGAGCTGATCACCGAGGCGCTGCGCGCCGGCCGGGAGCTGCCGCGCGAGGACGAGATCGCCCGGCACGTCATCGGGTACGGCACCGACCGGATGTACGCCGACTACGACCTGGTCGTCTACACCACCAAGCTGGCCGGTGGCCTGGTCTACGCCGGTCCCAACTCGGCGCTGCCGCACGGGCTGCCCACCCGGCGTCGGGTCCAGCCCGGCGACACCCTGATTCTCTCCCTCGGCGCGGCGGTGGCCAGCCGGTTCGTGGAGAGCGAGCGGACCTTCGTCATCGGTGAGCCCACCGCCGAGCAGCGCCGCTACTACGAGGCCGACCGGGAGGCCCAGCAGGTAGGCACCGAGGCGATGCTGGTCGGCCGGACCTGCGCCGAGGTGAACCGGACCTGCCTGGACGTGCTGCGCGGGCACGGCCTGGGTGAGTACATCCGGCACCGGCAGGGCCACGGCATCGGGTTGCAGAACCACGAGCCGCCCTGGGTGTCCGACGGCGACGACACGGTGCTGGCCGACGGGATGCTGCTCTCCAGCGAGCCCGGCGTCTACGTGCCCGGCCACGCCGGCTACCGGATCTCCGACACCGTCCTGGTCACCGACGCCGGCCCGCGCCGGCTGACCAGCTACCCCCGCGACCTGGAAGCCAACATCATCGAGGGAGTCCGATGAAGATCAACGGTGCCGAGCTGGTGGTCGAGGCGTTCGGCCCCGAGGACGCCCCGGCCATGATCGTCCACCACGGCGCGCCCGGCCTCGGCTCCCGCAGCGAGCCGAAGCGCTCCTTCGGGCCGTTCGCCGACCGGATGCGGGTCATCGTCTTCGACGCCCGGGGCTCCGGGGAGTCCAGCGACGACGAGCCCTTCACCCACGAGCAGTGGGTCGCCGACGTCGACGCCATCCGGGAGCACTTCGGCTACGAGAAGATCGTCATGGCCGGCGGCTCGTACGGCGGGTTCATCGCCCTGGAGTACGCGATCGCCCACCCCGACCGGGTCTGCGCGCTGATCCTGCGGGACACCGCCGCCGACACCGCCCACGACCACCTCGCCGTGGAACGGGCCCGCAGCACCGACCGGACGGTGATCCCGCAGTGGGCCGTCGACCGGATCGGCACCGGCCGGTTCGAGAGCAACGACCAGCTGCGCGACTACTGGCAGGCGATCCTGCCGCTCTACGACCACCACCACGACCCGGCCAAGGACGCCGCCCGGCTGGCCGCCACCCGGTTCCACTACCGGACCCACAACGCGGCCTTCGGGCAGAACATGCCGGGCTATGACCTGAAGCCGAAGCTGCCCGGCATCGCCTGCCCGACCCTGGTCACCGTGGGCCGCCACGACTGGCGTACCCCGGTGGAGGCCTCCCAGGTCATCGCCGACCTGGTGCCGGACGCCCGGCTGGTGGTCTTCGAGCACTCCGGGCACAGCCCGCAGCTGGAGGAGCCCGAGCGGTTCCAGCAGGTGGTGCGGGACTTCCTCGACGAGGCCGGGATCCGCTGATGGACCCGCTGCTTCAGGTCACCGACCTGCGGGTGTCCTTCCCCGGCGGGAGCGGGCCGGTGCACGCGGTCAACGGGGTGTCGCTGACCCTGACCGCCGGCCGGACCCTGGCCGTGCTCGGCGAGTCCGGCTCCGGCAAGAGCGTCACCGCCCAGGCGGTGATGGGCATCCTCGACGTACCGCCGGCCAGGGTGGCCGGCTCGGTCACCCTGCGCGGACGGGAGCTGCTCACCCTGTCCCCACGGGACCGGGACCGGGTGAGCGGCGAGGAGATCGGGATGGTCTTCCAGGACGCGATGGCCGCGCTCAACCCGGTCTTCACCGTCGGTGACCAGCTCACCGAGCTGCTGCGGGTCCGCCGTGGGCTGTCCCGCGCCGACGCCCGCCGCCGCGCGGTGGAACTGCTCGACCGGGTACGCATCCCGGCCGCCACCGACCGGGTCAAGGACTACCCGCACCAGTTCTCCGGCGGGATGCGCCAGCGGGTGATGATCGCCCTGGCCATCGCCCTGGAACCGGCGGTGCTGATCGCCGACGAGCCCACCACCGCGCTGGACGTCACCGTGCAGGCGCAGGTGATGGAGCTGATCGCGGAGATCCAGCGGGACAGCGGGATGGCCCTGCTGCTGATCACCCACGACCTCGGGGTGGTCGCCGAGGTCGCCGACGACGTGGCGGTGATGTACGCCGGCCGGATCGTCGAACGGGGCACCGTCGAGCAGATCTTCGACGGGCCGGCGCACCCGTACACCGAGGGGCTGCTCGCCTCGATGCCCCGGGTGGACCGCACCGACGAGCAGTTGTACGCCATCCCGGGCGCACCGCCGAACCCGGCCCGGCTGCCGTCCGGCTGCCCGTTCCACCTGCGCTGTCACCGGGTCACCGACGAGTGCCGGACGACGCTGCCCGCCCTGGAGGCGCTGCCCGCCGGCCGGGCCAGCGCCTGCCACCACCGCACGGAGGTGCTGCATGCCACCCAGCGATGACGTCGTGCTGCGGGTCGAGGACCTGGTCAAGCACTTCCCGTTGAAGCGACGCGGCTCGCTGCGCGCCGGCGGGGTGGTCAAGGCCGTCGACGGGGTCAGCTTCACGCTGCGCCGCGGCGAGACCCTCGGAGTGGTCGGCGAGTCCGGCTGCGGCAAGAGCACCCTGGCCCGGACCCTGGTCGGGCTGGAGAAGCCGACCTCCGGCGCGGTGCGCTTCGGCGACTCGACGGTGCACACCGCCCGGGGCCGGGAGCTGCGGGAGCTGCGCCGCCGGATCCAGATCGTGCTGCAGGACCCGTACACCTCGCTCAACCCGCGCCGCTCGGTCCGGGAGATCCTGCTCCAGCCCTTCGAGATCCACCCGGACGTGCTGCCCAAGGCCCGCCGGCTGGACCGGATCAGGGAGCTGCTCGACCTGGTCGGCCTGGACGCCAGCCTGCACCTGGACCGCTACCCGCACCAGTTCTCCGGCGGCCAGCGCCAGCGCATCGGCATCGCCCGCGCACTGGCCCTGCAACCCGACGTGGTGGTCTGCGACGAGCCGGTCTCCGCGCTGGACGTCTCGGTCCAGGCCCAGGTGGTCAACCTGCTGGAGCGGCTGCAGAAGGAACTGGGCGTGGCGTACGTCTTCATCGCCCACGACCTGTCGGTGATCCGGCACATCTCCGACCGGGTCGCCGTGATGTACCTGGGCAAGCTGGTCGAGAGCGGTCCCGGGGCCGGGCTGTACGACACGCCCCGGCACCCGTACACCAAGGCGCTGCTGTCGGCGGTGCCGGTGCCCGAGCCGGGCCGGCGGGCCCAGCGGCAGCGGATCCTGCTCGCCGGTGACCCGCCCAGCCCGGTCGACCCGCCCTCGGGCTGCCGGTTCCGCACCCGCTGCTGGCAGGCCACCGACACCTGCGCCACCGAGGAGCCACCCCTGGCGGGGCCGGACCATCCGGTCGCCTGCCACTACCCGCTGGCCGCCTGACGCGCCGGCACCGTCGACGAAGGAGAGACCATCGTGCTGCAAGAACCCGCGCCGCGGTACCAGGGCCACAAGTCCTACGAGTACCTGGAGCCGCACTCGGACTACCGGGTGTTCGCCCTGGCGCCGGAGCTCGGTCGGGTGCCCGAACACGACCTCGGCCTGACCGACGCCCAACGGCAGCGGGTGACCCGGCTGCTCACCGAGCACGTCGCGATCTCACTGCACGAGCATCCGGTGATCCTGCCGGAGGACGTCCGGGAGCTGCGGGCGTACAACCGCACCGCCCGCCAGCGCACCGGGTACGAGGGGTTGTCCCGCTCCGGGCTGACCGCCGTGTTCGACAACTTCATGGCCGGGGCGTCCTGCGTCACCAGCGAGAACGGCTGGAAGTGGAACGACCTGGTCTACGCCGTCGGGATGCGGCTCTCCGACGTCTACCAGCAGGACTACGTCACCCTGGCCACCAGTCTGGCCGACATCCACGCCGCCAAGCGGGACGGCCGGCTGGCCCTGGTCGCCGGCCTGGAGTGCAGCAGCCCGATCGAGAACGAACTGGACCGCATCGACATCCTCTACGGCTTCGGCATCCGGCAGCTCGGCATCGCCTACAGCCAGGCCAACATGCTCGGCGGCGGCCTGTCCGAGCGCAACGACGGTGGGCTGACCCACTTCGGTCGCCGCGCGGTGGACCGGATGAACAAGCTCGGCATCGCCATCGACATCTCCCACTCCGGCGACCGCACCTGCCTGGACACCATCGAGGCGTCCCGGGTGCCGGTCTTCATCACCCACGCCGGAGCCCGCTCGGTCTGGGACACCGCCCGGATGAAGCCGGACGAGGTGATCCGGGCCTGTGCCGAGCGGGGTGGGGTGATCGGCATCGAGGCCGCACCGCACACCACGCTGTCGGAGAAGCACCCGCACCACTCGATCGAGTCGGTGATGGACCACTTCACGTACTGCGTCGACCTGGTCGGCATCGACCACGTCACCTTCGGCCCGGACACCATGTTCGGCGACCACGTCGGGGTGCACGACACGTACGCCGCGAACTACGCCCACGACGCCGGCAACCGGCCGGAGCACCCCCGGGTGGAGTACGTGTCCGGAGTGGAGAACCCCGCCGAGGCGTTCAACAGCATCGTCGGCTGGCTGGTCGCACACGACTACTCCGACGACGAGATCGCCAAGGTGATCGGCGGCAACACGGTCCGGGTACTGGAGCAGGTGTGGTGAGCACCCGACCGAGCATGCCGGCCGGCCGCCGGTAACTACTACACTCCGTACGCCGAACCGGCGGCGGGGAGCGAGAGGTGAGGGTCGATGGCTCGGCGGGAGACCGCGCTCCAGGCGGCACAGGGTCGGTTGATGGAACTCATCGGCAGCGAGTTCCAGGCCGGCGACAAGCTGCCCAACGAGCGTGAGCTGGCCGACCTGCTGGAGGTCAGCCGGGCCACCGTGCGCGAGGTTCTCGGGCAGCTCGCCGCCGAGGGCGTGGTCAAACGCACCTGGGGCATCGGCACCTTCGTCCACGAGCCGACCGGCCGGGTACCGGTGGCGATCGGCGACGTCACCGCCCTGCGGGACCGGATCACCGCCTCCGGCCACCGCCCCGCCCTGCAGGACGCCGCGGTGAGCCGGGTGAGCTGCCCGGGGGACTGCGCGGAGGTGCTCGGGTTGGCCCCCGGCGACCCGTGCTGGCGGGTCGACCGGCTCTTCGCCGTCGACGAGGTCCCGGCGGTGTGGATCCGCGACCACCTGCCGTTGCGCGTCGCCGACCGGGAACTCGACCCGTCCGGGCTGGTCAGCATCGACCTGGACATGTTCGAGTTCCTGGCCGGCGCGACCGGGATGCCGGTGCGCCGCGCCGAGATCGAGTTCGCCGCGGTGCTCGCCGACGACGAGCTGGTCGCCCGGCTCGGCGTCCCCGCCGGTCACCCGCTGATAAACGCCACCCAGATCGGGTACGGCAGCGGCGACCTGGCCCTGTTCCACGGTCACATCACGGTACGCACCGACATCCTGACCCTGCGAATCAGTCGGGGCGGCTGACCGGCGTACCCGGGTGACGCCCTTGGGCCGGGGCGACCGGTCGCGGGTCCGGCCCGGTGCGGCGCGGCTGTGCGAGCGGTGCCGGGCGTGACCCGTGGCCGCGCGACGGCGGGGGTCAGGTGCTGTGCCTGTCGATCTGGTCCTGCATCTGCCGGGCGAAGCCCTCGGCGGTGGCCAGTTGTTCGCGTAGCGCGCGCACCCTGGTCTGGGCGGCGGTCTGGAACGTCGCGAGCCGCTCGCGCAGCGCGGCCCGCTCGGTGTCCGGCGTCCTGCCGTCGGCGAGGCCGTCGAGGACGGTGAGCAGGTCACGCATCTCGTCGAGGGTGAACCCGAGCGGCTTCATGCGTTTGACGACGGCGAGGCGGGCGAGATCGGGTTCGGTGTAGAGGCGGAACCCGCCGTCGCTGCGGGACGAGGGCGGGACGAGGCCGACCTCCTCGTAGTGCCGGATGGTGCGGATGCTCAACCCGACGCGTTCGGCGACCTCGCCGATCTGCATGTGCCGTCCGGTCATTCGACCAGTCTGCCCGACCGGGATGCCGCGACCATCAGTGCCCGACCCTCAGGGTGCCGGCGAGGGTGCCGTGCATGGCGGCGCTGGGCTCGTTGAGACCGACGATGGTGACGGCCTTGCCCTTGGCGGCGTACTTGGTGGTGATGGCGTCCAGGGCCGCGACGGAGGACGCGTCCCAGATGTGCGCCCGCGACAGGTCGATGACGACGTCGTCGGGGTCGTTCGCGTAGTCGAACTGGTAGACGAGGTCGTTGCTGGAGGCGAAGAACAACTCGCCGTGCACCGAGTAGACGCGGGTGGCGCCGTCGGGGTCCAGCACGCTGGTGACCTCGGCCAGGTGCGCGACCCGACGGGCGAATACGACCATCGCGACCAGCACCCCGAGCACGACGCCGATGGCGAGGTTGTGGCTGGCCAGGGTCCCCGCGACGGTGGTCACCATGACGATGGTCTCGCCCCACGGCATCCGCTTCAGCGTGGCCGGCGCGACGCTGTGCCAGTCGAACGTCGCCACCGATACGATGATCATCACGGCGACCAGGGCGGCCATCGGGATCAGCGCCACCACGTCGCCCAGCGCCACGACGAGGACGAGCAGGAACACGCCAGCGAGGAACGTCGACAGGCGGGTCCGGGCACCTGACGCCTTCACGTTGATCATCGTCTGGCCGATCATCGCGCAGCCGCCCATGCCACCGAAGAAGCCGGTCACGATGTTCGCGACACCCTGGCCCCAGGACTCGCGGGTCTTGTTGGAGTGGGTGTCGGTGATGTCGTCGACGAGCTTGGCGGTCATCAGCGACTCAAGCAGCCCCACCAGGGCGATACCCAGCGCGTACGGGGCGACCAGCTGGAGGGTGGCCAGGGTGAACGGCACGTCGGGCAGCCCGAACACCGGAAGGCTGTCCGGCAGGGTTCCCTCGTCACCGACGTTCGGCACGGCGAGGTGCGCGACGACCGTGAACACCGTGAGCGCGACGATCGCCACCAGCGGTGCCGGGACGGCGGTGGTGACCCTCGGCAGGAACACCATGATGGCCACCGCGACGGCGACCATCGGGTAGACCAACCACGGCACCCCGACCAGATGCGGTACCTGCGCGGTGAAGATCAGGATGGCCAGGGCGTTGACGAAACCGACCATCACGCTGCGCGGGATGAACCGCATCAGCCTGGCGACCCCCAGGACGGCGAGCAGCACCTGGATCAGCCCGCCGAGAATGACCGCGGCGACCAGGTAGCCCAGGCCGTGCTCCTTGGCCAGCGGCGCGACGACCAGCGCGATCGCTCCGGTGGCCGCACTGATCATCGCGGGCCGACCGCCGCAGAAGGCGATCGTGACCGCCATGGTGAACGACGCGAACAGCCCCACCCGCGGGTCGACCCCCGCCAGGATCGAGAACGAGATCGCCTCCGGGATCAACGCCAGTGCCACGACGAGGCCGGCGAGCACCTCGACACGCAGCACCCGTGGTGACAGCCAGGACGGGCGGGAGGGGCGGCGGGCGGCCGACAGCAGCGCGGACATGCAGCTCATTTCCGTTCGAGGCGGACACCGTCACGGGCGTACGCGCTGGGGTGGCCCCACGGCTTGGAGCATCCTGAACCTACCCTTTCGTGAGAGTAGAGTTCTTCCCCGTCGGCGTGGGATGCATCACCGGCGATGTGGAAGGGGTACCCCGCTCTACCGAAAGCGTTAAGAAGGGGCCCTTCCTTACGCCTGGAGGGTTTTGGCGTAGGGGGCGGGGACGAAGTTGGGGCCGCCGGGGGTGAAGACGTCGGAGCGGGCGGCGGTGGCCCAGGCGGTCTCCGGGACCGCGGCGACCAGCGCCTGGACGACCGGGGCGTCGCGCCACTGGTCCTGCTCGGCGAGCAGCCCCAGGGCCACCACCGACTCCTCCACCTCGCCCACACACTCGAACGGCTTGTGGCCGTCCACGCCGAGCAGCTCCCGGTAGCCGGGCAGTTGGCTCTCGTCGGCCAGCAGGTCACCGCCGAAGATGCCGACCACCCGCTCGCGGGGCATGAACGGTGCCATGGCCAGGAAGACGAACCGGCACTTCGGGCAGTTCCGGCACCAGCGTTCGCTGGCGTCGCGCAGCTTGAACGCGGCGTTGCAGCTGGTCACCACCGCGTCGTACCGGTCGATGGCGGCGAAGAGCCGGGCGATGTGCAGCTCCGACAGCGAGCGCAGCAGCGAGAAGTACGGCTCGGTCAGCCCGGCGTGCCCGGCCAGCGCCGCCCGCAGCAGCCCCTCGGCCTCGACACCCTTGGACCACTGGTGGTTGATCTCGTGGCCGTTCCAGACCAGGTTCGGGTCCGACGCGGAGCGCTCGTTGGACATCACCACCGGGCCGAGCCCGTGCAGCACGGCGGTGGCCACCGCGATCAGCGAGTTGATCGCGGTGACCGGGATGTGGCCGTTGCGGGCCCCGGCCGCGTTCAGCTCGAACAGCACCGGGTCGATCCGCCGCCGGGCGGCCAGCGGGGTGAGCCCGGAGGCCTCGTTGACCGCCACGATCACGTGGTTCGGGTTGACCGAGAAGGGCACCGGGTCGAAGCCGGCCCGGCGCAGCGCCTCCAGGCTGACGATGGAGTCCTTGCCGCCGCCGACCGCACTCAGTGGCCGCAGCTCGGAGTTGTCGTAGACCCGGGCCGCCGGCACCTCACCCGGGGGTACCTCGGGGGTCAGCTCCAGCACGTGCGGCAGTTGGTTGCGGTAGGCGTACTCGGCCAGGCCCTTGGTGTAGACGGCGGTGACCAGCGCCACCGCGTCGGACCCCAGCGGCGCCGGCAGCACCAGCCGGGCCGGCGCGGCGGTCTTGTAGTAGCTCACCCCGGCGACCAGGTGCAGCAGGGCCAGCACCCGGTCCAGGGTGGCGACCGTGGCGTCCGACGGCGGCGCGTCCGGCAGCGGGAGCGTGATCACCTCGGTGAACCGCTGCTCGCCCGCCGGGCCGGTCAGAGCGTAGTCGAACAACGCCTCACCGGTGGCGAGATCGATCGAGTAGGACGGGAAGGTGAAGGCGTCCATCCGCCGGAGCTGATCGTTGGGCACACGCCATACTAGGCCCCTGGTCCGGCCCACCGTGCCGGGTGCGGGCCAACCGCCGCCCACCGTGGAGGAGATCACCTGTGCGCCTGTCTGACCTGCGCGGACGTACCGTCGCCGTCTGGGGGACCGGCCGGGAGGGCCGGGCCGCGGTGACCGCGGTCGCCGCCCACGCCCCGGCCGACCTGGTCGCCGTCGACGACAGCGCCAACTTCCTCGCGCTGCCCTGGGAGGGCGAGCTGGCCGAGGCCGCGCCGGTGGTCACCGGCGAGCAGGGGTACGCCCGGCTGGCCGCCGCCGACGTGGTGGTCCGCTCCCCGGGGGTGCCGCAGACCCACCCGTGGCTGCTCCGGCTGCGCCAGGAGGGTGCCACCGTGACCAGCGGCACCGCGCTCTGGATGGCCGAGCACGCCGACCGGACCATCGGGGTCACCGGCAGCAAGGGCAAGAGCACCACCGCCAGCCTGATCAGCCACCTGCTCACCGCGGTGGACCGGCCGAACGCCTTCGGTGGCAACATCGGGGTGCCGCTACTGGACCTGCCCGAGGCCGAGCGGTACGTGCTGGAACTCTCCAGCTACCAGTGCAGCGACCTGACCGACTCGCCCCGGGTCGCGGTGGTCACCTCGCTCTTCCCCGAGCACCTCGACGCGCACGGCGGGGAGCGGGAGTACTACCGGGACAAGCTGAACCTGATCGCGCACGGCCCCCGCACGGTCGTGGTCAACGGCAACGACCCCCGGCTCGCCGTGGAGTTGGGGGACCGGGCGGCGATCCGGGCCGGCACCCCGGGCAGCACCAACGTGGCCGGCGGTGCCGACGGGACGCCCTGGTTCCACCTCGGCGACCGGCCGCTCTTTCCCCGGGCGGTGCTGCCGCTGGTCGGCCGGCACAACGAGGGCAACCTCTGCGTCGCACTGGCCGTGCTCGACGCGCTCGGCGTGGACGTCGTCGCCGCCCGGGACACCCTGGCCGTGGCGGTCGCGGAGTTCCAGGGGCTGGCCCACCGGCTCACCGAGATCGTCGACGCCGAGGCCGGGCTGACCTTTGTCGACGACACCCTCGCCACCAGCCCGTACGCGGCCATGCACGCCATCGACGCGTACGACGGGCGGCCGTTGACGGTGATCGTCGGCGGCACCGACCGGGGGCTGGACTACACCGTGTTCCGGGACCACCTGGCCGAGCGGGAGATCACCGTGATCGGGGTGCCGGACAGCGGTCGGCGGATCGTCGAGGCGCTGGCCGGGTTGCCGAAGGTGCGTACCGAGGTGGTCGAGGACCTGGTGGATGCGGTCCGGCTGGCCCGGGAGGTGACCCCGACCGGCGGGGTGGTGCTGTTGTCGCCGGCCGCGCCCAGCTACGGCCGGTTCCGCAACTTCGAGCACCGCTCCGAGGTGTTCGCCCAGGCGGTCGCCGACACCCGGGGCTGAGCTGACGCCGCAGGTTGGGTAGTGCCTGGCAGCGGTCTTGCGGCAGCGCCGGCGACGGACCGGGTGGGGTCCCAGGATGCCTGTCCGGCAGGCATCGGAGACGGGGCGGGTTGCCCCGCTGTCGCCGTGGCAGGACCGGGCGCCGGCAGTTCCCCGCCCCGTCGGGGCACCAGTACCTGGTCGTAGAACCTGCGGTTTTCACATCCCGGGGGCAGGAAGTGCTCCTCTCCAGTCCGGGTGTTCCGGGACCTTTCGTTGACCGGGAACAGGCGTCCTAGGTGACGGTCGGCGAGTAGGGCCTCGACGATCTCTTTGTCGTCGTTCTGAACTCGCATCGGGATTCCCTTCCGAAGTCATCTGTAAACGTCTTATTTGACATAATGGTCTTGGTAGAGATGGGATTTTCCGTTGTTGTCGATCTCTCCGTTTGCTCGGAGTCGGTGGTATTCGGGCACCCACTGCGAGTTGTCGCCCCGTTCGGGCTTTGTCGACGCCGGCTGCTGCCGTGGGTTGAGTTCGCGTTCCGGCGTGGCCGGCCGGGCGTTCAGCGTCGGATTCCCCATCACCTCCACATAACTTGAGTTGATGTCGTCAACTTGTTCGGGGGTGAATTCCCACGGGTTCGTCATCTTGCCTCCACGGTGGACGTCGTCGTCCCCACGGGCGCCGAGGGCGTCCGGTTCACCTGAGTGACGGACGACGCAAGGTGAGGAGCCGGAGCAGTCCGGCCCCGGCCAGGGTGCGTTGGTTGACGGGAGTTCGCCAGGCCGTCCTCGTCGTCCGAGGCACCTCGCCGAAGCCCTGCGGGTGAACCGTGGGTGGTTCGTGGTCGTCATGGTGGGGAGGTCGACGTGAAGGAGGAGCCGTGACGGACCCGTCCAAGGATCCCGCCGGGCGATCGGGGATCGTGTGTGACGAGATTGATTGCAGCTTGACCGATGGTTTGGGGGGCTCTGCTCTTCAGGAGTACGGCGACGGGGCTGGTGGTTGGGATCATGCTGCTGGTGTC
Source organism: Micromonospora yangpuensis (assembly GCF_900091615.1). Lineage (NCBI taxonomy): Bacteria > Bacillati > Actinomycetota > Actinomycetes > Micromonosporales > Micromonosporaceae > Micromonospora > Micromonospora yangpuensis. The sequence continues at coordinate 4,294,322 of NZ_FMIA01000002.1, read as the reverse complement.
GGTGGATCGTCTTTCGGTGGCGACGAAAATTCCTACTGGGAGGCGATGTTTGGGCCGTTGGCCGAGTTCGACGGGAGTGCCGATGCTGACCTTTTTGATGGGCCTGACGGTGTGGTCGTGCCCGGGTCGTCGCAGTCAGCCGATGCTGATGTGATGGTGCTGACCCAGGAGCAGGGATCCGCCAGCCACGCTCCGGCAGTCGATAAACCACGAAAGAGGACCCGGCGTTCCGGTGCCGATTGGGCCGTGTTGCACGAGGCGTACTTCCGACGGTGTGGGGGCGAGGTGCCATCAGTCCGGCCGCAGCAGAGCGCCGATGACCTCGCTAGTGACCGTCGTCTCCGGAACCTCCGGGCGGCCGTGGCTCGGGTGACGCCCGAGGAGGTGGTGTTCTTCAGGTCCCGTGGTGCCTGGTTGGAGCGGTTCCTTCCGCCGGGTGGGGTGAACCGGGCGATTTTCGACAAGGGTTTCGAGGGAGTCACCAGCCGCAGAATGCTGCGTTCGGGGGCCGAGTGGGTGGTGTTGCACGAGGCGTACTTCCGGCGGTGTGCGGGCGAGGTGCCATCAGTCCGGCCGCAGCAGAGCGCCGATGACCTCGCTAGCGACCATCGTCTCCGGAACCTCTGGGCGGGTGGGGTTCGGGTGACGCCCGAGGAGGTGGTGTTCTTCAGGTCCCGTGGTGCCTGGTTGGAGCGGTTCCTTCCGCCGGGCGGGATGAACCGGGCGATTTTCGACGAGGGTCTGGGGGGTCGTGTCGGTGGTTCCTCTGTTGCTTCTCCTGCCGTTGCTTTCTTGGCCTCGCTGTCGTCACCGGGAGGTCAGCATGTGTCGTCTGGTTCTTCGGCGCACTCGTCGCTGACTTATTCGGCACCCCACCTGGGGCAGCGGCAGCCCGCACCGTCGCCCCGACCCGGGCCCTGATCACGGACCGCGGCGTCGGGTGGAGTCGAATCCCAGTTCGGGTTTCACTGGTACGCGTTCGCCGAGGGCGTCCGGTTCACCTCGGTGACGGACGAATCCAGGTGAGGAGGCGGAGCAGGCCGGCCCCGGCCAGGTACGTCACCAGGGCGGCGACGGGCAGCCCCAGCGGCTCGGGGGCGGCCTTCGGGGTCTGGCTGTTGACCACCAGGGCGGCCACGACAGCGGCGTAGCCGGCGACGATCAGCACGCCGCGTACCGGGGAGGTGGGCTCGGCGGTGGTGCGGTCCCGGCGTACGGTGCGGGCCTCGACCCGGCCGAAGGCCGCCACCAGGACGGCCAGCACGGCGGCGAGCATCAGCAGCCACGGCACCCGCCAGGCGTACCAGGCCGCCGACCCGGCCTGCGGGGTGGGCAACAGGCCCACCGCGTCCAGCGCGCCGACCAGCAGGAGTACGGCGGTCAGGTGCCAGAGGAATACCGTCAGCACCACCGAGTTCACCGCGATCACCGCCTGCCAGGGGCGACGCCGGTGCAACCACCGTTCCACCGGGTCCCGCAGCAGCAGGATCAGGCCGAGTTGGGCGGCGAAGAGGGTGAGCAGGGCCAGGCTGGGCGGGGAGGCGTTGTCCAGCCGTTGACCGGGCACGTTGAGCATGCTCACCGGGTACGGCCCGGGGCCGGTGAGCAGGACCGTCGCGGCCAGCCCACCGACGAGCAGTCCCAGGGCGGCCGGGCGGCCGGTGGGCAGCCGTCGGCATCGGGCGCCGGCGTCGCCGGCGCGGTCCTCGCCCGGTCGGCGGGCGGCGTCGGCCCGTTGGCGGGCGTCGTACCAGGCGAAACCGAGCTGGTGTACGGCCAGCCAGCCGAACGCGTAGCCGCCGAGGCCGAGCCGTTCGTGCCCGGCGAGCCGGGCCAGGTCACCGGCGGCGACCAGCAGCACCAGGAGCAGGGGAACGGCGAGCCCGAGGCGGCGGTGCAGCGCGTACATCGGTGGGGTGAGCGGGACGACGGCCAGGTAGGCGGCGAGGAACCACAGCGGAATGGTGGCGAACCAGACCACCGTCCGGACCCGGGTCGCCTCCGCGCCGACCAGCGCCGATCCGGCCGCGCCGACGGCCAGCACCACCAGCAGCACGGTGGTCGGGCGGACCAGCCGGACGCTGCGGTCCAGCAGCCAGCCGGCCCCGTCGCCGCCCCGCGCCCGGAACGAGTGCAGGCTGGCGGCGTTGGCGTACCCGCCGACCAGGAAGAAGACCGGCATGACCTGGGCCAGCCAGGTGAGCGGGTACGCCCAGGGCAGCTCGGCCAGCGCGGAGTGCCCGTCCGGTGCGCCGGTGGCGTCGTAGCCGATGACGGTGACCGTCCAGTGGCCCAGGACCACCATGACGATGGCCAGCGCCCGCAGCAGGTCCAGGTAGCGCTCGCGCTCCGGCGGCGTACGGTCGGCGAGCTGTCGCAGGCGACCCATGCCCCTCAGGCTAGGCCAGCGGGGCCGGGTCGGGGCCGGACGCGGCGGATCGGCGGGGCGGCTGCTCGACCGGGGTCCGTGCAGGTAGGAGGGTGTTTCCCGGGTCAGCGGCCGGAGGGCCGTCCAGGTAACAGTTTGAAAACTTCATCCATGGTCTTGACAGGAAGGGTCGGTTAGTAAGAACTTTTACCACTAACAGTTAACACTCTTTCCCGAAGAAGGGCGATCGATGGCCGACCCCGAGGTGGACACCCCCGCGGCGACCGCGGTGGTCGAGGCCGCGTCGACCGACCGACGACTCGCCCCCGCCATCATTAACGACAGCGTGCTGGCCCGGGTCCGCTCCGGAGTGGACGAACTGACCGGGGCGCTGCGGCGGGTCGCCGACCACGTGCTCAGCGATCCCGAGGCCGCCGCCCGGTCGACGATCGTGGAGCTGGCCGAGCGCAGCGGCACCTCCCCGGCCACCATCACCCGGTTCTGCCGGGCGATGGGCTTCGACGGCTACGCCGACCTGCGGTTGGGCATCGCCGCCGAGACCGGCCGGGCCCGGTCGGCGGGCTGGACCGTCGACATCGGCCGGGAGATCCTGCCCGGCGATCCGCTGGACCGGGTGCTCGGTCAGCTGATGGCCGCCGACACCCGGGCCATGCACGACACCGCCGCCCTGCTCGACCTGGCCGAGGTGGAGCGCGCGGCGGTGGCGCTGGCCGGCGCGGGCCGGGTCACCATCGTCGGGGCCGGCGGCAGCGCCCTGGTCGGCCAGGAGATGCAGCTCAGCCTGCACCGCATCGGGGTGGCCGCGTGGGCGTGGAACGACGTGCACGACGGGCTGGCCAGCGCGGCCCTGCTCGGTGAGGGCGACGTGGCGCTCGGCATCTCCTACACCGGGCAGACCCGGGAGACCGTCGAGATGCTCGCCGAGGCGGGCAGCCGGGGCGCCACCACCGTGGCGCTCACCGGGTTTCCCCGCTCCGCCCTGGCTGAGCTGGCCGACGTGGTGCTGCTCACCGCCAGCCAGTCCACCAGCTTCCGCCCCGACGCGTTGTCGGCCCGGCATCCCCAACTGGTCGTCCTGGACCTGCTCTACATCGCCGTGGCCCAGCGCACCCACGACCGGGCCCACGCGGCCTTCCGGCGGACCGCCCAGGCCGTCGGCGGACACAAGGCCACCACCGCAACCAGCGCCTGATCCCACCACACAAGGAGAGAAGACGATGCCGGAATTCCCCGAGAACGTGGCCGACCTCAACCGTCGTACGCTGCTGCGCCGGGCCGCCGCCGTGGGCCTGCTGGTGACCCCGGCGGCCGGGTTGCTCAGCGCCTGCGCGGGCAGCGAGCCCGACCGCCCCGCCGAGAACGAGGGCGCGAAGAACAAGGACAACCCGTTCGGGGTCGCCGACGGCAGCGCGGTCAAGGTGGTCATCTTCAACGGTGGCCTCGGTGACCAGTGGGCCAAGGAGGACCAGGCGATCTTCGCCGCCAAGCACGCCGGCGTGACGGTCAACCTCAGCTCCACCCAGAAGATCAAGACCGAAGAGCAGCCGAAGATGGCCACCCAGCCCAGTGACCTGGTGATGAACTCGGGTGCCGACATCATGGACGTCAGCACCCTGGTCAACGAGGGCGCCATCGAGCCGCTCGACGACCTGCTCGACGCCCCGGCCTGGGACGGCGAGGGCACCGTCGGCGACTCGCTGCTGCCGGGCACCCGCGAGGACGGCACCTTCCAGGGCAAGTTCTACGTGGTCAACGTGGCCTTCACGGTCTGGGGAAACTGGTACAACAGCGCCCTGTTCGAGCGGGAGGGCTGGACCCCGCCGACCACCTTCGACGAGTTCTTCACCCTCGCCCCGAAGATCAAGGCCAAGGGCATCGCCCCGTACGTCCACGACGCGGTGCACGGCTACTACCCGCGCTGGGCGCTGATGGCCACCATCTGGAAGTCCGCCGGCAAGCAGGCCGTGTACGACATCGACAACCTGAAGGAGAACGCCTGGCGGGCCGAGGGGATCCTGCCCGCCCTTGAGGCCTGGGAGAAGCTGGTCAAGGACAAGTTGCTGCTGCCGGGCAACCTCAACCACACCCAGTCCCAGCAGGCCTGGCTGGACGGCAAGGCCGCCTTCATCCAGGTAGGCACCTGGCTGAAGAACGAGATGGCCGCCACCATCCCGCCGGGCTTCGAGATGAAGCTGTCGGACTACTGGGGACTGGGTGCCTCCGACAAGGCCCCGAAGGACGTCTTCGCCGGTGCCGGCGAGGGCCTGGTGGTGCCGAGCAAGGCCCCGAACAAGGCGGCGGCCAAGGAGTTCCTGCGGGCGGTTCTGTCCAAGTCCGGTTCGGCGAAGTTCGCCGAGCTGACCAAGTCGCTGGCCTCCACCAAGGGCTCCGGTGACGCGGTCCAGGACACCGCGCTGGCCAGCGCCAACGAGCTGATGAGCAAGGCCCCGGCCGACCTGATCAAGACCAAGTTCTGGGACTTCTACGCCGACCTGGACAAGGAGAGCCAGAACCTCTCCGCCGAGCTGATGGCCGGGCGGCTCACCGCCGCCGGGTTCGTCGACCGGATGCAGAAGGCGGCCGACAAGGTCGCCAAGGACGCGTCGATCACCAAGCAGACCCGGTCCTGAGCACGGCGTACCCGGCGAACAGTTCGAGAGAGTAGGTTCCATGCGGCACGGTGTCGGGCGGTTCGTGACGGGCTTTCTCTTCCTGCCCGTCGCGCTCTACCTGCTGTACGTGGTGTGGCCGTTCGCGCAGGCGGCCGGCTACTCGCTCACCAACTGGGGCGGGTACTCCGACCGGCAGGACTTCGTCGGGCTGGACAACTACGTCCGGCTGTTCTCCGACGAGCTGATCCGCAAGGCGTTCTGGCACAACGTCTTCTTCCTGGTCACCGTGCCGCTGTTCACCATCGCGCTGGCCCTGTTCCTCGCCTTCCTGCTCAACGTGGGCGGGCGGGAGGACAGGGCCGGCGTACGGGGGGTGTTCGGCTCCGGTTTCTACCGGGTGGTGTTCTTCTTTCCGCAGGTGCTGTCGCTCGTGGTGATCGCGGTGATGTGGCAGCAGATCTACCGGGGCGACGGGCAGGGCCTGATCAACGGCCTGCTGATGAAGATCGGGCTGGTCGACGAGGCCGACCCGATCGCCTTCACCGCCGACCCGGTGCCCTTCCTCGGCGTACCGGCGGTGCTCTGGTGGTTGCTGCTGATCGCGGTCTGGAGCGGGGCCGGGTTCTACATGGTGCTCTTCTCGGCGGCGATGCAGTCGATCCCGAAGGACATCTACGAGGCGGCCCTGCTCGACGGCGCCGGCCGGCTGCACACCTTCTTCCGGATCACCCTGCCCCTGCTGCGCGACACCGTCTCGGTCGCCTGGGTGTACCTGGGTTTCATCGCGTTGGACATGTACGCCCTGGTCTTCGTGATGACACCCAGCCAGGGCGGGCCGGACCACGCCAGCGAGATCTTCGCCTCGGTGCTCAACTTCACCGCGTTCCAGAAGGGCCAGTTCGGCTACGCCTGCGCGATGGGTGTGGCGCTGGCGCTGTTCACCATCCTGCTGGCCGCGCTCCAGCTCCGGATCACCCGCCGTGAGCGGATCGAGTACTAGAAGGAGAACGGTCTGATGAGCACGATCACCCGGGCGGCCGAGCCGGCCCACCCCGACGGGGGTTCCCCGGCGCGCCCGGCGGCGGGGAAACCGACCGGCGACACCCTCGGCGGGCGGGTCTTCAACGGCTTCTCGCACGTCTTCCTGGTGGTCTGGGCGGTGATGGTGATCTACCCACTGCTGTGGGTGGTGATGTCGGCGTTCAAGTCCGACGCCGAGGTGATCCGCAAGCCGCTGTCGCTGATCCCGGAGAAGCTCAACTGGGACAACTTCTCCCGGGCCTGGTTCGACGGACACCTCGGCTCGTTCTTCGGTAACACCCTGCTGGTGCTGGTCGGCAGCGTCGGACTGACCATGCTGCTCGGCTCGATGGCCGCCTACGTGCTGGCCCGCTACGAGTTCCCCGGCAACCGGGCGATCTACTACCTGTTCCTGTCCGGGCTGACCCTGCCGATCTACCTGGCGGCGGTGCCGCTGTTCAAGGGCGTCTACAACATGGGGATCGTCTTCCCGCTGCTCGGCCCGAACAGCCACCTGATGCTGATCCTGGTCTACGTCGCCTGGTCGCTGTCGTTCACCGTCTTCTTCATGCACTCGTTCTTCCGGACCCTGCCGACCGCGGTCGCCGAGGCGGCACTGGTGGACGGGGCCTCGCACAGCCGGCTCTTCTTCAGCGTGATGCTCCCGATGGCCCGACCCGGCCTGATCAGCATCGGCATCTTCAACGTGCTCGGCCAGTGGAACCAGTGGTACCTGCCGACCCTGCTGATGCAGTCGGTCGCCGGGGAGCCGAAGAACCAGGTGATCGCCCAGGGGCTGATCGAACTCTCGGTCAACCAGGGCTACCGGTCGGACTGGAGCGGGCTCTTCGCCGGGGTGACCATGGCGATGCTCCCGGTGCTCGTGGTCTACCTGGTCTTCCAGCGCCAGGTCCAGTCCGGCCTCACCGCCGGCGTCGGCAAGTAGCGGTAAGGAAGGGCCCCCTCCAAACGCATGCGGTATAGCGGGGTTCCCCTCTCACCGGCTCGGCCGGCGGTGGTGCGCCGCCGGGAGCGGGCGGCGGGGCGGGAGCGGGGAGGCGCCGGCGCGGGGTGTCGTACCGGGCGGGCAGAATCAGGTTCGTGCTGGTGGCGGTGGTGGCCGACGGGCGGGGCGGCGGGATGCTGCAACCGCTCGATCCGGGCGGCCACCCCACCGGGCCGGTCGAGCAGGTCACCGACCTGGTGGCCGCCGTGGCCGCCCGGGAGACCACCGATCGACCCCGGTGGCTGTGGACGTCGACCGCGTCGGCGTACCCGGCGTTGTTGCGTGGCGGGGCGCGGGTCGAGCGGTGCCACGACCTGGAGCTGACCGAGGCGCTGCTGCTCGGCCACGCCGGCCGGTGGGGCGAGCCCCGGTCGGTCGCGGCGGCGCTGGCCCGGCAGACCGGCGGGCCGGTCCCGCCCGACCCGCCGCCGCGCCCGGTCGAGCCGCCGGGCCAGGCCCAGGGCACGCTCTTCGACGCCCGGCCCGGCCCGCCGCCGGCCGACCTCACCGATCTGAGCAGGGTGTACGCCGACCAGCTGACCCGGATCGGGCGCACCGGGCACCCGCACCGGTTCCGGTTGCTGGTGGCCGCCGAGTCGGCCGGCGCGCTGGTCGCGGTGGAGATGGGGGCCACCGGGCTGCCCTGGCGGGTGGAGACGCACGACGAGATCCTGGCCGAGCTGCTCGGTGAGCCGTCGGCGACCGGTGGGCAGCCCCGCCGGCTGGCCGAGCTGCAGGCCCGGATCGCCGCCGCGTTCGGCCTGCGGCAGCTGCACGTCGAATCACCGGCCGAGTTGCTGCGCGCCTTCGCCCGGGCCGGTTTCGAGCTGCCCAGCACCAGGGCCTGGGTGTTGCGCGCGGTGGACCATCCGGCGGTGCCGCTGGTGCTTACCTACAAGGAGCTGTACCGGATCTGGACGGCCCACGGGTGGGCGTGGCGGCAGGCCTGGGTCTCCGGTGGCCGGTTCCGCCCGGAGTACGTACCCGCCGGGGTGGTCTCCGGACGGTGGGCCACCCGGGGCGGTGGCGCGCTGCAGATTCCCAAGGTGATCCGGCGGGCGGTGGTCGCCGACCCCGGGTGGCGGCTGGTGGTCGCCGACGCGGGTCAGGTGGAGCCGAGGGTGCTCGCGGCGGTCTCCGGTGACGCCCGGCTGGCCGCAGCCGGCGGGGCGGGCGACCTGTACGCGGCACTGGCCCGGGAGTCCTTCGCCGGTGACCGGGGCCGCGCCAAGGTCGCCCTGCTCGGCGCGATGTACGGGCAGACCGGTGGCGAGGCGGCACCGGCGTTGGCGGTGCTGCGCCGGCACTACCCGACCGCGTTCGCCCACCTGGAGACGGCGGCCCGGACCGGTGAGGCCGGTGGTCTGGTCCGGTCCTGGCTGGGCCGGACCTGCCCGCCGGGGTCGGCCGGGTTCGCCGGGTTGGACGGGGTGGGCCAGGCCGACCCGGAGCCGGTCGACCCGCGGTCGGACCGGGCCCGCGCGGCCCGGTCCCGGGGCCGCTTCACCCGCAACTTCGTCGTCCAGGCCACCGCCGCGGAGTGGGCCTCGACCCTGCTGGCCACGCTGCGCGCCGCACTGGCCGGCACCGACGCGGAGCTGGTCTTCTTCCAGCACGACGAGGTGGTGGTGCACTGTCCGGCCGGGCTGGCCGATCGGGTGGCCGAGGCGGTCACCGGCAGCGGGGAACGGGCCACCGCACTGCTCTTCGGCGACACCCCGGTCCGCTTTCCGCTGGATCTGAGCATCGTGGACTGCTACGCCGACGCCAGCTGAGTTATGCGCAGAATATCCGTTTCGCCCCGACACTCCGGGGTGGCGGTGTTCGTTGCACCCGGTGTGCGGATCGCAGGAATGATCATCGCCGCCGGTGGCGGTCGTCGCATCGGCGGCCCCGAGGCTCTTCTGCACCAGGGGGAGAAGCCACTGGTGCGCCGAATGATCGACACCTTGGCCGAAGCGGGTTGCGCGCAGGTCGTGGTGGTGCTCGGGGCCTCGGCCGACCAGGTGCGCGAGACGGCGGACCTGACCGGGGCCACCGTCGTGGTCAACCGGGCCTGGGGCACCGGCGTCGGCTCGTCCATCCGGGCCGGCCTGGCCACGCTGGCCGACGACGGTATCGAGGCGGTCGTGGTGGTGCCGGTGGACATGCCGGGGCTCACCGTCGCCGCGGTCCGCCGGGTCGCCGCGCTGCCGTACCCGGATGTGCTGGTCTGCGCGACCTACGACGGGTTGCGCGGCTACCCGATGCTGTTCGGACGCCGGCACTGGCCGGGGATCGCCACGCTGGCCAGCGCCGACGTCGGGGCCCGGCCGTACCTGCTGGCGCACAAGGACCAGATCGTCGACATCGCCTGCGACACGGTGGCCGACGGCAGCCGAGTGGACACCCCCGAGCTGATGGCCCTCTACGGCCTCACCATCCCACCCCAACGCATCGGCGCCTGAGCCCCCCGCCCGGTTGACCATGAGGTTGCTGCCGCGAAATGCCAGGTCTGTCGGCAACAACTTCATGATCAACGCGGAAGGCGGGGGCCCGGAGCCGGGGGCGGAAGGCGGCGGGGTTAGTCGAGTTTCCGATCCGGGAGGACTCCGGTGGTGGCCAGGCGGCGGTACCAGTGGGCGCTGTCCTTCCAGGTGCGTACCTGGGTGTCGTAGTCGACCCGGATGATGCCGAAGCGGCGGTCGTAGCCGTAGCCCCACTCGAAGTTGTCAAGCAGCGACCAGACGAAGTAGCCGCGCACGTCCGCGCCGCCGTCGACGGCCTCGCCCACCGCGTCGATGTGCCGGTACAGGTAGTCGACCCGGGGCTCGTCGTGGATCCGCCCGTCGGCCGAGACCTCGTCGGCGAAGGCCGCCCCGTTCTCGGTGATCATCATCGGCTGGTTCGGGTACTCCCGGCTGAGCCGTAGCAGCAGCTCGGTCATCCCGCTCGGGTCGATATTCCAACCCATCGCGGTGTACGGGCCGGGCTGCGGCAGGAAGTCCACGTCACCGGCGCCCACCCACGGGGTGTGCGCCGAGCGGCCGTGCCCGTCGTTGTCCGAGCGGGCCGCGACGCCGTCCCAGGCGCGGACCAGGGTGGTGGAGTAGTAGTTCACCCCGAGCACGTCCAGCGGCACCGCGGCGGTCTGCTCGTCGCCGTCGCGCACGAACGACCAGTCGGTGACCTCGGCGGTGTCGGCGAGCAGGTCCGCCGGGTAGGCGCCGTCGAGCATCGGCCCGAGGAACGCCCGGTTGGCCAGCGCGTCGATGCGCCGGACCGCGTCGGCGTCGGCGGCCGAGTCCGACGCCGGCCGGATCACGTGCAGGTTCAGCGTCACCGACAGCTGCGCGGCCGGTGCCAGCTCGCGCACCACCCGACCGGCCAGACCGTGCGCCAGGTTGAGATGGTGTACGGCGGCCAGCGCCGCCGCCGGCTCGGTGCGCCCCGGCGCGTGCACCCCGGAGGCGTAACCGAGGTACGCCGAGCACCACGGCTCGTTCAGGGTGGTCCAGGTGTGCACCCGGTCGCCGAGCGCGCCGACGATGCCGGCGGCGTACTCCTGGAAACGCAGCGCGGTGTCCCGGGCCGGCCAGCCGCCGGCGTCCTCCAACTCCTGCGGCAGGTCCCAGTGGTACATGGTGGCCACCGGCTGGATGCCCAGCTCCAGCAGCCGGTCGGTCAGCCGGGAGTAGAAGTCGATGCCTGCCTGGTTGAACGCCCCCGAACCGCCGGGCTGCACTCGGGGCCAGGCGATCGAGAACCGGTACGCGCCGAGCCCCAACTCCTTGAGGTGGTCCAGGTCCTCGGCCCACCGGTGGTAGTGGTCGGCCGCCACGTCACCGGTGTCACCGTTCAGGGTCCGGCCGGGGGTGTGGCTGTAGGTGTCCCAGATCGACGGCCCCCGCCCGTCCTCGGTGGCCGCTCCCTCGATCTGGTACGACGCCGTGGCCGAACCCCACAGGAAACCCTCGGGAAAACTGCGCGCTGTCATCTACTGTCCTTCCGCCTTCACAACCTCACAGGTGTACCCCGATGACTCCCCGGAGATCAACGAGACGCCCGCCACCTGACCGTCGTAGGTCACCTCGAACTCCGCTCCCGGCCCGCCGTCCGGCGCGGGTACGCGTACCCGGGTGCGTTGTCCCTCGGTGGGAGCGTAGAGCCGCAGCCGTACGCCGTCGGCCCACGGGTAGTCCGGTCGGTCCGAGACCGTACCGAACGGGAGCACCGCGCCGGGGCGGGCCAGCACCGGCACGCCGAAGAAGTCGTGCTCCTCGGTCACCCACCCCGGTCCGGTCAGCCGCTGACCGCTGAGCAGGTTGGTCCAGGTGCCGGCCGGCAGGTAGTACGTGACCCGGCCGTCGGCGCGCATCACCGGCGCGACCAGCACGTCCGGGCCGAGCAGGTACTGCCGGTCCAGGTGCGCCACCGCCGGGTCGTCCGGGAACTCCAGGATCATCGGCCGCATCATCGGCAGCCCCTCGGTGTGCGCCTGCTCGGCGACCGCCGCCAGGTACGGCATCAGGGCGAGCTTGAGCCGGGTGAAGTGGCGCAGCACGTCCACCGCCTCGGCGTCGTAGGCCCACGGCACCCGGTACGAGCCGGAGCCGTGCAGCCGGGAGTGCGAGGAGAGCAGCCCGAAGGCGATCCAGCGCTTGAACACCGCCGGATCGGGGGTGCCCTCGAAGCCGCCGATGTCGTGGCTCCAGTAGCCGAAACCGGAGGCGGCCAGGGAGAGCCCGCCGCGCAGCGACTCGGCCATCGCCACGAAGGTCGACTCGCAGTCGCCGCCCCAGTGCACCGGGAACTGCTGCCCGCCAGCGGTGGCCGAGCGGGCGAAGAGCACCGCCTCACCCTCGCCCCGTTCGCGCTCCAGCAGCTCGAAGACGGCCCGGTTGTAGAGGTACGAGTAGTAGTTGTGCATCCGCTGCGGGTCCGCGCCGTCGTGCCACACCACGTCGGTGGGGATCCGCTCGCCGAAGTCGGTCTTGAAGCAGTCCACCCCCATGTCCAGCAGGGCCTTCAGCTTGCCGGCGTACCAGTCGACCGCGTCGGGGTTGGTGAAGTCGACAAGCGCCATCCCGGCCTGCCACTTGTCCCACTGCCAGACCGAGCCGTCCGGGTTGCGTACCAGGTAGCCGGCCTGCCGGCCCTCCTCGAACAGGTACGACCGCTGGGCGATGTACGGGTTGATCCAGACGCAGACCTTCAGACCCCGCTCGTGCAGCCGGCGCAGCATTCCCGCCGGGTCGGGGAAGGTCTGCGGGTCCCAGATGAAGTCGACCCAGTGGAACTGGCGCATCCAGAAACAGTCGAAGTGGAACACCGACAGCGGCAGGTCCCGTTCGGCCATCCCGTCGATGAACTCGGTGACCGTCTTCTCGTCGTACGAGGTGGTGAAGGAGGTGGACAGCCAGAGCCCGTACGACCAGGCAGGTACCCGGGCCGGCCGGCCGGTCAGCGCGGTGTACCGGCGCAGCACGTCCTTGCCGGTCGGCCCGTCGATCACGTGGTAGGTGAGCGACTGTCCGGCCACACTGAACTGGGTCTGCGACACCACCTCGGAGCCGACCTCGAAGGAGACGTGCTCCGGGTGGTCGACGAAGAGACCGTAGCCGGCGCTGCTGAGATAGAACGGCACGTTCTTGTACGCCTGCTCGCTGGCGGTGCCGCCGTCGGCGTTCCAGACGTCGACCACCTGACCGTTCTTGACGTACGTGCCGAACCGCTCGCCCAGGCCGTAGATGGTCTCGCCGACGCCGAGGGCCAACCGGTCGTGCACGAACGCGCGACCCTGGCCGTCGGTGACCACCCCGACGCTGCGCTCGGTGGACGAGGTGACCACCTCGTCGCCGCGCAGGAAGTCCACCTGCCAGGCGTCGACCAGCCGGACCCGGACGGTCAGCCCACCGGTGGTCAACGAGGCGGTCAACCCGGTGACGTCGACGGTGACCGGGTGGTCGGTGCCGGTGTGCAGCCCGAACCGCGGCTCGCGGGGCAGCCCGCCGGCGTGGTGCCCGATGGTCACCCCCACCACGCCGGCGGCGGGGGAGAAGAACCGTACCGTCACGACCGGCCGGTTGAGGGTGTCACCGCGTCCGTTGATGGCCCCGGTGGGGGCGTACACGGTGAAGCCGCGCTCCTCGACCTCCACCGATTCGACGACCCGGGGGCGCAGCACGCTGACCCCGGGACGCAGCTGCCAGTACCCGTCGGTGAACTTCACTTCTCGGCTCCTACGGTGATGCCGCGGCTCAGCGTGCGTTGGAAGATGAGGAAGAAGACGATCGCCGGGACGAGGCTGACCAGCGCCCCGGCGTTCGTCGTGGGAGCGTCCATCAGCCGGTCACCCTGCAACGACGCCAGGGCCACCGGGATCGTCTGGGTCTGGTTGTCGATCAGCATCACCAGCGGGATCAGGAACTCGTTCCAGGTCCAGACGAAGAAGAAGACCAGCAGCACCGCGAGGGTCGGGCGGACGTTGGGCAGCACGACCCGGCGCAGGATCGTCCAGGAGCCGGCCCCGTCCAACGCCGCCGCCTCCAGCAGGCTACGCGGGAACGTGCCCAGCACCGAGGCGAGCAGGTACGTGCCGAACGCGCTCTGGATGACGGTGAAGATGATGATCACGGCGAGTCGGGTGTTGTAGAGGCCGACCTCCTTGGCCAGGTAGTACAGCGGGTAGACGAGCGACTCCTGCGGCAGCATGTTCGCCAGCAGGAACAGGCCCACGATCGTCAGCCGGCCGCGGACCCGACCGATACCCAGCGCGTACGCGTTGAGCAGCGACACCGCCACCGCGAAGACCGCCACCGAGCCGGCGATCAGCGTCGAGTTCCACAGCTTCAGTGGGAAGTCCACCCGCGTCCAGTACGCCCGCAGGCCGTCGGTGTAGAACTCCGTCGGCCAGCTCAGCGGCCCCTCGGTGGAGTACTGCCCCGGCGGTTTGAACGCGTTGAGCAGCATGATGGCCAACGGCACCAGCATCAGCAGCGCGGCGGCGCTGACCAGGCCGAGCGCCAGCCAGCCGCCGGAGCCGTGCCGGCGGGGGTCCCGGGTACGGGCCCGCGGCGCGGTGTCGACCGGGGTGCCGCCCGGTGCGGTGGTGAGGGACATCAGCTGCCTCCGTCGGCACGCTCGGCGCGGCGTTGGGCGGCCAGGACGACCAACGCCACCAGCACGATGATCGCGGTGAGGACTGTCGAGATCGCCGAGCCGTAGCCGACCTGGAGCTTGTTGAAGAAGGTGTGGTACGCGAAGTACGACGGCACGATCGTGGCGTTCTCCGGCCCGCCCCGGGTCAGCGCGTAGATCGGGCCGAACACCTTCATCGCGGCGATCGTGCAGGTGAGTGCCACCACGAAGGTCTCCGGCCGGATCTGCGGCAGGGTGATCGCCCGGAACCGGTGCCACCAGCCGGCCCCGTCCAGCTCCGCCGCCTCGTACAGCTCGGGGTCGACCCGCTGCAACGCGGCCATGAAGACCACCACCGGGTAGCCGATCTGCACCCAGATCATCACCCCCAGCACCGCCGGCAGGGCGGTGTCCGGGTCACCCAGCCAGTCGTGGCGCAGCCCGTCCAGGCCGACCGCGGTGAGCAGCCCGTTGAGCGCCCCGTCGGGGCGCAGGATCCACCCCCACACGATGCCGGCGACCACCACCGGCAGGACCTGGGGCAGGTAGAACGCGGCCCGCAGGGCGGCGGCGGTACGCGGCCGGAACCGTCGGCCGATGGTGTCGAACAGGACGGTGGCCAGCAGCAGCCCGAGTGCGGTGGGGACCAGCACCATCGCCACGATCATCGACAGGGTGTTGCGGAACGACAACCAGAACACCTGGTCGTCGAGGAGCCGCCGGTAGTTCTCCAGGCCCACGAAACTCGGGTCGCCGATGCCCGACCAGCGGGTGAGCGACAGGTAACCGGTGAACAGCAACGGGCCACCGATGACCAGCGCGAACAACACCGCGCCGGGGATCAGGTAGAGCCAGTACGTGCCGTCGCGGCCCCGGCGGGCGGTGCCGCGACGTGGCGGGCGCCTCTCCGGCGCGACGGGGGATCGGGGTACGGCCATCAGGGTCCCTCCGGTGCCGGGCGGGCGAGCCGTCGGCCCGCCCGCCCGTGGTCGGTCAGCCGCGTCGGATCTCCGCCACGCCCTCGGCGTACGGCTTCGCGATGGCGTCGAGCACCTCGGCCGGGGACTTCGACTGGTTGATCAGGCTCTGGAAGCCGGAGACCAGCACGTCGTAGTAGCCGGGCACCGGCCAGTCCGGATAGAAGGCCAGCCCGTCGGCGGCGCTGACGGCGTTGAAGCTCTCCACCAGCTTGCGGCCCCTGGCGTCGGTGATGGTCGCCGGGTCGCCGGCAACCGGGACGCCGCCGTTGTTGCCGATCAGCGCCTGGATCTCCGGTCGCATGGTGATGTCGATGAAGTCGTACGCCAGGTCCTTGGCCTTACTGGTGGCCGGCACCACCCACAGGTTGCCCGACGAACCGGCGTGCAGGGTGTTGCCGGGGAACAGGAAGGTGTCCCAGTCGGCCTTCATCTCGGTGGCGAACCGGCCGAACCACCAACTGCCGGAGACGATCATCGGGGTCTTCCCGGCGATGAACGCGGTGCCCATGTCCTCGGCCTTGGCGCTGGCCGAGTCCTTGGCGACGTAACCCTTGCGGACCCAGTCGGCGAAGGTCTGCGCACCGTCGCGCAGCGGGCCGCTGCCGAAGTCGACCGGGTTGCGGTAGAGCTGGTAGTCGTCGACGAAGGAACGGTCGGCTCCGGCGAGCGCGAGCTGGTAGAACAGCTGCCCGGCCGGGTACTCGGCGCCGGCGGTGCCCAGCGGCACGATGCCCTTGGCGACGAAGGTGTCCATCGCCGCGGTCAGCTCGGCGAGGGTGGTCGGCACCGCCACCTGGTGTTCGGCGAAGAGGTCCTTGTTGTAGTAGACCATCACGTACTCGCCGTAGTTCGGCACCCCGTACCAGTTGCCGGAGCCCATCACGCCCTTGTCGTCGTACCGGGCGGTGGTCTGCAGACTGGGGCTGAGGGCCTTGTCCCAACCCCGTTCGGTCGCCTCGGCCGTCAGGTCGGTGAGCAGGCCCTGCTTGGACAGCAGTCCCGAGGTGGCGTTGCCCTTGTTGTACTCCATCACGTCCGGGCCCTCGGACGAGTTGATGATCATCGCCGCGTTCTGCTGGATCTGTTCGAACGCCTTGCGCTCGAAGCGGACCTCGACGCCGGGGTGTTCGTCCTTGAACACCTCGATCGCCCGGTCCCAGGCGATGCTCATCGCGCTGTTCTCGCCCTCGTAGTGCCAGAGCTTGAGCACGTTGGCGTCGCCGGCGTCGTCGTCACCACCGCAGGCGGTGAGGGTGCCGGCCGTCAGGGTGGCCAGCGCCACCATCGCGGCGAGGGTACGCAGTCGTCGCATCAGCATTCTCCTCGTGGGTGTCGGGTCGGGTCGGGTCGGTGCGGCGCTGGCCCGTCGTCGCGTCGCGGCGCGGGCCCGGTCGTCATGGGTGCGCGCTGCGCCGGCCGGTCGGTGCGGGTGTCAGGGTCGGTGGTGGTCCGGTGGAGCCGCGGACCTCCAAGGTGCAGGGCAGCAACTGCTGGTGGATCTCGGCGCTGTCGGTGCTCCCGGTGCTCCCGGCGCTGTCGGTGCTCCCGGCACCGAGGTGGCGCAGCAGCTGCTCGACGGCGATCCGCCCCACCGCCGTGCCCGGTGAGGTCATCGTGGTCAGTGCGGGGGTGGCCAACTCGGCCACCTGCGGCGAGGTGACCATCGAGACCACCGAGACGTCGTCGGGGACCGTACGGCCGTGCGCGGCGAGCCCACCGAGGATGCCGAAGACCGCGCTCTCGTTCATGGCCAGCACGGCGGTGAGGTCGGGGGCCCGGTCGAAGGCGCTGGCCAGCGCCGCCCGGCCACCGCCCGGGCTGTCCTCGGCCGGGATCATCACCGGCTCGATGCGGCGACCGGCCGTCGCGGTGGCGAAGGCGTCCCGGGAGCGCAGTGCCGGACCGTAGCCCTCGGCGATCGCGGTGGCCGAGTGGTTGACGTAGACGATGCGCCGGTGCCCGAGGTCGGCCAGGTACCCGACGGCGTCGTGCACCGTACGGTCGAAGTCGATGTCGACGTACGACAGGCCGGTGGTGTCGGCGGTACGCCCGATCAGCACCACCGGGACGCCGGCTGAGCGCAGGACCCCGACCCGTGGGTCGTCGAGCTGCACCTCCATCAGCAGCACCCCGTCGAGCATCCGCTGACTGGCCAGCTGGCGCAGCCCGTCGAGGTCACCGGCGTCGACGGGGGAGAGCACCAGGTGGTAGCCGGCCGCGCTGGCCGCGGTCGCGGCGCCGGTGACGAAGGCCGTCTCGGTCGCCCCGAGGCCGCGCTCGTCGATCGGCAGCAGCAGCCCGAGGATCCGGCTGCGCCGGCTGGCCAGCCCCCGAGCCATCGCGTGCGGCTGGTAACCCAGCTCGGCCATGGCGGCGCGGACCTTCTCCCGGGTGGCCGCGGAGATCGGGCGGGCGCCGGTGAGCACGTACGACACGGTGCTGACCGAGACCTGGGCGAGACGGGCGACATCCTGCATGTTCGCCATCGCGCACCTCCCGGTCCGCCCCGCCACCGGCCCGGTCGGGCCGGCCCCGGACCACCTGTCGAAGCGGTTCGTCGAAGCGTTTCGACAGAAACTAGGCCACGTGTTACCGGGACGTCAATAGCGGATGACGGATGTTCGCAACCGGTCGACGGAGCCGGCTCCGTCGACCGGTAGGACACCTCCCGACCAGGGGCGGCGTGTCCCGGTGCGTCCCGGCGCGGGCCGGGCGGGGGTCACAGCTCGGTGGTGAACCGCTCCAGCACCGAGGGGGCGACCAGGCCGATCGCGGAGAGCACCACGACGACAGTCATGATCGAACGCAGCACGACCGTCTCGGTCTTGCTGCCGGTACGCAGGGCGAATTTGCTCGGCAGCCGGATCGGCGTCCACATCCGACGCTTGATCGGGATCGGCCAGAGGATCGGCACCCCGGCCCGGGTGATCATGTCGCCGAGGATGTGCACGAAACAGCCCACCCCCATCGCCAGCCCGAGCAGCGGATACCCCCGGTCACCGGGGAGGTTGGCGAAGGTGAACCAGGCGGCGGCGGCCGACACCAGGGTCACGATCACCCAGCCGGCCCGTTCGGCCCACTTGTCGAACAACCCGCGCAGGGCCAGACCGATCATGAAGAACAGGATCCCGATCACGGCCCACTTGCCGTACGTGGCGCAGAGCCAGGTGGTGCCCCAGCCGACCAGGACGGTGAACGGGATGGTGTGGGTAAGCGTACGGTGGCCGTTGTTGCGCTTGGGATCCTTGCTCAACTTGGTGGCGTAGTAGACGCCCAGCGAGATCTTCTCCATCACCTCGGCGGCGAAGAGGCTGACCACGCCGAAGGTCCGGGCGACGGTCGCGCCGCCCTGGTTGCGGGTGACCTTGCCGGAGAGGTCCAGGTCGGGAAAGAGCGCGCCACCGGCGCAGACCGCGGTCCCGACGGCGAGCGCGAGCGGCGACTGCTCGTAGTCGGCGAACTGGTACAGCCCCCACGAGCCGGCCAGCCACACCGCCGCGCCGGACAGCGCGTGGGACGGTCCCATCATCTCGCGTCACCCTCCCCAAAAAGCTTGATCCACAACCTACGCCACAGTGTCGGGTCGACGTCGAGGGGGATCGCTCGGGTCCAGGATGGACGACTCCGGTAAGCCTCGGTCGGGTCCGCTCAGGCTCCGGCCGGGCTGAAGGATCTGACCGAACCATCTTGCACCAAACTGCGCTTTTTGCGGGCTTGTGAGGCATCTGCGATAGGCAGGGTGTCGCGCCCTCAGGGGCCACTTTCGTCCAATCACCTGCCTGCTCTCGACGCCTCGCCGGCTCGACGGGTTCCCGGTCACCAGCACCAACTCCGACCCGTTGAACGCCCCCGCTCCCGCCCCCTCCCGCGACTGATACGCCTTGCTCTCCCTTCGTACCCGGTCGGGGTTCAGATCTTGGACACTTACCGTCCAAATAGAACGGTAAGTGTCCAAGATTCACTTCGACACCCGCCTTGGCGGGGGTGGGGGAGGGAGGCGGGGGTGGGTGGGGTGGGGTGGGGTGCCGCGTTGCTAGGGGGTGGGGCGGAAGCTCTGCCGGATCATCAGGAGGTACGGCGTGTTCACCTGCCAGTCGAATTCATTGGTCTGCCAGGCGACCGTGTAGGCCCGCCCGGTGGAGACGGTGACCAACAGCCGCGACGAGTGCACCTGCTCGCCGCGCGCGTCGCGCCAGCGGCACTCCCACAGTGCGCCACCGGCGAACAGGTCCAGCCCGGAGATGTCGATCTGTTCGTAGTCACGCAGCAGGCCGGCCTGGGTCAACCGGCGTTCCTCGGCCCGCCAGTATCGCACCGGGTCGGCCGGTGCCGCCCCCGGGGTGATGCTGAGCAGCCGCGACCCACCCGGCTCCCGGAAACAGGTCACCGGCGTCGTGCCGGCCCGGGCCGGATCCACTGCGGCAACCGATCGCGCGGACCCGGCGGCGGCCGGTCGGCCGAGGGCGGTGGTGGTTGCCGGTTCTTCCGCGGTGGCGGCGGCCGGTCGGCCGAGGGCGGTGGGGTTTGCCGGTTGTCCGGCGGCGGTGGCGGCTACCGGTCGCGCGGAGGCCACCGCGGACGGTGTCCGTGCGGGACCCTCGGTGTCGGCGGGCTGGGTCGGGGCGCTCGTGGTGGCCGGTCGGTCGGGTTCCTCGGTCCAGCGCAGCCAGCCGACCGGTACGGCGATCCGGAAACCGGTCGGGTCGAGGTGCCAGGTCCAGCCGGCGATCAGGGCGAGTTCCCCGTCCGGTGGGGGGATCGGCCGGACCGGCGTCGCACCGGCCGGTGGGGGGCCGGCACAGGCGAACGCCGTCGGTGCGGCCGGAGCCGTGGCCGTCGGCGGCGGGCCGGCCACCGGATCCGGCCCGGCCGGCCCGTTCCCGGCTCGGCTCAACGCCACCGCGCCACCGGCCCCGGCCAGCAACACGACGGCCGCCACCACCGCGACCGTCGCCCGCCGCCGCGCGGGCGTCGGGTTGCTGACCGTGGTCCCGGCCGTCCGGTCATCGGCGGCCCACCGCGGCTCGACGGGCGTGCCGGATCGCGCCGCCCATGCCGGCTCGGAGGTCGGCGCGGGCGGCCCGGAGGGCGGCGGGCCGGGCGAGGCCGGTTCGCCGTCGGCCACGGCGCGCAGCATCGGTTCCACCTCGGCGGCGTTGAGTCGCCGGGCCGGATCACGCCGCAGCAGCCCGGCCAGTACCGGTTCCAGTGGGCCGGCCCGGTGGGGCGGGTCGGGTGGCTCGACCGCCAGCGCGCTCAACGTGGCCATCGCGCTGGCGCGGGCGTACGGCGATCGGCCCTCGACCGCCGCGTAGAGCGTCGCGCCCAGCGACCACAGGTCGCTGCGCGGGTCGGACGCGCCGGTGCGGGCCCGCTCCGGGGCGACGTACTGCGGGGAGCCGAGCACCATGCCGGGGCCGGTCATCGCGGCGTCCCCGCCGACGAAGGTGGCCAGGCCGAAATCGGTCAACACCACTCGGCCGCCCTCGGTGACCAGCACGTTGTGCGGCTTGACGTCGCGGTGTAGCACCCCGGCGGCGTGGGCGACCCGCAGCGCGGTCAGCACCGCCAGGCCGATCCGCGCGGCGTGCGGCGGACTGAGCGGCCCGTCGGCGGCGATGATCTGCTGCACCGAGCGGGACGGAACGTACTCCATGACCAGCCACTGGCTGTCCCGGTCGACAAGCGCGTCGTAGATCCGGACCACGTTGGGGTGGTCGAGGCGGGCCGCGGTGCGGGCCTCCCGCAGCGTACGCAGGCGGATCTCGTCGCGTTCGGCCTCGGCCAGCCAGACCGGCGGGATGATCTCCTTCAGCGCCACGTCGCGGTGCAGCATCTCGTCACGGGCCCGCCACACCCGTCCCATGCCGCCGGAGCCGACCAGGTCCAACAGCCGGTACCGACCGGCGATCAGCTCCTGCTGCACCACGAACTCCCTCGGCTACGTGTCGTACACCATAACCAGGGTCACCACCAGCGTCGACGCGGTGGGCGGATGGTCACGTCGCCGAAGATCACCCGGGCGCGTACCTCGATCACCGGGCCGCCGGGGATGATTGGCCCGGACAGCTTGGACTGCTTGGAGCCGAAGACGGCCGAGCCGGTCAGCCGGACGTCGGTGCCCTCCGGCACCACGACGGTGACGCTGCCGAAGATCGCCTCGGCGTTGATCGTAATGACCCGCCGGTGCAGCTCGGTCTCGTGCAGCTCGATGCGGCAGTCGCCGAAGATCGCGCGGGCCTCGATATGCTCCGGCAACGCCCAGGCGCCCTTGCGTACCTCGCTGCCGAAGACCGCCAGCAGCCGTTCCGTGGCCACGTCGGCCGGGCGGGCGACGGCCCGGCCCGGGGCGTCGGGCAGGTTCCGGGTCACCCGGGTCAACTCGCCCCTGGTCAGCGAGGCGTGCGCCTCGCCCACCCGGTCGGCGTACTCGTCGAGGGTGAGCCGGCCCTCGGCGGCCGCCTGACCGAGCAGCTGCACGACCTCCTCCCGCTCCCGGTCGGAGACGCGCAGTCGGTCGGTGTCGTCGTACCGTTCCGGTTCCACCCGTCGAGGGTAGCTGCCGCGACCCGCAGGCCAGGCCGCAGCCGCTGGGCCATCGTGCCGGCAGCGGCCGGCCGGCGTGCGGAGTTCAGCAGGCGGCGCCACCGACGGCGAGCAGGTTGCCGGTCGGGATGACCGGTGCCCGGCGGGGCGAGGGCAGCTCGGCGACCCGCCGGGCCTGGGTGGTGCCGTGCTCGCGGCGGGCGACGGCGTACGTCTGCGCGGTGTTCGCGGCGATGGTGGCCCAGCCGTAGCGCTGGCCCACCATGCGGCGGGCCTGGCGGGCGACCCGGCGGGCGAAGACCTCGTCGCCGAGGAGCTGGTCGACCGCGCCGGCCAGGGCCGACGGGTCGCTGTGCGGGAAGGTGACGCCGGTGACGCCGGGCTCGACGATCTCGGCCAGCCCACCGGTGCGGGCCACCGCCAGCGGCGCGCCGGCCGCCGCAGCCTCCAGGGCCACCATGCCGAACGGCTCGTAGAGGCTGGGTACGACGGTCGCGTCGGTGGCGCCGAGGACCGCCGGTAGCTGGGTGTTGTCGAGGAACCCGGCGAAGTGCACGTTGCCGCCCAGGCCGAGCCGCTGCGTCCGCTCCTCCAACTCGCCCCGGTAGGGCCCGTCGCCGGCGATCAGCAGCCGCAGTCCCGGGTGCCGGCCGCGCAACTGCGCCACGGCGTCCACGAGGTGCTGCACGCCCTTCTCGTAGACCAGGCGGCCGGCGTACCCGATCAGTGGCCCCTCGCCGGCGAACCGGGCCCGGGCCGAGGCGACGGCGCGGGGGCGGGCCCGCCAGGCCCGGTCGTCCACCCCGTTGGCCACCACGTCGATCCGTTCGGCCGGCACCCCGAACAGGGTCGTCACCTGCTCGCGCATGTACCCGGAGCAGGCGATCACCCGGCCGGAGGCGGTGCTGAGCCAGTGCTCGACGCCGTGGATGGTGCGGTTCATCTCCTCGGGCAGCCAGCCCTGGTGCCGGCCGGCCTCGGTGGCGTGGATCGTGGTGACCAGCGGCAGGTCCAGGTGTTCGGCCAGGGTGATCGCGGTGTGCGCGACCAGCCAGTCGTGGGCGTGCACGACGTCGTAGCTGTCGGCTTCGGTGGCGCGCAGGGCGGCCCGGGTCAGGGTGTGGTTGAAGGCCATCGTCCAGGCCAGCAGGCTGCTGGTGGCCAGTGGGAAGGTGACCGGGTCCTCGGCGGCGCGCACGATGCGTACCCCGTCGGCGTACTCCTCGATGGGTGCGCCCTCGGTGTGCCGGGTGACCACGGTGACGTCGTGCCCGGCGGCGACCAGCGCCACGGAGAGGGCGTGCACGTGCCGGCCGAGGCCGCCGACCAGCAGCGGAGGGTACTCCCAGGAGAGCATCAGGATGCGCTGCCGGCGGTTGGGGTGGATGTCGATCACGTCGGCGTCCGGTGACATGCGGCCCCCTTGGAGTTGTCCCGTGGCGGCCGGGCCGGCACCCCGTACCGGGTGCCGGCCAACTCGGCCGGGTGGAATGCCCCCATCCTTTCGCGGCCCGGATAACCGCTGGCGACGCCGCCGTTGCGGTCGTGTAAAGCGCCCCTATCCGATCCGTCGGACTCGCAGCGTTTCCGCCACCGACCAGGCCTGGAACGGGCAGCCGGTGCCCCGGTGCGGGGCCAGCCCGTCGGCGGTCTCGCTCACCGAACCCAGCCCGTACTCGCGCAGGTGCCCGTCGATGCCGGTGAACAGGTCGTCGACGTCGATCCCGGCCCGCCGGCAGGCGTCGGCGTACGGACCGGTAAGCCACGGCCAGACGGTGCCCTGGTGGTACGCGCCGTCCCGGTCGGCCGGCCCGCCCCGGTGCCGGCCGGCGAAGCCGGGGGAGTCCGGCGAGAGGCTGCGCGGCCCCAGCGGGGTGAGCAGGCCGTCGGCCACCCGCCGCAGCGTCTGCGGGTCCGGCTCCAGCGGCGCGTACGGCAGCGACCAGGCCAGCAGCTGGTTGGGCCGGAGCAGGTCGTCGTCGTGGTGCGCGGCACCTCCCAACGGGTACGCGGGCGCGGGCGCGTCCACCACGTCGTGCAGCCAGCCCAGCTCCGGTGCCGGGAAGCGCTGCCGGAACGAGGCCAGCGCCCGCCCGTGCAGCCGCCACAGCTCGGTCGCGTCCTGCCCGGCCAGCTCGGTCAGCTCCGCCAACCCGGCCAAACCGTTGACCCACAGGGCGTTGACCTCGACGGGCTTGCCGATCCGCGGGGTCACCGGCACCCCGTACACCCGGGCGTCCATCCAGGTCAGCGCGGCACCCGGGGCACCTGCGGTGAGCAGCGCGTCGGCCGGGTCGACGACGATGCCGTACCGGGTGCCGGCGAGGTGGGCCCCGACCACCGAGTGCAGCGCCGGCAGCAGCTCGTCGCCGAGGTCGGTGTCCCCGGTGACGGTGACGTGCCGGCTGACCGCGTGCAGGAACCACAGCGTGGCGTCGACCGTGTTGTACTCCACCCGGCCGGTGTCGGCGGTGTTGGCGAGCATCCCCTCCGACAGCGTCGCCGCGTACGAACGCAACAGCTCGCGCCCCTCGTCGGCCCGGCCGGTGCAGAGGAACAGCCCCTCGTAGGAGATCATCGTGTCCCGCGACCAGGCACCGAACCACGGGTACCCGGCGACCACCTCGACCGGCGCGGCGGCGGTGCGGACCACGAACGCGTCGGCGGCCAGGGCCAGCGTCGCGGTGGTGTCGTCGACCGGCTTCGCGGCCGCCACCACCTGCCGGTTGCGCCGCCGGGCGGCGGCCACCACGTCGGTGGCCGGCATCGGCTCGACGTCGAGCTGGTCGGCCCAGGCCAGCACCGAGACGGTGTCGCCGGGACGCTCCAGCGCGCCGGAGAACCGCCCCGCGTACCAGAGGTCCTCGTCCGGGTGCAGGCCCCGGGTGGCTTCCTCGCGGTGGTGCACCCCGAGCCACCACTGCCCCTGCGGGCTCCAGCCCGGACCGGCGAGCCGGAACGCCCCCTCGACCACCGCGCCCTGCCCGACCGGCTCCACCCGCAGGTCCGGGCCGTCGGACCGGCGTTCGCCGTGGGCGTCGCGCCAGGTGCAGACGGCGGCCAGGTCCAGCTGGACCGGGCCGCCGGCGACCAACCGGTGCACCACGGCCACGCAGGAGCGGCCGGGCAGCATCGCCACCTCCCGCTCGATCACCGTCGCGCCGATCCGCCAGCGCCACCGGGGCACGCCGTCGATCAGCGCGAAGTGCTCCAGCAGCTCGAAGCCGCGCGGGTCGACCTCACCCGAGGACCACTCGTGCGCGCCGAGGCGGACCTGCGCACCGGAGGGCAGCAGCACCGCCGGGTCCAGGCTCACCAGACCGACGTTGCGGGTCGCCGGGGTGTCACCGGCCACCACCAGCAGGCCGTGGTAGCGGCGGGTCCGCAACCCGCTGACGGTGCCCATGGCGTACCCGCCGACCCCGTCGGTGACCAACCACTCGCGGCTCGCGCCGCCGGTCGTCACGTCACCACAGACCTGGGGCCCGAAACTGATGTCGATCAACTTTCCTCCACCGGCGGCGAGGTGTAACACGCCACGACGAGAATGGCCGCTGTGGTCAAGGACACCAACGGCACCGAAGATAGGCAGATGTTCACTGACGTGTCGGCTTCCCGTGAGACGCCCCCCGATGCCGAACGGCTCCGGCTCGCCCAGGCCGACTCGGGTGAACAGGCCTGGCGCGCATGGGGTCCCTATCTGTCCGAACGTGCGTGGGGGACGGTACGGGAGGACTACAGCGAACACGGCACGGCCTGGGACTACTTCCCCCACGACCACGCGCGTTCCCGAGCCTACCGGTGGAACGAGGACGGCATGGCAGGCGTCTGCGACGACCGGCAGACGTTCTGCTTCGGCCTGGCGTTGTGGAACGGCGAGGATCCGATCCTCAAGGAGCGGATGTTCGGCCTCGGCGGTGACGGCGGCAACCACGGCGAGGACGCCAAGGACTACTGGTGGTACGAGGACTCCACCCCCACCCACTCCTGGATGCGCTGGCGCTACCACTACCCGCAGGCCGCCTTCCCCTACGACGAGCTGGTCTCGGTGAACGCGACGCGGGGCCGCGACGACACCGAGTACGAGCTGGTCGACACCGGCATCTTCGACGACGACCGGTACTGGGCGGTGACCGTCGACTACGCCAAGGCCTCCCCGACCGACCTGTGCATGACGGTCACCGTGGCCAACCAGGGTGACCGGGCGGCGACCCTGCACGTGCTGCCCAGCCTCTGGTTCCGCAACACCTGGGCGTGGGGACTGCCCGGCAGCGACCGGGTGCCCCGACTGGTCGGCGAGCCGGCCTTCCGGGGCCGCAAACGGGCCAGTTCCCGGGGCCCGGCCGGCCCGGCCACCCCGGCCCGCCTGGTCGGCCAGCACCACGTCCTCGGTCAGCTGGTGCTGGCCGGCGACGGCGAGCCGGTCCCGCTGCTCTGCGACAACGACTCCAACACCGAGCGGCTCTGGGGGCTGCCCGGCCGCTCGAAGTACCCCAAGGACGGCATCAACGACCACGTGGTCAACGGCGCGGCCACGGTCAACCCGGCCCGGGAGGGCACCAAGGGCGCCCTGCACTACGTCCTGCAGGTGCCCGCCGGCGAGCGGCGGCAGATCAGGTTGCGGCTCACCCGTACCGCCCCGCCTCCGGCCACCGGCGCGGCGCCGGCGCTCGACCTGGGCGACGGGTTCGACGCCACGGTGTGGGCCCGCCGGGCCGAGGCGAACCACTACTTCGCCGGGGTCGTCCCGGCCACGGCCACCCCCGACGAGGCGCTGGTCGCCCGGCAGGCCATCGCCGGGCTGATGTGGGGCAAGCAGTTCTACCACTTCGACGTCACCCGCTGGCTCTCCGGCGATCCGGGGGCCGCGCCGCCCCCGGCGGGCCGCCGGCACGGGCGCAACAGCGCCTGGTGGCACATGACCAGCTTCGACGTCATCTCCATGCCCGACCCCTGGGAGTACCCCTGGTACGCCGCCTGGGACCTGGCGTTCCACTGTGTCAGCATCGCCCGGGTCGACCCGGGCTTCGCCAAGGAGCAGATCCTGCTCCTGCTGCGCGAGTGGTACCTGCACCCCAACGGGCAGATCCCGGCGTACGAGTGGGCGTTCGGCGACGTGAACCCGCCGGTGCACGCCTGGGCGGCGCTGAAGGTCTTCGAGATCGACGGCTCCACCGACCACGCGTTCCTGGCCCGGGTGATGCACAAGTTGCTGCTCAACTTCACCTGGTGGGTCAACCGCAAGGACACCGGCGGCAACAACGTCTTCGAGGGTGGCTTCCTCGGACTGGACAACGTCGGCCCGTTCGACCGTTCGGCGGCGCTGCCGGTGGCCGGGGTGCTGGAGCAGTCCGACGGCACCGGCTGGATGGCGATGTACGCCCTCAACCTGCTGGACATCGCCATCGTCCTGGCCGAGCAGGACCGGACCTGGGTGGACACCGCCTGCAAGTTCTTCGAGCACTTCGTCTACATCGCCGCCGCCGCGTACTCCCAGGGGCTCTGGGACGCCGAGGACGAGTTCTTCTACGACGTGCTGCGGCTGGCCGACGGCAGCCAGGTCCCGCTGCGGGTCCGCTCGGTGGTCGGGCTGCTGCCGTTGGCCGCCACCACCCGGCTCACCGCCGGCACCCTGGACAGGTTGCCGGAGCTGGGGGCCCGGATCCGGTGGTTCCTCACCAACCGTCCGGAGTACGCCCACGTGATGGACGCCCGGCGGATCGGTCCGGACGGCCGTCAGCAGCGGCTGCTCTCCATGGTCGGCCCCGACCAGGTCGTCCGGCTGCTCGCCCGGATGCTGGACCCCGACGAGTTCCTCAGCGAGTACGGCCTGCGCACGCTCTCCCGGGCCCACCTGGACAAGCCGTTCTCGGTGACCCTCGGCGGGTTGGAGTTCAGCGTCGGCTACGAGCCGGCCGAGTCCACCAGCGGACTCTTCGGCGGCAACTCCAACTGGCGCGGGCCGATCTGGATGCCCACCAACTTCCTGCTGGTAAGCGCCCTGCGGGACTACGCGGCGTTCTTCGGTGACGACCTGCGGGTGGAGTACCCGACCCGGTCCGGGACGCAACGGTCGCTGGACGAGATCGCCGACGACCTGTCGGCCCGGCTGATCTCGCTGTTCACCCGCGACGGCTGGGGACGCCGGCCGATCTACGGCGCCTGTCAGCTCTTCCAGACCCACCCGGACTGGCGGGACCTGATCGCCTTCCCCGAGTACTTCCACGGTGACAACGGGGCGGGGCTGGGCGCCTGGCACCAGACCGGCTGGACCGCCCTGGTCCTCGACCTCATCCTCACCCTGCGGCGCTGACCCGAACAGCGCTGCCGGTGGCGGTCCCGTTACGCCCGTACGCCGGTTTCGCCCCATACCGCGAATCGGCACCGTCGGCGGCACCGGTCACCTTGTCCGGCGGGCCGCGGTGGATCTAGCGTGATGCCCGCGTCACGGCCGGCCTACGGGGGGCCGGCCGAGGGCGTGTCGACCTCCGGCGCGGGCACCGTGGAGCTGAGTGCGAGCGGTCCGACCCGGCGTCGGGACCCGGCGTGGGCGGCGTGCCACGCCCCGCCGGGCCGTGTCGGCGGCGGGATCCGCCGCCGCGCCGGAGCGTCGCGGGTCAGGACCGGGGAGTTGCGGCCCCGGTCCTGACCCGTTGCCGGGTGGTGGCTTCCGTCGGGGCCCGGCGGGTGCCAGGATCTCCGGAATGAAACGAAGGACGTTGATCCTCGGCGCGGCCGTCGGAGCGGTCGTACCCGCCGGTGCCGCGACCACCGCCGGCGCGACCCGGTCCGCCGGTGGGGCGGCCGTCGCCCCGTCGGACAAGCGCGGCGACCCGACGCCGGCCAACCGGGCCGACCGGCTGACCACCCTGCCGAGCCAGACCCGGCAGGTCGTGGTCGTGGCGGGCAACGGGTACGCGACCACCCACGCCACCCTGGAGACCTTCGAGCGGATCCGGGGCCGCTGGACCCCCGTCACCGCAGCGTTGCCGGCCCGGATCGGGTCCAAGGGCTTCAGCGACAACCACGTCGAGGGGGTGGCGACCACCCCGACCGGGGTCTACTCGGTCGGTCCGACGATGTACGGCATCTCGGCCGACCCGGGCGTGCGGTACCCGTACCACCGGTTGGTCACCAACGACTGGTGGAACGAGAACCCGAAGTCGCCGGCGTACAACACCTTCCAGCACACCGCCACGAACCCGGGTGGCTACAGCGAGGCGCTGTGGAAGGAGGTGCCGGCGTACACCCACTTCGCGGTGATCACCTACAACATGCCGCCGAACGTCGCGAAGCCGGTGCCGAACGCCGGCAGCGGCATCTTCCTGCACCATCGACGCCGCCCGGGAACTGGCCGAGTCCGAAGGCTGGGAGGGGGTCACCACCCGGCGGCTGGCCGACCGGCTGGGCTGCTCCCAGGTGACGATCTACCAGCACTTCAGCGGCCGGGAGGCGATCGTGGCAGCGGTCGCCGTCGACGGCTTCGCCGAACTGGCCCGGAGTCTGACCGAGGCCCGAACCCCGGCTGAGCCGCCGGCCGGGTCCGAGCCGCCGCCGGCCCCGTCCTGCCCGCCGGCCGGGCCCGAGCCGTCCGCTGAGCCGCCGCCGGCGGTGGAGCGGGACGGGCCGGTGGTGGCCTGGTCGCGGGTGGTGCAGCGGTACCTCGACTTCGCCTACGCCCACCCGCAGGTCTACGACGCGATGTTCCTGCTCACCGCGGAGCTGCCGTTCGGCGTGCCGGAGGGGCCACCCGCGCTGCACGCGGTCTTCGCCGAACTCCGCTCGGCGCTCACCCCGCTGGCCGCCGGGCGGGACCCGGAGGCGCTGGCCGAGGTCGGCTGGAGCGTCCTGCACGGCATGGTGATGCTCACCCGGGGTGGCCGGCTCCGGCCGGACCGGCAGGACCAGCGGGAGACCCTGATCATGGCCGGGTTGTTCGGCACGCCACCGCCGGCCCGACCAGAAACCGGTGTGCCGTCTCCGCCGTCGGTTCCGTACCCTCGTCAGCCGGAACCGACGACGGGGGAGGACGCATGACGGGCCACGACAGCGGCGGTGGGGGCGGTGAGCGGACGGTCGGGCAGGTGCTGGTCTTCGACGCCGACGACACCCTCTGGGAGAACAACGTCCTCTTCGAGCGGGTGATCGACGACTTCCTCGACTGGCTGGACCACCCGACGCTGGACCGGGTCGAGATCCGGCACATCCTCGACGACATCGAACGGGCAAACGTCGTCACCCACGGCTACGGCAGCCGGGTGTTCCTGAACAGTCTGCGGGAGTGCATGGAGCGGTTGCGTGCCCGGCCGGCCAGCGACCGGGAACGGCAGGAGATCGAGGGCCTGGCGTGGGCGCTCGAACAGCGGCAGGTCGAGCTGATCCCGGGGGTCGCCGACACGCTTACCGACCTGGCCGGCCGGCACGACCTGCTGCTGCTCACCAAGGGCGACGACACCGAGCAGCGCCGCAAGATCGAGGCGTCCGGCCTGGCGCACCACTTCCGCGCCACCCACGTGGTCGCCGAGAAGGACGCGGCGACCTACCGGTGGCTGACCCGGGAGCACGGCTTCGACCCGGTGCGGGCCTGGATGATCGGCAACTCCCCGAGGTCCGACATCCTGCCCGCGCGGGCCGCCGGGCTGAACGCGGTGTTCATCCCCAACACCTACACCTGGGTGTTGGAGCACGACGTGCTGGACCCGGCCGACGCCGGAGTGCTGCACCTGGGCGCCTTCACCGACCTGACCCGGCACTTCTGAGCGGTCACCGGCACGCCGGTCAGGGCTGGCCGACCTCACCCCGGACGATCGCCACCGCGACGCGGCAGAACTCGTCCATGTCCGGGGTGAAGCCGGCCGCGATGTCGGGGTGCAGGCCGGAGCGGGTCTCGTCGAGCAGCCGTTGGCACACCTGCTCGACCGGCTCGCCGGCGTAGCTGGCGCGGACGCGACCGGTCGCCGCCTGCAGGGCCGAGGTCAGCTGATCCTCCAGCGGGCCGCGCAGCTTGCGCTGCACGGGGTCGAGCCCGCTCGGATCGAGCGTGACATGTGGCTCCGACATCGGCGCTCCCTTCGTCGGCGTCCGCGGTACCCCACCGCGACCGTCGGTCAAACCACCGTGGATACGGCGGCGATGCTCACACCGCCGTGGGTACGGCGGCGATGCCTCACACCGCCGTGGGTACGGCGGCTACCCGGACCTGGTACGAGAAGTCCTCGGCCGGCTCCTCGGTGTACGACAGCCGGCGGATCTGCCGGTCGTCGTCGTAGAGGGCGACGTCGACCAGGACCCCGAGATGGGTCAGGCCGATGCTGGACACCCGCTTCTTGTCCTGGAGCACCGCGCAGACCCCGCCCAGCAGTCCGCTGGCGTCGGAGGTGCGGTGCCCGGGTGGACAGCGCAGGGTCAGGTCCACCTCGACCGGCCCGGGCAGCGACGTCCAGCCGGTACGCTGGGCCGCCACCAGGGCCGCCTGGAGGAGGGTCCGGACCCTCGTCGCCTGGCGGTGGCCGGCGGCGAAGATGGACAGGGCTTCGGTCTTGACCGGGGGCAGGCCGCTCACCTCGAATGTCAGGGCGAGAGCGCGGGTGTCCTGCACGACGGCACCTCCTCGTGGAACGATCCTGCCCAACCGGTGAGGCGGTAGGAGGGGGATCCCGGGATTACCAGCCGATCGGGCGGAGCTGGGGACGGCCGGAGGCGGATCGACGTCGACGGCGATGCGCCCGCTGCGGCGCTTGGCAAGAGACGCTAGTGCACCCGGCGGTGACTCGGAACCTCCGCGTGGTCACTGATTGGAATCAGGTCCGAAGGCACAGAACTCGTTGCCCTCCGGGTCGGCCAGGATCCACCATCCGATCTCGGTGTCCGGCTCGCGCAGCAGCGTCGCGCCGGCCCGGATCAGGGCGGCGGGCGTGGGCTCCAGCAGATCGACGTCCCAGTGCATCCGGTTCTTGACGGTCTTGCGCTCCGGCACCGGGTCGAAGACCAGGAAGTCCCACGGGAAGCCGGCCCCGCCGACCACCGAGGCGGGGCCCTTCTCGCTGGCCTCGATCCGACCGCCGAGCACCCCGGCCCACCAGGCGGCCTGTCCGGCCGCGTCGGCCGCGTCCACGACCAGCTCGAACGGGCCGGGCGGCTGACCCTCGCGGGCGGCGAAGGCACAGAACAGGTTGCCGTCCGGGTCGGCCAGCACCCACCAGTCGATCTCCGAGTCCGGCTCGCGTACCAGCCGGGCACCGGCGGCCAGCAGGACGTCCGGGCCGGCCCCGGCCAGCCGCAGGTCGAGGTGGACCCGGGTCTTGCCGGTACGCGGCTCCGGCACCGCGTTGACCCAGATGGACTCCGCGCCCGCGCCGGCCGTACCCGGGTCGACCCGGACGTCCCCGTCACCGAGGTCCGCCAGTTCGCCGTCGAGCACCCGGGCCCAGAAGGCACCCAGCGCGTACGGGTCGGTGGCGTCCAGGCAGAGGTCCTTGAAACGGGCGATCATCGCACCATCATGCCGGCCGGACCGGCGCCGCGCTGGCCCGGCATCGTCGCCGGCCCAGCACAGCCGTGCCGCCGGGGTTGCCGTACGGCCGGCTGCTCCTATGGGTCTTGGTCGCGGGCCTCGGTCACGAAGACACCGAGGCCCATCCGCCCGATGAGTTCGTCGTGTTCGATCATCGAGTCGAGTGCGCGGCGGACGGTCATGTGACTCGTCTCGTACTCCTCGGCCAGAAGTCGAGTGGAGGGAAGCTTGCTGCCGGGCGGGTAGATGCCAGCCTTGATCTTTGCGCGGAGATCGTCCCTGATCTGGCGCCACAGCGGCTGGGCGTACGGCATGCCGCCAGCGAAACACCCGGTTCAAAGGAGTCGTAAAGCATCC
Organism: Micromonospora yangpuensis; assembly: GCF_900091615.1. Lineage (NCBI taxonomy): Bacteria > Bacillati > Actinomycetota > Actinomycetes > Micromonosporales > Micromonosporaceae > Micromonospora > Micromonospora yangpuensis. The sequence goes on along the minus strand of NZ_FMIA01000002.1, from coordinate 4,261,780 downwards.
CCCGTATGTCTTTACAGGCTTTATAGGTGCGGTAAGGTTCTTGCGTTGCGATCAGCTAACCGGGGAGGGCACGTGGCCAGGCGGTGGAAGTGGGTCTCACAGGTGGCGAAGGCGGTGTCGGGCCTGGTGCCTGGCCGGGGAGACGAGTGCCAAGGGCTGGTGGCACGCCTACGGCGGGGCGGTCCCCGACTGGTTCGACCTGTACGCGGCCCTGGAGGCCACCGCCGGCCGGCTGCGCGAGTACCAGCCGGCGTTGGTTCCCGCGCTGCTGCAGACCCGGGAGTACGCGGCGGTCGCCTGCCAGCATCGTCCGGACGGTGAGCGGGATCGGCTGGTCGAGGCGCGGCTGGGTCGGCAGGGGCTGCTGCGGCGGCGGTTGCCCGCGCCGCCCCGCTTCGAGGCGGTGCTCGCCGAGGAGGTGCTGTTGCGTCCCGTCGGTGGCCCGGCGGCGATGGCCGGCCAGCTTCGGCATCTGCTGGCCGTGAGCCGGCAGCCGACCGTGTCGATCCGGGTGCTGCCGCTGGCCGCCGGCCCGCACGCCGGTACCGTCGCGGGCGGGTTCGTGCTGCTGGGCTTCCCGCCCGGCAACCGGGTGGAACCGGCACCACCCGTCATCTACCGCGAGGCCCTCACCGGCGCGCTCTACCTCGACCGGCCGGGCGAGGTGGCGGCGTACGAACGGATCTGGGCCAGCCTCGACGCCCTGGCGCTGGACGAGGCCCAGTCCGCCCGACTCATCACGACGATCCTGGAAGACGTCCACCACGGCGCAGGTGAGGGCGAGCCGGAGCCGACCGGCACGAGGATCCCATCCCACGCCCTACCGAGCCGCGTCGACTCGACAGCGCCAAACCCCTGAGCCTGGCCGACCTCCGTTACGACCAACCTTCCTGAAGCACCCAGCGCAGGGACTTGACGGTGCTGACCCGACTGGCCATGCCGACGAACTTGAAGTCGACCGTGGCGATGTCTGGCACACTGAGCCGCTCGGCCAACGCGATGACCGTCGCGTCGACGTAGCCGAGGGGTGCCGTGACGAGCTGGCGAACCAGCTCGGCTGCTCGACGTCGGTCGTCCTCGGTGGGCACGATCACTGTGTAGTCCGGACCGCTGCGGGTGACAGCCTCCAGGAACTGCAACTCCAGCGCCGGTCCGCCACGGACATGATTACGCAGAAAGTTGCAGGTCTCGCCGAGCACCGGCTCCGGGATGAGGAGCTGTCCTGGCCACTCGGCGAGCAGCCGGGTGGCGGCGGCGTGATGGCGGTCGCCCCGGTCGAAGGTGGCGATCAGCGGCCCCGAGTCGCAGAGCAGCTGCCTCATGCGCTACGTCGGATCGAATCGATCGCTTCGACGATCGCGCGGTCGCGCTGTGCCTCGGCCATGATGTCTCGGTAGCGTCCCGAGAGATCATGTTCACCGGTGTTGACCAGCCCGACCCACGGGAACCGCTGTCGGACCGGTTCGTAGTCGATCGAAAACACGTTGTCCACGTTCTTACGGTAGACCACCTCGCGCTGCGGCAGGGTGCGGCACGACCGTCGTGGCCAGCATCTCCACCAACCGCAGGCGGGTTCCGTTGATCTGCTGCCCGTGACTCGGGGGACGCAGGTGCCCCGCCACAGTGCAGGTCCGAATGGGCGGTGGCAGGCACTCCCACGTCAGCCCTGTAGGTGGCGGACGGTCGCATCGCCGTCCGCCACCGGGGCGGTCAGCGGCGGCCGCGTTTGATCTCGTGGAAGGCCGGGATCCGCAGCAGGGGCAGCATCGAGTCCCAGATCGTCAGGGCGTCTGCGGTCTCCGGAACCTCGGTGAGGATCGGACCGTGGATGCCCCGCTCCACACCCGCGACCATCAGCACCGGCGCGCCGATGTCCGGGCCGGCCGAGGCGTACGCCAGGTCGTGCGACTCCCGGACCGCCCGGTCCCACCGCTCGTCGTCGAGGGCCGCCGCCGCGTCCTGGACCCCGGCCGCCTCCACCGCCGCCGTCACGGTCTTGTCCGACAGCGGCTCCTCGGCGTCGTGGGTGCGGGTGCCGAGCTCGGTGTAGAAGCGGCCGATGTCGTTGTTGCGGTCGGCCGCCCGCAGCGCCTCGACCAGCCGCAGGGCCCGGCTGGAGGCGGCCATCATCTCGGCGAAGGCCGGCGGAACCTGACCATCGTTGAGGATGGCGAGGCTGAAGGCACGCCACTGGATGGTCAGGTCCCGGGCGTCGGCGACCCGGACCAGCCAGCGGGAGGCCCGCCAGGTCCAGGGGCAGGCCGGGTCGAAGAAGAAGGTCGCGTCCATCCCCTGAGCCTACGGTGACCCCGGCCGGTCCACAGCGGCGATAACCTTAGGGTAAATGTCAGTATTTTTCGGACCGGACCAGATATCAGGTTTCGCTGCTTCGCAGGTCGGGCAGTGTTAGCGCCACGAAACGCCCGGGGCCGGGCCGGATCGGATCGGTACGGCCGCCGTCCGTCTCGCCGTGCGCCGGGGCACGGACCCCCTCCCCGGCTCTCGCCGTAGCACATGAGGGGAGGGGCGGATGACGACACACGCTGACCAGGCGCGACATCGGCGTCGGCCACGGGTACGGGTGGTTGCCGCGACGGCGGCGTTGGCACTGCTGGGACCGCTGGCCGCGTGCGGCTCGGACGACACCGGTGGAGTTCCCACGATCAACCTGTACTACGGGCCCGAACAGAACCTGCAACAGGTCGTCGACAACTGCAACGCCGAAGCGCAGGGACGGTACCGGATCGTCTACCGGACGTTGCCACGCGAGGCCGACGACCAGCGGGTGCAGATGGTCCGCCGGCTCGCCGCCGAGGACACCGGCATGGACGTGCTCGGGCTCGACGTGACCTGGACCCAGGAGTTCGCCAGCGCGAACTGGATCCGGGAGTGGACCGGGTCGGACCGTACCGAGGTGGAGCAGGGCACCCTCGCCGGGCCGCTGGCGACCGCCAGCTACGAGGACCGACTGTACGGCGCGCCGAAGAACACCAACGTGCAGCTGCTGTGGTACCGCAAGGACCTGGTGCAGCAGCCGCCGACCACCTTCGACGAGATGATCAAGATGGCCCAGGAGCTCAAGAGCCAGGGCCAGCCGTACCAGGTGCTCACCATGGGCGCCCAGTACGAGGGGCTGGTCGTGCTCTACAACACCCTGGCCGAGAGCGCCGGTGGCCGCATCCTCAGCGAGGACGGCACCGAGGCGGTGATGGACGCCGGTGCCGTCCGGGCCCTGGAGACCCTGCAGCGCTTCGCCACCTCCGGGGTGACCTCCCCGTCGTTCAGCAACGCCACCGAGGACCCGGTCCGGTTGGAGTTCCAGTCCGGAAACGGTGCGTTCCAGCTCAACTGGCCGTTCGTGTATCCGGCGTTGCAGGAGGCGAACCCGCAGTTGGCCGAGCAGGTCGGCTGGGCCCGCTTCCCCGGTGTCGACCCGGGCACCCCCAGCAAGGTCACCGTCGGCGGGTACAACCTCGCCGTCAGCGCGTACTCGCGGTACCCGCAGGAGTCGTTCGAGGCCGCCAAGTGCCTGCGCAACGAGGAGAACCAGAAGTTCTCCGCGATCAACGACGGCGTGCCGCCGACCATCGAGGCGATCTACGACGACCCGGAGATGGACGAGGCGTACCCGATGAAGGAGACCATCCTGGAGGAGCTGCAGGAGCCGGCGACCCGGCCGCTGACCCCGGCCTACCAGAACATCTCCACGGTCATGTCGGCCTACCTGTCGCCGCCGTCGGGGATCCGGCCCGAGCAGACCGCCAAGGAACTGCGTGAGGCCATCGCCGACGCCCTGGTGTCGAGAGGGGTGCTGCCATGAGCGTGCCCGCCACGCCGGCCGGCGCGCAGGCCGCCGCCACCGCCGAGAGCGACACCACCGGGGGTACGCCCACCGGGCGGCACCCCTTCGCCCCACCGCCGCGCAAACGCCGACGCGACCGGGCCCCGCTGAGCGAGAACAAGCGGGCCGAACGCCGGCTCGGTTGGTTGCTCTGCGCCCCGGCCGCGCTGGTCATGGTGCTGGTGACCGCCTACCCGATCCTGTACTCGGTGTGGCTGTCGCTGCAGCGTTTCGACCTGCGCTTCCCCGACGAGCGGGAGTTCATCGGGCTGGAGAACTACGTCACCGTGCTGACCAACGAGTTCTGGTGGACGGCGTTCGGGGTGACCATGCTGATCACCGTGGTCACCGTCGCCGTCGAGCTGGTGCTCGGCATGGGGCTGGCGTTGATCATGCACCGGACGCTGGTCGGCCGGGGCATCGTCCGGACCGCGGCGCTGATCCCGTACGGGATCGTCACGGTGGTGGCGGCCTTCTCCTGGCGGTACGCCTGGACGCCGGGCACCGGATACCTGGCCAACCTCTTCGACGGCAGCGCGCCGCTCACCGAGCGGGGCAGCGCGCTGGCGATCATCATGCTGGCAGAGATCTGGAAGACCACCCCGTTCATGGCGCTGCTGCTGATGGCGGGTCTGGCCCTGGTGCCCGAGGACCTGCTCAAGGCGGCCTCCACCGACGGGGCCACCGCCTGGCAGCGGTTCACCAAGGTGATGCTGCCGGTGATGAAGCCGGCGATCCTGGTCGCCCTGCTGTTCCGCACCCTGGACGCGTTCCGGGTCTTCGACAACATCTTCGTGCTGACCGCCGGCAGCAACGACACCTCGTCGGTGTCGATGCTGGCCTACAACAACCTGATCCGGGGCCTGAACCTCGGCATCGGGTCGACGATGTCGGTGCTGATCTTCATCACCGTGGCGATCATCGCGTTCGTCTTCGTGAAGCTGTTCGGTACCGCTGCCCCCGGCAGCGACGACGGGGAGAGGCGCTGACATGGCCGACACCACCACGCGGGCCAAGCTGCGCTGGGGTCTGATGGACGCCATCGTCGTGGTCTTCGCCCTGGTCCCGGTGCTCTGGATCGCCTCGCTGTCGTTCAAGACACCGGCGACGCTCACCGACGGCAACTTCATCCCCCGGGAATGGACGCTGGAGAACTACCGGTCGATCTTCGCCACCGACCAGTTCGTCCGGGCCCTGATCAACTCGATTGGCATCGCCCTGATCGCCACCGCGATCGCGGTGGTGCTCGGCGCGATGGCCGCGTACGCGATCAGCCGGCTGGACTTCCCCGGCAAGAAACTGCTCGTCGGCGTCTCCCTGCTGATCGCGATGTTCCCGCAGGTGTCGCTGGTGTCGCCGCTGTTCGAGATCGAGCGGCAGCTCGGCCTCTTCGACACCTGGCCGGGGCTGATCCTGCCGTACATCACCTTCGCCCTGCCGCTGGCGATCTACACGCTGTCGGCGTTCTTCAAGCAGATCCCGTGGGACCTGGAGAAGGCGGCGAAGATGGACGGCGCCACCCAGGCGCAGGCGTTCCGGCGGGTCATCGCCCCGCTGGCCGCGCCGGGGCTGTTCACCACGGCGATCCTGGTCTTCATCTTCTGCTGGAACGACTTCCTCTTCGCCATCACGCTTACCTCCACCGAGCGGGCCCGCACGGTGCCGGTGGCGCTGTCGTTCTTCACCGGCGAGTCGCAGTTCGAGGACCCCACCGGGGCGATCTGCGCGGCCGCCGTGGTGATCACCGTTCCGATCATCCTGTTCGTGCTCTTCTTCCAGCGCCGCATCGTCTCCGGCCTGACCTCCGGCGCTGTCAAGGGATAGGTGGTACTCATGGCTGACATCGTGCTGGACAAGGTGAGCAAGAAGTTCCCGGACGGGACCACGGCGGTGTCCGACGTGGACCTCGAGATCGCCGACGGTGAGTTCGTCATCCTGGTCGGCCCCTCCGGCTGCGGCAAGTCCACCACCCTGAACATGATCGCCGGGTTGGAGGACATCAGCTCCGGTGAGCTGCGCATCGCCGGGCAACGGGTAAACGACAAGGCCCCCCGGGATCGGGACATCGCCATGGTGTTCCAGTCGTACGCGCTGTACCCGAACATGACCGTGCGGGAGAACATGGCCTTCCCGCTGCGGCTGGCCAAGCTCGACAAGCAGGAGATCGACGCCAAGGTCGAGGAGGCGGCGAAGGTCCTGGAGCTGACCGCGCTGCTGGACCGCAAACCGGCCAACCTCTCCGGCGGCCAGCGGCAGCGGGTGGCGATGGGCCGGGCGATCGTCCGCAAACCCAAGGCGTTCCTGATGGACGAGCCGCTGTCCAACCTGGACGCCAAGCTGCGGGTGCAGATGCGTACCGTGGTGTCCCGGCTGCAGAAGCAGCTCGGCACCACCACCGTCTACGTCACCCACGACCAGACCGAGGCGATGACCCTCGGCGACCGCGTGGTGATCATGCGCGGCGGCGCGATCCAGCAGGTCGGCCCCCCGCAGGAGTTGTACGACAACCCGCGCAACCTCTTCGTCGCCGGGTTCATCGGCTCACCGTCGATGAACTTCCTGCACGCCGCGGTCGACGACGGCACGCTACGGACCGCCCTGGGTGACGTGCCGATCGGCGACCGGATCCGCCGCGAGCTGGAGGGCGCCGACGCGCCGCGCGAGCTGATCCTCGGCATCCGCCCGGAGCACTTCGAGGACGCCGGCCTGATCGACGACGAGACCCGCCGCCGGGGGGTGGAGTTCACCGCGCCTGTCGACATCGTCGAATCCATGGGCTCGGACAAGTACGTCTACTTCACCGTCGAGGGGGAGAAGGCCACCGCCGCCGAACTGGAGGAGCTGGCCGCCGACGCCGGTGCCGCCGACTTCGCCGGTGGCGGCTCGAACCTGGTCACCCGGCTGTCGGCGGAGTCGACGGTGGCCGAGGGGCAGGACCACCGGGTCTGGTTCAACCTGGAGAAGATCCACCTGTTCAACCCGGCCGACGGGCGCAACCTCACCCTGCACGAGGGCCGAGCCGCCGGCGCCCTGTAAGGAAGGGCCCCTTGTTAACGCTTTCGGTAGAGAAGGGTCCCCTTCTCACACCCACGAACCGCTGACGGGTGGGGCGGGCTGTCCAGCCTGCCCCACCCATCCGCGTCGGCGGGGTCAGCCCGTCGGGTGGGGTCGGGCTGTTCGCGTTGGCGGGGTCAGCCCGTCGGGTGGGGTCGGGCTGTCCGCGTTGGCGGGGTCAGCCCGTCGGGTGGGGTCGGGCTGTCCGCGTTGGCGGGGTCAGCCCGTCGGGTGGGGTCGGGCTGTCCGCGTCGGCGGGGTCAGCCCGTCGGGCGGGGTCGGGCTGTCCGCGTCGGCGGGGTCAGCCCGTCGGGCGGGGTCGGGCTGTCCGCGTTGGCGGGGTCAGCCCGTCGGGTGGGGTCGGGCCGTCCGCGTCGGCGGGGTCAGGCCCAGGTCACCCGGGGTGGCAGGGCGAGGAAGTCGGCGTACCGGCTGAGGGCCCGTTCCACCTGCTCGCGGCGGGCCGCCGTGAGATCGACGAGAGGGTGCACGGTCAGGGTGACCCGGGTCTTGGTCAGGCTGCGCTTCCAGGTGCCGACCACCCGGCCGCCGACGACGACGGTGGCCTGGAAGACGCCGTTGCCGCCGGGAACGATGGCCTGCCGGTGCTCCGGGTCGAGCATGAGTGCCCGGTCCTTGAAGCCGAGCAGGTACTCGTCGAAGCCGGGCAGGGCCAGCACGTCGTCGGCCGGTAGGTGGGGCGTGTCAACCGGGGTGCCGGGCGCGTCGGCCGGTGTGTGGGGCGTGTCGGTCAGCGGCGCGGACAGCACCGCAGGCACGCCGTCGAGGTCGACCGTGGTCAGCTCGTCGCCGGCGGCGGCGATGGCCCGCTTGGCGTCGGCGGCGGTCAGCCCGGTCCAGCCGGCGAAGTCCTGCCGCGTGGTGGGGCCGTGGCCCCGGAAGTAACGCAGCGCCAGGGTGGCCAGCGCCTCGTCCCGGTCGAGCTGACGTTGGCCCGGCGCCCACTCGTCGAGCAGCGCGAACGTCTGCTCGCTGCCGACGTTGGGGGCGATGCAGGTGACGCCGCGCTGGGCCGCGTACCAGAGGAGGTGGTAGCCGCGTTGGCCCGCGCCGTCGATGCCGGCGGCGACCAGCGCGGCCACGCACTCGGTGCGGGTCAGTCGGCCGCCGCCGGCCAGGACGCCGCCCAGCACGTCGGCGGCCCGGTCCGCCTCGGCCTCCGACAGCCCGAGGAACGCGCGCCGGCGGGCCGCGCCGGCCAGGGCCCGTACCCCGGTCAGCTCCAGCAGCCAGCGGGCGTCGCGGGCCGGCACCAGGTGGATGGTGCCGCGCATCGGCCAGGTCCGCAGCGCCTCCCGGCGCTCGAGCGCGGCGTGCACGTCCGCGTGGGTCGACCCCGGCAGTCGTACGCCCAGCGACCACATGCCGCTGGCCAGGTCCTGCGCCTGCATGGCACCGAACCACTCCACCACCTCGGCCACCGTGGCCAACGGGGCGGCGGTGGGGTGCGGGCGCAGCCGGAGCGCGGCCATCCGCAGCGCGAGCGCCTCGGCGCGGGTCAGCGCAGTCGAAACGGGTGCCACGAGGATGCCGCCTTCCGCCGGTGGTCGACCGCAGCATAGGCACGGGCACCGACACCCGGCCGGAAGCCGCCGCACCCCCTGATCGCGCTGTGCCAGCGTCGTTGGCGGCCCAGCGCGATCCCCCGGTCAGGTCCAGCAACGCGGTGGCGAGCACCGGCACCCATCAGGATGGCGCTTTCCGGGCCGACCGGGAACCGTACTCCGGACACCTTGCGGATATCTTGAGCAAGCGCGCGGCGTGCGGGGGTCAGCCCCGGCGGGGCTGCGGCACCCGCACCACGGCCATCCCGGCCGCCTCGGCGGCGGCGATGCCCAGGTCGGCGTCCTCGAAGACCAGACAGTCCTGCGGGGGTACGCCGAGCAGCTCGGCGGCGCGCAGGAAGGGCTCCGGGTCGGGCTTGGCCCGGGTGTAGTCGCCGGCGCAGACCAGCACGTCGAAGCGGTCGAGGATGCCGAGCGCGTCGAGGGAGGCGGTGACGGCCGGCCGGGTACTGCCGGAGACCACCGCGAACGGGATCCGCCCGTGCGCGTCGTCGATGTGCGCCAGCACGCCGGGGATGCCGGTGGCGGTGGGCAGCAGCTCGTGGAAGAGGGCCTCCCGCCGGGCGACCACCTCCGCCAGGGGCATGGTCAGGCCGTGGCGTTGGTTCAGCTCGGCGATGATGTCGGCGTTGGGGCGGCCGGCCCAGGCGTAGAACAGCTCCTCCGACAGGGCGTAGCCCCACTCGTCGAGCGTCTGCTGCCAGGCGGCGTAGTGCTGGGGCATCGAGTCGACGATGGTGCCGTCGCAGTCGAACAGGTACGCCTGGAACTCGCCGGCGGGCAGGGGCAGCATCACCGGGCCAGGCTACCGCGCACCCCCGACCGGCCCGGCGCGCCCCGACACGCCCGGCCAACGGGCCGGTCGGTTCAGAGCCGCTGGTGCATGACCAGCAGGTCGACGTAGCCCTCGGTGGGGTGCCGGAAGGCCTCCGGTACCCGGCCGACGACGGCGAAGCCGAGCGAGCGCCACAGCGCCACCGCCCGGTGGTTGCTCGCCACCACCGCGTTGAACTGCATCGCCCGGTAGCCCTCGGCGCGGGCCAGGTCGAGCACGTGCCGGCCCAGGGCCCGGCCGACGCCCCGCCCGGCGGCGTGGGGGGCGACCATGAAGCTGGCGTTGGCGACGTGGGAGCCGGGGCCGAGCTGGTTGGGGCCCAGCTTGGCCGAGCCGACCACGGTGCCGTCGGCCCCGACGGCGGCCACGGTGCGTCCCGGTGGGGCGGGCAGCCAGATCTGTCGCGCCCGCTGCTCGGTGATGTCGCGCGGGTAGGTGTACGTCTCGCCGGCGGCCACGATCTCGCGCAGGAAGGGCCAGATCGAGGGCCAGTCGTCGGGGGTCGCGTCCCGGATCTGCATGTCGCCGAGGATGCCAGCCGGGGGTGGGGCGCTGTCCAGGGATTTCCCCGCGGTGTTTGACGACGCAAGTAACGGGTAGTCGCCGGAGTTGATCCACAAAACAGGGAGGACTACCTGATGGACGGCCAGACCAAAGTCGCGGTGATCTACTACAGCGCCACCGGGATCACGTACCAGATGGCCCAGGCTGCCTGCGAGGCCGCCGGTGAGGCCGGGGCCGAGGTTCGCCTGCGCAAGGTCCGCGAGCTCGCCCCCGACGAGGCGATCCGGGCCAACTCCGGCTGGCAGGCGCACCGCCTGGAGACCCAGGACGTGATGGAGGCCGAGCCCGACGACCTGGACTGGGCCGACGTGGTGATCATGGGGTCGCCGACCCGGTACGGGATGATCGCCGCGCAGCTCAAGCAGTTCATCGACACCACCGGCCCGCTCTGGGCCCGGGGCGCGCTGGCTGACAAGGTCTACTCCGGGTTCACCTCCACGGCGACCTCGCACGGCGGGCAGGAGTCCACCCTGCTGGCGCTCTTCAACGTCTTCTACCACTGGGGCGGTGTGGTGGTCACCCCCGGCTACACCGACCCCAGCCAGTTCGTCGCCGGCAACCCGTACGGCGCCTCGCACACCAGCAACAACGGGGAGGTGCCGCCGGACCACGTGGCGCTCGCGGCCACCGCGTTGACCGCGAAGCGGGCGGTGCGGATCGGCACCGCGCTGCGCGCCGGCCTGGCCGCCGGCTGAGCGTGGACCCGGGACCGGGCGGAGGCTCTCGAATCCGCCCGGCCCCGGGCGTCACGGTTCCTACCCCCGCTCCGGGAAACCATGCCCGGCCAACGTCCGGTCCGGCCGGTCCAGTAGGTGCCCGAGCAGATCGGCCAGGACCGCCAAGCCGTCCGGGCTGAGCACCGACTCCGGGTGGAACTGCACCCCCGCGAAGCCCGGCCCGCGCAGCGCGTGCACCGCGCCGTCGGCGTCGTCGCGGGCCAGCTCCACCGGGCCGTACCCGGTGGGCAGCCGGTCGACGTCGGCCAGGGCGGTGAACGTCGAGTAGAAACCCACCCGGCGTGGCACGCCGAAGAGCCGTACCCGCCGCTGCAACCCCTGGTACGGCGTCCGTCGCCGGTGCAGCGGCAGGCCGAGCAGCCCGGCCAGCACCTGGTGGCCCAGGCAGACCGCCAGGGTGGGCCGGCCGGTGGCCAGCAGCCCGGTCAGCAACCGGCGCAGCGCCACCATCTTCGGCTCGTCGCCGGCGGGGTCGCCCGGTCCGGGACCCACGATCACCAGGTCGTGCTCGTCGAGGGGGCCGGGCCGGTGCCACGGTCGGGTCTCGACGGCGAGTCCGAGGGCGGCGAGCTGGTGGGCGAGCATGCCGGTGAAGGTGTCCTCGGCGTCCACGATCAGCGCCCGCCGGCCGACCAGGCCGGGCAGCACCGTGCTGCCCGGGGGACGCTGGTCCAGCCAGAACCGGGCCAGTGGCGCGTTGCGGGCGGCGAGCGCGGCGCGTACCTCGGGGTCGTCGGCGAGCCGGACCGGCGGTCGGGGGCCGTGGTCGGGGGCCTGCGGCCCGAGGCCCAACGCGGCCAGCACCCCGGCGGCCTTGGCGTGGGTCTCGGCCACCTCGCCGTCGGCGGTGGAGTGCCGCACCAGGGTCGCGCCGACCTTCACCCGCAGGTCACCGTCGGCGGAGAGTTCGGCGGTACGGATCAGGATCGGCGCGTCGAGGGTCTGCCGGCCGGCGTCGTCGCGACCGAGCAGGGCCAGCACGCCGGCGTAGTAGCGGCGGCCGGTGCGTTCGTGGCGGGCGATCACCCGGCAGGCGTTCTCCATCGGGCTGCCGGTGACGGTGGGGGCGAACATCGTCTCGCGCAGCACCTCGCGCACGTCCAGGGAACCCCGCCCGGCCAGCAGGTACTCGGTGTGCGCCAGGTGGGCCATCTCCTTGAGGTACGGGCCGACGACCTGCCCGCCGCGTTCGGCGACCCGGGCCATCATCTTCAGCTCCTCGTCGAGGACCATGTACAGCTCCTCGACCTCCTTGGGGTCGTGCAGGAACCGCAGCAGCGCGTCCCGGTCGGCGTCGGCCCCGGTGTGCCGGAACGTGCCGCTGATCGGGTTCATCATCACCAGGCCGTCGTCGACGCTCACGTGCCGCTCCGGGCTCGCCCCGACCAGCGTGCGGGTGCCGGTGTGCACCACGAAGGTCCAGTACGCGCCGCGTTCGGCCAGCAGCAGCCGGCGCAGCGCGGCCAGCGCCGCCACCAGCACCGACCCCTCCACCCGGGCCCGCAGGGTCCGGTGGATGACGAAGTTCGCCCCCTCGCCCCGGCCGATCTCGTCGGCCAGTACCCGGTCCACCGCGGCGGCGTACTCCTCGTCGGTGCTGTCGAACGCGGCGCCGCCGGTGACCACCGGACCCGCCGGCAGCACGCCGCGGGCCAGCGCCGCCGGGATCCGCTGCTCCTCCTCGATGACCAGGCACTCCAGCGGCAGCTCGTCGTCGACGCAGGCGAACCCGCGTTCGGTGATCTGCCGGTACGGCACCAGGGCCAACGTGCGGGGGCCGGCGGCGTCGTCGGGCAGCGGGATGTCGGCGAGCCGGTCGACCGTGCGCAGCGTGCCGGTGAACAGTTCCAGGTGCTCGGTGCCGGCCCGGTGCAGCAGCGCGAAGGGTCCGGGGTCGCGGCCGTCGGCGACGGCGTCGAGCAGGTCGGACAGGCAGGACATCGGTTCTCCTCGGGCTCGGCTGCCGCTTCCGGGGCGGCCCGGGAGCCGGGGAGGACCGGCGGCCGCCTCGTCGGCGGCCGCGTCGGGAAGCTACGCGCGGGTGCTGGCCGCCGGGTCGGCGGGCCACCAGAAGGACAACGGCGCGAGCATGCCGACACCCTACGCCGCCGCACCCAGGCACCGGAAGCGGTCGTCGGTACCGGTGGCCGATCGGGGTACGACACCGGCCCCGTTGGGTACCGTGAGCCGCGATGAAGATTCTCGCTCTCGATCTGGGCACCTCGTCGGTGCGGGGCCTGGTGCTGGACGCCGACGGCGACCTCGTCTCCGGTGCCCTGGCCCGCCGCAGGATGCGGCTGAGCACCCACGACGACGGCACCGGCACCCTGGACGGTCGGCAGTACCTGACCGGCCTGGTCGAGTGCCTCGACGAGTTGGCAGCCGGCGGGCACCTGCGCGGGGTGACCATGGTGGCCACCTGCGCCCAGTGGCATTCGGTGGTGCCGCTGGACGCCCGGGGTGAGCCGCTCGGGCCGGTGCTGACCTGGCTGGACACCCGGGCCGTGCCGGCGCCGGGTGCGCCGGGCCCGGCCGATGCCGACGCCTTCCACCAGCGCACCGGCACCTGGTGGCACCGCTGTTACTGGTCGATGCGGCTGCCCTGGCTGCGGGCGCGGACCGACACCCCGGTGACCCGCTTCGCCGGGCTCGTCGAGTACGTCCTCGGTGCGCTGCTCGACGAGATGCCGATGTCGATCTCGCAGGCCTCCGGCACCGGGCTGCTCGATCTGCGCACCCTGGACTGGGACGCCGAGGCGTGCGAGCTGGCCGGGGTCCGCCCGGGTGAGCTGCCTCACCTGGCCGACATGGACTGGCGGGGCCGGCTGCGTCCGGAGCACGCCCGCCGCTGGCCGGACCTGGCCGACGTCTCGTGGCACGCGCCGGTGGGCGACGGCGCGGCGTCCAACGTCGGGTCCGGTTGCGTCGACGAGAGCCGGGCGGCGGTGACCGTCGGCACCTCGGCCGCGGTCCGGTTGATCCAGCCGGTGCCGGCCGGTGCGCCGCTGCCTCCGCTGCCCGAGCAGCTGTGGCGGTACCGGGTGGACCACGGGCACGTGGTGACCGGCGCGGCGTACTCCTGTGGCGGCAACCTCTTCGCCTGGGCCGATCGGGAGCTGCGGCTGCCTCGCGGCGCGGAGTTGGCGGCCGCGTTGGACCGGGTGCCGTTCGACGGTGGACCGGCGGCGGACCCGCGCCTCGGCGGCGACCGGCCGCCGGGTCTGGCACCGGCCGGTTCCGGGCAGTTGAGCGGGATCAGCTTCGGCACCACCGGCGTCGAGCTGCTGGCCGGGCTGATGCGGGGCCTCTGTGACCTGGTCGCCGAGGACCTGGCGGTGCTGGAGTCCACGGTGGACAGCCGGGTCGAGGTGGTGCTGGGTGGCGGTGCGGTGGCGGCTTCGCCCTGGTGGCGGCGGGCTTTCGCCGCGACGCTCGCGCCCCGGACGGTACGCCACCAACCCGATCCGGAGATCGGCGCCAGTGGTGCCGCGTTGGCGGCGTCGGGACGCTTTGGTGACGCTGCGCAACCGGTCGACATCGGCCGGACGGACGAGTCGGATCCACCGACCGTGCCAGCTTCCGCACCCTCGGGGGCTGCTTCCTGAAGTCTTCCTTAACCCAGGGCGTTGACACAGCTCACAGGCCTGGTTGGATGGACCCCGCCCGCCGGGGATCGGCGTGCGCGGGGATCAAGGAGGCAGAGTGGGCACACGTCCCGACTCGAATCCCGGCGGGGTGTCGAGCCATCGCCGGCGCAGGTTCGACGTGCGGGTCGTACCCCACCGACGGCGGTCTGCGCTGCGGTTGAAGGACTGGCGGATGGGCACCAAGCTCGCCGCGGTGCTGATCATCCCCTCGTTGGCGTTCCTGGTGCTGGCCAGCGTGCAGACCGCCAATCTGATCGGACAGACCACCACGCTGAGTGATTTCGCGGCGCAGGTAGGCATCGGCCGCGAGATCAACGCCGCGGTGCACGCGCTGCAGCAGGAACGCGACCGGACCTCCGGTGAGCTGGCCGAGCTGCGGGCCGCGGAGCGCCGCTACAGCGGTGAGCAGGCCAGTGCCGCGTTGCGGCCGTTGCAGGAGAACACCGACCGGGCCCTGGCCGACCTGCGGCGGGCGGCGGAGCCCCTGCTCGACGCCGACGCGTCCTGGCAGGTGACGTACTCGCAGGTGCAGGAGGCCACCGACCAGGTGGTCTTCATCCGGGCTGCGGTGCCGGCGGCCGTGCTGAGCAGCGACACCATCCTCAGCAACTACCACCGCGCCATCGACTCGCTGCTCAACCTGCTCGCCGAGCCCTCGCCCGGTGAGGGGGAGTCGGTGCTCACCGACGCCGTGCTGCGCTACGTGCAGCTGGCCCGGGTCAAGGAGCTGTCCTCCCGGGTCAGCTCCCAGCTCTTCGAGGCGGCCCGGGCCGGCGAGTACGGGCTGGAGGACCAGGTCATCCTGACCGACCTGCGGGCGCAGCAGCTCACCGCCCTGGGTGCCTTCCGGGTCGCCGCGAACAACGCCCAGATCGCCCGCTACGACCAGGCCTCGGTGAACCCCGCCTTCGCCGCGGCCACCGTGCTGGAGGAGCAGGGTCTGCCGACCGGCGGTGCGGAGCCGATCGTCCTGCCCGCCCTGCAGTGGTGGACGGCCAGCGAACAGCGGCAGGAGCTGCTCGGTCAGGTGCTGGCCGAGGTGCTCGAGGACGCGGTGGTCCAGGCCGACGGGGCCAGCAGCGGCCAGCTGCGTCGTACCCTGCTGGTCGCCGGCGCGATCGCCATCGTGCTCGGCGCGGCGGTCCTGACCTCGGTGCTGATCGGCCGCTCCATCGCCCGGTCCATGCGCCAGCTGCGCGGACAGGCCCTGCGGATCGCCCAGGTCGAGCTGCCGGACGCGCTGGACCGGCTCCGGACGGTCAGCGGCGGGGTGCCCGAGATCGAGGTCGCCCCGGCGGTGGTGCGTTCCCTGGACGAGATCGGTGAGCTGGCCGAGGCGTTCGTCGCGGTGCACCGCAGCGCGGTCAGCGTCGCCGTCGAGCAGGCCACCATGCGGCGTAACGTCAACGCGATGTTCGTCAACCTGGCCCGTCGGAGCCAGGTGCTGGTGGAACGGCAGCTGAAGCTCCTGGACGACCTGGAGCGGGAGGAGGCCGACCCGGACCAGCTGGAGAACCTGTTCAAGCTGGACCACCTCGCCGCCCGGATGCGCCGTAACGACGAGAGCCTGCTGGTGTTGGCCGGTACCGAGTCGACCCGGCGGTGGAACCGGCCGGTCGGGCTCGGCGCGGTCCTGCTGGCCGCGAGCGCCGAGATCGAGCAGTATCAGCGGATCCGGCACGACTCCGTGGCGGACCTGCAGCTGGTCGGGCACGTGATCGGGGACCTGGTGCACCTGCTGGCCGAGTTGCTGGAGAACGCCACGGCGTTCTCCCGGCCGGACACCATGGTGGTGGTCACCGCGTGGAACGACGGCGACGGCGCGCTGATCGACATCGTGGACCGGGGTCTCGGGATGAGCCCGACCGCGTTGGCCGAGGCGAACGCGATCCTGGCCAGCCCGCCGGCGGCCGACGTGGCCGCCTCCGAGCGGATGGGTCTGTTCGTGGTCAGCCACCTGGCGGCCCGGCACGGCGTCGAGGTGCGACTGCACCTCGGGGAGTCGTCCGGTCTGGTGGCCCGGATGCGGCTGCCGGGGGCCCTGCTCGCCCCGGTCGAGGCGATGGAGCTGGACCCGCCGACGGTGCCGCGGATGCTGCCCCGCCAGGCGGCCGGCAACGGCGCGGTCGGCGTGCCGGCGGCCGTCGGTAACGGTGTGGCCGGCCTACCCCAGGCCGGTAACGGTGCGGTCGGCCTGCCGCAGGCGGGCAACGGTGTGGCCGGTGGCACGGCGGAGTTGCCGGTGGCGGGGCGACGGCCCCGCCCGACGACGGTGCCGCGACCGGCCCGTCCGGCGGCGGAGCGGGCCATGCCGGCCCGGTCGGTGCGCGCCGAGGACGTGCTCGCCCCGCAGGCCCGGCGGACCCCCGACAGCGGCTGGTGGTCGCGGCAGGGTCCGACTCCGGGGACCGGGCCGGCGGCCGCGCCACCGGAGCGGCCGGTGACCGGCGGCACCAACGCGCGCGGTCTGCCGGTGCGGGTACCGATGGCGCAGCTCTCCGCGGTCACCCAACCGGCCCGGCCGGTGGAGGCCGCGCCGCGGCACGAGCCGGACCCGGAGGCCGTGGGCGGGATGCTGTCGCGCTTCTACAGTGGCGTACGACAGGCCGAGAACGAGGAGACCACTGAAATGATCATGCCGCCGGCGGGTGTGCGCAGTGAAGGGGGAGCACAGTGACAACCACGTTGAGCCAGGAGGCTCGGGACCTGAGTTGGCTGGTCAGCGCGTTTGCCGAGCGTGTGCCGGGCGTGGCGCACGCCGTGGTGGTCTCCTCCGACGGCCTGCTGGTCGCGATCTCCGACCACCTGCCCCGTGACCACGCCGACAAGCTCGCCGCGGTGACCTCCGGTCTGATGAGCATCACCGCCGGTGCGGCGCAGATGTTCGACGGTGACATCGTCAAGCAGACGGTGGTCGAGATGGGCCGGGGTTACTTCCTGGTCATGCAGATCCGGGACGGCTCGATCCTGGCCACCCTCGCCGCCGGTGACGCCGACATCGGGGTGGTCGGCTACGAGATGGCCCGGCTGGTCAAGCAGACCGGGGAGATGTTGACCCCGGCGCTGCGCGCCGAGCTCCAGCAGGCCCTGCCGCGCTGATCGGGCGGGCTGGGTGGCCCCGGTGCGGACCGGGGCCACCGCACGGCCGGCCGGCGGTCAGAAGCCGTTGTCCCGGATGACCTGCCGGTACCAGTGGGCGCTGCGCTTGAGGATCCGGCGCTGGGTGGCGTAGTCCACGTAGACCAGGCCGAAGCGCTGGTCGTAGCCGACCTCCCACTCGAAGTTGTCCATCAGCGACCAGACGTGGTAGCTCTCCAGCGGCACTCCGGCGGCGAGGGCCCGGTGCACGGCGGTCAGGTGGTCGCGCAGGAACTCCACCCGTCCGGTGTCCTCGACGGTGCCGTCGGCGGCCAGGATGTCGGCGGTGGGCAGCCCGTTCTCGGTGATGGTGAGCGGGATCGGCCCGTAGTCGCGGGTCACCCGGGTCAGCATGTCGAACATGCCGTCGGGGTAGATCTGCTGCCAGGCCGCGACCGAGGTGGGCCAGCGCTGCTCGGTGCCGCCGTCGGCGGTGACGTAGATCGGGGTGTAGTACTGCACCGCGAGCAGGTCGACCGCTGCGGAGATCACCGCCAGGTCACCGTCGACGATGCCCCTGGCCAGCCGGCTCTGCGGGCCAAGGTCGGCCAGCACGTCGGCGGGGTAGCTGCCGGTGAGCACCGAGTCGAGGTAGAGGCGGTTCTCGTATCCGTCGTAGAGCCGGGTCGCCGCGGCGGCGGCGGGGGAGTCGTCGGCGGGGTAGCAGGGGTGCAGGTTGAGCGCGGGGCCGATGCGGCCCGGCTGGCCGGTGGCCCGGAACGCCTGCACGGCCCGACCGTGCGCCAGCTGCAGGTGGTGGGCGACCAGGTAGGCCGCGTCCGGGTCCTGTCGGCCGGGCGCGTGGTGGCCGCGCAGGTAGCCGTTCTGCACCACGGTCTTGGGTTCGTTGACGGTGAGCCAGACCGGGATCCGCTCGCCGAGGGCCCGGAAGACGATGTCGGCGTAGTCGGCGAAGCGTTCGACGGTGTCGCGGGACTCCCAACCGCCGTTGTTCTGCAGCGCCTGCGGCAGGTCCCAGTGGAACAGGGTGGCCATCGGGGCGATGCCCCGCTCCCGCAGTCCGTCGGCGAGCCGGCGGTAGAAGTCCAGGCCACGCTGGTTGGGCTGGCCGGTGCCGTCGGGCTGGATCCGGGGCCAGGAGATGGAGAACCGGTAGCTGTCCAACCCGAGGTCGCGCATCAGGTCCAGGTCTTCGGCCCAGCGGTGGTAGTGGTCGGCGGCGATCTCACCGGTGTCACCGTTGCTGGTCCGTCCCGGGGTACGGCTGAAGGTGTCCCAGATCGACTCGCCCCGGCCGTCCTCCTTCGCCGCCCCCTCGATCTGGTACGCGGAGGTGGCCGCGCCCCAGCCGAAGCCGGTCGGGAAGCGCAGCGCCGTCCGCGGCTCGGCGGCCGGGTCGCTCCCGCCCTCGGGTGCGGCGACCGCACTGGCCACGGTGGCGCCGGCCGTCATGGCGGCCGCGGCACCCAGCGGGGTGCCGGTCGCACCGGTGGGTGCGGGGGACGAAGCGGCGCGTTGGAGCAGGCGCCGCCGGGTGAGTCTCGACATTCTGCGTTCTCCTCACAGCAGGTTGCCTGCCACCGACGACCGGGAGCGCTCCCAGAATAGGGTAGGCGCGGCCGGCCCGCGGCACCGCGTGCGGTCGGCCGCTCAGGTGGCGGCGGATCGACCCGCAGTCGGCGGCCGGGCGGGGAAGGGGTGGAGCCAGTCGACGGCGTCTGCCGAGGTCGAGGCGTCCGGCGCGGGGTACTGCCGGAGGCGGCCGAGGTCGGTCGGGTGCGCCGGTACAGCGAGCGAGGCCGGCCGGGTGGCGGATGCCTGTCCCGTCGGCCTCTTTTCCCGTCGGATACGGGGGGTTAGTGTGGGGACGGGGGAGGGCAACCCCCGTCCCCAGCGGTGGTACAGCACACGCACGGATGACTGTGGGATCTGCGTGCGTTTGCGCGGGAGCCGGGCCACGCGAGTGGCTCTGTTTCCACCTCCCTCCATGCCGGTGGGCATCGGCTGGCGGCGGCGTCCGGGCTGGCCCGCCGTCAGCCCTCGGGCTGATGTCGGGGATCGTCCGAGGACGGTCCCCAGCAAACGTTACTTACCATCTCCGTCGATGGAAGCGCTCCCATCGGCGATGCAGCGACTGTAACGCCCGTCACGGGTTTGTGAAACCCCCTACACGAGATCGAAACATCTATGGGTGTTTCTCTTGTCGGTGGGAGCGCTTCCATGCGAGACTGTCGAACTACCGCGTCGCGGAGCCAGTACGCGCGAACGTGGGTCGCCGAGGGCACCCGGTCTGCCGACCGGTACGGCACCCGAGCGGGGATCCCCCGATCCCCGAGCCCGGCCCAGCCGCCGGGTGACCACCATTCCGGGCGCCTCCGTCCCCCCGCGTACGACACCACGCGTGGAGGCGCTCCGCCGGGATTCGCCCCGGCTCGGCCCGAGGAGACACCGCGCACATGAGACTCAAGGCAAGACGTCGCCCCCTGGCGATGCTCGCCGCCGCCGCGCTGGTCGTCGGCGGGGTGACCCTGCCCGCCGGCGCCGCGCAGGCCGCCCCCGCCTGCGACGTGGTCTACGCCACCAGCGACTGGAGCAACGGCTTCACCGCCAACGTCACCATCAAGAACCTCGGCGACCCGATCAACGGGTGGACCCTGAAGTTCGCCTTCCCCGGCGGCCAGCGGGTCGTCCAGGGCTGGTCGGCCAGGTTCAGCCAGTCCGGCAACGAGGTGACCGCGACCAACGAGTCCTACAACGGCAACCTGGCCACCGGCGCCTCGACCAGCATCGGCTTCAACGGCTCCCACACCGGCAGCAACCCGAAGCCGACCTCCTTCTCGGTCAACGGGGTCACCTGCGGCGGCGCCGCGCAGAAGCCGCCGACGGTCAACCTCACCGTGCCGGCCGGGCCGTTCGTGGCCCCGGCGGACGTGCCGCTGACGGCCACCGCCGCCGACGAGGACGGCACGATCAGCAAGGTCGAGTTCTACCGCAACGGCCTGCTGGTCAACACCGACACCACCGCGCCGTACGCCTACACCCTGGAGGACCTGCCGGCCGGGGCGTACACCGTCCAGGCCAAGGCCTACGACAACGCCAACCTGAGCGCGGTGTCGGAGAAGGCGTTCACCGTCAGCCCCGCCTCCGGGCCGCGGCTGGTGGCCACCCCCTCCTCGGTGAGCGTCAACGAGGGCGGCACCGCCTCGGTCAACCTCAAGCTCAGTGGCGCGCCGGCGGGCAACGTGCCGGTCACCCTGACCCGTACCGGTGACAGCGACATCACCGTCTCCCCGACGTCGGTGACGCTGACCACGGCGAACTGGAGCACCGGGGCCAACGTCACGGTCGCCGCCGCCGAGGACGCCGACACCGTGGGTGGCACCGCCACGATCACCGCCTCGGCCACCGGGTACGCCCCGCTGGCCATCACCGCCACCGAGATCGACAACGACGTACCCGGTGGCGGGGACAACGTCTACACCGAGCGGTTCCTGGAGCAGTACGGCAAGATCAAGAACTCGGGGTACTTCAGCCCCGAGGGCGTGCCGTACCACTCGATCGAGACGCTCATCGTGGAGGCCCCCGACCACGGCCACGAGACCACCTCCGAGGCGTTCAGCTTCTGGCTGTGGCTGGAGGCCCACTACGGCCGGGTCACCCAGAACTGGGCGCCGTTCAACAACGCCTGGACGGTGATGGAGAAGTACATCATCCCGTCGCACGCCGACCAGGCCACCGCCGGCTCGGCCGGGGACGCCCAGTACGCCGCCGAGCACCCGCTGCCCAACCGGTACCCGTCGGCCCTGGAGGCCAACGTCCCGGTCGGCAAGGACCCGCTGCGCAGCGAGCTGCAGTCCACCTACGGCACCGGTGACATCTACGGCATGCACTGGCTGCTGGACGTGGACAACGTCTACGGCTTCGGCCGGTGCGGCGACGGCACCACCCGCCCGGCGTACATCAACACCTTCCAGCGCGGCGCCCAGGAGTCGGTGTGGGAGACCATCCCGCAGCCCTCCTGCGACACCTTCGCCCACGGCGGGCGCAACGGCTACCTGGACCTGTTCGTCAAGGAGGCCAACGCCCCGGCCAAGCAGTGGAAGTACACCAACGCCCCGGACGCCGACGCCCGCGCCGTGCAGGCCGCGTACTGGGCGCTGACCTGGGCCAAGGCGCAGAACAAGCAGGCCGACGTGGCCGCCACCGTGGCCAAGGCCGCCAAGATGGGCGACTACCTGCGGTACGCCATGTTCGACAAGTACTTCAAGAAGATCGGCAACTGTGTCGGGGCCACCGCCTGCCCGGCCGCCAACGGCAAGGACTCCGCGCACTACCTGATGTCCTGGTACTACGCCTGGGGTGGCGCGTACGAGGCCAACCAGAACTGGTCGTGGCGGATCGGCTCCAGTCACAGCCACTTCGGCTACCAGAACCCGTTCGCGGCCTGGGCGCTCACCAACACCCCGGAGCTGGCCCCGAAGTCGCCGACCGCGGCGGCGGACTGGACCAAGAGCTTCGAGCGGCAGCTGGAGTTCTACACCTGGCTGCAGTCGGCCGAGGGCGGCATCGCCGGTGGCGCGACCAACAGCTGGGGCGGCAACTACGGCCAGCCCCCGGCCGGCACCGCCACCTTCTACGGCATGTTCTACGACGTCGACCCGGTGTACGAGGACCCGCCGTCGAACCAGTGGTTCGGCATGCAGGTCTGGTCGATGCAGCGGATCGCGGAGCTGTACCTGCAGACCGGCAACGCCAAGGCCAAGGCGCTGCTGGACAAGTGGGCGCCGTGGGCCATCGCCAACACCACGCTGGGCACCAACTGGTCCATCCCGTCGGACATGAAGTGGACCGGCCAGCCCAACAACTGGAACCCGACCAACCCGCAGCCGAACACCAACCTGCACGTCGAGGTCACGGTGAAGGGCCAGGACGTCGGCGTCGCCGCGGCCTACGCCCGGACCCTGATCGCGTACGCGGCCAAGTCGGGCAACACGGCGGCCAAGACCACCGCCAAGGGGCTGCTGGACGCGCTGCACGCGGCCAGCGACGCCAAGGGCGTGTCGAGGCCGGAGAAGCGTGGCGACTACCAGCGCTTCGACGACACCTACAACGCCTCGACCGGTCAGGGCCTCTACGTCCCGCCGGGCTGGACGGGCACCATGCCCAACGGTGACCCGATCACCGCCGGCAAGAGCTTCCTCGACATCCGGTCCTTCTACAAGTCCGACCCGGACTGGCCGAAGGTGCAGGCGTACCTCGACGGTGGGCCGGAACCGACGTTCAACTACCACCGGTTCTGGGCCCAGGCCGACGTGGCCATGGCCTACGCCGACTACGGAAACCTGTTCCCGAACGGGTGATCCAGCTCTCCGGGTGGACGGCGGCGTCCGTCCACCCGGAGGCGCCGACCGGGTCCGGGGATGGACGACATCCGGTCGGCGAGCGGCCTGATTCCCACGGTCAGGCCGTGGTGGGCCGGCCGTCCGGCCAACGCAGCGGTTCGGTCGGCCCACCACACAGCACACCAGCGCAGCAATCCGCGAGAACCAGAGAAAATTCCGCGACGACCGGAGAAAACCGGGCGCTGCGGGACGGCGGGACAGCCCGCGACGGAGTAACGTACATCACCGGAGAGGCCGCTCCCCCCGTGGCGGCCTCTCCCTATGTCCGCCGGAGGCCGTCGAGTGTCCGCCGGAGGCCGCCGAGCCCCGGCCGTCGTCGGCGTCCAGCCCGGTCCCGTCCGGCGTCACCGGGTGGCGCAGCCCCGGATGTCCGGCCGGCAGCGATCGGCGGATCACCAGCCAGCTCACCGCCAACGCCGCGGCCACCACCGGCCAGGTCAACGCGACCCGGGCCACGACCAGGGCGAGCACCTGGCCGCTGAGCCACAACGGCACGAGGACCAGCAACCGCAGCAGGTAGGTCGCCGCCCACACCGCACTGCCCCGGCCGTACGCGCGCAGCAGCGCCGGATCCCGACGCCAGCTGCCCCGCTGGCCCAACAGCACGCCGACGATCACCCCGAGCAGCGGCCAGCGCACCACGATGCTGACCACCCAGACCAGCGCGCTGGCGGCGTTGGACAGCAGTTGGACGAGGAAGAAGTCGGTGGCCCGGCCGGTGCGTACCGCGATCAGCGCGGCCACGCAGACGGCGAGCAGGCCGATCAGCACCGAGCGGGGCCGGTCGCCGCGGCGCAGCCGCCACCCGGCCACCGCCGTGCCGGTCAGCACGGCGGCGGCCACCGCACCACCGAGTGACCGGCCACTGAGCACCCAGCCGAGCGCGAACGCCACCGCGGGCAGGGTCGCGTCGAGCGCGCCCCGGCGGCCGCCGAGCAGATCCGCCAGGGATTCGGGTCGATCCCGCTGCGGTGTACCGGTCACCGTCACCCTCCTCGGTGGTCGCACCCACCTAAACACCGAACGTGCCGGCGGGCCAACGAACGGCCGGCGGTGTCGTGCCGTTACGGTGTGCGGGTGCGAGAGACGGCTAGGGGTTGGACCGCGGTCTGGTTGGTCGTGTTGGCCCTAGCGCAGGCGGTGGCCTTCGTCGTGGTCTGGCGGCTGGCCGTGCACACCCAGCTCGGTCAGTGGATAGACACGGTGGCGTTGACCGGCAACCGGATCGGCCAGGACCGCATCGAGGGGCCGGTGGACCGGATCCTCAACGCCATGTCGGTGGTGTCCCTGCTGGCGGCCACCGCGGTCATCGGGTTCATCGCGTTGATCCGTGGCCGGGTCGCGTTGGCCATCACCGCCACCCTGCTCATCGCCGGTGCCAACGTCACCACGCAACTGCTCAAGTACGGACTGCCCCGCCCGGACTTCGGCGTCGACCCGGAACGTGCCTTCGTCGGCAACAGCCTGCCCAGTGGTCACACCACCGTGGCGGCGTCGGTGGCGATGGCGCTGATGCTGGTCCTGCCGCCCAAGGTCCGGGTCCTCGGGGCGTTCCTCGCCGCCGGGTACGCGGCGACCGCCGGGGTGGCCACCCTCTCCGCCGGTTGGCACCGTCCCAGCGACGCCGTGGCGGCCTACCTGGTCGTGGGGGTCTGGGCGGCGCTGGCCGGTCTGCTGCTGCTGATCACCCAACGGGAACAGGCCCAGATCAGCGCCGAGGACGCGCACCGGGTCGCCACGGCGGTGCTCGGCGTGATCGGTCTGGTGGCGATCGGCGTGTCGGCGCTCGCCCTGGCCTGGCTGGTGGACCTGCCCCGGGTCGCCGTCGGCGAGTTGACCCGCCGGCCGCTGTTCGTCGGCTACGCCGGCAGCGCCGCCGGGATCGTCGGCACGATGGCCGTGGTGACGGCGCTGGTGCTGGTCGTCGTGCACCGGCTGGTTCCCCGACACAAGGGCTGACCGGCGACCCACCCGGGGCCGGCTCAGAACGGTGGGGCCGCCCGCTCCGGTGGCGCGCCCCGGGCTCGGCGGGCGTCGGCGAGGGCCACCGCGAGCAGTACGGCGGCGGTCACCGCGCTGGACAGCAGCGGCCGGGCACGCAGCAGCAGGGGCAGTAGCGCCACCAGGGCCAGGGCGGCGACCCACCGGGCCGGCGACACCCGGCCGAAGACCTCGTACTCGAAGCGGGCCCGGGCGAGCAGGAACAGCACCGGCCCGCCGACGATCAGCACCACCCAGGCCGTCTCGGCGCGTTCCAACGGATGCTCGATGCTCAACTCGTAGCCGATCGCGGTGGCCACCACCCCGATCACCATCAGCAGGTGGGTGTCGGCCGCCGACCGGCCGATGGTGGCCGGGTGGGCGGCCTTCGACACCGCCTCGGCCAGGATCTGACCGGCCCGCTGGAAGTAGATCCGCCACAGCAGCACCGAGGTCACCAGCGCCGCCGCGAAGGCGGCGGTCCGCGGCAGGTCGTAATTGCCGCCGCTGTAGGCCAGGCCGGTGACCAGCACCGTCTCGCCGAGGGCGATGAGGAAGAACTGTTGGTACCGCTCGGCCAGATGCTCCCCGACGACCTGCCACCGGTTGGTCGTCGACCGGCCCAGGCCCGGCACCGGCCAGCCCAGCCGGGACCACAGGTACTCGGCCGCCAGGGCCGCCGCCCAGAGGATCACCCGCCACGGCACCGGCAGCAGCGCGCCGACGATCCACGGCACCGCGCAGCACCCGTAGCCGATCAGCATCCGCAGCTTCAGGCCCCGGTACCGGCGTACCCGCACCGCCAGCAGCAGGATCAACGGCCGGGACAGCTGGGCGGCCACGTAGGCGACGGCGAAAGCCAACCCGGTGGCGCTGAAGGCGTGCGGGATGGCCACCCCCATCACCATGCTGCAGACCAACGCGACGATCACCATGGTCTGCAGCCAGCTGTGGTACGGGTCGTAGCGGCTGGTGGTCCAGGCGGTGCCCTGCCAGACCGACCAGAGGGCGAGCAGGAGCAGCAGCGTCTTCCCGCCACCGGTGACCGGGGCCCAGCCCACGTTGCCGCCGGTCTCCAGGGCCAGGTCGGAGAAGGCGCGGGCGGAGATCCGGGTGAGCGCGAAGACGAAGACCAGATCGAAGAAGAGCTCCAGGAAGGTCGCCCGGGTCGTCGCACCGGCCGCCGCGACGGGACCGCCCGATCCGGTCGTCACGGCGGCGGTCCCCACCACCGACCGGATGCCACCCGTCCGTCCTAGCACCCGCGCGGGGCGGTCGGGACCGGTTCGCCGGTAACCGGGCGCGGCGGCCGGCGGGTCGGCTACCGATGCCAGCGCAGCGGGCCGGGGTGCACCGACCAGAGCAGGCGCCGCCACCACGGGCGGGCCGCGCGCAGCGCGTCGACGTACCCGCCGGCCACCGTCGCCGCCCGGTCGGCCTGCGCCTCGGTCGCGGTGCCGGGGGCGAAGGCCGTCCGGTTGAGCAGTTCGGCCAGCTCGTCCACGGACGGCGGTGACGTGCCGGCTGCGACCGGGACCCGCGCGGCGACCCGGCGGGCGTGCGCGGCGACCTCGGTGGCGGCCAGGTCGCCGCCGGCCGGCTGGCCGGCCAACCGCAGCGCGTCGGTGACCTCCCGGAACGCCCCGGTGATCCGCTGCGCCGGGTCGCCATGGCCCAGCCGGGTCCGCCGCTGGGCCCGCCGCAGCACGAGCAGCACCAGCAGCAGGCCCGCCAGCACCGCCGACAGGGCACCCACGCCGCCGGCGACCAGCACCGGCACCGGTACGCCACCGGTGGTGTCGTCGGCTCCCGGTGCGGCCACCGGCGGTGGGGTCGGGGTCGGCGCCAGGGACGGCTCCGGCACGTCCGGCGGCGGGGTCTCCTCCGGCTGCGGGCGGACGTCGGGCTCCACCGGACGCGGCTCGTCGTCGGGGCGGGGCATCGGGTCGAACGGCACCCAGCCGAGGCCGTCGAAGAGCACCTCCGGCCAGGCGATCGCGTCGGCGGCCCGGACCGGACCGTCGCCGGTGGACCGGAAACCCACCACCACCCGGGTCGGCAGCCCGGTCAGCCGGCCCAGCACCGCGAACGCGGCGGCGAACTGCTCGGAGGTACCGCGCTGCCCGCCGCCGTCGCGGGGCCCGAACAGGAAGAAGGCCAGATTCGGGTACGCGTGCCCGCTCGGGGCGTCCGCCACCACCCGGTAGTGCTCGGCCAGGAACCGTTCGATGGCCGCCGCGCGGGCGTACGGTGCGCTGTTCTCCTCGGCCAACTGGCCGGCCAGCCGGGTCAACGGCTCCGGTGCCCCGTCGGCGACCCGCAGCACCCGGGCCACCTCGTCGCCCGCGGGCACCTGCGCCGGGCCGAGCAGGTTCGCGTCCGGACGTTCCCGGGCCGATTCCACCGTGTACCGCAGCCCGGCGCTGAGGCCCTCCGGTCGGATCAGCGTGCCGGTCGCCGGGTCGTAGGCCACCCGCGCCCCGGTGACCTCTCGCGGGGTGGCCACGGCCGGCAGCAACCGGCCGGTGAGGTCCACCACGGTGATCTCCTGCCGGACCGGTTCGACGATGCTGTGCACGGCCGGGTCGGTGACCGGCAGGATCCGCCCGGCGTTGCGGTAGGTCGCGCCGACCCGCCAGGTCACCCCGTCGTAGTCGCTGAGCACGGCCAACCGGACCCGGACCTCCCGGGTCGTCGGAGTAGTCGTGCGGACCTCCAGCAGCCGCTGCTGCGGGTTCAACGCCCATCCGGAGATCCGGATCAGCGGGTTCTCGTCGAGCGACTCCACCCGGGGCGGTTCCACGTACCGGCGGGGGTCCACCGGCCGCCGGTCGACCAGGGCGGCGACCGCCGGGCCGAGCAGCGCGGTGGCCGCGACCACCGCCGCCACCCCGGCGGCCGAGGTGACCGCGAGCCGGGCCCGCACCGCCGCGCGGATCCCGTCGTCCGATCCGGTGGCGGCCACCCCGGTGGTCGGCGTGGCCCGGCCACCGGGTACGGCCAGGCCGACGGCGGCGACGGCGGTGAACGCCACGGTCGGCCAGACCGCCGCGTCGGCGTTGGGGCCCACCACGTACACCGCCCCGGCGAAGAGCAGCGCCGGCGGCAGGTAGCCGAGCAGCACCCGGCCGGCACGTAGCGCCACCTCCGCGCCGGTCAACCCGGCCAGCCAGGCGGCGACCAGGGGCACCAGCACGGTGTCCGGGGCCGGTTCCACCGGGATCATCGCGGTCAACAGCCGGGGGATGCCGTTGCGGGCCGCGTCGAGGCTCACCTCGGCCAGCCCACCGGGCACCTCGGCGTGCCCGGCGGCCAGGCGCAACGACCAGGCGGTGAAGACGGCCAGGGCCAGCACCGACAGCGGGGCGACCAGCCAGGACCGCAGCCGGCGGGCGGCGAGGCTGACCAGCACCGCCCCGATGCCCGCGCCGAGGATCAGCCGGGTCAGCAGCGGCCCGGCGTAGACCCGGCCGAGCACCACCCCGGCGAGGCCGACCATGGCGACCAGGACCAGCGGCAACACCGTCGCCCGCAGGCCACGGGCCAGCGCGGTGCCGGTCACCATCGGCGGATCCGGTCCCACTCGGCGGCGAACCGGGCGGCGTCGGCGGCCTCGATCAGCAGCGGGCCGGTCGCCGAGGCCGCCGTCGGCTGCCCGACACCGAGCACCCCCACCACCACCGACCGGTAGCCGCCGCGCAACGCCCCGACCAACCCCAGGTCGGCCCGGCCGCCGGGGCCGGTGAGGAAGACCAGGGTGTCGCCGAGACGTTCCTGGCGCAGCCGGGCGGTGGCGGTCCGCAGCCCCGCCGCGCCGTCGCCCCGGTCGAGGTCGGCGGCGGCCAGCAGGTCCAGCGGTCCGCCGCCGGTGGGTCCGCGATCGTCGGCCGGCGTCGGCAGTACGGTCGCGTCCGGGGCCACCAGCAGCAGGACCACCGGCAGGTCGGCCCGCACCGCCGCGGTGACCACCGAGGCGGCGGCCTCACAGGCGGCCTCGAACGACTCGGCCACCCCGTCGACCAGGTCGGGATGGGCCGGTGCCCGGTTGTCCAGCACCACCACGATGCGGGGCAGGCTGGTGTCGACGTTCTCCCGGACCATCAGCTCACCGACCCGGGCGCTGGTGCGCCAGTGCACCCGCCGCAACTCGTCGCCGATCACGTACTCCCGCAGTGAGTCGAAGGTGATCGAACCCTGCGGTACCGCGTCGACCCGGCCGTCCAGGCTGCGCCCGGCACCGGTGGGCGCGGCGGTCAGCGGATGCACCCGCGGGTACACCCAGACCGGCACGGTGTCGCCGTACGGGCGGGTAAGCGAGACCAGCCCGAGCGGGTCGCGTCGGGTCACCCGCAGCGGCCCCACCGGCACCACCCCCCGCCGGCCGGTCGGCACGTCGTAGCCCACCCGGGTGTCCCGGCCGGGGCGCAACCGCAGCAGCGGCACCGGCACCACCCGGTCACCGCACCGGTCCTCGGCCACCAGGTTCGCCGCCCGCAGCCGCCCGGTGTTGGCCACGGTCACCGCCATGCGGGCCGGTTCGCCCCGGGCCACCCGGTCCGGGTCGGCGTGCCGGCGTACCACCAGCCGGGGCCGCCAGGCCGCAGTGAGCAGGGCGTGCCCGAGGGCCGCGCCGGCCGCCGCGCCGAGCACCGTCAACTCCGGGTACGCGAACCGGAAGCCGACGCCCAGCAGCGCGACGGCAGCGACGAGCAACCCGGCACCCCGGGCGGTGATCCCCACGCCGCCGGTCAGCTCCGCGACGGGGCCGGCTGCCCCGACGGCAGCGGCACCGGCACCGAGGCGACCGCCTCCCGCAGCACCTCTGCGGCGCTGACGCCCCGCACCTGCGCCTCGGGGGTGAGCAGCAGCCGGTGGGCGAAGACCGGTTCGACGAGCGCCTTCAGGTCCTCCGGCATGATCCAGCCCCGGCCGTCGATCAGGGCGTACGCGCAGGCGGCCCGGGTCAACGCGATCACCCCCCGGGGGCTGACCCCGACCCGCACGTGCGGGTGGGTTCGGGTCGCGGCGGCCAGCCGGACCGCGTACGCGTAGAGGGGTTCGGCGATGTGCACCCGGCGGGCCATCCGGACCATCTCCCCGACGGTGGCCGTGTCGGTCACCGCCGTCAGCGCCTCGGGGGAGCGGACGGTGGCCCCCCGCAGCACCTCCACCTCGACGGCCTCGTCCGGGTAGCCCACCGACAGCTTCACCAGGAACCGGTCCAGTTGCGCCTCGGGCAGCCGGTACGTGCCGTCCATCTCCACCGGGTTCTGGGTGGCCACCACCAGGAACGGTTGCGGCACCGGGTGCCGCACCCCGTCGACGGTCACGGTGCGTTCCTCCATCACCTCCAGCAGCGCCGACTGGGTCTTCGGCGACGCCCGGTTGATCTCGTCGGCGATGACGATGTTGGCGAAGACCGGGCCGGGGTGGAACTCGAAACCCCGGGTGGCCTGGTTGAAGATGGTCACCCCGACCACGTCGGAGGGGAGCAGGTCCGGGGTGAACTGGATGCGCCGCCACTCGCCGCGCACGGTCGCGGCGACCGCCCGGGCCAGGGTCGTCTTGCCCACCCCGGGTACGTCCTCCAGCAGCACGTGACCCTGGGCGAACAGGGCGGTCAACGCCAGCCGGACCACCTGTGGTTTGCCCAGCACCACCGAGTTGACGTTCTCGGCCAGCCGGGCGGCCAGGGCGGCGAAGCCCTGCACCTCCGGCTGACCGAGCGGCTCGTGCGTGTTCACGTCTGGGGTCAGGGCTCCTCGGTCGTCAGCAGGTGGGCAGCACGTTGATCTTGTCGCCGCCCTCCAGGTTGAGCCAGGCCCACGGGATGTAGTTCTTCCCCCGGTACTCGACCTGCACCCACCAGGTGCTGCGTTTGTCGTTGTTGTAGACGTAGGCGTACACCTCTTCGCCCTGCTTCCGGCAGTACGCCTTCAGCCGGGTGCCAGGCTTGGCCCAGCCGGCCTGCCGGTCGTCGTCCTGCCGGGGCACCTCGAAGACCTCGTTGCCGTTGCGCCCGTCACGATCCTTGTCGCAGTAGTCGCGTTGCTCCGGCTCGGAGCCGTTCTTGCAGGTGGCGATGCCGTACAGGGCCGGAGTGCTCTGCTTGCGGGTGGCCGTACCCTTGCCCGCGGCGTTCGACGCCGTGACGGTGAACGTGTACGCCGTGCCCGGCTTCAGCTCCGGCACTGTCAGCTTCGTGCAGGACCCCGACGTCGTCGCCGTGCCCGGGGCGCTGACCGAACAGGTGGCCTGCCCGCCGCCGGCGTCCACGGTGAAGCTGACCGTGGCCGAGGTGGCGGTGGCCGACGTACCCGTCACCGTGACCCGGGGCTCGGCCACCGTCCGGGCCGTGGTGGTCGCCGTCGGTCCCTCGCCGGCCTCGTTGACCGCCGCCACGGTCACCGTCACGTTCTGGCCGTCACCGAGGGAGTCCACGGTGACCTGCGGGTCGGTGACCACGCTCTGCCGACCCGCCACGTCCACCCGGTACCCGGTCACCGGCCGGCCGTTGGCCGGCGCCGGCGACCAGCGGGCCGTGACGGTGCCCGGCCGGTCCGGCACCGTCGACGCGGTCAGCTCACCCGGCTGCCCCGGCGCGGTGAACGGCACCACCGTGTTGCTCACCGGCGACGCCTTCGAACCGGCACCCCGCTCGGTCACCGCCACCACCGTGAACGCGTACTGGGTGCCGTACTCCAGCTCCCCGGCCGGCACCACCAGCTCCGTCTTCTTCGCCGTACCCACCGGGGCGTTCGCCCCGGCCGAGGTCGCGGTCACCGTGTACGACCCGATCACGTTGCCCTGCCCGTCCGCCGCCGGCCAGGTCACCAGCACCGTACCGTCGGGCCGCTCCCGGGCGCTGACACCCGCCGGCGGATCGGGCACCTCGGCGGTCGGGGTGACCGGGTTGCTCTCCCGGTCCGGACCGTCGCCCTTGGCGTTGACCGCGTGCACGGAGAACCGGTACGTCTCACCGTTGGTCAACCCGGTGATCTCCACCGCCCGCTGGTTGGCACCCACCTCCAGCCGCTGGCCGCCACCCCGCACCACGTACCGGACGATCTCGGCGCCGTTGGCCGCGGCCGGCCGCCAGCTCACCCGGGCCTGGGCGTTCCCGGCGGCGGCGGTCACGTCCCGGGGCGCACCCGGCTTGCCCACCTTCGGCTTCGGCGGCGGCGGAGGGGGCGGCGGCGGCTCCTCCGGCGGATCCCCACCGAGCACGTCGTTGGCGTACTTGTCGACCTCACGCACCTCGTGCCGGTCGTTGACCACCCGGGCCCGCGCCGACTCCGGTGCGTTGATGAACAGGTGGTTCTCCCGGACCTCCAGCTCCAGCGGCCCGGACATGCCCCGGGTGCGCACCGTCTGCACCAGCTGCCCGTCGGCGTCGAAGGAGTAGACCGTCCCGGTGGCCTCGTCGGCGGCGTAGAACCGGCCGGACCAGGCGACCACCGGACTGAGCCGGTCACCCCGACCCGGCACCGTGAACTGCCGCACCCGCGCCCCGTCGACCACGTGCACCCGCCGCTCGCCCACGACGGTGACCGGCACCACCGGCCCGCTGGTCCGCGCCGGCAGGGTGCCCGCCCCGGTCAACTCCAACCTGACCCGTTCGGTCCTGCCACCCCGCACCGTCACCAGCTCACCCCGGGTCCGGTCCAGCACCGCGACCCCCTCGTCCAGGGTGGACAGCACCAGCTCGTGGCTGCCCTCGGCGACGTCGTAGCTGGCCACCTGCTTCGGGCTCAACCCCGAACCGGCCTCACCCGGCGTCGCGGGTAACTCCGCGGCGGTGATCGCCGACACCGTGCCCTCGCTCGGCACCGCGATCCAGAGCCGGCCCTCACCGTCGAAGGAGCCACCGGTGATCCCCGGCGGGAACCGCACCGGCTCCCCGACCGGGGTCAACGATCGGGGGTCGAGCTGCCGCACCACCCCCTGCACGGCGTCGACCACGAACGCGGCCTCCTCGTGCAGGGCGACACTGACCCCCAGCCCCGGCGTCGTCGGCGTGGTCGCGGTGATCTGCAACGTCGCCAGGTCCAGCGAACTGACCTGGCCGGTGTGCAGGTCCCGCAGGATCAGCTGCCGGTCGGTCTGGGTGACCTGCACCGGATGCCGCCGGGCGTCGGGCACCTCCATCCGGGTGTCCACCCGGGCGGTGACCCCGTTGACCCGGGCCAGTTCGCTGCGCGACGAACTCCACAACCAGGAGGAAGCGTCGAAGCTGGCCACCGCGTTGTCGGCGGCACCCAGACCCAACACGGTCAGCCCCATCGCGGCGAGCAAAGCGCCCACCGTACCGATGGTCACCAGGCCACCGCGCAGTCGCCGGCCAGGCCGTGAGCCGCCGGCCCCGGCCTTCTCGCTCTCGTCGATCGTGGCCACAGCCGACTGCCTTCCCGTGTCGTGCGTCGTGGCGGATGACGCCTCCGGTGGCGGTCCGACCCGCCCGGAGCCGGGTGCCATCATATGGCCCACTCCACAGTGGGGAAACCCGCACCGTCCGCCGCCGGACACCCTGCGTGTACACCCCGGACGCGGCGATCGGTCAACCCGGCGGGCTGGTCCTGCGCCGTTCGGTGCACACCTGACCCGAGGTGGCGAACGCCTCGGTGGAGTACACCGCGAGCACCGTGAAGCAGTAGTCCATCCTGGAGTTCAGCCCGTTCACCGTGTACGTCGTCTCACCCGGGTCCACGGTGGCCATCACCCCGAGCGGCTTGCCGGACCGGCCACCGGCCACCATGAACGGCACCGTACCGTCGGTCGGATCCGACCAGGTGATCGTGATCGTGGTCGAATCGTCACGTAACCGGAGATCCTCCGGTGGCGGCCCGCTGGTCACCGGCGCGCCCACCGACGCCCCCGCGCCCGGCTGCGGACCCGCCGCCGGCCCGCCACCGACGACCAGCACCCCCACCCCGACCACCGCCGCCACCGCGAGCACCGTCCCGGCCACGGCCAGCACCACCATCGCCCGGCTGCGACCCCCCGGCACCTGCGCCGCCACCGGCTCCGCCGAATAACCCGGGTACGACTCCACCGGCGCCACACCCGGGTACGGCACCGGGGCCTGCCGGCTCGGCGGGGCCACCATCGGTGTCTCGGCCGCCCGGTCTGATGCCGGGCCGATCTTCGTCTGGTGCGACTCCGGTGCCGCACCGGCTCCCGCCCGGGGTTCGGGATCGTGCCCTGCCGCTGGCCCGTGTGGTGCCGCTGGCCCGTGCGGTACCGGGCCCGGCGGTGCTGCCTGCGTCGTCGCAGCGGGCGGATCGATCGGCGGCCGGGGCGCGGAGCGGTGCCACGGCGGCCCGGTCGCCTCCCGGGGTGGTACCCGCTCCCCGGAAACTGGTATCCCACTGACCGGAGCGACGGTCTGCTCCGCAGCCGGGAACGCGGCATCGGGCCGGCCCTGCTCCTCGGCCAGCAACGGCCCGATCTGTGTCACCTGGACCGTCGGATCGTCCCAGTCCGGCTGCCGGACCACCGGCGGTTGGCCCGGTCCCGGTGCGGGGCCGGGACGCGGTGGCGGTGCGACGACGGCGTCCGGGCCGACGGGTGGAGCGGCCACGGCGTCTGCCTTGACGGGCGGCGCGGCGACGGCGTCCGTGCTGACCCACGGTGTGCCGGTGGGCGGTGCGAGGACCGGCGGTGCGTTGACGGGCGGTGCGTTGACGGGCGGTGCGTTGACGGGCGGTGCGGGAACAGGGGGTGCGGGGACGGGTGGTGCGGAGACGGTCCGGCCCGGCCCGGCCGGCATCGTCGGCGGGCGGGAGATCGGTAGCGCCGCGCCGTGTACCGGTGTCGCGCCGGTCGGGGGCGACGGCACCGGATAGGGCCGAGGCGGTACCGCAGGCGGTAGCGGTCCGGCGGGCGGCGGCGATTCGGTGGGCGGCTGAGGTCCGGAGGACTCCTGAGGTCCGGTGGCCGGATGGGGTGGCGTGCCGGGGCTGAGCCGGTCGTCGGCCCACGCCCCGGTGCCGGGTTGCGGTGCCCAGGACGACGAGACCTGCGGCGACCCGGAACCGGCCGTGACGCCGGAGTCGACAGTGGACCCGGGCGCGGTCCGAGGCGGCTCGGGCAGCGCCGGCGGTGGGGGACCGGGGTCGCTCACCGGGACGGTCGGTGCGGCGTCGCCGAGGTAGTCGCGGGCGGCCCGGACCAGTGGATGGTCCGTCCCGAAGGCGGCAGGCCCGTGGGTGGCCACCCGGGTGTAGTTGCGGCGGGCCTCGTGCCGGTTGCCCAGCTCCCCGGCGACCGAGGCAAGATCGAAGGCGATGGCCACCATCAGCGGGTCCGCCAGGTCCCGGATCCGCTCGCCGTCGGCGAACGCCTCCTCCAGGACCCGCCGGGCCGCCGCCGGATCGTCCGCCTCCCGGTGCAGTTGGGCCAGCAGCCGGGCGGTGCTCAGCACCTCGGCGTGGTCCCCTCCGTACCGGGGCCGAACCGACTCGATGACGTCGGTCAACAGGGCGCGCGCCTGGGCAAGGTCACCGGAGGTACGCAGGGCGAGCGCTCGACGTTGGGCGGCGGTCAGGGGAGAGGGGTGGGACACCCGACCCATGCTGCCGGTGAAACGCCTCCGCCCGCTACCCGTCCTCCGCAGCCGCGAGCCACCGGTGATCCTGCCGGAACCGGGGTCGACCGGCCCGATCAGGGCGGATGGGCCGGGTACGGGGTCGGCAGGTGACGCTCTGCTGGTCTGGTGTGACGTGGGCTCGACGGCGGCCACTGGGTGGACGTCGGGTGAGTCCTTCCTTCGAGAGGGGTCTCTCGGGTATGCGGTCCGACCTCTGGCGCCGGGTAACCGCCCTGGTGGCACTGGCCCTGTCGGCGTTCGTCTTCAACACCACGGAGAACCTGCCCATCGGGTGCGAACTCCGCGGCGTTCAACGTCGGGGTGGCGCTGGGCGCGCTGCTCGGCGGGCTGCTGCTGGCACCCTTCGACGCCCGGGCCGGCTTCCTCCTCGGCGCGGCCCTGACCGCCCTGGCGCTGCTCCTGCTCCTGGCGGAACCACTGCTCCCGACGACCGGCCGGTGTCGAGCCGCGCCACCAGCCGGAGTCACGCCGGTACCGGCACGGACGGCCAGGGAGATCCCGTGACGCCCGGCCGGGGCAGTGGACCGCCGTTTCCGCAGCGGGTACGGGCTATGACCCGCAGGGCTGGTCCGGACGGGAGCCGAGGGAGGCGAGGATGAGTTCCCGCGCGGCGTGGAGCGTGGGTGGGTAGGTGGTCGAGTCTCGGCCGATGCGTTCCGCGCCCGCGCGCATGATGCCGGAGAGCAGTTCCACCGTCAGGTGCACGTCGCCGACGTCGTGGAACTCGCCGCGTGCGATGCCGTCGCGTACCACGGTTTCGACTTCGACGACTATCGCGTGGAACGGGCTGTCCGGTCCCTTCGGTGCGTCGTCGGACGGACCGACGCCGGGGCGGAACATCAGCTGTAGGACCTGGTCCTGGAAGGCGGTCAGGACCGTTTCGATGATCTCCCGCAGCCGCTGGGCGGCCGGGTCGGTGGTCCGTGCGGCGATGGTGGCCACCCGCTCGACGGTGGGTTGGCCCACCCGCTGGGTCAGGGCCAGGGTCAGCGCTGTCTGGTCGGGGGCGTAGTTGTAGAGCGTGTTGCGGGCGAGTCCGGCCCGGGTCGCGAGGTGGCCCATGGTGATCGAGTCGTAGTCGCGTTCGAGCAGGAGTTGCCGCATCGCCTCGGCGAGGTCGGCCCAGACCAGCTCGTGGTGTTGGCCGATGCTGGCTCCCCGGATGCGCGGCATCCGGTCATCCTCCCCTACGGCAGCGGGTCATCCGGTGGCTGCCTTCGGGTAGTGGCGGCGCACGGTGGTGGCGATGACGCGGTCGAGCATCCGGTCGGAGAGCAGCCGGGTCAGGCCGATGACCAGGGCGGCATCGCGGCCGATGGTGTACCGGGTACGCGGTCTGTGGGCCGTCACGGCCTTCGCGATAACCCGGGCGGCGGCGTCGGCGGTCACGCCCGAGGAGGTACCCGTGTCCATCATCGTGTTGATCGCCTGGACCAGGCTGCCGTACCGGGCGTGGTGTTCCGGCGTCATCTCGGCGGCCAGCTGGTTGGCCGTGGCGATCCCCCGGGCGGCCATCTTCGTGCGGACGCCGCCGGGCTCGATCACGACCACCGGTACGCCCAGCGGCGCGACCTCCCGCCGTAGCGCGTCGCTCACCGCCTCCAGGGCGAACTTCGCACCGGCGTACGCCCCGTACGTCGGCATGGCGGCCTTGCCACCGATCGAGCTGATGTTGATCACGCGGCCCCTGCCGTGCAGCAGCTGGGGTAGGAGTGCCTGGGTGACGGCGACGTGGCCGAACAGGTTGACCTCGAACACCCACCGCCACTGCGCCATCGGCAGTGCCTCGACCGGCGCGTTCACCTGGATCCCCGCGTTGTTGACCAGGGCATGCAACGTACGCGGGTCATTGCCGATCCGGGCGGCGAGCGCCGCCACCTGCTCGGAGTTGGTGATGTCGAGGATGACCGGCTCGACGCCGGCCGCGCGGATGGCGTCGGCGTCGCGATCGCGTCGCACACCGGCCAGTACGTGAAAACCTCGGCGGGCCAGGTCACGGGCGGTGGCGGCACCCAGGCCGGTGGAAGCACCGGTGACCACGATCAGCTTCTGCATGCCCGCACCCTGCCTTATGCGACAACCTGTCGTCAAGGTTGCGACACTGTGTCGCGAACCTGCCTCGCGGTGGCTGTGATCTGACGAGGCGGGGGAACCCACCCGTGCTACCGGCGATGGCCGTCCACGTCGCCAACGACGTCCTGTTCGTCGGCGGTGAACGGGCGGGGGTAGACCCGCTCGCAGCGTCCGGGCGGGTAGGCCTTCGGCCACGAACGCACCCCGATTGGGCGCCGGAACCGGTGCCGGTGCGCCGTGGGCGCACGACGGATCCGACACCGTCCGGAAGGCCTGAAGGCGATGTGCGCGGCCACACCGGGACGTGTACAGTAATGCCCCGTGCGGCTTTCCGGGGCCGGCGACAGGCGGTGAAATCACCTGTCGCCGACAGGGTAGGCTGCGCGAGTAGGTCCGGGTGGCGGAATGGCAGACGCGCTAGCTTGAGGTGCTAGTGCCCGTATAGGGCGTGGGGGTTCAAGTCCCCCCTCGGACACAAACTAGTACATGATCCACTTGGGGTTGCCTGAGCGGACACGATCCGGGTGGTTGGCCGGTAGGTCAGGGTTAGCCCTAGTTCGCGGTAGATCCGTGCCTTGTCTTTGGGGTCTGCGTCGCGGAGCACGTTGGTGATGTTTCCCAGGCTCTTGACGATGTGGCGGATCTCGTCGGGGTTCATGGTGCGGCGTCCGGTGAGGCGGCGTAGGTCGGCTTCGGCGGTTACCTGTTCGGCTTGGACGTCGGCGATCCATCGGGTGACGACTGCGGGGTCTGCGCCGGTGTCGAGGGCGGCGCGGTAGCGGTCGAGTCGGGTGGTGCAGGTGGCGAGGGTTTCCCGGGCTGCGGCGATGGCCTGGTGGTCGGTGTCGTCGTGTTGGGCGTCGGTCATGGCCTGGACGGTGTCGGTGAGTCGGTCGGGTGAGAGGACCTTGGCGAGCCACGGGTCGAGTTGTTCGAGGATGTGGTCTTCGCGGACGTAGACGCTGCGGGGGTGGGCGACGCGGTTGGCGTCGGCGTACTCGGCGGCGTAGGTGCAGCGGTAGTTGTTGCGGTCGTTGTTGAAGCTGCCGATCATG
The DNA here is from genome assembly GCF_900091615.1 of Micromonospora yangpuensis. NCBI lineage: Bacteria > Bacillati > Actinomycetota > Actinomycetes > Micromonosporales > Micromonosporaceae > Micromonospora > Micromonospora yangpuensis. Next base: position 4,223,298 of record NZ_FMIA01000002.1, on the reverse strand, counting down.
CGGCGTTTGCAGATGCCGCAGTGCAGGAGGCCGGACAGGACGTAGTTGCGGCTGCTGGCCCGGGGTTTCCTGATTCCGTCGGGGCGTCTGCCGGCGGCGGCGATCAGGGTCTGGGCGCGGTTGAAAGTGTCGTCGTTGACGAGGGGTTCGTGGGCCAGGGCTGCGGAGTGGATCCATTCGTCGCTGGGGTTCCAGCGTTGTTTGGTTTCGTGTCCGAGGGCGACGTCGTCGACGTCGATGAGGATCTCGGTCTTGCGTTGCTTGTTCCAGACCTGCCTGCCGGTGTAGCGGGGGTTGGTGAGGATGACCCGGACGGCGCTTTTGCTCCACGCGGTGGTGGTGCGGTGTGGGTTGCGGCGCGGGTCGTAGGCCGAGGGGGAGAGGATGCCGTCGCGGGTGAGTCCTTCGGCGATGGCGAAGAAGCCGTGTCCGGCGAGGTACTCGGTGTAGATGCGTCGGACGACGTCTGCGGTGAGTGGGTCGGGTTCGAGGCGGTGCAGCCGTCGGCCGTCGGCTGCTTTTGCGGGGTTGGGGTGTGGGCCGGCGTCGGCGAGGCGGTAGCCGTAGGGCTTCCGCCCAGGAACCGGCCTTCGGTTGCGGCTTGGGCGGCCATGGCGCTACGGACGCGGACCTTGATGCGGTTGCGTTCGCCTTTGCTCATGCCGCCGTAGAGGGCCATGACGAGGTCGTGGGCGTCGCTGCCCGGGTCGACGGCTCCACCGACCTCCGGCACCCACAGCCCGACGGCATAGTGCTCGAACAGGGGAAACGTCAACCCGAACTGGTTGCCGTAGAAGGCGCGCTGTGGCTCGCCGATCACCACCGCCTCGAAGCCTCGCCGGGGATCTCGCAGCGCCGCGAGGAGCCGGGTTGCCTGAGGGCGCCGTTTCCAGGGTAGTGAGCGGGACAGGCCGACGTCGAAGAACTCCTCGACCACGTGTCCGCCGGCCGGTTCGATCAGGGCTCGTGACCGGGACAGTTGCCAGGCCCGTGACGCTTCCGGGTCCTGCTGGTCCTCTGTCGAGACCCGCCCGTAGAAGGCGAAACGCATCCGGGCCGGCGGTTCGCCGGAGCGATGGGTGTTCCAGTTCATGGTGGTCGTTCCTCACTGTCGGGGTGCGGCAGCCGCCGATATGCGGAGAGGACTATCCGCAGAAGGACACGGGCGGCAGCCGGATTCATTGTGGGTGGATCAGATGGGGTGATCACGGTGGGTGGTGCATATTTTCCGATTCTCTTCTGTCGGTTGCCGACGTGATTGTATTCGTTGTCCGGGTCATCGGGGAAATCTGTTTGGTACTGATTCATGGGCGCTCCGGGATGCGGGATAATCCGCAATCGTGAAGTCGAGTGGGAGGGTCATGAGTGCCTCCTTTCGTGGAGTGGCCGCAGCCAGTTCGAGAAACCATGGGATGCTTACCGTTCGGTCACTACTGCGGACGAGTATGGAATCGTCATTGACGTCGGCGCCATCGGCGATGCCTTGGCCGCCGCAGGATGGTCATCTACGCGTCGCCGTCGCGGCGAGCGTGGAGGGAGTTGCGGATGTCCGTGCAGACGTCGTTTGACGGCTTCGTCGAGGATCTGGCGGCTCAGCTCGCCGGGTACGGCTTCGAGCAGGGTGAGGGAGGGCTCGTCTTCCGCCGGTTCTCCCCTGATGGTGACGCGTTGATCGTCGAGGTGCAGATCTCGGAGCACTCGAGCAGGCACGAGAAGGTCTTCTACCTCAACGTCGCCCTCGTCCTGGCACCCAAGTGGGGGTGGGACCGGCAGCGGAACGGACGCTCCGAATCGGCGCTGCCCTGGCACGAAAACGGCATTTGGCGGCGTCGGCTCGGCTTCACCCGCCTATCGCCGGCTGGCGGCCAGTGGCGGATCGCCGACGACGACACTGCGTACGAGGCGTCCACACTGGTGCGGCAGCGTCTGGACGAGACGATGCCCCGGATTCTTCCCCTGCTGAACCGTGCGGTCGTTCTCGACCAGACCGTAGAGGTCCTCGGGCCCGGCGACTGGCTGCTGCGGGCGTGGTTGCTGGCGGAATGGGGTCCGATCGAGGAACTGCGGCACCTGCTGTTCGTCGAAAGACCACAGAGCACTTACCACTCCATTCCCACCAAAGCGGTGTGGGGATACGCCAACAGCCGCGCTCAGCCAGCCGAATGGCAATGAGGCCTGCAGAGAAACCGAAGGCGCCGGAAGAGCGGATGATCAGGTCATCAAGGCGCCGCAGGTAGAAGAGCCTGCGGCGTTGGGGATGAGTACGCCGGCCTGGAGGCCCGGCTGGTCGGGCTCTGACCCACTTGTTGCGAAAAGTAGTATTCTCGGGCTTGTCGTTGCTTGCCAAGAATGTGCTCTGACGTGCAGAAAGGGTGTCGGGCGCTAGTCTTGGCTTGTCACTTATTGTCAATGATCGGCTGGGTTTTCGGGGGGTAAACGGGGGCGCTGTAGGTAGCGCAGGCATCCGCCGTGGCATCTGGGGTAGCCCATCGGCGATACAAAGAGCAACGGGTGCAGTCCCTGGCCCTCACGACGTAGGCCCTGATCTCCTCGCCGCGCAGGTCGTCGGGCACACCCACCACCGCTGCGAGGCGCACCCGAGGATGCTCCATCAGCACATGCTCCACCTCGGCGGCGGCGATGTTCTTACCACTACGGCGGATCATGTTCTTGATCCGGCCGAGGTGGTACCTCCGGGCGCCGGACGTGGCGCGCCGGGTGCTGCTGGAGATGTGTAGTGGCGTGGCGCGGTGGTATCGCCCGGACGGGCCGCTGTCGGTGGAGCAGATGGCCGCCCGCTACACCGAGTTGGCGCTCAACGTGCTCGGTGTGTCCGGGTCAGTGCCCGACCTCGGCACCGCCATCGCCCGCGACGCGCACCGCCTGGTCGCCGAGTTGTGGCCGGAGCGCACCGGGTAGCGGACGGTCACTTCGGGGAGACGGCGGAAGCCTGCTATCTGCGATCCACCGCGTAGGGGATGACGGTGCGTCGGTTCTCGTCGATGAGTAGGCCGCCGGCGGCGGGCGGTCGCGCGCGTTGGGCGCAGTCGCGGCGTTCGCAGATGCGGCAGCCGAGGCCGATCGGGGTGGCGGTGCGGGGGTCGTCGAGGGTGATGCCGTCGCTGTAGACGAGCCGGTGGGCGTGGCGTAGTTCGCAGCCGAGGGCGACGGCGAAGGTGCTGCGCGGGCTGTGGTGTCCGCGCCCGCCGTGGGTGACGGTGCGGGCGATCCAGAAGTAGCGTTTACCGTCGGGCATCTCGGCGACCTGGGTGAGGATCCGTCCGGGGGCGGCGAACGCCTCGTAGATGATCCACAGGGGGCAGGTGCCGCCGAAGCGGGAGAAGTGGAAGTCGGTCGCGGACTGTCGTTTCGAGATGTTCCCGGCGCGGTCGACGCGCAGGAAGGAGAACGGCACTCCACGGCGGGTCGGTCGTTGCAGGGTGCTGAGCCGGTGGCAGACGGTTTCGAAGCTGACGCCGTACTGGCCGGCTAGCAGCTCGACGTCGTAGCGCAGCTGTTCGGCCTGGCGGTGGATGTCGGTGTAGGGCATCAGCAGTGCGCCCGCGTAGTAGTTGCCGAGGCCGATGCGGGCCAGCGCGTTTGCCGGCGGCGAGGTGAGGCCGGCCGCCAGCTCGCCGATCCGGTCGCCGTGTTCGAGGAATGCCAGCTGCGTGGCCATCTGGAAGGCGCGTTGGCCGTCGGTGTGGTCGGCGGCCAGGTGGAGCACGCGACTGTCGGGGTCATACCGGCGTGACTCGGCGGTGGGAGCCGTGACGAGCACTCCGACGCCGTGTTGGTCGCGCAGGTGTCGGCCGAGCGTCTCGGTTGCCCGGGCGGGCGTCAGTCGTAGTCGGCCGGCGAGCTGCTCGGCGGCGGTGTCCAGCGGGTCGAAGTGGTTGTAGTGCTCGTAGAAGAAGTCGCGTACCGCGTCGTGCGGCTCACCGAGCAGTGGCGGGTTGCCGGTGGGTCCGGCGAGGGCGGCGACCCGTCCGGCGGCGTCCTGGTAGCGCTGGTGCAGGGCGACCAGGGCGCGCGCGGCAGCCGGATAGTCGCGGACGAGTTCGACGACCTCGACCGGGTCGATGTTCACGCCGCTCGCCTCGTCGGCCAGCGCGGTGCGCACGTCGGCGCCGAGTCGCTCGGCATCGGTGTCGGCGAAGTGTTCCGGATCGACGCCGAGGACCTTGGCGAGGCGCAACAGGATGGGCGCGGTGAGCGTGCGTTGGCTGTTCTCGATCTGGTTGAGGTAGCTGGTGGAGATGTCCAGGCGGCGGGCGAGTTCGGCCTGGGTGAGGCCCTGCTCGCGGCGGAGCCGGCGCAGTTTGGCGTACGCGTAGAGCTTCTTGTCCGCCGTCACTCGTCACCTCCTCGCGGTGCCCCGGAGCTGCGAATATAACACTTGCAAAGTTTGCAAACATTGCAGTTTTGCTGCTCCCGGGGTGGAAAGTACGCATCTTCCGGGCCTCGACGCCGGCCCTGTCGGTCGGTGAGCCTGACAGGGTGACCGCCGAGCCTGAGGAGATCCCGTTGATCGAGCATGTCGTACGCGTATCGCCCAGTGCGGAACGGCTGCCCCGCGACCGGCAACTGGCCTGGGCGCTGGCCGAGGTGGCCACCGCGCCCGCTCCGCTGGATGCCGACGCGGCGGCGATGGTCGCCAACCGGGTGATCGACAACGCTGCGGTGGCGATGGCCTCGCTGTCCCGGCGTCCGGTCGCGGTGGCCCGGACACAGGCCCGACCGCACAAGACGGGCCCGGGGGCGTCGGTCTTCGGCGCCGATCCGGCGCTGCGGGTGTCGCCGGAGTGGGCGGCCTGGGCCAACGGCACCGCGGTGCGGGAGTTGGACTTCCATGACACCTACCTGGCGGCGGACTACTCCCATCCGGGGGACAACATCCCGCCGTTGCTCGCCGTCGCCCAGCACGTCGGTGCCGGCGGTGCGGACCTGCTGCGCGGTCTGCTGGTCGCCTACGAGGTGCACGTGGCCCTGGTGACCGGGATCTGTCTGCACAAGCACAAGATCGACCACGTGGCGCATCTGAGCGCGGCGACGGCCTGCGGCCTGGGCGCGCTGCTGCGCCTGCCCACCGAGGTGGTCTACCAGGCAATCGGTCAGGCGGTGCACACCACCACCGCCACCCGCCAGTCCCGCAAAGGCGAGATTTCTTCGTGGAAGGCGTTCGCCCCCGCGTTCGCCGGCAAGGCCGCGATCGAGGCGGTCGACCGTGCGATGCGCGGCGAGGGTGCCCCGGCACCCATCTACGAGGGGGAGGACGGATTCATCGCCTGGCTGCTCGGCGGCCCGGACGCCACCTACACCGTGCCGCTACCGGCTCCCGGGGATCCGCTGCGCGGCATCCTGCGCACCTACACCAAGGAACACTCCGCCGAGTACCAGGCTCAGGCGCTCGTCGACCTCGCCCGCGCGATGCGCGACAAGCTGCCCGGCATCGACACCGCCGCAGGGGTGGACCGGATCGACTCGATCGTTCTGCACACCAGCCACCACACCCACCACGTGATCGGCTCGGGGGCCAACGACCCACAGAAGTACGACCCGACCGCGAGCCGGGAGACCCTTGACCACTCCATCCCCTACATCCTGGCCGTGGCGCTGCAGGACGGGGCCTGGCACCACGTCGACTCGTACGACCCGCACCGGGCCGGTCGCCCCGACACCGTCGCCCTCTGGCACAAGATCACCACGGTCGAGGATCCGGAGTGGACCCGCCGCTACCACAGCCCGGACCCGACGCAGAAGGCGTTCGGTGGACGCCTGGAGATCACCCTCACCGACGGCACCGTCCTGGCGGACTCCCTCGCCCTGGCCGACGCCCACCCGGACGGCGCGCGTCCCTTCGACCGCCCCGCCTATGTCCGCAAGTTCACCACCCTCGCCGAGGGCGTGGTCCCCGCCGACGCCCAGCGGGAGTTCCTCGACGCCGCCGCCCGGCTCGCCGACCTCACCGGTGAGGAACTTCCGGCGTTGTTCCCCACGGTCGACCACGCGGCGATCACGCACGCCGACGCCGCCCTGCCAGGAGGAATCTTCCGATGACCTACCTGTACGCGCGCACCAGCGCCGCCGCCAAACGCGCGGCGCTGCGCACCGGCCTGGCCAGCGGCGAACTGCTGCGGCTACCGGGCGCCTTCAACCCGTTGACCGCCCGGATCGTGCAGCAGACCGGCTTCGACGGGGTGTACGTCTCCGGCGGTGCGTTGTCGGCCGCAGCCGGGCTGCCCGACATCGGCCTGACCACACTGACCGAGGTCGCCGGCTGGGCCGCGGACATCGCCGCCAGCACCGACCTGCCGGCGCTCGTCGACGCCGACACCGGCTTCGGTGAACCGCTGAACGCGGCCCGCACCGTGCAACGGTTGGAGGACGCCGGACTGGCCGGCTGCCACCTGGAAGACCAGGTAAACCCGAAACGCTGCGGACACCTGGACGGCAAGACACTGATCACGCCGCAGGACATGGTGCGTCGCCTGCGGGCTGCCGTGGCCGCGCGCCGGGACCCCGGTTTCCTGATCATGGCTCGCACCGATGCGCGTGCGGTCGAGGGCCTGGACGGTGCGATCGCCCGGGCACAGGCGTACGTCGACGCCGGAGCGGACGCGATCTTCCCGGAGGCGCTGGCCGACGAGGCGGAGTTCGCCGCGTTCCGGGCCGCCGTCGACGTGCCGCTGCTGGCGAACATGACCGAGTTCGGCAAGGGCCCGAGCCTCACCGTCGACCAACTCCGCGACCTCGGCTACAACCTCGTCATCTATCCGGTCACCACGCTGCGACTGGCGATGGGCGCGGTCGAGTCCGGTCTGCGTCGACTCGCCGCCGACGGCACCGCCACCGGGCTGCTCGACACGATGATGACCCGTTCCCGGCTCTACGAGGTCATCGAATACGACCAGTACAGCCGCTTCGACGCCGATGTCGCCGGTTTCACCCTGCCACCCGACGCCTGACCACCACGCGGGCGCGGCGCGTCCCGACATCCCGGAGGAACGACACCGATGAGCACCGACATCCGCCGTGGCCTGACCGGCGTGGTGGTCGACACCACCGCCATCTCCACCGTGATCAGCGAGACCAACTCGCTTACCTACGGCGGCTACGCCGTGCAGGACCTCGCCGCCTCCCGCAGTTGGGAAGAGGTCGCCCACCTGCTGTGGCACGGCGACCTACCCCACGCGACCCAACTCGCCGACTTCCGCGCCGCCGAAGCCGCCCAGCGGTCCCTGGACCGCACCGGGCAGGAACTGCTGCGCAAGCTCCCCGAGACCTGCCATCCGATGGACGTGCTGCGCACCGCAGTGTCCTACCTCGGTGCCCAGGACCCGACCGAGGACCTCGCCGACCGCGCGGCCAACCAGGCCAAGGCCCTGTCACTGTTCGCGAAGCTGCCCACCGTCGTCGCCCTGGACCTGCGCCGCCGTCGGGGACAGGACCCCATCCCACCGGACCCGACGCTCGGCTACGCCGAGAACTTCTTCCACATGTGCTTCGGCGAGGTACCGTCCACCGACATGGTCCGCGCCTTCGAGACCACGATGATCCTGTACGCCGAGCACAGCTTCAACGCCTCCACCTTCGCCGCCCGGGTGATCACCTCAACGCTGTCCGACCTGTACAGCGCCATCACCGGCGCGATCGGCGCGCTCAAGGGCCCGCTGCACGGAGGCGCCAACGAAGCGGTCATGCACATGCTCGTCGCCATCGACGACCCGGACCGGGTGGAGTCCTGGCTGGACGACGCTCTCGCCACCAAGCAGAAGATCATGGGATTCGGGCACCGGGTCTACAAGAACGGCGACTCCCGCGTACCGATCATGCAGGACGCCCTGGACAACCTGATCGCCTCCCACGCCGAGGACCGCATCCGCCGGCTCGCCGAGGTGTACACCAGGCTCCAGACCGCCATGCTCCAGCGCAAGGGGATCCACCCCAACCTCGACTACCCCTCCGCGCTGGCGTACCACGTGATGGGTTTCGACACCCCCACCTTCACACCGATCTTCGTGATGAGCCGCATCACCGGCTGGACCGCGCACATCGTCGAGCAGCTCACCGCCAACGTGCTCATCCGCCCGCTGAGCGCCTACACCGGCCCGCAACAGCGCCCCGTGCCGGCCTGACCTGCACCGCCAACCACCCAGAAGCCCCGACGCCCGCCGTCCCACCAGGACCAGGCCGTCCGTTTCCCATCAGGAGACGCCATGGACCAGCTCACCCACTTCATCGCCGGCAGACGCGTCGCCGGCAGCACCGGCCGATTCGGCGACGCACACGGCGACAACCAGCGGGGGGCGGAGGTGGTCGAATTCCAGATCTTTGAAGGGACCAACGAGATCATGGGGCTGATCATCGCCCGCAGCATGCTCGACGAACGGAGCGCCGCGTGAGCGCGCCACCGGTCATCGCCCGGCTGACCGGCCATCTCGGGCACCTGACCCTGAATCGGCCGGCCGCCATCAACGCCCTGACCGCTCAGATGGTGACCATCATCCGCCGCACCCTGGCCCTGTGGGCCGCCTCCGATCGGGTCCGCACCGTCCTGATCACCGGCGCCGGTGACCGTGGCCTGTGCGCCGGCGGCGACATCCGAGCCATCCACGCCGACGCGGTGTCCGGAGGAACCGCCTCACTGGACTTCTGGGCCGACGAGTACCGACTCAACGCCACCATCGCCGCCTATCCCAAACCCATCGTCGCCTGGATGGACGGGCTGGTCATGGGAGGTGGGATCGGCATCTCCGGCCACGCGTCGCTGCGGGTGGTGACCGAACGTTCCCGGCTGGCGATGCCGGAGGTGGGCATCGGTTTCCACCCCGACGTCGGCGGATCGTGGCTGCTCTCCCACGCCCCAGGCCAACTCGGCACCCACCTCGCCCTGACCGGCACGCCCATCGGTGCCGCCGACGCCATCGCCGTCGGCCTGGCCGATCACTACATCCCCACCGCGAGGCTTCCGTACCTGAGGTCCGCGCTGGCCCGCCGCGACGCCGCCGGCGCCGTCGCCTCGTTCGTCACCACCCCGCCCCCGGCCACCCTCGCCGCCGCCCAAGACTGGATCGACGACTGCTACGCCGGTGGATCGGTCGAGAAGATCATCGAACGACTCACCCGTCACCACGCACCCGACGCACGTGCCGCCGCCACGATGCTCGACAGCCGGTCACCCACCGCGCTGTCCGTCACGCTCCGCTCGCTGCGCAGCGCCGTAACCCTGCCCGACCTGCCGGCGGCCCTGGCACAGGAGTATCGGCTGTCCGCCGCGATGCTGCGGCTGCCCGACCTGGCCGAAGGCATCCGCGCCCAGATCATCGACAAGGACCGCTGCCCCCGCTGGCAGCCGTCGACGCTCGCCGACGTGCCACCACATCTCGTGGACGCCTGTTTCCGTCCACTGGACAACCCGCCGGACCTGACCGTGGAGGCACTGTGACCATCGCGTTTCTGGGACTGGGCAACATGGGCGCCCCGATGGCAGCCAACCTCGTCGCCGCAGGCCACCACGTGATCGGATACGACCCCGCACCCGCCGCCGACCAGGCGACCGCCCGGGCGTCACCGTGACCGACAGCGTCTCCGCAGCGCCGACGCGGTGATCACCATGCTGCCGACGGGACAACACCTCGCCGACTGCTAAGACGCGGTGCTCGGTCGGGGACTGCGTAGATTTCCGTGTTTGACCTGGGTGTGGTCCGTTGGACAGGACGTCGATCCTGTCCAGGAAGGACCACGTCATGGCAGACAAGAAGAATCCGGTTCAGCTTCCGGGGCCGTCGGTGGCGGAGCGGGAGTTCGCCCAGCAGTTGGTCGAGCGGGCCAAGGCCGACGGAGTCTCGTTGGTCGGATCGGGTGGGCTCCTCGCCGGGATTACCCGCACCGTCCTGGAATCAGCGCTCGACGCCGAGTTGGACGCCCACCTCGACGACGCCGGTGTTGACGAGGAGACCGGTCGGCGGGTCAACATCCGTAACGGTCACGGGGTGAAGACGGTGCAGACCGAGGTCGGGCCGGTGCGGATCCAGGTCCCTCGGGACCGGGCCGGGTCGTTCACCCCGCGGATCGTGCCGAAACACGCCCGCCGCCTTGACGGCTTCAACGAGGCGATCCTGTCGTTGTACGCGAAAGGGTTGACGACCGGGGAGATCTCCGCGCATCTCGCCGATGTGTATGACGCCGAGGTGTCCCGGGAGTTGATCAGCCGGGTCACCGACAGTGTCCTGGCCGACATGGAAGCGTGGCGGCAACGCCCCCTGGACCGGATCTATCCGGTGGTGTTCATCGACGCCCTGGTGATGAAGATCCGCCAGGGGCAGGTCGCGAACCGACCCGTCTACGTCGTCGTGGGGATCAGCCTCGACGGGGAACGCGACGTGCTCGGCATGTGGGCCGGCACCGGCGGTGAGGGCGCCAAGCAGTGGGCCGCCTACCTCACCGAACTGCGTAACCGGGGCGTCGAGGACGTGTTCATGGTCTGCTCCGACGGACTCAAGGGCATGACCGACGCGATCGAACAGGTGTGGCCGCTCGCGGTGCATCAGCAGTGCGTCGTCCACCTCGTCAGAGCCAGCCTGCGCTACACCAACCGCAAGGACTGGCAGAAGATCACCCCCGCGTTGCGGGAGATCTACACCGCGCCCACGGTGGCCGCCGCCGAGACCCGGTTCGAGGCGTTCGCCGCCGAGTTCGGCGACCGCTACCCGGCCGTCATCAAGCTGTGGCGCCAGTCCTGGCCCCAGTTCGTGCCGTTCCTGGACTACAACCACGAGGTCCGCAAAGTCCTCTACACCACCAACATCATCGAGTCCCTGAACGCCCGGTTCCGGCAGGCCGCCCGCCGCCGCGGGCATTTCCCGACCGAGCAGGCCGCGATGAAGGTCCTCTACCTCGTCGTCCAGCAGAAACGCCGGGGCGGCGGGAGTATCACCGGCCGGGTCTACGGTTGGGCCAAGGCCCTCAACGCCCTGATCCTGGCCTACAGCGACCGGATCACCATCTAACAACCTCGATCACACCACAGGCCCAAACACGGAAATCGCCACACTCCCCTCGGTCGGTGCGGCACCATGTGCGACGACCGAAGGGCGGCGCGGGCTGTCGACGTCGCCGAGCAGGACGCCGTCGGCGACGATGGCAACGCCGGTCTTATCGCAGGAGGTTTCGATGCTCAGGACGATCGGCATCGAATCAGTCGTCCTGGTCGGTGCCCACGCCGACGCCGGGGTGTTCGGCGCTGGCGGCCAGGATGCGTTTGCGGAGTTTGGTGGGGAGCCGGTCGACGTAGGCGAGGCCGTCGAGGTGGTCGACCTCGTGTTGGAAGCAGCGGGCGAGGGTGCCGGTGCCGTCCAGCCGGATCTCGTGGCCGTGGACGTCGTAGCCGGTGACGGTGGCGGTGGCGCAGCGGGCCAGTTCGGCGTGCTGGCCGGGGACGGAAAGGCAGCCTTCGGTGTCGGTCACCAGGTCGCGGTGTTCGGGTAGGTGCAGGACCGGGTTGACGACGGTGGCGACGGTGTGGGCGCCGGTGGCGTCGGTGCAGTCGACGACGAAGATCCGGGCGTCGACGCCGATCTGGTTGGCGGCCAGGCCGACGCCGTGGGCGGCGTACATGCTGGCGAACATGTCGGCGACGAGCTGGGCGAGGGCGTCGTCGAAGTCGGTCACCTCGGCGCAGCGGCGGTGCAGCACGGGTGTGCCGTAGCGGGTGATGGGGCGTGGGGTGCCGGTCGAGGTCTGCATAGTAACCAATCTTATGCAGTTGCCTATCTTTTGCAGTAAGTGATGGCGAGGCGGTGGTCAGGGCGTCGGACAGGTCGGACGGGTTCGGTCATGCAGCAACCTACGGTGTCCGGGGCGGGCTCGGCGGACGTGATGCGGGATGAAAGTGAATCAGACGCGATCCCGGGGTGAGATGCTCTGATTCCGGTCTGGGATCAAGCGGGACGGGTTTCACCTGTTTCGGGCTGGGGCGGACATTCCGGCCGCCGATGCCGGAACGTGAATCCATTGCTACTGACGCGAACGCGAAACAAGCGTCTAGTCAGGATGTTTCCGGCTTCTCGGACTGTACAGGTGGTCTGTTCGGCTGAGGTGTGGCGTTGTCGGCGTGTGCGGCGGCGAGGAAGACGTTGTAGCGGGCGAGGTCGTCGGTCTCGCCGGTTGCCTCGGCGCGGTCGGCGGCCCGGTCGAGGCGGGCCGCCTCGCGTCGGTCGGCGCGGGCCCACTGACGGACCAGCAGGACCATGACGACGACGGCGGGGATCTCCCCGAACGCCCAGGCGATCCCGGCGCCCAGCTGCTGGTCCTCGAGTAGGGACGATGCCCAGGCGGGGTGGACGGCGGGGTACCAGTCGGGGGCGATGACGGTGGTGGTCTGCATCAGCACCAGACCGAAGAATCCATGTGCCATCATCGCCGCGAGGTGGATGAGCACCAGAATCGCATGGGGCACGCGAGGACGGCCGGGGTCGACGCCGATCAGCACCCAGAACAGCAGGTACCCGGCGATCACAAAGTGGGCGAGCATGGCCAGGTGGCCCAGGTGCGAACGCATGAGGGTGCCGAGCAGGTCGCTGAAGTACAGGCCGAACAGGCTGCCGGTGTAGATGCCCAGGGCGACAACCGGATGGGTGAGGAGCCTCGTGGGTCGGCTGTGCAGCGCCAGCAACAGCCACTCCCGGACACCCCGTACCTGTGGATCTGTCGGGCGGCGTAGCGCCCGCAGTGCCAGGGTGATGGGGGCGCCGCCGACGAGCAGGATCGGTACCAGCATCGACAGCACCATGTGCTGCACCATGTGGGCACTGAACAGTACGTACGCGTATTGTCTGGCACGTTGACGACCTGTATCAGTAGTGGACGGCCTGGCTGGGGTTGGCGATGGCCTGGCTCGCCCGGGTGCGGCGGACCGGTAGAACATCGGCGGGTCCTGGCAGACGACGTCTCCGCCGCCGACCAGGACCAGACGACCCGAAGGCGGCGAGTGACACGGGCGGTACGACGGCGCTGAGCATGGCCCCCGGCCGCAGCAACGGGCCGGTGATGGAACTGGGCATGACGAATTCCCCCGACGTTGTTGTCGTACGGATGGTCGCTTCCGCGCCGTAGTTGGTTTCCGTCGCCGAGATAACTCATGTCACGACGTGAACCAGCAGGTCAGGTCGTCGTGTCCTTTGGATGGCGGGTCGATCCCGGGACGGCGGCGGTAGGGCCTCGCCGGGTAGTCGTCGGCGGCGGGTGATCCGGAGCCGAGGAGCTTCCGTCATCGTTTCCGGTCACGGCGTGCTCAGTGTGGGCCGTGCAGGAGGGCGCCGTGCAGGACGGCGGAGGGGTCGGCGCTGAGGTGGAGGGGGTCGGGGCTGATGTCGGCGGCGGCGAGGAGGTCGCCGAGAGTGGCGATCATGGCGCCGTTGTCGGTGCAGAGGCGGGGGGAGGGGACGCGTAGTCGGATGTTCGACGCGCGGCAGCGTTCTTCGGCGAGTGCTCGGACCCGGCTGTTGGCGGCGACGCCTCCGACGAGCAGGAGGGTGTCGGCCTGGTGGTCGTGGCAGGCGGCGAGGGCTTTGCGGGTGAGGGTGTCGGCGACGGCTTCCTGGAAGGAGGCGGCGATGTCGGCGACGGGGAGGGGGCGGTCGCGGTGTCGTTCGACCCAGCGGGCCACTGCGGTCTTCAGGCCGGAGAAGGAGAATCGGTAGGGCGGGTCGGTGGGGCCGGTCATCGGCCGGGGAAAGGTGATCGCGGTGGGGTCGCCGTCGCGGGCGATCCGGTCGATGGCAGGGCCGCCGGGGTAGGGCAGGCCGAGGAGCCGGGCGATCTTGTCGAAGGCCTCTCCGGCGGCGTCGTCGGCGGTGTCGCCGAGGTGGGTAACGGGGTCGCGGGCGAGGTCGCCGAGGAGGAGCAGGCTGGTGTGGCCGCCGGAGACGATCAGTGCGACGCAGCGGGCGGGCAGCGGTCCGTGGTCGAGAATGTCGACGGCGGCGTGTCCGGCGAGGTGGTGCACGCCGTAGAGGGGGACGCCGAGGCTGAGGGAGTAGGCCTTGCCGGCGGCGAGTCCGACCTGTACGGCGGTGGCGAGTCCGGGGCCGGCGGTGGCGGCGACGGCGTCGATGTCGCCGAAGCGTAGGCCGGCGCGGTCGAGGGCGTGCCGGACCATGGGGGTGATGGCGTGCAGGTGGGCGCGGGCGGCGATCTCGGGGACCACCCCGCCGAATCGGGCGTGCTCGTCCATGCTGGTGGCGAGGGCGTCGCCGAGTAGGACCCCGTCGGAGACGATGCCCACGCCGGTCTCGTCGCAGGAGGTTTCGATACCGAGGACGACCGGCATGGTTCAGCCCTTCCGCGTGGCGGCGGCGTCGTGATGTGCCGTCGGCGTGGCAGGTCGGGTTAGGGACTGTGGTGGGTCGGGTCGGGTCTGCACGGTCACTCATCCTATGCAGTTGCACATGATGTGCAGGAGTGGTGTGGGTCGGGTGCTAGTGGCCGACCTGTCGGCAGGTGGCGCAGTCGCCGTATACGACGACTCCGGTCGGTTGTCCGGGGGTGTCCGGGTCGATGCCGAGGGCTCGGGCTGCGGTGAGACTCGCGGCGACGGCGTCGGCGGGCAGCTGCCGCATGTCGCCGCACTGCCGGCAGACGGCGTGGTGGTGTGGGTCGTCGGCGAGTCCGAAGGTGACGGTCCTGCCGACCGGGACCGTGTGGGCGATGCCCAGATCGACCAACTGCCGCAGCACCCGGTGCACCGTCGACAGCTCCACGGTCAGACCCCGGGCTAGCAGGGCGTGGTGCAGCTGTGCGGGGGTGAGGTGACCTCGGCTGACCACCGCCTGGGCGAGCAGGTCGAGTACCGCTCGGCGGGCCGTGGTGGTGCGCAGGCCGGCTTGGCGCATCCGCGCCACCGCGGCGTTCACTCGGTCGGGCTCCGACGTAATCAACCAGCACTCCTCAGCACACACCCACGGTCCTGTTGCAAAATAATGGCAACAACATCTTGTTGGCGGCAATGCGGAGGAGTTCAGATGGCGGTCTACAACCTGCCCGACCTGCCCTACGACTACGGCGCGCTGGAGCCGGCCATGTCGGGGCAGATCCTGGAGCTACACCACGACAAGCACCACGCGGCGTACGTCAAGGGCGCCAACGACGGTCTGGAGCAGCTCGCCGAGGCCCGCGAAAAGGGCGACTTCTCGACGCTCGTCGGCTTGGAGAAGACCTACGCGTTCAACCTGTCCGGGCACGTGCTGCACTCGATCTTCTGGGGCAACCTGTCCCCGGACGGCGGTGACCGCCCCGAGGGCGAGCTGGCGGCCGCGATCGACGAGCACCTCGGGTCCTTCGAGTCCTTCGTGGGGCAGTTGTCGGCGGCCACCAAGGGGGTGCAGGGCTCCGGGTGGGGGGTGCTCGCGTGGGAGCCGCTGGGGCAGCGGTTGATCATCGAGCAGGTCTACGACCACCACGGCAACGTGGGGCAGGGCTCCACCCCGCTGCTGGTCTTTGACGCCTGGGAGCACGCCTACTACCTGCAGTACAAGAACGTCCGGCCGGACTACGTGGACCGGCTGTGGAACCTGGTCGACTGGGCCGACGTGACCGCCCGGTTCGAGGCCGCCCGCGCCGCGACCCCGAAGATCTGAGCGGCGTGACCGGACCCCCTCCCGCCGTGGCGGAGCTGGTCCAGCGGGCGGCCGGGGTGATCGCGGCCAAGCACCGCGGTGACCTGGCCGGTGCCGAGGAACTGCTCGCCGCGTTCGGCTCCGAGCAGGCCCGGACCCTCGGGTTCTACCTCCTGGCGGACCTGGCCCTCGGGCTGCTGCGCGGTCAGAGCGGTCAGTCCCTCGACGAGCTGGTGCGGGAGCTGTCCCTGCTGGTGGCGGCGACCACCGAGGGCTGACCCGCAGCGCCGATGCCGGTCGGTGTCGTCGGCACGCGCCGACGACACCGACCGGCATCACTGTCATGGCGGACCAGGCCGCTGAGCGGGGCAATTCGGCTTCGGGGCCCCAAAACAACCACACCCTGCTGCCCATAGGATGTAGTTGCGAAGTTGTGGCAACAAGGGGGGCGTGGGTGCGGACGGCGGAGATCAAACGGCGGTTCCTGGCGCACTTCGAGGCGAACGGGCACACGGCGGTGCCCTCGGCGCCCCTCCCGGCGATCTCGGACCCGAACCTGCTCTTCATCAACGCCGGCATGGTGCAGTTCGTGCCGTACTTCCTCGGCCAGCGGGCGGCGCCCTACCCGCGGGCCACCTCGGTGCAGAAGTGCATCCGTACCCCGGACATCGACGAGGTCGGCAAGACCTCCCGGCACGGCACCTTCTTCCAGATGAACGGCAACTTCTCCTTCGGCGACTACTTCAAGGCCGGCGCGATTCCCCTGGCCTGGGAGCTGTCGACCACCCCGGTCGAGCGGGGCGGCTTCGGGCTGGACCCGCAGCGGATCTGGGCGACGGTCTACCTCGACGACGACGAGGCGTACGACCTGTGGATCGCCACCGGGGTGCCGGCGGAGCGGATCATGCGGCGGGGGAAGAAGGACAACTTCTGGTCCATGGGCATCCCCGGCCCCGCCGGCCCCTGCTCCGAGCTGTACTACGACCGGGGCCCCGCCTACGGCGCCGAGGGCGGCCCGGAGGTCGACGAGGACCGGTACCTGGAGTTCTGGAACCTCGTGTTCATGCAGTACGAGATCGCCGACGTGGCCTCGAAGGAGGACTTCCGCATCGTCGGCGAGCTGCCCCGCAAGAACATCGACACCGGCATGGGGCTGGAACGGATGGCCTCGATCCTGCAGGGGGTCGACAACCTGTACGAGATCGACGAGGTACGACCCATCCTGACCCGGGCCGCCGAGCTGACCGGCCGCCGGTACGGGACCCACTCGGGGCCGGCCGCCAGCCAGTCCCACCCCGACGACGTACGCCTACGGGTCGTCGCCGACCACGTCCGCACCGCATTGATGCTGATCGGCGACGGGGTCACCCCCGGCAACGAGGGCCGAGGATACGTCCTGCGCCGAATCATGCGGCGGGCCGTCCGCGCCATGCGCCTGCTCGGCTGGCAGGACCGGGCGCTGCCCGAACTGCTGCCCGTCGCCCGGGACTGCATGGCCCCCTCCTACCCGGAACTCACCGACGGGTTCGACCGGATCGCCACCGTCGCCTACGCCGAGGAGGAGACCTTCCTCGGCACCCTGCGCGCCGGGACCACCATCCTGGACACGGCCATCGCGGAGACCAAGCGGGCCGGACGCTCCGCGCTGCCGGCCGACAAGGCGTTCCAACTGCACGACACCTACGGCTTCCCCATCGACCTCACCCTGGAGATCGCCGACGAGCAGGGCCTCCAGGTCGACGCCGACGGGTTCCGGGCGTTGATGTCCGAGCAACGCGCCCGGGCCAAGGCCGACGCGAAGGCCCGCAAGACCGGCCACGCCGACCTGACGGCGTACCGCACGGTGCTCGACGCCCACGGCCCCACCGACTGGCTGGCCTACGAGACCCTCGACACCCGCTCCCGGGTCCTCGCGATCTGGGTCGCCGGCCGCCCCGTCGACACCGCCACGACGGGCGACATCGTCACCGTCGCCCTGGACCGGACCCCCTTCTACGCCGAGAGCGGCGGCCAGCACGCCGACGCCGGCACCCTCACCGGCCCGAACCTGCGGGCCGAGGTCGTCGACGTGCAACGGCCGGTACGGGGGCTGGTCGCGCACACCGTCCGGGTCCTCGACGGCGGCCTCACGGTCGGCGACGACCTGCACGCCGCCGTCGACCCCGAGTGGCGGACCGGAGCCCGGCAGGCCCACTCCGGTACCCACGTCGTCCACGCCGCCCTCCGGCAGGTCCTCGGGCCGACCGCGTTGCAGTCCGGCTCCTACAACCGGCCCGGGTACCTGCGGCTGGACTTCGCCTGGCGCGGGGGGCTGACCGAGGCGACCCGCAGCGAGATCGAGGAGGTCGCCAACCTCGCCATCCGCCGGGACCTCCCGGTCGGGGTCCGGTACGTGTCGCTGGAACAGGCCCGCGCCGAAGGCGCCCTCGCCCTGTTCGGCGAGACCTACGACGAGACCGTCCGGGTGGTCGAGATCGGCGGGGAGTGGTCCCGCGAGCTGTGCGGCGGCACCCACGTCGCGCACGCCGCGCAGATCGGCTCCCTCGCCCTCACCGGGGAGTCCTCGGTCGGCGCCGGGCAACGCCGCGTCGAAGCGGTCACCGGGATCGAGGCCTTCCGGTACCTGGCCCGCGAACGGGACCTCGTGCAGCAGCTCGCCGCACAACTCAAGGCCCGCCCCGAGGAACTACCCGACCGGGTCAGCGCCCTGCTCGCCCGGATGAAGCAGCTCGAACGCGACGGCGACGACCTCCGGGGTCGACTCGTCGACCTCGACGCCGACACCCACGCGAGCAACGCCGTCGACATCCACGGCGTCGCCTACGTCGGGGTCACCACCACCGTCGACGCCCGCCGCCTCGCCGAGAGGATCCGCGACCGCCTCGGCCGCCGCCCCGGCGTCGTCGCCGTCGTCGCAGGCACGAGCATCGTGGTCACCCTCACCCCCGCCGGCACCGAACGCGGACTGGCCGCGAACACCCTGATCAAGGAACTGCTCGCCGGCAAGGGCGGCGGGAACACCGCCTCCGCCCAGGGCAAGGCCGGCGGGAACCCCACCGACCTGCTCGACCGGCTCCGGAACCTGATCCGCCCGACATGACCCCCGAATCGGCCTCTCCCTGCGCATCGCCGCCCTCACCACCGCCGATTGACAGCCCCACCACCCGTGCGGGCGGGTCCACCCGCCACCGACCCGGACAGGAACCCCATGACCGCAGGCACCGTCGTCCACACCCCCGACCACACCGAGGTCGTCCTCGGCGAGATCGGCCAGCGGGTCCTCCTGGTCAACACCCGGGTACGGGTCTGGGAGGTGGCCCTCGCACCGGGTGAGAGCCAACCCTGGCACCTGCACCACAACCCGTACGTCGTGCTCTGCCTCGACACCTCGGCCTGCCGGATGGACTGGCTCGACGGCAGCCCCTCCCGACACCTGCAGGAAGAGGTCGGCGGGGCGATCTACCGGCCGGTCTCCCCGGTACACATGCTCACCAACCAGGGCGACAGCCCGTACCGCAACCGAATTATCGAACTCCTCGACCTCGGGGAGGAGGCCTCGGGGGAGCCGTTCACCCCCGGTGACCCCACCCCCCTGCCCGGAACGACCCCCGAGGTGCCCGCCCTGATCACCGCGCTGGACACCGAGGAGGTACGCGTACGCCGGTTCACCGTCCCACCGGCCAGCGCGCAGGTCTGGCGGGCCGGGGCGGTCCCCGTGGTCCTGGTGAACCTGGCCGGGGGTACCGACACCGACTCCCGGGATGGTGTGCACTACCTGTGCCCCGGCGAGACCCACACCATCCGCAACACCGGGGACATCCCATTCGACGCCCAGGTCGTGGAGTTGCGCCACCTCGGCACCGAACACGCCGCCGGTTGATCCTGTCCTCCAGGTACACCTGCAACCTCTCGGGGAGGCAGCAGCTGTGGGAGTGTGCCCTGGCTCGGGGTTCGGTGCCCCGGTCTGCACCGGCTCGGGGCGCTCGGATCAACCAGGAAGACGGATGGCTGCTGGCAGCCGGTGGGGTCGGCTCGGCGGCCACGGGCGTAGGCCGAGGCGTTCTGCCCGTAACTGCATCCCGGGTTCGCCGATGCGGACGAGGGCATCGGCGAGGTGCGCGGCACCCGCCTGTTTGGCTGCGGTGTCGTCGGCGACCAACTCCACGAGCAGGCCCACGGCGCGGCGCATCGACATCCCCGCTGCCCACGAGCGCGGCAGGAGCAGGGCGTTGAGGTCCGCGATGCGTACCAGCCAGTCGTGGCGATACCGCAGGTGTGCGTACTCGTGGGCCAGGACGGCCTGCATCTGGTCGGCCGTCAGCACCGCCTCCAGGGCGCAGGAGTACAGGATCCTCGGGTCACGGCCGGGTGCCGCGTAGGCGGTGAGGGTGTCGGATCGGAATTCGACGATGGTGATTTTCCCGCGCTTCTCTCGGCGGATCACGTCCGGTGCGTTGTCCGCGACCTCGTCCTGATGGCGTGCGGCGAGGGTGGTGGCATGGACTCCGACGAGCAGCGCGGTTGTGGCCAGCAGGGCCAGGGCGGTCCAGGCCACCAGGTGTGCCGCGAGACCGGTGCCCAGGACCGGGTGGGGGGAGGCGGTGATCCGGACGAGGTCGGCCAGCGCGAAGGCGGCCGACCCGGCACCGACGAGGAGCATCGTCAGCCACACCGTGAGTGCGGTTTTTGGGGACCTGACCTGCCAGGTTCCCGTCCGCAGGACGACGGGGGCGGCCGCCGCCGAGGTCACCGCGACGAGCAGGCAGACAGCGGCGGCGAACACGACCTACCTGGTGGCGGTGTCGGGGCTGATCGCGCGGCGGAGCATGGCCAGGTCGTCGGGGTTGAGGTTGCCGGCGAATCTCAGTAGCGCGGCGTGCCGGTCGGTAGCGTCGTCCAGCGCCGACAGCATGGTGGTGCTGGCGTGCTCCTCACCGGAGAGCACCGGGCGGAACCGCATCTTGCGCGGGGATTCGCCGACCCGTTCGACCTGACCCTTCTTGTGCAGCCGGTCCAGGGCGGTCAACAGGGTGGTGTAGGCGGGGGTACGGCCGGTGACGACTTCCTGGATCTCCTTGGCGTTCATCGCCTCGGCGTGCTCTCTCAGGACGCGCAGCACCTCGGCTTCGAGTTGGCCAGGAGCACGCGTCCGAATACCCCGCACGGGTCCAACATACCCCGGGTGGGTTCGCCTCGTCGATTGGTCTGAGTGGAGTGTCCGTCGAAGGGGTGTTCCGAGGAACCGGTCGAAGGCAGTCACCAGCGGTGCGCCGGTGCCCCTCACGAGGGGCACCGGCGGTGCGGCGGGGGAGAGCGGGTGGGACCGGGTCATCCCGCGAACAGGGTCTCGCCGATGAATCCGCCCTCCGCGCACCCGGGCGGGATCGCGAACACCGCGGAGCCGATCGGCACCACCCACTCGTTGAGCAGGTCGACCTCGTCGATGCGCCGCTGGATCGGCAGGAACTGGGCGGTCACGTCGTGCTGGAAACTGGTGAAGATCATCCCGGAGTTGGAGACCTGGTCCCCCTCGGGAGTCAGGTCGTAGTTGTAGGCCCGGCGGAAGATGCGCTGGCGGGGGTCGTCGGTGCGGGCCCGCCGGATGTGGGCGAACTCGGCGATGACGGGGAAGCCGAGCGGGGTGGTGGCCGAGAAGTCCGGTTCGTCGTCCTCGCGCTTCCCGGTCAGCGGTGCCCCGGAGTCCATCCGCCTGCCCACCGACAGTTCCCGTCCGCTGCGGTCGAGCCGGTCCCACTTGTCCAGCAGCATCTCGATGCGCCGCACGACGAAGCCGGTACCGCCGGCGAGCCAGTCGGGGTTGGTGGTGGAGCCCTGCCACACCACGTTCGTGTAGTCCGGGGTACCGGGGGTCACGTTCTTGGTGCCGTCCACCTGCCCGAGCAGGTTGCGGGGGGTGCGGCCGGCCCGCTCGGACCCATAGGCGCGCAGGAACCCGGTCTGGATCCACTTCACGGTGGTGGCGGTGCGGCTGTCCTTGAGCAGCATGCGTTGGGCGTGGGCGACGGTGAGGGGGTCGTCGGCGGCGATCTGGAGTACCAGGTCGCCGCCGTTCCAGCGGTCCTGCAACCGATCCACTCCGAAGGGGGGCAGGTCGGTGAGCCAGGTGGGTGCCGCGCCGGGGGCGACCCGGTCGACCAGGCCCCGCCCGAACCCGAAGGTGATCGTCAGTCGGGCGGGCACGAGAGCCAGTTCCGGTTCGGAGTCGGCGAGGGCGTAGTTACCGGCCGTGAGGCGTGCGGCGTCGTCGGTGAGGGTGACGAGCAGCCGGCGGATGGTGTCGCGGTCCGCCTCCGGACGCAGGGCCAGGGAGACCAGGCTCTGGTGGGCCTGGGGCAGCATCTCCACCCCGGCCTGGTGTTCGCCGTGGAAGGGCACCTTCCGCAGGCCGTTGGCGGTGTCGGCCTCGCCCCGGGCGGCGTCGCGGGCCTGGGCCTCCCGTCCGCTGACGAACGACTCCAGGCCGACTGCGCTCGCCGCGCCGATTCCGGCGGCGGCCACCCCGCCGAGGAGTACCGCCCGACGGCTGCGCTCCTCGACCTTCTGCGGAGGCGACTCGGGGGTGGGGTCGGCGGCGGGGGTCTCACTCATCGTCGACGTACCTTTCGTTGGCGCCCGTGTAGTCCTTGACCGGTGCGTCGAACTCGTAGGCGGAGCCGTCCTCGAACTCCAGGGCGAGCTTGACCGTGTCGCCGGCCTTGATGGGCTGGACGACATCCATGAGCATCAGGTGGTTGGCACCGGGCTGGAGCACGTACTGGGAGTTGGCCGGGATGACGAAGCCGCTCTCCTTCTCCTGCATGACCATCTCGCCGTCAGCGTTCTCGATGGTCTCGTGCAGTTCCATGACCGGCGAGGCGTTCGAGGTGGACGAGACGATCCGGACCTCCTTCCCGCTGCTGTTGACCAGGACACCGAAGGCTGCGGTCATGCCCTTGTCGGCGGCCTTCACCCAACCGTCGTTGATCTTGACTGCGGCCGCCTGTTCGGTGGCGGCTCGGGAGCCCTCGCTGCTGGTCGGCGTGGTGGTGCCCGCCTCCTGGGAGCAGCCGGCGGCACCGAGTAGTCCCAGAGCAAGTACTGCGGCGGCCATCCTGGCGCGCATCCGGATCATGGTGTCGTCCCTTCCGATTGGGGCCGCAGCCGCCGGGGGCGGTTCGCGGTGAAACTGCCGACGGTGAACAGGAGCAGGCCCACCACGGCGCCCGCGACGGCGAACAGCGCCACCCGGGGCACCGCCGCCTGGGCGGATGTCGGGGTGTCGGCGGCACCGGTGAGCGCGAACTCGCCCTGGTTGTCGTTGTCCGGTCCGGTGGTGGCCCCCGCCGCGCCGGGCGAGGGCTTGGGGAAGGCGGGTGCGTTGGACACGTCGCCGACGGAGAACAGGAAGCTCTGGCTGATCGGGTGCCCGTCGCCGGAGACGATCCGCCAGCGCACCTGGTAGTTGCCGTCGGTCAGGGGCCCCGCCAGGGGTTGTTCGACGGTGGCCCCGGTCATCGTGGGCTCGCCCGCCGCCCAGCTCCGTCCGGTCGGGTCGACGACAGTCACGACGGCGCCGAGGCCCAGCGGCTTCGCGGAGAAGGTCAGGGAGACCTTCTCCGGTGCCTCCGCGAGGTTGGCGTTGGCTTTGGGGCTCTGCGCGATCACCTGGGCGTGGGCGTGCGCGGGTGAGCCGGTGACCAGGAGGATGGTCGACAGCGCCACGCCGAGGGCGGCCAGCGCCGCGACCGGCCGGCGTGCGGGGTGTGGTGGTGTCATCGGTTCTGCTCCGCTCGGTGTCGGTGGGTCGGCAGCTGGGGCGCTCCGGTCGTGGTCCGGATCCGGCGTCGTCGCGCCACCGCCCAGGCCACGGTCGACGCCGCGACGAGGGTCAGGGCCCCGGCGAGAAGGCCCCACGGGAAGGCGAACACGCTCGGGCCGGCGGCCCGCACCAGGTAGGTCCGCTCGCTGCCGTCGGGGACGGTGTAGGCGACCCGGACCCGTGCCTCGACGGTGACCGGCCCGGAGGCGGGAACCCGTCCGGTCGTCGCACCGGTGACGCTGTCGCCGGGCAGGAGGACGACCTCGCCGAGGTCGTCGAGGACGGCGAACCGGTCGAAGACGGTGGCCAGTCCCACGCTGAGCTGACCCGCCACGACGGTCTTCCCGGTGTTGACCACCCGGTACCGGACGGGTTGGTCCGCACCGGTCAGCGGCCAGGTCGCGGCGTTGGCGGTGCGGGGTCGTTCGGTGTCCTGCAGGGTCAGGCCGGAGGGTCGGCTGCCTGGCACCCGTACCAGCAGCGGGACCGCCCGGTGTTCCTCGGTGTCCCGGGCGACGGCGGTCACCGCGGCGGCGTAGTCGCCTGCGGTGGTCGCCGTGGGGGTGCGGATGGTCACGGTGAAGGTGCGGGACTTGCCGGCGGCGACGGTGACGGTGCGTCGGTTCGTGGGCACCCCGATCCAGGTCGCGGGATCGCGGACGCTGTCGGGTCGGATGAACTCCAGGGTTCCTCCGTCGCTGGTGACCGCTGCCGCCGCCACCGCGACCGTGACCGACCGGCGTCCCTCGTTGTCGAGGGTCAACCGGACCGTGGTGCGCCCGCCCGGGTCGTTGGCGACCAGCACGAGGTCGCCGAGGCGGGAGGCGTCCTCCTGAGCCCGCAGTGACCAGGTCGGGTCGGAGGTGTCGGGCGGGGCCGGCGCGGCGGCGGCCGGCGCGACCAGGCAGGCCGCGAGGGCGACGACCGTACCGGTGACGGCGCAGATGCGGCGGTGCGGGGTCAATTGACCCGCCTCTGGTGCCCGCGCCAGTGGGGTTCGCGCAGTTCCCGGCGGAGGATCTTGCCGCTGGGGTTACGGGGTACGGCGTCGAGGACCTGGTACCGGCTGGGCAGTTTGAAGTCGGCGATCCGGCCGCGCAGGAACAGCATCAACTGCCGGGTGCTGGCCTGCTGGTCGGGCCGGAAGACGACGTGGGCGAGGACGGCCTCGCCGGTGTGGTCGTCGGGGACACCGACGACGGCGACATCGGCGACCGCCGGGTGGGCCGCGAGGGCGTTCTCGATCTCGGCGGGGAAGACGTTCTCCCCGCCGACCAGGATCATGTCCTTCACCCGGTCCTGGATGTACAGGTAGCCCTCGTCGTCGAGGTAGCCGGCGTCGCCGGTGCGAACCCAGCCGTCGACCAGGGTGGCGGCGGTCGCCTCCGGCAGGTTCCAGTACTCCAGCATGGCCGCCGGGGTCCGCAGGTGGACCTCGCCGGTCCCGCCCTGGGGTACCTCCACGCCGTCCTCGACGATGCGGACCTGCACCCCCGGGTACGGTCGGCCCGCCGCCCGCAGCCGGACGGAGCCCGGGACGTGTTGCTCCGGGGGCAGGCAGATCGCGGTGTTGCCGGTCTCGGTGAGCCCGTAGATCTGGGCGAAGTCGCAGTCGAAGACCCGGGCGGACTCCTCCAGCAGCGCCTCGGAGATCGGCGCGCCGCCGTAGACGACCTTGCGGAGGCCGGCGAACTCGGCGGCGTCGGCGCCGCTGGCGAGGATGGAGCGCATCATCGCGGGTACGAAGATGGCGACGGTGACGCCGTCCTGGGAGACCGCGCGGCGGACGGTCGCCGGGTCGAAGGTCGGCATGCTGTAGACGGTGGCGCCGGCGTGGAAGGCCTGGGTCGCGTACCAGAGTCCGCCGATGTGGAAGCCGGGGATGCCGATGAGGGCCACGTCCCCGTCGCGCCAGTCGATCCAGTCGAGTTCGGCGGCGGCCAGGGCGTCGCGGATGGCGAAGAAGCTGTGGTGCGGCAGGACGACGCCCTTGGGCAGTCCGGTCGTGCCGCTGGTGTAGAGCTGGGCCAGGGGGGTCTGCGGGGTGGCCTCGTGCCGGGGTGCCGGCGGGCGGGGCGTGTCCCGCCAGCGCGGGTAGTCGCCGTCGGTGACCACCTCGTGCCGGCTGGTCGTACCCCGCAGGGGGTGGTCACCGTCGAGGAAGACGACCCGGGCGTCGCAGTCGGCCAGGATGTGTCCCACCTCGGTGGCGGTGAGCTTCCAGTTCACCGGGACGAGGACGGCGCCGGTCCTGGCGGCGGCGAAGAGCACCTCCCAGTAGGCGGGGCCCTCCCGGCCCAGGTACGCCACCCGGTCACCGGCGGTGACCCCCAGCGCGGCGAGGCCGGCGGCGACGGCGTCGCTGGCCTGGTGCAGATCCCGGTAGGTGGATCGTTGACCGGAGCTGGTCAGCACCGCAGTGTGGTCGGGGTGCCGCTCGCTGTGAAAGGCGATGGTCTCGGTCATGGTGGTCAGGTGCGGATGGTGGATCACTGTTTTTCCCATGGCTCAGAATTGGTCGGTCGGACCCCCGGGGTGAGTTCCTGGACGATCGCGCGAAGTGGGTCGGGAGCGCTGAGTACGGCGTAGTGGTCCCCGGCGACCCGCCGGATCCGCACTCCGGGCACCTGGTTCCAGAGGGTTTCCTGGTCCTTGTTCTGGTCGGTGACGAGCACCACGGCGTTGGCGGGGACGGCACCGACCCGGTGGCGGTTCTGGGCGCGGACGTCGCGTTCCCAGAAGGCCGCCTGCTGGGTGGGGGCGTCGTACTGGACGACGCCAGCGGTGAGTACCCGCAGGTGGGTACGGAGCCGTTCCGGTAGCGGCGGTGGGGCGGCGGCACCGCCGGTGCGGAAGTCGGCCACGGAGCTGTGGGGGGTCTCCTTCAGCACGGTGTCCAGCAGGACCACGGCGGCCACCTGGTGGCCCTTTCCGGCCAGCAGGTCCGCCACGGCCAGGGCGATGTGTCCGCCGAAGGAGTGACCGACCAGGTAGTACGGGCCTTCGGGCTGGTGGCGCAGCACGTCGCGCAGGTGGCGGCGGGCGTGGCCGCGGACCGTGAAGGAGGGCAGGGCACGGGCGGTGTAGCCGTGGGCCTGCAGGGCGTAGACCGGCCGTCGGGGGCCCAGGGCCGAGGCGAGGTCGAGGAAGGCGACCCCGGTGGCACCCGCCCCGGCGAAGCAGAAGACCGGCGGGGCGACCGGGTCGGTGGGGTCGGAGAGGCGCACGCAGGTCGCGGCGCCGGAGCGGAAGTGGGCCCTGCGCCGTTCGTCGATGCGTCCGGCGAGGTCGGCGAGGGTGGGGCCGCCGGCCAGCAGCTCGGCGTCGGTCGGGACGGCGAGCCGGGCGTGGAGGTGGGCGAGTACCTTCTCGGCCGCCAGGGAGGTCCCGCCGAGGTCGGCGAAGCGGTCGTCGCGGCCGATCGGTTCGAGGCCGAGGACCTCGGACCAGACCTGGGCGACCTCCTGTTCCATGGCGGTGCGGGGTGGGGTGACCTCGTCCGGGTTCACGCCGGGGCCTCCTGGTGCGCGGGGCCGGGGGGTTCCTGTCGGGGCGGGGCCGGGGTGCCGTCGCGGTTCCCGTAGCGTGCCGGGAGATCGGTCGCAGGCGCTGCCCAGGGGAGTGGTGAGAGGGCGTCCACGGGCGGAACTCTACAGTATGTAGATGAAATTGAGGTTGGCCTCGACCGCCGACCGCCGCCAGGCGGGCGCGCGGCTGCGTGGCGACTCCACCAGCCTGGTCCTGTCCAGCGCGGCGACCTCCGCACTCGGGCTGGTGTTCTGGGTCGCGGCGACCCGGCTGTACCCGGTGGAGGCGGTCGGGCAGGCCACCACGGCGGTCAACGCCGCCACCGTCCTGGCCGGCGTGGCCAATCTCAGCCTCGGCCCGCTCTACGAACGCTTCCTGCCCGCCGCGGGTGCCCTGCGGGCGCGGCTGGTCGGGGCCGGCCTGGTGCTCTCCGCCGTCCTCTCGGTCGTGCTCGGCACCGTCTTCCTCGCCGTCACCTCGGCCGACGGACTGGTCACCAGCAGGGCGCAGGCGCTGGCGTTCGTCGCGGCCGTCGTGGTCCTGGCCGCCTTCGCCCTGCTGGACGCCGTCCTCATCGGCGCCCACCGGGCGCGGTGGGCCGCGCTGAAGAACACCGCGCACGCGGTGGCCAAACTCGTCGCGATCGTGCTGGTCTCCTGCGCGGGCACCGGATTCACCATCGTGCTCGGGTGGATCGTGCCCGCCGCCGTCGCCGTCGTGGTCATCGAGGTGCTGCTGCTGACGGTGCTGCGGCGAGGCGGCCGGCAGGAACCGCACACCCTGCCAGCCGCGCGGGAGTTGGCGGGCTACGCCGGGGTCTCCTTCGGGTGGATGATCGCCCAGGCCGTACCCGGTCTGGTGGTGCCGGTGCTCGTGCTCTCCATCGCCGGGGTCGACCAGGCCGCCTACTACAACATCGCCTGGACGGTCGTCACCGCCTCCCTGCTGGTCACCTCCCTGATCGCCGGCCCGTACGTCAGTGCGGCCGCCCGCCCGGGAGCCGACCTGCCGGGGTTGACCCGCTCGTTCATCCGGGTCCTGGCCCTGGTCTGCCTCCTGCGCGGTCTCGGCGTCGCGGTGGCCGGCCCGGTCGCGTTGATGCTCTACGGCACCGAGTACGCCCAGGCGGGGACACCCCTGCTGGTCGTGATGGGGGTGGTGCACCTGCTGTCGGGGCCCGGCCACCTCTACGGGGCCCTGGCGCGGGTGCACCGTCGGATCGGCTACCCGATGGTGGTGCAGGCGGTGGGGTCGGTCGTCCTGGTGGTTCTCGTCGCCCGCTGGTTGGAACCGATGGGGATCATGGCAGTGGCCTGGGCCTACCTCGTGCACGACCTGCTGGTCCTGGCCGCCGCCATACCCCCGCTGGTCGCGCTGCTGCGGGTGACCCTGCGGGAGCGGCGGTGAGTACCCGACGGCGGGTGACCGTGTGGCGGCTGGAGCTGCTGCCCGGATCGGAAACCTTCGTCCGCGACCAGGCCGACGCCCTGCGCCGGTGGACCCCCACCCTGCTGGGCAGCCTCCGGGTCCCCTCGCCGCTGTCACGCGCCGACGACACGGCGGTGTTCGGACGGGGGTTCGGCGACCGGGTCCGGCTGGCGCTGGCTGACCTGACCGGCCGGTCGGGGCGGATTACCACCGAGCTGGCCAGGACCCGCCCCGACCTGGTGCACGCCCACTTCGGCAAGGACGCGTGGCTGGTGCTGCGGGCGGTACGTCGGCTCGGGGTACCGCTGGTCGTCACCGTCCACGGCTACGACGTGACCGCCCTGCCCGCCGCCCCCGGCCGGCGCGGCAGACGGGCCCGCCGCCGTCTGCGGGCGGTCCTGGGCCGGGCGGACGCGGTGGTAGCGGTCTCGGAGTTCATCCGGGACCGGGTCCTGGCGCAGGGCGCCGATCCGGCCCGCACGGTCGTGCTGCCGATCGGCATCCGGCTGCCCGAGCCGCCGGAACCGGCCCCGACCGAGTGGGACGTGGTCTTCGTCGGCCGGTTCGTGGCCAAGAAGGGCGTCGCGGACGCGATCGCCGCCCTCGCCGCCCTTCCGGCGGGGGTGGCACCCCGCTGCGTCTTCATCGGCGACGGCCCGCTGCGCGCCGCCGCCGTGGCCGTGGCGGCAGCCCGTGGCCTGGACGCCGTATTCCCCGGCGCGCTTCCCCCGGCGGAGGTCCGCCGGTACCTGGGCCGCGCCCGGGTGTTCCTCGGGCCCTCCCGCACCGCCCCCGACGGCGACGCCGAGGGCTTCGGCATGGTCTTCCTCGAGGCCGCCGCCGCCGGGCTGCCCGTGGTGTCCTACCGGCACGGGGGTGTTCCGGAAGCCGTCGTCGACGGGGTGACCGGCCTGCTCGCCCCCGAGGGGGAGCTGCCCGCGCTGACCGAGGCGCTGCGGCGGCTGCTGTCCGATCCGGCCCTCGCGGAGCGCCTCGGCGCGGCGGGCCGCGCGCGGGCCGGCACGGCTTTCGACATCCGCGAGCGCACCGCCGCCCTCGAGGGTCTCTACGACCGGTTGGTCGGCGGGTCGGCGGCGGGGGAGGGCTGACCGGGGCGCCGGGCGGCCGGAGCCGGTTCCGGCCCGGGGGTCGTCGGTGGCGGCGGATCCGTGGGGGAGGGGGCGCTGATCCGTACCTGGTCGATCTCGACCCGGTGGTCGCCCTCGGTGGCCGTGCCGCCCACCTGGGTCTCGGTCTGCAGGGCCAGCCACATCGGCTCGTGCGGAACCGCGTCGCCGGTCACCGCACCGAAGGGGGTGCCGTCGAGGCTCCAGCACACCACCTCGGGGGTCCACAGCACGGACACGGTGTGCCACCGGGTGTAGTCGGCCACGGCGGTGAACTGGGTCTTGCGCCGCCCGCCGTCCTGCGGGTCCCGCCAGTGCACGAACGCCTCGGCGCGCTGCCGGGTCGCGGTGAACCCCTCGGCGATGTCGATCTCCGGCGGCCAGCGTTCCGACGAGGGCCACAGCAGGAAGTGGTAGCTGAGCACGGGACTGGCCGGGGCGCGGAACCGGATGTCCCAGCGGCCGTAGGTGCGTGCCTGCCGCCAGTTCGACACCCCGCCGGTGTGCCAGCGCCCCGGCTCGTCCAGCCGGGGCCGCCCGGACAGCACCAGCGCCCCGTCGCGTACCGCGACCTGGTCACGGTGCCAGCGGGTGCGCGGGTCGGAGCTTGGCTGACCGGTGTACACGGACCAGTTCGGACCCAACGCGGGGCCGTCGAAGTCGTCGGCGAACACCACCGGCCAGTCCCCGCCGACCCGTCCGCAGTCGGCCGGCAGCGCGGCCCGCGACGGGTCGGGACCGTACAGCAGGGTCAGGCCGACCACGGCGGCCGTCGCCGCCGCGCCGATCCGGTCGGACCCGCCGGCGGTCACGACACGACCCGTCTGGCGAGGCGGTACAGCGGCGGGAACAGCGGCCCGGTGATCTTGATCAGCAGTGCGTGCGCGGCCAGTCCCGGGCGGCCACGGCGCACCGCGGTGACCACGGCACGCCACCGGAGGTGACGACGCAACCGGCGGCGGACCTCGGCGGCAACCCGGGGATCCCAGCCCTGGTGCACGGGCGTCGTGACGCACGGAACCGCGTGGAACCAGAGCCGGAAGTAGGACTCCGCCGACGCCCGCTCCCGTCCGGGAAGCCGGGGGCCGAACCGGGACAACGCCACCTCGCAGCAGTACGCCGTGTTCTCCAGCCGTAGGGCGTCGCCGGTGCTGACCGACCCGGGGCGCTCCCGGTAGCGGTACAGGGCCTCGGGGACGAACGCGACCCGCTCGGCGTGCTCCAGTGCGTCGAGGACGACGAGGAAGTCGTCCTGGGAGGTGAGGCGTCTGCGGGTGGTCGGCCGCAGCACGGTCGCGCGGAACAGCTTGTTCCACAGGTACCCGCGCAGCGTCCCGGTCAGCACCAGCGGGGCGAAGCCCTCCCGGTCGACGACCCGGGGGGTGGGAAACCCCTCCATCAACCAGGTGCGCCCGTCGGCCTCGACCCGTTCGGCGCGGCAGCACACGATGTCCGCGCCGGTCTCCTCGGCGACGCCCAGCAGCCGGGTCACCAGATCGGGTGCCCACTCGTCGTCGACGTCGCAGAACCAGACGTAGCGTCCCCTGGCGTACTCGACGCCTTTGTCCCGGGCCGCCGCCGCCCCGACCGGCTCGGCGATGCGGACCAGCCGCCGGTCGGGCCGGTCCCGGCAGAACTCGGCGAGCAGCTCCGTGCCGCCGTCGGTCGAACCGTCGTCGACGACGACGATCTCCGGTGCCCCCTGGAGCGCGGCCAGCCGGGGCAGCGCGGCGGGCAGGTAGGCCCGGGCGTCGCGGACCGGCACCACGACGGTCACCGACGGTTCAGGGGGCACGGTTGACCAGGTCCCAGACGAGGTCGTCGACGGGGCTCGCGGTGTCGGTCAGCACGACCACGGCCCGGTCCCCGGCGACGGCGATCATGCTGGAGAAGCCGCCGGTGCGGCCGGTCTTCCAGGCGATCGGCCCGTCCTCGCCGGCCCGGATGTACCAGCCGAGTCCGTTGCCGTCGGCGTCGTCGGCCTCCAGCCGGGCGACCGGCCTGCCGTCCTTCACCGCCGCCTGGGTGTCCGTGGTGACCAGTCGCTGGGCGTAGCGGCACATGTCGGCGATCGTGGAGATCCCGGATCCCGAGGGGGCGTAGGCCCCGAGGTTCCACGGTGGGCTGCGTCTGCCCTGGTCGGTGTAGCCGCGTGGCCGGTTGTGGTTCGCGGCGGATCCCAACCCGGTGTCCCGCAGCCCGAGCGGTTCGATCAGCCGTTGCCGGAGCAGGGTGGGGTAGTCGGTCTCCGCCGCCGCCGCGAGGGCGTGGCCGAGCAGGGCGATCCCGATGTTGGAGTAGGCGAACCGGCCCCGGGTGGCCAGCGGATCCCGCCGGGCACGGTCGAGCACCTCGGCGAGGTCGACGTCGTGCACGGTGTCGCCGCGCACCTCCTCCACCCACCACCGGCGCAGGGTGTCGTCCCGGTCCTCGTCGCCCCACTCGCCCAGCCCGGAGCGGTGGGTGGCCAGATCCTGCAGGGTGACGTCGGCGACGGGTCCCTCGCCGAGGTCCAGCAGGTCACCGACGGGGGTGTCGAGGCGTACCTCCTCGCGGGCGACCGAGTCGGCCAGCAGTTCCCCGGTGAAGGTCTTGGTCAGGGAGGCGATCTCGTAGCGGCGACGTTCGTCGGACCCGAAGTGGGCGTAGCGCACCTGGTCGTCGGTGACGTAGCAGACCGAGGCCGAGTGGCGTACGCCGGTCAACAGCCGGGCCGACCGGTCCAGCAACGCCTCGTCGCCGGTGCGTCGCTCCGACAGGGTCGGCTTCCACCGTCCGGCGAGGGCCCCACCCGCGGCCACCGCGATCGTCACCAGCACCGCCACGACGGTGACCAGGGCGCGCCTCACGACATCACCCCCAGTCGCAGCGTGAGCAGGACCAGCCCGGCCAACCCGACGACGACGAACAGCGCCGTCAGGTACGGGCGTGAGGTCGCCAGGTCGGTCGTCCGGGCCGGGGCGCCGCGCCGTTCCCGGAGCAGGACCGACCCGGCGTACACGGCGAGCGCCGTGGCGACGGCTGCACCGGCCACCGGGCCGATCACCATCTGTAGTGGGCTCATCGGGGCCTCCGCTCGGTGGGCGGGTCGGTGCGCGCGAGCACGGTCACGTGGTCGGACCGTTCGATCACGCGGTAGCGCCCGGTGGTGACCAGTTGCCTGGCGACCGTGTCGAACCAGGTGGGCAGCGCCCCGTTGACGATGTGCTCGTAGCGTTGCCGGGGCTGGGTGAGGACCACGTAGTCCGGTTCGGCACGTAGCAGCCGCTGGAATGCCGTGCCCTCCCCGGCGGTGATGTCCACCGGCCAGACCTCACCGACCCGTGTCGCGCGCAGCGTCCCGTCGGTGAACAGCGGCCAGATGGTGCTGCCGGTCGGCGCCGAGTCCAGGACCCGGGAGGCGGTCGCCACCACGTCGGCGGGATTGCGTTCGAAGGCGGTGTTCGCGCCGCGTACGGCGGTCAGGCCCAGGCCCGCCAGTCCGAGTCCGACGGCGAGCCCGGCGGTGGCCCACCACCGCCTCGACCGCACCAGTACGCCGAGGGCGACCGCGGCGAGTACGGCGAGCAGGGGCAGCGCGTAGAGGAACACCCGTAGCACCACCTCACCGCCGTAGGGCTGGGCGACGACGAGGACCCCGGGCGCGGCGACGACGGCGGCGGTGGCGGACATCGGGAACAGCCGTCTGCTGGCCAGCCAGCCGACGAATCCGGCCAGCGTGAACAGCGCGGACCAGCCGATTCTCAGCCGCTGCATGGCCTGGTAGGAGCCGTCACCGCGGACCCGCTCGGTCACTCCGCTGCTCACCGCCTGTTCGACCTGCCCGAACCCGTTGATCAGGACCGACAGGTGCCCCGTCCACCAGTCGGTGGCACCGAAGGCGAACCAGGCGGCGAAGAGCACACCGACGGCGAACCACAGGGTGCGCGAGCGGATCGTGCCGGTCAGCGCCAACAGCGCCAGTGCGACGATCAGCGCGACCGGGGTGAGTTGGTGGGTGACCACCAGGGCGGTCGTGAGCACCAGCAGCGTGACCTCGATGGCCACCACCCTGCCCGCGGACATCCCCACGGGTCGGCCGGGGGTCCGTCGTACCGTCGCCCACATCCGGGCCAGGGGACCGCCGGTCACCCGGGGCACCGGGGCGTGGGAGGTCTGCCAGAAGAGCACGGCGAGGACGACCAGGAAGAACAGCAGCGCCACCGACTGCGGGGAGAAGTAGTCCTGCTGGACCCAGTTGCCGCAGGCGAAGAGCAGCACACCGGTCCAGGCCAGCCTGCGGTCGCGGGTGACGGCCAGCCCGATGACGTACACCGGGGCGATGTAGAGGCTGCCGAGCACGGCGGGGTAGGCCAGCAGTAGCGGGGCGGCGTCGTCGAGCCCGGCCCAGCCGGTGAGCGCGGCGGCCGCCGTGAAGAAGCCCGGCCAGCTGAACCGGGCGTCCGTCGCGGTGAGTAGCACCCCCGAGCGGGCGATGGCGTCGGCGAACCCCACGTGGACGTACCCGGTGCCCACGACGGCTCCGCCGTCGGCGAAGGAGACGAAGGTGGTGGTCATGGTGATCGTGAGGACCGCGCAGACGGCCAGCGTGGCCGTCCCTCCGCGGTGCAGGGCGCCGGCGGCTACGGCCAGGACCACCAGGACGGCGACGACGTACTGCCAGGGCAGGGCCTGGATCAGGCCGAGGGCGCCCGCCGCGTCGAGGTCGACGACCCGCACCGCCCAGATCCACATCACGGTGGCGCCGGCCAGGGCCGAGCATCGCAGGAGCGCGAACACCACCGCCGCCCGGTCGACGGGAGTACGCGACGGTCGTGGCCGGGTCGGGCAGGCGCCCCAGGCGGGCACCGTCGTCGCGGCGGTCGCCACCGCCAGCAGCGAGGCCGCGACCGATGGACTCCAGGTGACGGTCAGGGTCTGGGTGAGGGTGAGCAGTACGATCGCGGCGACCGACAGCGCGGGCGCGGCCGCCACCCACATCGGTCGACTCCTGCCGAACAGCAGGATCGCCACGGGAACACCCGGGCTGGTCAGCGCGAACAGCACCGCGAGGACCTCCCGGCCGGGCAGCGGGATCCGCCACCAGACCAGGATCGGCACGATCAGGGCCAGCGCCGCCGTCGCCACGAGCGCCCCGCGCTCGACCCGTCCGTCCGGGGTCTCGTCGACGATGGTGGTGGGCGTCGGGTGCAGGGTCTGCGTGGTCACCGACCCCCTCCCACCAGGGCGTCGCGTGCCGCCGCGGCGACGAACAGCACCGGGCCGGTGAGGTAACCCAGGCGTTCGGCGCGGTCGAGCGCCCGGGGGTAGCCGGGGTCCTTGCGGCTGTTCTTCCTGGAGGTCGGGCTGAGCAGCATCGCTGCGGCCGTGGGCAGCCGGCGGACGATCCGCGTGAACGCGGCCGGGCTGGACAGCGCGTACCGGGTGACGCTCGCGGCCATCCCGGTGCCGTACCCGTACATCTGGGTGCGCAGCGCGGTGAGGGTGGGCCGGTGGTGGTGATGGACGACGGCCGTCGGTTCGTACCGCAGGCCGTGCCCGGCGAGCACGACCCGCCGGAACATGTCCAGGTCCTCGCCGCCCCGGGTCGGTGCCCCCGCTCCGAGGGTGGCGGCGAACCCGCCGGTGCGCAGCAGGAACGACCGCAGGAACGCCATGTTGTTCCCCGATCCGAACTCGCCGGCCGCGTAGGGGTAGAGCGGGCCGCGCGGGCCGGCGTCCGCGCCCGGGTCCGGTTCGTGTCCGGGCCGCCACACCAGGGGCTGTGCCCCCTTGTCGAAGCCCGCGCCGGCTTCGAACCAGCGTTGCGGGTCGGTGTCGGTCGCGGCGGCCAGCACCCGGCCGGTGACACAGACGACGTCGTCGTCCGGCGGTGCGAAGCCGCCGGTCAGGACCCGTGCCCAGGTGGGGGCGGCGATGGCGTCGTCGTCGGTGAAGGCGACCACCTGCGCGCGGGCGGCCCGCACGCCCCGGTTGCGTGCCTGCGACAGGCCACGCCGGGGTTCTTCGACGATACGGAGCCGCTCGTCGTGCAGCCCGGCGAGCACCCGGCGGGTCGCACCGGAGCGGGGATCGTTGTCGACGACCAGGATCTCGATGTCGGGAAGATCCTGGGCGGTCAGGGCCTCGACGCTGTCGCGCAGGTGCGGGCTGGTGCCCAGGGTGCACAGCACGATGCTGACGGCGGGTAGCCCGCCGGGGGTGCCGCCAGTTTCGGGGCGAACCTGGGGTGCCGATCCGCCCCGGCGAGGGGTGAAGCCCGTCAGGTAGCCCAGCCCGGCGCAGGCCAGGCCCGCCATGCTGAGGCCCAACCGGGCGCCGGCTGCGCGCTCGCCGCGCAGGAACCGGAGGGCGTCGCGGCGCCAACCCCGGGTGAGGCTGCCGGCCACGTGGGCGCGCTCCGCCGAGAGGGCGGAGCGACCGACCAGCCGGACCAGTTGGGCCTTGGACCGCCCCTCGTGGAAGCAGCGTCGCACCAGGTACGTCGGACGTTGCCGTGCTGGTGGCACGAGGTGGTCCACCCGCAGTCGGGTGTCCCGCACGATCCGGGCCTCTGGCCGTGCGGCGGCGAACCGGATGGCGAGTTCGGTCTCCTCGCAGCCGACCGGGTGCTCGCCGCGGCGGCCGATCCCCTCGGTGAAGAGCCCGACCTGGTCGAACACTCGGCGTCGGACGGCCATGCAGGCCCCGATGGGGTTGCGGATCCGGGCGCCGTCGTCGGGCAGACCGGGGTAGTCGCATCCGACGACCCAGCCGTACTCGGGGGGGAACCACGGGGGCGTCGTGGTGCGGTCGGCCCAGTCGGCGTCCACGGCCCCGCCCACCATGTCGGTGTCGGGCTGGGAGAAGCGTTCCCGGACGGCCGTGGCCCAGCCCGGCCGGGGGACGGCGTCGTCGTCGAAGAAGACCAGGACCTCCTCGGTGCCCGCCTCGACGCCGGTGTTGCGGGCCCCGGAGAGTCCGGGGGCGTGGGTGTTGCCCAGGACGGTGACGGCCCCGGGTGCCGGTCGGCCCCACGTGCTCAGCCGGGCGGCGAGTGTGGGGTTGTGGTCGACCACGATGTGCAGCCGGTCGGCCGGGCCGAGTTCGGCGCGGACCGCGTCGACGAGCCGGCGTAGCCCTGTCTCCCTGCGCTGGGTGTAGGTGCAGACGACGACGCCGAGGGAGACGGGATTGCGGACGTTCATCCGGTGGGTCGCTCCTGAAGGGCTGGTTCGGGCTCCGGCTGGGGGGTGCGGAGCGGAAGGCCGGTGGGCGGCCGTCGCCGTTCCCGTAGGAGGGTACGCAGGACGCGTTTGCCGTCGCGCCACGCGTTGAGGTTGCTGACCCCGTGGACCCGGCGGCGCTCGTGGCTGGGAATCTCGGCCACGACGATCCCCGCCCGCGCGACCCGGCAGTTGATCAGGGTCTCGACCTCGAAGCCCTCGCCCCACCGCATCGGACCACGGCTCGACCCGGGTGACGGGAGGTCGAGCACCGGCAGGACCTCGCGGCGGAAGGCGTTGAAGCCGTAGCACAGGTCGGAGTAGCGGGTGCCGAACAGCAGGTTGGTGAGTCTGGTCAGCCCCCAGTTGCCCAGGGAACGCAGGACGGTGATGTCGTCACTGCCGCCGCCCCGGGAGCGGGTGCCCTTGGCGAAGTCCGCACCCCGGACGATCGCGTCGACGAAGGCGGGGATCTCGGCGCTGTCGGCGGAGCCGTCGGCGTCGAACATGACGATGATGTCGCCGGTGGCGGCGGCGAAGCCGCAGGCCAGGGCGTTGCCCTTGCCGTAGCGGTTCTGTTCGACGACGGTCGCGTCCGGCCGGATGCGGTGGAGCAGCTCGCTGGTGCGCCGGTACCGGACGCCCTCGACCACGACGAGCTCGTACTCGGGGGGCACCCCGGGGATGACCTCCTCCAGGTTGTCGGCCTCGTCGAGGGAGGGAACGATCACGGAGACCCGGGGGGTGCCGGGTGTCGCCGGGGTCATGTCCGCACCTGGCCGACGCGGGTCTCTTGGACCGTCGCGCACGGGCTCGGCCCGCTCACGGCGACGGATCCGTCCGTCTCACTCTCGACCACCACGCAAGACACCACGGCCGATCGCCTCCCCACGTTCCCGTTCGGCGTACCGAACACTACATGATGTAGAAATAAGGGCATCGAGTGTGCTCGACGCCGAACGGCTGCATCCGACCGGTGCCCGCCGTGACCGGGACGCACCGCCGCCACCCGCCGCCACAGCCCGGCCGGAGCAGACGCCTTCACTGCCGGGCCGCCGTGACCAGGTGCGGGCGGCCGGTCAACGGATGCGGGACGATCGCGCTACGCACCCCGAACACCT
The DNA here is from genome assembly GCF_900091615.1 of Micromonospora yangpuensis. Lineage (NCBI taxonomy): Bacteria > Bacillati > Actinomycetota > Actinomycetes > Micromonosporales > Micromonosporaceae > Micromonospora > Micromonospora yangpuensis. The sequence continues at coordinate 4,185,453 of NZ_FMIA01000002.1, read as the reverse complement.
CGTCCACCCGGTCGGCGGTGAGCACCTCCCCGGGAGACCCCGAGGCGATCACCGCACCCTGGTGAAGCAGGACCACCCGGTCGCAGTGCGCGACCGCCTCGTCCAGGTCACCCACCGCGAGCACGGTGGTCACCCCCGCCGAGCGGAGCAGGTCGAACAACTCCAGCCGGGCGCGCACGTCCAGATGACTGCCCGGCTCGTCGAGCAGCAGCACCGGCGCCCGTTGGGCCAGGGCCCGGGCCAGCACCACCCGCTGACGTTCACCCCCGGACAACCCGCCGACGAGCCGGTCCGCCGCCCAGAGCATGCCTACCGCCGACAGAGCCGAGCGGACGATGCCCGGGTCCGCCACCCCCCGGGTCAGGAAGCCCCGGTACGGGTACCGGCCCATCTCGACGCACTCCGCCGCGGACAACCCGTCGCACTCACCGGCGTGCTGTGCGGCCACCGCGACCCGACGTTCCACCGTCCGCGCGCCCACGCGCCACACGTCCTCGGCCCCCACGAACACGCTTCCCGAGGTCGGCCGCACCGCGCGCGAGACACAGCGCAACAGGGTGCTCTTGCCGGAGCCGTTCGGACCGACCAGGCCCGTCACCGTCCCCGGTTCCGCGACGAAACCCGCGTCGCCGACCAGCCGGGCCCCGTCGACCGTGACGGTCACCGACCGGACCTCCACCCTCACCGCGCCCCCCGGGTCCGGCGCCGCAGCACCGCGCAGAACAGGGGTGCCCCCAGCAGCGCGGTCACGGCCCCCACCGGCACATCCGCCACGGGACCCACCCACCGGCTCACCTGGTCGGCCACCACCAGCACCACCGCGCCCACCAGCAGCGCGACCGGGATCGTCCTGCCGTGGTCCGCCCCGACCAGCCACCCGGCGGCGTGTGCCGCCAGCAGGCCGACGAAACCGACCCCACCGACGCTGCTGACCGCGGCGGCGGTGAGCACCGCCGCCGCCACCAGGAGCAGCACACGCACCCGGGTCGCCGAGACCCGAAACGCCCCGCTGCCGGGCTCCGAGGCCACCGCGTTCATCGCCCGCGTCTGGGTCGTCAGCACCACCGCGCACAGCACGACCGCCGACAGAGGCACCACCGGGGCTCCCCACGGTCCGCCGGCCCCCGAACCCCACAGCCAGAACACCAGACCCGGCGAACGCGACGGCGCCACGGCCGGATGCGCGACGGCCACCAGGGCCAACCCCGCGTACGTGACCCCCAGCCCGGCCAACAGCACCCCGGTCGCCGGCCGGGCGTGAGCGAGGGCCAGGACGACGAGCAGGCTCACCAGCGCCCCGGTGAACGCCGAGCCGGAGACCACGACGGCACTCGTCGCGCCCATGGCCAGGGCCAGCACCGCCCCGACGGCCGCCCCGGCGGACACCCCCACCACCTGCGCGTCGGCGAGGGCATCACGCAACAGCGAGCGGAGACACATCCCCGCCAGCCCGAGCCCGGCACCGGCCACCGCCGCCGTGACGACCCTGACCACGCCCCCACCCGTGGCTGCCACCGCCCCGTGCGGCGCCTGCTCGCCCGTGAACAGACCGGCGAAGGCGGCAACGGCCGCACCCGCCGACACCCCATCTAGGCCGATCACCACCCCGAGCGCGGCCAGCAGCGACCCCACCGCGCCGACGAGGACCAACGGGTACGGCGGTCGCGGGCGGCTATCCGGGTAGGACATCGATCACCCCCGGTGCCCCCACCGGTTCGTCCGGACGGTGCCGGGGGCTCCGTGCCGGAACACACCCGACGTCGTCACGGAGTGTGAGGCGAGGCTGTCCTGGGGTCGAGCCGCCGGACGTACAGCGTCCAGAGCCGGGATGACACCCGGCGCACGGGTGACGGTGAGACAACCTCATGATCGGGAAGTCGGTGAGGAGTCGTTGAAAGTTCCACCACAGGTGGGAACTCACCCTGCTCAGAGGCCGACCATTGGACCGTGCGTAGATCCTCTGTCATCGCGGGCATCGGTGGGTACACACCCGACCAGGTGATCACCAATGCCGACCTGTGCCGCCGCTTCGACACCACGCAGGAGTGGATCGTCAGCCGTACCGGCATCTCGACGCGGCACCGGGTGGCCCCCGGGCAGTCGACCTCGGACCTCGCGGTCGCCGCAGCGCAGGCCGCGCTCGAATCCGCCGTTGACCTGGGCGGACCGGCGGTGGACCTGGTGATCCTGGCCACCACGACCCCGGATCGGCCGTGCCCGGCGACCGCCCCGCTCGTCGCCGCCCGGTTGGGACTGGACACGATCCCGGCCTTCGACCTCTCCGCCGTATGCTCCGGGTTCGTCTATGCACTCTCCGTAGCCGACGGGATGATCGCGGCCGGCACCGCCCGCCGGGTGCTCGTCATCGGCGCCGACGCCTTCACCACGATCCTGAACCCGGGCGACCGGGCCACCGCGACCGTCTTCGGCGACGGAGCGGGCGCCATGGTGCTGCGGGCGGGCGAGGCCGGGGAGCCCGGCGCGCTGCTCGGCTTCGACCTCGGCGCCGACGGAAACCAGGCAGACCTGATCACCGTGGCGGCGGGCGGCTCTGCCCGACCCGATCCTAGGGAAGCCGACGAGGCCGACCGCTGGTTCGCCATGCGCGGTCAGGCGGTCTACCGGCACGCAGTACTCCGGATGACGGAGACCGCCCGGGCGGCCATGGCGGTGGCCGGCTGGCAACCCAACGAGGTCGACCGGCTGGTCGCCCACCAGGCCAACGCCCGCATTCTGACCACGGTCGGTGCCGAACTGGAGATTCCGCCGGACAGGGTCTATTCCAACATCACGAACGTAGGTAACACTGTCGCGGCGTCGGTTCCCCTCGCGTTGGCCGACGCGGCCGCAGCCGGCGTCCTGCGCCGGGGTGACCGGGTGCTCGTCAGCGCTTTCGGTGGCGGGACGACGTGGGGAGCGGCGGCGTTCACCTGGCCCGAGTTGGCTGTCGCTGCCCGAACGAAAGGAGACCTGCCGTGACCGAGGAACAGATCCGCGCTCTGGTGCGTGACTTCGCCGAGAACCTCAACCCCGGTGAACCGATCACCCCGCTCAAGCCAGAGTACACCTTCGATGAGATCGGCGTGGACTCGATGAGCTTCGTCGATCTCCTGTTCCTGCTCGAACGGGAACACGGGATCGAGATTCCGGACGACGACCTACCCGAGATCACGACCGTCGGCGACCTCGTCGCCCACGTCACCGCTCGCTGAACCGACAAGGAACCACCATGAAGATGAGCCAGCAGGAGGGCCTCGGCGTCATCGTCGAGGGCTTCGACCCCACCTCCGACGAGGACGTCCGGCAGATCCGGAGCGCGGTCTACCGCGACAAGATCGTGGTCCTCAAGGGGCAGCACCTCGACCCCCGCGAATTCCTCGCCCTGGGCAGCCGGTTCGGCGAACCCGCCACCTACTACGAGCCGATCTACCACCACCCCGAGGTGCCCGAGGTGTTCGTCTCCTCCAACGTCTCCGACGGGGAGAAGCAGATCGGGGTCCCGAAGACCGGCAAGTTCTGGCACTCCGACTACCAGTTCATGCCCCGACCCTTCGACATCACCTTCATCTACCCGCAGGTGGTACCGACCAGGAACCGGGGCACCTACTTCATCGACCTCTGCAAGGCGTACGAGACCCTGCCGGAGGAGCTGAAACTGGCGGTCAAGGGCACCATGGCCACCCACAGTGTCCGCCGCTACTTCAAGATCCGCCCCAGTGACGTGTACCGGCCTCTGTCCGAGATCATCGACGAGGTCGACGCCAAGACCCCACCGGTCGACTTCCCCACGGCGTACCCGCACCGGCACACCGACGAGACCATCCTCTACATCAGCGCGGGCTTCACCCAGTCCGTCACCGACGCCGAGGGCGTCTCCCGTCCGGACCTGCTGCAGGCCCTGCTGGAGCACACCGGTCAACTCGACGAGAGCTGCACCCATCCGGCGATCCACCTGCAGTCCTTCGAGAAGGGCGACATCCTGGTCTGGGACAACTGGAGCATGGTGCACCGGGCCCTGCACACCACCACCCCCGAGCCGACTGTCTCCTACCGGGTAACGGTGTACGACGAGCCCCAGTCCGCGCAGTGAGCGCGCTCGTCGCCACCGACCTGCTCACCGAGGTGTTGTCCTGCTACAAGCCGCACTGCCGGTACCTGCTCGGCGCCACCGTCGGGGAACGACACCTCACCGGCCGGTTCGCGATCCCCAGCTCGTGCTACATCGACGACACCGGGCACCTGAACGCCGTCGAGGTTTCCATCTGCTACAACCAGATGCTCTACACCACGCTGGCCATGGCGGTCCGGGACGGCACCGAACCGGCGCTGGCCGACTGGAGCATGGACGACTACTGGCGGCGCCGACTTCCCGACATCCTCGTCGTCCGAAGCGCCCACGACTTCCGCAGACCGATCGACCCCCGGTCCTTCGTCGGGGAACTGACCCTCGAACGGGTCACCGCCCGCCGGCTCTGGGCCGACCGGCCACCCCTGGTCTCGATCGACACCACCTTCCGGTTCGCCGACGACCGGGGCGGACTGGCCACCGGAAGCGTCCGGGTGGCCATCAGCTCGGAGGCTGAGGCCGACCAGGCCGGGTGATCCCGGCGCCGACCCCTGTCTCCGCCGGGGCATCGACGCACATCGGGGACCTCGGGCCGCATCCTCGCGGCCCGAGGTCCGGGCTCAGGTGAGCAGGGTCCGCCAGTAGAACCAGAACTGCTCACCGACCAGGGCTGCGATGACCAGGAACCAGAGCAGCAGCCCGACGGTGTGGTACCGGACGAGCCCGGTCACGGCCCCTCGCAGGACCGCCGGGGTGGGCAGGTGGCGGTGGTGCAGGTTGTGCAGGGTGAGGTACCAGAAGATGACGATGGTGACGACCCACACGACCATGCAGTACGGGCAGAGGGCCCCGATCCGGTAGAGGCTCTGGTAGATCAGCCAGTGCACGAAGACCACCCCGAGGGTGGCCCCGGCCTGGAGACCCAGCCAGAACCAGCGGGGCAGGCGTGCCCCGGTGAGGGCCGCCACCCCGATGGTGGTCACCACGCTGAACCCGACCACCCCGATCAGGGGGTTGGGGAACCCGAACACGGCGGCCTGGGAGGTGGTCATCACCGAACCGCAGGACAGGATCGGGTTGATGCTGCACGTGGGCCGGTAGGTGGGGTCGACGAGCAGGTTGAAACGTTCGATGATCAGGGTCAGGGCGGCCAGGGCGCCGATCCCCCCGCCGAGGGTGAGGACCCAGCCGAGGACCCGAGCGGCGAAGGGCACCTCCGGGGCAACCATCCGGGCTGGTACCGCGGTCAGAGGCTGACTCATCCGGCCAGGGCCGCGTCCACGGCCGCCTTCAGCCCGGCGTAGGTGGGCTCCCCGTCGAAGCGCTCCCCGTTGAGGAAGAAGGTCGGGGTACCGCCGACCCCGGCGGCGCTGCCGTCACTCTTGTCCCGGTTGATCCGGTCGGTGAGGGCCGGGTCGGTGAGGTCGGTGCGGTACCTGGCCAGGTCCAGGCCGATCTCCTGGGCGTAGCCCTCGAAGAGTGCGCTCTGGTCCTGCTGCTGGCCGCCCCACGCGGCCTGGTTCTCGAAGAGGGCGACGTACATCTCCTCGAACTTGTCCTGGCGGGCGGCGGCCTCGGCGGCGCGGGCGGCGTTCTCGGCGTTGCGGTGGTTGGGCAGGGGGAAGTTGCGGACCACGTAGGTGATCTGTCCGTCGTACTCGGCGCGGAGCTGCTCCACCCCGGGGAAGGCCTGGGCGCAGGCGGGGCACTCGTAGTCCAGGAACTCCACGAGGGTGACCCGGCCGTCGGCGGCGGTGGAGAGCCGGTGGCTGTCGGCCCGCAGGATGCGCTCGGCGTCCCCGGTGGTGCCCCGCTGGACGTAGACCAGGAGGGCGGTCAGGCCGACCAGCACCACCGCCAGCAGCCCGACGGTGACCTTGAGGTTCGTGCTGAACCGGGGCTGGGCCATCGCCTTGGCGGCCTTGGACGCTTGCTTGCGAGAGCTGTTCGCCCCGGCCCTCGCGGTGGGGGCCGTTCCCGTCTTGCGACCGGGGCTACCCGTCGTCTTCCTGGACATCGCGGTCATCTCCTGTCGGATCGTCGCTCATCACACTGGTTGTCCGCTTTACTGGGCCTGAATCTTGGTGGTCTGTTCAGGTCCGAACCGTGGTCGACAGCGAGGGCCGTTTCCCGGCGGAGTCGAACCGGAACGTGACACGCCAGATTCGCCCCGGCTGCAGTTCCGCATGACCGAGGGCGGTGTGCGCGGTGAGGGCCAGCACGCTGAAGGTCACCTGAGCGTCTGCGTGCGAGGTGTCCACGGCGGCTCCGGACCAACCGGTGACCTTCTGCGTCGGGCTGCCCACCCAGCAGAGGTTCACGAAGGTACTCGAATTTTCCCGGCGCAGCCACACCCACAGGGTCTGCCCCTCCGCGCTGATCACCCTCGACTCGCGCTTGGGGCAGAAGGGGCGCCCGGAGCGGGAAGTCTGGCCGAACGGAACGAGGACCACGCACACCGCCGTCAGGGTGACAACCGTGAGTGCGGCCAGCAGGGGCAGGCGATGACGACCGTACGGGCGGGGGGCGGGAGCCGCCGGCGTGTTGGGATCCGATCGGGTCGCCACGACGACGAGGTGACCCACCGTGGTCCTCTCCGACGAGCCGTGGTGTAGGAGCCTGAGCCCCGGGGAACCGCTGCGACGCGCCGCATACCGGGTGGCGTTCGTGCCGACCGTGGTCCCTCTGGACGTCCCGGGCGCTCTCGCCGGTCGCGGGGTGGGCCGGCAGGGACGGCTGACCTGGTCGTCGGATTCGTCGTGCGCCAGGTCCTCCTGGTTGACGAGGCTGTGCTCCCCGTCGGACCCGGGCGAGGACTGGAGCCGCCCCCGGCGGCTACCGAGAACAACGGCGGCCGCCGCCATGATCAGCCACCAGACCGGGTCGGTCACCGCTTCTCCACCTTTCGGTACTCGACGACGTGTCCCGGAGCCGACCACCGGTGGCCGGTGAGCCGACTCGGGAGGGCGTCGCTCTGCATAGGTCGGCAGGGCGGCGCTTCCGGTTCCTCGTCTGTTCCTCGAGATCCGACGTTCAGGGGCGGGTCGACATCTGTTACTACCAGAAGTAGTAGGTGGCGGTGGTGCCGGAACCTCACAGGTTCCGTGCCCGACTACTCCTGACGTGAGATGTGAGGGGTGGCGCGAAGTACTGTCCGCTCAGATGGATGGCGAGGCGACACCGGTCGAGCGCACGTCGGCCACAGCTCACCTAGCGCTGTGTCCCGACTGTCAGCGGTGGCTGGATCAGGCCACCGAGATCACCCGCAGGGCTCGCGTGCACGCCGCGCTCGCCCGGGCCGACATCATGCGTAGACGTCGCCAGGGGGTCAGACGACCCCGGGGGTGTCGACCCCGCAGAGGCCCTGGCTCTGACCCGAATCTGGGCGAGCTCGGGTGGATCACGACGGGGTCTACCCGGCTCGGACCCGTGCCGTGCGACGGTGGTGCCCCGCAGGCCGGCGTCAGTTGTTCCCACGACCGCCGGAGGTGACGTCGCGATCGAAGCGCCCGACCTCATCGTCGTCCGGGGCGCCGCTGGTGACCGACTTTTCTTCCCCGGCTGGCATGATCGACCGGTGCACCAGGGCCACCGTGGCGGGCGATTGCATCGTGCCTGCCGCGGCTGGATGGGCGAGGTCGTGGGGGTTGCCTCCCGTCAATCCCCACCTGAGCAGCAACAAGGCCAGCAGTACCAGCATGCAGGCCTCGCCGATCGCCAGGGCCAGGCAACCGCCGAGGCGTTGGTCGGCACCGAAGTCGGTTGCCCAGGTCAGATCGAGCGCGGTGCCGTCTGGGCGCTGAACGAGGGTGCCCACGCAGACGGTGGCGCCGGCGTTTGCCACCAGCCGGACGATGGGAATCGCGGACCGCACCACTGCGCCCGCTGCCGACCCGGAGGACCGCGTACGGCTGACCGTTCAGGGCGAGCTGGATCCCGAGCCCGATCGCCGCCACGATGAGTCCCGCCCCGGTCAGCAGCAGCCAGGACCGGCGGGGTATCCGGGCGAGACGGGCGGAAGGTCCGCGCTGTCCAAGAGGAGCGTTCCTACGGTTGTTCATCGCCATGTCGGGCGCGACCACCCGTCAGGTGTTCGGTCTAGCCGGTGCGTCCGGATGCCATCTTCTGATGTTGATCGGTATGGTCAGCAGCACCGCCGCCCTCCTCTGGCCGTGGCCGACTGCCTGAACCGCGTCGCCGACCGGCTCGGGCGGGTTCTCCCTGCCCAGTCCCATTCGTAGCTGACCCAGCACCACACATTCTTGATCTTGGGCGGCCGGATGAGATGGAGCGGTGGTGCCGGATGGACGCGACGGGCGGTCGTTCTGGGGGCGCGGTCGGTCAGTTGTTGCCGATCCCGCAATTTTTCTCGCCTGCGGGGTGGATCGAGGGGCACTGTGCCCGTGGAGCCCGATCGATCGCGAGGACGTGAGCGTATGACATACATGGAACCACCGGACGCGGCCACACCGGCCGAGTTCTGGGAGAGCCTGCACCAACAGATCGCCGCTTCCCCCTGGGAGTTGAGCGTCAACGCGGTCCTGGCCGCTGCGGTCGGCGACCTACCGCCGGGTGCCGCCCTCGACCTGGGATGTGGTCAGGGTGCGGACAGCTTGTGGCTCGCACAACGCGGCTGGCAGGTCACCGCGGTCGACATCGCCGAGGCCGCTTTGCAGCGGCTGCGCGAGCGCGCCGCCGACGAGCGGTTGAGCGACAGGATCCGCACCGAACGGCATGACCTGGCGGATTCCCTGCCCTCGGGAAGTTGGGACCTGGTCAGCGCTCATTACCTGCAGAGCCTCTTCGAGTTTCCCAGGGCCCGAATCTTGCGTGATCTCGGCGGGCAGGTGAACCCCGGTGGCATGCTGCTGATCGTCGACCATGGTTCGGTAGCCCCGTGGTCGTGGAACAAGGGGGCCACGATTCCCACCCCGGACGAGACCCTGGCCGGGCTGGATCTCGATCTCGCGTCCTGGCAGGTGCTCTACTGCGAAGCCCGCGATCGGACGGCCACCGGCCCAGGTGGCCAGACGGCCGAGGTGACCGACAATGTGATTGCCTTGCGCCGGACCGCCTGATGGGATCCTGGCCGGCTTTTCTCCGGGCCTGTCGTTTCCCGCCAGCCTGAAGGAGTGAAGTGACCAACATATGGCGAAGGCGTCAGCTTCTGGTGAGTCGGCGGGGGTACGTCCACCTCGGATGCTGCCGACCAGATGGACACCTTAGGTGGCAGGCGCGAGTCCAATCGCTTTACCGGTCGGTGAGAGTCGCGCCACCGGTCTCGACGTGACACCTGACGCCCCGGGCCGCTGCTTCGATGACTCTTCGGGCCGTTGGTATGGTCAGGGGCGGAATCGGTACCCCATTCCTGGTTCGGTAATCAGGTGTCGGGGGCGGGCCGGGTCGTCTTCGAGCTTGCGCCGTAGCTGGGCCATGTACTGCCGCAGGTAGTTCGTCTCGTGCTGGTACTCCGGGCCCCACACCTCCCGCAGTAGTTGACGCTGGCTGATGAATTTGCCCGGATGGCGCAGCAGTTGCTCGAGCATGGCCCACTGGGTGGGGGTGAGCCGTACCTCGGCACCGTCGTCGCGGGTGACGGTGCGGTCGGCGAGGTTGACGACGTGCCGTCCCACCCGGGCAGCGGCCGTCACGGGCAGCGCGGCGGAGTCCGTCGGCGTCGCGGCGAGGCGACGGGTGACCGCTCGGATGCGGGCCAGGAGTTCGTCCACGCCGAAGGGTTTGGTGACGTAGTCGTCGGCACCCGCGTCGAGGGCGATCACCTTGTCCTCGCTGCCGGTGCGACCGGAGAGGACGATGATCGGTACGGCGGTCCACCCCCGAAGCCCCCGGATGACGTCGACTCCGTCGATGTCGGGCAGGCCGAGGTCGAGAACCACGAGGTCGGGTGGGTGGGTGGCCGCAGCCTTGAGGGCCGTCGTGCCGTTCTCGGCCACCACGACATCGTAGCCCCGTGCGCGCAGGTTGATCCGTAGGGCCCGCAGGATCTGCGGTTCGTCGTCCACGACGAGGATCCGGGTCATCGGTTTGACTCCTGCGTGACGGTCTGGGCGGCCGCGGGAAGTCGTAGCGCCATGGTCAACCCGCCGCCGGGAGTGGTCTCGGGGGTGATGCTGCCACCCATCGCCTCCACGAGGCCCCGGGACAGGGCGAGACCCAGGCCGACGCCGGTGGTGTTGTCCCGGTCGCCGAGGCGCTGGAACGGCAGGAAGACGTGTTCCCACTGGTCCTCCGGGATGCCGGGGCCGGTGTCGATGACGCGTAGCTCCACATGACCGGCGTGGGCGCTCGCGGTGATGGTGGGTGGCTGTCCGGTTGGGCTGTACCGGAGGGCGTTGGCGATGATGTTGACCAGGACCCGTTCCAGGAGTCCCGGGTCGGCGACGGCCGCCGGCAGGTCGGCGGGGATGTCCGTCGTGACGTCGGCCGCTGCCGGCCCCAGCTCGTCCAGAGCCCTCGGTACCGCGTCCTCCAACCCGATGGCGGTGGCGGTGACGCCCAGCACCCCGGCTTGGAGCCGGCTCATGTCGAGGAGGTTCTCCACCAGCCGGCCGAGCCAGTCGAGGGATTCGTCGGCGGTGGCCAGCAGCTCGTCGCGGTCGTCGGCGTCGAACTCGACGTCGAGGCTGCGCAGGCTGCTCACCGCCGCCTTCGCCGAGGCCAACGGGGTACGCAGGTCGTGGCTGACGGCGGCGAGCAGGGCGGTGCGCATCCGGTCGGCTGCGGCGAGCGGCTTGGCCGCGGCCGCCTCCTCGGCGAGCCGTTCCTGACGGAGCGCGACGGCGGCCTGCGCGGCGAACGCCTCGACGACCCGCCGGTCGGCCGCGTCCAGTCGGCGGCCGCAGAGCACGACGGTGAGCCGGTCGTCGACGGGTACCGTTGTCTCGCCCTCCTCGGGGCTGCCCGCCGGTGCCTCCCCGACGCTTGCCACGACCCGCCAGGCGTTCACCTCGCGGGCCCGACCGGGGCGTCCTTCGGCCTCGGCGGTCAACTCCAGGACGCTGACCGCGCGCAGCCCGAAGGTCTCCCGGAGCCGGTCCAGCAGCGCCGGCAGGGGACGCTGCCCACGCAGTACGCTGCCGGCCACGGTGGCCAGGGTCTGTGCGTCGGCGGACGCGCGCGCCGCCTCCCGGGTACGGCGGGCAGCCACGTCGACCACCCAGCTCACCGCGAGGGCGACGCCGACGAACACCCCGAGGGCGAGGAGATTGTCCGCCTCGGCGATGGTCAGCGTGCGGTACGGCGGGGTGAAGAACCAGTTCAGCAGCAGCGACCCGGCGAGGGCGGCCACCAGAGCCGGCCAGAGGCCGCCGACCAGCGCGACGCCGACGACGCCGGCGAGGAAGAGCAGGATGTCGTTGCTGAGGTTGAGGTCCGGCAGGGCCCGCAGCAGCAGAGTCAGCAACGGCATGCCCACCCCGGCCAGTGCGTACCCCAGCAGCCGGCGTCGCCGTGACAGCGCCGCCGGGACCCCGCTGCCCGGACGACCTCGCCCGGCTTCGGGATGGGTGACCAGATGGACGTCGATGGCGCCGGAGAGGGCTGTCGTCGTGACCCCGACCCCCCGGGAGAACACCTGGGCGAGGCGGCCCCGGCGGCTGGCGCCGAGGACGAGCTGGGTGGCGTTGACCCCTCGGGCGAAGTCGAGTAACGACGTCGGGATGTCGGTGCCGAGCACGTGGTGGTAGGTGCCACCGAGGCTCTCCACCAGCACCCGTTGCCGGGCGAGCTGGGCGGGGTCGAACCCGGCGAGGCCGTCGCTGCGAGCCACGTGCACGGCGAGCAGGTCGGCGCCTTTGCTCCGGGCCGCGATCCGGGCGGCCCGTCGGATCAACGTCTCACCCTCCGGGCCGCCGGTGAGGGCGACGACGACCCGCTCACGGGCCTCCCACGTGTCGGAGATGCCCTGCTGGTTCCGGTAACGGTCGAGTTGGTCGTCGACCTTGTCGGCCAGCCAGAGCAGGGCGAGTTCACGAAGCGCCGTGAGGTTGCCGACCCGGAAGTAGTTGCCGAGCGCCGCGTCGATCTTGTCTGGTCGGTAGATGTTGCCGTGTGCCATCCGTCGGCGGAGCGCCTCCGGCGTCATGTCGACCAACTCGACCTGTCCTGCGGCCCGCACGATCTCGTCGGGCACGGTCTCACGCTGGTTGGTCCCGGTGATTTGGGTGACCACGTCGTTGACCGATTCGAGGTGTTGGACGTTGACCGTGGTCAGTACCGAGATGCCGGCGTCGAGGAGTTCCTGGACGTCCTGCCACCGTTTCTCGTTGCGGGAGCCGGGCACGTTGGTGTGAGCCAGTTCGTCGACCACCACCACCTCGGGCCGACGGGCGAGGACACCGTCGAGGTCCATCTCGGTGAACCCGGTCCCCCGGTAGGTGATCGTGCGGCGGTCGACCTGTTCCAGGTCGCCGACCATGGCGGCGGTGTGCCGCCGACCGTGGGTCTCGACGAAGCCGATCACCACGTCCGTGCCGCGTTCGGCACGTCGTCGTGCCTCTTCCAACATCGCGTAGGTCTTGCCGACCCCAGGGGCCGCACCCAGGTAGATTCGGAGTTCTCCTCGTGACACCTGGAAGGTCCTCTCTGGATGTGGATCTGCTCGTGGCTCGTCGGGTGGGCCTCGGGCCCGCTGGGGCCGTCGATGGGTGAACGATCCCGGGCAGGGATGGACCCTGCCCGGGATCGTGCCTCAGCGGGTCGGGAGCTCCCTGTCCAGGGCGAGGTTGAGGGCCAGGACGTTGACGCCGGGTGCGCCCATGAAGCCGAGCGCCCGGCCCGTGGTGTGCGTCGCGACCAGTCGTCGGACGGCCGCCGGGTCCGCGCCGCGTTCACGTGCCACGCGGGTGACCTGGATGCGGGCGTACTCGGGGGAGATGTGCGGGTCGAGGCCGCTGCCGCTGGCGGTGACCGCGTCGGCGGGCACGACCGGGTCGGCGGGGGCGTCTCCTCGGACCGGGATGATCAGTCCGCCCTGGGCGAGGTAGTCCTCCCCCGGCTGGGCGAGCTCCACCGGTACGCCCTCGTAGGTGCCGACGAACGGCGTTGCCGGGGCGGTCTGGTTCACGCTCACGACGCGGATGATCGGGCCGGTGAGCCCGTCGGAGCGGAACACGGCGAGGACCGCGCCGACCCCGTCCAGGGTGCAGTACGGTCGGCGCCCGTCGACGTCCTCCAGGTCACCCACCGCCTTGCTGCGTGAGCAGACCTGGGTGAGCAGGCTCTCGGCGGCTCCGTCCGGTTCGGCGGAGAGGGTGTCGACGACACTCTCCGGGCCCAGGTTGCTGGCGGCCGTGGCGGTGGGCTCGTACCCGTTACCGGCGGCCGACGGACGAGGCTGGAAGTAGCGCGGAACGGGGTTGCCGTCCATGTCGGTGAAGGACTGGCCGATCAGCGCGCTGCCGACGACCCTGCCGTCTGCGGTGAGCAGGGAACCGTCTGCCCTGCCGGACAGACCGGGCAGTTGCCCGACGGCGACCAGGGTGAGCGGGTAGGCCAACCCGAGCAGCGCGGTGAGGACGAGCAGTGCGCGCAGCGCGGCGACGTGTTGGTTGAGCCAGGTGGGAAGTCGCATGTCAGATCCCCGGTACGAACTGGATGAGCAGGTCGATGAGCTTGATGCCGACGAACGGGACGACGATCCCGCCGAGACCGTAGATCCACAGGTTGCGGGTGAGCAGCTTCGAGGCCGCGGCTGGTCGGTACCGGACACCCCGCAGGGCGAGCGGGATGAGCGCCACGATGACCAGTGCGTTGAAGACGACCGCGGCGAGGATGGCCGACTCGGGGCTGGACAGACGCATGACGTTCAGCGTGTCCAGGCTCGGATAGATGCCGACGAACATGGCCGGGATGATCGCGAAGTACTTGGCGATGTCGTTGGCGATACTGAAGGTGGTCAGCGCACCCCGGGTGATCAGCAGTTGCTTTCCGATCTCCACGATCTCGATCAGCTTGGTCGGATCGGAGTCGAGGTCGACCATGTTGCCGGCCTCCTTGGCGGCCGAGGTCCCGGTGTTCATCGCCACGCCCACGTCGGCCTGGGCCAGGGCGGGCGCGTCGTTGGTGCCGTCGCCGGTCATCGCGACCAGTCGACCACCTTCCTGCTCCTTGCGGATCAGGGCGAGCTTGTCCTCCGGGGTGGCTTCGGCGAGGAAGTCGTCCACCCCCGCCTCGTCGGCGATCGCCTTCGCGGTACGGGGATTGTCCCCAGTGATCATCACAGTCCGGATGCCCATCCGACGCATCTCGTCGAACCGCTCCCGCATCCCGGGCTTGACCACGTCCTTGAGATGGACCACCCCGAGGACGCGGGCCGGCTCGCCGTCGACGTGCTCGGCGACCACCAGCGGAGTACCACCGCTGCCGCTGATGGCGTCGACGATCCCGGCGACGTCAGCGGTGGGGTCTCCGCCGTTGTCGCGGACCCATCTGAGCACCGCCGTCGAGGCTCCCTTGCGCACCCGCCGGTCCGATCCCTCACCGGCGGCGGCCAGATCGACGCCGCTCATTCGGGTCTGGGCGGTGAACGGCACGAACGTGGCGTGCGGCATCAGTCCGGGCTCCCGCTCGCGCAGGCCGTACTCGTTCTTCGCCAGCACGACCACCGACCGACCCTCGGGCGTCTCGTCGGCGAGGCTGGACAACTGGGCGGCGTCTGCCACCTCGGCAGCGGTGACGCCCCCGACGGGGAGGAAGTCCGCCGCCTGCCGATTACCGAGGGTGATGGTGCCGGTCTTGTCGAGCAGCAGGGTGTTGACGTCACCCGCGGCCTCCACGGCCCGACCGCTCATCGCCAGGACGTTGCGTTGGACGAGGCGGTCCATGCCGGCGATACCGATGGCGGACAGCAGCGCCCCGATGGTGGTCGGAATCAGGCAGACCAGCAGGGAGACCAGGACCACGCCGGTGACGCCGGTGTCGGTGATCGCCTGGGTGTCCGGGGCCGCGGCCTGGTAGCCCTTGGAGAAGATCGCCAGTGGCTGCAGGGTCACCACGGCCAGCAGAAAGACGACGGAGAGCGCCGCGAGCAGGATGTTCAGCGCGATCTCGTTCGGGGTCTTCTGTCGGTTGGCACCCTCGACCAGGGCGATCATCCGATCGATGAAGCTCTCGCCAGGGCGCTGCGTGATCCGCACGACGATCTGGTCGGAGAGTACCTTCGTGCCGCCGGTGACGGCGCTGCGGTCACCGCCGGACTCCCGGATCACCGGAGCCGACTCGCCGGTGATGGCCGACTCGTCCACGCTGGCGATGCCCTCGACCACGTCACCGTCACCCGGGATGATCTCACCGGCCACGACCAGGACGACATCGCCCTGTCGCAGGTCGGTGGCGGGTACCGCCTCGTCCCGCAGGGCGTCGGCGCGGGTGCCGGGGGTCCAGTCGATCAGCCGGGTGGCGATCGTGTTCGTCTTGGCCTGGCGCAGGGTGGCCGCCTGGGCCTTGCCCCGGCCCTCGGCGACCGCTTCGGCGACGTTGGCGAAGATCACGGTGAGCCACAGCCAGACCGTGATCGCGATCGCGAACATCGAGGGGGCGGCGACGGCGAGCACGGTGGTGAAGGCCGCGCCGATCTCGACGATCAGCATCACCGGGTTGCGCCAGAGCGTCCGTGGGTCGAGCTTGCGCACGGCCTCCGGTAGCGAGCGGAGCAGTTGCCTCGGGTCAAGCAGGCCACCACCGGTCCGGCTGCCGTGGGCGCCCGGGGTACCGGCGGTTCCCGTGTCGGCGGTGCCGTGCGGCGCCGGCGTGGAGGTGGTCATGTCCATCTCTCTCATGCTGTTCACAGCCCTTCTGCCAGAGGGCCGAGGGCGAGCGCGGGCAGGAAGGTGAGCGCGCTGAGGATCACCGTGACCCCGACGACCATGCCGACGAACAGTGGCCGGTGCGTGGGCAGGGTCCCGTCGGAGGCGGGAGTGGGGGGCTGTCGGGCCAGCGAGCCGGCGAGGGCGAGCACGAGGATGATCGGCAGGAAACGACCGAGCAGCATGCACAGCCCCAGGGCCGTGTTCCACCACGGGGTGTTCACGGTGATGCCCGCGAACGCGGAACCGTTGTTGTTGCTCGCCGAGGTGAACGCGTACAGCACCTCGGACAGCCCGTGTGGGCCGACGTTCAACGCGGTCGAGTTGTTCCCGGTGGCGAACGCCGCAGCCGTGCCGACCAGGACCAGCGTCGGCGTGACCAGGAAGTACACCGAGGCGAACTTGATCTCCCTGGAGCCGATCTTCTTACCCACGTACTCCGGGGTCCGGCCGACCATCAGGCCCGCCACGAAGACGGTGATCACCGCCAGGATCAGGATCCCGTACAGGCCGGCACCGACCCCGCCGGGCGCGACCTCACCGAGCATCATGTTGCCCAGCAGCATGCCTCCACCCAGCGCGGTGAAGGAGTCGTGGAACGAGTTCACCGCGCCGGTCGAGGTCAGCGTGGTGGCAGCGGCGAAGGTGGCCGAGTTCGACACGTCGAACCGGACCTCCTTACCCTCCAGCGCCGCGCCGACCGCCTCCGGGACGGTGCCGTGCCCGGTCAGCTCGAAGACGTTGGTCAGGGTGACGCTGGCGAGTGCCAGGACTCCCATGACGGCGGCAATCGCGTAGCCCTGCCGGTGCTGCCCGACGATGCGGCCGAAGACCCTCGGCAGGCTGAACGGGATCAGCAGGAGCAGGAATATCTCCAGCCAGTTCGTCCACGCCGACGGGTTCTCGAAGGGATGGGCGCTGTTGACGTTGTAGAAGCCACCGCCGTTGGTGCCCAGTTCCTTGATCACCTCCTGGCTGGCGACGGGCCCGCCGGTGATCGTCTGGGTGCCGCCGGTGAGGGTGGTCACCTCGGTGCCGCCGGATAGGTTCTGCACCGTCCCGCCGATCATCAGCGCCAGTGCGCCGAGCAGCGCGATCGGTAGCAGAATTCGCAGGACGATACGGGTCATGTCCACCCAGAAGTTGCCCAACTCCCCGGTGTGACGACGGGCGAACCCCCGTACCAGGGCCACTGCCACCGCGATGCCCACCGCCGCCGAGGCGAAGTTCTGCACCGCCAGTCCGGCCATCTGCACCAGGTGCCCCATCGTCGACTCACCCGAGTACCACTGCCAGTTCGTGTTGGTCACGAACGACACCGCGGTGTTCCAGGCGCCGTGCGGCACCACCGGGTCGAGCCCCAGCGACAGCCAGAGGTGGTGCTGGAGGCGCTGGAACGCGTACAGGAACAGGATCGAGATCGCGGAGAAGGCGAGCACACTACGGGCGTACACCCCCCAGGTCTGCTCGGCGGCCGGGTCGACACCGACGAGGCGGTAGACCCCCCGCTCGACGCGGGACTGCCGGGTGCCGGACACCACCCGGTACATGTAGTCACCGAAGGGCCGGTAGACCGCGACCAAAGCGGCGAGAAGGGACAGGATGAAGAGCACACCAGCTGTCGTCGTGGTCATCAGAAGCGCTCCGGAAAGAGCAGGGCGATCACCAGGAACACGGCCAAGCCCATCGCCAGCACCAAGCCGACGGCGTTGACAGCACTCACAGCTTCTCCACCCCCCTCACCACGAGAGCGAGCGCTGCGAACAGCACCACCGTCAACACCACGAACGGCACGTCGGACACGACTGATCTCCCACCGGGACGACTTCGGCACGACCGGGCCGGTCGTGCCGGGCAAGCAAACGCCTCGGGCCGCCGGCCGAACAGGGGTGTTAACGCAACTATCACGGCGGTGAGCTGCTTTTTGACGCCCTTTTCACGCCACCTCCGCAGCGGGTGGTACGGGTCACCAGTCGGGCAGGATCACACGGCGGGGTCGGGGGTCGGGCACCGCAGGAGGGAGTGGCGGCGCCGCGGAACCCGTACTGGTCGGATCGTCTGCGTGGCTGCGCCTCGTACCCCGGACGTTTTCCACCGTGCCAGCGGCGGAGCAGTCGACTGTGGCTCCCGCGGAGGCGATCGCCGTGGGCTTCGACACGGCGGTGGCGGGCGGGGCCGGCGCACGAGCAGCGGCCGCGACCGCGAACAAGGCGCATCGGGCCAACCAGGCTGGCGTGTGCTACCGGCTCCACCCGCTCCGGCCGTGGGCGGCGACCGGCAGACAGCCGTTGGCGAGCAGGCCACCGGCAGCGGTACGAGGGAAGGCCCCGCACCGGCGTCGGCGGCGGTCGGTTCGCGCGAGCGCACACGGTGGACATCTCGGTGGCGGCGAGGTGGACCGAGAGGGCGTGTTCGAACACCTCCGTGGCGTCCCGGTACAGCTCGTCGCAGCGGGCGGCGTCGAACAGCGGGCTGCCGTCGAGGGCGCGGGTGCCGGCGAGGGGCTGCGTCACGACCGTGCCGTCGGGGGTGACCCGGGCGATCTCCGGGCTGAAACCCGCCACCTCCCAGTCCCCGAGCCGCAGCAGCAAGGAAACGGCGGCGGGTCGGGGTGGACGGGGGCGGGTGCCAGGCGTCCGGAGTCGAGGTGGAGGATCCGGTAGGCCATGGTCGAGGCCAGGGCGGGGTGTGGGTGATGACCAGGGCGGCGCAGTCCCGGTCCCGCAGGTAGGTGGTGAGCCGTTCGCGCAGGTCCCGGGCGAGGGGTTCGTCGAGGCCGCTGGTGGGTTCGTCGAGGATCAGCAGGCGGGGGTTGCCGGCGATGGCGATGGCCAGGGCGACGCGCTGGGCCTGCCCGCCGGAGATCTGGTGGGGCCGTCGTCGGGTGAAGGCGTGGTCGGTGGGCAGGTCCATCGTCGCCAGTAGTTCCGTGACCCGGCCCGGCCCGGCGGCCTCCGCGAGTTGGGCACCGAGGCGGCGGGCGGGGTTCAGGGCGGCGGCCGGGTCCTGGCCGAGGAAGGAGACGACCTGGCCGCGCAGGGCCCGGCCCTCGGGACGGAAGGGGTCGGTGCCGAAGACCCGTAGCCGCCCCGACCGTAGGTGCAGTCCGGGGCGCTGGTGACCGAGCAGGGCGAGCGCCAGGGTGTCTTGCCCGAGCCGGAGACGCCCAGGAGGCCGACGACCTCCCCGGGGGAGGGGCATCCTCGTCCTACACCACGTCGAAGACAACCACTACGCAGGATGAAAATGGCTGTGAAGGTTGTAGGAGTGCCGGCCTCGGAAGCGACCTTTCCGGGACCGGAGGTTGCTCCGGCCGGAATCGGGCGTACCCGATCAGCTCTCGCGCCCGCGTCAGCGCGCCCGTGATGCCGATAGAAACGGGTCACTCATGTCGAAGCTGCAATCCGCGGAAGCGATACACTAGGCCCATGAACACTCATGTAAGCATGAGTGCTTCAGATCGGTGTCCAAGTCCCTCATCTGTTCGAGCCTGGTGCTGTCGTCGACGTGGAAAGCCGTCGAGAGCCTGCGGGCCTGGCCCCGCCGCAGCGGGGCGTACCGGGATCTGCATCCCCTGTGGTACGCCATCTACCAGGTCGTACCCTCGATTGCTCTGGCTCCGCCGCGGCGTCCGGAACGGCCGAGGCGCGCGTGGTTCGGCGCGGATTCCCGGCTGTACCGGCGGTTCGTGGAGATCGGCGACGGACTGCTGATGCTGGGCGACCTGGACGAGCAGCTGATCGACCAGGTGCGACGTCGTGCGGAGGCGGAGGGGTGGGAGCCCGAACGGGCCCGGGCGGCGGGGGAGGCCGCTGCTGTGCTCGGTGCCATCGAACGCCGCCGACAGGGTGGCAGCGCCGAGTCCGGTCGTTCTCCGCAGCTGGAGAAGCCCACGGATCTCGGCACGCACGCCGACCTCGACGCGGACGCCCGACGACTCGGCATGATCTCTGCGGCACTCGACACGGACGTCGTGCGACAGGGGGCGGCGCTCCGTAGTGCGTAGCACCGTTGACGTCAACGGCTCGGCTGGACAGGGCATGGCCGGCCGCGCCACTGGCCAGGCGGATCGGGTGTCGGCCGGAGGAGAGTCGCCTTCGGTAGTGGCGCTATGGCATGGTGTCACCGTGGATCAGGCAGAGCGGGTCGATCCGATCGCGACGGGGCCGGCAGAGCGCGATCAGTGGCGTGACTTCCGGCGTGGGATGGCCCTGTTGTCGCTGGTGCTCTTCTTCTTTTGCCTGGTTGGCCTGGGCTTCCTGGTCTACATGCTGGCCTCGGCGGGTGACGACGGCACGTTCGGCACTTGGTCGCTTCTGCGCTTTCTCTCGGTGTCGGTACCCCTGGGGGTAGCGGCGGTGGCCGGCCTTGGCGTGTACCGGGCGGTCAGCGTCGGTGAGGCGCGGCGGCGTGGCCGGGTTATGGGTCTGGCGTTGTTGGTCGCCGTGGTCCTGCTCGTCGTGACCGGCGTGGTCGGGGACCGTCTGTCGTGAGTTCCGCTGTCGACCTGGTGTTACTGGGCGGGTTGCCAGAGCAAGTGGGTGGGGCGTTGGCCGGTGGTGATGAACTCTTCCACGGCGTGTCGGGCGGCTGGGGGGCTGACGCGTAGTTCGTGGGGTTCGGGGTGGATGGGTTGTCCGCCGTAGTCGAAGCGGAGTCCGGCTGGCCCGGGTGGGAGATCGGGTTGGTAGCCGTATCCGCCGTCGTGGCCCATCCAGCGGACGAACGCCCGTTCCGGGTGGCCGAGCCCTACTTCTAGGCAGTCGGGGAAGTCGTCGTCGTACGGGGTCAGGTGTTCGTGGCCGGCGGGCAGAACGGTGACTGCCATCGGCAGGCCGGTCGAGGTCTGTATGGTGATCTCTTCGAGTGTGGCAGCCAGGTCGGCGGTGGTGGCCACGGTGCGGGTGTGGCCGGTCCAGATCATCTGGTAGTTCACGTGGTGATCGCCTTTCCGGTGCCCTGGTAGGTGCGGTGGAATCGGGGTCCGTCTGCTTCGACCACGTACACCGTAAGGCGTGATCCTGTGGGGATGAGGTGGGGCAGGAGTCGGTCGCAGCCGAAGGGCCGGTCGTCGCAGGGTGTCTTGTTGATCACGAGGGTGACCTCGCGTGGGCCGTTGGGCGTGCGCATCCGGGCAGCGACGTGTCCCTCGACGTGGTCGGTGACGGTGACGGGGTGGCCGCCGCCTCGTACCGGACGTAGGCCGTGGGCGGCGGAGGCGATTCGGCCGCTGGTGAAGGGTTCGTCGGTCAGGTGTTGGTGGTTGCTGTCGTAGGCGTACGCCTTGGCGTTCTCGCCGTCCTGCCATGGTCTGAGCCGTCGGGCCAGGCGGGTGACGGCTGCGGGGATGCCCGCCGGGTCGCCGACCGTGGTGGGGGTCGCCGGTTCGGTGGGCTGAGATCGGGGTTTAGTCGGTTGCTGCGGTTCTCCGGTGGTGGATGAGGGCTGGACGGTTGCGCCGATCGCCGCCGCGAACTCGGCCAGGGCCTGCGGTATAACGCTCAGCAGGTGGTCGGCGTGGCGTAACCGCTGGGTCGCCTCGGTCTGCTGGCGCAGCGTCTCACCGACGAGACGATGCCCGGAGGCGGCGGTGACGGCGTGGAACCGGTCGCGATCCCGCTGGAGGTCGTCGGTGACGGCGGCGAGCCGACGGCGTTGGTCTGCGACACCTTCGATCACCGCCTGCAGAACCGCGGCGATCTCCGAGACGCTCAATCCCTACCCCCGGTCGCACTGTAGGCCGTCGTCGCGGCGTTGCGCCTCACCAGGATCGGGCTTCTCGGATGCGGTGCAGTGTCGGCAGCGTCGTGGGCAGGGTGTGTGGGCGGGGGTGGTGGTGAGGCCGCTGGTGTGCAGGATCGTGGTGACGGTCTGGTCGAGGGTGTGGTGTTCGGGGATGGTGATCTCGTCGGGGGTGCCGAGGAGGTCGAGGTGGGTGTACCAGTGGCGCATCTGGTCGGGGGTGACGGGGATGGGTTCGGTGCGGGTGGCGTGTCGGCGGAGGGTTTCGTCGTACGGGACGTCGAGGTAGTAGACGGCGGTGGGGCCCGGGTGGTGGTCGATGAGGTGGTGGAGGGCTGGTGCGTAGCGTTCGGTGTGCAGGATGCCTTCGAGGATGACGTGGTAGCCGAGGTCGAGGGCGGTGCGGGCGGTCGTGGTGATGAAGGTGGGGGCGACCGGGTCGATGTGGGTGCTGTCGTGTTCCCGCAGGATGATCCGGCGGAGGTAGTCCTGTTCGAGGAGGGCGGCGCCCCGGCCGTAGCGGCGGCGTACCTCGCGTGCGGTGGTGGTCTTCCCGCTTCCTGAGTTACCCCGGATGATCACCAACGTCGGTGCGGTGGAGTCGG
The DNA here is from genome assembly GCF_900091615.1 of Micromonospora yangpuensis. NCBI lineage: Bacteria > Bacillati > Actinomycetota > Actinomycetes > Micromonosporales > Micromonosporaceae > Micromonospora > Micromonospora yangpuensis. The sequence goes on along the minus strand of NZ_FMIA01000002.1, from coordinate 4,163,215 downwards.
GTGGTTCCATGTCGATCCTTATGCGATATTGGCGCAGCTGAGCGCGACGGCTCGTCCGGAACGTGGCCGCGGGCTCGGGACTCTACAAATAGTGGCGTTAGTCAGTGCCTGCATCCGCAAGGCCGTCCGCGACGGTGCCGACATTGTCCACCCGCTGGCTGCGTTGCGGGGTCACCGGCCACCAGCTCGACATGGAATTCTGGTCGGGTCGGTTGAGTCGTGGTGTCCGCCGAACCCGCCTCGGCCTGAGCATGATCTGACGGGGGAGTGTTCGGTGCGCCGTGGCTGGAACGTTCTGCCGGAGGACGTGACGACAGCGATCGCCGAGCGTCTCGGTGATGTGCTCGACGTGGTGCCGGCCTGCCACGGTGATCACGCGGAGGTCGCCGCGGCCGTGGTGGGGCGGGGTGGTCGGGTCTTCGTGAAGGCGGCTTCTCGCGACATGGGCGTCCGGTCGTTGCGCTACGAGGTGGCGGCGACGAGGGCTGTCGGCGGATGTGCGCCTACGGTGCTGTGGGATTTCGAGTCTGCCGGTTGGCTGGTGGTGGGGACCGAGTATCTCGAGGGTCCCCACCCCGTGTTGTCGCCCGGCAGTCCGGATCTGGAGTTGCTGGCGGTCGGGTTGACGGCGTTGCAGGAGACCCCCGCGCCGGAAGGCACCTGGTACGACCCGGCAGCCCGGTGCGGGTTCGAGTTGCCGGCGATGGCCGGGAGGATGCTCGTCCACTCCGATCTGAATCCCACCAACCTGATCGTCACCGCCGGTGGTCTGCGGATCATGGACTGGGCGTACACGACCAGGGCGGCGTCGTGGGTGGAACTGGCGCTGCTCGTGCCGTGGCTGATCGGCGGCGGCCATACCCCGCGGTGCCGCGATGTCACCGACGAGCAGCACTCGTCCGCCTGGGCGATGCGCCGTGACGCCAGCCTCGATTACTGGAAGCGGGTGACGGACGCGGCGCCGCCGCCAGCGGCGGCAGCGCCCACCACCTCCACAGCCCGATGGGCGACGCTACGCTCCATGCCGGTCACGACCGGCGTCGACCGCCTCGCCGCCCGCCTTTCCATCTCTGCCCAGAGTGTTCTCTACGCCGCGTACTGCCGTATCTTGGCCGACAGCCTGCAGCAGGGCCGATTCTTGATTGGACTGCTGGCAAGTAACCGGGTCACGGCCCGTTGGCGAAATCTGGTCAGCTCGATGAATCAGCTGGTGCCGGTCCTGGTGCGGACGCGGCCTGACGAGGACTTCGCATCCTTCACGTCTCGGCTGTATGCGGAGAGTATTGTCGCCTACCGGTACGGCTGCTACGACGTTGACGCCCTGGCCCCGATCGAGGCGAGGACGGGCTACAACGGCGCAGGGCGCGGGTTCCAGAGCTTCTTCAACTTCATCCCGCCGGCGGAGGCCGTCTCTTCAACGGTGGTGGGTTCCGAGGATCCCGACGCCTGGACGATCACGACTCGTGACCATGGGCGGGACAACGGCTTCCCTTTCTACCTGGTGATCGATGGTGGGCGGCCGGTCGTCTGCACCCTCCGGGTGGGATCCGCGCCGGATTACGAACCGCTGCGGGACTTTCTCCTGCGTCTCCAGCAGATCATCGTGACGGCGGCGACGCCGGAGTGATCATTGCGGCCGGCTCGGTGCCCGGGTCCGACGGTTCGAGCGCGTCCGGCAGATCCCGGGCGAGCCGCAACGGTGACAGGACGATGGGCATGACGGCCAGCCACGATCCGACGACCGCGATCGCGAGGGTCGTACGTACCCCGAGTGGTATGGCGAGGGCACCGGCGATCAAGGCGCCCATGGGCACGAGGCTGCGGATTATCCAACGGACACTGGCGTTCATCCGGCCCCTGAGTTCTGGTGGGCAGATCGACTGCCGGTAGGCGATTTGGAGCACGTTGTACGAGACGGTCACCACCCCGGTCACAAAGAGCGCCGCCGAGACGAGGTAGATGCCCCACCCGGGTTCCGCGAGCGGCAGGCACAGAGTCGACGCGCCCAGGTAGAGCTTGCCGGCCCAGAGTGCCCGGGCCGGGCCGAGCCATCTCGCCATCGGATTGGCGACCATTCCGCCGACCACGCCGCCCACGCCGCCGATCGCCAGCGTCACGCCGATCGTTTTCGGATCGGCGTAGAGGTCCCTGGCGAGGAAGACCACGATCAGTGCCGCGACCATGGCGTCGAAAGCATTCGCGGCCGTGCTGGCCACGAGAACCCTGCGCATCACCCAGTGGTTCAGCACGAAGCGTAGGCCAGCTGCGATGTCGCGACGAAGGTCGGGAAGCCATGGGCCGGGAGTTCGCGGTCGGGGCGAAGGCTCGGGTCGACGGATCAGCAGCAACGAGACGATGCTGGCCAGGAATGACAGGCAGTCGACGGCGAGGACACGGGCGGCGCTGCCGAGCAGGGAGGTCAGGACGCCGGCCAGGGTGGGACCGAGGACGGCGGCAAGGGCGTTGGTTGTTCCGACTCGACCGATGCCCTCCACGAGTCGCTCGCGAGTCAGCAGCGAGGCGAGGTAGCTCTGACACGCTACCTCGAAGAAGACCGCGAAGATGCCGAGCAGCAGACTGACCAGGTAGAGGTGCCAGATGGTGAGGTGCCAGAGGGCGGCGGTGAGCGGCACCGAGGCGAGCCCGACGCCCCGTACGACGTCACAAATGATCATCAGTCGGCGTTTGCGGGTCCGGTCGATCACCGCGCCGGCCGGTAGCGCGACGATCAGCCATCCGACTGAGGCGAGGGCAGTGAGCAGGCCGACCTCGAAGGCGCTGGCGTCCAGCAGCGTCACGACAGCCAGCGGTAGGGCGAGCGCGGTGATCCCCGCACCGAGATCACTGATCGCCTGCCCAAGCCACAGCGACATGAAGTCGCGGTCCCTCCACAACGAGGAAGCTACGATACCCATCGGTTGCCATCTCTGTCCGGCGGGTAGAGTGAGCATCCCACCCGGTCGATTGTCACAGCATGACGGAAGTGGTTGAAATGCGCATCCCCTGCAATTCCGTCGGCGCTTTTGGGCACCTCTATCCCATCGTCTCTCTGGCCCAGGCGCTCGCCGCATCGGGTCACGACGTGGCGCTGGCCGTCCCGGACCACTTCGTCGCGCCCGCTCGCGAAACGGGGATCGAAACCATCGCGCTGTGCGCCGACGGCCGCGACAGAGCCCTCTGCGGAGTACAAGGCGTTGCAGGACGCCCGGCTGCCGGTGGAGCGAGGGCGAGTAGCCCTCGGCCGCTATCTCGACCATGGGGTACGTCAGGTGCCAGCGCTGCTCGATGCGATAGCCAACTGGCAGCCGCAGATCCTGATGCGGGAGACCACCGCGTTTGCTGCCTGGCTGGCGGGGGAGTTGACGGATCTTCCGGTGGCTGTTTTCGACTTCGCGCCTACCCCGGGTAAGTTGTTGGCAGCCACGGCCGGTGATCTGTCCGGCAGCGCCCGAGCGGCTGTCGGGTTGGCACCGGACCCGAAACTCGTCAGCCTTAACCGGTGGCTGCATTTTCTCTCCGCGCCCGTCGGATGGTTCTCACCCCGGGTGATGGGCCCCACCACTCACCTGTTCCAGCCGTTTCCAGAGCCTGCAAATTCGCATACCGCCCCCGAGTGGTTGCGCGGGGCCGATGATGGCCGGCCCTTCATCTACGTCACGCTCGGGACCTTCTACAACACGACTCCAGGGCTGTTCGAGATGATATTCGACGTACTCCGGGACGAGCCCGTTCACGCCTTGGCCACCGTGGGACGCGACATCGACCCCGCCTCCTTCGGCCGAATGCCCGGCCACATCCGCATCGAACGGTTCGTTCCTCAGGCCGCCGTGCTCGCGCACACCGATGTGGTGATCTGCCACAGTGGCTACGGGTCACTGATGGGACCGTTGCGTCGCGGGATTCCCGTGGTCACCATGCCCCTCGGCGCGGCGGACGACACCCCGAACGCGGCGCGGGTCGCGGCACTCGGTGCCGGTGTCGTCCTGAACGAGGGCGAACGCTCCGCAGGAAGCCTCCGTGAGGCGCTGAACGTGGTGCTCACGGAGTCACGTTACCGGCAGGCTGCGGCCAGGGTCGCGGCGTCGATAGCAGGGCAGCCCCCGTTGCGGGAGATGGTGGGGCTGGTCGAGCGGCTGGGTATGGAGCGGATGCCGGTGCGGGGACGGGCGCCAGGCTGACCATACGGTCGGTTGCCATCAATCGGCCGACGGCAGGCGGATGCCGCTATTCGTGATGCTGGCCATGAGATCAGGTCGCTCCCCGCTCGGTCGCCGTCTGTTGGGCCAGTGCTGCGGCACTGTCCCCCGACAGTGGACTCCACCGCCATAGCACCACTCCCAGCCCGCCAGGGCGCGTACCTCGGCTGCCGCGTACCGGATGGTCAGACCGGTACGACGGCGGCCGGATAGGTTCGCCGGAGAGCCATGCAACAGCAGGTCGGAGTGGAGCGACACCTGACCGGCCGCAAGCGTGTTCACATATCGATCGGTGCAGCGGTGCGCATCGATCACCTGGCGTTTGGCGACACGCGTACCGTCGAGCGGCAGATCCTCGTGGGCGAGCGCACCGTACAGGTGACTTCCGGGAACGAACCGCATCGCGGCGTTGTCCTCGTTGCTGTCGTCGACTGCGAGCCAGGCGGTCACTGTCTTCGTCGGCGTGAACGGCCAGTAGGCGGCATCCTGGTGAAGGACGACCTCCTTCGGGTCGCCGGGTAGTTTGCAGAAGACGGTCGTACCCCAGGCAACGATGTTCGGGCCGAGGAGATCCTCCACATACTCCAGGATCGCCGGCGTGTGAATGAGGTCGTACAGACCTCGGCACGTGAGGTGCGGCACCCGGAGCAGCGGGTGCCGCAGGCCGTCGGCACCTTCGGCAGCACCGCCGGGAGGTCCCGTCCGGGCGCAGCCGGCCGGTGAGGTCGACCGCCTCGCGGCTGTTCCCGCACTCGCCCACCACCGGTAGTCGGATTGTGGACCGACGAACAGTGCTCCTCCCCGGCTTAGCATGTGCCGCAACGATTCATCGACGGACGCCCACGGTCGAACGTTGGGCCTGGGGCGTGGGAGGAGCCTGATGCGCAAAAGATCCCTGCGGCAGCGACTGGCCCAGACCATGGTGGTGGTCACCTTGGTGGCCAGTTGCCTGGGCATGACGGTCGGGGCTGCCCAAGCCGCCCCGGTGCCCGCCGTCAACGCGGCTTCGAGTGTGGTTCCCGTCACGATGGCGGCGGGTGGGTGGGGGCTTCAGGGTGTCTTTCCCGACCCGATCACCTGCCACATCGCCGGAGTCGCTTCCGGGCGGGAGTACGTCTGCGTCTGGTACGTCCTGGCCTGGGCACTGAACGTCTGGCAGGACTAGTAGCGGCAGCGGTAGTTCGAACGGCTCGTCATGGTCGTGGGTGAGTTGTCGGATCGACGACTCACCACGACGTGGGTTGACGGGCGGCTGCGGCGAAGAAGCTCCGGACGCCTGGCGCGCCGAGGGCAGGCATAGGGGTTCGACTCCCGGGTCCGCCATTCCGGATCTTCGCGCCGAGCGGGATCGTCCTGTGGACGGTGGGCATCCCCGGCACTGTTCTCGATGCTGGTAACAGTCTAATGTGGATCCGCAGCCGTAACCGCGGTTTCGCCCGCGGGTTTGATGGCGGGCCACCACCTGCCATCTGCCTCAAGGGATGCCGCCATGCGTGTGCTCGCCGTGCCGGTCCGCATCGATGCGTTGTGGCTCGCCGCCGAGCGGAACGTCACCGGCCCGGTGGCCGACTTCAGTCGCCTGCCCTACCTGGACCTGCGCAGCGGACGCGACGTCAACCAGGACCAGCCGTTCCTCAGCGACGCGGTGCTCTGCGCTGCGTTCGAGCAGGAGTTCACCCTTCCCCCCGGTGTCCACCTGCACTGGTCGCTGCCGGACACGCTCACCCGGCTGACCCACGGCGACGAGCCGCCCCGGGTGCCTGACCGGTGGCTGGTCACCCGGACCGACCGGGACGGTGGTCGGGCGCGGTGGGTGGTGGAGAGCGACGCCCTACGCGACGAGGGGGACGCGGTCGGCTACCCCCTGACGCCCGACGACCCGCCCGGTACGACCGGCCGCCCCTACCGTCGGCTGGGCCGGACGTTGCCGCTGGCCGACTGGCCCGGCACCGATGTCGACCGGGTGGCCCGGCTGACTGCTCTCGGCTACGGGGAGCCGAGCTTCGCCGCCAGCTACCCGAACTCGTACAGCGTCTTCGGGTTCTTCGACCCGGACCACCGCGAGCGTCCGCCGGCCGGAACCCGCTACGACCTGCTCGGATTCTATTCCCGGGGGGATTTCGACGAGCTGGCCCGCGCCCTGGCGGTCGGTGAGGTCGACGGGTGGGCCGACCAGATCGCCGACCGGCTCGGCTGGTCCACCACCCGGGTCGATGGTGCCGCGCCCGAGCGGATGGTCTGCGTCGGTCGGCTGATCTTCGACGAGGAGGGGGTCACCACCGTTCCGCCCGGCGTCGACGACAGTGGTGTCCGGATCGCCGACACCGCCGCCGAGGCGCTCGCCGGCCACCTCGGGGACGCGTTGCCCGGTGTCACCGCCGAGAGTATGGATCGGCTGCTGGCGGCGCTGGTCAGCGCGGACGAACTGGAAGCCGCCGCACTGGACCTGCCGATCCGGCTCGCCGAGGCCCGGCACACCGGCGCGTTCACCCCGGTCGCCGCCGGCCTGCGGTGGACGGTCCGGCCCGCCGACGCGCCCGCCCAGACCGATGCCGGGATGCTGGTCGCCGCCGCCGGCGACCGGGCCGCCGCGCCGGCCCGGGAACGCGCGGACCTCCCCACCGAGCTGGGTGACCTGCTGGTCGCGTTGAACGCCGCCCAGACCGCGTACGACAGGGCGGGGGCGGACGTCGACGGGGCCCGCCGCCGCCTCTTCGCGGACTGGCACCGCTACCTGGTCTGCGCCTACCCGCCGCCGGGGGAGTCGCACGACTATCCCGATCCGGATCTGGTCGCGCAGTACCTGCGGCAGGAGATGACCGATCTGGACGCGCTGCTGGCCGAGACCGGCGAGTTCCCGCCCGACGGGACGGGCGACACGCTGGCCCACCGGCTGCTGACCGCGCTGCGGGCGGTGGAGCAGGTGGTGGACTCGGTGAACGCCGCAGTTCCCGACGGGCTCGGCTACCGGTTGCAGCAGCTGCCCGACGACCCGTACTTCGTGCCGAACGAGCCGGTGGTGCTGCTCACCGGTGCCTCCGCGACTCCGTCGGACCGGTACGGCCGGGACGACGAGCATCCCGGTGGAGTGCTGCCCGGCGCGGTGCTGGAGGTGCCCGCGCCGAGCGACGCGGAGACCCTCGCCCAGCTCGGCGACCGGATCGACGCCTACCTGAGCTCACTCGACGAGCCGCATCCGGCGCTGCGCCGCTGGACCGGACAGCCGTGGCATCCGGTGCTGCTGCACTGGGAGGTCGAGTTCTTCCCGACCCGCACCGGCACGAACCTCGGACCGGACGGGCGGGACTACGACCCGGGCTTCGTCGAGGCCAGCTACCGGCTACCCCACGACGGTGTGGAGTTGACCCCCCGGCCGGGCCGGGCGGTGGCCGACGCGGTGGCCACCAGCTACACCGGCGTGACCGTGCTGTCCTCCGCCGCCCGGACGGTGCTCTCCACCCGGATCCTGCGGTATCTCACCGGCGCCCCGTTGCTGCGCCGCAACGACGAGCACCGGGTCGCCGGGGCCGAGCCGATCACCCCTGAACAGGCCCGGCAGGAGCCGGAGCGGCTGCTGCGCTGGTGCGCCGACCAGAGCGACGAACCCCGGTTGCCGCTGCTCGCCGCCGCCTACGCCCATCTGGCCGAACACGAGAGCAGCAACCTCGCGCAGAGCCTCGGCGGCTTCAACGACGCCCTGGTCATGCACCGGCTGACCCGGCAGCTGCCGGTCGCCGACCCGCTCGGGTTCCCCGGCGACCAGCAGCTCGCCGCCGAGGTGCGGGACCGGGTCGCCGACCAGAACCGGCAGGCGCCCGTACCGCTGGCCGACTTCAACCCGATCCGGGCCGGCCTGTTGCGCGTCGCCCGGATCCGCATGGTGGACAACTTCGGCATCGGCCACGACGTACCGGTGGACCGGCTCGCCACCACTGACCGGTTGCGGGTCTCCGCCCGACCGGGCTGGGTGGAGTTGCCGCCCCGGCTGGCCCAACCGGCCCGCCTGCGGCTGCGCCTGCTCGACGCCGACCGCACCGATCAGCCGTGCAGCGGTCTGGTCGAGTCCACACCGGTCTGTGGCTGGCTGCTGCCCGATTTTCTCGACGACGGGTTGCGGGTCCACGCCGAGACGGGGGAGTGGCTCGGCACGCTCCATCCCACCTCCGACGTGGACCGACCTGAGTGGGCGCTCTGGCGGGCCGCCCCGCTCAGCGGCGTGCCCGCCGTCGAACAGATCGACAATCCGGGGCTGCGGGCCGTCGTCTCCCGGCTGCGGGCGCACGGCCCCGGCCGGGTCGGTGACTTCCTCGGCGGACTGGACGACGCGTTGGACGCGGTGGAGCCGGCGGAGGCCGGCGCTCACCTGCTCCGGGCCCGGCTGACCGGCCGACCCGTCGCGGTGGTCCGGCTCACGGTCGGGCTGGAGTTGCTCGGTCCGCCCCCGATCCACCAGGACTGGAACGTGTTCCGTGAGGATCTCGGCCGGGCCGGCCGGGAGACCAACGGCTTTCCGCTGGTACGTTTCCCGGTCCGGATCGGTGAGCACGGCCGGCTCGGCGACGGCGTGTTGGGCTTCTGGCGGCACCAGCCCGACGGCGCTCTCGACCCGGACTACCACGACGTCGCCGCGATGGCCGCAGCCGGCGTCGATCCTCCGCTACGGCTGGCCTTCGGTCTGCCCGACGAGACGCTGACGGTGCTGCTGGAACCCGCGGGAGCGATCCACGCCACCACCGGCATCCTGCCCACCGTCTCGGTGCGTCTGGACACCGCCCACCACCACGACGCGCTGGCCCGCCTGGAGACCGGCTTCCTGGTGGCCCCGGTGCTGACCGGCGCGGACGAGGTCGGCCTCGCCCTGGCCGCCGAGCCGGGCCGGAGCTGGACCTGGCGCGAGCGCGACGCCACGGGCTGGACCGAGACCGACGACCCGCCCGGCCCGCAGGCCGGGTTCCCGACCGACCTGACCGCACGCGAGGGGTGGCTCGCCCTGCGCAGCAGCCCACCCGCCCCCACCCGATGAGCCACCAGCCGAACCCCACCGTCGGATCGAGGACCGCACCGATGCCGCAGATCACCCTCCAGCTCTCGCTGGACCAGACAAACACCGTCCTGGAAGCGCTCGGGCAACTGCCCTACGTGCGCGTCTACGCGCTGATCGAGGCGATCGGCGAGCAGGCCGGCGCCCAGCTCCAGCCGGCCACCGCCCCGGCCACCGCGACCAGCCCGGTCACCGTGGGCGTCCCGACCACGTCCAGCGAGGTGGCGGCATGAGCGAGCGGCGCGAGCGAATCGTGGTGGTCGGTTGTCGTGTCGACGCCGCGCGGAGCGAGGTGGCGGCATGAGCGAGCGGTTGTTGCTGCACTGGCAGCTCGACGACCTGGTATCCGGCCCGCTGGTGGTCGGCACCCCGGTCGCCCGGACGACGGGCACGGTGGAGGGCGCTGCGGTGGTCCGCCCCGACGAGCGGTTCGGCAGCTGCCTTGAGCTCAGTGGCGGTGCCGCCGCGGTGACCAGCGTCTCGGCTCTGCCGGCACCGGTCACGGCGCAGGCCTGGGTGCGGGTTCCGCCGATGTCGGCCGACGCGGCGGGCGTCCTGTTCGGGCAGGCGGAGGGCTTCACGCTGTGGCTGCTCGGTGACGGTCGCCTCGTGCACCAGCTCGTCACCACCGACGGCATCGTCAAGCACGACACCCCCACCGGGACGCTGACCTTCGGCGAATGGCACCACGTGGCGGTGACCAGCGAAGACCGGACGGCCCGGGTCCTGCTCGACGGGGTGGTCGTCGCCGAGACCGCGCTGCCCGCGCCGGTGCGTGCCACGACGGCACCGTTCACGCTCGGGCGGGACCCCGACGCCGCCGGTTCGTACCTCGCCTTCTCGGCGGCCCAGGTGCGGGTGCACAGCGACACCCGGTCGGTCGAGGAGCTGCGTCAGGACATGGGCGCGGGGCAGGCCGTCCGGCCGTCGTTCGTGCGTACCCATCCGATCGGCTTCGAGCTGGTCGATGCCGACGAACAGCCGGTGCTCCGGATCGACGACACGCCGACCGGTCAACGCCTCACCCTGCGGCTGACCAACTCGTCGCGGCACGACCTGACCCTGTGGCCGGGGCTCGGGCCGGTCTCGGCGCAGGAGCACCATTTCGCGTTGCGGTTCCGGGGCGGGGTGCTGGCCGCCGGCTCCGTGCCCACCCTGTCGGTCCCGGGCTGGACCCTGACCACCGACGCCGGCCCCACCACCTGTTACCTGCGCGGGCCGGACGCCATGACGATCCCGGCCGGCCAGAGCGTCGAGCTGCCGATCGCCGGAGTACGCGCCGACGCGGCCGGTGGCACCCGAGGCAGCCGGGTGGAGCTGGGCTACCGACGTGTCGGGTACGTCGGCGAGCCGACCGAGCTGACCGGCGCCCGGCACCAGATCCTGGAGATCGTCAACGACCGGGGCCGCTCCGATCCTCCGCTGCACCTGGGGCTGGTCGGCGGTGATCGGGTACTCAGCGACGGCGTGACCGCCAGCACCCTGCGCCTGCGGGTGGCGAACCTGTCCCGCGACGTCGCGGTGCCGCTGACCGGGGCCGACGGTGTGGCCCCGTCGGAGCTGGTGCTCTCCTTCGAGGTGCAGTTGGCCGAGGAGTCCCGGGACTGGGCGTTGACCGACGCCGGCACGGCCGGGGTGGTCGATCTCGCCATCGGTGGGCCGGCCGGCGGTGGGTGGCAGGTCCGGCGGGAGCAGTTGGGCCAGCGCGCGCAGTGGACGCTGATTCCCGACGAGGACACCGCGGTACCGCCGGACGGCTGGTGGGACCTGACCCTCAGCGAGGTGCACGGTCTGGCCAGCCCGGGGCGGGCACCGGTGCTGCTCGCGTACCGCAACATTCCCGGTTTCCGGGACGGGGTGCTCGCCGTCGAGGTGGAGCGTGCGCCGCTGGTCTTCGCGGGCAGTGCGGCGGGGTTGGGTACGGTCGCTCCCGAGGCGCGGCTGCACGTCGTGGACCAGAGCACCAACGGTCACGCGGGCAGTGTGATCGTCGGACCGACGAACCAGCCCAACCTGCGGCTGGGCTACGACCGCGGCTACTCGTGGGTGCAGTCGCACGGTGGCGCGCCGTTGGCGATCAACCCGGTGGGCAACAACGTCGGGGTCGGCACCACCGCACCGGTGGCGCGGCTGACCGTCCAGGCCGTCACCGACCACCTCCAGCTCCGCCGGGAGGAGCAGACCGGCGGCAGCCCGGTGTTCCTGGAGCTGTACCAGGCGGCGACCCCGAAGGGTGTGCAGGTCTACCCCAGCATCCGGTTCCACCACGCGGACGCGTTCTGGCACCGCATCGAGGCCAACCCCGACGGCATCACGTTCAAGCACGGGGGATCGGAGGGGCTGATCGACGTGCACGCCGCGGTGGCGCACGCCGCCGAGGTGCGGGCCAACCGGGTCCGGTCCGGTCAGGTGGTGGTCACCGCCGGCTCCGACCACCTTCAGCTGCGTCGCGACGAGCAGTCCGGCGGTGGGGCGCTGTTCCTGGAGCTGTTCCAGGCGCAGACGCCGAACGGTGTCGACGTCTATCCCAGCATCAGGTTCCACCACTCCCACAAGTTCTGGCACCGCATCGAGGGCCGCCCCGAGGGCATCACGTTCAAGGACGGGGGCTCCGAAGGGCTGATCGACGTGAGCGCCGCGCGGGGCACCTTCCAGGCGTTGACCGTGGACGGGGTCTCCATCGGCGCGCACGAACTGCGCGCGCTGGTGCGGCTCGCCGCCGGGCAGTTGGAGTTCGACCTCTTCAACGTGCTGCAGAACGAGTTCGCCTACGCCGCCGACTTCAGTCCCTTCGACAACGACCGGCGGCACGTCTTCACCTGGCGACGCAAGGGCGAGCGGGTCAGCCAGGGCCGCTGGCGGATCGCCTTCCCGGGCTGAACGACGAGGAGGACGCGTTCCGATGGCACGCAAGCGCAAGATCGTCGAGGAAACGACCGCCAGCAAGAAGGTCAAGGTTGAGCCGGCGGACGTCACGGACCTGAAGCAGCGCCTGACGCTGGGCGGCGACGGCAGCCTGACCGGCACCCGCGACGACGGGAACTTCTACGCCCGCTTCGTCAACATGGGCCAGGGCGACTGCATCGTGCTCAAGACCCCCGGCGGGAAGGTCGTCCTGGTGGACTGCGGCTCCTCCCGGACCGACGACGGACTCTCCGACGCCTACCTGAAGCTCTTCGCCTACCACAACCTCTTCTGCGACCGGTTCCTCAGCGCCGACTATCCGCAGATCGACATCCTGATCCTCACCCACTGCGACAAGGACCACTTCAACAAGCTCAAGGAGGTTATGAAGCTGCACGACGGCTACGTCACCGTCGGCGAGATCTATCACAGCAGGGAGCTGAGTAAGTACAGCAGCACCCTCAGCAAATGGATCCAGCAGAGCCAGACCGGCACGGAGTGGTGGGTGACCTGCAACAAGGACACCGACGACAACGGCTCGACCACCCTGCAGCGCCGCGGCCCGAGCGACACCAAATACCAGCCCCACCCGCTCGGAGCCGGTCCACCCAGCCTCGATCCGGAGGGCGGGCTACGGATCCTGACCGAGCCCAACTGCACGATCACCATCCTGGCCAGTGGCGTCGAGGAGAAGTACGTCGCCGACGACGACACCAACGACGGCAACAACCGGGCCAGTGTGGTCACCCTGGTCGAGGTCTTCGGCAGGAAGCTGCTGCTCTGCGGGGACGCCACCTGGTCGACCGAGGAGTACCTCATGACGAAGAGCATCTGGGCGAAGAAGTACAAGAAGCGGCTCAAGAACGTGAACATCGTCCACGTCGCCCACCACGGCAGCGTCAACACCTCCTCCTCGCCGGAGTTCGTGCAGCTCGTCGCGCCCACCGAACGCGCGCTGATCAGCTCCGGCAAGGTCGGTGACCCGGGGTACGGGCTTCCGTCCCGCGCCGTGGTGCAGCGGTACCACAACCAGTTCGTGACAGACGGCAAAGCAGCGTCCGCACACGACGTCTGGTCGTACCCCAACGGAATCGTCACGCCGTCGTCGGCAGAGAACATCACGACCCCGGTCTACTCCACCGGATCGGTCGTGCCCCAGCCGCTCACCCTGTCGCCGTTGGACATCACCTGGGTGGCACCAGGATGAACCGCCGGGACCTCGCCGTACTGACGGCCGCCGTCGACGCCGGCACGTTCGACCTTGCGGTGGACACGCTCCCCGCACGGGTCGCCGGGTACCTCGGCCGTTTCCTGCCCACCCACCGGATCACGCTCACCGCCGCCACCCGGCCGGTCCCGGGCGATGACACCGTCGTCAGCGGCACCGGGGACACCGCACCGTTCGCCGCGATGTCCGTGACGATCCGGTTCACGCTGGTCGCCGAGGAGGTCACCGGAATCGTCGTCACGGCCACCGCCGGGCCGGGCTGGTCCCTCGCCGACGCCTTCCCGGCGCTGCGCGGCGGGCTCCTCGCCGACCTGCGCTTCGACGGCCCCACCCTGACCCTGGACTCGACCCTGCTCGACGGGACCGACCCCGCGCCCGCCGTGGCCGACGTGCCGATGGCCTTCAGCGGTGACCTGCGGATCACCCCCGCGATGAGCCTGCTGACCCTGCTCTTCCCCGGCACCGCCCACCCGGTGACCGGAACGCTCACCATGCGCCGGGTCGCCCCCACCGACCTGCCCGTGCCGACCCCGCTGGTGCCCGAGGTGGAGCTGGCCGGCTATCGGGGACACCAACTCGACCTCGGTCCGGTCACCCTCACCGACCTGCGGTACGAGCTGGTCGGCCGGCCGCAACTCAACGTCTCCACCATCGACCAGGAGGTGGTTGCGTACGTCCGGGTCGGCGGCGCGCTGCCCGTCAGCACGGCCGACGGTCCTGCCGGTGCGACCCGGACCAGGTCGGTCCTGGTCAGCGCCATGGTCGGCGGGTGGCGGCAGTCGATCCGGCTCGCGGCGGACTTCGGGCCGCTCGGCCCGGTCACCATGGCCGACATCGCCGGCCTGCTCGGGCAGTCCAGTCTCACCGTCCCGTTCGGCATCGATCCCGGTGCCGGCATCACCCTCGGCGAGGTCGCCCTGACCGTGACGCCCGGGACGGCCCGCCCGGTCGACCGGGTGACCGCGACCGTCTACACGCAGGCCGACTGGGTGATCGTCACCGACCTGCTGACCCTGGAACAGATCGACGTCAACGTCCGGGTAAACGACCCGTTCGGCAGCCCTGCCCTCGGCGTCACCGTGAACGGCCTGGTCGGCATCGGCGAGGAGGGCACGCTGGAGCTCTTCGCCGATCCGGGCACCCGGCAGCTCGGCGGGCACCTGCGCGAGGGCGACCCACCGCTGCGCATCCGGGAGGTGTACGAACACTTCACCGGAGGTGACCCGACCCACCTGCCCGACCTCGCCGTGGACGCGTTCATGGCCGAGGTGGCCCTCCCGGGCAGCGGCACCGAGGGCACCAGCTTCACCGGCATGATCGAGATCGACGGCGTCTGGGCGATCACCGACGGAGTCGAGCTGCGGGCCGTCAGCTTCGCCCTGGACCACACGTCGGCCTCGACCACCTTCCTGGCCGAGGCCCTGTTCGACCTGCACCAGGTAAGCCTCCGGGTGCGGGCCGGCTACGATCCGTCGCCGCAGCGCGGGTGGGAGTTCGCCGGGGAGACCGGGCCGGGCCAGCGGATCCCGATCGGTGGGCTCTTCGACGACCTGGCGAGCCGCCTCGGCGGGCCCGCACTGCCGGCCCCGCTGGCCGGGGCGACCGTGGAGAACCTCGCGATGGCGGTCTCCACCGGAGCGAAACGGCTGGCGGTCACCGGGCAGGCCCGGTTCCCGGTCGACGACACCGAGGTGGCGCTCACCGTCGCCGTGGACACCGCCGCCCGGTCCGTCGCCGGCGCGTTGGCGCTGGCCGTACCGGTCGACGGGGGAACCTTCCACCCCCGGCTCGACGTGCACTTCGCTCAGGACCCGACGGCCCGCCGGCTGGCCGCGTCGTACTCGCACGCCACCACCGATCCGGTGCCGGAACTGCGCGCCCTGGTGGGGGCGCTGTCGGCGTCGGCCGCCGGCCACGTACCCGAGGGGGTGCGGCTCGACCTGCGCCGGGCGCTGTTCGCGCTGGCCGCCCCGAGCACCGGCAGCGCCACGAAGTCGTACGTCTTCGGGGTGGAGGTCGCCGCCACGCTCGACCTGGCGAAGCTGCCGGTCGTCGGTGACCACCTCACCGGAGCGACCACCATGGGCGTCGACCCGCTACGGGTGATCGCCAGCACCGCGGCGCTCGTCGCGGCCGAGGCCGCCGCGCTCAACGCGCTGCTGCCCGACACCGCCCCCCGGCTGCCCACCGGCGACCTCGCCGCCGGCTTCACCGTCGACGCCACCGTCATGCTCGGGCCGCTGACCCAGGCGCTCGCCGTGCCGGTCGGCGGCCGGCCGGGGGTCGCGGCACCGACCTCCGGCAGCCCCGGGCCGGCACCTACCAACCCGCCGGTACGCACCGGCGACGACGCGTCGTGGATCACCGTGCAACGGTCGTTCGGCCCGCTGCACATCGCCCGGGTCGGCCTGGCGTTCCGTAGGCCACCGGCCGGCGGTGCCCGGATCGCGCTGCTGCTCGACGCGTCGGTGACGGTGGCCGGCCTGACCCTGTCGCTGACCGGCCTCACCGTCGAGGTGTCCGCCTCCGCCCCGCTCAGCCTGCCGACCTTCGACCTCGGCGGCATCGGCCTGTCGTACGCCAGCGGCCCGCTGCGGGTGGACGGGGCGTTCCGCAAGAGCACGATCACCTACGAGGGACACAGCTACCCCGCGTACAGCGGTGGACTGCAGCTTCGTACCCTGTCGTTCTCCCTCGGCGCGCTCGGCGCGTACGCCCAGCTGCCCGCCGGGCCGTCGCTGTTCGCCTACGCCTTCCTCAACGGCATCCAGGGCGGCCCACCGTTCCTGTCGGTACGCGGACTCGCCGCCGGGTTCGGCTACAACCGCCGGTTCATCGCCCCCGAGATCGCCGCGGTGGCGACGTTCCCGCTGGTCATCGACGCGATCAGTGGGCCACCGCCGGGCACCACCCTCGCCGACGAGCTGCGGATCCTCGACGACTACCTGCCGCCGTCGGTCGGGGACTACTTTCTCGCCCTCGGCCTGCGGCTCAACTCGTTCGAGATGGTGGACTCGTTCGTGCTGGTCGCCGCCTCCCTCGGGCACCGGTTCGAGCTGGACGTGCTCGGACTGTCCACGGTGGTGCTGCCGGCCCCGGAACCGGCCGCCTCCCCGGTCCCGGCGATCGCGCAGGTCCAACTCGCGCTGCGGGCCAGCATCGTGCCGGAGGACGGCTACCTGACGGTGGTCGCCCAGCTCACCCGGGCGTCGTACCTGCTGTCCCCCGACTGTCACCTCACCGGCGGCCTCGCCTTCTCCACCTGGTTCGCCGGAGACCACGCAGGTGACTTCGCCCTCACCGCCGGCGGCTACCACCCGCACTTCCCGGTGCCGGCGCACTACCCGAACGTGCCCCGGCTCGGCTTCAGCTGGCAGGTCTGCGAGCAGCTCAGCATCTCCGGCGGCGGCTACTTCGCGTTGACCCCGAGCATGCTGATGGCCGGCGGTCGGGTCAGCGCGGTGTGGCAGGACGACTCGCTGCGCGCCGCCTTCGACGCCTCGATGGACTTCCTGCTCTCCTGGCAGCCGTACCACTACGAGGCGGCCCTGCACGTCGGCGTCACCGCGTCGTACACGTTCCAGGCCTTCGGCGCGCACACGATAAGCGTGCACGTCGGCACCGACGTCCAGCTCTGGGGCCCGGACTTCGGCGGCACCGCGCGTATCGACCTGGACGTCACCAGCATCGACATCACGTTCGGGGCCGCCGCCACGTCCACCCCCACCCCGTTGACGTGGTCCCGCTTCCGGGACACCCTGCTGCCGCCCCGGGAACAGGTGGTCGGTCTGTCCCTGCGCGCCGACTCGCACCGCAGCACCCCGGACGCCGCCGCCGACGACCTGGGCATCGCCGACCCGACCGGGCTGGTGCTGACCAGCAGCAGCGCCGTGCCGGCCAGCAGCGCGGTGCGCGGCACCGGGCAGACCGCCCTGCCCACCGGGTCCGGACGGACCCTGTTCGGCGTCGGACCGGTCGACGTCGCGGTAGGCGCCGTCACCGCCGTGCACCGGATCGCCATCACCCACGAGGGCACCCCGGTCGAGGACCGGTTCGACTACACCCCGGTCCGCGCCGATCTGCCGTACGCGCTGTGGGGCGGGCGGCTCCGGGCCGAGGTCACCGACCCGGCGCTGCTGACCGACCTGGTCACCGGGTACGAGATCCGGCCCCGACCGGCGGTCACCCCCGCCGACCCGGCCTGGGTCGACCGGGCGCACCTGCGCGCGGGCACCCCGCTGTACACCCGGGAGGCGATCGCCCTCGATCCGCCGCCGCGCTGGCAGGTGGCACCCGACGAACCGGCCGCCCGCGCGGCCACCATCGAGCAGACGATCACCGCGCCCACCGTCGCCGCCGCCCGGGCCGGTGTGCTCGCCGCGTTGCTGCCCTCGGCGCGGGTCGACCTCGCCGGCTTCGACACCAGTCAGTTCCACGCGATCCCCCAGGTGGCCGCCCATGTCTGAGTCCCGTCTGGAGTTCCGCGCCCACCACCGTCCGGTGCTGCCCGCCGGCGACTACCAGGTCACCGTCTCGCAGCAGGTGAGCCTGGAGCCGGAGGACTTCACCGTGACCCGGCGGTTCACCGTCGCCGGTGACCGGTTCGGTCTCGCCCCGTCGCTGATCCGGGCGGTGTTCCCGCCACACGGCAGCGTGGGCGACCACGGCAACGTACTGCCGCACGTGGTGTTGGAGCGGGCCACCCTGCCCTGGGAACGCAGCCCGGTCGGCGACGACCCGGCGGCCGCACCCTGGCTGGCGCTGTTGCTCTTCAGCGAGGACGAACGGCCCGAGCCGCACACCGTACCGCTCGGCCAGCTCGGGACGGACAGCTGGCTGCCGGCGGCGGCGTCCACCCCGGAGCGACACGAGTCGGGCCAGGATCCGGTCACCGTCATCGACGTCCCACTCGACCTGTTGACGGAGCTGCTGCCCGACTACGCCGAGCTGCCGCTGCTCGCGCACGTACGCGCCGGCGACGGCGACGCGGCCGAAGCGGCCGTGGTGGTCGGCAACCGGCTGCCGACACCCGGGGGCACCAGCACGGTGCACCTGGTCTCCCTGGAACACCGGTTCCGGACCACGGGCGACGGGCCGGCGGTCTTCGACCCCGGACCGGCCCCGGGCGGCGGCCGGACGCACACCGTCCGTCTGGTCAGTCTGACCAGTTGGCGGTTCGCCTCGGTGAGTGCCGACCACACCTTCGCCACGCTGGTACGGGACCTGGCCGACGACGGCGGCACGCTCCGGCTGCCGCCGGCCGGAGGCGCTGCCGTCGACCGCTACCTCGCAGCGGGGTTCGTGCCCCTGCGGCATCAGTTGCGTCAGGGCGGGCGCAGCATCGGCTGGTACCGGGGTCCGCTGGTGCCCGGCCCGACCGACGGCGGCCCGGTCGCACCGACCCGGACCGGGGACGCGCTGTTGCGCTTCGACACCGAGCTGGGCATGTTCGACCTCGGGTACGCCGCAGCCTGGCAGCTCGGCCGACTGCTGGCGCTGAGCAGCGGCGACGTCGCCACCGGCCTGTACGGGTGGCGCCGCCGCCGGGACCAGCGGGCCAAGCAGCAGGTGGATCCCGGGTACCCGCTCGCCGTGGCGCCGATCGACGACACGCTGCCGGCCGGCGTGCTCGACTGGCTGACCGGTCTGACCCGCCTCGACGGGATCCCGCTCACCTACCTGGTGCCCGACGAGCGGCTGCTGCCGGCCGAGACGATCAGGTTCCTCGGCGTGGACCAGACCTGGGTTCGGCACCTGCTCGACGGGGCGACCAGCATCGGCCGGCTCGGGCCGGCCGACGAGCAACGCGACGCGGTGGCCCCGGTGCCGGTGGATTTCCCCACCGTCACCGGCGCGCTCATCCGTTCCGACGTGGTCTCCGGTTATCCGGCGCTGCTCGTCGACGGTTACGCCGACCTGGCGGGCAGGCAGCCGTTGGTGTCCTGGGGGAGCCGCCGGCTCGCCCCGGACATCCTGCTCTGCCTCTTCACCGGCGACCAGCTCGCCCGGCTGGACCTGCATCAGCCGCCGGAGGCGCAGCACCTGGCGGTCGAGCCGGACGCCTCCGGCACCTCCTTCGGGCGGATGCTGCGTGCCCCCGGGGGCACCGACGACCCGCCGGGACACCTCGGCCCGCTGCCGTTCGGGCCCCGGGGGACGGTGCCGATGCGGGAGTTGGCCGGGGCGGTGGCGCAGGCGCTGGGGCGGCCCGCGGCCGAGGTCGACGCGGGTGATCTGGCCCTGCAACTGACCGAGACCGCCGAGCGGGTCACCTTCCTGCGGGTCGGGTCGGCGTGACGGGGTGCCGGCCCGGTCGGCCGATCGGACGGTGACGAGGCGCGTCGGTTACCCGATACGCGTCGGGCGTTGATCGACGCCCGTCGTGGTAACGCGGATCACACTGGACTTGAAGCGCTGCAGGGCGCGCAGAGTCGAGGCATGACTGATGACATGGTGCTGGTGACGGGGGCGACCGGACAGGTGGGGGGCCACGCGGTGGCCCGGTTGCTCGATGAGGGCTACCGGGTCCGGGTGGCCGCCCGGCGACCCGAGCAGGGCATTGCCGGGCAGGCGGGCGTCGATGACCGGGTCGAGGTGGTCACCGCCGATCTGAGCTCGGACGACAACTGGGACAAGGCGGTGGACGGGGTCCGGTACGTGTGGCATCACGCGTCTCCGTTCCCGCTCACCCCACCGGCGAACGAGGACGAGCTGATCGTCCCGGCCCGCGACGGGGCGCTGCGTGTGCTCGCCGCCGCCCGTACCGCAGGAGTCGAGCGGGTGGTGCTGCCCTCGTCGTACGCGGCGGTGGGCTACACGGTCAAGCCGGACGGCCACTACGACGAGTCGGACTGGACCGATGCGGTGGGCGACATCCCGGCGTACCACCGGTCGAAGGTTGTTGCGGAACGCGCGGCCTGGGAGGACGTGCGCGAACACGGTGGTCCGGAGCTGACCGTGATCAACCCCACCGGCATCTTCGGGCCGCAGCTGGGCCCCCGGGTGTCGGCCTCGACCGGCCTGGTCAGGGCGTTGCTCACCGGCGGCATGCCGGTGGTGCCGCGGATGTACTTCGGCGTGGTGGACGTGCGTGACGTGGTCGACCTGCACCTGCGGGCCATGCTGCATCCGGCCGCGGCGGGCGAGCGTTTCATCGCCGTGAGCGGCGCGGCGACCAGCCTCTACGAGATGGGCCGCGTGCTCGCCCGGCACCTGCCGCGGTTCGCGGACCGGGTGCCGGCCACCGAGTTGACCGACGAGCAGGTGCGCGAGGGCGCCCGCTCCGACCCGGCGCTGCGTGACGCGGCCGTGCTGGGCGGGCAGGTCCCGGTGATCAGCAACGCCAAGGCCCGCCGGGTGCTCGGCTGGCAACCGCGACCGGTCGAGACCGCGATCACCGACACCGCGGACAGCCTGCTCGCGCTGGGTCTGGTCCCGGCCTGAGTCACAGCTCCCGCAGGATCTTCTTGATTCGCTCGACGGCCGCGGTCTCGGCGGCGTGGTCGCCGTCGAGGCGGGCCTGCCACCTGCGGGCCTTCAGGTCGAGGTACTCGTGGCGCAGCCGTAGCCGGGCGATCTCGGCCGCCAACTGCCCGGCGCGCTCGGTGAACAACTCCTGCAGTTCCTCGGCTGCCTCGTCACCGCGGCCGAGGAGTTCGACGTACTCGCGCATGCCGTCCACGGTCATGCCCGAGGACCGTAGACAGGCCAGCGCCATGACCCGGCCGACGGTGCCCTCCTCGTAGCGGCGATGACCGCTGGCCGGGTCGCGGTCCACGACGCCGAGCAGGCCGACTCGCTCGTAGTAGCGCAGCGTCGGCTCGGTGAAACCGGAGCGGCGGGACATCTCCTGAATGGTCAAGGGTCTGCTCACCCGGGCAAATCTAACCGCGCGGCCGTCCTGATCAGGTGGCAGTGAGCGTCTCGGCCAGTCCGACAGCGGTCGACTGCAGCAGCAGTTGGAGCCGGGGTCGGAAGTCGAAGGCGACGTGGCCCCATTCCGGCACCTGCTCGTACAGCGCCGCGAGGGTGGGAGTGGGGTGCGACACCTGCCAGAAGTTGGCGGCGAAGGCGAGGGCGGCCGCCAGCAGCGCCTGGATCTGGTCGACGGTCATGCTGCTCGCCCGGTCCAGGGCGGCCACGATCTCGTCGTAGGCGGCGAAGGCCCTGGTCTTGTACTGCCGGGCGCGCTCGATGTCGACGTCGCCTTCCAGGCTCAGCGTCACGTGGGTCAGCAGGTCGCAGAAGACCGGCAGGGACGCGATGGTGTCGGCCAGCACCAGAGCCACCTCGCGCGGCCCGAGGCCGTCGCTGTCGCGCAGCCTGTCGGTGATCGCGGCGCTCCACTGCTGCCAGCCGCGTTCGGCCAGCTCGAGAAGCAACTCCTCCTTGCTGGCGTAGTAGCGCCGCACCCCCGTGCGGTGCAGGCCGGCTCGTTCGGTGACCGGGGCCAGCGTCACGAACCGGACGCCACCCCGCTCGAGGGCCACCGCTTCGGCGGCCACCAGCAGATCCTCGGAACGGCGCTGTTTGTCATCGATCGAGCGGGCTCGCTGACGCATGACCCCACCATAACGCACCTTGCGCTGCGCTACGTCTTCCGCATAAGCTGACACCACTTAACGCTACACAGCGTGCGTTAAGTGGGGAGGGGATTGCCATGAAGGCTGTACAGGTCACCGAGTTCGGCGAGGCGAAGGTCCTGGCGCTCACGGAGCTGCCGGACCCCGCGCCCGGGCCCGGCGAGGTGGCGATCGACGTGACCCACGCCGCGGTCGGGCTGATCGACGTCTACCTCCGGCAGGGGCGGTACGAAGGCGTGCCCGGTCTGCCGCAGCCCCCGTACGTCCCCGGCCTCGAGGTCGCCGGCACGGTCCGGGCCCTCGGCGAGGGCGTCACCGATCTGCAGGTCGGCGAGAAGGTGGTGACCCTGTCGGCGTCGGCCACCGGCGGCTACGCATCGGTGTACGTCAGCGACCGGGCCAGGGTGCTGTCGACCCAGGCCTACCACCTCGCCCCCGCGCTGGCGGTGGCCGTCGTGCCCAACGCGCTGATGGCCCATGTCGCCCTCACCGGCCCGATCCGGCTGAACCCGGGGGAGCGGGTCCTGGTGCACGGGGCGTTCGGCGCGCTCGCGGCGGCCTTCCCCGGTGTCGCCAGGCAGCTCGGGGCGTCCCGGGTGGTGGGCACTGTCCGCGGTGATCGGGTGGCCACGGCGGCCACCAGCAGGCTGCCGTACGACAAGATCGTCGACTCGGCCACCATGCTGAGCGTCCTCGGCGACGAGAGGTTCGACGTGATCGTCGACCCGGTCGGCGGGCAGGTACGCACCGAGAGCCTGCAACTGCTCGCCCCGGGTGGCCGGCTGCTGCTGGTCGGCAACGCCAGCGACGAGTGGGAGCACGGCGTCAACGGCAACGCGATCTGGCAGGGCAACGTCATCGTGGCCGGCTTCAACGCCGGTGGCTACCTGCCGGCGCACCCGGAAGCCGTCCCCGCCGCTGCGGCCGCCGCCCTGACCGCCGCGTCCTCCGGACTCGCCGACACCGAGATCGAGTTGCTGCCGCTGGCGGAGGCGGCGACCGCCCACCAGCGGCTGCAGGAGCACACGACCCGGGGCCGCGTCGTCCTCGTCCCGTAACACCGCGGCACCCCTCGGCCCCGCACCGCCTCGTCCGAATCGACAGGAGACCATCGTGAGCACCCGCCCCAAGAACAATGTCGCCACCAAACTGGCCGGTCGGCTCGGACAGCGGATGCTGACACTTCCGCCGGCCGTCACCCGCGAGGTCACCGTGGAACGGAACATCCCGATCACGGTCGAGGACGGGGTCACCCTGCTCGCCGACCACTGGGCGCCCGCAGCCTCCGCCGGCATCCCGCTGGAGCAGCTGCCCACCGTGGTGGTGCGGACCGCGTACGGGCCGGGTGGCCCGCTGGGGTGGATGTACGGCCGAGCCATCGCCGAGCGCGGCATGCACGTGCTGATGGTGCGCAGCCGGGGCACGTTCGGTTCCGGTGGCACGTTCCTGGCCATGCGGCACGAGCGGGAGGACGGGCTGGCCACCCTGCGCTGGTTGGCGGACCAGACGTGGGCCAAGGGCGGCGTGGTGCTGGCCGGCTCCAGCTACTTCGGCTACACCCAGTGGGCGGTCGCCGCTGAGGCACCGGTCCAGGTCAAGGCGATGGTTCCGCACATCACGTCGTCGCGGCTGGCGCTGACCCTGCTGCGTCCCGGTCGGTTCGAGCTCGACACGCTTGCCAACTGGGTGTGGAACACCGAGACGCAGGAGCGCCCGCGGGCATTGCTGCGGTCCATGCTGGGCCTGGACCGTAAGCGTGTCGCCGCGGCGATGAACACGCTCCCGTTGACCGGTGTGGACACGGCACTGCTCGGTCACGAGTCACCGTTCTTTCAGGAGACGCTGCGGTACGACCAGAACCACCCGTACTGGAAGGACGAGGACCACAGCGGCGCCGTCGGCGACGTGACCGTGCCGGTCAGCTCGATCACCGGGTGGTACGACATCTTCCTGACCGACCAGCTGCGCGACTTCCAGGCCCTGGCCGCCGCCGGCCGCAACCCCCGGCTGACCGTCGGCCCGTGGTGGCACGCCGCCCCGGTGGGCATGGGCGCCGCGATCGAGCAGGTGGTCGACTGGGGGGCCGCGCTCGCACGGGGCGAGCAACCGGCCGACCGGGCGCCGGTACGGTTGTTCGTGATGGGTGCCGGGCAGTGGCGTGACTTCGACCAGTGGCCACCGGCGGGGTACCCGCAGCAGCGCTGGCACCTGCGCTCCGGCGGCGCGCTGGAGCGGGGGGTGAACCCGGCCTCGCCGCCGAGCACCTTCAGCTACGACCCGAACGACCCGACCCCGTCGGTGGGCGGGCCGAAACTGGACGGTAACGGTCCCGGCCCCAAGGACAACCGGTCGCTGGAGAAGCGGGCGGACGTGCTGACCTTCACCTCACCGGTGCTCGAGTCCGACCTGGAGGTTGTCGGGCAGGTCACGGCGCAGGTGTGGCTGCGCGCCGACCGGCCCAGCCATGACCTGTTCGTCCGGCTGTGCGACGTCGACGAGCGCGGCAAGTCGATCAACGTGTGCGACGACCTGGTCACCGTTCGGCCCGACGGCACGACCGAGGTGACCGTGGAGCTGTCACCCACCGCGTACGTCTTCCGGCGCGGGCACCGCCTGCGCGTTCAGGTGTCCGCCGGGGCGTTTCCCCGGTTCGCCCGCAACCTCGGCGGGGACGAGCCGGTCGCGACCGCCACGACCACCCACGTCACCCACCTCGAGATCCTGCACGATGGCGACCACCCCTCCGCGATCCTGTTGCCGGCGAAGGCCTGAACCCGCTCCTCGGTCGCGGCCCGAAGCGGCGAGGGAGGAGGATGGGGCAGTGGACATCGAGCCGGTCGACCCCGCCCCGAGCCGGGCGTTCTCCCGGGCGAGCCTGCGGCAGTACTGGAAAGACCTCACGTTCGTGCACTGGGCGGTCGCGCCGGAACTCGTCGCACCGCTGCTGCCCTCCGGCACCCGTCCGGACACCCTCGACGGATTGACCCATGTCGGTCTCGTCGGCTTCCAGATGGTCGGGCTGGGCCTCGGCCGGGGGCCGCGGGTGCCGTACTTCGGCACCTTCTGGGAGACCAACGTCCGGCTCTACTCCGTCGACGACGCCGGGCGACGCGCCGTGGTGTTCCGGTCGCTCGACGCGTCCCGGCTGGTACCCGTGCTCGTCGCCCGGGCGAGCCTGCGGTTGCCGTACCTGTGGTCGAAGATGGGGATCGACCGTGACGGCGACATCTGCACGTACCGTTGCCGGCGTCGCTGGCCCGGCCCGGCCGGCGCGGCGAGCCGCATGGTGGTCCGGGTCGGCGACCCGATCGCCGACCCGACCCCGCTGGAACACTTTCTCACCGCCCGCTGGGGGTTGCACACCCGGGCGTACGGACGCACGCTGCACCTGCCGAACTGGCACCCCCGTTGGCCGCTGCACCGGGCCGAGTTGCTGCACCTGGATGACGGACTGGTCGCCGCCGCCGGGCTGCCCGCGCCCGCCGCAGCGCCGGTGAGTGTGCTGTACGCCCCCGGCGTGCCGGTCGTGTTCGGCCTGCCCACCGTCGCGGGCGGGGTAGCGACCTGCACGCCGCCGTAGGCGAGGTGCAGCCCCTCGACGTCGAGCCACCCCGCACGACCACCTCCGCGCGCTCTGACGCCGGCTCCTGTCCCCGTACCGTCGGCTCCGATGTGGCGCCAGTGCCACCGCGTCACACGTTGGGGGTGACACGGCACCACTGTCGGCACGATGTGCCGGCTGGTGGCATGAAGACAAGTGATGCAGGGGAGAGGAAGCGCCGTGAGACCACCAGTCGGAGGTAGAACGTGAAACAACGCCGAATCGTGGGCCGGGGGATGGCTGTCACGGTCGCCGTCGGGCTCGTCGCGACCCTGACCGCGGTGCCCGCCGGGGCGGACGAGCCGGGGGTGCAGGTCCAGTGGGGAGCCTGCCCCGAGCAGGTCGCGGCCGTATCGCCGTCGTTGCAGTGCGCGACGGTGCCGGTTCCGCTGGACTACGGCGACCCGGCCGGTGCCGAGATCGAGATCATGGTGTCGCGGATCGCCAGCCAGAATCCGTCCGAGCGCCGGGGCATCCTGCTGCTCAACCCGGGCGGGCCGGGTGCCTCCGGGCTGACGATGCCGGCGGACATGGTCAGCCTCGGCCTGCCGTCCACCGTGTCGAACAGCTACGACCTGATCGGCGTGGACCCCCGTGGGGTCGGGCAGTCGGCCCCGGTGAGCTGTGCCTTCACCGGCGACCTGGACTACCGTGGCAACGTTCCGCCGTACGCGGTGGACGACGCGGCGGTCGCGGAGCAGGCGACGATCGCGAAGACGGTCGCCGAGCGGTGTGCGGCCAACGACACCGAGGGCCGACTGCGGCACCTGACCACGGCGAACACGGCGCGCGACCTGGACTCGATCCGAGTCGCGCTCGGCGAGGAGAAGGCCAGCTTCTACGGGGCGTCGTACGGGTCGGCGTTGGGTGCCGCGTACGCGTCGATGTTCCCGGAGACCACCGACCGGGTCGTGCTCGACAGCAACGTCGGCGACACCCACCTCAGCCGCGCGGCCCTGCGCCGGTTCGCGCTGGGTATGGAGCAGACGTTCCCCGACTTCGCGGCGTTTGCGGCGGCGCGGCATGGCGCGTACGGCCTGGGCCGCAACCCGGCGCAGGTGACCAGGAACTGGTTCACCCTCGCCGAACGGCTCGACCGGACCCCGGTCGCCGGCGTCGACGGCGCTACCTTCCGGTTCCTCACCTTCACGGCGCTCTACAGCGAGGCGCAGTACGGACTGTTGGCGCAGACCTGGCAGTCGCTGCTGAACTCCGACGAGGCCGCGGTCACCCGGCTCGTGGCCAGGGCCGACAGCCGGTCGGTCCCGCAGCGCACGAACCGGGCCGACGATCCGGTGGAGCTGCTGCCGTGGGACAACAACTGGTCGGCGTTCCTCGCCGTGACCTGCAACGACTCCGACTGGCCGGAGAACGTGGCGCGGTACCAGGCCTCGGTGGCCACGGACCGCGAGAAGTTCCCCATGTTCGGCGCCGCCGGGGCGAACATCGTCCCCTGTGCCTACTGGGCGCACGAGCCGTCCGAGCCGCCGGTGGCGATCAACGACGACGGCCCGCGCAACGTGCTGATCCTGCAGAACCGGCGGGACCCGGCCACCCCGCTGCGTGGGGGGAAGCTGCTCCGGGAGAAGTTCGACGACCGGTCCCGGCTGGTGACCGTCGACGGTAGCGGGCACGGCGTCTACGTCTTCGGTGACAACGCGTGCGCGCTCAACGTCACCACGGCCTACCTGGTCGACGGCACGATGCCGGAGGACAGGTTCTGCGGCCCCGGGACGCGGACGCTCGACGCCGAGGCCGCGCGGCAGCGGACCGAGACCCTCGACCGACTGCATCGCGCACTCTGATCGTCGGTCGTGGACGGGCAGGACGGGGGAGCCGGTGGTGTGTCCGCCACCGACTCCCCCGTGAGGTGAGGTCCTGGGTACGTGATCAAGGGGGATGCTGCGGAGTACGTGGAGGGCGCCGCGGTGGCTGCGGTGGCCGCAGTGACCAGAAAAGACCTTACGTTCGTGCACTATGGGCCCCACAGCGTATCGACCGAGCGGTAGCATCGCGCGTCGGAGCGTACTGATGCGGTGACATAGGGAGCCACGATCCGTCATGTCCTTCGTGCCCCCACTGCCGAAGAGTCGGCACTGGACCTTCACCGCCGTCACCACCGTGGTCGTCACACCGGCGTTGGTGTGGGGCGTCGACCGGTCGTACCGTGCCACGGATCGGTGCCTGCGGGCCAACGGATTGTCGATCGACGATCCCGACGTCGAAGTTCCGGACGCGTGCTCGGACATCAGCGCGCTCCTGGGCCTGCTGGTACTGATCGCTGGTGCCTACGTCGCGGCGACGGCGGTCACCGGGTTGTGTGTGGGGGTGGCGGAGGGACGTCGCCGGCGCGGCTTCGGCCACCGTCGCTGGTTCACGGTGACCGTCGTCGGCGTCACCGCCCCATGGGCACTTGCCAGCTACGCCGCCGGCTACGGCATCGGTCGGCTACTACGACCCCCGGCCGCCGACACCTCATGGACGGAGGGTCGTGACGCCGCGCGTCGTACCCTCGAATTCCTCGCCCGGGGCGGACAGCCCGGCACGGTGCCCACCCCGGGATTCCTCATCGACGAACCGGTTCACCTGGACGCCCGGCTGCAGTACGCGCGGCACTACGGCACGACGGTCACCTACCAGCAGACCTCCGCGCTGGCCTTCGGATCAGCGGCCTTCGTCACCGGCGCCCTGCTCGCCAACGCCATCGGTAACAGCAACGCCCGCTCCCGGGCGGCACGCCTCGCGAGCCCGCAGTGGCGCGACCACGAACTCACCCGGGTCGTGGTCACTCCCACCCGGACCTGGTGCTACTCCTACGGACGCTGGCTGGCGTTCCACCACACCGGCGTCCTGGAATACCACCTCGACCCGCACGGCGTGGTGCTCCTCTTCGCCGACACCGAGCCGCTGCGCCTGACCGGGCCAGCCGCCTGGCTGCACGCGGTCCTCTTCGCGTACTTCCGGTTCGGTGCCTCGGCACTGACCACGGCGACCTTCCTCCTGCCGATCGGTGCCAACCAGTCACCGGCCGCATCTGCCGCGACCTCACCCTCCACCAGCAGGTGACAGCACGGACAACAACGAACAGAGTCGCGGCACCCCCGAGCATGCGACTGCACACCGGCCGGCGCCACCAACACGATCACCCGGAGAGTAGGTCGCAGTCGCAGGTGGAGCCCGCAGGTCGCGATGTCCGATCGGGGGAGCGGGCGGCTCGGGCCGCCTCCGCCAGCAGCGCGCGCAGTCCTTCGGTGAGGCCGGCGGCCCCGGCGACGCGGCGGGGGAACGCCAGCCGTACGTCGGTGTGCCAGTGCGGCGCTTCGGCGCGGAGGACGACACCGTCGGCGTCGAGGGCGATCGGTAGGACGCGCGCCGAACTGGCCCGCAACGTCGGGTCGAGCAGCATCGCGAGCTGGTCGACGAGGTCCCGGTGTCGTCCGGTGAGGTGATGCAGGTGTGCGGCTTCGTCGCCGGCGACGGGGTCGGCCCGCGCGGCGCGGTAGGCGCCGGTGTCCACGGTCCGCTCGTCGTGGTCGCGCGTGAGGCGGATGCGGGTCGGCTCGACGGTCCAGAGCGCTACCGGAGGTAGCGCGAGCAGTGACATGACGGTGTCGCCGTCACACAGGTCCAGACTCGCCGGGTCGAACGGTCGTGCCGTACCCAGAATCCGCAGTCTGGCCCGTACCCGTGACCGCGCCGCGACGGGGACGAGGTGTGTGACGTCGATCTGTGCCGCTCCCGTTCGCCCACGGGCAGCGACCAGGAAACCTCCGGTCCTGCTCATCGCGTCGACGGCGAGGACCACCGTGCCCTCGGGCAGGACGGCGTGTGACCCGGTCAGGTCGACAGCGGCATCAGCGACGGCGAGGCGCAGGGAAGTGGCGGCGGACAGGGCAGAGCGCGCCACGACGGCGGCGTCATGCCCGTCCGCCGCCAACGGGTCGGTGCCGTGAGGCGGGTGTGCCAGGTCTGTCGGCCGCCCGGCGGGGTGGAGCGCCATGTCAGTCCCCTCGGCCATGGAGGTACGGGCCAGTTCGGCCCAGGGGTCTGACAGTAGTAGGTAAGCCTTACCTTGCCAAATCGTCGACGGTCCGGCCGGCCAGGTCAGGCGGGCTGGTAGGTGAGGCAGTCGCTGGCCGTGGCGCTCGGGCCGACGGTGATGGACTCGGCGGTGCAGGCGAGGTTGGTGTTGTGGACGCACTCGGATCGCGCGCACGCGCCTACGGATCCGGTCACCTCGGCGATGCCGCCCTGCACCGACGACTCGACGAAGGTCGCACAGGAGGCGGCCGAGCCCGCCGCGGCTACTGTGATCGCCGGGGCGTGGCAGCCGTTGTCGTTGAAACTGCATGCGGTCGCGGTGCACTCGCGGACAGGCGGTGACTGCAACAAGGTCTTCATGGCGCCTCCATGCTGTCGCGGCGGGTAGATCCGCCGTGCGGGTCGGTCGTTCCTTTCTTGCCTGGGCGAGGGGAGGTGAACCCCTGTGCCCACGGCGTCAAACAATACATTGCCAACGACGTGACGATAGCAAAAAGTGGCGAAAGAGCCGGCACGATGCGCAGCGGTTACTCTTTCGGGGAATCCGAACAAGTAAGCCTAACCTTTGTTAGTGTTGCCTATCTTCCGCAACGCGTGACCGGGTGGCGACTGAAATCGCGAAATTGCGGAATTCGAGGCTTCGCGGCCTGGTTTCGATAGTGGTGGCCGGCGGCGGCGTCAGTTCGGTCCCGTCGACCGGCGCGTCGGCGCTCGTTCGCCCTGGGGTTCGCGGCGGGCGTACTTGGCGCGGAACTTCTCGACGCGGCCGGCGGTGTCGAGCAGGCGTTGTCTGCCGGTCCAGAAGGGGTGGCTGGCGGAGGAGATCTGGACGTCGATGACGGGGTAGGTGTTGCCGTCGGTCCAGTCGATGGTCTGGTCGCTGGTGGCGGTGGAGCGGGTGAGGAAGGCGAAGTCGGCGCCCTTGTCGCGGTAGACGACAGGGCGGTACTCGGGATGGATGCCGGGCTTCATGCGCGCTGCGCTCCTTCGGTGTCGGTGTCGGTGTCGGTGTCGGTCAGCTCCTCCGCCCCGAGGGGGAAGCAGCCGGCGAACGGGTCGGGGTAGCTGCGCCAGGTGTCTTCGCCGTCGGCGAGTTCGGCGTCGGTGAGCAGGCAGCCGGCGAGGGCGCGGTGCAGCTCGACGGGGTCGAGGTCGAGGCCGATGAAGACCAGGTGCTGGTGGCGGTCGCCGTAGTACGGATCCCACTCCAGGGCGGCGGCGAGGCGGCGCTGGTCCTCGACGTGTTCCCAGCGGTCGGCGGGCAGGCTCACCAGCCAGTGCCCCAGGGATCCCATCGTCAGACCACCGCCGGCGAACTCCCAGGCCACCACCGTGTCGGGCTGGCTGGCCAGCCAGAGGTGCCCCCGGGAGCGGATGACCTCGGCGTTGACCTCTTCGAGGACGTCGTGCAGACGCTGCGGGTGGAACGGCCGGCGGGCGCGGAGGACGGCGGAGACGACGCCGCAGTCGGGCTCCGGTTCGTGCGCCCCGAGGGTGTAGCCCTGCAGGCCGCGGGCGAGCGTTCCGGGGGTCCCCGACCGGTGCCGGTGGGTGTGGCGCAGCTGTCGGGTCAACGTGCCGGCATCGACCGGATCGTCGACGCGCAGGTGTGTCGCCCACGGTGCCATCCGCTGCAACAGGACCGCCATCCTGCTGGTGTCGAAGGCGCCGTCGCGGGACTGTCCCCAGAGCACCAGGGTGTCGGCGTACTCGATCTGCCGGACGACGACGTCGGCGAGCGCGCGGTGGTCGTCGTCGGCGGCGTGGATGCCCAGGGTGGTGAGGTCGTCGGTGCTGGCCAGGCCGTCGAGCAGGTGTTCGGCGTCGAGGACGGTCACGTACGAGTCGATCCGGATGAGATCGGTGATCGGGGCGCCGTCGACGAGGCAGTGGGCGCAGGCGGCGGCGACCGCCTCCGGCTCCACCACCTCGGGCAGCATCAACACCAGGTCCTGGCCGGGATGACTGCGGGTGAACCGGACGAGGGTGGGCAGCACGTCCTCGCGCAGGGTGCAGGAGGCGCAGCCGTGCCGCAGCTCGACCTGCTCGTCCTCGATGATGCCGACGCCGCAACGGACCACCCGCCGGACCACACCCTGCCGGATCCCGCTGAGGTCGTGCCGCACCAGCAGCAGCGACGGATCGGCGGCGAGCAACGTGCGGGCGACGGCGAGGGTGGCCGCCGGCCAGAACCCGGACAGCACGGTCAGTGACGGTCGGGTGTCGGCATCGACGGTCACGGCATGGGGCGGGGCCTGAGGTGACGACGACATCGGATTCCTCCCGGGCTACTTGAAAACGATTGTCATTATAGGCACGTGCGAGCGGTCGAAGCGGGCAGGGGTGCCACCGGATCGGCCGGCGCTGCCACCGCCGACGCGCGACGGGGGTCGCGGCCCGGCTGGCCGCCGACCCCCGCGCAGGTGTCCCTGCTGGGCCCCTGGGTGGATCCGGTCGAACGGTTGATGTAAAACTGAAAACGATTGTCGTTATCGTGGCACCTGGGTAAGGAGCGATCACCATGTCCAGACGTTGTGACGTCACCGGGGCGGAGCCGAGCTTCGGCAACGCCGTGTCCCACTCCCATCGGCGCACCCGCCGCCGGTGGAACCCGAACCTGCAGAACCACCGCTACTGGCTGCCGTCGGAACGACGGTGGGTGAGTCTCACCCTGACCGCCAAGGCGCTGAAGACCGTGGACCGCAAGGGCATTGAGAAGGTCGTCGCCGAACTGCGTAACCGGGGGGTGAAGATCTGATGGCCCGCCAGACCGATGTGCGGCCGATCGTGCGGCTGCGCAGCACCGCCGGCACCGGCTACACGTACGTGACCCGCAAGAACCGCCGCAACGACCCGGACCGGCTGGTGCTGCGCAAGTACGACCCGATCGTGCGTCGGCACGTCGAGTTCAAGGAGGCCCGCTGATGGCCAAGAAGAGTCTGGTCAACCGGCAGGCGCGCCGCGAGGAACTGGTGGCCCGGCACGCCGGGGCGCGGGTGGAGCTGAAGCGGGTGGTCGCCCACCCCGACACCGACCCGGACGTACGCGCCGAGGCGGTCCGCCGGCTCAGCCGGCTACCGCGCGACTCCAGCCCGGTGCGGCTGCGCTCACGCGACCAGACCGACGGCCGCCCACGCGGGATGCTGACCCGCTTCGGGCTGTCCCGGGTGCGGTTCCGCGAACTGGCCCTGCGCGGCGACATGCCCGGAGTGCGCAAGGCGTCCTGGTGATCGCACCGCAGGCGCCAACGCCCGTGGGCGCGCGGGGCGAAAGGGGAGATTGAGAGCGGCAGGGAGGGGTTCGCGGTCTCGCGGGCCTGATGGCCGCCGGGGCGGTGGTGGTCGCCGGCACGGTGCAGGCGCCGACCGCCGCGCCGGCGGCTGCGAAGGTGGTGTTCTCCAAGGGACACCCCGACGCGGTCGACGTGCACTACGAGGCTGATTGGTGCCGGTGGTAGCGGCGGCGGTCAGCGACGTGCGACGTTGCTCTCTGTTCATCTAACCCCCGAAACCGAGTTGACGGGTTGCAGGAGACGGTGACATGCTCTAACTACCAAAAACAATCAAGGGGGTTATGGCGATGGTCCACCATCGGTTCGCGACAGTCGACGGGCACCGGCTCTTCTACCGTGAGGCCGGCGAGGCGTCCAAGCCCACGATCGTGCTCCTGCACGGCTACCCGACCAGTTCGTTCATGTTCCGCGAGCTGATCCCACGGCTGGCCGGGGACTTCCACGTGATCGCGCCCGACCACCTCGGCTTCGGGCTCTCCGACGCCCCCTCGGTGGAGCAGTTCACCTACACCTTCGACGCGCTCGCCGACCTCACAAACAGGCTGCTGGCCCAGCTGAGGGTGGAGCGGTACGCGATCTACGTGCAGGACTACGGTGCCCCGATCGGCTGGCGGCTGGCCCTGAACAACCCCTCGGCCATCACCGGAATCGTCACCCAGAACGGCAACGGCTACGAGGCCGGGTTCGTGCCGTCGTTCTGGGACGGCGTCTGGGAGTTCCACCGCGACCGCAACGAGAAGACCGAGGCCGGGATGAGCCATGCGATGTCGCTCGAGGCGATCCGCTGGCAGTACGTGCACGGTGTGGCCGACCCGACGCTGGTCGACCCGACCGTGTGGTGGCACGACTTCGCCCTGGTGTCACGGCCGGGCAACGACGCCGTGCAGCTCGACCTGTTCTACGACTATGCGAGCAACCTGCCGCTCTATCCCAAGCTGCACGAGTACTTCCGCGCCCACCAGCCGCCGCTGCTGGCCGTCTGGGGTGAGGGCGACGAGATCTTCGGCCCGGCCGGCGCCCGCGCGTTCGCCGACGACCTCCCGGACGCGAAGATCCACCTGGTGCCGGGCGGCGGGCACTTCCTGCTCGAGACCAACCTCGACGAGGTGTCCCGGCTGATCCGGGAGTTCCTGGCCGGGCTGCCTCGACGCTGACCCGGTCGAGGCCGGACGAACACGGGGAGGCGGTCAGCCTCGTCGGGTTCGTTGGTAATGGCGGCGGGCTTTCAGCTTGTTGCCGCAGGTGGCCATGGAACACCATCGGGCGCTGTTGGACTTGCTGCGGTCCAGCAGGAACAGCGCGCACTCGTGGTTGGCGCACGGGCGGAGCCGATCGGGGCGGGTGCGCTGTAACTCGTCCCAGGCGGTGATGGCCCGCAGCAGGATGCTCTGAGCGCCGTGGGCGTCGGTCGTCCAGAGCAGGTGGCCGTCCTCGTCGATGGACGGGTGTGACGTCACGCCGTGCAGCAGCGGCGCCAGAGCCGTGGGTGGCTCGTTCCCGCGGACGACGGCTTGCAGGAGGTCGCGACCGGCCCGCAGGACTGCCGGGTCGTCGACGTCGAGGTCGAGGATGTCGGTGCGGGTGCCATCGATCACGGGCGTGCTGTTGAGCAGGGTAAGAAGTAGTTCCTCGTCCATGTAACCTCCGAACCTCGCTAGACAGGTTATCCGACCGGGTGCCACGGCTCTGGCCCATGATGAGGACAACGAGGCCGAGATGGGCCAGACGATGATGCTGCACCTCGACCACGTCGGGTGCGACGGTGCATGTGGTTCCTGCGGCTGCCTGCAGCCCTACGCCCGGGCCGACAGCGGCGAACCCGAAACTCTGGCCGCCCGGGACTGCCAGGTGGTGACCTCGGTCGGGGTCAGGGCGCGGGCGAAGACCGCCACCCGGTCGACCCCTCCGGTCAACCGCTGTCCGCCGTCCTGGTCGGCGGCGAAGCTGGCCTCCCGGAGGAAGCCCAGCGAGGTGGGGGCGGTACGCAGGTAGGTCTCACCGTCGAGGGTGAGCCCGTCCCAGGTCGGCGCGCTCTTGTCGTACGTGGGGGGTGCCGACGATCGTCGCGTCCCGGTCGTGGGGGGACGAGTCCTCGACGGTGGAGCCGGACCGGGGATCCCAGGCGAGGACGGGAGCTGCGGGAGCGGGTACCGCACACGGCGCGGCTGTCTCCACCGTCAGCCGGCCGAAGGACTCCACCCGCCAGTCGTCCCCGGTCAGCGCGACCCGTACCGCCTGGAGCTTCTCGGCACCGAGGACGGGCGTGACCTGGAACGTGTAGGTCCGGGACCGTCCGGGTCGGATCGGTCGCACGTCGGTGGCGGTGGGTTCGTAGGTCCAGCCACCGGGCAGGTGCGGCGTCAGCGTGCCGGCCGGCAGCGTCGTGGCCTTGGCCGAGACGGTCACCTCGAGCGGGAACGGCTTGCCCGGCGCTGCGGTGGCCGGCATCCGCATCGCCACCTGGGCGAGTGACTCCGCCACGTACCGGTGGCCGGCGACCCCGGTGAAGCGGATCTCCTGCCCGTCGCGGGCGACGTCGACCCGGCGGCCGGTGGTGGCGTCGGTGACCTGGAAGCGGCCGCCGAACAGGGCGCTGCGCACCCGGAGCGGTCCGGTGCGGCCGGGATCCAGGGTGATCCGGGTCGCGGTGCGACCGCTCCACTCGGTGCCGACCGTGACGTCGCCGCGGGCCCGCAGGCCGCTGACCGAGCCGTCGGCCCAGACGTCGGGGAGCGCGGGCAGCACGTCGATGACGCCCGTCTGGCTCTGCAGCAGCATCTCCGCCACGCCGGCGGTGGCCCCGAAGTTGCCGTCGATCTGGAACGGCGGGTGGTTGTCCCAGAGGTTGTCGAGGGTGCTGGTCTTGAGTAGCTCGGAGAGCATCTTGTGGGAGTGGTTGCCGTCGAGCAGCCGGGCCCAGAAGTTGATCTTCCACGCCTTGCTCCAGCCGGTGCCGCCGTCACCGCGCGCGGTCAACGAGACCTTCGCCGCCTCCGCGTACCCGGGCGTGGTCAGCGGGGAGATCTGCCGGCCGGGGAAGAGGCCGAACAGGTGCGACACGTGCCGGTGCGTGTCGTCTCTGCTGTCCCAGTCCTCCTTCCACTCCTGCAACTGCCCCCACGAGCCGATCCGGGTCCCCGGGTCGAGCGTGGCCAGCGTGGCCGCGACCTGCGCGCGGAACTCGGCGTCGCCGTCACCGACCTCCCCGGCCGCCTCCGACACGTTGGTCAACAGGTCCCACACGACCTGCTGGGACATCGCCGCGCCGGCGGAGAAGTCCCCGTGCTCGGGCGAGTAGCTGGGGGTCACCACGAGCTTGCCGTCGCGTGGGTCGACGACCAGCTCGTCGAGCCAGAACTGCGTCAGCTCCTTCATCAGCGGGTACGCCCGCTCGCGCAGGAACCTGTCGTCGCGGGTGAACCGGTAGTGCTCGTAGTAGTGCTGTGCCAGCCACGCTCCCGCCTCCGGCATCCAGAAGGCGGAGGGGTAGTTGTGCACACCGGTGAAACCGAACGGGTTCGTCTCGTTGTGCACCACCCAGCCGCGGTTGTCGTGGATCTTCTTCGCGGTGACCCGGCCGGGCTCGACCATGCCGTCGACGTAGTCGAAGAGCGGCAGGGCCGTCTCGGAGAGGTTCGTCGTCTCGGCGGGCCAGTAGTTCATCTGGAAGTTGATGTTCACGTGGTAGTCCGCGGACCACGGCGGGCTGGTCGAGTTGTTCCAGACCCCCTGCAGGTTCGCCGGCAGCGAGCCGGTCCGTGAGGACGAGACGAGCAGGTATCGGCCGTACTGGAAGAAGAGCACTTCGAGGGCCCTGCTGGCCGCCGGGTCCGTCTGTCCCCTGCGGTAGCTGGTCAGTAGCTCGTCGGTGGGAATGGCCGGCATCCGCTGGCCGACGTCCAGCCTGAGACGCTGGAACAGCCGCTGGTAGTCGCGCACGTGTGCGGCCCGCAACGCCTGGTGCGGCTTGGCCGCCGCCGTGTCGACCCGCCGGGTCACGGCCGCGTGCGGGTCGTCGCCCCGGTAGGTCGGGTAGTCGTCGGCGTAGTCGGTGCCGGCGGCGAGGAGCAGCGTGACGGAGTCCGCTCCCTCGACGGTGACGGTGCCGTCGCTGTTGTCCACCCGGGTGCCACCGGTGTTGATCACCTGCAGCTGCGACTCGAAACGCATGCCGTTGTCGTTGAGCCGGCCGCTGAGCGTGATCCGCCCGTTGGCGGCGGTGAGGTTCCGTGACCGGTTGGACGCCGTGGTGATCGACGCCGTGAACCCGATCCTGCCGGGCCGGTCCGCCGTGAGCCGGGCGACCAGGACATTGTCGGGGGCGGAGGTGAAGTACTCGCGGGTGTACCGGACCCCGTCGGCGGTGTACGAGACGCCGGCGGTGGCGTCGGAGATGTCGAGCTGCCGGCGGTAGTCGGTGTAGTTGGCCGGCGGACGCAGGAACGACAGGCGTACGTCGCCGAAGGTCTGGTAGGCGCCGAACCCGCTCTTGGGCTGGCCGAGCTTGCCTGCCACCCAGGAGGGGTCCACGCGTTTGTCGGTCGCGATCCGTTGTTGGACCTCGTCGAGCGCCCCCGGCCGGGCAGTGGTCCAGTCCCCGAAGTTGTAGCCGGGCGAACCGGGGCCACCGGTCCACAGTGACTTCTCGTTGAACTGGAGCTGTTCGGTCTCGACCCCGCCGAAGACCGAGGCCCCGAGGGCTCCGTTGCCGATGGGCAGGGACTGTGACTCCCAGTCGGTGGCGGGCCTGTCGTACCAGAGGGTCGTACCGTTCGGGGGCGGTGCGGGCTGCTGCGCCGCCGCCGTCGCGGGTCCGGCGAGGGGACCGGGCAGCCCGAGGGCCGCGACGGTCACTGCGGTGGCCAGCGCCGTGCTGCGGCGACGGTCCGGTGCGGTCGCTGCGGCGGGCCGCCCGGGTGCCGGGGGCACGCCCGTGGGGCGGGAGGCGTTCTCCCTGCGAAGATCGGCATGGCAACCCCTTGGTCGTCCATTCATCGGATGTGTTTCGCGGACGTTACCGCCGGTTTCGCCCCAGGGCAAGGTTTCGCACTGACAAACTCCAATGTCCGGTCGGCCGTGATCTCGGGGATTTTGCGGGGGGAACGCCGTTCGCTGCGAGGTCAGGACAGCGATCCGCAGTCCCGGTCGCACCTTCCGCCCGGACATCATGATGGACCGAGGTAGGATCCGAAAGATCGGATGTTCGTGAGGGAGGCAAGGGTGCCCGTCACCGACGAGGCGATCGAGAAGATCAAGGCGATGATCGTCCAGGGCGAGCTCATGCCGGGATCGCGCCTTCCTCGCGAGGTCGACCTGGCCGAGCGGCTCGGGTTGTCCCGCAACTCGTTGCGGGAGGCGGTCAAGGCGCTGTCACTGATCCGGGTGCTGGACGTACGCCAGGGTGACGGCACCTACGTGACCAGCCTGGAGCCGGCCCTGTTGCTGGACGCGATCGGGTTCGTGGTCGACTTCCACCAGGACGACACGGTGTTGCAGTTCCTCGAGGTGCGTCGGGTCCTGGAGCCTGCGGCAACGGAGTTGGCCGCGACCAGGATGACGGACGCGGACATCGCCGGGCTGCGGGCGATCCTCGTCGAGTTGGGTGAGTCGCCGAGCGTGGAGGCGCTGGTGGCCAACGATCTCCGGTTCCACCACCACATCGCGGCCGGCTCGGGGAACAAGGTCCTGTGTTCCCTGATCGACAGCCTGTCCGGGCCGACGACCAGGGCGCGGGTCTGGCGCGGCCTGACCCAGGAGGGTGCGGTACGCCGTACGCGGGAGCAGCACGAGGCGATCTGCGAGGCGATCGAGGCGCGTCAACCCGAAGCGGCACGGGCCTGGGCCACGGTGCACGTCGCCGGCGTCGAGCAGTGGCTCCGCAACGCCCTCGGCGAGCCGGAGTAGGCCCTTCCTCGACTGGGGGAGAGCCCCGGCAGGGTCGGGGCGTCGTCTATCCGGCGACTAACTACCGACCATCCCGTTGGGCCGATGTCATCCGACCTTTGTGCATCCTATCGAGGACTGCCTATTGCAAGATGTGCGTCACTCCACTATACAACTCGGTGACAGATCCGATGTTTTGCCGGAGGGTGTGGAGTGAAGCTGCTTCGAGTGGGGGAGGCCGGTCAGGAGCGTCCCGCGGCACTGGACGCGCGGGGACGCCTCGTGGACCTCTCCGGCCTGGTGGCCGAGATCGACGGAGGCTTCCTCGCCGGAGCGGGCATCCAGGCCGCGCGTGCCGCGGTCGCGGGCGGTGAGCTGCCCCTGGTCGCGGACACCTCGCTGCGGATCGGCGCCCCGATCGCCCGTCCCGGCAAGATCGTGTGCGTCGGCCTGAACTACTCCGACCACGCGGCAGAGACCGGCGCGCAGCTGCCGGCCGAGCCGATCCTGTTCATGAAGGCACCGAACACGGTGGTCGGCCCGAACGACCAGGTGCTGATCCCCCGGGGCAGCGTCAAGACCGACTGGGAGGTCGAACTCGCGGTCGTCATCGGCCGCACCGCCCGCTACGTGGACAGCCCCGCGCAGGCCATGGCCTGCGTCGCCGGGTACGCGGTCTCCAACGACCTCTCCGAGCGGGAGTTCCAGCTCGAACGCGGCGGCCAGTGGGACAAGGGCAAGTCCTGCGAGACGTTCAACCCGCTGGGCCCGTGGCTGGTCACCGCCGACGAGGTGCCCGATCCGCAGCAACTGGGTCTGCGGCTCACCGTCAACGGACACCGCCGCCAGGACGGGCACACCAGGAACATGGTCTTCGGTGTCGCCGAGGTCGTCCGGTACGTCAGCCAGTTCATGGTCCTGGAGCCGGGAGACGTCATCAACACCGGCACCCCGGCCGGCGTGGCCCTGGGCATGCCCGAGCCGAAGCCCTACCTGCGGGCCGGAGACGTCATCGAGGTCGAGATCGACGGCCTCGGCAGGCAGCGCCAGACCGTGGGCGCCGCCTGATGACCGACTACGCCTACCCGGGCGGCCCCGTCTGGGCGGAGGCGAAGGGGGCATGACGGGCGAGTTCACCGGACTGTCCGCCGTGGTGACCGGCGGCGGCTCCGGCATCGGCCTGGCCACGGCCCGCCTGCTCGCCGAGCGGGGCGCGGCCGTCGCCTGCCTCGACCTGGACCCGTCCGGGGTGCCGGCCCCGCTGCACGGCCTGCGGTGCGACGTCACCGACGACACCTCGGTGGCCGAGGCGGTCACCGCCGCCGCCCACCGCCTCGGCGGCATCGACATCCTGGTCAACAACGCCGGCATCGGCGCGCAGGGGACCGTCGAGGCGAACCCGGCTGACGAGTGGCATCGGGTCTTCGACGTCAACGTGGTGGGCGTCGTCCGGGTCACCCGGGCGGCCCTGTCCCACCTGCGGGCCTCCGCCAACGCCGCCGTCGTCAACATCTGCTCCATCGCGGCGACCGTGGGCCTGCCCAACCGCGCGCTGTACAGCGCGACGAAGGGCGCCGTGCAGTCGTTGACCCTGGCCATGGCCGCCGACCACGTCGCCCAGGGAATCCGGTTCAACTGCGTCAACCCGGGCACCACCGACACCCCCTGGGTACGCGGACTGCTCGACTCCGCCGCCGACCCGGCCGCCGAACTCGCCGCCCTGCGGGCCCGCCAGCCGATGGGGCGGCTGGTCGCCGCCGACGAGGTCGCCGCCGCGATCGCCTACCTGGCCAGCCCGCTGGCCGCCGCCACCACCGGGACCGTGCTCGCCGTCGACGGCGGCATACACGGGCTCCGCCTTCGGCCGGACGCCACGGCGACCTCCGGTGGCGAAAGATCCGTCCCGGCCAGCGAATAGAGGAAACCCATCACGATTGGCGTAACCGCCGGCGTCGCCATGGCTGCGGCGCTCGTCGCGTCCACGGCGGCCTGCAGCGCGGCTCACCAGCGGCAAGGCCCAGGACTGACGTCGAGCGGTACCACGACACCGCCCCGCACTACGGTCTTCTGGGGCTGTCGGCGAGACCGTGGTGGACCAGATCCGCACGGTCGGCGTGGGGAGAGCGTCGCCCTCAGCCCGTCACGATCACGTGCAGGTTCCGGGGGCCGTGGACGCCCTCGACCCGGTCGAGCTCGATGTCGCTGGTGGCCGAGGGCCCGCTGATCCAGGTCAGTGGCCGGTGCGGGTCGAGGCGGGTCAGGGCGTCCGGGACGGTGGCGACGACCTGGTCGGTGCGCAGCACGCACACGTGTACGTCGGGTAGCAGGGTGATGATGCGGCGGCCCTGGTCGGGGCTGCCGTCGAGCACGATGGTGCCGGTCTCGGCGACGGCCACCGCCGCCGCGGTGACGACCCCGTCGGCGGCGGCGATCCGCGCCGCGGCGAGGCCGTCGTCGGGTACGGCGTGGACGGTCTCGGGCAGCCAGTGCCGGGGCAGCCCGGGCGGCACCACGACCTGTCGCCCGCCGAGCAGCTGGCCGACCAGTCCGGCGACGTCGGCGTCGGCGCAGCGGTGCACGGTGGCCCGGTAGTCGGTGAGCCGGTCCACGAAGACGTCCAGGTCGGCGGCGACGGCACCGGCGGTCCGGTAGTCGCGGGGGATCTCGTCGGGGGTGGGCCGGGGCTCGCCGAGGGCGGCCCGGAGCCGGCCGAGGATCGTCTCCCGTCCGGTCACCGTCCGGCCCACCACTGCCGGAAGGTCCGCGCGGGCGGGTCGGGCAGGTCGCGGCTGTCCGACCAGCCGGACAACGGTGGCGGCAGGCCGCGGCCGCGGCGGCCGGCGAGCCGGCTCAGCTTCGCGGCGCGCTGCGCGGCCGCGTACCGCGCGGGATGGTCCATGGTGTACGCGGCAGCGGCCATCGCCGTCGCCTCCGTGCGGGAGTGGGGTGCCTGGGCGCGCAGGTGGACCAGGATGGACGGAATGTCGATCATGACCGGGCAGGCGTCGTAGCAGGCCCCGCAGAGCGACGACGCGTACGGCAGGGAGGCGTTGTCCGCCACACCGGTCAACTGCGGGGAGAGCACCGCGCCGATCGGCCCCGGATAGACCGAGCCGTAGGCGTGCCCGCCGGTGCGTTCGTACACCGGGCAGACGTTGAGGCAGGCCGAGCAGCGGATGCAGTGCAGCGCCTGGCGGCCGACCGGGTCGGCGAGCACGGCGCTGCGCCCGTTGTCCAGCAGCACCAGGTGGAACGACTGCGGGCCGTCGCCGGGAGTGACCCCGGTCCACATCGAGGTGTACGGGTTCATCCGTTCCCCGGTCGAGGCCCGGGGCAGCAGCTGCAGGAAGACCTCCAGGTCGCGCCAGGTCGGCACGACCTTCTCGATGCCCATGACGGTGATCAGGGTCTCCGGCAGGGTCAGGCACATCCGCCCGTTGCCCTCGGACTCGACCACGGCCAGCGTGCCGGTGTCGGCGACGGCGAAGTTGGCCCCGGACACCGCCACCCGGGTGCTCAGGAACGTCTCCCGCAGGTGTCGGCGCGCGGCGGCGGCCAGGGCGGCCGGCTCGTCGGTGAGCCCCGGGTCGACGCCGGGCATAGCCCGTAGGAAGATCTCCCGGATCTCTGCCCGGTTGCGGTGGATCGCCGGTACCAGGATGTGGCTGGGCCGGTCCTCGCCGAGCTGCACGATCAGCTCGGCCAGGTCGGTCTCCACCGGTTCGATCCCGGCGTCCGTCAGGGCTTCGTTGAGTCCGATCTCCTGGGTGGCCATCGACTTGACCTTCATCACCCGGTCGGCGCCGGCGGCCCGGACCAGGTCGGTGACGATCCGGTTGGCCGCCACCGCGTCGGTGGCCCAGTGGACCGTTCCGCCGGCACCGGTGACCGCCGTTTCCAGTTTCTCCAGCAGCTCGGGTAGCCGGGCCATGGTGTCGGTCTTGATCGCCCGCCCGGCCTCCCGCAACCGCGGCCAGTCCGGCACCTCGCCGATCACGGCCGCCGACTTGTTCCGGATCGTGGCGGTGGCGTGGCCGAGGTTGCGGCGTAGCTGGGCGTCGCCCAACGCCTGCCGGGCGGCGACCGGGAACGGCTCGGTGCCACGCAGGTGGCCCACGCCGGGCGGGGCGGTGGCGGGCATGCCGAGGAAGGTCTCGCTCATCGGGTACCTCCGGTGGCCGGGTCGGCTTCGGTGCTGGCGAGGATCTCGGCCAGGTGCACGGTCCGCACCCCGGCGCGGAGCCGGGACAGGCCGCCGCCGAGGTGCATCATGCAGGACGCGTCGCCGGCGGTGCACACCTCCGCCCCGGTGGCCAGCACGTGGCGCATCTTGTCGGCGAGCATCGCCGTCGAGGTGTCCGCGTTCTTCACCGCGAACGTGCCGCCGAAACCGCAGCACTGCTCCGCCTGCCCCAGCTCCACCAGATCCAGGCCGCGTACCGCGCGCAGCAGGCGGAGCGGCTTGTCGCCGACCCGCAACATCCGCAGCGAGTGGCAGGTCGGGTGGTACGTCACCCGGTGCGGGTAGTAGGCGCCCACGTCGGTCACCCCGAGCACGTCGACGAGGAACTCCGACAACTCGTACGTGCGGCCGGCGACCTCCTCGGCCCGGCTGGCCAACCGCTCGTCACCGGCGCGCCGGGCCACCATGGTGTGCTGGTGGCGGACGGAGCCG
Organism: Micromonospora yangpuensis; assembly: GCF_900091615.1. Lineage (NCBI taxonomy): Bacteria > Bacillati > Actinomycetota > Actinomycetes > Micromonosporales > Micromonosporaceae > Micromonospora > Micromonospora yangpuensis. The sequence continues at coordinate 4,119,772 of NZ_FMIA01000002.1, read as the reverse complement.
ACGCACGAGCCGGAGGGCGCCACCACCGTGTCGTACGGGGCGAAGGTGCGTACGTGCCGGCGGACCAGCCGCAGCGCGTCGTCCGGGTAACCGGTGTTGACGTGCATCTGACCGCAGCAGGTCTGCCCCTCGGGAAAGACGACCTCGTGCCCCAGGCGTTCGAGCAGCCGGACGGTCGCCACCGCCGCCTGGGGGAACAGGGTGTCGGCCAGACAGGTCACGAACAGTGCGACGCGCATCGTCAACCGACCATCCGTTCCTCGGCGGCGGCCCAGGCCGCCTGGTCACCACCCGGTCCGTAGTGGACGAAACGGTGGGTCTGGCGCAACAGGGCCCGCAGCGCCGGCAGGCCGCCACCGATGGCGCCGGCGGCACGGGCCTGCACCAGGATGTTACCCAACGCGGTGGCCTCGACCGGCCCGGCGATCATCGGCAGTCCGCAGGCGTCGACCGGCACGAGAGGGCACCCGCCGCCAGGCGGGTGCCCCTTCGCGAGCAGAGCGTCCAGTGACTACCGGAAGGTGACGTCACTTCTGTTGACCTTGCAGTTGGCGTCGTTCCAGCCCTCACCGAGGTAGCTGGGTTCGCTGCCCTTGGCCACGCCCTTGTACTTGCCGCAGATGGTGGCCGAGCCGATGACGACCACGCGGGTGATCGTCGCGGTGTCGTTCCAGTTGCTGTTGATGCCGGCGAGCATGTCGATGTCGTCGACGAGGACGTTGTCGATACGCACGTGGCGGGTGTGTGAGGTGGAGCAGTTGCCGCAGCCGCGGTACAGCTTGCCGGATCCCCTGAGGTAGAAGCCGGAGATGTTGACCGTGCCGTTGCCGTTGTGCTGGAAGGTCTTGTCGCTGCCGCTACGCGCGCCGCCACCGATGACGTACGAGGTGCCGCCGTTGGTCTGCTTGAAGGTGGCGGCGTCCTCACCGATGTCGTTCCACCACACGTTGCGGATCGTGCAGGTGCCCTCGCAGTGCACGCCGTCACCGGCGGGCGAGCCGAGGATGACGTTCTGCAGCGTACCGCCGTTGGCGATCTTGAACATCGGGTCCTGCGACTCGCCCTGCCCACCGTCACCGATGCAGCAGTAGGTCTTCATCCCGCCGTCGAAGGTGCCGGAGACGTTGACCGTGCCCGAGATGCTCACCGAGCCGGCCGACGACGGCCACGCGCCGGTCGGCGTGCCCGGGTTGGTGGGCGGGTTGGTGGGTGGGTTCGTCGGCCCACTGGTCGGGGGAGTGGTCGGGTTCGACCCGCCGCTGGAGTACGTCTCGAACTCGGCGATCCGCGGCGTGCCGGACGCGCTGGTGATGACGAAGGAGACCTTCTTCAGCGACGTCGAGGAGAAGTTGATGGTGCTCGGGGCGCTGCTGCCGCTGGCCAGGACGGAGCCCGTGTCGTGGTTCTTGAGCTGCCAGCCGCTGATCGAGCCGCCGCCCGAGGACTGCACGATGACGGCCGAGGACACCGTGGTGGCGCTGCCCCACTTGACCGAGATCGTGCCGGTCGAGCCGCTCGGCGACCAGTAGGTGCCGGCGTTGCCGTCCGTGACGTTGCCGTAGCTGGTGCCACTGGCCTTGCTGGAGCCGTCGGCGCCGGCGCCGAGGCTCAGGTTCGTGGCGGCCGAGGCGCTGGGAACGTGCAACGCCAGCGCGACGACGGCACCTGCGACCACAGTGGCACCGCCGGCCAACCACCGTGTGACGACTTTGCGTCTCATCCGATTCACCTTTCGAGCATGAGTACCGTGTACGGGAAAGCGCTTTCCATAAACGATAGAGGTCGATCGATGGTGAGGCAAGCATCACACCTTATTAGCCTGGTTTGTTCGGTAAGAGCCGACAAAGCGCGGGTGCTGCGGCGTTGCCGGATCGGTGGGCACGCCACTCTGGCCGGCGCCGACCACAGCACAGCCGCCGGCCGCCTCGCGGTCGGGAGTCCGGCCTCCTGGGCGGGCCGGGGCGTCGCTGCCCAACCGGTACCCCGACGGAGGGCACCTGGGCTGGGGGGCGGCCACTCGGACGTGGCCGTCCCCCGACGGGTACTGCGGATGGGCCCGTTCAGCGATTCGCGGCCCCGTCGCCAGCGACGCGCTCGAACCGTACCCGGCTCAGCCATCCCGGCAGGTCGCTGAGCACGTACAGTTCGCCGCGCGCGTCGGCGTCGATCGCGGTCGGTTGGGTGGGGAAGCGGCCGATCGTGGCGGTCTCGTAGCCGCCCGTGGGTTTGGGGCGTACGGCGAACGCGAGGGTCGAGCAGTAGTCGCTCGCGATGTAGGTCCCCCGCGCCTCCGGGGTGGCGGACCCGCGGTACACCACGCCGCCGGTCACCGAGCAGCTCTCGGTCATGAAGTGTTCGTACTCGAAGACCGGGTCGGTGTACACCACGCCCGGGCGGCACTGCGCCGGGTCGAACACCGGCGTGCCCTCCCGGCAGGACCAGCCGAGGTTCGCCCCACCCTGCGACGGGCGGATGTGGTTGATCTCCTCGACCAGGCCCTGGCCGACGTCACCGATCCACAGTGAGCCGTCGACCGGGTCGACGGAGAACCGCCACGGATTGCGCAGCCCGTAGAGCCAGATCTCCGGCCGCGCGCCGCGCTTCTGCACGAACGGGTTGCTGGCGGGTACGCAGTAGGGCTTCGCCCCGCAGTTGCGGTTGACGTCGATCCGCACGATCTTGCCGAGCAGGGTACTGAGGTCCTGACCGGCCTTGTACGGGTCGTTCGTGTGGCCGCCGTCGCCGAGGGACCAGTAGAGGTAGCCGTCGCGGCCGAACGCCACCTGTCCGCCGTTGTGGTTGTTGTACTCGGCGTGCTCCTGAGTGAGCAGCACCTGGAGCCGCTCGGGAGCGCCGATCGGCAGTCGCGCCAGGGTCAGCGCGCCGGCCGGCAGGCTCGTGTAGGCGACGTAGAGCATCCCGGTCCGCGCGAAGTTCGGCGCGGGCGTGATGCCGAGGAGGCCACGTTCGTTGCCCGACGTGTCGATCCGGGCGGTCAGGTCGAGCACCGGCTGGGTCGCCAGGCCGGTGTCGGGATGGTAGGCGCGGACGGTGCCGTTCTTCTCCGCGATCAGCATCCGGCCGTCCGGCAGTCCGGTGAGCGCGATGGGACGCCGGAGACCGGTAGCCACCTGTTCGGACACCACGGTCAGCTCGGTGAGGGGCACCGCTGCCCTGGTGGGGGAGGTGCCGGCCGCCGAAGTCGGTGGCAACAGGAGCGCGGACAGGACCAGGACGAGCAGTCCTGCCAGTGCGGGGGCTGGATGACGACGCCAGCGCGACATGTTCTCAGCTCCTCGAAGCGGGTGCGGTGGAAACGGGATGCGGAAACGGCTCCACCATACATCCACAACTATCAATGCCAAAGTGAAGGAGAAGCATGCCAAGGTCGGTGGGGTGCCGACGTCGTCCGGGGTGGGGTGGGCGACCGGCAGGGGCGCATACATGTGACGTACGTGCTGGGACGCGCGGTGCCGGAGGTCCCGGGGCGGTCCTGCTTGACGAGCTATGGACTATCCGTAGCTGTGCGGGTAGAAATACATCTGATGTTCGCCCTGGGTGTCGTTGCTCCGGCCGCACATCAGACCACGCCTCAACGGGCCGCCGGTCGGCACCGATCGAACCTCCGGGTGCAGACGGCGACTGCGCTGATCTCTTCGGTAGTGATCTTCGACGTGCGATTCCCGACCCCGCGGCACCGCGACGGATCCGACGCCGTGCCGCGGCTCGCGGTGTGACAGGACGGAGTGAGCAAGATGCAACGCTACGGCGCGGTGATCCGGCTACGCCCGGAACGGCGTGCGGAATACCTGCGGCTGCACGCCGAGGTCTGGCCGAGTGTGGAGCAGACGCTCCGGGCGGCCAACATCCGCAACTACACGATCTTCCTGCACGACGACCTGCTCTTCGGTTACTACGAGTACGTCGGCACCGACCACGCCGCCGACCAGGCCCGGATCGCGGCCGACCCGCAGACGCGCCAGTGGTGGCAGCTCACCGATCCGTGCCAGCAGTCCCTGGCCGAACCGGACTCCGGGCACTGGTGGGCGCCGATGCAGGAGGTCTGGCATCTCAGCGAAGGCGGGACGGCATGACGCAGAGTTGATTGGTCTCGGGAGCCGAGCATGCCGGACGGCTGGCGGTGGGATGAGAGTCTGTTCCGAGGTAGTGCCGCCTACTACGACCGGGGGCGGTTGCCGTACGCGCCGGGCTACACCGACCGGCTCGCTGAGACGTTCGGGCTGGACGGTCGCGGTCGGCTGCTGGATGTGGGCTGTGGTCCGGGCACGGTGATCCTGCCGTTCGCGCGGTACTTCGACGAGGCGGTGGGCGTGGACCCGGATCCGGGGATGCTTGTCGAGGCGGGGCGGCGGGCCGATTCCCTCGGTGTGCGGAACGTGACCTGGGTGCAGGCCCGTGCGGAGGATCTTCCCTGCGGGCTGGGAGCCTTTCAGGTGGTGGTCTTCGCGCAGTCGTTCCACTGGACCGACCGGGACCGCGTCGCGGCGACCGTCCTGGAGATGCTGCAGCCGGGCGGTTGGGTCGTGCACCTCAGTGACCTGAAGACGCCCCGCGCCGATCCGGCTCCGCTGCCGCGTCCGGCCCCGCCGTACGACCGGATCGTCGCGCTGACCAGGGCGTACCTGGGTGAGGTGCGTCGTGCCGGGCAGGGCGTCCTGGTGAACGGGACGCCCGGCGGCGAGCGGGCGATCCTGGCTCGGGCCGGCTTCGCGGATCTGAGTCGTCTCGTCATCGCGTCCGGTGCGGTGGTCGAACGCAGCGCGGACGATGTCGTCGCCTGGGTGTTCTCACGGTCGGACATGGCACCGCACCTGTTCGGCGAGCGGCGGGAGGACTTCGAGCGGGACCTGCGCGAGCTGCTGCGGGAGGTCTCTGCCGACGGCGTCTTCGCCGAGCAACTGCCGGACACCGAGATCCGGTACGGGCGGAAGCCCCTGCCATCCTGAGGTGACCCGCCATCCGGGCCCCGGGGACGGGGGCCGCGTCGGCGGTGATGTCGAAGAGCTCGACGCCGAGCCGTTGTCCGTCGGGTCATCCGCCGCGACGCACCGCGATGGAGTAGAACAGCGCCTTACGTAGCCCCGGCATCTCCTGGTCGATCCGATCGGCCAGGGCGCGGATGGCGCGTTTGTGTGCTCTCAGCTCGCGCCACCGCGCGTGGAGATCCCGTGCCCCTTCGTGTAGTCGTCGCCGAGGACTCGCCGCTGCTCCGGGAGTGCCTCGTCGGCATCCTGAGCCGATTCGGCCACGAGACCATCGCCGCGGTCGCCGACGCCGACGCCGTCGTGGAAGTGGTGCACGAGGACCCGCCGGACCTGTTGATCACCGACGTCCGGATGCCGCCCAAGCATGCCGACGACGGACTGCGCGCCGCGGTGGCGCTGCGCGAGGCGCTCCCCGGTCTGTCGGTGCTCGTGCTCAGCCAGTACGTGGAACAGTCCTATGCCGTCAAACTCCTCGACTCCGACGACGGCGCCGGCGTGGGATACCTGCTCAAGGACCGGATCGGCGCGGTCGCCGACTTCATGACCGCCGTCGACCAGGTGGCGGCCGGCGAGACGGTCGTCGACCCGGACGTGGTCCGCCAGCTCATCCGCCGCCGGCAGAGTCCGCTCACCCGGCTCAGCCCGCGCGAGCAGGAAGTCCTGGCCCTCATGGCGCAGGGACGATCGAACGCCCACATCGGAGCGGCGCTCCACATCAGCGATGCCGCGGTCAACAAACACGTCGGCGGCATCTTCAACAAACTTGACCTACCGGTCGTCACCGATGGGCACCGCCGCGTGCTCGCCGTCCTCGCCTACCTGCGCGGCTGATCCGCCTGGTCCGGCATCGCCCGATCCACCTGATTCGGCATCGCCCGATCCGTACCGAGGAGCGAGTGCCGCTGGATCACGGGATCGTCGTCGACACCGTCGGAGCCGCCGGCTGCTGGGAGCAGAGCATCGGGTGCAGCAACCGGGACAGGTCGGCGACGTCGGCGGCGGGTCGCGCGAAGCGCACCCGGGTCTGTCGGGTCGCCCCGGGTCGACCGTACGCGACGAGTAGGCCGTACCGGTCGATCCGGAGCACCTGCGGCGACTCGGTGCCGGAGAGCTTCAGCCGCCGGCGCAGGTAGCCCGCCACCTGCTCGGCGTGGTGGTCGGTGAGGTCGGCCAGCAACTCCGCCTCGACGGCGTGCAGCGGGTCGGGCTCGGCCCGCGCGTACGCCTGCGGGTCGATCCGGCGGGTTGCGCCGGCGTGCTCCCAGCGGGCCTCGGCCACCTCGAAGCGGTGTAGCTGGAACCGGTTACCGACGTCGAGCAGGTCGCCGGCCGGTTGGGTGGCGGCGAAGTCCATTGCGGCCTGACGTGCCTCGTCGCCGTCGAGGCGTTCGGCCCAGCCGGAGAGCCAGGCCCGGCCGAGTGCGGGAGCGCTGGTGGTGGGCGGTAGGTCGCGCACGTCGAGGACGGTGGCGACGTCGGTGTCCCCGGGGGGCGGCGTGAGCGCCGTGGCCAGGTCACCGGGGGTCGGCACCAGCAGCAGCACCCGGCCGTCGGGGTCGGTGGCGTGCCGGACCTGGTGCGGGCCGGCGCTGCGGGCCAGGTGGGCGAGGGCGGGCAGTCGGCCCGTGACGAGCGTACGCACGATTTCCGCCGGGCTGGGTCGCATGATCCCGAACTCCTCAACGTAGGTTAGCCTTACCTAAGTTGCAGGCTAGACCATTCGATCGGAGACGTCGACGTGAACCACCCCCGCCCCAAGGTCCGGCTCTCCCGAGCCCTTGGCATCCCACTGACCCGCAAGTGCGTGCGGTACTTCGAGCGACGTCCCTACCCGCCGGGCGTGCACGGCCGCAACCGGCGCAAGACCTCCGACTACCAGGTGCGACTGCTGGAGAAGCAGCGGCTGCGTCACCAGTACAACGTCAGCGAGGCCCAGCTGCGCCGCACGTTCGACGAGGCCGTCCGGGGCGCCGGGAAGACCGGCGAGTCGCTGGTCGCGCTCCTGGAACGGCGACTCGACGCGGTGGTGCTCCGGGCCGGGCTGGCCCGCAGCATCTACCAGGCGCGCCAGCTCGTCGGGCACGGCCACTTCACCGTCGACGGGCGCAAGGTCGACCGGCCCTCGTACCGGCTGCGGCCCGGACAGGTGGTCGCGGTACGCGAACGCAGCCGCGCCCTGCCACCGTTCCAGCTCGCCGCCACCGGCGCGCACGCCGACGACCGGCCCCGGCCGTACCTGTCGGTGGAGCTGACCGGGCTGCGCGCCACGCTGCTGCGCGAGCCCGCCCGGCACGAGGTGCCGGTGATCTGTGACGAGCAGCTCGTGGTGGAGTTCTACTCCCGCTGAGCGGTCAGCGGCGACCCGGTCCACCGTACGTGCCGCCGGTGCGGCACCGGCGGGTCGCCGCTGCCCACCGCGGGCCCCGCGGTGGCGTCGGTGCGGATCGGCTGCGTGCCGGTGGTGGCCCGGGCGGTCCACGCCGCCCACAGGCGGGCGTAGCTTCCGTCCGCGCCGACCAGATCGGCGTGCGGGCCACTCTCGACTATCTCACCATGGTCCATGACGATGATGTGGTCCGCGGCCACGGCCTGGGTGAGGCGGTGGGCGACGACCAGGGCGGTGCGCCCCTCCAGCGCCGAGGCGGCCGCCTGTTCGAGGTCGCGCGCACCCGCGCTGCCGGCTTCGGCGGTCGCCTCGTCGAGCACCACGACCGCCGGGTCCAGCAGCACCACCCGGGCGAGCGCCAGCTGCTGGGCCTGCGCCGCGGTCAGCCGGTGGCCGCCGTCGCCGACCACGGTGTCCAGGCCGTCGGGGAGGTTGAGCGCCCAGGCCAGGGCGCCGACGCGGGCCAGGGCCGCGGTGAGTTCCTCCGGCGTGGCGTGCGGGCGGGCCAGCCGCAGGTCCTCGCCGAGCGGGCCGGCGAACACGTGGGTCTCCTGACTGACCAGGGCGATCGTGCGGGCGGGCAGCTCGGTGACGGGGACGCCGCCCAGGGTGGCCTCGCCGTGCCCGGGGCGCAGGACCCCGGCGGCGATCGACGCGACGGTGGTCTTCCCGGCGCCGGTGGAGCCGACCAACGCGACCACCTGGCCCGGCCCGACCCGCAGGGAGACGTCGCGCAGCACCGGCGTGGCCCCGTCGTAGCTGAAGCTGACACCGGCCAGGACGAGGTCGTGCGCTGACGTCGCGGTGCCGCCCGTACGGCGTTCGGGATCCGTGCGGAGCACACCGACGAGGCGGGCCAGGCTCGCTCCCGCGTCCTGGGCCTTGTCGAAGGTGACCATCAGCATGAGGATCGGGCCGAACAGGCGGTGCAGCAGCAGCGCGGCCGCCGAGACCTCGCCGAGGGTGACGGTGCCCTGGCGGACGAGCAGGAACCCCACCACCAGCACCGCGCCGAGCCCGGTCAGATCCGCCCCGTTGATGCGTCCCACGAACCGGGTGTAGAGGGCGAACACGCTCGTCGAGATGTCCCGGGCGCGTGCGGAGGCAGCGGTGATGCCGGCGAGGTGCCGATCCTCCAACCGGTAGGCGTGCACCGTGCGGATGCCCTGCGTGCTCTCGACGAACTGCTGCGACCGCTGCGCGATGGCGACCCGCTCGGCCGCGTATGCCGGTGCGGCCTGGGGGAGGTACCACCGTAACCCGAGCAGGTAGAGCGGGACGGCGACCGCGCCGGCCAGCCCGAGCCGCCAGTCGATGCCGATGATCGTGCCGAGGCTGATCGCCGCCAGCAGCACTGCCGAGATCATGGTGGGTAGGACCTCGGAGACGGCCCTGTCGATGGCGCTGACGTCCGCGCCGACCCGCGAGACCAGGTCGCCCCGGCCCGCCCGGTCGAGCACGGCCACGGGCAGGCGCAGCGCGGTGTCCAGGACACGTTCGCGCAGGTCGGCGAGAATCCGCGCGCCCAACCGGCGGATCAGTTGGGCGCTGAGGCCGGTGGCCAGGCCGCCCACGACCGCGGCGGCCACGATGACCACGGCGACCGGCACGAGTGCGTCGGTGCCGCCACCGGCCCGGACCCGGTCGACAAGCAGGCCGAGGGCGTAGGCGGGAACGATCGCGGTGGCCGCGGCGAGCAGCCCGACGACCAGGGTGAGGCCGGTGGCGCCCGGGCGGGCCCGCAGTTGTGCGCCGAGCCACGCTCTGCTCTCGCGCGGGCTGGCCACGGGCAGGACCGGGTGGGTCATCGCAGCACCGCCCGGCGGTAGCTGTCGTGGTGCGTGACGAGTTCGGCGTGGGCGCCCTCGGCGGCGACGGTGCCGTCCCCGATGAACACGACCCGGTCGGTGGCGGCCAGCAGTGTCGGGCTGCTGGTGATGACGAGGGTGCCGTAGCCGGCACCCGGCCCGTGCCGCAGCGCGCGGATGCCGTCGGCGATGGCCCGTTCGGTGACCGCGTCGACGGCGGTGGTCGGTTCGTGCAGGACCAGCAGCGGCGGCCTGGCGAGCAGCGCGCGGGCGAGCGCGACGCGTTGGCGTTGGCCGCCGGAGAGGTTCGCGCCGCGCTCGGTGACCGGCATGCGCAGGCCCTCCGGATGCTGGTGTGCCACCTCGTCGGCGGCCGCGGCGCGCAGGGCCTCGGTGAGTCGTTCACCGTCGTCTTCGTGGAGGGCGATGTTCGAGGCGAGGGTGCCGGTGAACAGGTCGCAGCGGTGCGGTTCGCTGTGCAGCACGCGACGCGCCCGGCCGCGGTCCACGGCCTCCAGCCGTTCGCCGCCGAGCAGGATGTCACCGGTGTAGGCGTCGGGTACCGCCAGCAGCCGCGCCAGCGCCTCGGCGTCCGCCGGCCGGCGAGCCACCACACCGACGAACTCTCCGCTGTGGACGTCCAGGTGCAGACCGGCCAGAGGACCGTACGTCACGTCGGCCAGGCGCAGCTCGCACTCGCTGCCGCCGGGTGCGGCGGCACCTTCGGGCAGGACCACCCCGGCCCGGACGACGGAGGCGACCCGGTCGGCGGCCGCGCGGGCGGCGGCGGTCCAACTGGGTACGACCGCGAGCACGCCGAACGGTTCGATGAGAAACTGCGCCGAACCGATCACCGTGATGAACTGGCCGACCGTGATGCGGCCGGTGAGCGCGAACCAGCCCGCCATGAGCGCGATGCCCCCGGCCAGCAGGGTGCTCAGCATCGTGGACGCGCCCAGGTAGGTGTTCTGGGTCCGGGAGGCGCGCAACGTGGCCGCCAGGGCGTGGCGGTTCACCCGGCGGTACCGCTCGACGCCGGCGTCCTGGGCGCCGATGCCGCGCAACGGACGCAGCCCGGTCACCAGGTCCGTGGCGAGCGCGCTGGCCCTACCTGCCTGGTCCTGCTGTTCCCTGACGCGTCGGGCGATCAGCGGTGCGGTGCGGTTGAGGACCGCCAGCACGAGCGGGATGGCGATCAGCACGGTCAGCCCGAGCGGCGTCGAGATCAGCAGCAGCGCGACGGCGCTGACCGCGACCGCCACCAGCGCGCTGGTGATCCGCGGAATGTGGTCGAGCAGGTAGGAGGTGTACTCGGCATCGGTGGTGGTGACCGCGAGCAGGTCGCCGGTGTGCCGCTCGGTCCGTAGCACGCGCGGGTCCAGGATCCTCGCCGCCAGCTCGACCCGTAGCTGGTGGCCCTCCTCGGCGATGGCCCGTTGCAGGTGTCGCGCGCCGAAGCGGTACGTCACCACCAGGACGAGGTAGACCGACGCCAGGACCGTGATCCAGCTGAGCAGTGCGGAGAGGTCTCCGGTGGCCACGCCCCGGTCGACGATGACGCCGACGAGGATCGGCACCAGGGCCGCGCAGAGCTGGTAGACGCCGGCCAGGGCCGTTCCGGTCCAGAGGCGTCGCCCGTTGCGGGTGACCGCCCTACGCAGGATGGCGGTGCCGGCACTGGCCTTGCTCACTGCCTTGTACCCCCTGGTAGACGGCATCGGGAACGTGGAGTACTTTACCGATCACGTCTTAGGTAAGCCTTCCCTTACTATGTGAGTTGGAGTACTCCTTATGCGCCCCTCCCGGTTGCTCGCCGGAATCGTCGCGGTCACCACCACGCTCGTCCTCGCTGCCTGCGGCGGTTCCGCCGGCACCGACGACACGCCCGCCGCGTCCGGATCCGACACGGCGACGTTCCCGCTGACCGTCACCCACGCCCTGGGCACCATCACGATCGAGAAGAAACCCGAGCGGGTCGCCACCGTCAACTGGGCCAACCACGAGGTCCCCCTCGCCCTGGGGGTCGTCCCGGTCGGCTACGCCAAGGCCAACTTCGGCGACGAGGACGGTGACGGACTGCTGCCCTGGGACGCCGCCCGGCTCAAGGAACTCGGCGCTTCGACACCGGTGCTGTTCGACGAGACCGACGGCATCGACTTCGAGGCGGTGGCGAACACCAGACCGGACATCATCCTCGCCGCCTACTCCGGCCTGACGAAGCAGGACTACGACACCCTGACGAAGATCGCGCCGGTCGTCGCGTACCCGCAGGCGCCCTGGGCCACGTCGTGGCGCGACAGCATCAAGCTGGAGAGCCGGGCCCTGGGCCTGGCCGCCGAGGGCGACGCGCTGATCACCAAGATCGAGAAGCAGATGAAGGACGAGGCCGCGCGCTACCCGAAGCTGGCGGGCAGGTCGGCGATGTTCCTTACCCACCTCGACCCGACGGACCTCAGCAAGATCAGCTTCTACACCACGCACGACACCCGGGCCCAGTTCTTCACCGACCTCGGTATGACCCACCCGGAGAGCATCGCGAAAGCCTCCGCGGCGACCAAGGAGTTCAGCCTCACCCAGAGCGCCGAGCAGGTGCAGAACCTCAGCGACGTGGACATCATCGTGACCTACGGTGACGCCGACGGTGCCACCCTGGCCACCCTGCAGAAGGACCCGCTGCTCTCCAAGATCCCGGCGATCAAGCGGGGCTCCTTCGTCTCACTGCCCGGCAGCACCCCGGTGGCCACCGCCGCCAACCCGACGCCGCTGGGCGTCTCGTTCGTGCTCAAGGACTACGTCGACCTGCTCGGCAAAGCCGCCGACCAGCTCTGATGACCTGCGACACGACATCCGGGCCGGACGTCGCCCTGCGGCGACGCCCGGCCCGGACCCGCCTGACCTGGCTCCTGGTCGTCCTCACCGCGCTGCTGCTGGCTATGACCGCGTCGGTCGCCTTCGGCTCCCGGATCGTCGGCTGGGCCGACATCACCGCCGCTCTCGGCGGCATCCACGACACGCTCGACCAGGCGGCCGTGGTCAAACGCCTGCCCCGTACGGTGCTCGCGGCCCTGGTCGGCGCGGCGCTGGCCCTGTCCGGGGCCGTGATGCAGGGCGTCACCCGTAACCCGCTCGCCGACCCGGGCATCCTCGGCGTGAACATGGGCGCGATGCTGGCGATCGCCGTCGCCATGGCCACCGTCGGGATGCACACCGCCACCATGTACATCTGGGTCGCCATCGCCGGAGCGGCGGTGTCCGCACTGTTCGTCTACGCGGTCGGCTCGCTCGGTCGCGGCGGTGCCACCCCGCTCAAGATCGCCCTGGCCGGGGCGGCCACCTCCGCCGCCCTCGCGTCGCTGGTGGTCGCGGTCGTGCTGCCCCGCGGCGACATCGCGGAGAACTTCCAGTCCTGGCAGATCGGCGGCGTCGGCGGAGCCACCTGGGACAGCATCGGCCAGGTCCTGCCGTTCCTGCTCGCCGGCCTGGCCGTCTGCCTGCTGTGCGCCCGGGCCCTGAACTCCCTCGCGCTCGGCGATGAACTCGCCGCCGGCCTCGGCGAACGCGTCGCCCTGGTACGCGGGATCGCCGCCGCCGGCGCGGTGGTGCTCTGCGGCGCGGCCACCGCGGTCGCCGGCCCGATCGCCTTCGTCGGCCTGATCGTCCCGCACCTGTGCCGGCTGCTCGTCGGACTCGACCACCGTTGGCTGCTGCCGTTCGCGACCCTGGCCGGCGCGGTGCTGCTGACCGCCGCGGACGTCGCCGGTCGGGTGGTGAACCGCCCCGACGAGATCGAGGCCGGCATCATCACCGCCCTGATCGGCGCACCCTTCTTCATCTACGTCGTCCGCCGGCAGAAGGTACGCGAACTGTGAGCACCCCGACCCTCCACGCCGTCACCCGCGGCCGGGTGCGGCGCAGCCGACGACGACGCGCCGTGCTGACCGCCCTCGGGGCGGCGGTGGCCGCCATGGTCGTCGTCTCGCTGATGGTCGGGCAGACCGTCTACCCACCCGGCGACGTGCTGCGGGTCGTCCTCGGCGACACCGTCCCCGGCGCCTCGTTCACGGTGGGTGAACTCCGGCTGCCCCGGACCGTCCTGGCCCTGGCGGCCGGGCTCTGCTTCGGCATGGGCGGTGTCACCTTCCAGACCATGCTGCGCAACCCGCTCGCCAGCCCCGACATCATCGGCATCAGCTCGGCGGCCAGCGCCGCCGCGGCCTTCGGCATCATCGTGCTCGGCCTCGGCGAGACGGGCGTCTCGGTCTTCGCCATCGTCGCCGCGCTCGGCGTCGCCGTTCTCATCTACCTGCTGTCGTTCAAGGACGGGGTGGCCGGCACCCGGCTCGTGCTGATCGGCATCGGCATCGCCGCCATGCTCAACAGCGCCACCTCGTACGTCCTCAACCAGGCCGGCCAGTGGGACCTGCAGGCGGCGACCCGCTGGCTCAACGGCAGCCTCAACGGCTCCACCTGGGACGAGGCCGTTCCGGTGCTGGCCGCCCTGGCCGTGTTCGGCCCGCTGCTGCTGACCCAGGCCCGCAGCCTGACCATGCTGCAGCTCGGCGACGACACCGCCGCGGCGCTCGGCACCCGGCTGGAGCGTACCCGGCTGATCTCGATCGTCGCGGCCGTCGGCCTCATCGCGTTCGCCACCTCGGCCACCGGGCCGATCGCGTTCGTGGCCTTCCTGTCCGGACCGATCGCCGCCCGGCTGGTGGGGGCCGGCGGCTCACCGCTGGTGCCGTCCGCCCTGGTCGGCGCACTGCTGGTGCTGGTCGCCGACTTCCTCGGCCAGTTCGCCTTCGACATCCGCTTCCCGGTGGGTGTGATCACCGGGGTCCTCGGTGCCCCGTACCTCATCTACCTGCTCGTCCGCTCGAACCGCGCCGGAGGCTCGTTGTGACCACCGACCACGCACTGACGACCGAGAAACTGACCGTCGGCTACGGCGACCGCGTCGTCATCGAATCGCTCGACCTGCTCGTCCCGCCCGGCCGGATCACCGCGATCGTCGGCGCCAACGCCTGCGGGAAGTCGACGTTGCTGCGGTCGATGTCGCGGCTGCTCGCCCCGCGAACCGGTCACGTCATGCTGGACGGCCGGCAGGTGCACCGGATGCCGGCCAAGGAACTGGCCCGCACCCTCGGCCTGCTGCCCCAGTCGCCGATCGCGCCGGAGGGCATCACCGTGGCCGACCTGGTCGGCCGGGGTCGCCACCCGCACCAGCGCCTGCTGTCGCGATGGAGCAGGGACGACGACCGTGCGGTGGCCGCCGCCCTCGACGCCACCCAGACCGCCGACCTGGCCGACCGGTCGGTCGACGAACTCTCCGGTGGGCAGCGTCAACGGGTGTGGATCGCGATGGCGCTGGCCCAGCAGACCGAGCTGCTGCTGCTCGACGAGCCGACCACCTTCCTCGACGTCAGCCACCAGGTCGAGGTGCTGGACCTGCTCACCGACCTGAACGCCACCCGCGGCACCACGATCGTGATGGTGCTGCACGACCTGAACCTGGCGGCCCGCTACGCGGGCCACCTCATCGCGCTGGCCGACGGTGGACTGCACGCCGCCGGGCCGCCGACCGAGGTGCTGACCGAGGACTGTGTACGGGCCGTCTTCGGCCTGGACAGCCGGGTCATCGCCGATCCGGTCTCCGGTCGGCCGCTGATGTTGCCGATCGGCCGACACCACGTCTCGGCCGCCCGGGTATAGCCCCACCAGGTGGGAGCTGCCCCTGCGCGGCCTGACCACGGCCGGGCACCTGCGGGTTCAGCTCGCGCCGAGCCGCCTGCGTACCCAGGGCACCAGGCCACCGGCCGCCACCAGATCGGCCACGAACGGCGGGGTGGGCGGGATCTGCCACCGCTGCCCGTCCGCGCTGATCAGCCCGGCGGCCAGATCCACCGTGACCTCGCCACCGTCGCGCAGCGCCCGGGCGGCCTCCCGGTGCTCCACCACCGGCAGGCCGAGGTTGACGCAGTTGCGGAAGAAGATCCGGGCGAAGCTCTCCGCCACCACCGCCTGCACCCCCCGTCCGCGCAGGGCGAGCTGCGCGTGCTCGCGCGACGAACCCATCCCGAGGTTGCGGCCCGCGACCAGCACACAGCCCGGCACGATCCGGGCGGTGACCGCCGGGTCGTACGCTTCGAGCAGGTGTGGTGCCAGCTCGACCGGGTCGGTGACGTTGAGGTACGCCCCGGGCACCATCATGTCGGTGTCGATGTCGTCGCCGATGCGGACCACCGGCCCGCGTAGCGTGCTCATCGGGCCCGCTCCGCCAGCAGCACGGCCGGGTCGGTCAGCTCGCCGGTGACCGCGCTCGCCCCGGCCACCCAGGCGTTGGCCAGGTACACCCGGGATCCGGGGTGGCCCATCCGGCCGACGAAGTTGCGGTTGGTGGTGGCCACCGCGACCTCCCCGTCGTCGAGGATGCCGGTGTGGCCGCCGAAGCATGCCCCGCAGGTCGGCGGGGAGATCATCGCGCCGGCCTCGACGAGGGACGCCACCAGCCCCTCGGCGAGCGCCTGCCGGTAGGTGCGCTGGGTGGCCGGGACCACCACCAGACGGGTGCCCCTGGCGACCTTCCGGCCGCGCATCATCTCGGCCACCGCCCGCAGGTCACTGATGGTGCCGTTGGCGCAGTTGCCGACGTACACCTGGTGCACCCGGATGCCGGTGCCGAACTCGTCGACCGGGCGTACGTTGCCGGGGCTCCACGGTGCGGCGACCAGCGGCGGCATGCCGGACACGTCGATGGTGACCTCCCGGTCGTAGCGCGCGTCCGGGTCGGGGGTCAACGCCTCGGGGCGGTACCCGAGCCGGGGTTCCAGCCAGTCCAGGGTGACCTCGTCGGGCGGGACGATGCCGGTCTTCGCACCGGCCTCGACCGCCATGTTGCACAGTGCCATCCGGTCGTCGACGGTGGTCCGGGCCAGCGCCTGCCCGGCGTACTCGACGGCGGCGTAGGTGGCGCCGCTGACCCCGGCCTGGCGCAGCAACGCCAGCGCCAGGTCCTTGCCGGTGACGTGGCGGGCGGGTTGGCCGGTGAAGGTGACCCGGTGCACCTCGGGCACCCGGATCCAGAGTTGGCCCAGGGCGAGCACCGCGGCCACGTCGGTCGAGCCGACCCCGGTGCCGAACGCGCCGAGCGCCCCGGCGGTGCAGGTGTGCGAGTCGCCGCCCACCACCACCTGGCCGGGGCGGATCCGGCCCTGTTCGGCCAGGAGCGCGTGCTCGATGCCGGCCTCGGCGGTGGCGCCGGTCTCCCAGTAGTCGGTGATGCCCTGCGCGTCGGCGAACTCCCGCAGCAGTCGTACCTGGTGGGCGCTGCGGATGTCCTTGGCCGGCCAGAAGTGGTCGGCGACGCAGGCCACCCGGGTCGGGTCGAACACCCGGGCGGCGCCCATCCGGGCGAACTCCCGCAGCGCCACCGCACCGGAGACGTCGTTGAGCATCAGCAGGTCGACGTCGAGCAGCCCGTAGCCGCCGGGCACCGTATCGGTGACGCCGTGGGCGCGCAGCACCTTGGCGGTGAGGGTCAGCCCGCTCACCGGGTGGCCGTCCGGGCCGCGACGGTGTCCTCGAAGGCGGTCAGCTCGCCGAGCCCGACCAGTTCGTTGAGCTGGTCCAGCGACATCATCGCCGGTGCGCCGGACCGGGTGTCGCCGGTGCGGCGCAGCCCCCGCAGCAGCTCCAGGGTGGCGTACGCGCCGACCCGCAGCGCGGCGGTGGGGTAGATGGCGACGCTGAACCCCATCGCCTCCAGCTCGGCGGCCGGCAGCATCGGGGTCAGTCCCGTCTCGGACATGTTCACCACCAGCGGCCCGCCCCCGGCCAGCGCGCCGACCGCACGCAGCTCGTCGGCGCTCTGCGGCGCGTCGACGAAGACGGCGTCCGCGCCGGCCGCGCGGAAGCGTTCCACCCGGCGCAGTGCCTCGGCCAGACCGAGCGGGGCGCGGGAGTCGGTGCGGGCGACGATGGCGGTGGCCGGGTCGCGGCGACCGTTGACCGCCGCGTCGATCTTGCGCAGCATCTCCTCGACGTCGACCACCCGCTTGCCGGCCATGTGTCCGCAGCGCTTGGGCCAGACCTGGTCCTCCAACTGGATGGCGTTCGCGCCGGCCTGCTCCAGCCGGCGCACGGTGTCCCGGACGTTGACCACGTCGCCGTAGCCGGTGTCGGCGTCGACAAGCAGCGGCAGGTCGGTGACCGCGCGGATGGCGAGGACTCCGGCCACGTTCTCGGCGGCGTCCAGGATGCCGATGTCGGGACGGCCGTGCATGGCGGCGGCCATGGCGTACCCGCTGACGTAGACGGCCTCGAAGCCGGCGGCCTCGACCAGCCGTGCCTCCAGTGGGCTGCCGGCCCCGGCGACGACGTCGATGCGGGGGCGGCTCAGCAGGTCACGGGCGGTCGGGGCGGTGCTCATCGGTCCTCCGGGTCGGGTGTGTGCGGTGTGGTACGCAGGTCCAGCAGGGCACGGGCGACCTCACCCGCGCGCAGCGCGTCGAGCGCCTCGTTTACCTCGTCGAGCGGGTAGTGGCGGGAGACGAGCCGGTCCACCGGCAGCAGCCCGGCCCGGTACATCCGGATCAGCCGGGGGATGTCGCGGGCGGGGACCGCCGAGCCGAGGTAGGAGCCGCGCAGCGTGCGTTCCTCGGCGACCAGCGAGACCGCGGGGATGCTCAGGTCCCGCTGCGGATGGGGCAGCCCGACGGTGACGGTGGTGCCGCCCCGGGCGGTCACCGCGTACGCCTCGGCGAGGACCCGCTCGTTGCCGACGCTCTCCACCACCGTCTCGGCGCCACCGCCGGTCAACTCGCGGATCTGGGCCCGGGTGTCGTCCGTGCCGGCCCGCACGGTGTGGTGCGCGCCGAGCGCGGCGGCCAGGGCCAGCTTCTCCGGCAGCACGTCCACCGCGATCACCGGGTAGGCGCCGGCGGCGAGGGCGGCGAGCAACGCGCTCAGGCCCACCCCGCCCAGTCCGAAGACGGCCACCGAGGTGCCCGCGCGGACCCGGGCGGCGTTCTGCACCGCGCCCGCGCCGGTGAGCACGCCGCAGCCGAACAGCACCGCGACGTCCAGCGGCAGGTCGGCGTCGACCCGGACCAGGGACTCGCGGGAGACCACGGTCTGCCGGGCGAAGCCGGAGATCCCCAGGTGCTGGTGCAGCGGCTGACCGTCGGCGCGGCGGAACGGCCGGCCGCCGCGCAGCAGGGTGCCGGCGGTGTTGGCCGCCGCGCCGGGCCGGCACAGCGCGGGGCGGCCGTCGACGCAGGGCGGGCAGGCCCCGCAGGCGGGTACGAACGTGCAGACCACGTGGTCGCCGCAGGCGAGGTCGGTGACGCCCGGCCCGACCTCGGCGACCACACCGGAGGCCTCGTGGCCCAGCACCATCGGTACCGGGCGGGGACGGGCCCCGTCGACCACGGACAGGTCGGAGTGGCAGAGCCCGGCGTAGGCGAGGTCGAGCAGCACCTCACCCCGCCCGGGTGGGGCCAGCGTCAGGTCCTCCAGCACCAGCGGTCGACTGGTGGCGTACGGCGGGGTACGCCCGCTGTCGTGCAGTACGGCGGCGTGCACCATCCGGGTCTCCTCTGCCTCAGGTGGTGGGGGATCGGCCGAGCAGGGCCAGGGCGGTCGGCAGGTCCACCACGTCGGCGTACTTGGCCTGCAGGTCCCGCAGGGACCCCTGGTGGGCGTCGGTGGCCCGGTCGGCGACACCGTCGCGGGGAACCACGACGCTGTAGCCGTGTTGGAGGGCGTCCACGGCGGTGGCCCGGACGCAGCCGGAGGTGGACGCGCCGACGACGACCACGCTGTCGCAGCGCTCGGCGGTGAGCAGCGCGTTCAGGTGGGTGCCGAAGAACGCCGAGGCGAACAGCTTGGTCAGCACGGGTTCACCGGGCCGCGGCGCGATCCGGGAGTCGATCCGGGTCCACCGGGAGCCGGGGCGCAGCAGCAGCAGGTTCGGTGACTTGGCGACGAAGGCGTGGGCGGTGCGTTCCGCCGCGTCGTCGTACTCGATGGTGGTGTAGACCACCGGGTTGCCGGCGGAGCGGGCGGCGGCCAGCAGGTCGCGGACCGCCTCGACCGCCGGGTCGGTGGCGCAGGACAGCGGCGAGGCGGGGTCGGTGAAGCCCAGGTTGAGGTCGACGACGACCAGGCACGGCCGGCGGCCGGTGCGCTGTGCGCCGCCGAACGCGCCGCGCCGGTACGCCTCCTCGGCGGTCTGCGGGGTGCTCATCGGGGTCCCGGGGAGCCGGTCGGCAGGGTGGCCCGGAACGAGGTGAGCATGGCGGCGTCGCGCAGGTACTCGCGGGCGGCGACCGGGTCGGCGGCGGTGCGCCGCAGCTTGTCGTGGTGCTGTTGCCGGACCGCCGGGTCGCGTTCCTGCATGAGCTGCCAGTTGCGGTGGGTGGCCTGCTGGATGTACGTCATCGCCACGTGCCGGCGGGTGGTGGCGTACTCGTCGAGGCTGTCGGCGGCACCGCCGATGGTGTCGTGCAGGGCCCGGACCGCGGCGATCGCGTCGTGGATGCCGCTGTTCATGCCCATGCCGCCGAGCGGGTTGTTGATGTGCGCGGCGTCGCCGGCCAGCAGCAGGTGCCCGGCCCGGAAGGTCGCGGCGACCCGCTGGTGCACGTTGTAGAGCGTGGTGTGGGTGACGTCATAGCCGGGTGGGTGGGCGGCGACGTCCTGGAGCCGGCGGGCCACGTCGGCGGGGTCGCGGGCCTGGTCCAGGTCGGTGCCGTCGGGGATGGGGAAGAGCACCCGCCAGTGCCGGGGGGTGCGCAGCAGGACCAGCCACTCCTGCGGATCGGAGACGTAGTTGACGTAGGCCAGGTCCGGCAGCAGGTCGGCCAGTTCGGTGGTGGTCGAGGCGACCAGGAAGCGCTCCTCGTAGGTGGTGCCGTCGAAGCCGATGTCCAGGTCACGGCGGGCGACGCTGTTGGCCCCGTCGGCGGCCAGCACCCAGGGGGCGTCGACGAGGTGGACGTCCTCGCCGGTGCGCACACTCAGTCCGATCCCGTCGGGCAGTGGTCGTACCCCGACGACGTCGGCGCCCACCACCACCTGCACGTGCGGGATCTGGAGCAACCGCTCGCGGATGATCCGGACCAGGTTGCTCTGCTCGCTCTGCAGCCGGAACGGGTAGCGGGTCTCCTCGGCCAGCACCGCGAGGTCGAAGTCGGCGACCACGCCGGCCCGCCGGTCACGGTACTGGTAGCGCGGGGCCCGCAGGCCGGTGTCGAGGAGTTCCTCGGTGACCCCCAACTCGTCGAGCATCTCCAGGGTCGGTGGGTGGAACGTCGAGGCGCGCGACTCCAGCGGGTCGGCGTACTGCTCGTGCGCGGCCTCCAGGGCGAGGACCGGGATGCCGCGTTGGGCGAGCGCCAGCGCGGCGACCGACCCGACGGGCCCCAACCCGAGCACCACCACGGTGTCGGGGGAGAGCGGGCGCTGGAGAACGGAGGGGTGATCGGTTGCGGAGGTCATGCCTCACCAAATTCTCGTGAGATGAGAAATTGAGTACGAATATGCGAGAAAGGATAAGGCGGTGTCCTCCCAGTAGTCAACGGGACAAGATGCGGCTTGAGCTGGGAAAACTTACTCGATCATGGCGATACACAGTTGTTACTTGCTGGCGATGAACGAGAAACCCCAGGCTCTTGACCCTGCTCACGGGCCAGACGTATGGTCCTGCCACGTCTACTTCTCGTATAGCGAAACCAAGTCCTCGCATATTGAGAGCAGCTCTTCGGGGCGGTCCTCCACAGGCTCCGCCCAGCTTCTGACTCCCGGCTCCCGCCGGTCCCCCCACCGCTGGATCCCGCCTCACTCTCGGAGACACCATGAGCCGCACGCGAACACTGCGCGTCGTCGCCGCAGCGCTGGTCATGTCCCTCGGACTGGCCGCCTGCACCGCGGAGGACACCTCCACCGCCAGCGCGGAAGAACCGCTGGTGACCACCAAGATCAAGGCACCGGAGAAGACCCTCGGCGTCTGGCAGTCACAGGGTGACGGCGAGGGCCAGGTGGAGACGCTCTCCGGCATCAAGGCCGGTGCGGAGGCCCTCGGCTGGAAGGTGATCGTCACCGACTCCAACGGCGACCAGCAGGCGATGCAGAGCACCATGCAGTCGCTGATCTCGCAGAAGGTCGACGCCATCCTGACCGTCTTCGTCGCCAGCGGCCTGATCTCCGGCCAGCTCGCCCAGGCCAAGGCCGCCGGCATCCCGGTGATCAGCGTCGGCTACCAGGGCACCCCCAACCCCAACATCACCGCCGAGTACGCCCCGGACCAGGCCGAGGAGGCCAAGCTCCTGATCGAGCGGATGGGCCAGGACCTCGACCAGGGAGCCAAGATCGCCCCGATCGCCGTCCAGGGCTACTACGGCATCGACCAGGTCCTGGCCACCCTGGACCAGCAGAAGTCACAGCACGGCTTCAACGTCCTGCAGACGGCGAACGCCCCGGTCGCCGACGTCTTCAACGGTCAGACCAAGGCGGCGCTGAGCTTCCTCAACGCCAACCCGGATCTCGGCGCCTTCTACGCCGCGCTGGACATCGGCCCACAGGCCATCGTGCCCGCCCTCAAGCAGACCGACCGCAAGGTGCCCGTCTACAGCTTCGGCGCGATCAGCTCCGCCCTGGAGGCGGTCCGCTCCGGCCAGGCGATCGTGGCCACCAGCGACGGCACGATCAAGGCGGGCTTCCTCGCCATCGACGCCCTGCTGGCCCTCTGGACCAACGACACCCCGATCCCGACCGACATCCCGGCCGAGGACGCCCTGGAATACAAGATCGTCGACGCTGACAACGCGCCGGCCAAAGGCTCGGCGGTCTACCCGCTGGCCGACGTGACCAAGGAGTTCACCGACCGGTGGGCCAGCGAGTACGGCACCGCCGGCTGACCGTCATGACCCACGGCACGGACCAATCGACGACCCACCGGGTACGAGGAGAGACAGCGATGGCAGTGGACAGCGAGACGCGTGACGGGAAGGGCGGGGCCAGTACGGCAACCGGGCCCGCCGACGCCGCCCCGCCGCGCGGTGCCGCCGCGCCGGGTGCGTCACGATGGTCGGGGCAGTCCCTGGAACGGTGGATCCTGCCGGGTGTGTTCGTCCTGACCGTCGGGTTCTTCTCGATCGCCCGACCGGACGCCTTCCTCACCGTCACCAACGCCAGGTCACTTGTGCAACAGAGCGCTCCACTGCTGATCGTCCTCGGTGGACTCTGCGTGGTCCTGGCGATGCGGGAGTTCGACCTGTCGTTCGCCTCCATCGCCGGGGCCAGCGGGGCGCTCGCGGTCCAGTCCATGGTGCTCTGGCAGGCCACCGTCTGGTGGGCGGTGCTGCAGGCGATCCTGCTGGGTCTCGTGCTCGGCGCGGCCAACGGCTTCCTCGTCGGCTACCTGCGGGTGCCCTCGTTCATCGGCACCCTGGCCACCGGATCGATCATCCAGGGCGTCATGCAGGCCATCGCCTACCAGACGGTCTTCGAGGGCATCCCCGACAGCTACCTCGAACTCACCCTGCTGCGTTTCCTCGGGGTGCCGGTCAACCTCATCGCGATCGGCCTGGTCCTGCTGGTGCTCGGGACGGTGCTGCGGCACTCGGTCTTCGGCCGGCAGGCCACCGCGATCGGCGACAACCCCGACGCCGCCCGGATCGCCGGGGTCGACGTCCGTCGGGCCCGGCTGATCGGGTTCGCCCTCAGCGGGACCTGCGCCGGCATCGCCGGGGTGCTGCTCACCTCCCAGGCCGGGCAGTACTACCCCGACCCCGGCGCGGCCCTGCTGCTGTCGGCGTACGCGGCCGCGTTCCTCAGCCTCTCCCTCGGCCGCGGCTGGCGGTTCAACGTCGGCGGGGCACTGCTCGGCGCGATCTTCCTGGCCTGCGTCACCACCGGGGTGACCATGCTGAACTACCCGAGCTGGCTCAGCCAGCTGCTGCAGGGCCTCGTCCTGCTCACCGCCGTGTTCCTGCTGACCCGCCGGCAGGTCGCCCGATGACCGGCCAGCCGTGGCTTTCGGCGGTCGGTCTGCACAAGCAGTTCGGCCCCACCGTCGCCATCAGCGGCGCCGACCTGACCCTGCGCCCCGGCGAGATCCGGGGCGTGGTGGGCCCCAACGGCGCGGGCAAGTCCACCCTGATGCAGATCCTCGCCGGCAACCTCACCCCCGAACACGGCGAGATCCGGATCGACGGGACGCCGGTGACCTTCCGCCGTCCCGGCGACGCCATCGCCGCCGGTATCTCCCTGGTGCCGCAGGAGATGCGGCTGGGGCCCAACCTCAGCGTCGCGGACAACGTCGTGCTCGGCAACGAACCTCGCCGCCTGGGCTTCGTCAGCGCCCGGCGGTCCCGGCAACTGGCCGAGACCGCGCTGCGGCGGCTCGGCGCGCACCTCGACCCCGACGCCGCGGTGACCAGCCTCAGCCCGGTCGACCGCCGGCTGGTCATGGTCGCCCGGGCGCTGGCCCGCGACGCCCGGCTGGTCATCCTCGACGAGCCGACCGCCGCACTGGCACCACACGAGGCGGGTGCGATCCTGACCGCGGTACGGTCCATCGCCGCCACCGGGGTGTCGTTCCTCTACGTCTCGCACCGCTTCGACGACATCGAACAGATCGCCGACACGGTCACCGGTGTGCGCGACGCCCGGGTGGTGGCCGACCTGCCCCGCGACCAGATCCGCCGGGCGGCCCTGGTCGCCCTGGTCAGCCCGGTCGACGAACTGTCCCACCCGGTGCCACCCACCGCCCGGGCCGCCCGCGC
Source organism: Micromonospora yangpuensis (assembly GCF_900091615.1). Taxonomy (NCBI): domain Bacteria; kingdom Bacillati; phylum Actinomycetota; class Actinomycetes; order Micromonosporales; family Micromonosporaceae; genus Micromonospora; species Micromonospora yangpuensis. The sequence continues at coordinate 4,095,789 of NZ_FMIA01000002.1, read as the reverse complement.
GGCCGCCACCGCGGAACCCGTCCTGCGCGTCGACGACCTGCGGGGCGGGCCGTTGCAGGGCGTCAGCCTCGCCGTCGGGCCGGGGGAGATCGTCGGCGTCGCCGGTCTCTCCGGCTCCGGCGCCGACGAGCTGATGAGCATGGTCGCCGGCATCACCGTCCGCGCCGGCGGCACGGTACGGGTCGCCGGCGGCGCGCTGCCCTCCGGCGACCGGGTCCGGGCGGTGCGGGCCGGCGTCGCGTACGTGCCGGGCAACCGCACCCTGGCGGTGCTGCCGAACCACGACATCCGTACCAACGTCAGCATCAGCAACCTGCGGTCGTTCAGCAGGTGGGGGGTCCCCACCGGTGGACGGGAGACCACCGTCGTGCGTCGACTGATGGACGCGGTGCGGCTGACCGCGGCACCGGGGCAGACGATCTCCTCGCTGTCCGGCGGCAACCAGCAGAAGGCGGTCTTCGCCCGCTGGATGGCCCGCGACTGCACGGTGTTGCTGCTGCACGACCCCACCGCCGGCGTGGACGTGCGGGCCCGCGCCGAGATCCACCAGCGGGTCCGGGAACTCGCCGCCACCGGCCTGGGCGTCGTCGTCGTCACCACCGACGTACCCGAACTCGTCGAACTCAGCGACCGGGTGCTCGTGCTCGACCGGGGTGCCCTGGTGGCCGACCTGCCCGGTGCCGGCCTTACCGAGCAGGCGGTCCTCACCGCCATGGTCTCCACCCCCGTATCCGCCCGTTGACCATCTGAACCCGCCGTATGCCCAGGAGGGCGACCATGACCAATCACTCCCGCCGCTACCACTGGATCGACGGCAAGCCGTACACCCCGTCCGGGGGTGAGACCATCGACCTGATCAACCCCAGCACCGAGCAGCTGCTCGGCCAGGTGCCCGCCGGCACCGCCGCCGACGTCGACCGGGCGGTGGCCGTCGCGGTCGGTGCGTTCGCCGACTGGTCCACGACCAGCCCGCAGCAGCGCGCCGAGATCCTGGCCCGGGCTGCCGAGGGGATGCAGCGGCAGGGCAAGGAACTGGCCGAGGTGATCACCGCCGAGGTGGGCGCCCCGGCGAAGATCTCGCTCAGCGCCCAGGTCGGCTTCCCCCTCAACGTGCTCCGCTCGCACGTGGACATCCTGCGCGACTTCGCGTGGAGCGAGACCATCGCCAACTCGCTGGTGCTCAAGGAACCCGTCGGCGTGGTCGGCGCGATCAGCCCGTGGAACTTCCCGATCCAGCTGGTGATGGCCAAGCTCGCACCGGCCCTGGCGGCCGGCTGCACGGTGGTGCTCAAGCCCAGCGAGTACACCCCGCTGACCGCGTACCTGCTCGCCGAGATCTTCCAGGAGGCCGGCCTGCCCGACGGGGTGTTCAACATCGTCTGCGGCACCGGCCCCGTCGTCGGCGAGGCCATCTCCCGCCACCCGCTGGTGAACATGGTCTCGATGACCGGCTCCACCCGGGCCGGTCGGCAGGTCTTCGCCGCCGCCAGCACCACGGTCAAGCGGATGCACCTCGAACTCGGCGGCAAGAGCGCCAGCCTCGTCCTGCCCGACGCCGACTTCGACAAGGCCGTACGCACCACCATCGACCAGGCGTTCTTCAACTCCGGCCAGGCGTGTCTGGCATGGAGCCGGATGTTGGTGCCGCAGGAGCGGATGGCCGAGGCCGCCGAGATCGCGGCCAGCCAGGCGGCGCTGTACCGCAGCGGCGACCCCACCTCGTCGGAGACCGACCTCGGCCCGCAGCAGAACAAGGCCTGCTTCGACCGCGTACAGGAGTACATCGGCGAGGCGATGGCCTCCGACGCCACCCTGGTCGCCGGTGGACCGGGCCGCCCCGACGGCATCGACCGGGGCTGGTTCGTCCGACCCACCGTCTTCGCGGACGTACGCCCCGGTGACCGGATCGCCCAGGAGGAGGTCTTCGGTCCGGTCATGTCGATCATCGGCTACCGCGACCCGCAGGAGGGCGTGGCGATCGCCAACGACTCGATCTTCGGCCTGCACGGCGCGGTCTGGGCCGGCGACGAGCAGGCCGCCATGCCGTACGTGCGGCAGCTGCGCACCGGACGCATCGACGTCAACGGCGCCAAGACCAACCTGGTCTCGCCCTTCGGCGGGTACAAGCAGTCCGGGTTCGGCCGCGAACTGGGCATCTACGGCTTCGAGTCGTACCTGGAGATCAAGTCGGTGCAGCTGGCCGGCGACGACACCGGTGGCCTCGAGGCCGGCATCCGGGTCCGCGAGGCACAGGGGTGAACCACCGACCGCATCCGGTGCCGACCGTCCACGCCGGCCAGCCCGGCTACCTGACGGTCGGCACCGGTGCGGTGCACGTGCGCGACTACGGGCCGGTCGACGCCACACCGCTGGTGCTGCTGCACGACACACCCGGCTCCGGCGCGGCGCTCGCCCCACTGGCCGTGGCGCTCGCCGGGGCGTACCGGGTGGTCACTATCGACCTGCCCGGCCACGGCGGCAGCACCGGCACCGTCGACGACCACGACCCGGTCGGTCAGGCAGCCGACGCGGTGGACGCCGTCCGGCAGGCCCTCGACCTGGATGCCGCCCCGGTGGCCGGGGTCGGCTACGGCGCGCACGTGGCGGCCCGGCTGCGCCGCCCGGCGTCGTTGGTGCTGCTGGCTGCCACGGCCGGCCGGCCGGCCCGGCTGCCGGACCCGGCACCGCACGGCGTCGGACCCCTGCTCGACACCTGGTGGCGGATCCGCCGCGCCGCGGTCACCGGCGGCTGGCCGACCAGCGGCGGCGACCTACCCGACGCCGCCGACCTGCACGAGGCCGTCGTGGACGTGCTCGGCCAGCCGGCGACGACCGGACCGGCCCGGGTGGCCGCCGAGGACCTCGACCGCGCCGCGGGGCTGCCGCTGCCCAGCTGGTCGGCGCAGGCCATCCGGGCCGCCCTGACCGCCCACCGGGTACCGGGGCGGCACCGGCGGGCGGGGGCCACGGCACTGGCCGACACCCTCGGTCCGGTGGCCTACCGCACCGTCCTGGACGCGCCCCTGCACATCCGGGCCGCCGGCGGGGACCGGCCCGGTCGGCCGGTCGTGGTGCTGCCCCCGGCCCCCGGTTCCAGCACCTCGGTGGCGCACCTCGTCGAGGCGTTCGGCCGCCACCGGCCCGCGTTCGGCGTGGACTACCCGGGACACGGCCGCTCCGCGCCGCTGACCTGCGCCGACCCCCGGCCGGCGGCATCGCCGACCCTGCCGGACGCCCGCGCGGCGGCGCCGACCCTGCCGGAGTACCTGACGCGGCTCGACGCACTGGTGGCCGGGCTCGGCCTCGACGAGGTGGACGTCTTCGGCTGCCACTCCGGTGCGCTGCTGGCCCTGCTCTGGCAACGCCGGCATCCGCGGCGAGTCCGGGGTCTGGTCCTCGACGGGCTGCCCCTGGGCGCCGACTTCGCCCATCTCGACCTCGACCGGTACCTGCCGACCCTGGAACCGGACGTCGACGGCCACCACCTGCTGCGGGCCTGGGCGATGGCCGAGGACCGTACCCTGTGGTCGCCCTGGTACGCGCGCACCGCCGCGGCCCACGTCCCGCGCCCGGCCGACCCGCACCGGCAGTGGGCCTGGACGGTCGACCTGCTGCGCGGCGCGGCCAGCTACCGGCACCTGTACCGGGCGGTGCTGCGGCACGCCGTGGAAGCCGAACCTCCCGGCCCGGTGACGCCCACCCTGCTGCTGCGTACCCCCGGTGACCCGCTCAGCCACGACCTGGCCCGGGTCCGCGCGCTGTTGCCGCACGCCACGGTCGCCGACGGCGCCGGCCACGCCGACCCCACCGCCGCCGCGACCACCGCCGACGCGGTGACCCGGTTCCTGGACCGGGTCGACGACCCCGCGCGGGCGGTCCGCCCGCCCGCCACCCTCCTCCCCGGCCCCGGCGCCGGGGAGCCGACCCTCGGGAGCCTTCCGTGACCACCAGCCTGGCCCGACGCGCCGTCTTCGGCGTGATCGTGCCCTCCACCAACACCGTGGTGGAGGACGAGTACAACCTGATGCGTCCGCCCGGCATCTCGGTGCACACCGGACGCATCCACATGCGCAACGAGAGCCTCGCCGGCGACGACCGGTTCGAGGAGTTCCTGGCGGAGCTGCGCACCGAACTCGGCGCGGCGATCGACCGGGTGATGACGGCGAAACCCGACGGAATGATCATGGGGATGTCGGCCGAGACGTTCTGGGGCGGCGTCGAGGGCAGCGAGAAGTTCACCGCCTGGGTTCGGGAGCGCTGCGGACTCACCCCGGCCACCGGCGCGGCCGCCTGCGCCGCCGCGCTGACCGCCCTCGGGGTACGCCGGATCGGAGTGATCACCCCGTACCAGCCGGTCGGCGACGTACAGGTCCGCGAGTTCTTCGAGGGCCTCGGCTTCGAGGTCGACCAGGTGCTCGGCCTGAAGTGTCCGACCGCGACGTCGATTGCCGAGGTACCGCTGGCCGAGGTCGAACGCGCCTTCCTCGCCGTGGACGGTCCGCGCGTCGACGCGCTGGTGCAGGCGGGCACGAACCTGCCCGCCGTGGCCGTCGCCGCCGACCTGGAGACCCGGCTCGGCAAGCCGGTGCTGGCGATCAACGCGGCCACCTTCTGGTACGCGTTGCGCCAGGCCGGCTTCACCGACCGGATCACCGGCTTCGGTCGGCTGCTGGAGCAGCTGTGAACGCCCCGGCGGCCGACCGGCCGGGCGTACCGGCGGCGCGCCGGTCAGCCCACAGGGGAGAGGATGACGCGATGCGGACCACGGACGACCCACGCCCCGCCGACACCCGGAACGGCTCCGGCAACGAGAGCTCCCGCAAGATGCTCACCCTGCTGCTGTCGTTCACCGAGGAGAACCACACCCAGTCGGTGAACGACCTCGCCGCCTACCTCGGCGCCCCGACCAGCACCGTCTACCGGTACGTCGGTCTGCTGCGGGAGTACGGCCTGCTGGAGGAGGCCGACCGGGGCCGCTACCAGGTTTCCATGCGGGTCACCGGGCTGGCCCGGGCGGCCCGCGCGGCGGCCGGGGGACTGGCCGTCATCGCCCGCCCCTACCTCGACCAGCTGGCCCGCGAGACCGGCGAGACCGCGCTGGTGGTCAAGCGGATCGGCAACTCGGTGGTCGCCGTGGACATCGGCGAATCCCCGCAGGCGGTCCGGTTGCGCTTCGAGCGCGGCGCGCTGATGTCGCTGCACCAGGGCGCGGCGGCCCGACTGCTGCTGGCGGCGATGCCGCCGGCCCAGCGGCAGTCCTACTACCGCACCATCGCGAAGACCACCGGGGAGACCGACCTGCCCACCGAGGACGAGCTGGGCAGCATCGCCGCCGGCGACTGGACCGAGAGCTTCGGCCAGGTGGAGGAGGGCATCTGGGGCTGCGCGGCGGCGATCCGCGACGGCGGCGACGTGGTCGCCGCACTCGCCGTCGCCGGGCCGTTGTACCGGCTCTACGACACCCGGCGGCAGGACATCATCGGCGCGGTCCGCCGCGTCGCCACCGAGATCAACGACGACCTGTCGGGCCGGTCGGCCCGTTGACCCGCCGACCAGAAGCCGGAGACACACCCATGAACACCGCACTGTGGATCGACGGTGCCCCGCACCCGGGCGTCGGTGAGATCGCCCGGGAGAACCCGGCCCGCCCCGACGAGCGGGTCGGCGCGGTGCGCGTCGCCGACCCCGCGCTGACCGGCACCGCCGTCGCCGCCGCCGCGGCCGCCTTCGCGCCCTGGGCGGCGGTCCCGGTGGCCGAACGGGTGGCCAGGGTCACCTCGGCCATCGTCGAGACCTCCGCCGCCAACGACGTCCGGGGTCCGCTGCTCAGCCGGGAACTCGGCAAGGTCATCGCCGACGTACGGGGCGAACTCGACTTCGCCCACGCCCTGGCCCGCTACGACGGACCGGTCGCCGAGCGCCTCGGCGCGGACACCGTCCTGCACGACGACGAGGGCACCCTGGTCACCACCACCGACCCGTACGGGGTGATCGCCGCCATCACCCCGTGGAACGCGCCGGTCATCCTCGCCGCGCTGAAGGTGGTGCCCGGCCTGATGACCGGCAACACCATGGTCGTCAAGCCGTCACCGCTGGCCCCGCTGGCGGTCACCGACTTCCTCACCGAGGTGGCCCGGCGGCTGCCCGACGGGGTGCTCAACGTGGTCAACGGCGGCGCCGACGTCGGGCAGGCCCTGGTCGCCGACCCCCGCGTCGCCAAGGTCAGCTTCACCGGCGGGCTGGCCACCGCCCGGCACATCGCCGCCAGCGCCGCGCACCACGTCCGCCCGACCGTGATGGAACTGGGCGGCAACGACGCCGCGATCTTCCTACCCGACGCCCCGTTCGACCTGCCCACCATGCAGCGCGCGGTCTTCGGCACCTTCCTCACCAGCGGCCAGGTCTGCATGGCCATCAAGCGGCTGCTGGTGCCCGCGGCCCGCCGCGACGAGTTCGTCGAGGCGTACCGGGAGGCGGCCGAACGGGTGCTACGGGTGGGCGACCCGCTCGATGCCACCTCGACGATGGGACCGGTCGTCTCCCGCGAGCACCAGCACCGGCTGACGGCCCTGGTCGACTCGGCCCGCGCGGCCGGCGGCACCGTCCTGGACGTCGGCCGGTACGCGCCGAGCAGCGAGGACGGCTACTGGGTACGCCCGACGCTGGTGCTCGACCTGCCCGACGCCCACCCGCTCGTCGTCGACGAACAGTTCGGCCCGACGGTGCCCCTGCTCACCTACGACAGCGTCGACGAGGCGGTGGCCCGCGCCAACGGCGTCGAGCAGGCGCTGGCCTCCTCGGTGTGGTCGGCCGACACCGACCGCGCGGTCGCCGTCGCCCGCCGGCTGGACGCCGGATTCACCTTCATCAACTGCCACAACCGGGCCGGCACCTCGCTGCGCGCCTCGTTCGGCGGCCGCCGCAGCAGCGGCCACGGACGCGAGTTCGGCGTCGCCGGGGTCGCCGAGTACCTGCAGACCCACTCCATCAACCACCCGGCGGCCATCCGCGACAACCGGGCGCTGGGCAACGCGTACCCGGTGCCGGCGGCACGGGGATGAGCCCGTCGACCACCGTCGGCGGCCGGGTCGTCCGGCTCGTCGACACCGCCCGGGTGGAACTGGTCGAGCTGCCGGTACCCGAGCCGGGGCCGGGGCAGGCACTGGTCCGGCTCACCGCGTGCGGGGTGTGCGGCACCGACCTGCACGCGTACCACGGCAGGCCGGACACCCTGCCGGTGACGTTGGGCCACGACGCGGTGGGGGTGGTGGCCGCCGTCGGCCCGGACACCGACAGCCCGGCCCCGGTGGGACACCGGGTGACCCTCGACCCCACCCTGTGGTGCGGATCCTGCGTCTACTGCCGCCACGACCGGCCGCAGCTCTGCCGGCGGGGCGGCTACCTCGGCATGACCTGCGACGGCACCATGGCCGAGTACCTCTGCCTGCCGGCGGGCAACCTGGTGCCGCTGCCCGACGAGGTCTCCGACACCGACGCCACCGTGCTGGAGCCGATCGCGGTCGCCCTGCACGCGCTGCGCCGCGTCGGCGGTCTCGCCCCGATCCCGGCGCGGGCCCGGGTGGTCGGCGGCGGACCGCTGGGCCTCGTCCTGGCGCAGACCCTGATCGCCCACGGATGGCGCACCGTCGTGCACGAACCGCAGGCACACCGGCGGAGCGTCGGCGAGCGACTCGGCCTCGACGTGCGCGACAGCGCGGACGTGCCGCCGGCCGACCCCGACGACGGTCCGCTGCTGGTGGTGGAGACCTCCGCCAGCGGCGGCGGCGTCGCGCTGGCCGCCCGGCTGGCCACCCCCGGCTCGTACCTCGTCGTGGTCGGCCGGGCGCCTGCCGACTTCGCCACCGCCGACATCCTCGGCCGGGAACTGACCGTGCTCGGCTCCCGGGGTGGGGTGGGCACCTACCCGGAGGCGGTCGAACTGGTCCGCACCGGCCGGGTACGGCCGGCGGCCGTGGTGTCGCACCGTTTCGACCTGGCACATGTCGACGAGGCGATGCGGCTGGCCGGCACCCCGGGCGCCGCCGTGACCCGGGCCCTGCTCACCTGCTGACCGGCCGGCGACGCCACCAGACCCACCGGTACGAGAGGACCCGCATGCCCATCACCACCGTCAACCCGGCCACCGGGGCACCCCTGGCCCGCTACGACACCCACGACGACGACCGGGTGGAGCACCTGCTGGCCCGCGCTCACGTGGCCACCCGGGCGTGGGGGAGGACCCCGTTGGAGAGGCGGGTGGCGGTGCTGCACACGGTCGCCGGCCGGCTGCGGGCCGACCGGGACCGGCTTGCCCGGCTGATCACGGAGGAGATGGGCAAACCCCTCGCCGAGGCCCGTGCCGAACTGGAGAAGTCGGCCGCGACCTGCGACTTCTACGCCGAGCGGGCGGCCGGGATGCTCGGCGACGAACCGGTCGACGTGCCGGAGGCGGACGCCTGGGTGGCGTACGAGCCGATGGGGCTGGTGCTCGCGGTGATGCCGTGGAACTTCCCGTTCTGGCAGGTGATGCGGTTCGCGGTGCCCTCCGTCGTCGCCGGCAACGGGGTCTTCCTCAAGCACTCGCCGAACGTGACCGGCTGCGCGCTGGAGATCGAACGCCTGTTCCGGGCCGCCGGACTACCCGAGGGTGTTCTGACCACCGTGCTGCTCGCCGAGCCCCGGGTGCCCGAGGTGACCGCCCGGTTGATCGCCGACGACCGGATCGCCGCGGTGACCCTGACCGGCAGCACCGGCGCGGGCGCGGCGGTGGCCGCCGCCGCCGGGCGGGCGGTCAAGAAGTCGGTACTGGAACTGGGCGGCTCCGACGCCTTCGTGGTGCTCGCCGACGCCGACGTGGAGGCCGCCGCGGCCACCGCCGTGCGGGCCCGGTTCCTCAACGCCGGCCAGAGCTGCGTCTGCGCGAAGCGTTTCGTCGTCGAGGAGCCGGTCGCCGACCGGTTCACCGCCGCGTTCGTCGCCGGCGTCCGTGCGCTGGTCGTGGGTGATCCGACCGACTCGCGTACCGACGTCGGCCCGATGGCCCGCGCCGACCTGCGCGACGGGCTGGACCGGCAGGTCGCCGAGTCGGTGGCGGCCGGGGCCCGGGTACTGACCGGCGGCGGCCCGCTGCCCGGGGCCGGGTTCTTCTACCGGCCCACCGTGCTCGCCGACGCCGGTCCGGGGGTGGCCGCGTTCGACGAGGAGACCTTCGGCCCGGTCGCCACGCTCACCGTCGCCGCCGACGAGGAGCACGCGGTACGACTGGCCAACGCCTCGCCGTACGGTCTGGGGCTCAGCGTCTGGACCGGGGACCGGAAGCGGGGCGCGGCGCTGGCCCGGCGGGTCACCACCGGGGCGGCGTTCGTCAACGCGATGGTGGTCTCGGACCCGCGGCTGCCGTTCGGTGGCACCAGACGCAGCGGGTACGGCCGGGAGTTGGCCGCCGTCGGCCTGCGCGAGTTCGTCAACGTCCGGACCTACTGGGCGGCCCACTGAACGTGCCACGCCCGGTCGAGGCCAGCCGGTCAGGGTGCCTGGAAGCCGGCGGGGCCATCACCTTGTCCTTGGCGACCGCGGTGACGATCCCTCGCAGCCGGTTGCGCGCCGAGGACTCCTCCGACCGGCCGTCCGGTTGGCCCCCCTGCGCGCGGACGAATCCGGCCAGCTCGACGCCGTCGATCGCCCGGTGGCCATGCTCGTCCCGGCTGGCAGGCAGTCGGCCCGCGTCCACTCAGCGGCGCACCCGCGGTTCCGGCTCGGGTCGATGACCGACCTGGGCCTGCCCGACCATTCGGTGGCGGGCATCCTCTCGTGGTTTTCGACCATCCACCTACCGCCACCGGAGCTGGACGGGGTACTTGCCGAGTTTCGCCGGCTGCTCGTGCCATCCGGGAGGCTGGTGATCGGTTTCTTCGACAGCGACGACGAGGTGGCTGCCTTTGACCACAAGGTCTGTACGGCATACCGCTGGCCCGTGGACGAATTTTCCGCCCGCCTGACCAGAGCCGGGTTCACCGAACGTGAGCGCTCCCGGCAGCAGTCTCCGGAGCGCCCCGACCGCGCGTACGCGGCCATTGCCGCCACAAAGGAAGGTGACTCACCCACGGCCGGCCGGTGAGTCTCCGACCTGGTCGGCCAGTGCCGTCAGCTTGGTGACGTACGCCTGCCAGTCGTAGTCGTCGGGGATGTTGGAGTCGGTCCGTCCCAGGCCGATCGTCGCGTCGTGTTGTTCGCGCAGGATGTCGGCGTGACCGGCGTGCCGGGTGAGGTCCCACGTCACGTGCAGGATGATCTTCCGGAGCGTCACGGTCTGGCTGCCCGGCGGCCACCACGACACCCGTCCCGGCGCGTCCAGGGGCAGTTGGTCGATCGTCTGGTCCGCGAACACTCCGACCCGCCGGTACAGGTCGATCAGCCCGTCCCTGGTCTCGTCGTGGCGGGCGTACCAGTCGGCCTGCGGATCCTCGTCGAAGGCCTGCAGGGCGACCAGTTCGTCAGGGGTGGGGAAGTCGCGTCCGAAGGTCGGCCCGAAGTAGGAAGCCTCGACGTTCAGGCAGTGTTTCACGATTCCCAGCAGGTTGTTTCCGGTGGCGGTGCGGGGCAGCCGGGCAGCGCGTTCGCTCACCCCGTCGAGCTTCCAGATCAGGTTCTCACGAATCGTCCGCAGGGACTGGTGCAGTTCCGTCTTCAGATCGTCCGGGTCACCCATGCCCGCCAGTCTTCCGTACCCCGGGGTTGTCGTGGGGTGTCGTCCCCCGAGTGACCGGGGCGGCATCCCGCACCGCCGCGGCCGACCGACCGATTGACCTACCGATTCGGTGCCGGCCGCGACCTCCCACACTCGTCACGTGGGACCACCGGACGCGACCGGCGGGCCGACAGCACGACCGATTTCCAGGGAAGGACCCCCATGACCGCGGCGGTGACCGACCGGCCCGACTTCACCGGGCTGCGCGCGATGTACATCAACTGCACCCTGAACCGTTCACCCGGCCGTAGTCACACCCAGGGCGTGATCGATCGCAGTGTGGCGATCATGGAGGCGAGTGGGGTCAGCGTGGACCAGATCCGCGCGGTCGACCACGACATCGCCACCGGGGTCCGACCGGACATGACCGAGTACGGGGCGGACACCGACGAATGGCCCGCGCTGCTCACCCGGGTGCTGGCGGCCGACATCCTGGTCATCGGCGGACCGATCTGGCTCGGTGACAACAGTTCGGTCACCCGCCGGCTGATCGAACGGCTCTACGGCTACTCCGGTGTGCTCAACGCGCACGGCCAGTACGCCTACTACGGCAAGGTCGGTGGCTGCCTGCTCACCGGCAACGAGGACGGCCTCAAACACTGCGCGATGAGCATCCTCTACAGCCTGCAGCACATCGGCTTCACCGTCCCGCCCCAGGCCGACGCGGGCTGGCTCGGTGAGATCGGCCCCGGCCCCTCCTACCTCGACGACGGCTCCGGCGGCCCGGACAACGACTTCACCAACCGCAACACCGCGTTCATGACCTACAACCTGCTCCACCTCGCGTCGATGATCCGTCGTGCCGGCGGGTTCCCGGCCTACGGCAATCAACGCACCGCGTGGGACGCGGGCGTTCATCCGGACGCCGCCAATCCCGAGTACCGCTGACCCGACGGCCGGCCACCCGGCTTGCGTCACACGCCGCGACCAGCAGGAGGAACGACGATGGCCAGGATCAGTGACACCTTCAACCACGGCGTCGGGTGGGAGGCCGCCTACGGCTACAGCCAGGCGATCCGGGTCGGCGACACGGTCTACGTCTCCGGCCAGCTCTCCCACGACGACCAGGGCATCGTGGGTGAGAACGACATCCACAGGCAGTGCGAGGTGACGTTCGCCCACCTCGACCGCGTGCTGGCGCACTTCGGCGCGACTCGCCGTCAGATCATCGAGACCACCGTGATCCTGACCAACCTGCGGGAGAACTTCGGCCCGGCCGCTGCCGCGCACAGCGCCTACTTCGGCGACCACCGGCCGACGAGCACGACCTTCGGTGCCGTGGAACTGGCGCTTCCCGGCCAGGTCGTCGAGATCGGCGCGGTCGTGCTGCTCGACCTGCCGCGCTAGCCGGACCCGACCACGACGACCGGCACCTTTCGTGCCAGCGCCAAGGATGTGAACAGCGATGACCAACCCGGCAACGACGAGCTGGCCGAGCCTGCGGGTCTCGGACTGGACGCCCACCCGCGACACCCTGCACATGTGGACCCAGGTCGTGGGCAAGATCCGCATGGCCCACGCCCCGCTACTCAACCACTGGTGGCAGGTGACCCTGTACGTCAGTCCGCGCGGACTGACGACGTCGACCATCCCGTACCGCACGGGGGCCTTCGAGATCGAGTTCGACCTCCTCGGCCACCGGCTCGACGTCCGCACCAGCGACGGCGGGGCGCGGAGTCTCCCGCTGCGACCGATGTCGGTCGCCGAGTTCTACGCGCGGGTCCTGGACATGCTCCACGAACTGGGGATCGAGGCACCGATCCGGCCGCGGCCCAACGAGGTCGACCCGGCGATCCCGTTCGCCGAGGACCATGACCACGCCTCCTACGACGCGGCGGTGGCCACCCTGTTCTGGCGCCAGCTGCTGCAGGCGAACCGGGTGATCGGCGAGTTTCGCTCGCACTTCGTGGGCAAGGTCAGCCCGGTGCACTTCTTCTGGGGCGGGATGGACCTCGCCTGCACCCGCTTCTCCGGCCGGTCGGCCCCGCCGCACCCCGGCGGAGTGCCCAACTGTGGGGACTGGGTGATGGTCGAGGGTTACTCCCGAGAACTGTCCAGCTGCGGCTTCTGGCCCGGTGGCGGCGAGGAGGGTGCCTTCTACTCCTACGCCTACCCGGCACCCGACGGGTTCGCCGAGCAGCAGGTCGGCCCCGACGGTGCGTACTTCAGCACCCAGTTCCAGCAGTTCCTGCTGCCCTACGAGGCCGTACGCGCCGCACCGGACCCCGACCGCGCGGTCGCCGAGTTCCTCCGCACCACCTACGAAGCCGCCGCGGACCTGGGGGGCTGGGACCGCCCGGCCCTGGAGGACGACCCGTTGCGGTGGCACCGAACCCCGGCGCCAGTCAGGTCCGCCAACGTCAAGATCCAGAAGGGACGTCCATGAGTACGGGAAGCAAGGTCGGTCTCGACGCGCTGTTGACGCCCGAGGAGAGTGTCCTCGTGCTGATCGACCATCAGCCGTTCCAGTTCGCCAACCTGAACAGCCACGAGCCGACGATGGTCCTGAACAACGTCGTCGGCCTCGCCAAGGCTGCCAAGGTCTTCAAGGTCCCGACCATTCTGACCACCGTGCTGGAGGAACGCGGCGGCCTTCTGGTGCAGGGTGTGCGGGACGTGTTCCCGGAGCAGAAGCCGATCAACCGCACCTTCATCAACACGTGGCAGGACGCACGCGTCGTGGCTGCCGTCAAGGCGACCGGACGCAAGAAGCTGATCATCGCTGGTCTCTGGACGGAGATCTGTGTGGCGATGCCGGCTCTGCAGGCGGCGGGTGAGGGCTTCGAGGTCTTCGCGGTCACCGATGCCTCGGGTGGTGTCTCCAAGGAGGCCCACGACATGGCGGTGCGGCGCCTGGTGCAGGCGGGCGTCGTTCCGATCACCTGGATGGCCGTGCTGGGGGAGTGGCAGCGCGACTGGGCCCGTGAGCAGACCGTGCCGGGAGTCGCCGAGGTCCAGGCACAGCACGGCGGCGCCAGCGGTGTGGCCTTCGCCTGGGAGATGCAGCTCCTCGCCACCGCCCAGGTCTAGGCGGCGCTTTGCGCAACTTTGTCGGCTTCATCGAGGAGGCATGAGCATGACCGAGAGTACGGCGACGGACCGGGCGCAACGCAACACCGACATCGTCCTGACCGCCATGCGGGAGCTCTTCGCCGAGAAGGACCTCACCGCGCTCGACCGGTACTGGGCGGAGCCCTACGTGCAGCACAGTCCGCAGTTGGCAAGCGGCCTGGACACACTCCGCGCGGCGGTGCCCGGGTTGGAGGGCTTCTCCTGGGAGCCGCAGCGGATCGCGGCACAGGGTGACCTAGTATTCACCCACAGCATCGTGCACGGCTGGGCGCCGAACCCGGTCGTCATCGTCGACATCTTCCGGCTCCACAATGACCGCATCGTCGAGCACTGGGACGTCATCCAGGACCTCACCGCACCCGAGGCGACCGTCGACGGCAACCCGATGGTCTGAAAGGGAACAGGACAATGGGCTACCTCACCGTCGGACACGAGAACAGCAGCCCGATCGAGCTGTACTACGAGGACCAGGGCGCCGGCCAGCCGGTCGTGCTGATCCACGGTTATCCGCTCGACGGGCGCAGCTGGGAGAAGCAGACGCGCGAGCTGCTGGACCAGGGCTACCGGGTGATCACGTACGACCGCCGAGGCTTCGGCCAGTCGTCGAAGGTCCACGCCGGTTACGACTACGACACGTTCGCCGCGGATCTGAACGCCGTGCTGGAGACGCTCGACCTGAGCGATGTCGTGCTCGTGGGCTTCTCCATGGGCACCGGGGAGCTTGCCCGCTACGTGGCCCGCCACGGGCACGAGCGGGTCGCGAAGCTCGCTTTCCTCGCGTCGCTCGAACCATTCCTCGTACGGCGCGACGACAATCCCGAGGGCGTACCGCAGGAGGTCTTCGACGGGATCGCGGCGGCGGCGAAGGGCGACAGGTATGCGTGGTTCACGCAGTTCTACCAGGACTTCTACAACCTGGACGAGAACCTCGGCACCCGCATCAGCCAGGAGGCGGTCACCGGCAGTTGGAACGTCGCGATCGGCAGCGCCCCGGTGGCCGCGTACGCGGTGGTCCCCGCGTGGATCGAGGACTTCCGTGGTGACGTCGAGGCGGTCCGCGCCGCCGGCAAGCCGACCCTCATCCTGCACGGCACGAAGGACAACATCCTCCCGATCGACGCCACCGGCCGCCGGTTCCACAAGGCGTTCCCCGAGGCCGACTACGTCGAGATCGACGGCGCGCCCCACGGCCTGCTGTGGACCCACGCCGACGAGGTCAACGCCGCGCTGAAGGGTTTCCTGTCCAAGTAGTGCACCGGTCGGCGGGGGCAGCCAGCGCTGGCTGCCCCCGCCGACCGGTGCCGACGAGGTGATGTCGCTGCTCACGGGTTTCTCCCTCACCGCATCGAGCGTCGGGCCGCGCCACCGTCAGCGGATCGACCGGTCGATCGGGCATCCGCCGAACGGCAGACCGCGGGATAGCCTGGGCGACGGCCGTACGTCCGCGGCCGGACGCGACACTTCGGAATGAGGCATGGAACTGTTCGGGCGGCACGCCGAGATCGCGGCGCTGGACCGACTTCTGAACCGGGCGGCGGACGGGGCGGGGGCCGGGCTCATGCTCTGGGGTGAGCCGGGTATCGGCAAGACCGCCCTGCTCGAGCACGCCGTCGAGGCGGCGTCCGATGCGACGGTGCTGCGGTGTCGGGGCACCCGGATGGAGACGGGGCTCGCGTTCGCGGCGCTGCACGAGCTGCTGTGGCCGGTGTTGGATCGGCTGGAGACCCTCGCCGCCCCGCAGGCCGCGGCGTTACGAGGCGCGTTGGGAATGAGCCGGGACCCGGCCAACCGCTTCCTCATCGGCGCGGCCGTGCTGTCGTTGGTCTCCGGTCTGGCCCGGGAACGACCGGTGCTCGTCGTGGTGGACGACGCCCAGTGGATCGACGAGGCGACCGTACAGTGTCTGGTGTTCGTGGCCCGGCGGGTGGCGACGGAGCCGGTCGCGGTGCTGCTGACCGGGCATGAGGATCCCGCCTCGGGGCCGTGGGAGAGTGTGCCGGCGCTGGAGGTCGGCGGCCTGGCCGACGACGACGCACGCCGGCTGGTGGCCGCCGTCCTGCCCGAGGCCGACCCGGGGCGTGTCGATCGCACGGTGCGGGCGGCCGGAGGCAACCCGCTGGCACTGCACGAGCTACCCACCCTCGACCGCGAAACCGGCGGCGAGGCCGCCCACCCGCCGCCCGGAGCGCTGGCGCCGGTCGGGCCACGGCTGCGACGGGCGTTCTACGTACGGGCCGAGGGTCTGAAACCGTCGACCCGCGCGTTACTGCTGTTGGCCGCCGCCGAGGGCCGGGGCGACCGGCACGTGGTGCACCGCGCCGGTGCCGGCTGGGGCGTCGACACGTCCAGCTGGGACGAGGCCCTGCGCTCCGGTCTGTTGCACGCCTCGGGCGTCCGCCTGGATTTCCGGCACCCGCTGGTCCCGGCGGCCATCTACGACGGTGCCCCCCTGCCGGAGCGGCAGGCCGCGCACCGGGCGCTGGCCGCGGCCCTGCCGCCCGACGCCACCACGGAACGGGCCTGGCACCTGGCGGCCGCCGCCGACGGACCGGACGAGCACGTCGCCACCCTGTTGGAGCATGCCGCCGAGCAGTGCCTGCGCCGCAGCGCGGCCCCGATTGCGGCCCGGACGCTGTGTCGAGCCGCGGAGCTGTCGCCGGAGCCGGCGGACGCCGCGCGCCGCCTGGCCGCCGCCGCCCGCGCCGCGTGGGACGCCGGCCACGCCGGGGCGGCGCGGCAGCTGCTCCAGGACGCGGAGCGGCTGGGCGGGGTGCTTCCCGTCGTTCGGCTGAGCGGCGGGCTGCGCGGGATCCTCGAGTTCACCCACGGCATGCCCGAGCGTGCCCACCGCTACCTGCTGTGCGACATGGCTGTGGTGCCCCGGACCCGCCGCGCGGTGGAGTTGGGCACGGTCGCGGTCCGCGCCGCGTGGTCGGCCGGCCGGTCCGACCTCCAGCGGGAGGCACTGCGGCGGGTACGGGCCGTGGACACCGACGATGACTCCGCCGTGTCGGGGCTGATGCCCGTGCTGCGGAACTGGTGGTCCTGCTACGACGAAACCGGTGACGTCACCCCGACCAGCGCGGACCTGACCAGCGACACGGTCGGTCGGCTCGGTACGGCCGCCTGGGAGTTGCTCCCGCCCGTGCCGTTGGTTCAGGTCTGGGGCGTCGACGGTGGACTGATCGACGTGTTGAGCCTGCAGGCGGCGCAGCTGCGGCGTCGGCACGAGCTCACCGCGCTGGCGCTGGTGCTGGCGCAGATCTCCGTTCTCGACACCGCTGCGGGGAGGTGGGACGCTGCCGCGCTCGGGGCGGCCGAGGGCCTGCGGCTGGCCGAGGAGGTCGGGGCGGAACACCTCGCCGTGCAGAGCCGCAGCGCCCTCGGCATGTTGGCTGCCGCCCGCGGCGAGTACCGCGGCGTCGACGAGCACACCGGCCGGGTACTTCAGGTCTCGGTGCCGCGTGGGGTGCGGGCGTTCACCGCCTCGGCGTACTGGCTGCGCGGGCGGGCGGCGTTGTTCGACGGCCGCCCGCAGGAGGCGCTGAGCGATCTGCGGTGTCTCGCCGAGCCCGGCCACGAGGCCGCGCACCGCACGTTCGCGCTGCTCGCCGCCGTGGACACCGTCGAGGCGGCGGCGCAGGTCGGCAGCGGCGACGTCGTCGAGGCCCAGGTCGCCATGGTGGAGGAGTGGGCACGACGTACCGGCGCGACCTGGGCCCGTACGGCGGGCCACCGTCTCCGGGCCATCGTTGAGCGCGGACCGGCGGCCGAGGAGTCGTTCCGAGCCGCCCTGGCCGTCACGGGGGCGGGGGCGCATCCGTTCGAGTACGCCCGGACCCGACTGCTGTACGGGGAGTGGCTGCGGCGGGCCCGCCGCCGGGCCGACGCCCGGTCGCAGCTCGCTGCGGCAGCCGATACCTTCAACCGGCTGGGCGCCGAGCCACTGCGGGCGCGGGCCCTGCGTGAACAGGCCCTGACCGACCGGCGGTCCGCTCCCCACGACACCGGTCCGTCGACCGCGGCCGGACTGACCGCGCAGGAGCTACGGGTCGCCCGGTTGGCCGCGGACCGGCTGACCAACCGGGAGATCGCGGCCCAGCTGTTGATCAGCCCCCGCACGGTCGGCCACCACCTGACCAACGTCTACCTCAAACTGGGCATCACCAACCGTGCCGAGCTGGCCAGGATCGACGTCGACGGGGACCTGCGACTCGACTCGACCTGACGACCCCCGCCCCGATCCGGAGCCGCTGCCGCCACCGGCGCGGGGGTGGGTTCCCGCTGGGGGCTACCGGACGTCGCGCCGACGACGCGCACGCTCGAACTCGGCGACCTCCGACATCCAGGGACCGAACTGGTCGAGTGCGGCGCAGCCGCCACGGACGAAGGCGCTCACCAGCTTCCGGTACCCGCCGAGCCCGTCGACCAGGCAGTACTCGACCCGGTACTGCGGGTGCGACCCGGCATCGCCGGGTCGCACCGTCGTGATCCGGGCGACGGAGTCCGCGTAGAAGTGCAGCTGGATCCCCTCGCCCCGCTCCTCGTCCTCGATGGTGAACACCTCGTTGTCGCCGGTGGAGCGTTCGGCGACGAACTCCCAGAACTCGGCGGAGGCGGTGCGCGGGCCGTCCCGGAACCACTTCTTCTCGGTGCCCTGGTCATCGGTGAACGACAGGACGGTCTTTCTCGCACCCTCACCGAGGTCGCCGTGGCCGTCGGTAACCTCGTCGTCGTCCTCCACCGGGGTGCTCCTGGCGCGGTCCGCCGCCTCCGAGCACATCAGGAAACTCACCGTCCGCACCGCGTCCTCGACGAGTTCGGGGTACGCCCGGCGCAGGGCCGCGTCGACCGTGGCCGCCATCCGATCCCAGTCGTGCCGGTCCGTGGCCCGGTTTCCCCGCCGCGGATCGAGGCCGATCCGCATCCCGACGCACGCCCGCTCCGCGGTGTCGATCACCTGCATGACCTGGGGCAGCAGCGCCGGTTCGACGGCATCGGGCAGCCGCCTGGGAATCGTCGCGCCGTGCAGATACTGGCCCGTGTACCTCAGTATCCCGGTGTCGAGTGGCCCGAGGACCACTCCGCGCTCGGCGCGCCGGCGATCCGCGTGATACTGCTGCGCACGCTTGTCGTCCGCACCCTCCGTCGCCGCGCGCATCGCCGCGCAGAGCTGACCGCGCTCAAGCAGACCGATGTCGGCACCATGGGCGACCAGCCGGCTCCTGTCCCACCGGACGCGCCGGAAGAACGCGTCGACGTCCCCGGGCGAGGAGAGCAGAATCGGGTCCAGGAGCGCGACGGCAGCGTCCTCGTCGAGTCGACCCCGGGTGCCGGCGGCGTCACAGAGCGGCAGGACCGCACTCCACAGCAGCAGGTGCCGACCCAGGTCCTCCCGGATCACCGCGAGATGCGCTTCGGAGATCGGGAACGTGAACGTGCGGGGATCGTGGTTGGCGTCGGCCCCGGCGGCGAGCATCAGCTTCAGCTCGCCGTCCTCGCGGATCGCGCTCGGCAGCCAGCCGCTCCGCGTGAAAACGATGTCTCTCACCGCTCAGGCCTTCCCCCGCGCCGGCTGTTCACGACCACCGGGCGAATTCGGTGTCGAGACGTGGGTCGGTGCGTACCCAGACCTCGCCCCCGGCGGCCTCGGCCGGGGCGTCGACCCGTTCGAGACCGAGGAACTCGATCAACTGGAGCAGCTCGGCTCGTTCGGCTCGGTCCTCGTCGACGTTGCGCGAGCCGAAGAAGACGAAGTACCGGTCGCTGGGGTCGACGAAGCCCGAAGCCGCCCAGATCCGGGCGACCTCGACGATCGCCGCTGCCTCCGTCGTGAACGTGGCGGCGCGGGCGGCACCGCGGGCCTCCGGTGCCGCGTCGAGGTCGGCGAGGTCGGAGAACCACTGGCCGAAGGAGTCGAGGCCGGCGTACCCGTTCTCGAAGAACAGCATCGCGCCCGTAAGGCAACGGTTGACCCGGTCGATCCGGAGGTGTTCCGACCGAGGTTGATCCGCCTCCCTGATCCGGGAGATCACCCCCAGACCGGGCATGAGCACCAGACTCTGCCTCGCCGCTTCATCTTCGATGCGGTAGGTGTCAGCCTCCCGACCCTGGAAGAACGCCGAGAACGCCGTGTAGGCCTCCTGGGGGTCGCCCACCGAGACGTGTTGATCGTTGCCGTCACCGACAGCGAAGACGAACTGCTTCGGTCCGGGATCGTAGGGGCGGGCCATGTACGTCCTTCGGTCGCGGGTCACAGCTCCGCCAGTGTAGTGGATCAACGCTGCCATCGCCCCTGGCCAGGGGCGTGCTCTGCGCGCACGTCCGCCGCCCCGACAGCCTGCCGGTCCGGCGGATCACCGACGACTACCACGCGATCCAGGTGTCCAACATGGTGCGGCGGCGTCAGCCGGTGGAGGTTGTCGTGGGTGGTCCCGCGCGACGGTGTCGTGACGGAAATCTGACTGTTCGCCGGTGACCAGGGCGTACCGGGCCTGGGTTACCGGGTAGGCGCCGATCTCGTACGGTTCGAGTGCGACCGACCACCGGCGCTGCGTCCGCCGGTCCGACAGCTTCACCTGCCCCGGTGCGACAGCGATCATCAGACTCTCCGGGGCCGCATCCACGGGAGGCGACCCTACCCGAGGCCCCGTCGTCGGCCGGGAACGTGGGACAGGTGCCGCGAACATGACCGCCGATGCGGTGGCACCGTCGCCGGTGGCCGGGGTCGTCGCCGTGCTGGCGGCGACCCCGGCCGACGGTGCGGGTCAGTCCGGCAGGACCACCAGCGCCGGGGTCGACCGGGCGGTGGTGGTGCCGTCACCGAGCTGCCCGAGGAAGTTGTCGCCCCAGCACCACAGGTTGCCGTCGGTGCGCGTGGCACAGGCGTGGTGGGACACGGCCAGCCCGCCCGTCCAGGCCGTGGCGGTGCCTACCCGGGTCGGTGCCGGCCGGTGGGTGGTGGTCCCGTCGCCTACCTGCCCGTCGGTGTTCCTGCCCCAGCACCACAGGCTGCCGTCGGTACGCGTCGCGCACGACGTGTCGACGCTGGTGGCGACCTGTGCCCAGGTGGTGGCGGTGCCGACCTGCAGGGGTGTGGTCTGGGGTCCGCTGCCCGCGCCCACCTGGCCGTACCCGTTCTCGCCCCAGCACCACAGGGTCCCGTTGGCCTGGACCGCGCAGGTGTGTACGTATCCGGCGGTCACGCCGGTCCAGGTGGTCGCGGTGCCCACCTGCGTCGGGGTCGACCGGAAGCTGAAGATGCCGAGGCCGAGCTGTCCGTCGGAGCTGCTGCCCCAGCACCACAGGGTGCCGTCGGTGCGCAGGGCGCAGCTGTGCGCGTACCCGGTCGTGACGCTGGCCCAGGTGGTCGCCGTGCCGACCTGCAGCGGGGTGGTTGTCAGCAGGGGAGTGGTGCCGGTGCCGAGCTGCGTGTGACTGTTCAGGCCCCAGCACCACAGGGTGCCGGTGGTCCGGACCGCGCAGGTGTGGTTGCTGCTGGTGCTGACGCTGGCCCAGGTGGTGGCGGTGCCGATCTGCACCGGGCTGGTCCGGGGTGTGGTGGTGCCGTCGCCGAGCTGTCCGTTGCTGTTGCCACCCCAGCACCACAGCGTGCCGTCGGTGCGTACCGCGCAGGTGTTGGTCTTGCCGGCGTCGATGCGCGCCCAGGTGGTGGCGGTGCCGACCCGGACGGGGCCGGTCCGGTTCGTGGTGGTGCCGTCGCCGAGCTGACCGTTGAAGTTGTTGCCCCAGCACCAGAGCGTCCCGTCGGTGCGGATCACACAGGTGTGCAGGTCACCGGCGGCGACCCGGGACACCGGTGCGGCGGCGAGCGAGATGTTCGAGGTGCTCCGCTCGGCCGGGCTGCCACCCGCCACGGCCGCACCGGCGGTGACACCGATGGCGAGGATGGCCACCCCGAGGGAGACCGCCGTCGCGGCGGCGGTTCGGGCCGCCCGCCGCCATCGGGTCCGCAGCCGACCCTCCTGATCTTCGTTCATGTGCTCGTCCCCAGACGTCGTTGGTTCTGCAGAGTGGAGGCGGCGCTGCCCCGGTGGATCGCCAGCGACCCGTCACGTGGTCGCGACCAGACTCTACATCGACGTCTGTCGAATTTTGTGGTTCCGGAATTTTCGGGTCTCGTGGGCCGGCCGCACGGACGCCCGCGAGCTTGACCCTCGATCCGGTCGAGGGCGCACCCCTTCGGGGAAGCGTCCTACCCGGCTTAGCCGAACGAGGAGATCCGCGAATGCCCGACCTGGAAGTACTGTCGCCGATTCTGCGGGCCAGTTGGACGGTGGAGACCTGCGACCCGCACGACGTGCCGGACTGGCGGCCGGACAACCCCGCCCGGGGCCAGTGCGGGGTCACCGCGCTCGTCGTCCAGGATCTGCTCGGCGGGGACCTGATCCTCGGCGAGGTCCTCGTCGGGGGCGCCCGGACCGGTTACCACTACTGGAACCGGCTGCCCGACGGTCGGGACGTGGACCTCACCGCCGAGCAGTTCCGGCCGGAGGAGGTGATCGTCGGCGGTCGGGTGCAACACCGGCCACCGGGTGCCCCGCGACGCTGCCGGCGGCAGTACGAACTCCTGAGGCAGCGGGTGCTCACCGAACTGGGCACCGGGACCGATGCCGGCCAGCGACGGTCCTAGGGTCTGGTCAGGCAGCCTCCGCCCGCGACGCGGCACCCCCTGCGGACCGTGCACATAGTACGGTGACCAGCGGTGTTACCGCAGGTGGCCACGCGGAATCGACCTGCGGAACCCGTTCATTTACGCTCGTGACACAGTTGGCCCCGCTCTGTGTGCGCCGGCGTCGCGTCGGCGGCTCTGGGTGTCGTGGTCTTCCCGCCGGTGGGTGACCAGCGTGGCCATGTTCGGAGGGATGGAAACGTTGACGAGTGAGCAGGCGGCGCCCCCGGGTGTCGACATCACCCGACCCAGCATCGCCCGGGTCTACGACTACTATCTGGGCGGCAAGGACAACTTCGAGGTCGACCGGCAGGCCGCCCAGATGGCGCTGCGGGTCACGCCGGACGGTCCCGAGGCGGGGCGGGCCTGTCGGGCCTTCCTCCGCCGATCGGTGCGGTACCTGGCCGCGGAGGCCGGCATCCGCCAGTTCCTCGACCTCGGTTCCGGTCTGCCCACCCAGGGCAACGTGCACGAGATCGCCCACGAGGTCGACCCCGATGCCCGGGTGGTCTACGTGGACAACGATCCCATGGCGCTGACGCACGGTCGTGCCCTGCTCGCCGACGCCCGGACCACCACTGTGGTCGGGGCCGACGCCCGGCAGCCGGAGGAACTGCTGGCGCAGCTGCACGACCGGAATCTGATCGACTTCGACCGGCCGGTCGGGTTGCTGCTCCTGGCGATCCTGCACCACCTGCACGACGACGACGATCCCGCCGGTGTCGCCCGGCGGCTCGTCGCCGCCCTGCCGGCCGGCAGCTACCTTGCCATCTCGCACTTCCACGATCCGGGCGACGCCCAACCGGAGGTCTCGCAGCGGGCCCGGGAGGTGGAGAAGGTCTTCAACGAGACCCTCGGCACCGGTCGGTGGCGCACCCGCGAGGAGATCATGGGCTTCTTCGGCGGTCTGGAGCTGCTGCCGCCCGGGCTGGTCCCGTTGGCGGAGTGGCGGCCGGACAGTGAGAAGATCTCCCCGCAGACCGCCACCTACCACACCATCGTCGGTGGGGTGGCGCGCAAGTCCTGAGCGGTCCCGCCGGCACCGCAGCGGGACTACCGGCCTG
The DNA here is from genome assembly GCF_900091615.1 of Micromonospora yangpuensis. Taxonomy (NCBI): domain Bacteria; kingdom Bacillati; phylum Actinomycetota; class Actinomycetes; order Micromonosporales; family Micromonosporaceae; genus Micromonospora; species Micromonospora yangpuensis. The sequence continues at coordinate 4,072,214 of NZ_FMIA01000002.1, read as the reverse complement.
GTGCGGTGCCGGTCGGCAGGGCCGCGTGGTCGGCGGCCCGCCGGCCGGACTCCCAGCCCTCGTGGCTGTCCACCCGGCTGGCCCGGGCCCGGACCGTGTGGGGAAAGACCCGCCGCATGGTCTCGCGGATCTGTTCGTCCCGGCGGGCGAGCACCGGCAGCAGGTCGGCCGGGTCGGTTCCCCCGTCGCCGGCGCCCCGGCCGGTGGCCTGCGCCAACGCGAGCTGTGCCGCGCCGGCCAGTCGTTCGTCGATCCGGGCCGCGAACGCCACCAGGAACGACTGGCGGAACGCCTTCAGGCGGTTCCGGCCGGCCTTCCCGCCCGGCGGCTCGGCCCGGGCCATCGCCTGGTGGGCCTGCACCAGCAGGGAGGTGTAGAGCAGGTCGACCGCGTCGATGTCGGTGTCGAAGCCGAAGACGGTGCTGAACGCCAGCTCCGGTGACGAGACCGTGTGGCAGTGGTTGGCCCGGGCGACGGCGTCCAGCAGGGCGGCCTTCGCCTTCTCGTGCGGGTGGTCCACGCCGATCCGCCGCGCGTACGGCACCACCGGTGTCGCCGGGTCACCGCCGCGCGCGGCCAGCAGCGCCTCGTCCAGGCTGTGCCGGGTGACCAGTTCCTGGGCCTTGGCGGTGTAGGTCTCCGCCTCGGCCGGGAAGGTCGTGGACTCCGCCTTGGCCAGCAGGGCGCGTACCCGGTCCAGCAGCCGGGGGTCGGTCCGGGACGACCCGACGGTGCCCGACGCGTCAGCCGGCGCGGTGGCGGAGCCGGGCGCGGGGACGAGCTTCTCGATCGGGGGGAGCGTGGCCAGGATGGCGAGCAGGCCCAACATCAGATCGAGTACGACCACCCGGTCGAGCCGCCAGCGGGCCGCGAGTTCGTCGACGTACGTCGCGTCGCCGGTCCACCAGACCCGCGCGCCGAGGGTGTCCGCCTGCGCCCGCCACCGGTGGTCGACCGTGGCACCGGGAAACTGGCGCAGGTACCCGGCGACCGCGTCGGTCACCAGGTCGGCCTGGTGCGGCCGGCCCCGCCGGGCGACCACCCGGTGCAGCTCGGCCGGCTGCCACCCGCTGCGCCACAGCCGCGCGCACGCCTCGTCCTTCGCGGCCACCAGCTCCGGGTCGACCTCGACCGACGGCGTGACGGTCAGCGCGTCCAACCCCGCTTCGTAGTCGACCGTCCCGGCGAGCACCGCCCTGATCCGTTCCCGTACCGATGTCACCCGCACCAGGCTACGCAGTCCCGGCCGGCGCTTGCCGCCGGTGCCTGGTCGGCGGCGTCGGATCTGTTGGTCCGGCCGGCCGGGTCCGCCGGGCGGTCCTCGCCGCCCGGCGGGAGGCGGAGGCCGGCGAGCAGGAGGGTGACCACGCCGCGCGCGTCGGTGCGGTGAGCGGGCTGGTCGTAGGCCGCGCAGATGCCGTGCAGGGCCATCGTGACGGTGCCGGCGCCCACGTCGTCGCGGATGGTTCCGGCCCGGACTCCGGCGGTCAGCAGGTCGGCGATGGCCTGGCCCAGGGCCTGGGCACCCTCGGCCTGCGTGTCCGGGCGGGTGGCCATGAGTGTCGCGAGGGTGCGGGCGAGGCCCTCGTGGGTGTGCAGGTGATCGACGAAGCCGTGCAGGAACGCCGCCAGCGCCTCGGCGGCGGGAAGCGTGGCCTGCAGGTGTCGGGCGCGGTCGCAGAGGGCGGCCAGTTCTTCGCGGTAGACCGCCTCGGCCAGGGCCTCCCGGGTGGGGAAGTGGCGGTAGAGCGTGCCGGTGCCGACGCCGGCCAGTTTGGCGAAGTCGTCGAAGCGCAGGTTGAAGCAGCCCCCGGCGAAGAGTTCGCGGGCCTTGGCGATCAGCGCGTCGCGGTTACGACGGGCGTCGGCGCGTAGCGGCTTGGCGTCGGTCACGTGACCTCCCGGTTTGACAAGTGGAGACTGTCTCCATATTTTCTGAACCGGAGATGTTCTCCAGTTAGAGGATACGAGGTGCGCGTGAAGATCCTGATGTTCGGTCGGGGCGTGATCGGTGCGGTCTACGGGTGGGCCCTGGAGCGGGCCGGGCACCACGTCGAGTTCTACGTCCGGCCGGGGCGGGCGGCGCAGTACGGAGACACGATCGACCTCGACCTGCTCGACGCGCGGCGGCAGCCCTGGGGTGAGCGCGTCACCGAGGCGTGGCCGGTGCGTTACCGGGAGTCCCTGGAGCCGGACCACGACTTCGACCTGATCGTGGTGAGCGTGCAGCACTACTCCTTCGCGGAGGCGGTGGCGTTCCTGGGCCCACGCGTGGGCGGGGCGACGGTGCTGGTGTTCAACAACCTGTGGGTCGACCCGCCGACCGCGACGGAGCAACTGCCCGCCGCGCAGGTGGCCTGGGGCTTTCCCGGCGCCGGCGGCGGCTTCGGCGACGACGGTGTGCTGCGGGCGGCGCTGCTGCCGGTGGTCTTCTTCGGCACGTTCGACCGGCCGCCGACCGAACGCGAGCGGGTGGTGCGCCAGGTCTTCCGCGCGGCCGGGCTCAGGATCCGGGAGAGCTCCGACTTCCGTGGCTGGCTGTCGATCCACTTCATCCAGAACGCGGGCCTGCACACCCAGAACCTGAGACGGAGTTCGTTGTCCGGGCTGAGGACCGCAGAGGTACGCGAGGCGATCCTGGCCACCCGCGAACTGCTACCGCTGGCCGAGGCCCGCGGCGTCGACCTGCGGCGACACCGCGGTGAGCTGCTGCCCCTCACCGCACCGCACTGGCTGGTGGCCCCGGTGCTCGCCCTGCTGATGCGACGTTTCCCGCCAGTGCGCCGGGTGCTGCGGGCCCACGCCAACCCCGAGGAGTTGCGCGCGGTCTGTCGCGACACCCTGGCCGAAGCCCGCCGGCTCGGCGTACCGGTGCCCCGGCTGGAGGCAGCCGAGCCCTACTTCGTCGGCGAGACGACGCGCTGAGGTGAGCTCCGGCCCGCCGACGGTGCTCTACCTCTACCCACCGGCCGCCGCCGGGCCGCCGGTGCCGGCCCGGTCGGCGGCCGGCTGGCGGGTGTCGGCCGGCACGACCAGTGGCGCACCGGTGACCGGGTCGGCCACCACCTGGTTCGGCATCCCGAAGACCTCGGTGACGAGACCGGCGTCCACCGTCGAGCGGGGATCGCCCTCGGCCACGATCCGCCCGTCGCGCATCGCCACGAGGTGGGTGGCGTACCGGGCGGCGTGGTTGAGGTCGTGCAGCACCGCCACGACGGTGCGTCCCTGGACGACCAGCCGGTGCAGCACGTTGAGCACGTCGATCTGGTGTGCCACGTCCAGGTAGGTGGTGGGTTCGTCGAGCAGGACGAGGGGGGTCTCCTGGGCGAGCACCATGGCGATCCAGGCCCGCTGCCGTTGCCCACCGGAGAGTTCGTCGGTGCGCCGGTCGGCCAGGTCGGTGGTGCCGGTCGCGGCCAGGGCCGCCTCGACGGCCTCCTCGTCGGCCCGGGAGAACCGACGCAGCACCCGCTGGTGGGCGTAGCGACCCCGGCCGACCAGCTCCCGGACGGTGATCCCCTCGGGCGCGGTCATGGTCTGTGGGAGCAGGGCGAGCCGCCGGGCGCGTTCCTTCACCGGCAGGGCCACGAGGTCCGTCCCGTCGAGCAGGACCCGTCCCACGGTGGGGCGCAGCAGCCCGGACAGGGCCCGCAGCAGCGTCGACTTGCCGCACGCGTTGGGCCCGATCAGCACGGTGAACGAGCCGTCCGGCACCGCGACGGACAGGCCCTCGCTCACGATCCGTTGGTCGTAGCGCAGGGTGACGCCTTCGGCGCGCAACCGGGTGGTCAACTGGTCCTCCTGACCTCGTGGACGAGCAGCCAGAGCAGGTACCCGCCGCCGAGGGTCACCGTCACGACCCCCACCGGCACGGTCAGCGGGATCACGTGCTGGGCGACCAGGTCGGCACCGAGCAACAGCAGCGCCCCCACCACGGCGGTGGCGACCAGCGGCAGGCCCGGCGCCCGGACCAGCCGGCGGGCGATCTGCGGGGCGGCCAGGGCCACGAACGAGATCGGCCCGGCCACCGTGGTGACCGCGCTGACCAGGATCACCGCGATGAGCACCAGGACCGCCCGGTCCCGCTCGACCGCGACTCCGCTGGCGGCGGCGACGTCGTCACCGAGTTCCAGCTGGGCCAGGGCCGCCGACCACAGCGGGGTGATCAGCAGCACCGCCAGGACGACCCCGACGGCGGGCCAGACCACCTCGGCGGTGGCGGTGTTGAGGGAGCCGGCGCCCCAGGCGGCGGCGAAGAGTGCCGTCTCCAACTCGGCGCGCAGCAGCAGCCAGGTGTTGGTGGCGGCGAGCATGGCGGAGACCCCGATGCCCACCACGATGAAGCGGAACCCGGAGAGCCCGTCCCGGTAGGCGAGCAGGTAGATCGCCAGGGCGGCGAGCAGGCCACCGGTGAGCGAGCCGGCCATCAGCAACGGCCAGCCGCCGCCCAGCAGCAGCAGGGCGACCAGCATGCCGGTGAACGAGCCGTTGGCCAGGCCGATGATGTCCGGGCTGGCCAACGGGTTGCGGGTGATGGTCTGGAAGACCGCACCGGCGACGCCGAGCGCCGCGCCGAAGCCGATCGCGGCGGCGATGCGGGGCAGCCGCCACTCCCACACGACGGTGCGGGGCAGCCCACCGATCCGGCCACCGAGCACGCCGAGGACCTCGTCGACGCGCAGCGGGAAGTCACCCACCCCGAGTCCGACCACCGCCAGCGCCGCGACGGCCAGCAGCGCGGTGGCGCAGACGGCGGCCTCACGGACGCCGACGACCACGTGCGTCCGGTCGGTGCCGATCACCAGCCGGCGGCGGCCGGCGCGGCGCGGTGACCGGCGGCCGAGGCCCACCACGTCCCCGCCCGTCGGCGCGGGGGCGTTCGCGGTCGACTGGTCCGCCGGTGCCGGGGTGGCGTCCGCCGGTGTCCGGGCGCTCACAGTGCCGTCGCCCGTCGGCGGCGGGCCAACGCGATCAGGACCGGTGCACCCACGAAGGCGGTGACGATGCCGACCGGCATCTCGCTCGGCAGGACGGCGACCCGGCCGAGGACGTCGGCCAGCAGCACCAGGGTCCCGCCGGCCAGCAGGGATCCGGCCAGGATTCGGCGCTGGTCGGTGCCGACCCCCCAGCGCACCAGGTGCGGCACCACGAGCCCGACGAACGAGATGGGACCGGCCACCGCGCTCGCCCCGCCCGCGAGCAAAGTCACCGCGCCCAGCACGAGCAGCCGGGTCCGCCCGAGACTGACGCCCTGCGCGGCGGCCAGGTCCGGCCCGAGCGCGAGCGCGTTCAGGCCGCGCGCCGCGACCAACGCCGCGACCAGCCCGGCACCGACCAGCGGCAGTACCGGCAGCAGCACGCTGGCGTCACGTTCCAGCAGGCTGCCGGCGTTCCAGCCGCGCATCCGGTCGAAGGTGTCGGGGTGGGTGAGGGTGATCCCGGTGGTCAGCCCGGCCAGCACGGCACCGGTGGCCACCCCGGTCACCAGCAGCCGGGTCGGTGCGGCCCGCAGGTCGGCGGCGCCGCCGACGGCGTACACGAGGAGGGCGACCAGGAGCGCGCCGAGCAGGGCGAGCCACATGTAGGCGGCCGGCGAGGTGACCCCGAGGAAGGCGATGCCGGCGGCGACGAACGCGGCGGCTCCGGCGTTGACGCCGAGGATGCCCGGCTCGGCGAGCGCGTTGCGGGTGAACGCCTGCATCAGGGCGCCCGCGACCCCGAGCCCGGCGCCGACCAGCAGCCCGGCCAGGGTGCGGGGCAGTCGTTGTCCCCAGACCACGTACTGCGCGGTCTCGCTGCCGGCGCCCCGCAGCGCCGCCCAGACGTCCGACGGTGGCACCGGGTTCGCGCCCACGAAGACCGACAACACCAGCGACCCCAGGAGTACGGCGACCGCCCCGCCCCACCAGCGCCGGATGGTACGGCGGCGCGCGGCACGGCCGGTGGTCGACGGTGCCGCGCGCGGGGGTGTGGTGGTGGTCAACTCGACGCGGTGAGGATGCGTTCGAGGTCGTCGAGGACCCGCTGCCCGCCGACCGTGCCGACCCCGGTGATCCAGAAGGACTGGTCGACCAGGTGCAGGCGGGGGAAGGCGGGGGCGTTGGCGCTGACCGAGGCGGGGATGGTGCCGCGGTCGTTGACGTCGACGGTCGTGACGAAGACGTGGTCGGCCTTGGCCTCCAGCACCCGTTCGGGGGAGACGTCCACCGAGATGGAGTTCTCCCAGTCGCGGGGCGGGGTGGTGAAACCGACGCACTCCAGTGCGCTGCCGGCGAAGGAGGTGGGGCCGTACAGGGTGAGCACGCCGTCGCGGGGGCGGATCAGCTGGGCGGTCTTACCGGCGGTGCCGAACTTCCCGGCGATCTCGGCGCACCGCTGCTGGTAGCCGGTGAGGAGCCGGGTGGCGGAGTCGGCACCGCCGAGCGCGGTCGCGGTGAAGCGGACGTTGTCCTGCCACGGATCGGCCTGCGAGGCCATGAACACGGTCGGGGCGACGTCGGTGAGCTGGTCGTAGAGGGCGGAGTGCCGGGACTCGGTACCGATGATCAGGTCGGGCCGCAGCGCCGCGATCTTCTGCACGTTGGGTTCCTGCACGGTGCCGACGGTGCTGATGCCGGCGGCCTTCTCACCGAGGTACGCGGGCACCCCGGCGGTCTCGTTGAGCACGGCCGCGCCGACCGGGGTGACCTCCAGGGCGATGGCGGTGTCGAGCTGCACCGGTTCGAGCACGACGACCCGGGTCGGCGCGGTCGGTACCTCGGTCGTGCCCCGGGCGTGCTCGACGCTTCTGGTGTCGCCGCTGCTCACCGGGTCGGTCTCGGCGGCGCCGCAGCCGGCCAGGACGAGCGCGGTCGTCATGACGGCGGCGGTGCGGGCGAGGAACTGGCGGCGGGATGTTCGAGGGCTTGGCGAGCGCATGGGGCAGCTTCCCGTCTGGCGACATACAGTGACGATCACGTGGTGCGGGTTAGGTTAGCATTACCTAAACTGGACCTCGTCGCGGGTGGGTCGGTCGTGCCAGTAGCCCTGCGTGTGGACCCGGGTGGAATCGACGCCCGCCTCGGCGAAGAGTCCGCGTACCCGCGCGATTCTGCTACTTTCCGTAGCTGTCCAGGCGTAGAAACCGTTCCCCGCTCCGGCCGCCGACCGACCGTGCTCGGCCAGCCAGTCACCCACCGCCGCGGTCAGGACCGTCCCGCCCCGGGCCCCGCCCCGCAACCGGACCTCGACCTCGTGGCCGGCGGTCACGTCGTCGAGGCTGGCCGCGTCCGCCGCGGTGCCGGCCTCCAGCAGGACCGTCGCCCGCACCTGCGGGCCGAGGCCGGACAGGATGCCCCGCACCGCCGGGTACGCCGTCTCGTCGGCCGCGACCAGCACCCGCACCGCCGGTCCCGGCTCCCACTGCACGCCGTAGCGGGGTTGGCCGGCCCCGACGTGCGGACCCGACAGGAGCAGCCGTTCCCCGGGCTGGGCCGCCGCCGCCCAGCCGCTGGCCGGGCCGTGCGGCTGGTGCAGGTAGAAGTCCAGGTCCAGCTCGCCCGCCGCCGGTCGGGTCCGGTGGGCGGTGTAGCTGCGCAACTGCGGACGCTCCCGGTCGGGCACGGACCGCCAGGCGCGTCGCCAGTCCTGTTCGACGAGCCCCGCCCGCAACCCGGCCGGGTAGTCGCCGGCGACCGGCAACATGATCTTGATGCGTTGGTCGAGCTGGTACGGCGCCAGTTCCCGCAACCGTTCGTCGCCGAGCGTGACGCGGACGAACCCGGGCGACAGTTGCCGGGTCGCCGTCACGGTGGTCTCGAACAGCACGTTTGGCGAGTTGCGGAAGGCAGACACGCCGACAGAGGTTAGCGGAGCGTGTTCGGGCCGACGACGCCGCTGGCCCCGGACGGACCGTTCGGTTGACCCGTACCTGTCGGCTGGCTGATGTCACGGCGATGCCCGACGGACCACTGTGGACGCATCCGACGGGAAGGAGTTCCGATGACGCCGGTACCCCACGGCAGGCAGGTCGCGAGCGGCACCTGGGGCGGCTGGCGGGCCCGCCGCCGACGGGCACCTGACCACCGGTCGTACGACTTCTCGCCGGTCGACACCCGCCCACCGGGCTCGGCGGCCGGCGACGCGCTGACCGCCCAGCGGGAGTTCCAGGCCGACCTGCGCGGCGGACTGCACCCCGCCGTCGTCATGGCGAAGCAGGCCGGTCGGCTGATCGGCGGTCGACGGCGGGAACGGGCCCGCCAGCAGCAGGGCCCGCGGTGGAGCATCAGCCGGCCGAGGGTCGCCGCCGGGCGGTTCCTGGACGAGGTGGCCCGCTACTGCCTCGACCGCGGCCGGTGGGACCCGGACGTCGAGGCGGGCCTGATCGCCGTGAGCGCGGACTTCGCCGACCCGGTGCGCCGGATGGGTCAGGCGCGCGACCGGATGGACCGGCTGGGTGACCGGGTCCACCAGCCGGCGGCCGTGGCGGTCACCGAGGAACTCAGGCACGCCGCCCGGGCCATCACGGACCTGGTGGCTACCCACTACCGGGCCGTTCCGCCGCCGGTGGACCTGCCCGCCGTCGAGCTTCGCCTCACCGGCCGGCAGCGGCGCGCGGCGCTGGTGGCGGTCGGCGAGGCCAGCGACCGCCACCTCGGAGCCTGGTACGCCTTCGTCTGCTCGTCGCCGGCGCCCGAGGACACCGGAACGCAGCTGCGGCACCTCACGGAGCTGCTGCCCGTGGCGGCGCAGGTCGACCGGTGGCGAGCGTGCCGACAGCGGTGCGGCGAGCTTGGCGAGGCCGCCGAGGTCGAGCGGGCGACCGTGCTGGCGGCGGTGCGGGACCTGCGGGCCGCGATTGGTGCGTTGGAGGAGGCGGTGTACCGGGCCAGCACCGGAAGCTGACCCCGTCACCTGTGTGACCAGTCAGTAACCTTTACTGAAACGCCTGTTCAAAGCCGTAGTGAACCTGTTACCCGCACCGTCCGATTCTCCTGATTGGATCGGCAAGATCGCTGATCCGAACATGGAGGTTTCCGGTGAGAGTGCACACAGATCCGTACCCCGGCGTGGTGCCCGCACCGGGCGACTCCGTCCAGGGTGGGTACGGTCCGGTCGCGGTCGTCGGCATCGGCTGCCGGTTCCCCGGCGGCATCGAGGACCGCGACAGCTTCTGGGACGTGCTCGCCACCGGCACGGACGCGATCGGTGACATCCCCGCCGACCGCTGGCGCAACGAGGCGTACTTCGATCCCGATCCGGCGACACCGGGACGGACACACGTGCGCCAGGGTGGCTTCCTGCGCTCGCCGGTCGACCGCTTCGACGCCGGCTTCTTCGGGATGACCCCCCGCGACGCCGCCGCTCTCGACCCGCAGCAACGGCTGCTGCTGGAGGTCACCTGGGAGGCCTTCGAGGACGCCGGCATCCCGCCGGTCTCGACGGCCGGTGCGCGGGTGGGTACCTACATCGGAGCGTTCACCTTCGACGCCGCGCTGGTGCAGCTGTCGGAGGCCAACCGGCACCTGGTCAGCACCGCCACCCCGACCGGAATGGCGATGACCATGCTGTCGGCCCGGTTGTCGCACGCCTTCGACTGGCGCGGCCCGTGCCTGACCATCGACACCGCGTGCTCGTCCTCGCTGGTGGCGCTGCACCACGCGTGTGCGGCCCTGGCCTCCGGCGACTGCGACGTGGCGGTGGCCGGTGGGGCGAACGTGATGGTCGGCCCGGCCATGACGATCATGCTGTCCAAGGGCGGGTTCCTCTCCCCGGACGCCCGGTGCCGGTCCTTCGACCACCGGGCCAACGGCTACGCCCGGGCCGAGGGTGCGGGGATCGTGGTCCTGAAGCCGCTGGCCGCCGCCGAACGCGACGGCGACCGGATCCACGCCGTGATCCGGGGCTCGGCGGTCAACCAGGACGGCCGGACCCCCGGCATCACCGTGCCCAGCGCGGCGGCCCAACGGGCGGTGATCGGGCAGACCTGCCGGGCCGCCGGGGTGGACCCGCGCTCGATCGGCTACTTCGAGGCGCACGGCACCGGCACGGCGGTCGGCGACCCGATCGAGGCCAGCTCCATCGGCGAGATGCTCGCCGGGTCGGCCGCGACACACTGGATCGGCTCGGTCAAGTCCAACCTCGGCCACACCGAGGCCGCCGCCGGAATGGCCGGGGTGATCAAGGCCATCCTCTGCCTGGACCGGGGCCTGATCCCGCCGAACATCCACTTCGAGCGCCCGAACCCGGCGATCCCCTTCGACAGGTTGCCGATCCGGGTACCTGTCGAGATGACCCCGTTCGGCGAGTACGGCGGCCCACGTCGGGCCGGGGTCAACTCCTTCGGCTTCGGCGGCACCAACGCACACGCCCTGCTGGAGCAGGCACCCCCGCTGCCACGACGGGACCCGACGGCCGACGCCGACGGTCAACCCCAGCTGCTGCCGTTGTCGGCGCGCAGCCCGCAGGCGCTGCGGGCACTCGTCGACGCGTACGCCGACCTGCTCGACAAGCCGGACGCCCCGACGTTGCGGCGGGTCTGCCGGGCGGTGTCCCGCCAGCGCGAGCACCATCCGCTGCGGGCCTTCGTCGTGGCCGGCGACCCGGCCGGGGCGGCGCGGCAGCTCCGGCAGCTGACGGTCGCCCCGCGCCGGGCCACGCCCCGACCGGTGGCCTTCGTCTACACCGGCATGGGCCCGCAGTGGTGGGGGATGGGTCGGGAACTGCTGCGGCACGAACCGCTGTTCGCCGAGACGGTCGCCGAGTGCGACCGGTTCCTGGCCCGCTTCGGCCTGTCGATCGCCGACGAGCTGCTGCGCGACGAGGCCGAGTCCCGACTCACCAGCACGTTGTACGCGCAGGTCGGCAACTTCGTGGTGCAGGCCGGGCTGACCGCCCTCTGGCGCAGCTGGGGCGTCGAGCCGGCGATGATCGTGGGGCACAGTGTGGGGGAGGTGGCCGCGGCGTACGCCGCCGGGGTCTACTCGCTGCCCGACGCGCTCACGGTCAGCTTCCACCGGGCGAACCTGCAGTCCCGGCTCGCCGGCCGGGGCGCGATGGCGGCGGTTGACCTGCCCGCCGGTGCGGTGGGTCCGTACCTGGTCGACGGGGTGGACGTGGCCGCGATCAACAGCGCCACCGCGACCACCCTGGCCGGTGACGCCGAGGCACTGGAGACGGTGAGCGAACGGCTGCGCGCCGCCGGCGTGGCCGTCAAGGCGCTACGGGTCGAGGTGGCCTACCACAGTGCCCAGATGGACGAGATCCACCAACCGTTGCTGGCGGCGCTTGCCGACATCCGGCCGGCGGCGGCCGGGATCCCGCTGTACTCGACGGTGACCGGCGGCCGGGTCGACGGCACCGGGTTCGACGCCGGTTACTGGTGGCGCAACGTACGCCAGCCGGTGCGCTTCGCCGACGCGGTGCGCGAGCTGCTCGCCGCCGGCCCCGGCGCGGTGCTGGAGGTCGGCCCCCACCCGGTCCTCGCCTCGGCCATCAACGAGGCGCTGGCCGAACAGGACGGCGACCCGGTGCAGGTGGCCTCGTTGCGCCGGGACCGGCCCCAGCGTGAGCACCTGCGCCAGGCACTCGGCACGCTCTACGCCGCCGGTGTCGAGGTCGACTGGAAGGGGGTCCACCCGGGTCCCCGGGAACACCTCGACCTGCCCCGCTACCCGTGGCAGCGCGACGCGCACTGGATCGAGTCGGCGGTCTCCCGGTCGGCCCGGTTGGGCGGTGGCGGGCTGCGACTGGCCGGTCGGGAGGTGCCGGCGGCGACGCCGACCCGCGACGTGGAACTCTCCGCGGCGGAGTTCCCGTACCTGGTCGACCACCGCATCGGTGACGACGCCGTCTTCCCCGGTGCCGGCTACCTGGAGGCGGCGCTGGCCATGTTCCCGGACGACACGCCGTGTTTCCTGGCCGACGTGGTGTTCCACCGGCCGCTGCCGGTGCGCCCGGCGACGGTCGCGACGCTGCGCACGAACCACGACCCGGTCCAGCGGACCGTGACCATGCACAGCCGGGAGCCGGGTGACGACAACGTCTGGACCCTGCACGCCGAGCTGCGCCGGCCCGACCTGGTACCGCCGGGATCCCCGCCGCCACGTGGCGAGACCCTGGCGGAGCTTACCCGCGACCTGCCGGAACTCACCCGTGACGACCTGTACGCCCGGCTCGCCGACCGCAACCTGCACTACGGTCCGGCGTTCCGCGCGGTCCGACGGGTGTGGCACCGCGAGGAGACGGGGGAGATCTTCGCCGCCCTGGAACCGGGACCGGTCGACACCGACGGCTACCGGCTGCATCCGGCCCTGCTCGACGCGGCGCTGCACGCCACCATCGGCGGTGCCGTGTGGCACACCGACGAGGGCGGCTACGTGCCGGCCCGCATCGCCGAGCTTCGGCTCTACCGCACCCCGGGCACCGGCGGGCTCTGGGTGCACGGACGGGACCGCCGCAGCGCCGTCGACGGTTGGCTGGAGTGTGACCTGACCATCCTCACCGACGACGGTGACGTGGTCGCGGAGGTGGTCGGCCTGCGCGCCCAGCGCACCGCGCGACCGGAGTCCGACCGGCCGGACCCGCCGGAGAGCCGCTACTACCGGCCCGTCTGGCATCTTGAGCCGGCCGAGGGCGTCGGGACCCTGGCGGGCACCTGGCTCGTCGTCGGCGGAGCCGAAACCCAGGCCCTGGTACGGGGCCTGACCGGCCGGGGCGCGACGGTGCGGCAGGTGGCAACCGGCCGACCCGACTGGCCCGACGAGGTCCGGGCGGTGCTCGCCGACGAGCCGGCCTGCCGGGGCGTCGTGCACCTCGACGGCACCCCGGCGGCCGACGCGCCGGCCTGCGAACCGGTCGCCGTGCCGCTGCGGCTGGTGCAGGCCCTGCCGGCCGACACCGTACCGCTGGTGCTGGTCACCGTCGGCGCGCAGAGCGTCGACGAGGACGACCCCACGACCGATCCGTTCGCCGCGTCGGTGTGGGGGCTCGGCCGGGTCGTCAACGCCGAGCGGCCAGAGCTGCGGTGCCGGCTGGTCGACACCGACCACACCGAGCAGGGCATGGCGGCGCTGCTCGACGAACTCGCCCGGGAAAGCCTGGACGAGGTGGTGCTGCGGGCCGGCCGGCGGTACGTGCGGCGGCTCGAACCCGCCGACGACCGGTCGCCGCTGCACCATCTGCGTACCGCCACGGACCGGACACCGGTGACGCTGCGTACCGCCGACCGGGATCTGGACCGGCTGCGTTTCGTCGCGGTCGACCGTCCGGAACCGGGGCCGACCGAGGTCGAGATCGAGGTCGCCTACGTCGGGTTGAACTTCAAGGACGTCCTCAAGGCCACCGGCCTGCTCTCCGCCGAGGCGATGACGGGCAGCTACTCGGAGTCGACGCTCGGACTGGAGTGCTCGGGCACGATCGTGCGGGTCGGCCGGGCCGTGACCGACCTGCGCCCCGGCGACGAGGTGCTCGCGCACGGCCGGGACCTGTTCACCTCCCACGTGACGCTGGACCAGGTCCGGGTGGTACGCAAACCGGCGGGGTTGTCGCTGGCCGAGGCCGCCTCGCTGCTGCCGGTGGTCACCGCGCACCAGGCGCTGGTCCGGCTGGCCCGGGTGCAGCCGACGGAACGGGTGCTCGTGCACTCCGCCGCCGGTGGCGTCGGTCTGGCCGCGGTGCGGCTGGCCCGGTGGCTCGGCGCGCAGGTCTACGCCACCGCCGGAAGTGAGCAGCGTCGGGAGTTCCTGCGCGGTGAGGGCGTGGCGGGGATCTCCGACTCCCGCAGCATCGCCTTCGTCGACGACATCCGCTCCGCCACCGGCGGTGAGGGCGTCGACGTCGTGGTCAACTCGCTGCCCGGCGAGATCCTGCACCAGAGTCTCGGCCTGTTGCGTCCCTTCGGCCGGTTCGTCGAGGTGGGCAAGGCCGACATCGCCGCCAACCATTCGTTGCGGCTCGCGCCGTTCCACCGTGCGTTGTCCTTCCACGCCTTCGACTACGACCAGATGATGCGGCTGGCCCCGGAGGTGGTCCGTGCCGCCATGGCCGAGGTGGCCGCCCTGTACGACAAGGCCGAGGTCGTCCGCCTGCCGGTCACCGAGATGCCGGCCGGACAGGTGGGGGCGGCGTTCCGGGCGATGACCCGCCGGGAACACCTCGGCAAGATCGTGGTGCGGATGGCCGACGAGCCGGTGACCGTGCCGGCCGCGTCGATCACCGACGCACCGGTACGGCCGGACGCCAGCTACCTGGTCACCGGTGGCCTGGGCGGGCTGGGCCTCACCGTGGCGCGGTGGCTCGCCGACCAGGGCGCCCGGCACCTGGTCCTGGTCGGTAGGCGCGGCATCGCCACGGCCGAGGCCGCCGGGGTGGTGGACCGGTTGACCGGCGCGGGCGTGCAGGTCCGGGTGGAGCAGGTGGACGTGGCCGACCGGACGGCGGTGCGGGACCTGCTGGACCGGGTCCGTACGCAGCTGTCCCCGGTGCGCGGTGTCGTGCACGCCGCGGCGGGCTTCGACGACGCGGTGCTGGCCGAGACGGACGCGGCGCGGCTGGTGGCGGCGACCCGGCCCAAGGCCGACGGGGCCTGGAACCTGCACCTGGCGACCGAGACCGACCAGCTCGACTTCTTCGTGCTGTTCTCCTCGTTCGCGGCGCAGATCGGGCCGGCGGCCGGGGGCGCCTACGTGAGCGCCAACGAGTTCCTCAACGGACTGGCCCGCTACCGGCGGGCCCGGGGCCTGCCGGCGCTGAGCGTCGGGTGGGGAATGGTCGACCAGGTAGGTGTGGCGGTCGACAACGACGGCGCGGTGGGCCGGGTGCTGCGGCGCAACGGTCAGCTCGGCATGACCCCCGGGCAGCTCGTCGAGGCGTTGGGCGTCCTGTTGCGGACCCGGCCGGCCGAGGCCTGCGTGGCCGGTGTGGACTGGGCCGGTTGGGCGCGGGCCAACCCGCAGCTGGCCGGGTTGCCCCGGTACGCCGCGCTGGTGCCCGTCGACGTCGCCGACGACCCGGGCCAACTGTCGGTGCCCGAGCGGCTGCGCGCGGCCACCGACGAGGAGCGCCGGGCGATGTTGCCAGCCCTCGTCGCGCCGCTGCTGGGCCGGATCACCGGCCTGTCCGAGGAGCAGCTCGGCGACGAGCACGCCGTCGACATCGACTCGCTGGCCGGTGTGGAGCTGCGGGTCCTGCTGCAGAACTCGCTCGGCGTGTCGGTGCCGGCGGTGCGGTTGCAGCGCAACCTCACGGTGGCGGGTCTGGTCGGTCTGCTCGCCGGCGAGTGGGCGGATGTCCCGCCGCCGACCGGGCGTCCCGCCGACGCCGTCCCGGCGGCGGTCGGCCGGCCCGCCGACCCCTCACCCGCGCCGACCGGGCGTCCCGCCGACGCCTCCGCGGCCGGGCCTGCGGTCTCCGGCGACCCCGGGCCGCCGTCCGGCATCCGGTCGGCGGAGGTGTCCACTGCGGTCCGGACCACCGGACCCGTCGCCCGTACGACCACGGCGGTGGCGGATCGGCCGCTCGCCGGCTCCCTGACCGGGGCCACCGGGCAGACCCTGGCGGGCCGGACGGTCCTGATCACCGGCGGGTCCCGGGGACTGGGCCGGGCGTTCGCCGAGGAGGTGGGCCGGGCCGGTGCCCATGTGGTGATCACCGGTCGGGACGCCGACGCGCTCGACCGCGCGCGGGACCAGATGCGGGCCGAGGGGTCCACCGTCGACGCGTTCGTGGCCGACGTCGCCCAGCGCGGTGCCACCGCCGGGGTGGTGCGGTCCGTGGTCGAGACCCACGGTGGGCTCGACGTGATGGTGAACAACGCCGGGGTGTCCGGCCCGATCGGTCCGATGTGGGAGGTCGACGAGGACGAGTGGTCCGACACCATCGAGGTGAACCTGCGGGGCACCATGCTGGGGTGTCGGGCCGCGTTGGCCGTGATGGTCCCACGCGGCGTCGGGCGGGTCATCAATGTGGTCAGCCACGCCGGTCGGTTCCGGTGGCCGTACCTGAGTGCCTACTCGGTGTCCAAGGCCGCGGTCATCAAGTTGACCGAGAACCTCGCCGACGAGCTGCGCACCAGCGGCGTCGTGGTGCTCAGCTACCACCCGGGGCTGGTCGACCTCGGGATCACCCGGGCGGGCCTGGACCGGGTGCGCCGCGGCGGTGGGGACCGCTGGGAGCGGCTCACCGCGCAGTGGGGGGAGCAGCAGTTGGCCGACGGGCAGATGACCTCGGTGCAGCGGGCGGCGACGGTGTTCCGTCGCCTGGTCGAGGGGGCCGCCGACGACCGGTCGGGGGCCTACCTCACGGTCGACGACGACATCGCCGACGGTGGAACCGTGAGCTGACCGACGGATCAGGGTGGCGGTGCGTGCCGGGCCGGTCACCAGGGGAAATCCGATATGTTACGTTCCAAAGTCAACTATTGTTGGGGTAGCTAACGGTGAACAGCGATCGGAACCGGCCCGTTGTACGGGGTATGACTCGTGAGCACCGACGCCCGGCCCGTGACGACGAGGCCCAGGCGAGCGAGCCGGTACCGTCGGGGGCGCCCGCCTCCCCGGCCTGGCACGCCGACACCGGCCGGTACCGCCGGCTCGGCTCCGCCCTCAACTGGGTGGGGGACCGCATCGCTGTGGTCGGCGCGGACCCGGCAGGCGTGGTCGCCGCCGTGGCGGCCGGCCTCCCGGCCGAGCCCGGGGTCGTGACGGTGCTCAGTCGACTCGTCGACCACGACGACTGGTCGGTGGTGGAGACGGTGCTGCCGATCGCGGTCCCGCCGGGCAGCCGGGCCCGGGTCGCGGTAGCGGGCGCGGCCGAGAAGGACCTGATCGCCCGGCTCGCCCGCGAGCTGACCGCCACCATCGACGCCCCCCGGGCGGACCTGGTACTGGTGCCCGGGGGCTCGCTGTTCGCCCCCGACGGCTGGCTGCGGCACACCCCGGACGGGGTGACCAGCGAGGCCGGCCGCCGCTCGCCGCAACCGGACTGGGAGAGCGATCTGGACGGGCTCTGCGTCGAGGGCGCCGGAGCGGACGAACTGGTGCTGCTGCCCGTACCGGCGGGGCTGTGGGCCTTCCCGCACCGGGCCGGCGCGCCGACCCCGCAGCACGACGACCCGGCGTACAGCATCCCGATGGACCTCACACGGCCGGTGCTGGTGATCGGCCGACCCGGTCACCCGGAGCCGACGGTGCAGGCGATCGGCGCGCTGCTGCGCCGGCTCCCGCCGGGACTGCGCCCGCACCTGGTGCTGGCGCCGTACGGGTCGGCCACCGCCACCCTCGTCGCGGGCACGGCCCTGGCCCGCGAGGCCGGGCACCCGGTGCAGATCCGCACCGGCCTGCCCGCGCTCACCCCCGACGGGCTGCAGAGCAGCCTGGTCATCGACCACTCGGGTGCCGTCTGGGCGTCCCTGGGCACCGCCCTCACGCTCGCACCGACCGGCCCGGCCCGGCCCACCGGAGCGGTGCGCGGCCTCGACGGGTACCCGATGGTCGCCGAGCACGTGTTCCGGCTCACCGAGCACTGGGTGGCCGAGGTGACGCAGTCCGGCCTCTGGGTGCGGCCGCCGGGGGACGAGACCGGGGCACAGGTGGTCCGGGCACACCGCTGGATGTTCGGCCGGCTGCGGATCTTCGTCGGGGCGCCCGGCCAGCCTCCCGGGCACGAGGTGTTGCCGGTGCTCGGGGCGCTGCTGGCCCGGATGCCGACCCCGACCCGTCGCCGGGTCGAACTGCTGCCCGCCCAGTTCGCCGTCGCCGCCGGTGCCGGTGACGACCTGTCGTCGGACCCGACCACCGCCGAGGCACCGGCGGTCCAGGGCGCGACGGTGCTGCACCAGACGCCCGCCGGCACCGGGTCCGCGCCGCAGCGACCCGCGACGCTGCCCGCCGCCGGGTCGACGCCGCCGGCCGCCCGGACCGGTATGCCGGCCGGGCCGGCCCGCCCGCCGGTGCCGGTGGCCGGGCCCACCGGGCCGGCGGCGAACCCGACCCCGGCCTCCGGGGGCACCGGCACGCCCGCCGGCCCGCCGGCCCGCCGGCAACCACCCACCCCGGTCGCGACGGGCAGACCGGCGCCCGCGGCCGTCGAGCCGCACCGGGCTGCCGGCTCTCCGGTGGAAGACGACCCGCTCGTGCGGCCCGCTGCTCCAGGCCCGACGAGCCCGTCACGGCCGGTCACCAGCGCGGACCCCCGCCCGGACGCGCAGTCGGGGACCGGCACCGACCCGCAGGCCGAGACCGCGCTGGTCCGCACCACGGCGGCGTCGTCCACGCCGGACAAGCCCACGACGGGCGCGCAGGTGGTGCCCACCGGGACCCCGATCGGGTCGATCACCATGGGCTCCGACGAGACCCCGGGCCGACCGATCATCGGACACCGGCGGCGGTCCCGCCGCCGGGTCACCCCGGTCCTGGCGGCCACCGCCGTGCTGGCGGTCGCCACCGCCAGCGGGTACGCGCTGAACCTGACCTCGCCGGGCCCGGGCGGGGACGCCCCGTCGGTCGGGGTCGGGGCCTCCCAGGATGCGCCGGTCGACCCGATGCTGCCGCCGGCGCTGCCGGGCGTACCCGGGCCCGACGGTGTCGTGCCGAGCAGCGGGGCACCCGTCCCGGCCGCCGCCACCCTCAGTGCCGGCGCCACCCCCGGGGCCGGCGCCAGCCCGGAGCCCAGCACCAGCGCGGCCGGGTCCGCCCCGGCCCCGGCACCGGCCCCGGACGGGGGCGAACGGCCCCCCGCAGCCGGCGGCGGGGTCCTACCCCCCGGCGCACCCACCGCCCCCACCGCCCCCACCGGCAAGGCCAGTCCGAAGCCGGCACCGGCCCAGCCGTCCACGATGCCCGGACGGGTCAACTCCGCCGGCCGTAACCTGGCCCTGAGCGGCAGCGCCAGCGCCTCCAGCGTCGAGGTCAACGCCGTCTGGGACGCCCGCTACGCCATCGACGGCAACACCGACAGCCGGTGGAGCAGCTCCTTCGGGTCGGACCCGCAGTGGCTCGCCGTCGACCTCGGCGAGCTCTGGCAGGTGACCGAGGTCCGGCTGCTGTGGGAGCGGGCGTACGCCACGGCGTACCGGGTCGAGGTCTCCACCGACGGACGCAACTGGCAGGTCGTCTACCAGACCGGCAGCGGCTCCGGCGGCACGGTCCGGATCGACGTGCCCCGCACCCCGGCCCGCTACGTGCGGATGGTCGGCACCGCCCGGGTCATGCAGGGCTACGGGTACTCACTGCACGAGTTCGAGGTCCGCTGACCGGTGGTCGTCGCCCGGAGCGGGGCACGGGCCCCGCTCCGGACGACGACGGCCGGGCGTGTCGACGGGTGTCGCCGGTCAGCCGGCGGCCTGGAAGGCGCGGCCCACCACGGTCGGGTCGGTGGCGCTGCGGAACAGCCCGGTGCGGTCCCGGTCGGTGGCCGGCAGCCCGAACCAGGCGTACCGGTGCACATAGGAGGTGTCGCCCAGCATCTTGGTCGCACCGGTGAGGAACGCGGCCTGCTGTGCCTGGGTGGGGAACCGGGCCTGCCCGCCGGCGAAGTCGATGAGCGCGAACTCGGTCAGCCAGATCGGCAGTCGGTACCGGGCGTACACGTCGGCCAGGTACCGCTGCAGCTGTCCGACCGCCCGCTCGGTGACGAAGTCGCCGCCGTACCAGTGCAGGGCGATGAAGTCGACCCGGTGGCCGCGCGCCTTCGCGCCGGACATGAAGCGGTCCAGCCAGCCGCCCGGGTCGGCCCCACCCCAGGCGACGGCCGGGCTGCCCAGCCGACTACCGGTGGCCATCAGCCGGGGCCACAGGTCCAGCGCCTGTTCCACGCTCATGTTGGACTGTTCGGCCAGGTCCGGTTCGTTGAAACCGAGCAGGTACGGCCCGGACCGGCGGGCCTCGGCCAGCGCCTTGTCGGTCACGCTGCCGGGCCCCCAGATCATCGGCACGAACTCGACACCGGCGGGTGGGGCGATGCCCTCGTGACCGCTGCTCCAGGTGTAGTACCACTTCGCCCCCGACGCCGCGAGGGCCTTCTCGGCCCCGTCGAAACGCCAGGCGGCCACCCCCTTCTTGGCGCTGGTGAACCGGGGCGCGGGCGGCGGGTCGGAGCGGCGTACCGACGGTGGTGGCGCGACGGTACGCGGTACCGGTGCGGCGGTGGTGGGCAGTCGGGACGGACTGGCCGAGGTGGTGGGCGAGGCGGTGGCGACCGGGGTTTCGGCCGGGGCGTCGGTCGGGTCGGTGGTCGACACCGGACCCGGGACCTCCCGGACCTCGAACGGCGGGGCCGCGCCGAGCGTCGTGGCGGCCGGGGCCGGTTCGGTGGGCCGGGCGGCGGCCAGCAGGCCGCCGCCCAGCAGGCCACCGCCCAGCAGGACCGACGTGACCGCCGCGGCGGTCAGGGCCAGTCGAGCCCAGGGTCGGTTGATGAGGCTGTTCTCCATGCCTGCATGACGGACGGGACGGGGGAACCGTTCAAGGTCTTTCCCGCCGGCCGGGTCCGGGCCTGGGCCCCCCTGGGCCGTTGGACTCACGCCCGCCCGGACACCGGTTGGCTAGCGTCCGTCCCGAACGCAGGTGGATCATCCAGGAGAGGACGGCTGCGGTGGACAGCGAGGGATGCCCGGATGTCCGGGCGGC
Source organism: Micromonospora yangpuensis (assembly GCF_900091615.1). Taxonomy (NCBI): domain Bacteria; kingdom Bacillati; phylum Actinomycetota; class Actinomycetes; order Micromonosporales; family Micromonosporaceae; genus Micromonospora; species Micromonospora yangpuensis. The sequence goes on along the minus strand of NZ_FMIA01000002.1, from coordinate 4,051,611 downwards.
AAGCGACACCGACGCGCAGCGGGAACGCCGGATGCGGGCGGTCTTCTCGGCCAACGCCCGGCCGCTGTACTACTTCCTTCTGAAGTTGACCCACGGCCAGCGTGAACTGGCCGAGGACCTGGTGCAGGAGACGATGCTGCGGGCCTGGCGTCGGCTGCCGGAGCTGCCCGAGGATCCGGAGCTGATCCGCCGGTGGTTGTTCGTCGCGGCCCGCTACGTGGCCATCGACGTGGCCCGGGCCCGTTCCGTGCGGCCGGCGGAGGTGTACGGGATGGACGTCAGGTGCGCCCCCGCCCCCGCCGGCGAGTTCGACGAGCTGCTCGACCGGTTCACCCTGGCCGACGCGCTGCGCAAGCTCAGCCCCGAACACCGCACCGTCCTGGTCGAGCTGTACTACGGTGACGCCTCGACGGCCGAGGCGGCCGCCCGGATCGGCATTCCGGCCGGCACCGTACGCTCGCGCTCGTTCTACGCCCTGCGGGCCGCCCGCAACATCCTGGGCGACGTCGAGGCCCTGGCCTGCTGACCCGAGCCCCGACCCGAGGTCGGCCGGGTGGTTCACCGCGCGGCACCGGCGTTGGACGGGTTACGCAGCGACCAGCTCGCGGCGGCCACCGCCACCGGCGAGAGCCAGCCCAGCCCGCTGGCCACCGCGCGGACCGCGCCCAGTACGTCGGCGGGCTCGAACTGGCCGTACACCAGACAGCCGCGGATGGGCCGGCACAGCATCGCCGTGATGGTGGGCCGGTCGGTCGACCCGGTCAGCACGATCACCCGGGACCGCCGGGCCAGGGCCCGCACCAGGTCGGTGCCCTCCGGGGTGGTCACCCGGTCGTCGAGCAGGGTCACCGTGGGGCGCAGCCGGTGTGCCAGCCGTACCGCCTCCCGGCCGTCGCGGGCCAGGCCGAGGACCCGTACCCGCTCACCGGCGTCGAGCACGGTGCGCAGGGCGGTCTGCTCGGACCCGCCGGGGTGCACGATCAGCGCGCTGATCGTGCGGGGCCGGCCGGTGGTGCGGCCGTCGATGTCTCCCGTCGCTGCGGCCGTCGCTGTGTCGCTCATCCAGGTGCCATCCACTCGGCGTCTCGGGCGGGCGGTGCCCGCCGCCCATACAACGATGCCGAGCGCCACCGCGTTCAACCGGCGGCCCGATTTCTCTGCCGACTGCCCGGCCTACTGCCGACCGGTCCACCGGACGACCGCCTCGGTGCGGTTACTGGCCTGGAGTTTGGTGAAGATGTGGTTGAGGTGGTTCTTGACCGTCTTCTCGGTCAGCAGCAGCCGACGGGCGATCGCGGCATTGGAGTGCCCGGCGCAGAGCAGCGTCATGACGTCCTGCTCGCGCGGGGTCAGACCGAAACCCTGCTGGGTACGGCGTTGCTGCTCCTGGCGGTGGACCCCGGCCCGGTCCCGGTCGGCCTGCTCGCGCAGCAGCGCGATGGTGACCGAGGCGCTGCGTGGCGACAACCAGCCCTGGCCGGCGGCGACCGACCGGATCGCGCGCAGCAGTTCCGCCGGGTCGAACTCGCCGTGCACCAGGTAGCCACGGGCCCCGCCGCGCAGCATGGCGGCGATCACCTCGTCGGCGGAGTCGCTGGTCAGCACCAGTACGGCGGCGCGTTCGGCGAGCGTACCGACGACGCTGAGCCCGTCGGCGATGGGCATCCGGTAGTCCAGCAGGATCACGTCCGGCTGCAACCGTTGGGCGGTGGTCACCGCCGTCCGGCCGTCGGCTGCCTCCCCGACGACCCGGACGTCCTCGGCACTGGCCAGATAGCCCTGCAGGGCCATCCGGACGATCGGGTTGTCGTCGACGATCATGACGTCGATCACCGGTGCACCACCATCCCGGACGAAACGTCTCCGACCTGCGCGGGGTCGGGCAGCCGAACCCGCGCCACCACCGCACTGCCCCGACCGGGGCTGGATTCGACGCGCAGCGTACCGCCGACCGCGTGGGCCCGTTCGGTCATGCCGACCACGCCGAAACTGCCTGCCGTGGAAAGTGTGGTCAGCTCGTCGGGCACCACGAAACCGCGGCCGTCGTCGCGTACGGTCAGCACCGCGTGCCCGTCGCGCCGTTCCAGGCGGACCCACACCTCGCGGGCGTGGGCGTGCCGGGCCACGTTCTCCAGCGCCTCGTGCAGGATCTGCGCCAGCTCGTACCGGACGGCCACCGGTGGCTCGACGGGCGCGACCTCGGCCCGGACCGGCACCCGGGTCCGTTGCGACCAGTCCCGGCACATCTGCCGGACGTGCTCGGCGAACGGCCGGTCCAAGGCGTCCCGGCGCAGCCCGGCCAGCAGGTCGCGGGCCTCCCGGATCGCGGTGTCGGCGCCCACGGAGACCGTGCTGGCGAGCTGTTCGGCCAGGTCGGGCTGGCGGCGCAGCAGGCTGGGCAGGGCCACCGCGGCGAACGACACCCCGCGCAACGTCTTGGCCACCGAGTCGTGCAGCTCCCGGGCCAGCCGGGCCCGTTCGGAGGCCGCCGCCGACTGCTGGGCGCTGGTCACCACCGCCACGGACACGTCGATGTAACGGGCCAGGGTGGCGGTCACGACGGCGGCCCCGATGCCGCAGACCACGAAGATCATCGGGAAGGCCAGCACGAACGGCGCGACGGTGGAGGTGGCCGCTCCGGTGCCGGCGGCCTGCAGCAACCTCGTCGCCACGGCCAGGCCGAGCCCCGCGTTGACGATCCACAGCAGTAACCCGTGGTTGCCCAGCAACGCCCCACTGAGTGCGGCGTAGCCGGCGGCGTAGCAGAAGTACGCGAGGCCGCCGTCGGTGAGCACCAGGACACCGATCATCAGGACGGCGTCGACGGCCAGCACGCACAGCCGCCAGCGGATCACGGCCGGCCATCGCCCCAGCACGGTGACCTGGGCGACCGTGATGACGGTGACCACCGCGAGGGTGACCACGGTCCACCAGGGATCGTCGACCAGCCGGAAGCCGATGCCGACGGCGGCGTAGGTGAGCACGAGTCGGCCGAGCAACATGGCCCGGCACAGCGCGGCGTAGGCGACGAATCGACTCATCGGGGCCAGGTCAGCTGATGGTGATCTTGTCGATGTCGGGCGGTGGCCCGGTGTCGTTGAAGAAGGTCAGGCTGGTCCGTCCGGCCGGCAGCTCGGCATCGTACCGGAAGGTGCGGGGGACGTCCCAACCGGCACCGGAGACGGCGTGGGTGGTGGGCGCGGCGTCGTTCACGGAGATCTTCAGCTGGCGGTCACCGTCGGTCTGGTAGGTGACGGCGATGGTCCGCCCCCCGGCGGTGGGGTTGGTGAAGTTCACCGTCAGCGTGCCGAGGTAGCGGACCCGGGCCCCGCCGTCGCAGCTGGGGCAGCTGGCCACCTTGGCGCCGCCGCCGAGCACGTTGCCGGGGTCCTCGGCCTGCACGGTGATCGACCGCGACGACGGGGTCGGCCCGGACGTGCGGGTCGGCGTGGGACGGGGAGCCTCGGACCGACCCTCATCCGGCGCCGCCGGCCGGCCTGGCGTGGCCGTCGGCGCGGTCGGGCGCGGGTCCGGGCGGGCCGAGCCGGTGGACTCCGGTGCCGGTGCCCCGGTTTCCGGGACGACACCCGGGGCGCCGTCGGGGACGTACCCGGTCGTCGGAGACTCCGTCCCGGCGGGCGCGGTCTGACCCAGCGGTCGCTCCGGCGGTTGCTCGACGGCCGGGGAGAGCTGCGGCGGGATCACGATGGCAGCCAGCACGATCCCACCGGCCAGGGCGCTGATGCCCACCCAGTGCGGTAGCCGGAGCGACCGGATGGGATCCGGCGGACCGGCGAGCATGCGTGGCACGGGGTCGGCGGTATCGAACACCGTTCTGCTGGGCACCACTCGACTCCCCGTGGTATGAGCCACTCGATTTCCCGTGGGTCTAGCGCGACGAACCGGTAGGACGATTCATCTCACGGTACACCGAATCACCGCTGTCACCGACCTCCACCCAGGGCTCTGACGTGCTGCAACGCGGCACACGCAGAGCGTGTCGAAGTGGGCGTCGAACGTTGCCCGGATGACCGGAACCTGCCCGGTTCGCGCCCGGTTCCGCCGCGGTGGACCTGGGCCGTCGACCGCGTCGCCCTGGGCCCTTCGCCTCATTCGCCGCGCGGTCGGGCGTGGTTAGCGTACGCCGGCGTCCAGAACCGACAACCGCTCTCTCGGAGGCTCCATGGGAACCCGGATCTCACCATCGTCCGGCCCGCCGCGCCGCGTACGCCTGCGATACGCCCTGGTGGGGGCCGCTCTCGCCGTGACCGTGGGAGTGGCCTCCTGGACCGCGGTCGGCCCGTTGCGGCTCACCGGCAGTCAGCAGGCCGCGTCGTCGCAGGACGCGCCGGCAGCCGTGACCGAACCGGCACACGAGCACTCCTCGGCGCCCGCCGCCCCGGCCGGACCCGAGCCGACGCAGTCCGCCGCGAAGAAGTCGCCGACCCGGTCGGCCAGCCCGAGCAGCAGCTCCCACCAGGGCAACCACCCGAAGCCCGTGCCCGGCGACTACGTGCTGGCCGAGAACCCGGTCACCGGGGTGACCCCCTCCACCAAGACCCCGCCGCGCAAGGCGCACCGCGAGTTCCAGGCGAACTGCTCGGTCAGCCACCGCCGGGACGACGACCCGATCGTCTTCTTCAACAAGCCGGGCGCCTCGCACAACCACACCTTCATGGGCAACACCACGACGAAGGCGAACAGCACCACCGAGTCGCTGCTGGCCGGCTCGACGCTGTGCCGGGTCCCCGGTGACCGCTCCGGTTACTGGATGCCCACGGTGTTCGACGGCGACCGGGCCATCGAGCCGACCGGCCCGCAGGTCATCTACTACAAGAGCGGGGTACGCGACTACACAAGCGTACGGCCGTTCCCGGTGGGCCTGCGCTACCTGGTGGGCAGCCCGACGACCACCGCCGAGCAGTTCGCCAAGGCCCCCGGTTACCAGAAGGGCTGGGAGTGCGGCGACAGCTACGACAACGTCGACTTCCCCGCCACCTGCCGCTCCGGCAGCCAGCTGAACATCCGGATGCAGGCGCCGAGCTGCTGGGACGGCAAGCACCTGGACACCCCCGACCACATCAGCCACATCGTGTACCCGGTCGACGGCGTGTGCCCGAAGACGCACCCGGTCGCGGTGCCGATGCTCGAGTTCAAGATGGCCTTCCCGGTCAGCGGCGACATGTCGAAGGTCAGACTGGCCAGCGGGCGGGGCTTCACCTTCCACTACGACTTCTACAACGCCTGGGACGCGCCGACCCTGAACGCGTTGGTCACCCACTGCATCAACGCCGGCCGGCAGTGTGACGCCCGGGGCTACTCGCAGTTCGAGCCCGAGGCCGGGGCCGCCCTGGACGAGCACTACCAGGTCCCGGGCAGCCGTAAGGTGCTGGACCGCGGCGGGTGGACCGCCACCGCCTCCGGCGTGAGCCGGGGCAGCGAGCCGGCGAAGATGCTCGACGGCGACCCGCGTTCCCGCTTCACCAGCGGCACCCCGATGGTCGACGGCCAGTCCGTCACCGTGGACATGCGTTCCGCCCGGTCGGTCAGCGGCATCTCACTGCTGTCCAACGGCTCCGACTACGCCCGCCGCTACCAGGTGTACCTGTCCAACGACGGCTCCAACTGGGGATCGCCGGTGGCCAGTGGGCCGGGCGCGGAGACGATCGCCGCGGACTTCGCGCCACGCAACGCCCGTTACATCCGGGTGGTCCAGACCGGATCGGCCAGCAACTGGTGGTCGGTCGCCGAGTTCGTCGCCTTCACCCGCTGACCACGCCCGACCAGGGCGGACGCCCGGCACCGGTCTCGTCGCTTGCGACGGACCGGTGCCGGGCGGCCGTCCCCGCCGGCTCCGGTATCCGCCTGCTCAGCTCGCCGTGCAGGACAACGACGGTACGCCGGTGGCGCCGCTCGACGATCCCAGGAGGCCGAAGGTCGTGCTACCGCCGGCACCTATCGAACCGTTGTAACCGACGTTGCGGGCGGTGACCGTCGATCCGCTGGTGGTCACCGTGGCGTTCCACGCCTGCGTCACCTGCTGTCCGTTCGCGAGCGTCCAGGTCACCGTCCAACCGCTGATCGCCGAGTTGCCGGCGGTCACCCGCACCTCGGCCTGGAAGCCGCCCTGCCACTGGCCGGTAGCCGTGTAGGACGCCGAACAGGACCGCCCGTTCGGCGGCGGGGTCGTCGGCGGCCGGGTGGTCGGCGGGGTGGTGGTCGGTGGCGTGGTGGTCGGCGGGGTGGTCGGGGTGGTACCGCCGACGGCGCTGATGATGGCGTCGATGATGCCCTGCTGGGTGACCGTGACGCTGCTGCGGTTGAACAGCCCGAACCCGTACGCCCCGTTCCAGCCGTTGTCCCAGTAGGCGGTGGCCGCGCCGTACTTCTTGGCGGTGGACACCAGGGTGCGTGCGTAGTCGGCGCGGTACCTGTTGTTCGTCGAGTCGGCCGAGGTCTTGTCGACCGAACCGTACTCACCGACGAACACCGGGTATCCACGCGAGACGAAGGTGTCGCGCATCTTCTTCAGTTGTGCGTCCATGTGGTCCTGCTGTCCCCAGGTCGACTTCCGGGCCGGATTGGTGGCGGCCGGTCCCCACTGCGTGATGGTGCCGTTCTCCTCGCCGGCGAAGTCCCAGGGGTCGTAGTAGTGCACGGAGATCATGAGCCGCTGCTCGTTGGCGGGAATGGACGGCGACCGGTACTGGTCGGTCGGCAGCACGAAGCCGTAGTTGCCCGCGGTGTAGTCGATGTTGGTGTTCCAGCCGGCGATGAGCAGCCAGCGCGAGGCGTTGTTCCCGCCGGACCGGCGGACCGTGTCCACGAAGATCTGGTTGTAGGCGTTGATGTTCGAGTAGCACGGCTGGGTGGGGTTGCCGTACTGTCCGTCGAACTCCTCGTTCATGGCCTCGAAGATGAGGCGCTCGCTGTAGTTCTGGAACCTGGTCGCGATCTGCTGCCAGACCTTCTGGTACTTGTCCCGGATCGTCGTCTGGTTCGACGAGTCGCAGATCAACCACGAGCCGGTGACGGTCTTGAAGCCGTCACCGTGCATGTTGATCAGCACATACAGGCCGCGACCGTGGGCGTAGTCGACGACTTGCTGGATCCGGTTCAGCCAGGCGGAGTTGATCGTGTAGTTCGGGGCGGACCCGATGTGTCCCAGGTAGGAGACCGGGATGCGGATCGTCTTGAACCCCGCCGCCCGCACCCGGTCGATGAAGGCCTGCGTCACGACCGGGTTACCCCATGCCGTTTCGCTGGGGATCCCGTTGATGTTGGCCTCCAGGGTGTTCCCCAGATTCCAGCCCGCCCCCATGTCGGCGACGAGTTGGGTGGCGTTCACCTGGGTCATGCTGTCGGCCGACGCGGAGCTCGTCATCACGACGGCGGATCCGGCCAGCGCCAGCACGCCGGAAAGTAAGCCGAGCTGGATCTTTCTGAGGGTGGATTTCACCGGTATCTCCCGTCTTCGAGCCAAACCGTCACGCTGGGTTGTCGAAGCGATTCAACGATGTTCGATTGCCCGTACGGACAGTCGATGGGCAGCCAAAGGATAGATGGACATGTATCGACGGGGCAAGGTTGCCGGCAGGGGGCAGCACCGGCCGGTGCGGCCGAGCGGCTAGGCTGACCGGGTGAGGTATGTGCCGGTCGAATCGCGGGGCACGAGCGCGGACGCCCGGGGGAGGGGCTGCTCGTGACGGTCCGGCGGATCGCCCTGGCCGCGCTCACCGCCCTGGTCGCCGTGGTGCTCACCGGTTGTGGTGACCGGTCGGTCACCGGCAGCACGCCGCCGGTGACCGGTGACGGCGGCGGGGCGGCGGTCACCGGCACGGTGACGGTCCTCGCCGCCGCCTCGCTGACCGAGACGTTCACCAGGCTCGGCCGGGACTTCGAGGCCGCCCACCCCGGCACCCGGGTCGTGCTCAACTTCGCCGGCAGTGCCGCCCTGGCCACCCAGATCAACCAGGGTGCGCCGGCCGACGTGTTCGCCTCCGCGGCGCCGGCCAACATGCGTACGGTGACCGAGGCCGGCAACGCTGCGGGCGCCGCGACGGTCTTCGTGCGCAACCAGCTGGTGATCGCGGTGCCGAAGGGCAACCCGGCCGGCGTGCGGGGCCTGGCCGACCTGGCCCGGACGGGGGTGAAGGTGGCGCTCTGCGCCGAGCAGGTGCCCTGTGGCGCCGCCGCGAGGACAGCCCTGGACGTGGCACGGGTGGCGCTGACCCCGGTGACCCTGGAGCGGGACGTCAAGGGCGCGCTGGCGAAGGTGACGCTCGGTGAGGTGGACGCGGCGCTGGTGTACCGCACCGACGCCAGGTCGGCGGCGGCCAAGGTCGAGGCGGTGGAGTTCCCCGAGTCCGCCGAAGCCGTCAACGACTACCCGATCGTCGTGCTCCGGCACGCCCCGAACCCCGCCGGCGCGCGGGCGTTCGTCGAACACGTGCGGTCGGACGAGGCGCTGAGGGTGCTCACCGACGCCGGTTTCCAGGCCCCGTAGGCAGTCGTACCGCCAGTGATGTCGATGGGGAACGGCACCGGGACGGTCCCCGCTGGGGGTGCCAGGTCGCGCCGTCGTGCCAGCCGCCAGCGGGTGCCGGTCGCGTTGCTGCTCCCCGCCTGCCTGGGGTTGCTGTTCCTGACGCTGCCGCTGCTGGGGTTGCTGCTGCGGACCCCGTGGACGACGCTGCCGCGCCGGCTGGCCGAGCCGGAGGTGCTGGCCGCGTTGCGGCTGTCGTTGCAGTCGGCCACCCTCGCCACGGTGGTCTGCCTGGTCCTCGGGGTCCCGCTTGCCTGGTTGCTGGCCCGGGTCGAGTTTCGCGGTCGGCGACTGGTCCGGGCCCTGGTCACCGTCCCGCTCGTGCTGCCGCCGGTGGTCGGCGGGGTGGCGTTGCTGCTCGTCTTCGGCCGGCAGGGGCTGGTCGGCGGCTGGCTGGACAGCACGTTCGGGATCACCCTGCCGTTCACCACCGCCGGTGTGGTCGTCGCCGAGGCGTTCGTGGCGATGCCGTTCCTGATCATCGCCGTGGAGGGTGCCCTGCGCGGTGCCGACAGCCGCTACGAGGAGGCCGCCGCCACCCTGGGCGCGGGCCGCTGGACCACCTTCACCCACGTGACCCTGCCGTTGGTGGCGCCGGGTGTCGCCGCCGGGGCGCTGCTCTGCTGGGCCCGTGCCCTGGGCGAGTTCGGCGCCACGATCACCTTCGCCGGCAACTATCCCGGCACCACCCAGACCATGCCCCTGGCGGTGTACCTCGCGCTGGAGACCGACCTGGACGCCGCGATCGTGCTGAGCCTGATCCTGTTGACCGTCTCCGTCGTCATCCTCGCCGGCCTGCGCGACCGCTGGATCACCACCCGATGACCGGCCTCGACACCGACCGCACCGGCACCGGGCCGGCCCTGCTGGACGGGCACCTCGTGGTGGACCGGGGCACCTTCCGCCTGGACGTACGACTGCGCATCGCCGCGGGGCAGGTGGTCGCGCTGCTCGGCCCCAACGGCGCCGGCAAGACCACCGCACTGCGGGCCCTGGCCGGTCTGCAACCGCTGGCCGGCGGACACGTCACCCTCGGCGGGGTCGACCTCGACCGGCCCGACCGGCGCCGGTTCGTCCCACCGGAGCGTCGCCCGATCGGCGTGGTGTTCCAGGACTACCTGCTCTTTCCGCACCTGAGCGCGCTGGACAACGTCGCCTTCGGTCCCCGCCGGCACGGTGCCGACCGGCGTACCGCCCGCGAGCAGGCGGCCGGTTGGCTCGCCCGGGTCGGGCTGGCCGAGCAGGCCCACCGTCGACCCCGCCAGCTCTCCGGTGGTCAGGCGCAGCGGGTCGCGTTGGCCCGCGCCCTGGCCGTACGACCGACGTTGCTGCTGCTCGACGAGCCGCTGGCCGCCCTCGACGCCCGCACCCGGCTCGACACCCGGGCCGAACTGCACAGGCATCTCCACGCGCACACCGGTGCCACCCTGCTGGTCACCCACGATCCGCTCGACGCGCTCGTGCTGGCCGACCGGCTGGTCATCGTCGAAGACGGCCAGGTGGTGCAGACCGGCGACGCCGCCACCGTCACCGCCCGGCCCCGCACCGACTACGTCGCCCGCCTGGTCGGACTCAACCTCTACCGGGGCCACGCCCACGGCCACACCGTCCAGCTCGGCGACGCCGGGCGGGAGACGTTCGCGCTCAGCGCGGTCGACCGGCTCGACGGCGACGCGTTCGTGGTGTTCCGACCCGCCGCGGTCGCGTTGCACCCGCACCGGCCCGACGGCAGCCCGCGTAACACCTGGTCGGCCACGGTCGTCGGGATCCAACGTCACGGCGACAACCTGCGGGTCCAGCTCGACGGACCGATCGCCGCCGTCGCCGACCTGACCCCGGCAGCCGCCGCGCACCTACGCCTGGCCCCGGGCCAGCAGGTGTGGGCGGCGGTCAAGGCGACCGACACGTACGCCTATCCGGCCACCGCGCCACCGGGCACCTGACCGGGACCGCCACCACCGTCCGACCGCTACGACCGGCCGCCGGGGCCGGGTCAGGCGGGGCCGGACGCGCCCTGGGACACGCAGTACACGTCGCCGGAGTTGGCCTCGTGCGGCAACGCGTCCAGGTACGCGGCCATCTCCCGCGCCGTCGCCCAGCGCTGGAGGACCAACGACTTGTCGTCACCCGTCGCGACGTCGAAACCGTCCACACCCAGCTCCGTCAACCGGTCCAGACACCGGTGGGCGACCGGGCGGGCGATCGTGGTGAACTCGAAGGAGAGGGCGGGCAGCGTACGGCTCAGGCCGGCCAGTACCTGGTCCTCGAAACCCTCCACGTCGATCTTGGCGAAGGTCGGCACACCGTACCGGTCGATCAGGGTGTCGACGGTGACGACCGGTACCTCGATCTCGGTGTCCCACACCTCGTCGGCCCACCCGCCCGCGCCCTCGGCGGCCCGGACGAAACCGGCCGAGACGGTCGACACGGTGGGGTTGGCGGAGTTGACGTGCAACCGCGCGGTGCCGGGTGCCGCCCCGCACGCGGCGTCGACAAGCGTCACCTGGTCGTCGTCGGCGTAGAGCGTCCGTAGCACCCGCAGGCAGGACGGCTGCGGTTCCAGGGCCACGACCCGGGCACCGAGGCGACGGAAGCAGGCGATGTGGTCGCCCACGTGTGAGCCGATGTCGAAGACGAGATCACCGGCGGCGACGAACCGGGAGTAGAAGGCGTCCATCCGGGCGTCCCGCGCGCGGTCGCCGTAGTAGACCTCCAGCGACCGGCTCAGCAGCGCCGTGGCGGGATCGTTCTTCAGTGCCGCGATCCTGCCGGCGAAGGTGTCGGTCAACTTGCTGTGTTCCGATCCGTGCGGTGGGTGGTCGGTGGTCGGGCTACGGGCCGAAGGCGGTCAGGAAGCGGTCCCGGAAGGCGTCCATCCGCCAGACCGGGGCCTGCGGGCCGGGCTTGAGTCCATCCTGCCAATCCCACCCGGAGATCCGGTCCATGACGGCCCGGTCCCGGGCGACGATCGTGATCGGTACGTCGTGACTGGGGTTGTCGCCGGTGACCACCGGGGCGGGCTGGTGGTCACCGAGGATGACCAGGACGAGGTCGTCGTCGCCGTAGGTCTTGACGTAGGAGATGAGCGCGCCAAGCGTGTACTCGACGGACTCCCGGTAGTCCGCCCGGATCCGGGCCAGTCCACGCCGCTCGTCGCCCTTGCCGTCCCCGGCGGTGCCCTTGAACACCGCGCCGCCGGCGTCGATGTCGGCCCAGTCGACAAGCGGCGGCACCGGCGTCCAGGGGGAGTGGCTGGACACCAGCGACAGCTCCGTCATCACCGGCGGCCCAGCCGGTCGGGCCTGCTCCAGCCGCCGCCAACTGGCAAGCGTGTACTGGTCGGGCATCGTGCCGAAGCTGAACTTCGGGCCCCGGTAGGCCAGCTTGTTGGCGTCGTAGAACCGCTCGTAGCCGTAGAAGGCCCCCTCCGGCCACGCCTTGGTGACCGCGGGCATCACCCCCACGGTCTGCCAGCCGGACCGCCGGAAGGCGTCCCCGAGGGTCATCCGGTCGGTGGTCAACAGGGTGCTGTGCCGCTGCTGGTTGTCGATCCAGAGCCCGGAGAGCAGGGTGGCGTGGGCCAGCCAGCTGCCGCCGCCGATCGTCGGCGAGGTGAGGAAGCCGCTGCGTGCGGTGAAACCGGCCGCGCCCAGCTCCCGGGTGCCGGTGTCCAGGAGCGCGCCGACCTGCGGGGCGAACTCGGGGTCCTCGACCGCGTCCCGGCCGTAGCTCTCCACGAAGGCGAAGACCACGTCCTTGCCGCGCAACGCGGTCAGGAGCTGGTCGCCGGGGGTGTCCCGGAACGGGTCGGCATCCAGTGCGGCGGAGAAGCTCTCCCGGTCGTCGGCGCTCTGCCGGATCTGGAAGGCGTGGCCGTTGGCCAGGGTGGTCGCGGAGGTGTCCGCGACCGGCACGCCCGGGGCCACCTGCACGCCGAACGCGGCGCACGCCACCCAGACCACCACCAGCGTCGCGACGGTCCGGGTGGTGCCGGTGTGGTGCCGGACCACCAGGCGGGTCAACCGCAGCATCGCCAGCGCGAGCAGGACCGGCAGCGCGATCGCCAGCAGCGCCAACGCGACCGCGATGCCGATCGCGGCGGGGCGGCCGTAGGACTCGGTGAGGTAACCGAAGGCCGGGCCGAAGAGCGTCCAGTCCAACGCCAGGTTGAACGCGCGGCTCCATGACGCGGAGAAGCCCAGGTCGAGCAGCTTCAGGATGCCCAGCAGCCCCAGGGCCACCCCGACGAGCACGGCGACCAGCCGGCGCGGGCGCGGCGGCAGGGCGAGCAGCACGGCGACGACCAGCAGCGCCTCCAGGGGCAGCCGGACGAAGGCCGCCGGGGTGAGCCGGCTGTAGTCGTGCGGCGCGGTGAGCACGAGCACCACCAGCAACCCGGCCAGGGCGGTCAGCACCGCCGCCGGCAGGGAGCGCCGGCCCGCGGTCCCGGCGTCGTGCTCGTCGGCCGGGGCCGCCGTCGGCTCGGCTGCCTCGTCCAGGCGCGCGTCGTCGGGTGCCGCCCGCCCGCCGTCGCCCGGCAGCCGACGTACCCGCGTCGAGAGTGACAACCTGCCCCGCCCTTTCGGAGAATCGTGGTGGCGCCGCGTCAGACCCGCACGACCCGGTCCCGGGCCGCGGCCCCGGCCGGACGTTCGTGCGCTGCCCGCGCGCCCCTGGGGCCGGCCACCAGGGTGCCCCGCCCCGCGGCAGGACGCCCGGTGTACCCGGGCCGCTCGAGCCGTCCGGTGCGCTCGGGCCGTGCGGTGTGTGCGGGAAGTTCCGCACGCTCGGGCAGCCCCGGACGCACCGCGCGCTCGGCAGGCCCGGATTGGACCCCGATGGCGGCGGGGTGGACCCGGCGGGTCGTCCACAACCACCGGACGTCCCGGCCGAACGACTCGACGAGCAGCCCCAGCGACACCAGCAGCACCACGAGCGTCAACACCGAACCCAGCACCTGCGCCATGGCCACCGTCAACAGCACCCCCTGGGCCGCCGCGACGACCTTACGCCAGTAGCGCGGCGGCAACGAACCCCGCATCCAGGGCAGTACCCAGCTCGCCGCGACGAAGAGGTAGCGCATCGCGCCGATCACGAGAACCCAGGGACCCGCCGACGGCGCGACCACGAGGCAGAGCACCAGTACCAGGAAGGAGTCGACCTCCATGTCGAACCGGGCACCCAGCGCGCTGCTGGTCCCGGTCCGTCGGGCGGTGTACCCGTCCACCGCGTCGAGCGCCAGCGCCACGGCGGTCAGGGCGACCATCGGCACGATCGGTGCCGGCCGGTCGAGGGAGTGCACCGCCAGGGCGGTCACTCCGCCGACCAGGATCGCCCGGCCCAACGTCACCCGGTCGGCGGGACTGAGCACCCGCACGCGCGCACCGGCCATACCCCGGTTGAGCAGGGCACAGAGGACGACCCCGTAGGCCAGCCCCGCCAGCCATCCCCAGGTGCTCAGGCCGACGGTCACGGTGAGCAGTGCCAACAGGGCAATCTGCACGACCAGTCCGATCGCGGGACCTTGACGAACCGTGTGCATCGTGCCTCCGTGACTCTTCGTTGCGACCCCTCACCCTCAACACGGGAAATACGGCCGATCGGTTCGTTCTGGATGCGGGTCAACGGGAAAATCCCGGCAAACTCCGCCGGGACCGACCACCAGCACCCCTGGACAGGGGAGTCTTCTCAGCTCCGTAGGGGGGTGCCCTACCCGGGCGGTGCGCCTTTGATGCACTCAGGCGAGCGCGAGAAACGTGGGTACGGCGACCAGCACGCCCGCCACCGTGCCCGCCACGACCTGGCCGGTCGTGTGGTCGCGCAGCCTGACCCGGGACCAGCCGACCAGGGCCACCACCGGGGCCAGGGCCGGCAGCAGCACCCAGCCGAACACGACGACCAGGACGGTCGCCGACGCGGCACTCACCGCCGCGTGGGCGCTGAGTTTCCAGACCAGGTTGATCGCGGTGACCACCAGGAGTACGGCGAGCATCACCACCACCATCGCGACCAGTGGTCGGGGCGCGCCGAGCAGGACCAGGACGGCGAGTCCGACGAGCACCGAGGTGAGGCCGTACGCCAGCGGGCGGCGGCGTTGCTCACGCCGGCCGATGTGGTGGTCGGTGAGGTGCCCGCGTCGGACCCCGAGCCAGATCACGCCGTACGGGACGAGGGAGCAGAAGAGCATGGCCAGCAGACCCCAGCCGACGCCACCGGCGAACGTCGGCGCGCTGTGCACCGCGATGACCAGCGGCACGATCGCGGCGAGGACCGCCGGGGCGAAGACCTCGGTGACCGCCCGGGCGAGCCGCTGAGCAGGGGGCGTGACGCTGTGACCAGGCGCGGAGGGCATGCGTTGGGATCTTACCGGCACGACTTCGTTACGACTTGACGAACACGATGTTATCGTTCACAGTCGATGGACGAGGCGACAGTGCCTACGGCTCACCGGGCGAGCCCTGCAGGTCGCACCTCGGATCACGACGTCCCCCCAGGGCATGCGGGACGACGCGTCCGGCCTCGTTTCCGGTCCCGGCTCCACCCGTACCCGCACCTTGCCACTCCGCACGGGCAGCACCCCCACCACCGCGTCACCCGGCCGCTCCGTGCTGGGCACCCCACACCGAGAAGGACCCACCATGACACGAACGAGAAGCCTGAGAACGGCGGTGACCCTCGCCGCCGCCGGCGTCCTGGCTGTCGGCATGACGCTGACCCTGGCCCCGTCCGCCAGCGCCGGGACGACCCTGCGAGCGGCGGCGGCCGAGAAGGGTCGGTACTTCGGCGCCGCGGTCGGGACGGGCAAGTTCTCCAACACCACCTACATGAACGTGCTCAACCGCGAGTTCAACAGCCTGGTGGCCGAGAACGAGATGAAGTGGGACGCCACCGAGCCCCAGCAGGGGCGCTTCAACTACACCGGCGGTGACCGGATCGTCAGTCACGCCCGCGCCAACGGCATGACCGTCCGCGGCCACGCCCTGCTCTGGCACGCCCAGCAGCCCGGCTGGGCACAGGGCATGTCCGGCAGCGCCCTGCGCAACGCCGCGATCAACCACGTCACCCAGGTCGCCACCCACTTCCGGGGCCAGATCCACTCCTGGGACGTGGTGAACGAGGCGTTCGCCGACGGCGGCAGCGGTGGCCGGCGTGACTCGAACCTGCAGCGCACCGGCAACGACTGGATCGAGGCGGCGTTCCGCGCCGCGCGGGCCGCCGACCCGGGCGCGAAGCTCTGCTACAACGACTACAACACCGACGGGATCAACGCGAAGTCCACCGGCATCTACAACATGGTGCGTGACTTCAAGGCCCGGGGCGTGCCGATCGACTGCGTCGGCTTCCAGTCCCACCTGGGCACGGGCCTGGCCAGCGACTACCAGGCCAACCTGCAGCGCTTCGCCGACCTCGGCGTGGACGTGCAGATCACCGAGCTGGACGTGATGCAGGGCGGCAACCAGGCCAACATCTTCGGCGCCGTCACCCGGGCCTGCATGGCGGTCACCCGCTGCACCGGCATCACCGTGTGGGGCGTGCGGGACTGCGACTCCTGGCGCGGCAGCGACAACGCCCTGTTGTTCGACTGCAACGGCAACAAGAAGCCCGCGTACGACGCCGTGCTGAACGCGCTCAACGCCGGCCAGGGTAACCCGACCACGCCGCCGCCGAACCCGACGACGACCCCGCCGAACCCGACCACCCCACCACCGAACCCGACGACCCCGCCGCCCGGCACCGGTGGTTGCTCGGCCACGGTGTCGCTGAACTCGTGGACCGGTGGGTTCGTGGCGACGGTACGGGTGACGGCCGGCTCGGGCGGTACCCGGGGCTGGACGGTGAGCCTCACCCTGCCGGGTGGCGCCAGCGTCACCAACACCTGGAGCGCCTCGGCCAGTGGCAGTTCGGGCACGGTGCGGTTCACCAACGTCGAGTACAACGGCCAGCTCGGGGCCGGCCAGTCGACGGAGTTCGGTTTCCAGGGCAACGGCAGCGCCACCGGGGTGACCCCGACCTGCACCGCCAGCTGACCGGTCAGCGGTCCGGCCCCGGACTGTCGAGTGGCCGGGACCGGACCGCTGTCGGCCGTACCGCTGAGGAGAGGAACCGCACGATGAGGACGAGGATCACCCTGCTGGCCGTCGCCCTGGCGACCGTCCTGGCGACGACGACGGCCGTGGTCACCGCACCCGCTCCGGCCTCGGCCGCGACGCTGACCCAGGTGACGAACTTCGGTACCAACCCCACCAATCTGCAGATGCACCTCTACGTGCCGGACCGGCTCGCCGCCCGACCGGGACTGCTGCTCGCCCTGCACTACTGCACCGGCAGCGGCCCGGCGGTGCACACCGGCTTCGGCCTCAGCGCCCTGGCCGACCGGTACGGCTTCATCGTGGTCTACCCGTCGGTGACCCGGAGCAGCAAGTGCTGGGACGTCTCCTCGGCACAGGCGCTGCGGCGGGGTGGCGGCAGCGACCCCGTCGGTCTGAAGTCGATGGTCGACCACGTCCGGCAGCGTTACCCCGTCGACACGGAACGGATCACCCTCGCGGGCTTCTCCTCCGGGGCCATGATGGCCAACGTGATGCTCGGCCTCTACCCGGACGTCTTCACCGCCGGGGTGAGCTCCTCCGGTGTGCCGCTGGGCTGCTTCGCCACCACCAACGGCTCGGAGTGGAACAGCGAGTGCTCCGGTGGACGGATCGTGAAGACCCCCCAGCAATGGGGTGACCTGGTGCGCAACGCCTACCCGGGCTACACCGGCCGGCGCCCGCGGATCCAGATCTGGCACGGCACCACGGACACCACGCTGAGCTATGTGAACTTCGGTGAGCAGATCAAGCAGTGGACCAACGTCCACGGCCTGTCCCAGACCCCCAGCTACACCGACTACCCGCAGGCCAGCGCCACCCGGACCCGATACGGCGGTACCGGCGGCACCGCGCCGGTCGAGGCAATCAGCTTCCAGGGGTACGGCCACTCCATCCCCTTCGACGCCGCCCAGGCCATCCGGTTCGTCGGCCTGGACACCACGAGCCCCACCCCGCCACCGAGCCCGACCACCCCACCGCCGACGAACCCGACCACCCCACCGCCGAGCCCGACCACCACGCCGCCGCCCGGTACGGGTGGTTGTTCGGCATCGATGTCGGTCAACTCGTGGACCGGTGGGTTCGTGGCCACGGTGCGGGTGACGGCCGGCGCGGCCGGCACCACCGGCTGGACGGTGACCGTCGCACTGCCCGCCGGGACCAGCGTGACCAACACCTGGAGCGCCGTGGCCGGTGGCAGTTCGGGCACGGTGCGGTTCACCAACGTCGACTACAACGGTCGGCTCGGGGCCGGCCAGTCGACGGAGTTCGGTTTCCAGGGCAACGGCAGCGTCACCGGGGTGACCCCGACCTGCACCGCCAGCTGACCGGGACCGCGACGACCGCGCTCCGGCACCCGGCCGACCACTGTCGGCCCCGGGCGCCGGAGCGCGGCGCGTGGTACCCGTCGCGGTCGGGCACCGCCACCCGAGGGCGGTGCCCGGCCGCTGCGGTCAGCCGTTGCGGACCAGCCGCCAGCGGTTGTCCGCGCTGCCGTTGTCCGCGTCCTGCACGGCCTGCGCGCCCCAG
This sequence comes from Micromonospora yangpuensis, assembly GCF_900091615.1. Lineage (NCBI taxonomy): Bacteria > Bacillati > Actinomycetota > Actinomycetes > Micromonosporales > Micromonosporaceae > Micromonospora > Micromonospora yangpuensis. Next base: position 4,033,449 of record NZ_FMIA01000002.1, on the reverse strand, counting down.
GCGGTGGAGCCGTTGAGGATGCCGAGCAGCTTGCCGCTGTTGACGTTGCGGATCCGGTAGGTGCCGTCGCCGTTGTCCAGCAGGGTCCACCGGTGGTCGGCGGTGCCGTTGTCCGCCCACTGCAGCACCCGGGCGTTGTCGGCGGTGGACATGTTCTCCACCCCCAGGACCTTGCCGCTGTTGACGTTGCGGAACCGGACCGCGTTGCCGTCGGTCACCACCACCCAGTTGTGGTCGGCGGTGCCGGTGTCGCCCCACTGCACGGCGAGGCCACCGTCGGCGGTGGACATGTCCTGGATCCCGAGGACCAGCCCGGTGCCCGCGTTGACCAGCCGGTGGGTGGTGCCACCGGGGTCGCTGCCGCCGGTGTTCCAGTAGACGGTGTAGTTGTGGCCGTGGGCGTCGGAGAACGGGCCGAGGTTGACCTGGGCGCCGTTCGCGGTCGCGGTGAACGCCAACGAGTTGGTGCTGGACCGGGTGATCGAGGCGACCGAGAGCGCCGGCAGGGCGTTCAGGGCGGTGTTGCCGTAGTTGCCGCTGAGTACCGTCGGGCCGTAGGTGACCGCGGCGACGCCGGGGTTGTCGTTCGCGGCCTGCATGACGACCCGCATCGGCAGGCGTACGGTGACGGTGTCACCCGCCGCCCAGGTGCGGGTGACGGTGGCGTAGCTGCCCGGGGTGATGGCGACGTTCTGGGTGGTGCCGTTGACCGCGATGCTCGCGCCGCTGGTCCAGCCCGGAATCCGGACCCGGATGCTCCACGAGCCGCTCATCGTCCCGGCCAGGGTGAGCGTGGTGGTGTCGCCGACCGGGTAGCTGGTGGTCTGGGTGACCGTGATCCCACGGCTGGCCCAGGTCAGCACCGACGGCACGAAGAGGTTCACCGTCAGGGTGGTGCCGTTGTGGAAGTAGATGGAGTCCATCAGCTTCGTGTTGGTCTCCAGGCCGGTGCCCTGGCAGCACCAGAACGAGTTGTAGTCGGTGCTGAAGCTGCCGCCGCCGGCCAGCGGACCGACCTCGCCGCGTCGGCCGCCGGGGCGCATCGGCGTGAAGTAGCAGATGTGCCCGTGGTTGTCGGCCGGGTTCTGCGCCCCGATCAGGTGGTTGGTCAGGGCGCGCTCGTAGAAGTCGAAGTAGGCGGCCCGGCTCGGGTCGATCAGCCACAGCTCCCGGGTCAGCTTGAGCATGTTGTAGGTGTTGCAGAACTCGCAGGTGTCCGCCACCAGGTACCCGGCGATGGCGTTCGGTGGGCGGAAGTGCTCGGCCTGGCTGTTGCCGCCGATGACGTACGTGTGCGCGCCGGTGGTGATGTTCCAGGCGTTGGTGGCGATGTCCCGGTAGCGGGTGGTCCCGGTGGCCTTGTACTCGCGGGCCGCGCCCACCCACTTGGGGACCTGGGTGTTGGCGTGCAACCCGTTGAGCTGGTCCCGGTTGGCCGCCAGCGGGTCGAAGACGGCGGCGTGGTCGAAGCGTTGGGCCACGGTCAGCCAGCGGGCGTCACCGGTCTGCTGGTACAGGTCGGTCAGCACCGCGTTCATGCCGCCGAACTCGGTACGCAGGACGGTCTGCATCTGGCTGGCGCTGAGCCGGCCGGTACGCCAGTCGACCCAGCCGGCGAAGCGCAGCAGCACGTCACGGGCCTCGGTGTTGCCGATGTACCGCCAGACGTCCAGGAGCCCGGCCAGGGTCTTGTGCAGGCAGTAGTACGGCACGCCCGCGCTGCCGCCGTTCTCGATGGTGGTGATGTCGGACTCGGGGGCGGCCGACAGGTACCCGGTGTTGAAGCCGGCGGCGGCGTTGTTCGCCTGGCACCTGGCCAGTTCGGTGACCATCTGGTTGGCCTTGTCCCGGCAGGTGGTGTCGCCGAGCACGGCGTAGGCCTGGGCCCAGGCGGTGAGGAAGTGTCCCTGGCTCTGCCCGCGCAGGAAGTGCCCGGGTGCTTCCCAGCCGCCGGTGGCCTGGGCGCCGTTGGTGCTGAGGCGGTGGTTGGTGCGGAAGACGTAGAGCAGCCGGTTGACGTCGACGAACCGCAGGTAGTTGAGGGTCCGGTTCTGGTTGTCCAGCCAGCGGCCGGCGGTCAGCCGTACCTGCCCGAGGTCGAACGGGTACGCCGAGACGCCCAGGTCCGGCCGGGCCGGCGGCAGCACCGCCGCGCTGGCCGACCGCGGGTCGACCAGGGTGGCCCCGGTCGCCGAGAACAGCACGGTCGCACCGGTGGCCTGCAGCACGCGACGTCGGCTGAGAGGTAGGGATGACATGGCACCTCCGACGAGAAAGGCACAACTGTGAGCGATAACAATCGTGTCGGTCACGTTACGGCAGCATGTCATTGAATCCAAGGATGCAAATATTCCGCAATGGCCGCGGTGGGCGGGAGGAGATCAAACTTGGACGGTGTGCCACCGAATGATCTTTTCGGCCGACGGGTGGCCGCATCGTTCCGATCGGGGCATTGACACTGTTCGTGTTATCGGTAACATACTTGGGGCTGGATGCCGTCGAGTCGTGAGGTCCGGGGTCACGACTGTGCGATCCGCGGGGGCGCGCGTTTCGGCGTGACCCGGGCGCTGTCCGGGTCACGCCGAAACCGACCGCCCGAAACCGACCGCGATGCCGAGAGCCGTGGAGGTCCGGCACCAGACCGACCGCGGTGTCGCGGCCGGTCCGCCTCAGGCCACCGGATCCGCGGTACGGCCAGCGGGTCCCGGTGGATCGGGCGTGACCACCGCCGTCGGGTCGTCCGCGGTGGCCGGTGGTCCGGCGGGCTCGGCACCGGGTCTCGGCCGGGGCGCCTCGGGACCGGGTGCCAGGCGGGCGACCGACATCCGCCGCCGCAACCGCATGGGCACCATGACCGGCCTGTTGTCGGCGCCGTCGAGCAGGAGTTCCACCGCCCGACGCCCCATCTGCTCGTGCGGGAGGGCCACCGTGGACAGCCCGGGGCGCAGCCAGGCGGCGATCGGGTCGTCGTCGAACGAGATGACCGAGATGTCGTGGGGGACCGTCAGGCCCGCCTCGCCGAGCGCCTGGTAGACGCCGAACGCGAGCCGGTCGTTCATGCAGATCACCGCACTCGGTCGGACGGAGCGGCGCAACAGGGTGCGCATGGCGGCGTAACCGTGCTCGGGCTGCCACTCGGCGCTGGCCACCTCGGTCAGGGGTCGGACCCCGGCGGCGCCGAGCGCGTCCCGGATGCCGGTGAGCCGGGCGGTCGCGGCCAGCGAGACCTCCGGGTCCTCCTCCTTGAGCTGGTGGCGCCCGATGATGGCGATCCGGTCGTGGTGACCGTGGGCGAGCAGGGTGCCGGCGGCGGTCCGGCCGGCCTGCTCGTCGTCGGGCAGGACACGGGGCAGGTCGTCGGTGCTGGTGGCGTTGAGCAGCACCACCGGTCCGTTCAGGATGGCCGGTGGCACGCTCAGCCGGCGGGTGGCCATGGCGGCGTAGATGACCCCGTCGACCTGGCGGTCGAGCATCGCCTCGATCGCGTACCGCTCGAACGTGGCGTCACCCTGGGTCTCGGTGATGAGCAGGACGTGGTCCCGTTCCCGGGCGGCGTCCACCGCGCCCCGGATCAGCTCACCGGCGAACCGGGTGGTGGCGACGATGTCGGAGACGAAGGCGATGGTGGCGGTCTTGCGGGTACGCAGGCTGCGGGCGGCGATGTTGGGCCGGTAGCCGAGCTCCTCGGCGGCGGCGAAGACGCGTTGGTGGGCCTCGGCGGAGAGTCGGGTGCCCTCCCGGCCGTTGAGCACCATCGACGCGGCGGTCTTGGACAGGCCGGCCCGCCGGGCCACGTCGGCCAGGGTCACTCTGCTGCGGCCCATCACTCCTCCGATCGGTGGCCGGTCTGCCCGACACCAGGATGCTGCCTGCCCATCATCATGCGGCCCCGCGGGGCGGGCGTACCGGCGGGGGTTGGTGCGCCCGGTGTTAAGCGGTCGTTGCGAACTCGTTGCCAACGTCGCCCTTGACAGTGCCGGAGGTCACTGAGCATGCTCTGCTAAATCAATTTAGCCACGAGGTTCTGCGCCACGCGGTGGCCCGCGCCAGAACACCCGGTGGACGCGTGCAGGAGTCAAGGAGTGGTCGAAGTGTCCGAAACATCGCGGAAGTTCTCCCGGCGCAGCGCGCTGCTCGTCCCGTTGCTGACGGTCGGCCTGGTCGCGGCGGGCTGCGGCGCACCCGGCGAGGAGCAGCCGACGACCGACACCAACCAGCCGGTCAGCACCGAGCTGGGCAGCGACCCGATCACCCTCGAGCTGTACGCCGAGACCGGGTTCCCGCTGGCCAAGGCGCTGGCCGACGAGTTCACCAAGCAGCATCCGAACGTCACGTTCAACATCCGCGAGGACCAGTTCACGGTGATCACCGAGAACGCGCCACGGGTGCTCGCCTCGGACAACTCGCCCGACATCATCCGGCTGCCCACCATGGTCGACCTGGTCAAGGACGGGCTGCTGAAGAACCTCGACCCGTACTTCGAGGCGTACGACTGGGACCGTTTCCCGGCCTCGCAGCTGGTGCAGTCGCGGCTGGCCGACGGCGGTGCGCTGCGCGGCTCCGGTTCGCTGTACGGGATGGGCCTGGGCTACAGCGTGACCGGCGTCTTCTACAACAGGAAACTGGCCGAGCAGGTAGGCATGACCCAGCCGCCGGCCACCATCGCCGAGTTCGAGGACCTGCTGGCCAAGGCCAAGTCGGCGGGGGTCCAGCCGATCGTGCAGTTCAACAAGAACACCGCCGGCATCAACTTCCCGCACCAGGCGCTGCAGAACCAGTTCGGCGACCCGGCGCAGGTGGCGGACTGGATCTTCCAGAAGCCGGGTGCCACCTTCGACACCCCCGCCGCGCTGAAGGCGACCCAGAGCATCCAGAAGTGGGCGCAGGCCGGGTACTTCACCAAGGACGCCAACGCCCTGGACTACGCCACCATGGTCGGCGAGTTCCAGAAGGGCAACGGGCTGTTCATGTTCAACGGCGACTGGGAGTCGGGCAACCTCGACCAGAGCATGACCGGCAACGTGGGCTTCTTCCTCTTCCCCGCCGAGAGCGCCGGCGGTAAGCACGTGGCGATGTCCGCGCCGAACACCTTCGGCATCGGCGCCAAGGCCAAGAACCCGGACGCCGCCGCGTTCTTCCTCAACTGGCTGCACACCAACGACAAGGCCCGGGAGATCTCGGTCAAGGTCGGCGGCTCGCACCCGGGCGGCCCCAGCGACCTGCCCCTGCCCGCCGTCGAGGAGGGCACCGTGCTGGCCGAGACCCTCAAGGCCTCGCAGCAGCTCGGCGCCGAGAACGGCGCGGTGGACTTCACCGCCAACGCCACCGGTGGGATCTTCGCCGCGGCCATCACCCCGGAGATGCAGAAGCTGATCGCCGGCCAGCAGAACCCCGAGGGGTACGTCAAGGCGGTCCAGGCCGAGTACGAGAAGGAACTGTCCCGGTGACCTCTGCCGTCGGCAGCGCCCCCGCCGGACCGGGCACCCCGCCCCGGTCCGCCGGGGGCGCCCGGCGGGTCACCCCGGCCCGACGGCGTCGCCCGATGCGGTGGGCCGGCTGGCTGTGGGTGCTGCCCGCCCTGTTCATGTACGGGTTGTTCGTCCTGCGCCCGTTGCTGCTGACCATGCAGTACTCGCTGTACCACTGGAACGGCATCGGCGCGGCCCGCTGGGCCGGCCTGGACAACTACCTCACCGTCTTCACCGACCGCGACCTGCTGAAGATCATTTCGAACGCGTTCATCCTGATCATCTTCTTCAGCCTGATCCCGGTCACGCTCGGCCTGCTGGTGGCCAGCCTGGTCCGCCGGATCACCACCGGCGCGTTCGGCACCGGGGTACGGACCGTGCTCTTCCTGCCGCAGGTGATCCCGCTGGTCGCCGCCGGCATCGCGTGGAGCTGGCTGTTCTCCACGAACGGTCTGGTCAACCAGGTGCTGCGGGCGGTCGGCCTGGACTCGGTCACCCGGGCCTGGCTCGGCGAGTTCGGTACGGCGTTGCCGGCGGTGGGCGTGATCGGCGCCTGGGTCAGCCTCGGCCTCTGCACGATCCTGCTGGTGACCGGCATGAGCAAGATCGACCCCTCGCTGTACGAGGCGGCTCGCATCGACGGCGCCGGACCGGTCCGCGAGTTCTTCGCGGTGACCCTGCCCAGCCTGCGCCAGGAGATCGGGGTCTGCCTCACCGTCACCATCATCGCCGCCCTGGCCAGCTTCGACATCGTCTACATCGCCACCAGCGGTGGCCCCGGCCTGCAGACCACCGTGCCCGGCCTGGAGATCTACCGGCTCGCCTTCTCCCAGCGTCAGGTCGGGCTCGCCTCGGCCCTCGCCGTGGTCCTGATGGCGTTGGTGCTGCTCTGCGTGCTGCCGATCCAGCGGCTGACCCGGGAGGACAAGGCATGAACCTCACCACCCGTGGTGAACGGCTGACCGGTCGGATCTTCCTGATCGCGCTGGTCGTCGTCACGCTGCTGCCGTTCCTCAGCATGCTCTCGGCCGCGCTGCAACCCCGGGGCACCGTCCCCACCGGACTCGCCTGGCCGTCCGACCCGCAGTGGGGCAACTTCGTCGACGCGTTCACCGCCGCCAACATGGGCGCCCTGCTCCGTTCCAGCCTGCTGATCGTGGCCGGGGTGGTGCCGGTCGGGGTGCTCATCGCCACGATGGCCGGCTTCGGCCTCGGTCAGCTCGGGGTGCCCGGCGGCCGGATCGCCTTCGCGTTGCTGCTGCTCGGCCTGACCCTGCCCTTCGAGGCGGTGGTCACCCCGCTGTACTACCAGATGCGCGACCTCGGCCTGCTCAACACCCGGTGGGCGATCATCCTGCCGCTGATCGGCCTCTACATGCCGTTCGCCGTCTACTGGATGCGGGCCCACTTCATCAACGTGCCCAAGGAGCTGTCCGAGGCGGCCCGGGTCGACGGCGGCAACACCTGGCAGGTGTTCTGGCGCGTCCAGGTGCCGCTGGCCCGGCCGGCCATCGCCTCGCTGACCATCCTGCTGTTCCTCTGGACCTGGAACCAGTTCCTGATCGCCATCGTGCTGGTCGACGACCCGACCAAGCGCACCATGGCCGGCGCGCTCGGTGCGTTCCAGGGGCAGTGGGGCACCGACCTGGTGCTGCTCTGCGCCGGCTCGCTGCTCATCCTCACCCCCACCCTCATCGTCTTCCTGATCTTCCAGCGTCAGTTCATCAAGGCCCTGATCCAGGGGTCAGTGAAGGGATAGTGCGTGCCCACCCAGCCAGCGATCCACGGGGTCGCCGACGAACGGTTCGGCCCGGTCGCCGACGTGTTCCGCGACAACTTCGCCAGCCGGGGGGAGGTCGGTGCCGCGGTCTGCGTCTACCTGCGGGGTCGCAAGGTCGTCGACTTGTACGGCGGGCTGGCCGACCCCCGGTCGCGGCGCCCCTGGACCGCGCACACCCCGGCGGTGGTCTTCTCCTGCACCAAGGGCATCCTCGCGGTCTGCGCCTACCTGCTGGTGCAGCGGGGACAGCTGGACCTCGACGCGCCGGTGACCCGCTACTGGCCCGAGTTCGGCCAGCGCGGCAAGGACGGCGTCCCGGTGCGGTGGCTGCTCACCCACCAGGTGGGGCTGCCCGCCCTCGACCGGGACCTGAGCCTCGACGAGGTGCTCGACTTCCCGACGGTGGTACGGGCGATCGAGGAGCAGGCACCGCTGTGGCCACCGGGTACCGCGCACAGCTACCACCCGATGACGTACGGGTGGTTGGTCGGTGAGGTCGTCCACCGGGTCACCGGTCAGCTGCCGGGGGAGTTCTTCCGCGACGCCGTCGCCGGCCCGCTCGGCCTGCGTACCTGGCTCGGGTCGGCCGGGGCGCGGGCCGATCCGGTCGCCTGGACGCTGCCGCCGCCGGCGGAACCGGCCGCCGACCCCGACCCGGTGGCCCGACGGGCGCTGACCATGGGTGGCGCCTTCGCCTTCCCCGCCGACGACGCCGGCCTGGTCAGCTTCAACGACCCGACGATCCAGGCGGCCGGCATCCCGGGCGCCGGTGCGCTCAGTACGGCCGACGGGCTGGCCCGGCTCTACGCCGGCTGTGTCTCCGAGGTGGCCGGTCCCCGGCTGCTCGACCCCGCCTCCGTCACCGACGCCACCGTGGTGCGGGTCCGGGGACAGCAGCGGTACGGCCCGCCCGACACCGGGCAGCGCTGGGGGACCGGGTTCCTGCTGGACTCCCCGCCGGCGCGCCCGTTGCTGGGTGACCGCAGTTTCGGCCACGACGGCGCCGGGGGACACCTGGCCTTCGGCGACGACACGTACCAGGTCGGGTTCGGGTACGTGCTGAACCAGATGGGTGGGGCCGCCGACGACCGGGCCAACCGGCTCACCGCGGCCCTGCGCTCCTGCCTGGACCGCTGACCCGGCCGGTGTTTCCGGCAGGTTTCTTGACTTCCGTGACCGTGGCCCGCATGCTCCGGCCTAGTGAATCTCGGCTAAATCAATTTAGCGTCTACTTGCCAGCCAGGAAGGAAGGGCGCATGGCTCTTCGGAAGAAGTTGGTCGCGCTGCTCGCCGCGGCGGTGGTGCTCACCACCGCCGGTGCCGCGTACGCCAACAACGGTGGCAGCGGCACCGCCACCGGGATCCAGAGCATCACCCCCATCACCACCGTCTACACCTACGGGCAGAAGGTGTCCGCGGTGGCCGTCGAGTACGCCGGCACCGTCGACCCCGCCGGCCTGGACGCGCGCACGTTCACCGTCGCCGACACCACCTACAACTTCCGGTTCGATCCCGTCGAGGACCTGTCCAAGATGGCCGACCGGACCATCACCCACGTCTACACCAACAACCGGCCGCACCCCCGGGCCGACCAGCGGTCGGTCACCGGCCGGTACGTCATCGTCGAGCTCGACCCGGCCGACACCGGCGGCTGGACCGTACAGGTCTCCAAGTGCCCGACCTTCCTCTGCACCGTCAAGGTCAACCCGGACCAGCCGACCACCCTGGTGCAGCGCAAGCCGGTGCACGGGCTCGCCACCGACGGCGGCAACCGGCCGGTGCTGGCGCCCGGGACGCCCAACCGGGTCCGGGCGATGACCGAGGAGCCGGTCGACCGGCTGGTCGACGACTTCCGGTACGCCTCGTTCCTCAGCGGCGGGATGGTGCTGCCCTACCACTACCACCTGCCGAAGAACTACCAGCCCGGTCGGACGTACCCGCTCATGGTCGTCCTGCCCGGACACGGCATGGGCTTCGACGGTGAGAACACCGGCGTGCAGCTCGCGGCGGACATCCCCGCCACCGCGTGGCTGCAGCGCAGCTGGACCGGCAGCGACGAGGACGTCATCGTGCTGGCCCCGCAGCACCAGCGGGTCGGCGCGCCCGCCGAGGCCGACCTGCTGGTCAAGCTGATCGACCAGTTCGTCACCGAGCACCGGGTCGACACCAGGCGCGTCTACGCGACCACCGTCTCCTACGGCTCGCAGCTGCTCTGGGAGGCGTTCGCCAAGCGCCCGGACCTCTTCGCCGGCGGCCTGGTCACCGGTGGATTCCAGGTCAGCCCCACGCAGGCCACGGCCATCGCCGCCGCCGGCATCCCGATCTGGATCACCCACGGCGTCAACGACCACCTGCTGAACATCTCGCTGGCCCGCAACTCCCGTACGGCCCTGCGCGAGGCACACGCGGCCGAGGGCCGGACGCCGGCGCAGATCGACACGCTGCTGCGCTACACCGAGTATGGCAACGAGGCGTTCACCCTGCCGGACTACCACGCCGCCTACGGGCCGACGTACGCCGACCGCGGCATCCTGCGGTGGCTGCTGGCCCAGCGCGGATAGTACGGAGCACGACGAACCGCCGCCGGCTGTCCTGGCCGGCGGCGGTTCGTCGTTCGTGGGGGCAGGTCAGCGCGACGTGCCGGCCCGACGCTTGTTGTAGACGTCGAAGGCCACCGCGACCAGCAGCACCAGCCCCTTGACCGCGGACTGGATGGACTGGTCCACGCCCATCAGCTGCATGCCGTTGCTCATCACCGCCATGATCAGACCACCGACCATGGCCCCGACGACGGTGCCGACCCCGCCGGTGACGGCCGCCCCGCCGATGAACGCGGCGGCGATCGCGTCCAGCTCGAACATGTTGCCGGCGGCAGGCTGCGCGCCGTTGGACCGGGAGGAGTAGATCACCCCGGCCACCGCCGACAGGAACCCCATGTTGACGAAGATCCAGAAGTTGACCGTACGCACCTTCACGCCGGACAACATCGCCGCCGACAGGTTGCCGCCGATCGCGTAGACCTGGCGGCCGAAGATGGTCCGCCGGGTGAGCAGCCCGTAGACCAGCACCAGGAAGGCGAGAATGATCAGGACGATCGGCAGGCCCCGGGCGTGGGCCAGCTGCCAGGCGAAGTACATGATGACCGCGCCGACCAGCAGCACCCGGGCGACGAAGAGCGGGAACGACTCCACCGGCTGCTGGTACCGGATCCGGGCCACCCGGGTACGGAATCCGCTGACCGCGTACCCGGCCACCGCCAGGGCGCCGATGAGCAGGGTGAAGGCGTCGTAGCCGTCGCCACCGATCAGTCCGTTGAGGAAACCCGCCGCGATGCGCTGGTACTCGGCCGGGAACGGCGACAGCGAGATGTTGTCCAGCACCTGCAGGGTGAGACCCCGGAACAGCAGCATGCCGGCCAGGGTCACGATGAAGGCCGGGATGCCGGCATAGGCCACCCAGAAGCCGTGCCAGGCGCCGACCGCCAGGCCGACGGCCAGGGCGGCCAACACCCCGACCCACCAGGGTTGCCCCTGCCGGATGACCAGGACGGCCGAGACCGCGCCGGTCAGCGCCACCACCGAGCCCACCGACAGGTCGATGTGCCCGCCGATGATCACGATGACCATGCCGATCGCGAGCACGAGGATGTAGGAGTACTGCAGGACGATGTTGGTGATGTTGCCGGGGCTCAGCAGCGTGCCCCCGGTCAGCACCGCGAAGAGGGCGACGATGACGGCCAGGGCGACGTAGATGCCGCTCTGCCGCAGGTTGCGCATGATCAGCGTACGCGGATCGGCGATGCCGGTGTGCAGGGCGATGGAGGGGGAACTCTCGGCCGCCTCGTTGTTGGTGCGCTTCATCAGACCAGGTCCCTGTCCTTTGCCATGAGCTGCATGAGTTTCTCCTGGGTGGCCTCGCCCACCGGCAGCTCACCGTTGATCCGACCGGCCGCCAGGGTGTAGATCCGGTCGCACATGCCGAGCAGCTCGGGCAGTTCGGAGGAGATCATGATGACCGCTCTGCCGTCGGCGACGAGCCGGTTGATGATCGTGTAGATCTCGAACTTCGCCCCGACGTCGATGCCCCGGGTCGGCTCGTCCAGGATCAGCACCTCCGGGTCGGTGAACAGCCACTTCGACAGGACGACCTTCTGCTGGTTGCCGCCGGAGAGCTTGCCGACTACGGCCATCACACTGGGTGCCTTGATGTTCAGGTCACGGCGACTGGACTCGGCTACCCGGATCTCCTCGTTGTCGTTGACCCAACCGAGGCGGGCGAGCTTGCCCAGGGCCGCCGCCGAGACGTTGCGGCGGATGTCCTCGATCAGGTTGAGCCCGTACCGTTTGCGGTCCTCGGTGGCGTAGGCGATGCCGTTGCGGATCGCCTCCGCGACGCTGCGGGCCCTGATCGGTCTGCCGCGCAGGAAGAGCCGACCGGAGATGTCACGCCCGTACGAGCGGCCGAAGATGCTCATCGCCAGCTCGGTACGCCCGGCGCCCATCAGCCCGGCGATGCCGACGATCTCGCCGGCCCGCACGGTCAGGTTGGCCCCGTCGACCACCCGGCGGTCCTGGGTGGGGTGGTGCACCGTCCAGTCCTCGACGCGTAGCACCTCCTCACCCGGCGAGGACACCCGCTCGGGGTAGAAGCTGTGCAGGTCGCGACCCACCATGCCGCGGATGATCTGTTCCTGGGTCACCTCGCCGGCGGTCACGTCGAGCCGTTCGACGGTCTGGCCGTCGCGGATCACCGTGATCGAGTCGGCGACGGCGGTGATCTCGTTGAGCTTGTGCGAGATCATGATGCAGGTGATGCCCTCGTCGCGGAGCCGACGCAGCAGATCGAGCAGGTGCGCCGAGTCGACGTCGTTGAGGGCGGCGGTGGGCTCGTCGAGGATGAGCAGCCGCACCTTCTTGGACAGTGCCTTGGCGATCTCCACGAGCTGCTGCTTGCCGACACCGAGCGAGATGATCGGGGTGACCGGGTTCTCCTGCAGGCCGACGGAGGCCAGCAGCTTCGCGGCGTCGGCGTTGGCCCGGTTCCAGTCGATGAGGCCGCCGGGGCCCCGCCGCTCGTTGCCGAGGAAGATGTTCTCCGCGATCGACAGGTGCGGCACCAGGGCCAACTCCTGGTGGATGATGACGATGCCGTGGGCCTCGCTGTCGCGGATGCCCTGGAACCGCACCGGCTCGCCGGCGAAGACGATCTCGCCGTCGTAGCTGCCGGCCGGATGGACGCCGGAGAGCACCTTCATCAGGGTGGACTTGCCCGCGCCGTTCTCCCCGCAGATGGCGTGGATCTCGCCCCGCCGGACGGCGAGGGAGACGTCCTGGAGTGCCGCCACTCCGGGAAAGGTCTTGGTGATGCGCCGCATCTCGAGGATGTGGTCTGCCACGTCATCCTCCTGGTCGTTGCTGGTCGGATCGGGGTCGCTGGCACGGTCGGGTGGTGCCGGGTGCGACGCCGGGCGGGTGTTGTCGCTCCCGCCGGCGTCGCACCCGGCAGCGCCGTCAGCCCTTGGCCTGACCGGAGGCGACCTCTTCGGCCGTCCAGTAACCGGAGTCGACAAGCGCCTTCGTGATGTCCTCCTTGTAGACGGTCACCACCGGCAGCAGGTACGACGGCACGACCTTGACCTTGTTGTTGTAGGTCGTGGTGTCGTTGGCCTCCGGCTGCTTTTCCTGCAGGAACGCCTCCGCCGCGACGACTGCCTGCTCGGCCAGGAGCCGGGTGTCCTTGAAGATGGTCGAGTTCTGCACGCCGTCGTTGATCAGCTTGACCGAGGCGATCTCGGCGTCCTGGCCGGTGATGACCGGGATCTTCTTGCCCGAGGCGCCGTAGCCGGCGTTCTGCAGGGCGGTGATGATGCCCCGGGAGATCCCGTCGTACGGCGACAGCACCCCGTCGACCGTCGTGCCGTCGTTGTAGGTCGAGGTCAGCAGGTTCTCCATCCGCTGCTGCGCGGTCTCCTGCTGCCAGCGCAGGATCGCCGCCTGCTCGATCCTGGTCTGGCCCGACTTGACCACCAGTGACTTGTTGTCGAGGAAGGGCTTGAGCGTCTCCATCGCGCCGTTGAAGAAGTACTGCGCGTTGTTGTCGTCGAGGGAGCCGGCGAAGATCTCGATGTTGAACGGCCCGGTGGCGGTGCCCTTCGAGCCGTCCTTGTTCTGCAGGCCGAGTCCGGCCAGGAGCGCGGTGGCCTGGGCGACGCCGACCTTGTAGTTGTCGAAGCTGACGTAGAAGTCGACGTTGGGGCTCTGCAGGATCAGCCGGTCGTAGGAGATGATCGGGATCTTCGCCTCCGCCGCCGCCTGGAGCTGGCCGCTGAGCGCGGTGCCGTCGATCGCCGCGACGATCAGCACGTCCGCACCCTGTGTGATCATCTGGTCGATCTGTTGTGACTGGGTGGGGATGTCGTCCCCGGCGTACTGGAGATCGACCTTGTATCCCTTGGCGGTCAGCTTCTCCTTGACCGAGTTGCCGTCGGCGATCCATCGCTCCGAGGTCTGCGTCGGCATCGAGACGCCGATGGTCAGGTCCCCGGGGGCCTTGTCGCCGGTGTCACCTCCGCTGCCGGCACCGTCACCACTGCAGGCCGCCATGCTGAACGCCAGGACGACGCCGCCGAGAGCTGCCAAGAACTTTCTGCGCACGGGCTTCTCCTCCCCAGGACTTCGCCGCCGGCCGCACCGACGCCGTATCTGGGCCAGTGTTAGCGCTCACATAATTGAAGGTCAATAGTGCCCTTGCAATCTGTGGGTCACATTCCCGTAACAAAGGTCGAGGTTTGTGGATTTATCCACCGTGCGGCCGGGCAGTCTGAACGGCGGCCCGTTCGCCTCAGCTCGGTGGTGCGGCGACGCTGTCCCTGGTGATCAGCGTCGGGGCGATGGTGTGCCGCAGCGCCCGGTTGCTGCCGGACTCGATCTGCTCCATCAGCAGGTCCAGACTGGCCGCCGCCACCGCGTCGAAGTCCGGCCGCACGGTGGTCAGCGGCGGAATGAAGTACGCCGCCTCGGGGACGTCGTCGAAGCCGACCACGCTGACGTCGTCCGGCACCCGCCGGCCGTGCTCGTGCAGCGCGCGCAGCACACCCAGCGCGAGATGGTCGTTGGCGGTGAAGATCGCGGTCACCGCAGGCATCCTGGCCAGCAACTGACCGCAGCGGTAGCCCGACTCCGCCGACCAGTCCGCCTGGATCAGCGGCGGCACCTCGGCCCCGGCCGCCCGGAGTGCCTGCCGCCAGCCGGCGATCCGGCCGGCGCTGTCGAACCAGTCCGCCGGGCCCGACACGTGCCAGACGGTCTGGTGACCGGCGTCGAGTAGGTGCTGGGTGGCCAGCCGGGCACCCTCCACCTGGTCGACGGTGACCAGCGGCACCGGCCGTCGGGGATCACCGTCCACGGTGACCAGCGGGATGCCGGTGGGCAGCACCTCGAGCGCCTCACCGGCGGACTCCACCGGCGCGATCACCACGATGCCGGCCACCCGGTGGGCCAGGTGCCGCTCGACGACCTGGGCGATGGAGGTCCGGTCCAGGTTGCGGACGCTGCCCACGCTGACGGCGAAACCCGCCTCGGCGGCGACGAGCTCGAAGGCGGAGAGCAGGGACGCCGGGCCGTAGAGGGTGGTGTTCTGCGCGACCACGCCCATGACCTGCGACCGGCCGGTGACCAGCGCGCGGGCGGCGCGGTTCGGGCGGTAGTGCAACTCGGCGATGGCGGCCTGCACCCGTACCCGGGTCTGCTCGCGGACGTGGGGATGCCCGTTGAGCACGCGCGACACGGTCTGGTGGGAGACACCAGCCAGGCGGGCGACGTCCCGCATCGCGGGAA
This sequence comes from Micromonospora yangpuensis, assembly GCF_900091615.1. NCBI lineage: Bacteria > Bacillati > Actinomycetota > Actinomycetes > Micromonosporales > Micromonosporaceae > Micromonospora > Micromonospora yangpuensis. The sequence continues at coordinate 4,018,366 of NZ_FMIA01000002.1, read as the reverse complement.
CGCGTACGGTCATCGCAGCCCACTCTCCGTCCGCCGCCGCGAGCTGTCGACGACGGAGGTGCCTGGTCCGGCCGCCGTGACGGCAAGCCGACGGCGGGTCCGGGCACACCACCGTGGACAACGCTAGATCAGCGAAAGTGTACGCGGCGTAGCGCTGTCCGGGGACCGCACGGCACGACCGATTGCCGCTCGCGTCCCGTGACGTTCGTCATCATCGGTGGGCGGTGCGGCTCGGGTGGGGCGACGCGGGTGGTGGTGGGCGGCACCTTCCTTTCTCGACGGACCGGCGCGACCGGTCGGGTACGCCCCCTGGCCTCCTTTTCGGCGGGCGGCCTGCCGGATTCCGGGCGGCCTGCCGGATTCCGGGCGGAGCCGGAGTGGTCGGGGAGTGGGGCGGAGTGGCCGAGCTATCGATCGAGCCGGATGTTACCGAAATATGTCGGAAGCGACAAGGGCTGGTTTCCGGGCCCGGTGAAGGCGCTCGACCGAGGCAGGTGGCCCGCTGCGGGCGCGGCTCCGCACGCGTCGACCAGGCGTGGGGAACCCAAGGTTCGTGGAGCCAACAGCCCGGAATTGCTCCAGGAATGGCTCCATCGCCGTGATCTCCCGGTGGTGTCGCGCCGTTCGTCGCGACGTGGCACCACCGGGAGCCTCGGCTGTGACGCCTCCGCTGATCAGGGGGTGGTTTGGGTGAATTGTCGGATGGTGACTTGGCCGCCGAGTTGGCCGGTGGTGTGGTGGTAGATGGCGTAGCGGTAGCCCATGAAGAATTGCCAGTTGTTGTTGAGGGTGAGGGCGTTGCCGAGGGGGGTGTAGGTGGTGCCGTTGGTGCTGTAGGAGAAGCGGGCTTGTCGGCCGGTGCCGGGTCGGATGTCGGCGGTGGCGCGTAGCCAGATGCGGGTGCCGGTGATGGGGGCGCTGGCTTGTTCGGTGCCGGTGTTGGTGGTGTCCCAGTTGGTGTTCATGGTGAGGCCGTTGGTCATGACGATTCTGGTGGTGCCGTTGTCGCGTTTGAGGCCGATGTGGGCGGAGGTGTCGCGTAGGACGGCGAGGCCGGTGCGGTCGCCGTCGCGCATGCCGGTGTGGTCGAGTTCGATGGTGGCGGTGGAGGTGGGGCCTTGGATGCGGTGGGTGAGGGTGTTGCGGGCTTTGTAGAGGTCGCTGGTGACGGTGGCGGTGGTGAGGTGGAGGCCGTTGTTGACCCTCCAGCGGGTGTTGTCGGGGTTGTGGTTCCATTCGTATTGGGGGCCGAGGGTGGTGCCGGTGAAGGTGTCGGTGCCGGTGAGGGGTTTGACGGGGCGTAGTGGTAGGGGGTTGGGGTAGGTGGTGGCCCAGCGTCCGTTGACGGTTTGGACTTGGGGCCAGCCGTCTGCGGTCCAGGTGATGGGGGCGAGGGTGGGCATGCGTCCGCCGGGGTAGGCGTCGGTGAAGGCCATGTAGTACCAGGCGCCGGTCTGGGTTTGGACGAGGCCGCCTTGGTGGGGGACGCCGCCGCCGGTGATGGGGCCGGGTAGGTCGAGTAGGACCTGGCGTTGTTCGTAGGGGCCGAAGGGTCCGTTGGTGGATTTGAGGACGTACTGGCCGTTGGCGGGTCGGGTGAGCCAGATGTAGTAGGCGCCGTTTCGTTTGTAGAAGCGGGCGCCTTCCAGGGTGCCGATGTTCGTGGGGGTTTGGTAGACCTGCTGGTTGCGGACCTGGGTGCGGCCGTCGGCGGAGAGTTGGGCGACGCTGATGCGGCCGTTGCCGTAGGCGACGTACATGGTGTCGTCGTCGTCGATGAGCATCCCGGCGTCGTAGTAGCAGTTCGGGATGGTGGTGTGTTTGTTCCAGGTGCCGTCCACGGCGGTGGCGGTGTAGATGTGGGTCTGGGCGAAGTCGATACACCCGGCCCAGTAGAACGTCCGATTCGACGGCCGGTAGTTCAGGGTCGAGGCCCAGATCCCGTCGACGTAGGCATGCGCGTTGCCGGGTAGGTCGTATTTGGTGCCGAAGTCCAGCCGGGGCACCGAGTGCCCGGCGAACTCCCAGTTCACCAGATCGTAGGAACGCAGGACGGGCGCACCCGGGGAGTAGTGCATGGTGGAGGCCGACATGTAGTACACGTCCCCGACCCGGATGATGTCCACATCCGCGAAGTCCTGCCACACCACCGGATTCGTGAAACTCCCCGACGGCGGCGGGGTCGTGGGCGGTGGGGTGGTCGGTGGCGGGGTGGTGGGGTTGGGCGGGGGAGTCGTCGGGTTGGTCGTGCCGGTGCAGGTGACGCCGTTGAGGGCGAAGCTGGTGGGTACCGGGTTCGACGAGGTCCAGGTGCCGTTGAAGCCGAAGTTGGCGCTGCCTCCGCTGGCCAGGTCGCGGTTCCAGTCGGCACCGGTGACGGTGACCTGGGTCCCGGACTGTGTCGCGGTGCCGTTCCACAGTTGACCGACCGTCTGCCCGGCCGCGAAGGACCAGGTCAGTCGCCAACCGTTGACCGGGTCGCCGAGATTGTCCACGATGACGTTGGCGCCGAAGCCACCCTGCCACTGGTTGGTGACGGTGTAGGTGACCCGGCAGGCGACCGCCGCCTGGGCGGAGACAGCGGTGACGGCGCCGGCGGCACTGACGGCGAGCGCCAGGCTCGACGCGAGCCAGAGCCGCAGTCGCGAACGTCTTTTCATCGGATTCCTTCCACTAGCGGAAAGCCGGCCCGGTGCCCGGTCGTGACGGCGTGCCGGGAGGCTGGGCCGTCAGCTGGTGACCGGTGACCGCGTTGCCGAGGGGGTGCTCGGCGGCGTCGACGGGTGAACCCGGACGTTCTCACCGTGGTCGATGCCGTCTGAGTCAGGACGGCCGAAACCCGAGGGATAGCGGCGCCTGCGGACCGGAGCCTGCCCGGGGCTCCTTGGCGCCGAGCATATCTGTTATCGTTAACATAGACAATCGTCAAGTGTGATCATCTCGTGTCGGCGTCTTGGCCAGGCGTTTTTCGGTCAACGGGCGGGCGGGGCGGCGGCGGTGCTGTCCCGGGCGATGAGGGTGGTGGACAACTCGATGCGGGTGGTGGCGAGCCGCTCGTCGGCAGCCAGGGCCAGGACCATGGTGGCAGCGGTTTCCCCCATCTCCCGCAACGGCTGCCGTACGGTCGTCATCGGCGGTCCGCACCAGCTCGTGGCCGGGATGTCGTCGAAGCCGACCACGCTGAGGTCCTGCGGGATCCGGATACCGGCCTGCCGGGCCGTCTCGTAGACACCGAGCGCCTGCAGGTCGTTGCCGCACAGGATCGCCGTCGGTGGCTCGGGCAGGCGGAGCAACTCCCGGCCGAGGTGCAGCCCGTCGTCGAAGGAGAAGTACGGCCCGGTACGCACCAGCCGTGGATCCAGCCCGCAGCCGGCGGCGTCCAGGGCGGCCCGGGCACCGTCCAGGCGGGCCTTGGCACACAACCGCTCCGTCGGCCCGGTGAGTACGGCGACCCGTCGGTGCCCGAGTGCGTGCACGTGCCGGGCGGCGTCGAAGGCGCCGCTCCAGTTGGTCGCTGCCACCGAGGGCACGGTGTGCAGCGGCGGTTCACCCGTCGGATCCAACGCCACCAGCGGGATCCCGCTCGCGGCGAGCAGGGCGTGCTGCTCGGTGGTGAAGCCGAGGTGGACCACGATCACCCCGGTCGGGCGTCGGACCAACAGGTCGTGTGCCCAGTACCTGCCCTCGGAGACCTGCCGGCGGGCGTCGGTGAAGCCGACGGTGAGCCGGTGCCCACCCACGACCCGCTCCACCCCGTGCATGATCGCCACCGCGAGGTTGCTCTGCATGCCGTAGAAGACCACCTCCACGGTGGCACTCGGCGTGACCGTGCCGGGCCGGCGGTACCCGTGTTCCCGCAGCACCGCCTCGACCCGGGCGCGGGTCTGTGCGGCCACCCCGGAGCGCCCGTTGAGCACCTTCGACACCGTCGGCGGGGAGACGTCCGCCAGCCGGCCGATCATGGTCAGCGTCATCTCTCCCCGCCGCCACCCGCGCGGCTGCGCCTCCGGCGCCGGCCGGACGAACGGTTCGGGCCCCACCCTGGGCGTCGGCACCCGATCGGGCTGCGTCCGGACCCGGGTCCGTGGCTGCCGGCTCGCCGCGTCGAGCAGTCGGGCGCGCACCGTCTCGGCCCGTTCGCGCGCGTGTGGACCCGCCGGCACCGTCTCGGTCAGGTAGCGCCGCCGCCTGCTCGACGGGTCGATCCCGGCGTACACCCGCACCCGCAGCGAACCGCTGGGCAGCTCTTCGATCTCGCCACGGGCCCGCCGGCCGGGCCTGGAGCCAGTTGGCATGGAGCCATCGTATCGACAATCGCAGTTTCTTTGCGCCGGGTGGCGCCCGGCCTCACGGGCCGCAGTAGAGCAACCTGTTCGGGGTGCCGCCGGGCACGCCGGAGACCACATTGGTGGTCGCCCGGCCGGTCAGGTAGCTGGCCACCTGCGCCGGGGTCCAGGTCGGATTGTCCGACAGGGCCAGCGCGGCACAGCCCGCCACGTGGGCCGAGGCCGTCGAGCCGCCGCTGATCGTGGCGACCGCGGTGTCGCCGGTGTGCCAGGTGGAGACGATGTTCGCGCCGGGGGCGAACAGGTCGATGCAGCTGCCGTAGTTGCCACTGGACAGCCGGGCGTCGGTGGCCGAGGTGCCCACCACGGTCAGCGCGCCGGGCACCCGCCCCGGTGAGAAGTTGCAGGCGTTGCCGCCGGAACTGCCGCCGGTGGTGACGTAGGTGATCCCCCGGTTGAGCGAGTTGGTCACCGCCGCGTCCAGCGCCGTACTGGCCGGTCCGCCGATGGCCAACTCCACCACGGCGGGTCGGACGGCGTTGGCGGTGATCCAGTCGATGCCGGCGATCACCGTGGCGGTGGTGCCGCTGCCGGCGCAGTTGAACACCCGTACCGGATGGATCCGCACGTCCTTGGCCACCCCGTGGGCGGTGCCGCCGATGGTGCCGGCGAGGTGGGTGCCGTGACCGTTGCAGTCGGCCGCCGGCAGCGCCCCGTCGACCAGGTCGATGCCGCCGCTCACCTGGTTGCCGCCGAAGTCGACGTGGGTGGCCCGGACCCCGGTGTCGACGAGGTACACGTGCACGTTGGGCGCGGTGTTCGGGTACGCGTACTGGCCGTCCAGGGGCAGGTACCGCTGGTCGATGCGGTCCAGCCCCCAGGACGGCGGGTTGGGCTGCACGCCCGGGGCGAGCAGGGCCGTACGCTGGTTCTGCTCGACCGCGGCCACCGCCGGGTCGGCGGCCAGCCGACGGGCGGCCCGCTCCGGCAGGCGTACCTCGAAGCCTTTCAGGGCGTTGCGCCAGACGTGGCCGACGGTGCCCCCGTAGCGGGCCCGCAGCCGGTCGGCGACCCGGGTGACCTCGGTGTCGGCCGCACCGGCCGACGCGCTCGCCGGGGTGTCGCGCAGCCGGACGAGGTAGCTGCCGGCGACGGCGTCGGCGGTGTCGGCGTGGCCGATGGTGCCCTCGGCGGCGCTCGCGGCGGCGGCCGGCAGCAGTGCGCCGCCGAGCGTGCCGGCCAGGGCGAGCGCGAGCAGCCGGACCCGCAGAGGTGAACTGGTCATCGTTTCTCCTCACCGGGGGGTGGCCCCGGGCGGGACCGCCTCGGGGTCGGTGGGACGACGGTGCCGATCTCCAGGAGGGGCCAGCGGGCGTGGCGGGGCCGTTCCGGCTGGCGGTCGGCCCGGTTGTGGCCGTGCCGACCGCCCACAGTGTACTCAACGGCAGTGACCCAGATAGATGTCCGTTTTACTGGAAGCTCAGTCGGGCCAGGGGTTCGACCAGTTCGCGTTCCTCGTACGACAGGTGGGAGAGCAGGGTGTCGGTCAACAGGTCGACCGCCGCGCGCAGGCCCTTCAGGTCGCCGTCGCCGCTGACCAGCGCCACCAGGGCCCGGTCGAGGCCCTCGATGACGCCGTGGATGGCGTGGTGCTCCTCCTCCAGCCGTCGGGTGACCGGCTCCAGCCGCGGATCGGCGCGACGCAGGTGCGGCAGCATGGTGGCGTCTTCGAGGGTGTGGTGGGTGGTGACGACCCGGCAGTACGACTCGCAGTAGGTGCCGAGGGTCCAGTTGTTCTGCCGCATCGTCATCTGGTTGATGTGCGAGCGGGCCGCCGCCACCCCGACGGTGCCCGCCTCGACCTGGTCGACGAGGTCGCGCACCTGGTCGAGCTCCCGCCGGAGGTGGTCGTGCACGTCGACCAGGTGCTGGCCCTGGGCCTGCTCGCGGGCGGAGTACACGTGACCCGCCGGTGGCGGCGGCCCGCTCGGGCGGGTGCTCTCGTCCCAGACGGTCGTGTCGCTGTGCCGCCGGCCGTCGTCGGGCGTCGGCGTCACCCCGAGGCCGGGGATCTCCCGCGCCACCGCCGCCGGCTGACCTGCGGTCACGGCCGTGCCGCGGTCCTGCTCGCCCGGCCCGTCCGTCCCGGGCCCGGCCGCGATGGTCCCGGTCCGGCCCGCGTCGACCAGTTCCCGGACCTGGGGTACGACCTCCAGCCCGAACCGTTGGATGTCGGTCGGGTCGTCGCTGCCCAGGATGAAGGTGCCGATCCCGTGGGTCAGGGTCAGCTCGGCCAGCTGCTCGGCCCAGTCCCCGGGGCTGCCGGTGATGGCCTGACCGCCGTTGCCGTTCCCGTCGTGGCCGAAGCTGCCGTTGATGTTGAGCAGGCGACGCACGTCGGCGGGGCGGCGGCCGGCGCGCTCGGCCGACTCGTCGATGATCCCGTTCAGCTCGGGCAGCTGCTCGACCCTGAGGTAGCCGAGGCTGGGCAGCCAACCGTCGGCGAGCCGGCCGACCAGCCGGAGCATCCTCGGCTTGTACGCCCCGACCCAGAGGCCGATGTCGTGGGCGGCGGCCGGGCCGACCTTGGCCCCGGTGACCCGGTAGTGGCTGCCCTCGACCTTCACGCTGCGCCCGGAGCGCCCCCAGATCCCGTGGATGACCCGGATCGCCTCCTCCAGCGCCTGCACCGCCTCGGCGGGGGTGCGCTGCGGGCCGCCGTTGGCCACGATCGCCTCCCAGAAGGCCCCGGCGCCCAGACCCAGCTCGACCCGACCCCCGCTGAGCAGGTCGAGGCTGGCCGCCGCGCGGGCGAGCACGGCCGGCGGGCGCAGCGGCAGGTTGGCCACGTTGGGCGAGACCCGGACCCGCTCGGTGCTCGTCGCGACCACCGACAGCAGCGTCCAGGCGTCCAGGAACGCCGGCTGGTAGGGGTGGTCCTGTACGGTGACCAGGTCCAGCCCGACCTGCTCGGTGAGCTGGGCGAGGGCGACGACCTCGTCGGCGCGGTCGGCGCGCGGGGTGAGGAACGTTCCGAACTGCAGCTCATGCCCGTAGTCGGTCACGGGGGGTACCTCCGAGACTTGGTTGACGAATCAACCATAGCCGGTCGGTCAGAAGAGGGTCGGCGGCTCGACCGGCACCGGGTCGGGCAGGGCGGCCAGCTCGGGCACCCGGGCGCGTACCTCGTCGTGGAAGCGGCGGGCCAGTACCGGCGCGTCCGCGTTGTCCGGGGTGTGCACGAACACGGTGGGGCTGCGGCCCTCGCGCAGCCACCCGGCCGTCACCCCGACCCAGTGCTGCCAGCCCTCGACCGTCCGCGCGGTGTCGTCGCGCCCCAGGTACCGCACGATCGGCCGGTCGGTCAACGCCACCGACCGGCGTGGCATCCGGGGCTTCTTCGTCCAGGCGTCACGTTCGGCGTCGCTGGTCGGCGGGGAGACGAAGAAGGCGGTGGTGTCGAACGGAACCCACTCGGCGCCGGCGACCGCGAGCGCCTCCTCCAGCAACCGCGCCGCGTCGGGGTCGGTGAAGAAGGCCGGATGGCGCACCTCCACGGCGTACCGGTAGTCGCGGGGAGCCCGCCGTAGGAACCGGGCCAGCACCGGCACGTCGTCGGGGCCGAACGAGCCCGGCACCTGGATCCAGAGCGCCCCGGTGCGCTCACCGAGCGGCTCGATCGCGGCCAGGAAGATCCGCAACTCCTCGTCGACGGCACCGAGGCGACGCTCGTGCGTGACCACCTTCGGCAGCTTGAGCACGAACCGGAAGTCGGGCCCGGTCTGGTGCACCCACGACTCGACCGTCTGTCGGGTCGGGGTGGCGTAGAAGGTGGTGTTGCCCTCGACGGCGGTGCACCAGCCGGCGTAGTCCCGCAGGCGTTCCTGCGCCGGCAACGCGTGCCCCGGCCAGGCCTTGTGCGTCCACATCGCGCACCCCACCCGAAGCCGCATCCGCCGCCACCCCTCACTACCGGTTGGCCGTCACGGTACGACAGAGCCACGACGTACGACCGAACGGGGCGAGACTGACCGGTACGCCTGGTAGCGTCCCCGACACCCTGATCGTCCTCACGAGGCTGGCCGATGCAACCACTCGCCCGCACCGCCACGCTGCCCGATCTTCAGCGTTACGTCGCCGACATGGAAAAACAGCGCGGCTTCACCGACCGTACGGTGCTCGACCAGTGTCTGATGCTCGGCGAGGAGGTTGGGGAGCTGTTCAAGGCGGTACGTAAGAACCAGCAGCTTCCGATCGGCACGACCTCGATCGTCGGCAGCGTCGACGAGGAACTGGCCGACATCCTGATCTTTCTCTGCGCCGTCGCCAACCGGTACGGTATTGATCTTGGTGATGCCCTGTGCCGCAAGGAAGAGCACAACGAGCAACGCACCTGGCGGTAGGGGCGTCGTCGGTGGCACGGAATTGTCGTACCGGGGTGTGAGGCTGCGGGTGTGGCGACGTTCGTTCTGATCCATGGCGGCGGGGGCAGCGCCTGGGACTGGCATCTGGTGGTTCCGGAGTTGTCCGGTCGAGGTCACGACGTGGTGGTGCCGGAGCTGCCGATCGGGGACAGGTCGGCCGGCTTCACCGAGTTCCGCCAGACCGTCGTGGACGCGGTCGGTGACCGGAGAGACCTCGTGGTGGTGGGCCATTCGTACGGTGCCCTCACCGCGCCGCTGGTCGCCGAGAGGTTGCCGGTGCGGCTGATCGTCCTGCTGACACCGATGATCCCGAAGCCCGGTGAGCGTCCCGGCCAGTGGTGGGACGACACCGGACACCGTGGCCCGGAGGGACTGAGCGAGGAGCAGCAGTTCTACCAGGGCGTGCCGGCCGAGACCGTCGCGGCGGCTGCGGCGCACAACCGGGAGCAGGTCAGTGCCGAGTGGGACGAGCCGTGGCCGCTGGAGGCCTGGCCGGCCGTGCCGACCAGAGTGCTGATCGCCCGCGAGGACCGGTTCTTCCCGGTGGACTTCCAGCGCCGAGTGGGCGCCGATCGGCTCGGCATCGTCCCGGACGACATGGACGGTTGCCACGCGGTGGCGCTCAGCCACCCGAAACAACTCGCCGACCGGCTGATCGCCTATCTATCCTGCTGACGACGCCGGCTGCTCGATCTCGTGCGATGCCGCGCCGGTTGACGGTTGGGTCGTGCTGACCACGAAACCGGGGTCGCGTGGCACAGTAGACGTACATCGATGCCTGAGATATGTGGCGTGGGCAGTGGTGGCTGTTCGGAGGTGTGATGACCTATCGGTTCGTGGCGGAGCGACATGACTACTCCGACCTGGCCAGCGGGGCGGTGCTGCGTTCGGCACCGGGCCATCCGGCCTTTCCTGTCCGCCTCGCCTCGGAGGTGTTCCTCCGCGCGTGGCACGCCCTGGGGCAGTCCCGGCCGCTGACCGTGTGGGATCCCTGCTGTGGTGGCGGCTATCTGCTCACCGTGCTGGGCCTGCTGCATCGGGACAAGATCGCGGCAGTTGTCGCCTCGGACATCGCCGATGGCCCGCTCCGGCTCGCCCGAGCGAACCTGGCTCTCCTGTCCGCCGAGGGAATGCGGAGGCGGACCGCCGAGCTGGAGGACCTGGCTCGCCGGTTCGGCCGGCCCTCCTACCGGGAATCCGCCGAGGCTTCTCGACGCCTGCAGGCACTGCTCGCCCAGGGGGGCGGCGACCTTCCCTATGTGGTCGGAGCGGCCGACGCCCTCGACCAACAGCAGGTGTCCGCTCTGTTGACCGCGTCACCACCGCCGGGGCTCGTGTTGACCGACCTGCCGTACGGCGAGCAGACCTCGTGGCGGGGCGCACCTCAGGAGGCGGGCCTTTCCGGCCTGCTGGGGACGCTCGGGTCGGTGCTCCCCGCCGACGCCATGGTCGCGTTGACGACACGCGGACGCCGCGTCGGTCTCCCCGCGGGCGTTCGTGCCACGGCACGATTCAAGATCGGAACGCGGGCGACGGTGCTGGTCCGGGCCAGGGCCCTGCAACCAGCGGTGGCCGGCGCCTCCGTACCGTAGCGTCAGTGTGTGCTGTGCGTGAGCTTCGGGTGTACCGTCCGCAGTGGCTGCAAAAGCATGAGTCCCACCGCTCCGTAGTCACCCCTGATGGTGGTGGGACGTCGTAGGTTCCGTGGTCGGCACACCGGCCCCGCATCCTGGTAGCGCCCTGTGTTCCCCAGGAGTACGGTCCGATATGGCGGACTGTCCGGCCTGAGGTCGGTGGGGCACCATCGGCACCCGATACCTGGGAGACGATCATGGCTGATCCCGTGACGTTCGGCGCGCGACTTCGGGCTTTTCGTGAGCGGTCGGGGAAGACCCGCCCGGTGCTGGGTGGCCTGGTTGGTCGGAGCGCCGAGTGGGTGAAGGCCCTGGAGAACGGCAAGCTTCTGCCGCCTCGGCTGCCGATGCTGTTGCGGCTGGCCGAGGTACTCGACATCGCCGATCTGGCGGCGTTGACAGGTGATCAATCCCTGCCGGTAGCGTCGGTGACCCGGGCCGGGCATCCCGACGTGGGCCGGGTCGCTGCGGCGATGCAGCGGACCGTCGTGCCGGCAGGTGATCCGACTTCGGCTGCGGTGTTGCGCGGGCTGGTCGATCAGGCCTGGCGGTTGTGGCACCGGTCCACGACGGAACGGACGGCCGTTGCTGCCGTACTACCGGGGCTGCTGGATGAGGCGCGTCGCAGTGCTCGTCGGCTGACCGGGCTGGAGCGGCGTTCGGCGTCGGTGGAACTGGCGCGGGTCTATCACCTGGCGCAGCTGTACATCGCTCACCAGCCGTATCCGGAGTTGGTGTGGTTGGCAGCCGACCGGGCGATGCTGGCCGCGCAGGACGCCGACGATCCGGCCGCGATCGCCGCTGCCGCCTGGTACTACGCGCACGTGTACCGGAGTTCGAACCAGGTCGACGCCGCCGAACAGGTCCTGGTCGATGCTGGTGGGTTGGTCGACCCTGCTGCCGGCGAGGAGCAGTTGGCGCGGTGGGGACAGGTGCAGTTGGGAATCGCGTTGGGACACAGCAAGGCGGGACGGGCGGGGCGGGCATGGCGGGCGTGGGACACTGCCGCCGAGGCGGCTGGCCGGCTCGGCGGGACGCATCCGTGGTTGATGTTCGGGTCGGCGGCGTGCGAGGCGTACTCGGTGACCATCGCGACCGACCTGTGCCGGTCCGGGGAGGCGGTGCAGCGGGCGGACAGCACCGACTACCGGGCGCTGCCCTCACAGACCCGTCGAGCGGGTTACCTGATCGAGGCCGCTAGGGCACACCTGCTGGCCCGTGGTGAGGTCGCGGCGGTGCACCTGCTGGGTCGGGCGTTGCGGGAGAGCACGGACACGGTCCGTCATCACCCGTTCGCCCGGACGGTGGCGATGGAGTTGTCGAGGCGACCGGGAACGATCGGGGAGGACGCACGTGAACTGTCGCTCGCGCTGGGGTTGACCGGGTAGGCGTGCTGTCTGGGGTATAGACCATCCCCATCACCCGCCATGACTGTTCGTAATCTGCCGATCACAGCGGTGTGGGAGCTGTTCCACCACCCTTGCGAACGAGCAGGAGACAGCCATGTTCAGACAGGCGCGTAGGGAACCGGATCGGCCCATGTCCGGGGCCGCGATGCAGGCGGCTGAGCACGAGGCGGCCCGCCAGCGGATTCTGGATCTGGCGGAGGCGGAGCGGATTCCGGTCGAGGAGACCACCCGGGTGGTCCCGGACCGGCGCAGGCGGCGTGGTCGTGAGTGAGTTGCCGGTGGGGCGTCGGGTGGCGTACTGGCGGGCTCGGCGCAGGTTGTCGCAGCAGGTGTTCGCCGATCGGCTCGGGAAGTCGAAGAGTTGGGTGGACAAGGTCGAGCGTGGGGTCCGGGCCCTGGACAGGGTCTCCACGCTCCAGGACGTCGCCGCCGTGTTGCGCATCGACACCGCAGTGCTGCTCGGCTGCGATGCCCGCCCTGTTGAGGTGACCACTCGGGCCGAGGAGTTGGAAGGTGTCCGGTCGGCCCTGTCCCGGTACGAGATCCCCCTCGGTCGGCCGCCGGGGGCTCGGCCGGTGCTGCCGGCCGATCGGATGGCCCGGCAGGTCGCGCACGCCTGGACGACGTTCCAGTACGCCCGGTACCGGCATCTGCTCGGTCTGCTGCCCGGCCTGTTGACCGATGTCCATCACTGTCACGCCGCCGATTCCGCTGGTGGGCGGGTCCCGTTGGTGCAGGTCTACCGGGTCACCGCCGCTGTTCTGGTCAAGCTCGGTGAGCCGGATCTGGCCTGGTTGGCCGCCGACCGGGCGATGACGGTCGCCACCGGCGACCGGACCCTCGTCGCGGCTGCCGCGGTGCAGCTCGGGCAGGTGTTACGCGCTGCCGGGCGGGTGCGGGTGGCGAAGTCGGCGATGCTGGCCGCCGCGTACCGGGTTGCTCCGCCGGAGCACGGTGACGGCCCGCACCTGTCGCTCTGCGGAACCCTGTTGGTGCAGGCGGCCCTGGCCGCCGCCTCCGACGGCGACGACAGCACGACAGCGGACCTCCTGGACGAGGCCGCCGCCCTGGCCGCGCAGGTGGGTGACGGCCTCGACCATCACCGGACCGGGTTCGGGCCGACCGCCGTCGCGCTGGCCCGCACCACCGCAGCCGTGGACCTCGGCGACGCCGGGCAGGCCATCGCCTGGCACGACAGCGGTATCCGCCGCGACGGCTGGCGGTGGCTGCCCACCGAACACCGCGCCGCGCACCTGATCGACACCGCCCGCGCCCATCTGCACACCAACGACCCACATGCCGCCGGCCGCATCCTCGCCGAGGCGGACCGGACCGCACCCGCCGAGGTGCGCCACCGACCCGCCGGCCGCGACCTGCTCGCCCGCATCGCCCACGAACCCGACGTGCCGGCCACCATCACCCACCTCGCGACCCGCCTCGGCATCGGCTGATGACCGGCCCGAACCTGTCTCTGGCCCAGATCCACAACCGACTGATCCTCACCGCCCGCCAGATCCTCCGACAACACGAGCCGGAGCCGGACGGACGCTGCCCCACCTGCCGTAGCACCGGTTGCCGGATCGCCGACGCCGCCCGCGACGTCATCCGGACGGTCAGCCAGGTCCGCCTCTGGCGCGTCGGCACCGCGCCGACCACAGGCGACCCGGACAACCGGCAGCAGCAGGAGTGAGACCTGGCCGCGTGTCCTGACCAGGTCAGGCCTCGTCCTCGTCCGGGTCGAAGAGTTCGATGACGGCGTCCTCGACGGCCTTTGCCGACACCGGGGTGACCACCTGGCCGCTGATGGAGCTGCCGGCCCAGCCCCGGCCGGTGAGCAGTGAGGAGGGCAGCCGGTAGTAGTCACAGCCGGCCTGGGCGACGGTCCGGTTGGCGCTCTTGACGTTCTGCTGGTTGGGCAGGATGTGCGGGATGCCCTTGGTGCTGATGTACATGAAGTCCTTCGGCATGTACAGGGTCACGTTGTCGACGCCGGCGGTAGCCAGCCGGCCGGCCAGGTTGGCGACGTCGTGTCCGGTGTGGCAGACGAGGAACCACAGCACCCGGCCGCTCAGCCCGGCGGGGGTGAACTTGGCGATCATGTCGCTCACCAGCTCGTCCAGCCAGCGCCCGCCGATCCAGGGCGCGCGCTGGTTGTTGCGCGGGTCGGTGTCGTAGCCGGAGTGGGCCAGCACGAACACCGGCTCGCTGGCGGCCAGCGGCGCGGCGAGCGGGGTCTGCATCTGCTTGATCGACGAGTTGAGCACCTGGTCACCGAGTTTGTCGGCGACCGCCTTGTTGACCTTGAAGTGATCGAGGTCAGCCTGGAACTCGGGGCTGATCTGCTCGCTGGTCTCGATGATCCAGAGCACGCGCGTCTCCTGTCGACTGGTGATGCCGGCCCTCAGGATGTGGCACCACAGCCGCTGCGGGCACCGCACTGTCGACTACCGAACAGACGCCCCCTCTCATCGGCCCGCGTTGATCATGAAGTTATGACCGTGCACACCGGCGTGTCGCGGCAATAACTTCATGATCAACGGGGTGGGCGGGGGTGGGCGGGGGCGGGGGGTCAGTGCTCTTGGTAGGTGGCCAGGTCGAAGTCGGCGTAGCCGCCGTCGCCGCCGAGGTCCTGCACCCACAGGCCGAGGAACGCCCCGGTGAACCCCCACGCCGCCGGCTCGCCGTCGATGACCAGCGCGGCGTGCTCGTCGGAGAGGATGGTGGCGTCCAACTCCACCGGCACCTGCCGCCAGCCGGCACCGAGGTCGTAGTCGAAGCGCACCACCGGGCCGTCGAAGGTCGCCCGCAGACCGACCCGGTCGGCCCGGTCGGTGTCCACGGACATCTCCGGGTACGCGGTGCGCCGCCCGCTGTCGCAGCTGAGCAGGTTGAGCACCACCCGGCCGTCGTCGTCCCGGGTCAGGTAGAGGTGATGCCAGTTCAGGGTGTTGTAGTAGGCGGTGATCCCGGCCAGCTGGCGGTGGTCGACCGGGTCGAACTCGACAACGGTCTCCAGTGAGCAGTGCGTCGCGCCGACCCGCCGGGCGACCAGGCTGGGGGTCCGCCGACCCACCGGTGACTGCCCACCGTGGATCCGCAGGTACGACGGGCGGCTGCGCAGGTCGAGCCAGTCCTCGCTGGCCGGCCGGCGCAGCGTCGACCAGCTCGGTGCCAACCGCGGGTCGTCGAAGTGGTCGGTGGCGGGCTCGGCCGGCCACGGGTGTGCCGGCAGGTCCGGTGCGGTGACCTCGTCGGCCGGCACGCCACCGGGGATGCGGGGCCAGTCACCGGCCGGCCACTCGACCCGCTGGATCGCGGTCTCCCGGCCCAGCACGCAGTTGCCCAGCGGCGTGTAGGGGCGTCCGACCAGGTGCGCGAGGTACCACTCGCCGCGCGGGGTCTGGACCAGGCTGCCGTGTCCGGCCTTCTGCAACCGCAGTTCCGGGCGCCCCGCCGAGGTCAACAGCGGCCCGTCCGGGTCCACCTCGTACGGCCCGAACAGCTCGCGGGAACGCGCCACCGTCACCTGGTGCTCCCAGCTGGTGCCCCCCTCGGCGGTGACCAGCCAGTACCACCCCTCGTGGCGGTACAGGTGGGGGCCCTCGGTGAGCCCGACCGGGGTGCCGGTGAACAGCAGCCGGGGCCGGCCGACCAGCCGGCGCGAGGCCCGGTCGTACTGCTGGATCTCGATGCCGCCGAAGCGGTCGCGGCCGGGCCGCCAGTCGGCGCTCATGCTCAGCACCCAGGTGGTGCCGTCGTCGTCGTGGAAGAACGAGGCGTCGAAACCACGCCCGTGCAGCCGTACCGGATCCGACCAGGGCCCGGCGATGTCCCGGGCGGTGACCAGGAAGTTCTGCGGGTCCCAGTAGCCGCTGGCGAAGCTGGCCACGTCGCTGTAGACGAGGAAGAACTCCCCGTCGTGCCAGGTCAGGTCCGGGGCCCAGACGCCGTTGGAGTCACCGCAGCCGCGCAGGTCGAGCAGGCGGCGTTCGGTGATGATCCCGCCCAGGGCACGCCAGTGCACCAGGTCGCGGGAGTGGTGCACCCGGACGCCCGGATACCACTCGAAGGTGGAGGTGGCCAGGTAGTAGTCGTCGTCGACCCGCAGGATCGACGGGTCCGGATGGAACCCGGCGAGGACGGGGTTGCGGATCGACCGGGTAGTGGTCGCCACGTCAGCGGTCTCGGTCGACACGTCGGCTCCTCTGCGGAAGGCTCTCGGCTCTCGGCAAACTTCCGGCCTCATGGGCCGGCAGATTCGGAAGTACCGACCACGTTAGCCGGTTGTGTCGGCATAGGACAGACCCCTTGACCCGGACTGAAACGACGTCGTAGCGTGCCGGCCATCGATCGGTAATTCCGCACAGACACCGAAAGTTCCGGAGCCAGAACTTCGAATAACCGTCGACCCGTCGGCGTGCCCGTACCCGTCAGTTCCCGAAGGGATGATCATGACCGCCCCTCTCTCCCGTAGATCCTTGCTCGGCCTCGTCGGCGCCGGTGCTGGCGCGTACCTGCTCGGCGGTTGTAGCGGTGACGACTCCAGCGACGACCCGGACGCCCCGCAGACCATCAACTGGTGGCACATCCAGAACACCGAGCCGATGCTGCCGGTGTGGGCGGCCATGGCCGAGGAGTACAGGGGCGCCCACTCCAACGTCACCATCGAGATCCAGCCGCTGGAGAACGAGGCCTTCAAGGCCAAGCTGACCACCGCCACCCAGGCCGGCTCCCCGCCCGACCTCTTCCAGTCCTGGGGCGGGGGAGTGCTCAAGCAGCAGCTGGACGCGGGCCTGGTCAAGGACCTCACCGACGACGTGAAGCCCTGGGTCGACGGTCTCCTGCCGGCCTCCCTGCAGCCGTACACCATCGACGGCAGGATCTACGGCATCCCGTTCGACGTCGGAATGGTCGGTTTCTGGTACAACAAGGATCTTTTCTCGCAGGCCGGGATCACCGAGACGCCCACCACCTGGGCCGGCGTCCTGGACACCGTCCGCAAGCTCAAGGCGGCCGGGACCGTGCCGATCGCCCTGGCCGGCAAGGACAAGTGGCCGGTGCACAACTACTGGGCGTACCTGGCCATGCGCATCGGTGGGCTGGGCGCGCTGCAGCAGGCCGCCAAGGACGGCAACTTCGACACCCCCGACTTCGTCGCCGCCGGTGAACGCCTCAAGGAGCTGGCCGACCTGCAGCCCTTCCAGCCGGGCTTCCTCGGTGCCGAGTACGGCTCACCGGACGGCCAGGCCGCCATCATGGGCAACGGCGGCGCGGCCATGGAACTCATGGGCCAGTGGGCCCCGTCGATGCAGGCGTCCAGCTCCACCAGCAAGAAGGGGATCGGCGACAAGCTCGGCTTCTTCACCTTCCCCACCGTCGAGGGCGGCAAGGGCAACGCCACCGACGCCTTCGGCGGCGGCAACGGCTTCGCCGTCGGCAAGGACGCCCCCGCCGCCACCATCGACTTCCTCAAGTTCCTGCTCACCGCGGACAACCAGCGCACGTCCGCCAAGACCGGGGCGGTGCTGCCGACGGTGAAGGAGGCCGTCGACGCCGTCACCGACGCCAACAACAAGACCGTCGCGGAGACCCTGGCCAGCGCCACCGGCTTCCAGCTCTACCTCGACCAGGCGTACCCGCCGGCCGTCGGCCAGCAGGTCAACGACAGCGTCGCCGAACTGGTCGCCGGCTCCAAGACGCCCGCGCAGATCGTCAAGGACATCACCCAGGTGGCGAAGAGCCAGTAGCGATGCCCAGCCACCACCGACCCCCAGCCGGCCGCGCGACCCGAGTGGAGCAGGAATGACCACATCCTCGACCATGTCGGGTCCGCGGCCCGGCGGCCCGGAAGCCGCACCCGCGGCGTCGGGCCCGGCCACGCGCGGCGGCCGGCCCCGGGCGGGCCGTCGCCTCACCCTCGCGGTGTTCCTCACCCCGGCCCTGCTGCTGTTCCTGCTGCTGGTCGTCGCCCCGATCGTGGTGGCCAGCTACGCCAGCCTGTTCAAGTGGAACGGCTTCGGCCTGCCGGAGAACTTCGTCGGGCTGGACAACTACACCCGAGCCTTCGCCGACCCGGTCTTCCGCGGCGACCTGGTCCACGGCGCCATCCTGATCGTGCTCTCCCTGGTGGTCCAGCTGCCCTTCGCGATGGCCCTGGCCATGCTGCTCAACCAGCCGCTGCGCGGCCGGGCGATCTACCGGGTGATCTTCTTCGCCCCGTACGTGCTCTCCGAGGTGACCACCGCGGTCCTGTTCAACCTGGTGTTCAGCCCGAACCGGGGCATGGGGGACGCGATCTCCCGGTTGCTGGGCGCCGAGGCCGGGGCGATCTTCGCCGACCCGGACACCGTCCTGTTCGGGGTCTTCCTGGTGGTGAGCTGGAAGTACTTCGGCCTCTACATGATTCTCTTCCTGGCCGCCCGGCAGGGCATCCCCAGGGAACTCAACGAGGCCGCCCGCACCGACGGCGCCGGCGCCTGGCAGGCCTTCCGGCACGTCACCCTGCCGCTGCTCGGCCCGACCATCCGGATCGCGGTGTTCCTGTCGGTGATCGGCGCCATCCAACTCTTCGACATGGTGTGGGTGCTCACCGGCGGCGGACCGATCCACGCCTCCGAGACCATGGCGGTCACCATGTTCCAGTACGGCTTCCGCCGCTTCGAGGTCGGTTACGCCAGCGCGATCAGCATCATCATGTTCCTGCTGAGCCTCGTCTTCGCCCTCTTCTACCAGCGCCTCGTGCTGCGCCGGGACACCGAGGGCGCGCTCACCACCCAGGGAGGCCAACGATGACCGGCACGACGAACTCTTCGGCGCGTTCCCGCCGCCTGGTGCTGCACCTGGTCTGCATCGCCGTCGGCGCGCTCATCGTCGTACCGGTCTGGTTCGGGGTGATCGGCGGGTTCAAGGACAACGGGCAGCTCTCCACCAACCCGCTCGGGCTGCCCGACCCCTGGACGCCCGGCAACTACACCGACATCCTCAGCTCGCAGGTGTTCTACCGCAACCTCTTCAACAGCCTGCTGGTCGCGGTCAGCAGCACCTTCATCGTGGTCGCCACCGCGGCGATGGCGGCCTTCGTCTTCGCCCGCTACGCCTTCCGGGGCAGGGAACTTCTGGTCACGCTCTTCGCCATCGGGCTGATGTTCCCGTTCGCGGTGGCCATCCTGCCGCTGTTCGTCCTGCTGCGCAGCGCCGGACTGCTGGACAACCCGCTCGGGGTGATCCTGCCCCAGGCGGCCTTCGGGCTGCCGATCACCATCATCATCCTGCGCCAGTTCTTCCGGACCATCCCCGGCGAGGTCGAGGAGGCGGCCACCCTCGACGGCTGTGGACCGTTCGGCTTCTTCTGGCGGATCCTGCTGCCGATGGCCCGTCCCGCGCTGGCCACCGTCTCGGTGCTGGCCATCGTGGCCAGCTGGAACAACTTCATGCTTCCGCTGGTCGTCTTCACCGACCAGAGCTGGTGGACGCTGCCGCTGGGGGTCCAGGCCTTCCAGGGTCAGTACGCCGACGACACCGCCCGGGTGCTCGCCTACGTCGTGCTGTCCATGGTGCCCGCGCTGGCCTTCTACGCTGTCGCGGAACGCCAGCTCATCGGCGGTCTGGCCGGCAGCGTCAAGGGGTGACGTACCGCCGGTCCGGTAGCCTTGCGCGACCGTAGGCCCAAGCCAGAAAGAAAGGGTGGACCGTGGGTTCCGACCACAACCGAAACGTCACCATCGCGATGATCGCGCGCCTGGCCGGCGTTTCCGTGCCCACGGTCTCCCGGGTGATCAACGGTCGCTCCGACGTCGCTCCCGGGACCCGGGAGCGCGTCGAGGACCTGCTGACCACGCACGGGTACCGCCGCCGCTCGCCGGGCCGACGGCCCAGCTCGGCCCTGATCGACCTGGTCTTCAACGACCTGGACAGCCCGTGGGCGGTGGAGATCATCCGGGGGGTGGAGGACGTCGCGCACGCCAGCGGCACCGGCACCGTCGTCTCGGCCATCCACCGGCGTACCTCATCGGCCAAGCAGTGGCTGGACAACATGCGCAACCGGTCCACCGAGGGGGTCATCTTCGTGACCTCGATGGTGGCACCCCCGCTGCAGGCCGAACTGCACCGGCTCAACCTGCCCGTGGTGATGGTCGACCCCGCCGGGGTGAGCCTGCAGGAGAACCCGACCATCGGCGCCACCAACTGGGCCGGCAGCCTGGGCGCCAGCCAGTACCTGCTCGGCCTCGGCCACCGCCGGATCGGCTTCATCGCCGGCCCACCGCAACTGATGTGCAGCCGGGCCCGGATGGACGGTTACCGGGCCGCCCTCAACGCCGCCGGCATCGCCGTCGACGACGCCCTGATCCGCCCCGGCAACTTCTACCACGAGTCCGGGTACGCCGCCGGCACCCAACTGCTGGGGCTGGCCGACCCGCCCACCGCGATCTTCGCCGCCAGCGACCAGATGGCGCTCGGCGTCTACGAGGCGGTGCGCAAGCGCGGCCTGCGGGTGCCCGACGACATCAGCGTGGTCGGCTTCGACGACCTGCCGGAGGTACGGTGGTGCTCGCCGCCGCTGACCACGATCCGCCAGCCACTTGCCGAGATGGGCATGCTGGCCGCCCGCACCGTGCTGCGCCTGGCCAACGGCGAGAAGATCGAGAGCCCACGGGTGGAACTCGCCACCGAACTCGTCATCCGCGACAGCGCCGCCCCACCCAAGCAGCCCTGACGTCGCCGTCCACGGTCACCTCCCGGTCCGAGGGTCGTGCCGGGTGGCTAGCGGGTGGCCTCGTCGGGGACGGGGCGCGGATGCCGCAAGGCGACCAGCAGGGCGGTCATCATGCCGGCCACCAGCAGGAACCTCGTCAGGCTGGACAGCACCGTGTCGCCGGTGGAGTGGGCCGGGAAGACGTCCTGCACGAGCCAGCCGACGCCCAACCCCAGACCGAGGCAGACGTGCATCACGGCCCGCAGGCGCGGCAGGGGTTGCGGGCGACCGAACAGCCGGGGCACCGCGCCACCGCGGCTCCTGACGAGCAGCACGGCGGCGATGGCGAGGTTGCCCACGGCCACCATCACGGCCAGGGTCACTTCCACGGCTCCCATGCGGCCACACGCTATCGCATCGGAGCCCGCGGTCGGGGCGTGCGAACACCGGCCGGCCTGATACAGCCTCCGACCCGGCCGACAATGCGGTCGCCGGGCCGCCTTCGCCGTACTAAGCTGGTCGCCGTGCGGTGCCCGTGACCGACCCGGCGCACCGACCGTGATCCGGTCCGCGCGAGCGGACCGGACGCCCAGCGAGGAGACAGAGCATGGTGACGGGGGACGACGACATCGGCGGGTGAGTGACCCCACCGCAGCCGTACCGGCCAGTGCCGGTACGGCCGGTTCCTGCCGTCGACCTGTCTGCCCGACCGGGGATGCCGGTCGCATCCCCGGCTCTCGTCCCGAGGGTGTTCCCCGATGCCTGAATCCTGTGTCGTCGTCACCAACCTCTCCTTCTCCTGGCCGGATGACACTCCGGTGTTCCAGGAACTCTCCTTCACCGTGCCACCCGGCCGGACCGCCCTGGTCGCGCCGAATGGTGCCGGGAAGACGACCCTGCTGCGGCTGATCGCCGGTGAACTCACCCCGACCACCGGCTCCGTGACGGTCGAGGGCCACCTGGGCTATCTGCCGCAGGACCTGCCGCTGGCCGGCGAGTTGACGGTCGCCCGGGTGCTCGGCGTCGACGCCACCCTCGCGGCCCTGCGCGCCATCGAGGCGGGCGACGCGGCGGAGGAGCACTTCACGGCGATCGGCGACGACTGGAACGTGGCCGAACGCAGCCACGCCGCCCTCGACCGGCTCGGCCTCGGCGCGGTGGACCTGGACCGGCGCCTGCACACCCTCAGCGGTGGTCAGGTGGTCTCCCTCGGGCTGGCGGCGCAACTGCTGGCACACCCGGACGTGCTGTTGCTGGACGAGCCCACCAACAACCTCGACATCGACGCCCGGCAGCGCCTGTACGCGGTGTTGGCGGACTGGTCCGGGTGTCTGCTGCTGGTCAGCCACGACCGGGCGCTGCTGGACCGGATGGACCGCGTCGCCGAGCTGGACCGGGGCGAGCTGCGGCTGTTCGGCGGCAACTTCACCGCGTACCAGGAGGCCACGCAGCTGGCCCGGGAGGCGGCCGAGCGGACGGTGCGCAGCGCCGAGCAGGAGGTCAAGCGGGAGAAGCGGGAGCTGCAACAGGCCCGCGAACGAGCCGACCGGCGGGCCGGGACCGCCGCCCGCAACCTCGGCAACGCCGGCCTGCCCCGCATCGTCGCCGGTGGCCTCAAGCGCAGCGCGCAGGAGTCCGCCGGGCGGGCCCAGCAGGCACACGCCAGCCGGGTCACCGGCGCGCAGGCCCGCCTGGACGAGGCCAGCCGGGCGTTGCGGGAGGACCAGACGCTGACCCTGGACCTGCCGGACACCCAGGTACCCGCCGGCCGGACCGTGGTCGCCGCCGAACACCTGCAGGTACGCCACAACGGGCGGGCCCTGTTCGCCGACGACGGCGTCGACCTGATGGTTCGGGGCCCGGAACGGATCGCGCTGACCGGACCCAACGGGGTGGGCAAGTCCACCCTGCTGCGTCTGCTGCACGGCGACCTGGCCAGCGAGGGCGGGTCGGTGCGGCGCGGGGACGGTCGGGTCGCGTACCTGTCGCAGCGGCTGGACCTGCTCGATCCTGAGCGGACGGTCGCGCAGAACCTGGCCGACTACGCCCCCGACCGGCCGCCGGCCGAGCGGATGAACCTGCTCGCCCGGTTCCTGTTCCGGGGCGCCCGTGCCCAACTGCCGGTGGGGGTGCTCTCCGGCGGTGAACGGTTGCGGGCGACCCTGGCCTGTGTGCTCTACGCCCAGCCGGCACCGCACCTGCTTCTGTTGGACGAGCCCACCAACAACCTGGACCTGACCAGTGTGGCCCAGCTGGAGGGGGCGCTGGCGGCGTACCGGGGCGCGTTCGTCGTGGTCAGCCACGACGAACGGTTCCTGGCCGACATCGGCGTGCAGCGCTGGCTTCGGCTGGACGCCGGTGACCTTCGGGAGGTTCCCGCTCCGGAACCACGCTGATCGACCAGACCCCGCTCCCGGTCAGCCGGCCGGGGGCGGGGGCGGTCCGAGGCGGCTGATGTCGTACCCGTCGGGGTAGGTGCGGGTGCGGATGCCGTCGGCGAACAGCGGTGTGCGGCGGGGCCGGCCGAACCAGCGTTGCAGTCGGGCCCGGCCGCGCAGGGTCAGGTGCACTCCGGCCCGGATCGGCCAGCCGGGCGGCGCGAGGAGGGTGGCCCGTCGCAGCGGTGCGTCGTACATGGCGCTGACCAGGGAATTTCCCAGTGGCGTGAGGAGCCTGGGGAGCCGGGTCAGCATCAGCATCCGGGTGGCCCGTTCGATGGTCGCCGCGTCGTCGTTGGGGTGCAGGTGCGCGGCGTCGTAGGCGTCGAACCAGGCGGCGAACTCCGCGTAGCTGGCGGGGACGTCGGTGACGCCCATCCGCCGGCCCAGCTCCCGGTAGAAGGCGTGGGTGGCCTGGCGCTCGTGACAGCAGGGGCGGCGCCAACCGTAGCGCTCCAGCCAGCGGATCGGGACGACCACCAGGCAGGCCAGCACGTACCGGTAGTCGTCGGCGTCGATGTCGTACCGGCGGTGGATCTGGTTGATCCGGCGCAACGCCTCGCGGCCACGCGGCTGGTCGAAGCCGTTGAGCACCATCTCGTACATCAGCAGGCCGGTGTCGTCGATGCGCTGCTGGGTGCGTTCGGTCAGCTCGCCGGTGCCGGTGTGTACGGCGGCGATCCGGGGGATGGAGAAGGAACGGTTGAAGGCGAGGTTCAGCCCGAGCTTGAGGTCCCAGCAGAACTCCCGCCGCAGCATGGTCTGGTAGATCTCCAGATGGTCGCGTTCGGGATCGAGGGTGCGGATGCGGGCCAGGTTCGCGTAACGGTCTCTCAACGCCTGCTGTCTCCCACCGGATGCTGCGGGGCGCCGCGGACCGCGTCGAGCGTCCGGGCCACCACCGACGATCGGGCGTACGCGTCGGTGACCTGTCCCAGCCACGCGACCTCGCCAGCGTATCCACCGGCCGGCCGGTGCAGGTCGTCGGCGGGTTGCGGCTCGGCGGCCAGGGTTCCGGCCCGGTGGGCGTGCAGCGCGCAGGCCAGCTGGGCGGCCTCGACGGCGGCCCGCCGGTCCGCGCCGGTCAGGCCCGCGGCGTCGGCGAGGCGTTCGGCGGTCCGGCCGACGGCGACCGCCAGGTACGGGCGCAGTGCCAGCCGGCCGTCGCGGATCTCGGCCACCCGACGGGTGAGCGCGTAGTCGATGTCGCGCAGCGCGGTGAACGGTCGCCGCAGGCTGTCGTCGAGTTCGATGCCGGGCAGGGCGCGGACCAGGTCGTGCCAGAGTGGACCGAGCCGACGGTACGCGCGCAGGTCGGCACAGCGGCGGGTGAGCGTGAGCAGGGGACCCCAGGCGGGCATGGTCAGGCCGGTGATCATGAGCAGGGCGGCGGCGGTGACCAGTACCGCCGCGATCTCCTCCTCGCCGCCGGGGCGGGCACCGGAGCGGTAGGCGACCAGGTAGCAGATCTTGTTGATGCTGTAGAGCAGGGCGAAGACCGCGCCGACGGCGGTGACCCGCAACCCTCGTCGCAGCCAGGGACGTCCGCAGATCCGGGCGAAGCGCCAGCAGAGCCGGGTGATGTCGAAGCAGTACGCGAGGAAGCCCATCGCCATGAAGATCAGCAGATAGGCGGTGACCACCGGGTCGGTGGCGTACTCCACGGTCAACCGTACCGGGGTGGGGTAGCGCAGCGTCCAGGCGAAGAGGGCGACCATCACGGCGAAGGTGACGCCGGTGATCCGGATCCACCACCGGCTGCGGGTGGCGGCCGTGGCCGGGGGCAGGGCGAGGTGCAGCAGCATGGTCTCGGCGCTGGCCGCGATGGTCAGCGCGCAGCCGTGCGAGATCACCTTGGCCAGGTTGGGTAGGCCCGAGCCCTGGTCGAGCAGGGTGGCCACCGGAGGGACGGCGAGGGTGATGCCGGCGGCGAAGGCGCCGAAGGCGACGCAGATCGCCCGGCGGGCCTGACTGGGGCGGCGTCGTTGCAGCCGCAGCAGGTACCCGAACGCGAGCCAGCCGGTGGCGGCGCAGAGGGTGTAGAGGACGACGGCCACCGCCGTCACCGGTCCGGATGTTCCAGGGAGTGCCGGAGCCGGCCGTAGAGTTCGCTCTGGTCGGCGTCCAACGGTGCGTCGGGGCGTACGCCGCGGTCGTCGCGGGCCCGGCGCAGCAGGAGCGAGCCGATCATCTCGGCCTCCCGTTCCTCGTCGGCGTCGTAGTTGCTGCGGCCGAGGAACCGGCGTACCAGTTGCGGGTCGAGGTCGGGCAGGAGCAGTCGGGACGCGGCCGGGTCGAGCACCGCCGAGGCGCGGTGCCCGGCGAGCAGGTGCCCCAGTTCGTGGCCGATGATCAGCAACTGGTGCAGCGGTGAGGTGTCCTGCTCGTAGAAGATGGCGTCGAAGCCGCCGGTGGGCACCCACATGCCGCAGACGGTGTGCACCGGCAGGCTGATCGGCACCAGCCGCAGCGGGCGACCCCGGCGTTCGCCCAGTAGGCGACAGAGTTGGTGGATGTCGAACGGTTCGGGCACCCCGAGGTCGGCCAGGACCCGCTCACAGTGCTTTCGTAGCCGGTGCAGCTTCACCTCTGCCCACTCCCGCTCGTCGGCACGGTGCCATCGGAGGACCAACACCACGCCCCGCTGTCACAGCCGATGGTGCTCGTCGGGGTCAACCTCGGCGGCCACCGCCCGCAACCGGGCGACCATCTGCTCCACCAGTTGGGTGTCGGTGGGGGAGAGGCCCGCGTCGGTGAGCACCTGGCGGAGGGCTACCTGCTTGACGTCCATCCGGCGTAGCTCGGCCAGCAGGGTGATCTGTTCCTCGACCCGCCGGGCCGCCGCGTCGTCGACGAAGTATCCCGAGCTGACCCCGAAGGCCCGGGCCAGCGCCCGGATGTGGGACATCCGGGGATCCTGGGCAACGCCGCGGCGCAACTCGCCGACGTACGCCGCGCTGATCGTGACGCCGGTGTCGGTGGCGGCAAGGTTGATCTTGTCGGCGATCTCCCGGTTGGTGTAGCTGCGCAGCGGGTCCTCGGATTCGCCGATCTCCTCGGCGGTGGGCCGGATCGTGGTGAAGAGGTACTCCAGGCGGGCCGCGAGGGTGTCGAGTGAGGGCAGGCGTGGTTCCTCGGGTGGTTCTTCGGCCATGACTGTGTCCCTCCCCGGCGTGAACAACAGTGTCGCAGGTATCGCTGCCGGATAAACAGGTGTTGACATCTCTACCGAACGTGAGCGTATGCTCGCCGTACTTGAGCAACAAGCGTTGAGCGGTTCGGGTTTTTGCTCAACGCCTGTTGCGCGAGTGGGGGGAGTCGAACAGTTCGACGACCGGCCCGCCCGGGGGGACGGGTCGGGCGGCGTCGCCGGTTCTGTCGGAGCGGGGGTGGATCCATTCCGGCAGGTCCGGCGAAGCTGTGCCCGCCCTCGGTCGACCCGCGCCGCACGTCGGCGGGGGCGGCTGCGGCGCGGCCACGATGGGTCACGGGACCGTCCATCGTGGCCGTCCGGCCGTCCGGCCAGGCTGGGTGTCCGCTGACCGGGGCGCGCAGGCGCTGCGTGGCGGGGGTCAGGCCGGAGTGGTCGCGGGTGGGTTGACGACGGACACCGGCCGGCCGGCTGGCTGTCGCAGCACGAAGACCCGGGGTGCCACCCGCTCCATCCCGCCGTCGCGGCCGATCACCAGGCCGGAGGCGAAGTCGACGAAGGAGCGGGCCTGCTCGCTGGTCAACCCGGTCAGGTCCATGACCACCGTGAAGCCCTCGCAGAAGTAGTGGCCGATGTAGATCGCCTCGTCGTAGTCCCTGGGACGCAGCGTCTTGATCATCCGGCCCGTCTCCCTCCGCGTCGCGCCAGCCTGCAGGCCGGCTCCAGCTTCCCACAGAGATCCGGCCGAGGGCCTCGTGAGCGGGTTCGTCCGGGGTGTCGACCCCCTTCTTGACACCCGGCGGCAAGGTTAGGCTAGCCTAACCGCATGTCCAACGGTGAAGAGCCGATCGACCCTGCCGTGGGCCTGCGCGGGGTGGATCTGCGGCTGGGGTACCACGGCACCGTCGTGGTCCACGATGCCGCGATCAGGCTACGCCCCAGCGCGGTGACGGCCCTGGTCGGCCCGAACGGCAGCGGCAAGTCGACCCTGCTGCGGGCGCTGGCCCGGCTGCACCCGGTGGCCGGTGGTGAGGTGCTGCTCGGCGACGGCACCGCCGCCGGCGAGCTGCCGGCCCGGGAGTTCGCCCGCCGGGTCACCCTGCTGGCGCAGAGCCGCCCCGTGCCCAGCGGGATCACCGTCCGGGACGTGGTCGGCTACGGCCGGCATCCGTACCGGGGCCGGTGGCGGGCCGCCGACCCCGACGGCCCCGCCATGGTCGCCCGGGCGATGACGGTCACCGGCGTGACCGCGATGGCCGACCGGCCGGTCGACGAACTCTCCGGCGGCGAGCTGCAGCGGGTGTGGCTGGCGACCTGCCTGGCCCAGGACACCCCGGTACTGCTGCTCGACGAGCCCACCACCTTCCTGGACCTGCGCTACCAGGTGGAGATCCTCGACCTGATGCGTGACCTGGCCGACGAGCACGCCGTCGCCGTCGGGGTCGTCCTGCACGACCTCAACCAGGCCGCCGCCGTGGCTGACGAGGTGGTGCTGCTGCACGGCGGGCGGGTCCGGGCCACCGGCACCCCCGCCGAGGTCTTCACCGAGGCCGCCCTCACCGAGACGTACGGCATCCGCATCGAGGTGAGCATCGACCCGTCGACCGGACTGCTGTCGACCCGACCGGTGGGGCGGCACAGCGTCCGTCTCCCCGCCTGAACACCCCCATCCCACGCAGAAGCAGAAAGACAGTGATGAACCGTACCCGTGCCACCGTCCTGGTCGCCGCTCTGACCGCACTGCTGGTCAGCGCCTGCGGCACCACCGAGAACGCCCCGGCCGAGACGCCGACCAGCGCCGCCGCCGGCGGTCCGGTCACCGTCACCGACAGCCGGGGCAAGGCCGTCACCCTGGACGCCCCGGCGACCAAGGTCGTCGGCCTGGAGTGGGGCGAGGCCGAGATGCTGGTCAGCCTGGGCGTGATGCCCGTCGGTGTCGCCGACCCCAAGGGGTACGCCACCTGGGTGACCGCCGCCAAGCTCGACGCCAGCGTCAAGGACGTCGGCACCCGGGCCGAGCCGAGCGTCGACTCGATCGTCGCCCTGGAGCCCGACCTGGTGGTGCTGGGCTCCGACCGGGGCGCCACCCTCATCGACCAGCTGGAGAAGTACGTGCCGGTGGTGGTCACCAAGGGCAGCGACGCCACCGACAACCTGGGCCGGATGCGCTCCGACCTGAACATGATCGCCACCGCCGTCGGCAAGACGGCGGAGGCGGAGAAGCTGCTCACCGACTTCGACGCGGCGATCGCCGACGGCAAGAAGAAGATCGCCGACGCCGGCGCCGCCGGAAAGTCCTTCGCCATCGCCGACGGCTGGAAGGAAGGCAGCACCATCTCCATCCGGATGTTCGGTCAGGGTGCGCTGGTCTCCCAGATCGGGCTGCAGCTCGGCCTGAAGAACGCCTGGACCGGTGAGGTCGACAAGGCGTGGGGGCTCGGGCAGACCGACGTCGAGGGGCTGACCAACCTCAAGGACCAGGACCTGCACTTCTTCTACAACGCCTCCGACGGCGGGGACGTCTTCGCCGACGGCCTGAACAGCAACGCCATCTGGACCTCCTTCGCCTTCGTCAAGCAGGGCAACCTGCACCGGATGCCCGACGGGATCTGGACCTTCGGTGGCCCGCTCTCCGGCAAGCAGTACCTTGACGAGCTCGTCAAGGTCTACACGGTGTGAACCAGCTGCTCAAACCCGCCGCACCGGAGCCGGCCACCCGGCCGGCCCCGGTCGGCAGGCCCCCCGCCACCCGGATCGTGGCCGCCTTCGTGCTGGCCACCGCCGTCCTGATCGTGGTCGCCGCGGTCCACCTCACCCAGGGGACCTCCTCGGTCGGCGCGCTGGACCTGCTCCGGCTCGCCACCGGCGGCGACGACGAGACGGCCCGGGTCCTGGTCGCCTCCCGGCTGCCCCGGCTGCTCACCGGACTGGCCATCGGCATCGCCCTGGGCTTCGCCGGTGCCGCCCTGCAGTCCATCGCCCGCAACCCGCTGGCCTCCCCGGACACCCTCGCGGTGAACGCCGGAGCGCACCTGGCCATCGTGGGCGTGGCGGCCTTCGGCATCACCCTGCCGGTGCTGCCCGCCGGTGGCCTCGCCCTCGGCGGTGGGCTGGTGGCCGCCGCCCTGGTGATGGCGCTCGCCGCCGGCGGCCAGGCCAGCACCACCCGCCTCATCCTGGCCGGCTCGGCCATCGCGTTGGCGCTCAACAGCCTGACCATGCTTCTGCTGCTCCTGTTCGAACAGGGCACCATCGGCCTGTTCGCCTGGGGCAACGGCTCGCTCGTGCAGAGTGACCTGCACGCCCTGACCCAGCTCGCCCCGGTGATCGCCGTCGCGGTCGGCGCGTTGCTGTTGCTCGGGCACCGCCTGGACATCCTCGCCCTCGGCGACGACACCGCCACCGTGCTCGGGCTGGACGTGCGGCGTACCCGACTGCTGGTGACCCTGCTGGCCGTGCTGCTCTCCGCCGTCGCGGTGACCCTGACCGGGCCGGTGGGTTTCGTCGGCCTCTGCGCCCCGGTGATCGTCCGGCTGCTCGCCCCCGTCTTCCCCGGGGTGCACCGGCACCGCATCCTGCTGCCGCTCTCCGGCATCGCCGGCGTCATCATCGTGCTCGGCTCGGACGTGCTGCTGCGCGCGGTGATGGGCGGGCAGGCCGGGGTGGACATCCCCACCGGCGTGGTCACCACGCTGCTCGGCGCGGCCATCCTGATCTGGCTGGCCCGCCGGCACCGCGACGCCGGCCCGACCCGCCGTCCCCCCGGTGGCCACGCCGCCGTGCGGTCCGCCCGGTTCCACCGCCTGGTGGTGGGCTGCGGCGTCGCGCTCGTCGTCACGGCGCTGGCCGTCGGGATGCTGCTCGGCGACACCTGGGTACTGCTCGGTGACATCGTCAACTGGGTGCAGGGCCGCACCGGGACCGGCTACACCTTCGTACTGGACCAGCGCTGGCCACGCGTCGCGGCGGCGGCCCTGGCCGGGGTGGCCCTGGCGGTCGCCGGCACCACCGTTCAGGCGGTCTGCCGCAACCCGCTGGCCGAACCCGGCATCCTCGGCATCACCGCCGGCGCCGGAGTGGGCGCGGTGGCGTTGCTGACCTTCCTGCCGGCCGCCGGGGTGTGGGCCGTCTCCGGGGTCGCCGGCATCGGCGCGATGCTGGCGTTCACCCTGGTCTACGCCACCGCCTGGCGGGGCGGCCTCAGCTCCGACCGGCTCGTGCTGATCGGCTTCGGCGCCTGGCAGGGCGGCATGGCGGTGATCACCTTCCTGATCGTCGCGTTCGACCCGTACAACACCGGCAAGGCGTTGACCTGGCTCTCCGGCTCCACCTACGGCCGTACCGCCGGCCAGGTGCTGCCGGTGGCGATCGCCCTGGTGGTGCTCACCCCGGCGGTGCTGGCGGCCCGCCGGGAGCTGGACCTGCTCGCCCTCGACGACGACACCCCACGGGTGCTGGGCGTCCGGCTGGAACGCACCCGGCTGGTCGCGTTGGCCGCCGCGGCCCTGCTGACCTCCACCGCGGTCTCCGCCGTCGGGGTGATCGGTTTCGTCGGCCTGGTCGCGCCGCACGCCGCCCGCGCCCTGGTCGGTGCCCGGCACACCCGGGTACTGCCGGTCGCCGCCCTGCTCGGTGCCGTCCTGGTCAGCCTCGCCGACACCGTCGGCCGGACCGTCATCGCCCCCGCCCAGATCCCCGCCGGCCTGGTCACCGCCATGATCGGCACCCCCTACTTCGTCTGGTTGCTGTGGCGTTCACGCGCCGTGGCGACCGGTCCCCGATAGGCGCGCGCCCGTGCGCCGGATCCCGCACAGGAAGAACCCATGACCCAGACCCTGCCCATCACGCCGTGGCGCCTGTTCACCGTGGAAGTTCGCGCGGTGCGTCGGCTCAGCCCCTCCTTCGTCCGGGTCACCTTCACCGGTGCCGACCTGGACCGCTTCGCCGACAACGGCTACGACCAGCGGATCAAGCTGGCCCTGCCGCTGCCCGGACAGCGTGGGGTGTACCTGCCGCAGGGCCCCGACTGGTACGCGCAGTGGCGGGCCCTGCCCGAGCACCGCCGCAACCCGATCCGCACGTACACCGCGCGCGCGGTCCGGGCGCAACTCGGTGAGCTCGACGTCGACCTGGTCCTGCACGGCGACGGCGGCCCGGCCACCCGCTGGGCCCGTCGGGTACGCCCCGGCGACGAGGTCGCCATCGTCGGCCCGGACGCCGGCTACGACGGCGACCACGGCGGCATCGAGTTCCGGCCCCCGACCAGCGGAGAGCTGCTGCTGGCCGGGGACGAGACGGCGGTGCCGGCGATCAGCGCCATCCTGGAACGGCTGCCGCTGGACGCCCGGGGCCGGGTGCTGCTGGAGGTGCCCGAGTCGACCGACGCCCTGCCGCTGCTGACGCCACCGGGGGTCGAGGTCACCTGGCTGACCCGGGGCGACGCCGAGCACGGCAGCCGCCTGGTCCCGGCGGTCCGGGAGGCCGCCGGCCGGTTGCTGGCCGACCGGCAGCCCGTCGGTGCGTCGCTGATCGCCGAGGTGGACGTGGACACCGAGATCCTCTGGGAGTGCCCGACCCCGCCGACGGCGGTGCCGCTGTACGCGTGGCTGGCCGGGGAGGCCGGCGTGATCCGTACCCTGCGTCGGCACCTGGTGGTCGACTGCGGGATGGACCGCAGCGCGGTGGCCTTCATGGGCTACTGGCGGCACGGCCGGGCCGCCTGACTCCGGTGCCGGACCGTACCCGCAGGGGGCACCGACGGTGAACGTCCGCAAGGGACGGCACCAAGGGGCCGTACGCTGACCGGCGTGTCGAAATCGCCGCGCAGCAAGCCGTTGATCTGGACCGTCACCCTCGCCGTCGTGCTCGGCGCGGTCTTCGGGCTCTACTGGTTCCAACCGTGGAAACTGGTCACCGAGACGGTGGTCGACGAGGCGGTCCCGGTGGTCGACGGCCCGCCCGCGTCCCTGCCGTCCGGTCCCGCCGAACCGGCGACCGCCGCGTCCCCGACCGCCGTGCCCACCCCCGTCGAGCCCTCGCCGACCCGGACGGGCAACCGGTTGCTGGCCGCCGGGGAGTTCGTCACCCACGAGCACGACACCAGTGGCGTCGCCCAGGTGGTCGAGCTGCCCGACGGTCGCCGTCAGCTCGTCCTGCGTGACCTCGCCACCAGCAACGGTCCGGATCTGCGGGTCTGGCTGACCGACCAGCCGGTGCTGCCCGGCGTCGCCGGCTGGCGGGTCTTCGACGACGGCGAGTGGGTGGAGCTGGGCCGACTCAAGGGCAACCGGGGCACCCAGGCCTACGACATTCCCGCGAGCGTCGACCTGACCGCGCTGACCAGCGTCTCCATCTGGTGCAAGCGCTTCTCGGTCTCCTTCGGCGCCGCCGGACTCGCCGCCTGAGCGGGCACCCGCCGCCGTCCGGCCCGCCGCCGGGGACCCGTCACCGCCCGGCCTGGGGCCGACCGTGGTCGGGCCCGACCGACCCCGCTGCGCGAGAGCCCGGTCACGGTGCGCTGACGGCGGCCCGCCAGGGCGAACGGATCTGCATCCTTCCTGCTGGGGACACCGGTCGGGCGGTTACCCTTCGGCCAACGTCCGAACCGGACGTGGTCCACCCGCGCCGCCGACCATCCACTGCGGCCGGTGGGATCCGCACCAGGGGCAGGGGAACGGCCGCCATGCAACGAGGGTCCGGGAGTCCGACAGCGGTGCGCGCCGACCCGGCCGCGCCGACCGGCCGGGTACGGGTCGACAGCGACTGGCTGACCACCCTGGTCGGTGGGCTGCTCGCGGCCACCGGCCTACCCCGTCCCGCCGCCGCCACGGTCGCCGAGTCGCTTGTCGACGCCGACCGTCGTGGGGTGCCGTCGCACGGCGTGATGCTGGTCCCGATGTACCTCGACCGGCTGCGCAGCGGCTCGGTCAGCACCGCCACCCGGGCCGAGCCGGTGGTCGACCTCGGCGCGATCGCCGTCCTCGACGCCGGCCACGCCCTCGGCGTGCTCACCGCCGACCAGGCCATGGCCCTGGCGGTCGGCAAGGCACGCGAGTTCGGAATCGGGGCGGTGAGCGTACGGCGGGCCTTCCACTTCGGCGCCGCCGGCCGGTACGCCCGCGCGGCCGCCCAGGCCGGCCTGATCGGGGTGGCCATGTCGAACACCCGACCGCTGATGCCGGCACCCGGTGGCGGGCACCCGGTGGTCGGCAACAACCCGGTCGCGCTCGGCCTGCCGGCCGGGGTCGACGGTGAGCCGGTGGTGCTGGACATCGCCCTGTCCGAGGTGGCGTTGGGCCGGATCCGGCTGGCCGAGTCCGCCGGCGGGCAGATCCCCACCGGCTGGGCCACCGACAGCCTCGGCCGGGACACCACCGACCCCGCCGCGGCGCTCGCCGGCATGCTGCTGCCCGCCGCCGGGCACAAGGGCTTCGGGCTGGCCCTGATGGTCGACGCGCTGACCGGGGTGCTCTCCGGGGGCGGCTTCGGCCAGCAGGTGCGCGGCCTGTACGCCGACACCGCCGTACCCAACGACTGTGCGCACTTCTTCCTGGCGTTGGATCCGGCGGCCTTCGGCGATCCGGCGGAGTTCACCGCCCGGCTGGCCGCCCTGGGCCGGCAGGTGACCGCGCCGCCGTACGCGCCCGGGGTGGACCGGGTCACCCTGCCCGGCGAGCGGTCCGCGCGGCGGCTGCGCGAGTCGGCGTACCGGGGGACGCCCCTGGACCGGGCGCTGCTGGACCGACTGCACCAACTGGCGGGGGAGTTGGGCCTGCCCGACCAACCCCCGAGCACCGTGGCACCGGCACCCGAAGGAGTTCACTGATGTCCGCTGAGATCCCGCCCGTCGACAACCTCTCCGCCGCGGCGGCGTACTCGGGGGAGTTGCCCGACCGGTCGGCCGTGCCGGTGGACGGCGATCCGGCGCTGCGCCGGTTCCGGGAGATCATGGTCAACGTCGGCGACCTGGCGTGGGTGGACAAGACGCTGGCCGGGCTGTCGCACAAGATGCTCTGGCGCGACGACGAGACCGGCGCGTCGATCGCCCTGGTCCGGTTCCAGGCCGGGTCCGGCATCCCGTCGGCGCACGCGCACGCCTCGAACCAGTTCATGTACTGCCTGGCCGGCCGCTACACCTACCAGCCGACCGGGATCACCCTGGTGCCCGGCTCGTTCTACTGGAACCCCAAGGGCAGCGTGCACGGCCCGACGGTGGCCGAGCAGGAGTCGGTGCTGCTGGAGGTCTACGACGGCCCGCACTATCCGACCCAACCCGACTGGTACACCAGCACCGACGACGCCCGCTGAGGACACCGCCATGCCGAAGGAACTGCTTGTCTCGCCCGACCTGGCCCCGCCGAACGGGCACTTCGCCCAGGCCACCGTCGCCGGCCCCGGCCGGCTGGTCTTCGTCTCGGGGATGACCGCCCGCACCGCCGACGGCGGCATCGCCGGCATCGGCGACGTCGAGGAGCAGACCCACCAGGTCTGCCGGAACCTGGACGCCGCCGTGCGGGCCGCCGGCGGCACCCTCGACGACGTCGCGCGGGTCGACGTCTACGTCCGCGACATCGGCCACTTCGACACCATCCACCGGGTACGCCGGCAGTACTTCACCGGCCCGCCACCGGCGTCCACCATGGTGGAGGTGTCCCGCTTCGTCCACCCGGACTACCTGATCGAGATCAACGCGATCGCGGTGCTCGACGCGGGGGAGTCGGCGTGAGGCTGGGGCGGATGCTCCTCGACGGTCAGTGGCGTACCGTCTCGGTCCGCCCCGACGAGCAGGAGGTCGTGGTCCTCCCGGGCGACCTGGGCAGCGTCGACGACCTGGTCCGGGGCGGCCCGCAGGCGCTCGCCGCGGCGCAGGCGGCCCAGTCCACGGCACCCGTGCGGCGGCTCGATCCGGCACTGCTGGGCGCGCCGCTTACCCGGTTCAACCGGGACATCCTCTGTACCGGCTGGAACTACTGGGCCCACTACGAGGAGTCCGCCGGACGTCGGGAGGGGCAGGACCCGGCCGAGCGGCCCCGCCACCCCACCTTCTTCACCAAGGGCCCGGACACCGTCGTCGGCCCGTACGACGACATCCGCTACGACGCGCGGGTCTCTGACCGCTGGGACTACGAGGCCGAGGTGGCCCTGGTGATCGGCCGGGCGGGCCGGTCGATCCCGGCGGAGCGGGCGCTGGAGCACGTCTTCGGCTACCTGGTGGCCAACGACGTCTCCCAGCGGGACCTGCAACGCGCCCACGGCGGCCAGTGGCTCAAGGGCAAGAGCATCGACGACACCATGCCGCTGGGCCCGTGGGTCACCACCGCCGACGAGATCGGCGACCCGGCGGCGCTGCGGATCCGCTGCCTGGTCAACGACGAGGTACGCCAGGACGCGGTAACCGGGCAGATGGCCTTCTCGGTCGCGCAGCTCATCGCCGAGCTGAGCTGGGGTATGACACTGCGCCCCGGCGACGTGCTGCTGACCGGCACCCCCGCCGGCATCGGCAACGCCCGCGACCCGCAGGTCTTCCTGGCCCCCGGCGACGTGGTCACCACCGAGGTGGACAGGCTCGGCACCCTCCACAACCGCGTGGTCCAGCTGTGAAGCGCGAGGAACTCGCCGGTGTTGCGAGTACCGCAGTCGCGAACGAGCCTGCTCAGCGTGGGGTGGACGTGCACACCCATCTCGCGCCGTCGCTTGTCGACGCGGGCATCGACGACCTGGTCACCACCGCCGACGACGGGCGGCACGTGGTGGCCGGACACCCGGTCGGGCCGGCCGCCCTGCACCGGCCGCAGGCGCTGCTGGCGTACCTGGACGCGGCCGGGCTGGACGCCGCGGTGGTGACCGTTCCGCCGCCGTACCACGGTCAGCATCTCGGGCCGGCGGACAGTGCGCGGTGGGCGGCGGCGGTCAACGACGGACTGCTGGCCCGGACCGCCGGGCAGCCCCGGCTGCGCCCGCTGGCGTTCCTGCCGCTGCACGAGCCCGCCGTGGCGCTGGCCGAGTACCAGCGGATCCGCGCCGACGACCGCTGGTGGGGGGTGACCGCCGGGGCGGGTGGGCGGATTCCGTCGCTGGCCGGTGCCGCGTTCGGGCCGCTCTTCGCGGCGCTGGACGCAGACCGGCGGGGGCTGCTGCTGCACCCGTCGGCGTCACCGGATCGTCGGCTGGACGAGTTCTATCTCGGCAACCTGCTCGGCAATCCGGTGGAGACGGCCGTCGCGGTGGGGCAGTTGGTCTTCGGTGACGTCGTCGGCCGGTACCCGGGGATGCGGCTGGTGCTGGTGCACGGCGGCGGTGCCGTGCCGGCGCTGGTGGGCCGCTGGGACCGGGGGGTGGCCACCGACCGTCCCGGCGTCGGCCCGCTGTCGCTTCCCCCGGCGCGGGCGCTGCGCCGGATCTGGACCGACTGCCTGACCCACCAGCCGTCGATGACCGCCGTGGTCGCCGAGGTGTTCGGTACGGACCGGTTGCTGCTCGGCAGCGACTGGCCGTTCCCGATGGGCACCGACGACCCGGCGGCGTTCCTCGGCGGCCGGGACGACCCACTGGCCCGGCAGGCCGCCACCGCCAACGCCGCCGCCGCCTTCGGCAGCAGACCCGGCCTGCCCGGCGACCGGTGACCGAAGACCGGTGACCGACCGCCGGTCCCAGCCGGCGCCGGCGTCGCGGTGGCCCGCCGGCCGGGTTTGTGCCCGGTCGGGCCGGGTATCGGCGGGTCCGTGCGGGACGGACGGCGGAGTCGGGCGGGAGCGTGGTGAACCGGGCCGGGCTCGGCGCCGCCGCGCTGGCCGGGGCGCTCGCGGTGCACGCCGGGCCGGCGCTCAGCGCCATCCTGCCGCTGCGTCGCCGCTTCCTGCCGGGTCTCGCGGGGGTCGGCCGACCCGGGCACGTGGCGTTGACCCTCGACGACGGGCCGGACCGCGACTCCACCCCCTGGTTCCTGCGGACCCTGGCCGACACCCGGGTCCGGGCCACCTTCTTCCTGCTCGGCGTGATGGTGGACCGGGACCCCGGGCTGGGGCGGGAGATCGTGGCCGCCGGGCACGAGGTCGCCGTGCACGGCTGGCGGCACCGCAACCTGCTGCGGTGCCCGCCCCGGGTGACGTACGCCGACATCGGCCGGGCCCGGGACCGGATCGCGGCGGCGACCGGGACGACACCCCGCTGGTACCGGCCGCCGTACGGGGTGCTGACCACCGCCGCCGTGCTGGCCTGCCGACGGCTGGAGCTGACCCCGGTGCTGTGGACGGCGTGGGGCCGGGACTGGGTGTCCGGGGCCGAGCCGGAGTGGATCCAGCGCAATCTCACCCGGACCCTGGCCGACGGCG
Organism: Micromonospora yangpuensis; assembly: GCF_900091615.1. Lineage (NCBI taxonomy): Bacteria > Bacillati > Actinomycetota > Actinomycetes > Micromonosporales > Micromonosporaceae > Micromonospora > Micromonospora yangpuensis. Next base: position 3,981,002 of record NZ_FMIA01000002.1, on the reverse strand, counting down.
GCACCGTCCTGCTGCACGACTCCGACTGCGCCTCGTCGCCCCGGGCCTGGCAGGGCGCGTTGGGCACGCTGCCCCTGCTGGTGCGCTGGGCCGGGCGACGGGGGATCACCCTCGGGCCGTTGGCCGAACACGGACTCGGCACCCCCCGCGGGGACGATCCGGACGGCTGGCGCGGGCCAACCCGGAACAACCGGTGACTGTTCTCCATCCGGCGGGGTAAGCGCGCCGGGTGAGGGGGCGCGGTGGGAACGAGCACGTCGACCACCGGATCGTGGTGGTGTCGGCCGACATCGGTGCCGGCCATGACGCCGCCGCCGGGGAGTTGGCGCGCCGGCTGCGGGCGCGGGGGTTCACCGTCGACCGGGTGAACTTCCTGGCCACCCTGCCCGGCCCGCTGGACCGGCTGGTCCGCCAGACCTACTGGGGCATGCTGCGCTGGCTGCCCTGGAGCTACCAGGCGTTGTTCACGGTCACCAGCCGGTCACCCGTGGCGCTGGCGCTGATCCGGGCCGCGCTGCGTCCGGCGTACCGGCGGATGCTTGCGCACCTGCCCCCGGACACCCGGGCCGTGGTCACCACCTTCCCGTTCGCCAACCAGCTGCTCGGACCGTTGCGCGAGGACCGGCGGATCACCGTCCCGGTCGTCGCGTACGTGACGGACTTCGCGGTCCATCCCTCCTGGATCAGCCCGGGGGTCGACCTGTACTGCGTGGTCCACGACGCGGCCCGGGACACCGCGGACGCCAACGGGGCGCGGGCGGTCCGGGTGGTGGGGCCGCTGATCTCCCGGCGGTTCACCGACGCGGCCGGGTTGAGTCGGGCCGCCGCCCGGGACCGGTTCGGGTTGCCGCAGCGGGCCCGGCTGGCCCTGATCGTGGCGGGCGCCTGGGGCGCCGGGGACGTGGTCCGGACCGCCCGCGAGGTGCTCGCCACCGACGGGGTCCAGCCGGTGGTGGTCTGCGGTCACAACGAGCGGCTGCGCCGCCGGCTGCGGGACTTTCCCGGGCACGTCCTCGGTTGGGTGGCGGACATGCCCGCCCTGATGCGCGCGGTCGACGTGATCGTGGAGAACGCCGGCGGGCTGACCTGCCAGGAGTCCCTCGCCTCCGGCCTGCCCACGGTCACCTACCGGCCGCTGCCGGGGCACGGCCGGGCCAACGCCGAGATCCTCACCCGCTGCGGGTTGACCACGTACGTCGACTCCACCGCGCGGTTGGGGCCGGCCCTGACCGACCTGCTCACCGGGGCGGGTGAACCCGCCGCCGTCCCGCCGGCCGGGGTGGACGTGGCCGCCGTGGTCGAGGGGCTGGCACCGACGACGCCGGTGGCCGCCCCCCGGCCGCTGCCGCGGTGGGCCTGACGGCCGCCCATGCTGCTCGCCGTCCTGCTCTCCTTCGCCACCGCCTTCTGCTACGGGCTCTCCGCCGCCGTGCACCAGCGGGCGGCGAAGCGGGAACGCCCGCATGCCGCGTTGGACCCCCGACTGCTGGTACGGCTGTTCCGCAACCGGTTGTGGCTCTCCGGTTGGCTGCCGGACACCGCCGGGGCGGCCCTGCACGCCACCGCGCTGCGCTTCGGCCCCCTGGTGCTGGTCCAACCCGTGCTGGCCAGCGGGCTGTTCATGGCGATCCTGATCGAGGCGGTGCTCGACCGGCGGCGGGTGCTGCGCCGGGACGCGATGGCCATCGGGGTCGGCGCGACCGGACTGGCCGCCTTCCTGGTGGTCTCCGACGCGCGGGCCGGCGTCACCGACCCGTCCCTGTCGAGTTGGGTCTGGGTCGGGGTGGGTGCCGGCGTGGCCGTGGCGGGTTGTGTGCTGCTCTCGGTCCGGCTGCGGGGGGCGGTGCGGGGCGCGGTGCTCGGGGTGGCCTGCGGGATCGCCTACAGCGTGGCGGCCGCCCTGGCCAAGGCGGTCGTCGGCCGGTACCAGGGCGATCTGGTGCCGGTGCTGCTGGACTGGCGGTTCGCGGCCCTGGCGCTGGTGGCCCTGCTCGGTCTGCTGCTCAACCAGAACGCCTTCCAGAGCGGCCGGCTCGCCGCGCCGCTGACCGCGCTGACCCTCACCGATCCGGTGGTCAGCGTCGTGGTCGGGGTGACCGCCTTCCAGGAGACCGTGTCGCTGGGTGGGATCCGGCTCGTCGGGCTCGGGGTGTCCGCGGTGGCGATCCTGGCCGGCATCTGGCTGGCCGGTACGGGCAGCCGGCAGGACCGGCGGTGACGGTCAGTCCTGCGGGGCGGGGTCGGGCCGGTCCGGGCCGGGCGGCGGCGGGAGGAAGGCCAACGCCACGGTCAGGTCCAGGACGGCGGCCGGGTCGTCGAGGCGGTCGGCGTAGCGCTCCCGCAGCCGGCCCATCCGGTACCGCACGGTCTGCGGGTGCACGAACAGGTCGGCGGCCACCTGGTCGCGGCGGCCCTGGTGCAGCAGCCAGGAACGTAACGTCTCGGCGAGCCGGTGCGCGGTGGCCGGCGGCAGGTCCGACAGCGGAGCCAACGCCTGGGCGCGCAGGTCGGCCAGGCTCTCCGGGTCCGCGCCGAGGAGCAGCTCGGCGAGGTGCCGTTCGGTGTCGACCGGATCGTCGCCTCCCTCGCCGAGGCCGACCTGGCGCGCCCGCAGCGCCCGCCGGTAGGAGAAGGCGGCCCGGTGCCAGGGCCGGGCCGGGCCGACCACCGCCCGCAGGCCGTGCAGGGTCCGCAGCAGGTGCGCCCGGCGGGCGGCGTGCATGTCCGGCACGAGCAGCACGGACAGCTCCTCGGTGGCCTCCACGCCCGGCAGGTCCTCGGCGCTGTCCAGGGTGTGCGGGTCCAGCCGGGCCAGGGCGCCCCGGACGGTGCTGCGGGGCAGCAGCACCGCGGTCAGGGTCTGTGGCACCGGCCAGTCGGCCCGGTCGGCCCGGCCGCGCAGGGCCTCCTCGGCCTCGCCGGCCAGCAGCAGGTGGGTCAGGCGTTCCAGGTTGCGCCGGCGGGCCTGGCCGGCACTGGCCAGCTCGTCGGCGTGCCCGGCCACGCTGGCGGCGGAGAGCTCGTCGATGTAGGCGAACATCAGCTCGGCGAACTCGGCGACGGTGGCGGCGGGCAGCCCGCCCCGCACGGTGGTGGTGGACATCTCCCGCCAGGCCACCCGGGCGCCCACCCGGTACGCCGCCAGCAGCGCGTCCATGCTCCGACCGGCGCGGGCCTCCCCACTGCCCAGCGCGTACGCCGCTGCCAGGGCGTGGGTCAGCGGGGTGCTCGGGTCGATACCCTGGGACCGTTCCATCAGGTTGAGGAAGGTGCCGAGGGCGATCTGCACCGCGTTCTCGATCTTCTCCCGCATCTGCCCGGTGAGGGTGCCCGAGTAGCTCGGCACCTCGGCGGTGATCCGGGTGACCGTGCGTTCGGCGAGCGCGGGCAGTTGGTCACGCAGGGCCCGGCTGGCCTGTTCGTCGAGGCCGAACCGGGCGGGCAGCGGGCCGGCCGGGAAGTCGTCTGACATGGGGGAGCCTCCCTGCTTTGTTCCCAGTGAACAATAACGCAGGAGTCATTCACACCGTCAGGTCAAGATTTTATCCGCCGGGGTAGTCACTCTGGGGATATGACCTCGATCGCGACGCGCCCGCCCCGGAAGGCCTCGCTGCGGGACCGGCTGATGCGGCTCGCCGAGACGGTGACGACGCCGCTGCTGCCGGAGGACTACCTCGACCTGATCGACCCGCTGCGCTCCGGCGCGGCGCTGCGCGGCCGGATCCTCGCCGTGCAACCCCAGACCCGCGACGCCGCCACCCTGACCATCCAGCCCGGCCGGGGCTGGCGGGGCCACACCCCCGGCCAGTACGTCCGCCTCGGTGTCGACGTCGACGGGGTGCGCCAGTGGCGGGCGTACTCGGTCACCTCGGTGCCCGGACGGCCGGGCGCGCCCATCTCGGTCACCGTCAAGGCCATTCCCGACGGCGTGGTCAGCAACCACCTGGTACGCCGGATCCAGCCGGGCACGATCGTCCAGCTCGACCAGGCCCAGGGTGACTTCGTGCTGCCCCGGCCCGTCCCGGAGCGGGTCCTCTTCGTCACCGCGGGCAGCGGCATCACCCCGGTGATGGCGATGCTGCGTGCCGGGGTCCACCGGGCCGCCGACGTGGTGCTGATCCACTCCGCACCCACCCCCGACGACGTGATCTTCGCCGCCGAGCTGCGGGACCTCGCGGCGCGGGGAGCCATCCGGCTGCACGAACGGCACACCGACACCGCCGGTCCGCTGACCGTCGACCAGCTCGACGAGCTGGTCGGAGACCACCTGGACCGGCAGACCTGGGCGTGTGGCCCGGTCGGCCTGCTGGACGCCGTCGAGGCGCACTGGACGGCCCGGCAGCGCGCCGAGCGGCTGCACACCGAACGCTTCCGACCCACCGTCGTCACCCCCGGTGCCGGCGGCGAGGTCACCTTCACCCGGGCGGCGGTGACCCTGCGGGCCGACGGCGCCACCCCGATCCTCGACGCCGGGGAGTCCGCCGGCGTGCTGATGCCCTCCGGCTGCCGGATGGGCATCTGCTACGGCTGCGTGCTGCCGCTGCGGCAGGGCGCGGTCCGGGACCTGCGCAACGGCACCGTCACCACGGCGGTGCCCGGCGACGGCGTACTCATCCAGACCTGTGTGTCGGCTGCGGCCGGCGCCTGCGACATCGACCTGTGACAGGAGTTGGCGGACGTGACCGCGATCCAGAACAAGTCCCAGAACCCGATCGCCCACCTCAGCGCGGCGGACATCGAGGTCCTCGGTAAGGAACTCGACGCCATCCGCGACCGCGTCATCGCCGAGCGGGGCGAGGCCGACGCGGCGTACATCCGCAAGGTCATCGCCACCCAGCGCAAGCTGGAGCTGGGCAGCCGGGCGGTCCTGCTCTTCTCGCTCTTCCCGCCGGCCTGGCTGGTCGGCACCGCCGGCCTGGCGGTGGCGAAGATCCTGGAGAACATGGAGATCGGCCACAACATCCTGCACGGCCAGTACGACTTCATGCGCGACCCGAAGATCCACTCGACCACCTGGGAGTGGGACCACGTCTCCCCGGCCGACCAGTGGAAGCACTCGCACAACGAGCTGCACCACACCTACACCAACGTGCTCGGCAAGGACAACGACCTCGGGTACGGCATCATGCGCGTCGACGAGGACCAGAAGTGGTACCCGCTGCACCTCGGCCAGCCGCTGTGGAACTTCCTCAACGCCTGCTTCTTCGAGTACGGCATCGCCGCGTACGACCTGGAGCTGGGGCGCAACCTGCGCAAGGGCCGGCACAAGGCCCCCGAGTTCCGGGCCCGGGTACGCGCCGTCGGCCGCAAGATCCGCCGGCAGGTGCTCAAGGACTACGTCATCCACCCGCTGCTGTCCGGCCCGTCCTTCCTGACCACCCTCGCCGCCACCTTCACCGCCAACCTGATCCGCAACCTGTGGAGCCACTCGGTGATCATGTGTGGCCACTTCCCGAGCGGGGTGCAGACCTTCGAGAAGACCTCGATCGAGGGCGAGACCCGGGGCGAGTGGTACCTGCGGCAGATGCTCGGCTCGGCCAACATCAGCGGCAGCCGGCTGATGCACCTGATGACCGGGAACCTGTCGTTCCAGATCGAGCACCACCTCTTCCCCGACCTGCCGAGCAAGCGCTACCAGGAGATCGCCCCCGAGGTGCGCGCCCTGTTCGACAGGTACGGCCTGACCTACACCACCGGGCCACTGCCCAAGCAGGTCGCCTCCGCCTGGTGGAAGGTCATCCGGCTCTCCCTGCCCAACCGTCGCCCGGCCACCCCCACCGCGCCCCCGAGGGCCACCACCGAGGTCGGCGCGGAGGCACCCACCCCGGCCCTCACGGCCGCCTGACCGGTCGCTTCCGCACCGGTACGAGACCCCGGCCCGACCTGGGCCGGTAACCCCGGCCGGGGGCCACCGCCCCACGGCCGACCCCGCCCGGCCCCGGCGTCACCCGCCGGGGCCCGGTCTTTTCCCGGGTACGACTCGACGGCGGGCCGACCCCGGACAACCGGTCCGCTCAGCGACGGTGTGACGGTCGGGTGCTCTGGCGGCCCCGCACGAAGGCCAGCACGAAGAGGACCACGAAGGCGATCGCCCCGATGACGATGAGCCACCGGGCCGCCTCCAGAAGCAGTCCGAGCAGCACGAGCGCCACCGCGACGACGCCGATGACCAGCAGCATGGCCCGCATGTACCCGCCCGGTCATGCCCGCCGAGACGGTCAGCGGTGGGTCCGGCGTGCCCGGGCCGAGGGCAGCTCAGGGAGGCTCAGGGGCGGGCCAGGTAGACGGTGTTGGCGGACTCCCCGCCGGTCAGGGGGTTGGCGAAGGTCACCACGTGGGCCGCCAGGTACTCGTCGCCGAGCTTGACCTCGTACACCATGGTGATTGTGTCGTCAGCGTTTGGGGCGTTTGGTTGGTGGTGTGGTGGGGTCGGTGGTGGGTCGGGTCGTCTCGGTGGCAGGCCGGTTGGGGTTGGTGGTGTGTGGGCTGGTGAGGGCGGCGATGCTGCTGACGGCAGGTGGTAGCCGCCAGTGGTCGGGTTTGGTGGGGTGGGGGATGGGGGTGAGTCCGTGGCGGGTCAGGGCGTCGAGGAGTACCTGTTCGGTGCCCCTGGTACTCCGACCATGGGTCCGGAGGTTGCTCAGGAGTCTGCCGGTGGGGACGTCGGCGTCGTGGCCGTTGATGGTGACGCGGTCGGTGTCTCTGGACTTGGGGAGGTTGCCGGGTGGGCGGGTGTTGAGGGCTTGGGCGTAGATGCGGTCGGTCCACGTGATCCGGTTGCCGGTGGGTGGTAGTCGCCAGTGGTCGGGTTTGGTGGGGTGGGGGATGGGGGTGAGTCCGTGGCGGGTCAGGGCGTCGAGGAGTACCTGTTCGGTGCCCCCGTCACGCCGGCCAGCGGTTCGGAGGGTGTTCAGGAGTTTGCCGGTGGGGATGTCGGCGTCGTGGCCGTTGATGGTGACGCGGTCGGTGTCTCTGGACTTGGGGAGGTTGCCGGGTGGGCGGGTGTTGAGGGCTTGGGCGTAGATGCGGTCGGTCCACGTGATCCGGTTGCCGGTGGGTGGTAGTCGCCAGTGGTCGGGTTTCTCGGGGTGGGGGATGGGGGTGAGTCCGTGGCGGGTCAGGGCGTCGAGGAGTACCTGCTCGGTGCCCCCGGTGATCCGGCCAGCGGTTCGGAGGTGGTGCAGGAGTCTGCCGGTGGGGATGTCGGCGTCGTGGCCGTTGATGGTGACGCGGTCGGTGTCTCTGGACTTGGGGAGGTTGCCGGGTGGGCGGGTGTTGAGGGCTTGGGCGTAGTGCTTGTCGGTCCAGGTGGTGCGTCGGGGTTGGGTGTCCATGTTGTGTTCTTTTCTGTTGGAGCTGGTCGGACGGGTTGGGGTGGTGATTGTGTCGTCAGCGTTTGGGGCGTTTGGTTGGTGGTGTGGTGGGGTCGGTGGTGGGTCGGGTCGTCTCGGTGGCAGGCCGGTTGGGGTTGGTGGTGTGTGGGCTGGTGAGGGCGGCGATGCTGCTGACGGCAGGTGGTAGCCGCCAGTGGTCGGGTTTGGTGGGGTGGGGGATGGGGGTGAGTCCGTGTCGGGCGAGGGCGTCGAGGAGTACCTGTTCGGTGCCCCCGTCACGCCGGCCAGCGGTTCGGAGGGTGTTCAGGAGTTTGCCGGTGGGGATGTCGGTGTCGTGGCCGTTGATGGTGATCCGGTCGGTGTCTCTGGACTTGGGGAGGTTGCCGGGTTCGCGGGTGTTGAGGGCTTGGGCGTAGATGCGGTCGGTCCGCATGACCTTGTCGCCGGTGGGTGGTAGTCGCCAGTGGTCGGGTTTGGTGGGGTGTGGGATGGGGGTGAGTCCGTGTCGGGCGAGGGCGTCGAGGAGTACCTGTTCGGTGCCCCCGTCACGCCGGCCTTGGGCCCGGAGGTTGTCCAGGAGTTTGCCGGTGGGGACGTCGGCGTCGTGGCCGTTGATCGTGACGCGGTCGGTGTCCTCTCGCTTGGGGAGGTTGCCGGGTGTGCGGGTGTTGAGGGCTTGGGCGTAGATGCGGTCGGTCCACGTGATCCGGTTGCCGGTGGGTGGTAGTCGCCAGTGGTCGGGTTTGGTGGGGTGGGGGATGGGGGTGAGTCCGTGGCGGGCCAGGGCGTCGAGGAGCACCTGCTCGGTGCCCCCGGTGATCCGGCCAGCGGCCCGGAGTTTGTTCAGGAGGGCGCCGGTGGGGATGTCGGCGTCGTGGCCGTTGATGGTGATCCGGTCGGTGTCTCTGGACTTGGGGAGGTTGCCGGGTTCGCGGGAGTTGAGGGCTTGGGCGTAGATGCGGTCGGTCCACATGACCAGGTCGCCGCTGGGGGGCAGTCGCCAGTGGTCAGGCTTTGCGGGGTGGGGGATGGGGGTGAGTCCGTGGCGGGTCAGGGCGTCGAGGAGTACCTGTTCGGTGCCCCCGTCACGCCGGCCTTGGGCCCGGAGGTTGTCCAGGAGTTTGCCGGTGGGGATGTCGGTGTCGTGGCCGTTGATGGTGACGCGGTCGGTGTCTTTTTGCTTGGGGAGGTTGCCGGGTTCGCGGGTGTCGAGGGCTTGGGCGTAGTGCTTGTCGGTCCAGGTGGTGCGTCGGGGTTGGGTGTCCATGTTGTGTTCTTTTCTGTTGGAGCTGGTCGGACGGGTTGGGGTGGTGATTGTGTCGTCAGCGTTTGGGGCGTTTGGTTGGTGGTGTGGTGGGGTCGGTGGTGGGTCGGGTCGTCTCGGTGGCAGGCCGGTTGGGGTTGGTGGTGTGTGGGCTGGTGAGGGCGGCGATGCTGCTGACCGGGGGTGGCAGCCGCCAGTGGCCGGGCTTGTCGGGGTGTGGGGTGGGGGTGAGGCCGTGGCGGGCCAGGGCATCGAGGAGTACCTGTTCGGTGCCCCCGTCACTCCGGCCACCGTTCTGGAGGGTGTTCAGGAGTCTGCCGGTGGGGACGTCGGTCTCGTGGCCGTTGATGGTGATCCGGTCGGTGTCTCTGTACTTGGGGAGGTTGCCGGGTTCGCGGGAGTTGAGGGCTTGGGCGTAGATGCGGTCGGTCCACATGACCTTGTCGCCGGTGGGGGGCAGTCGCCAGTGGCCGGGTTTCGTGGGGTGCGAAATGGGGGTGAGTCCGTGTCGGGCGAGGGCATCGAGGAGCACCTGCTCGGTGCCCGCGGTACTCCGGCCTTTGCTTCGGAGGTTGTTCAGGAGGGCGCCGGTGGGGATGTCGGCGTCGTGGCCGTTGATGGTGATCCGGTCGGTGTCTCTGGACTTGGGTAGGTTGCCGGGTTCGCGGGTGTCGAGGGCTTGGGCGTAGATGCGGTCGGTCCACATGACCAGGTCGCCGGTGGGGGGCAGCCGCCAGTGGTCGGGTTTGGTGGGGTGTGGGATGGGGGTGAGTCCGTGTCGGGCGAGGGCGTCGAGGAGCACCTGCTCGGTGCCCCTGTCACTCCGGCCAACGGCCCGGAGTTTGTTCAGGAGTCTGCCGGTGGGGACGTCGGCGTCGTGGCCGTTGATCGTGACGCGGTCGGTCTCCTCTCGCTTGGGTAGGTTGCCGGGTTCGCGGGTGTCGAGGGCTTGGGCGTAGATGCGGTCGGTCCACATGACCAGGTCGCCGGTGGGGGGCAGCCGCCAGTGGTCGGGTTTGGTGGGGTGTGGGATGGGGGTGAGTCCGTGTCGGGCGAGGGCGTCGAGGAGCACCTGCTCGGTGCCCCTGTCACTCCGGCCAACGGCCCGGAGGGCGTTCAGGAGTCTGCCGGTGGGGACGTCGGCGTCGTGGCCGTTGATGGTGATCCGGTCGGTGTCCCTTTGCTTGGGGAGGTCGCCAGGTTCGCGGGTGTTGAGGGCCTGGGCGTAGTGCTCGTCGGTCCAGTTGGTACGTCGCCGTTCGGTGTCCACGTCGTGCCCTTCCTTGACAGTGGGGTTCTATCGCCATCACGTTGACGTGTCGCACCGCCGTCGGTTCACGGAATCAACCGACCGCGTGCGCCTGGCGGAACTTGTCAAGGCCGGTGCGGCACGGCGTGCTCGGTCCTCTGGGCGGCGACGAACCCGGCCACGGTCACTTCGTCGCCTCCTTGACCCACAGGACCACGGATCGCTTGAGGACATCACGCTCCATCGCCAGCTCGGCGTTCTCCTTACGCAGCCTGGCCAACTCGGCACGTTCGTCCTCACCGAGCCCGCCGGCGGCGGCCTCACCCCGATCCCGCCGATCCTGCGCCACCCAGTTCGCCAGAGTGCCGCTGTTGATCCCCAAATCCCGAGCGACCTGCGCGATCGGCTTACCCGTCTCCCGCACGATCCGCACCGCGCCCTCACGGAACTCCCGGTCGAACCGTCTCCTCGTCTCAGCCATGACCATCTATCCCCTTAGGTCCGGCCTCCACGCTATCGGGGGAACCTCAGTGGCCACTTCCCGAGCGGGGTGCAGACCTTCGAGAAGACCTCGATCGAGGGCGAGACCCGGGGCGAGTGGTACCTGCGGCAGATGCTCGGCTCGGCCAACATCAGCGGCAGCCGGCTGATGCACCTGATGACCGGGAACCTGTCGTTCCAGATCGAGCACCACCTCTTCCCCGACCTGCCGAGCAAGCGCTACCAGGAGATCGCCCCCGAGGTGCGCGCCCTGTTCGACAGGTACGGCCTGACCTACACCACCGGGCCACTGCCCAAGCAGGTCGCCTCCGCCTGGTGGAAGGTCATCCGGCTCTCCCTGCCCAACCGCCGGCCCCGGGTCAGCGGCCTGAGCCGCCCGGCGACGGCACTGCCCGCCTGACCACCCGGCGGCGGGCCGGCCGGCCAGGTGGTCAGCGGCGCGGCGGGCGGCCCCGGCGGGCGCCCCCGGCCGGCGGCCCGCATCGGCCCGCTGGTCAGCGGCGCAACGGCGCGGCGGGCGGCCCGCCGGTCAGCGGCGGGTTGCCTGGCGGCCCTTGACGAAGGCCAGCACGATCATCACCAGGAACGCGATCGCGCCGATGATGACCAGCCAGCGGGCGGCTTCGAGGAGCACCCCGAGCACGATGAACGCCACGGCGACGACACCGATGATCAACAGCATGGCCCGCATGGTCCCCTCCCGGGGTCGTAGTCGCGCCGCGTACCGACCGGCGGCTTCCGATCATGGTTCCCGCCTCGCGGCCCGTCATGCCTGGTAGCTGCGGAAAAATCCGGGGTGGGGGGTTTCAGCGCCGGGCGGGGCCTGCGGCCCTGGCTCAGCGCCGGGCCACGTAGACCGTGTTGGCCGACTCGCCGCCGGTGAGCGGGTTGGGAAAGCTGACGACGTGTGCCTGCCAGGTCGCGAACACCTCGGCCAGGGCCGCGCCGAACTCCTCGTCCGGCGGGTCGTCGGACCAGAGGGCGAAGACCCCCTCGTCGCGCAGGTGGGCGGCGAGCCGCCGCAGCCCCGCCGGGGTGTAGCAGCGGGCGTGGTCCGGGTGCAGCACGTTGCGGGGGGAGTGATCGACGTCCAGCAGCACCGCGTCGAAGCGCCGGCCCGGCTCGTCCGGATCGAAACCGGCCTCGGCCTCCGCGGCGGCGAAGAAGTCCGCCCGCACGAACCGGGTACGCCGGTCGTCGGCCAGCCCGGCGGCGAAGGGGAGCAACCCCTGCCGGTGCCAGTCGATGACGTCCTCGATCGCCTCCACCACCACCAGCGAGCCGACCCGGGGATCGGCCAACGCGGTGCGGGCGGTGTAGCCGAGGCCCAACCCGCCCACCACCACGTTGAGGTCGTCGCCGGTCAGCTCGGCCAGCCCCAGTCGGGCCAGCTCGATCTCGGCGACCGGGAAGAGGCTGGACATCAGGTACTCGTCGTCGAGCTTGACCTCGTACACCTCGGTGTCCAGCGCCGGGTCCCGACGGCGGCGCAGGCTGATCTCGCCGATCGGGGTCTGCCGCCAGGCCAGTTCCTGAAACCGTACGCCCACGTCGTCCCCCGCTCTAGACCGTGCCCGGGACTGTACCGACCCGCCGGAGCGGGTGCACGCAGGGTCGGTGGGATATCGACGCAGCGCTTATCCTGTGCCCCGACCGACTCGCCGGAAGGGATCCGATGCCGTCGCGGCAGGACCAGCTCCACTCGTACCAGTTCACCATCCAGCGGGCGGTCGCGGCCCTGGTCATGCGGGACACCGACCCAGCCCAGTCGCCGTTTCGGCGGCTGGCCGGCGCGGCCCTGGCCAGCGTCCTGGTCGCGGCGATCGGGCTGGGCGGCTTCGCGCTGTACGGGCTCTTCGCCGGTGGCAGCACGAAGTGGCGGGACGAGGGCGCGGTGATCGTGGAGAAGGAGTCCGGGGCGCGGTTCGTCTACCGCGAGCAGAAGCTCCACCCGGTGCTCAACTACGCCTCCGCACTGCTGATCATCGGCGCGGAGCAGCCCAGGACGATCCTGGTCGCCCGCCGGTCGATCGACGGGGTGCCCCGCGGGCTGCCGCTGGGCATCGCCGACGCGCCGGACTCGCTGCCCGCTCCCGACCGGCTCTCCACCGCCGCCTGGACGGTCTGTTCGGTCGACCCGGCCGGCGACGACCGGTCCGGGCCGCGCTCGGCGCTGCTGATCGGGGTGGACCCTCCGGACGGGCGGCAGCTCGGCGACGACGGGCTGCTGTTGCGCCATCCCGACGGCAGCCTGCACCTGCTCTGGCGGCACCGGCGGTACCTGGTCCGGGATCCCGACCGTGTCCTGGCCGCGCTGGCCGCCACCCGGGCCCGCGCGGTGCCGGTCGCACCGGCCCTGCTCAACAGCATCCCGGCCGGTGCCGACCTCGTCCCGCCCGCGTTACCCGAGCTGGGCCGGGCCTCCGCCCGGGTCTCCGGGGCGACGGTCGGCGACGTCTACCTGGTCCGCAACTCCGGCGGCGGCCGGCAGTACGCGGTCGTCGACACCGACGGCCTGGCCGGGATCACCGAACTGCAGGCCAGCCTCCTGCTGGCCCGCACCGGTCAGGGCGAGCCGGAGTCGATGACCCTCGGGCGCTTCGCCGACCTGCCGAAGCTGCCCGACCTGACCCCGACCGGTCCGTCCGCCCCGCCGCCGGCACCACCTCGGCTGGTCACCCCCGACGGCGGCGGGCTCTGTGCCCGGGTGGCCGACGACAGCGGCGTACGCGACCTGCGGCACGGGGTCACCGTGCCGGATCTCGGCACCGCACCGCGGACCGACGACCGTCGCGGCGTACGCGCCGACCACGTGGTGGTCGAGCCGGGGCGTGGTGCCGTCGTGGAGTCCTCGGCCGCCCCGGGTGCCACCGGCGGCGCGGTCTCCGTCATCACCGACCTGGGCCGACGGTACGTGCTCGCCGACGGCGAGGTGCTCGGCATGCTCGGTTACCGCGGCGTACGCCCGCTCCGGTTGCCCGCCGGCCTGGTCAGCCTGGTCCCCGCCGGCAGCCCGCTCGAACCGGCGGCGGCCCGCGCGGTCGCCGCACCCTCGACCGACCGGTAGGAACACCGCCGGTCGGTCGGTCCGCCGGTCCGTCGGGCAGTCGGCCGGTCGGTCCGTCGTTCGTCCCGCCGGTCGGTCAGGCGGTCGGTCCGTCGTTCGGCCCGTCGGTCGGTCAGGCGGTCGGCCCGTCGTTCGGCCCGTCGGTCGGTCAGGCGGTCGGTCAGGCGGTCGGCCCGGCGGTCGGTCAGGTGGTCGGCCGGAGGGTCAGGGGGTCGGGCGGCGCAGGACGGTGACGGCGAAGTCGGCGTCGTCGTGCCAGGGACGCAGGTCCCAGGTGGCGAAGCGATGTTCCCGGCGCAGGCCGGCGGTGACCATGTCGACGTCGAAGGCCGTCAGCGGGTACCCCCGGTCGGTGCCGAAGCCGACCACCACCGGCGCGTCGGGGCGCAGGTGGGCGGCGATCCGAGTCAGCACGGCGGCTTCGGTGCCGGGGGCGACGAAGGTCAGCACGTTGCCGGCGACCACGGCGGCGTCGAACGGCTCCGGCTCGCCGGCTGCGGCAAGGTCCAACTCGGCCAGGTCGGCGACCAGCCAACGGGGCCCGGGATGGTCGGCGCGGGCGGCGTCGACCAGCACCGGGTCGGCGTCCACGCCGACGACGGTGTGGCCCCGGGCGGCCAGCGCGGCACCCACCCGGCCGGTGCCACAGCCGGCGTCGAGGATCCGCGCGCCCGGCGCGACCAGCGCGTCCACCAGGCGTGCCTCGCCAGCCAGGTCGGCACCCTCGGCGGCCAGCTGCCGGAACCGGTCGACGTACCACCGGGAGTGTTCCGGACCGGTGTCGGTGCTCCAACGCGTCGGGTTACCCATGCCGCCACGTTAGCCCGACCCCCGCCGATCGCTGCCAGCCCCCGCCGACCTGGCGGGGCAGGAATGAACTGGCCGGAGAACCGAACCACCTCGCACCCGACTTGCCCTCTTTCCAGGCCTGAGCGGCATGTGTAGTCGACAGAGAGATCTTGCATCAAATGCCAGGGTCTGTTCTCCCACCAACCGGCCTGCTGGTGACGCCCCGCAGACACGAGGACCTGGACCGGCTGGACCGGGCCGCCGTCCAGCCGGCCTGTTGGTGGCGCCCGGCAGGCCCGACGGGACAGGTGGGTGCAGGGCGGTTCGGTTTCCCGTTCACCACGCTCCCGCTCTCCTCCGCGGCTCGCCTCGCTCTCTCCGTATCCGATCGGCGGGTGAATCTTGGACACTTACCGTCCTATTTGGACGGTAAGTGTCCAAGATTCACTACGGAGCCCGCTTTGGGCGGCGATGGGGGCGTGAGGTGGTGGGCTGGGTGGGGGAAATAAGAGGATTGAGGTGACTTGTTCTGGTTCCGTGCCTGTGAGGCGTCTGCACCAGACTCGGGTGATGTGGAAGAAGGGGCCCCTCCGGCCCGGCCTGACCGGCCCGGCCTGACCGGCCCGGCCTGACCGGCCCGGCCTGACCGGTCCAGCGCGGTCCGGCTGGCGTGGACGCGGGGGCGGGGCGACTCGTCTAGAGTCCGCAAGGTGCGGGTTCTGGTCACCGGGGGAGCCGGGTTCATCGGGTCGCACTTCGTGCGTACCCTGCTGACCCGGGGCTACCCGGGCCTGACCGTCTCCGACGTCACGGTGCTGGACAAGCTCACCTACGCCGGCAACCGGGCCAACCTCGCCGGGCTGGACGTCCGCTTCGTCACCGGCGACGTCGCCGACGTGGCACGGGTGGAGCAGGTGCTGGCGGGCCACGACGCGGTGGTGCACTTCGCGGCGGAGAGCCACGTCGACCGGTCGATCCGGGAGAGCGCGGTGGTGACCCGGACCAACGTGCTCGGCACCCAGGTGCTGCTCGACGCGGCGTACCGGCACCAGGTGACCCGGTTCCTGCACGTCTCCACCGACGAGGTGTACGGCTCGATCGCCGTCGGGTCCTGGGACGAGCGGTCCCCGGTCGATCCCCGGTCGCCGTACTCGGCGTCGAAGGCCGGCTCGGACCTGCTGGCGTTGGCCTACCACCGTACCCACGACCTGCCGGTGCTGGTGACCCGCTGTTCGAACAACTACGGGCCGTACCAGCATCCGGAGAAGTTGATCCCACGGTTCGTGACGAACCTGCTCGACGGTCTACCGGTGCCGCTCTACGGCGACGGCGGTAACGTCCGGGAGTGGTTGCACGTCGACGACCACTGTGCCGGTGTCGCGGCGGTGCTGGCCGGCGGTCGGCCCGGCGAGGTCTACCACGTCGGCGGCGGTACCGAGCTGACCAACCGGGAGCTGACCGGGCTGCTGCTGGCCGCCTGCGACGCCGGGTGGGACCGGGTCGAGGCGGTGCCCGACCGCAAGGGCCACGACCGCCGGTACGCGCTGGACAGCACGAAGATCGGCACCGAGTTGGGTTGGCGGCCCCGGGTCGACTTCACCGCCGGGCTGGCCGAGACGGTGCGCTGGTACCGGGACAACCGCACCTGGTGGGAGCCGCTGCGGTGACCGGCGCGGTGCCGGAAGCTGGTCGGGGCCGCCCACGCGCCGGTGCCGGCCGTCAGCCCTTCTCCGCGCCGCTGGTCAGGCCCTCGGTGAGCAGCCGTTCACTGGCGAAGAAGAGGATCACGATGGGCAGGGTGAGCACCACCGAGCCGGCCATCAGCACCGTCTTGGGCACCTCCACGCCGTCGGAGAGCAGCGACAGCCCGAGCGAGACCGTCCACCGGTCCGGGCGGTCCACCAGGAAGAGCAGGGCGAAGAGGTACTCGTTCCAGGCGATCATGAAGTCGTAGAGGGCGACCGCCATGATCGAGGGGGCGGCCAGTGGGAGGCTGACCCGGCGGATGATGCCCAGCCGGCTCGCGCCGTCGATCGCCGCCGACTCCTCCAGGCTGACCGGGATCGTCTCGAAGTAGTTCTTCAGCATGTACACCGACACCGGCAGGGTCTGCGAGATGTAGACAAGCACCAGGCCGAGCAGGGAGCCGCGCAGCCCGGCCCGGGTGAAGACCACGAAGAGCGGGATGGCGATGACGATCGACGGGAACAGGTAGACCGCCAGGAACAGCACGTCGATCTGCCGCCGGCCGAAGAACCGCAGCCGGGAGACCGCGTACGCGCCGGGGATGGCCACCAGCAGGGTCAGCGCGGTGGCGGCCAGCGCGACCACCGCGCTGTTGCCCATGAAGGTCAGGAAGCCCTGGCCGCCGTCGGCCACCGACCGCAACACCTCGGTGTACGTGTCGAAGGTCAGCTCCCGCAGCGGCACCAGCAGGGTGCCCGGCGCCAGCAGCAGCCGCTCGATGGGGCGTACCGAGAGCACCAGCATGTACCAGAACGGCAGCACGGTGATCAGCAGGAACCCGGCGATCACCAGCCGGCGCAGCCACCGCAGGCTGACCGTCTCGATCCGGTCGCGGTCCATCACGACTCCCTCCGTCCGGCGAAGAACCGCAGGTGGATCCCGACGAAGACGAAGAGCACCACGGCCAGGACGACCGCCTGGGCCGCCGCCGCGCCGACGTCGGTACGCGCGGTGAGGAATTCGTAGACCCGGATGCTGACCACCTCGGTGCCGGCGGCCCCGCCGGTGAGCAGGTAGACGTCGTCGAACTTGTTGAAGGTCATGATGAACCGCAGGACGCCGAGCAGGGCGATCACCGGCAGCAGTTGGGGCAGCAGGATGTGCCGGAAGCGCTGGGTGGGGGTGGCCCCGTCGACCCGGGCCGCCTCCTCCAACTCACCGGGGACCGCCTGGAGCCGGGCCAGCAGGAACAGGAACGCGAACGGGAAGTAGCGCCAGGCCTCGAAGGCGATCACGGTGGCCAGCGCGGTGGAGTCCTGGGTGAGGAACGGGATCGCGGCGTCCCAGCCGAGGAACCGCTGCCCCCAGTCGTTGACCAGGCCGAGCTGCGGGTCCAGCAGCACCTGCCAGACGAAGGCCACCGCCACCACCGGGGCCACGTACGGCAGCAGCATCGAGGCCCGGACCAGGGTACGGCCCCGGAACGGCCGACGGACCACCAGCGCCGCCACCAGCCCGATCAGGATCGAACCGCCGGTGGCGCCGAGGCTGTAGAGCAGGGTGGTCCAGAGGGTGTCGGCGAAGCCCGGAGTGTTCAGCACCCGGGTGAAGTTGTCCAGGGTGAACTCGCCGAAGAGCCCGGTCCTGCGCAGCGTGGCCAGGCGTACCCGTTGGAAGGCCAGGACCACGGTCCAGCCGATCGGGATGCCGACCACCGCGACCACGACGAGCAGGGTGGGCGCGACCAGCGCCAGCCCGGCCCGCGACTCCCGGCGACGCAGGGTCAGCGGTCGGCGGCCGGCGTGGGGCCGCTGTCGTGGCTCCGGCGGCGCGGTGGTGGTCACTTGACGCCCGCCGTGATCGCCTCGACGTCCCGGGTGGCCCGGCGGGCCGCCGCCGCCGGATCGGTGCGTCCGCCGATCACCTCGGCGAGCGCCTTCGGCACCGGCAGCTCACCGAGGATCGCCCCGACCAGGTCGCCCTGGCCCTGGGTCAGTCCCCACCGGCTGAACGTGTCCGGGCTGCGGCGCAGCTCGGCCAGCACCTGCTCGCCGTAGACGTCGACCAGCGGCCGGCGGGTGTCCACCCCGGCGGGGCTGGTGTTCCAGGCGTCGAGGAACTTCTGTGGTTCCTGTGCGGTGCCGGTGCGCACCGGCACCCGTCCCTCCGGCGACATCCCGATCCAGCGCGGGTACGCCTCGCCGAGCAGGTGCTCCACGAAGGACCGGGCCGGTTCGGTGACCGCGCCGTCGAGCACCGCCCAGGAGCTGATCTCGCCGTACTGGGCCGGCGCGGTGCCGGCGGGGCCCTTGATCGCGGTGACGAAGCCGCTGTTGCGGGCCAGCCAGGTCGGGTCGGCCTGGCACTGCGGGCAGGTCGGCCGGGCGTCGGCGCGCAACCCGGCCAGCTCGTCCAGGACGAACGGTGACCAGAGCAGCATGGCTGCCCGGCCGGCGAAGTAGGTGGCCCGGGTGGTGTCGACGTCCTGGGCGCCGGGCACCGACGCGGTGCGCATCAGCTGGCCGTAGAAGCCGAACGCCTCGACGCACTCGGGGGAGTCCAGCCGGACCGCCCCGGAGTCGTCGGTGAGCTGGCAGTTGTTGGCAAGTGCCAGGTGCTCGAAGGTCTGCTGGGTGAACGTGTCGCCGGGTGCGGTGGCCGCGGTGATGCCGGCGACGCCGCCGGTGTTCAGCCGGGCCGCGGCGGCGGCGATCCGCTCGTACGTGTCGGGGGCCGGCAGTCCGGCGGCGTCGAAGAGGTCCTTGCGGTAGACCAGCAGCTGCCCCCAGCCGTCGCTGGGCACCGCGAGCTGCCGGCCGTCGTCGCTGGTCAGCTCCAACGCGCGGGGGGAGAAGGTGGCCCGGCCCAGGGTGTCGACTATCCGACCGTTGGCCTCGGGGTGCAGCAGCTCGTTGCTGGCCAGGGTGCGTACCCCGGCGAGGGAGACCGAGCCGACCACGTCGGGCAGGTCACCGGCGGCGGCGCTGGTGGCGATCAGGGCGGGGAACCGGTCCTCGTTGACGGTCACCAGGTTGACCTTGATCCCGGTGCGGGCGGTGAAGTCGGCGATGATCGCCCTGGTGGCGGTGACCCGGTCGGCCACGTCCTCCAGGCTCCAGACGGTGATCTGGTGACTGTCGCTTTTCGGCGCATCGTCACCGCAGGCCAGCAGAGTGCCGGCGGTCACTGCCATGATCAGGGCGGCGGTGAGCGTCCGCTTCGGAGGGGATGACATCGGCGGCACTCCTCTCAAGGGGCACATGTCGGATTCAACGCTCCGCATTGATCAATGACAAGACATATGGCGATTTTTTGTTCTACGATGGAGTCCGGTACTTCCGGGATGTGACTCATGGGCAATTACGTCGTTTCACTGGCCGGGCCCCGACGCGTCAGCCTCGAGCCCTGTCCGACGGAACCGCTCGGCCCCGGGCAGGTCCGGGTCCGCACCCGCTACTCCGGGATCTCCGCCGGCACCGAACTCACCCTCTACCGGGGCAGCAACCCCCGGCTGAGCAAGGACTGGGACGACGTCAGCCGGATGTTCGTGCCCCGGCCCCGTGACGTCGTGCCGTACCCGCTGGTCGGGTTCGGCTACGAGGAGGTCGGCGAGCTGGTCGAGGTGGCTCCGGAGGTCACCGACCGGCATCCGGGGCAGATCGTCTGGGGCATCTGGGGGCACCGCGCCGAGGCGGTGCTGCCGGCCGAGGCGGTCACCCCGCTGGCCGCCGGGCTCGACCCGCTGGCCGGGGTCTTCGCCCGCCCCGGCGCCATCGCGCTGACCGCGGTGCTCTCCGGTGACCTGCACCTGGGGGACTGGGTGGGGGTGTTCGGCCAGGGCGTCATCGGGCTGTTGGCCACCCGGCTCGCGGTGCTCTCCGGGGCCCGGGTGGTGGCCGTCGACCGGTTCGCCAGTCGGCTCGACGTCGCCACCGGCTACGGCGCCGGTCTGGTCGTGGCCGCCGACAGCGAGTCCGCCGCCACCGTGCTGCACCGGGTGACCGACGGCCGGGGCGCCGACGTCTGCCTGGAGCTGTCCGGGGCGTACCCGGCGTTGCACGAGGCGATCCGGTCCACCACCCAAGGGGGCCGGGTGGTGGCGGCCGGTTTCTACCAGGGTCAGGCCGTCGGCCTCGGCCTCGGTGAGGAGTTCCACCACAACCGGATCCACCTGGTGGCCGCCCAGGTCTCCGGGCCGACCCCGGTGCCCGCGCTGGCCGGCCGCTGGACCGGCGCCCGCATCGCACACACCTTCATGGACCTGGTGGCCGCCGGCAGCGTCGACCCGCTGCCCCTGGTGAGCCACGTCGTCGACGCCCGCGCCGTGGCCGACGCGCTGGCGTTGCTCGACCACGGTGCCGGTGACGTCCGCCAAGTCGTGCTGGAGTTCCGATGACACTCTCTCTCGCCTGCCAGGAGCAGCTGCTGCCCGGCGACACCCTGGAGCACAAGTTCGCCCTCGCCACCGCCCTGGGCTACCAGGGCATCGAGCTACGCGGGCGGGGTGACCTGCACTTCGCCCGCCGCCGACCCGAGCTACGCCGGGCCGCCGCCAACGGGGTGGTCATGCCGACCGTCTGCGTCGAGATGGACCACTTCATCGGTGACTTCGACCCCGCGCGCTCCCACGACGCGCTGGTCAACCTCCGGTCCCAGCTGTCGGTGCTCGCCGAGCTGGGCGGGGCCGGGGTGTGCACCCCGGCGGCCTGGGGGATGTTCTCCCGCCGGCTGCCGCCGTTCGAGCCGCCCCGCTCACCCGCCGGCGACCGGCAGGTGCTCGTCGACGCCCTGGGCGCGCTCGGCGAGCACGCCCGCGCCGAGGGGGTCACCCTCTTCCTCGAACCCCTCAACCGGTACGAGGACCACATGGTCAACCGGTTGGCGGACGCGGTGGCGCTCTGCGCGGCCGTCGGGTTGCCCTCGGTACGGGTCGTGGCGGACACCTTCCACATGAACATCGAGGAGGACGACGTCCCGGCGGCGCTGCGGGCCGCCGCGCCGTACCTGGGCCACGTGCAGGTGAGCGACTCCAACCGGTACCAGCCCGGCGCCGGTCACCTGGACTGGCGGGCGCTGCTGCGTACCCTCGACGAGCTCGGCTACCCGGGTTGGCTGGCGCTGGAGTGCCGGCTGCGCGGCGACCCGGTCCGGGCCCTGCACCAGGCGGCCACCGTGCTGCACAACGCCGAGCCCCGGCGGGCCGCCGCGTGACCGGGCCGTCCACCATGGCGGGGATCGATCCGGGCGGTACGCCGCCGACGGGTGCCGCCGAGCTGCGGGCGCTGGCCGTGGCCACCCTGGAGGGCAACTGGGAACACGACCACACCGTGCCCTCGCGCACCCTCTACCCGCACCAGTGGAGCTGGGACTCGGCGTTCATCGCCCTGGGCTGGGCCCACCTGCGTCCCGACCGCGCCTGGCGGGAGCTGCGTACCCTCTTCGCCGCGCAGTGGGCCGACGGGCGGGTGCCGCACATCGTGTTCAACCCCGCCGCCCGGGTCGGGTCGTACTTTCCCGGGCCGGACTTCTGGGACTCGGCGGTGGCCGACGGGGCTCCGGCGGTGGCCACCTCCGGCCTGGTCCAGCCGCCGGTGCACGCGCTGGCCGCGTGGCTGGCCTACCGGCGGGCGCCGTCGGCAACCGCCCGGTCGGCGTTGCGGTGGCTCTACCCGCGTCTGGTGGCCCAGCAGCGCTACCTGACCGGGGCACGGGACGTCGGCGGTGCCGGGCTGGCCGCCATCGTGCACCCGTGGGAGTCCGGGCTGGACAACAGCCCGGCCTGGGACGAGCCGCTGGCGGCGGTACCGGCCGACGCCGCAGTGCTGCGGGCGTACCGGCGGCACGACACCACGCACGCCGACGCCGCGCACCGCCCGACGGACCTCGACTACGCGCGGTACGTGGCCCTGGTGGAGTCCTACCGTGCCGGGCGTTACCGCGACGAGGGCCTCGTCGGACGGCATCCCTTCCTGGTCGAGTGTCCCCTGGTCAACACGGCGCTGGGGGCCGCCGAGCACGCGCTGGCCGAGATCGCCACCGTGGTCGGCGTCGACCCGGGTGGGCACCGCGAGCGGGCCGGGCGGATCACCGCCGCCCTGGTCGAGCGGCTCTACGACCCGGTCACCGGCACCTTCCACCCGCGTGACCTGCGCACCGGCCGGCTGGTCCCGGCGCGCACCGCGCTCGGCCTGGTCCCGCTGCTCCTGCCGGACCTGCCCGCCGGTCAGGTCGAGGCGGTCCTGACCGAGGCCCGCTCACCACGCTTCGGGCTGGCCGCCCGGATGGACCGGCCGTTGCCCAGCCACGACCGGACCGCGCCGGACTTCGAACCGCTGCGGTACTGGCGCGGGCCGAGCTGGCTCAACCTCGGGTGGCTGCTCTGGCAGGGGCTGCGCACCCACGGCCGGCCCGAGCTGGCCGCCGGGCTGGCCGCGTCGATGACCGCTCTGGTGGCCACCGCCGGCTGCCACGAGTACTTCCACCCGGACACCGGGGCCGGTCTCGGCTCGCCGCGGTTCGGCTGGACCGCGGCCCTCCTGCTGGACGTCCTGGCCACCGGCTAGGCTGCCGGGTCGTGGCAGGTCTGTTGAGGAACGTGGCGGCGACGATCAGCCGGGTGGCCCGAGGTGGGGCCGTGCCGGCGCAGCGGGGTGTGCCGACTCCGGCCCGGGTGGCCCGGCCCCGGCAGGTGTCGGCCCTGCAACGCCGGCAGCTCACCTACGCACCGGAGTTGGACGGGCACGCCGACCCCGGCGAGGTGGTGTGGACCTGGGTGGCGTACGAGGACGACCCCCGGCAGGGCAAGGACCGTCCGGTGCTGGTGGTGGGCCGGCAGAGCCGTACCCTCTTCGGGTTGATGCTCTCCAGCCAGGACCGCGACGGCCAGCGGCACTGGCTCGCGCTGGGCCCGGGGGAGTGGGACCGCGACAACCGCCCGAGCTGGGTACGCCTCGACCGGGTCCTGACCATGCGCGAGGACGGCATCCGGCGGGAGGGCGCGGTGCTCGACCGGGCCCGGTTCGACCGGGTGGGTCAGGCGCTGCGCGCCGGGTACGGCTGGCAGTGACCACCGCCGTGGTGGCCGGGACCGGTCAGTAGTCGGCGAGCTGCCGGGCCGACCGGGTGCCGCTGAGGCTCTTGGCCCGGTACATCTCGGCGTCGGCGCGACAGAGCGCCTCGGAGAGCTGCGCCGCCCCGGTCACCGGGGCCAGGCCGACCGACGCGGTGACCCGTAGGCTCAGCGTGCCGAGCTGGATCGGCGCGGCCATCGCCTCGCAGAGCCGTCGGCTGGCGTGGTCGAGCCACCGCCGGTCCACCGTGGGGCCGACCAGCAGCCCGGCGAACTCGTCACCACCGAGCCGGGCCACCAGGTTCTCCCCGGCGAAGGCGGCCAGCCGTTGCGCGACGTTGATCAGCACGTGGTCACCGGCGGCGTGTCCGTACCGGTCGTTCACCTGCTTGAAGTCGTCGAGGTCGAGGACCACCGCGATCAGCGGTGTGCCGGCGGCGTCGGTGAGCAGCGTCGCGGCCAGCCGGTAGAACGCCCGCCGGTTGGGCAGCCCGGTGAGCGGGTCGTGGCTGGCCGCGTGGCGTTCGGCGGCAAGTTCGGCCTGCAGGAGGGCGATCTCCGACTCGGCGCGGACCGCACGGCGACGCAGTTGCCAGGCCGAGAGCAGGGCCCCGGCGGCGGAAACGCCGGACGCGACGGTCAACGGATCCGGCACGGGACCTCCCTTCGCCGCAGCTCCCTCAGGCCTCGGCGGGCGGCGGTCGACGCACCGGGCCGGGCCTTGTTTTCCCTGGTCAATACCGGTCCAGGGGTCACTCTGAGTGAACGGACACCTACACCCACGTTCGGCTATCATGCTCCCTGTCCAATGCAGATGCAATAGCAGATGCACGTGCATTTGAGTCCGGGTTCAAACGCTTCCTCGCCGACTCCGCTCCTCCCCACGGCACCGGCAGGCTCTGGAAAGAAAGACGCCTCATGCAGCCACCACCGAACGGCGTTCCCACCAGTCAGCTCCCACCGTTGAGCTGGCAGAAGAGCCGGCGCAGCAACCCGAGCGGCAACTGTGTCGAACTCGCCGAGCTGCCCGGCGGTACCGGCATCGCGCTGCGTAACTCCCGACACCCCGAGGGACCCGCGTTGATCTACACCGTGGACGAGATCACCGCGTTCGTGTTGGGCGCCCGAGACGGGGATTTCGACCACCTGATCGGCTGAGCGCCCGGCTCACCCGGCGTGCAGAACACGGGCACCCAGGGAGTTCTCCTCACCGTCGGTCCATGGCATGCTTACACGTCGGTCGGGCCCAGGCCCGACCGGCGGTGGCAGGCGGAGGGGCGGCACGTGACGATGGTTCCAGTCGAGGGCGGTCCGGCGACCGGCCCCACCGTGCTACGCATGCTGCTCGGCGCCCAGTTGCGTCGGCTGCGCGAGGGACGGGGGGTCACCCGGGAGGGTGCCGGCTGGGAGATCCGCGCGTCGGAGTCCAAAATCAGTCGGATGGAGCTGGGGCGGGTCGGCTTCAAGGAACGCGACGTGGCCGACCTGCTCACCCTCTACGGCGTCACCGACCAGCAGGAGCGTGAGGCGCTGCTGAAGCTCGCCCGCGACGCCAACAACCCTGGCTGGTGGCACCGCTACGGCGACGTGCTGCCCACCTGGTTCCAGTCCTACCTCGGGCTGGAGGCAGCCGCCGCGCTGATTCGCAGCTACGAGGTGCAGTTCGTCCCCGGCCTGCTGCAGACCCGGGAGTACGCCCGCGCGGTGGTGCTGCTCGGCCACCGCCGGGCCGCCACCGACGAGCTGGACCGCCGGGTCGACCTGCGGATGGAACGCCAGCAGCTGCTCCGCCGCCCCCGGCCGCCGCAGCTGTGGGCGGTGGTGGACGAGGCGGTGCTGCGCCGGCCCATCGGCGGGCCGGAGGTGATGCGGGGTCAGCTGACCGCGCTGATCGAGGCCACCCGGGCGGCGCACATCCGACTGCAGGTCATCCCCTTCGACGCCGGTGGACACGCCGCCGCCGGCGGGGCGTTCACCATCCTGCGCTTCGGCGACCAGGACCTGCCGGACATCGTCTACATCGAGCAGTTGACCAGCGCGCTCTACCTGGACAAGCGCGAGGACCTGGACTACTACGCGGTGGCCATGGAACGGCTCTGCGTCGAGGCCGAGCCGCCGGAGCGTACGCCGGAGATCCTCACCCGGATCCGGGACGAGCTCTACCGCTGACCTGTCGGTCACTGGTGGGCGATGGGCCGGACCAGGCAGACTGGAACATCATGTCGCCGTTCACCCCCGCGCTGCGCCTGCACGGCCGGTACGTCCTGGCCGAACGTATCGGCCTGGGCGGGATGTCCGAGGTGTGGCGGGCCGACGACGAGGTGCTGCACCGGCCCGTCGCGGTCAAGGCCCTGGTGGCGCAGTTCGCCGTCGACCCCCAGCTGCGGGCCACCATCGGGCGCGAGGCCCGCACCGCCGCCCGGCTCACCCACCCCCACATCACCCAGGTGTACGACTACGGCGAGGCGACGCTGGCCGGCGGCGTCGTCGTGCCGTACCTGGTGATGGAGCTCGTCGAGGGGGTCAACCTCGCCGACCGGCTCGCCACCGGGCCACTGCCCTGGCCGCAGGCGGCCCGGCTGGCCGGTCAGGTGGCCGCCGCCCTGGCCGTCGCGCACCGGGTCGGGGTGGTGCACCGCGACATCAAACCCGGCAACGTGATGCTCACCGAGACCGGGGCGAAGGTCCTCGACTTCGGCATCGCCGCCCTC
This sequence comes from Micromonospora yangpuensis, assembly GCF_900091615.1. Taxonomy (NCBI): domain Bacteria; kingdom Bacillati; phylum Actinomycetota; class Actinomycetes; order Micromonosporales; family Micromonosporaceae; genus Micromonospora; species Micromonospora yangpuensis. Next base: position 3,955,332 of record NZ_FMIA01000002.1, on the reverse strand, counting down.
GCCGGGCCGCACCCGCTCGCCAGCGCCTCCGGTGAGCTGTTCATGGGCACCCCCGCGTACACCGCGCCGGAGCGGCTGACCCCGGGGCCGGCCGACCCGGCCAGCGACGTGTACGCCCTCGGCGCGCTGCTCTACCGCACCCTCACCGGCCGCACCCCGCTGCCGGTGCGCAGCTTCACCGACGCGATCGAGGCGCACGCCCGGCGTACGCCGGTGCCACCGCCGGCGGTCCCCGGTCTGCCCACCGAGCTGGCGGCGCTGGTGATGGCCTGCCTGGCCGAGGAGCCGGCCCGCCGGCCGAGTGCCGCGCGGGTGGCCGCCCGGCTCGGTGCCGCCGGCCCGACCGACGCGCCCACCGCGGTCGTTCCGGCGACGGCGGCCAGCCAACCGCCGACCCTGGTCGAGCGGGTCGCCCGTCCGTCCGCCCGGCCCGCCCCGGCCGGTGTCCCGGGTCGTCCCCGGTCGGGGCTACGGCTGGTAGGTGTGCTCGCGGCGGTGGCCCTGCTGGTGCTGGCCGGTTTCGTGGGGGCGTTCGGGCTGGGCGGGGAGCGGGACCGTTCGGTCGCCGGGACCCCCAGCACCGCCCCGTCGGCGCCGGCTCCGGCGTCCCGTCCGTCGACCCCGGCAGGCCCGGCGACCTCGGCTCCGGCACCGTCCAGGTCGGCACCCTCCGCCGACGCGTTCGGCATTCCGCGCACCGCCGCCGGGGTGGCCGCCGAGTTCGTCGCGGTGCTGCTGCGCGCGCAGCTCAGTGGCGACATCGACCGCCGCACCGCCGACGAGTTGCGGGACCGCGCCGGCCGGCTGATCGGCAGCCGGCCCAAGGACGTGGAGAAGCGCGTCGAGGACCTCACCGAACGCATCGATCGGGCCGCCGAGCGTCAGCAGATCGGTGCGGCCACGGCCGAACGGTTGCGTGACCTGGCGGACGCCTACGGTGACCTGCGCGACGACGAGGACGACGACTAGCGCCCCGCCGCCGACGACGGCCCGCTCCGCCCTCGGCACGCGGCGGCGCGGGGCCGTACGGTAGCCGGGTGGATTTCTGTGCTGGGTCTCGAAGCCATACGGTTGTCTCATGATCAGTGGGTGGCAGTCGTGGGCGGCCGACGGTGGCAGTGCACCGCCGTCGGGTGGGATCACCGGGTACGTCGTCGGTCTGATGGAGACCCTGGGCGGGCCGGGCGCCGGCCTGGCCGTGGCGCTGGAGAACCTCTTCCCGCCGATCCCGAGCGAGATCATCCTGCCGCTGGCCGGGTTCACCGCAAGCCAGGGCAGGATGAGCCTCTTCGGGGCGATCGCCTGGACGACGCTGGGCGCGGTGGTGGGCGCGCTCGCGCTGTACTACATCGGCGCGCTGCTCGGCCGGGACCGGATGCGGGCCATCGCCGAGAAGCTGCCCCTGATCAAACTATCCGATGTGGACCGAACCGAGGCGTGGTTCATCAAGCACGGAAAGAAGGCCGTCTTCTTCGGCCGGATGATCCCCATCTTCCGTAGCCTCATCTCCATCCCGGCCGGGGTGGAACGGATGCCGGTGGGCACCTTCCTGCTCTACACCACGGCCGGCAGCCTGATCTGGAACACCCTCTTCGTGCTCGCCGGCTACTTCCTCGGTGAGAACTGGCACCTTGTGGAGACGTACGCCGGTGTCTTCCAGAAGATTGTCATCGTCACCTGCGTGGGTGCCGCCGGGTGGTTCGTGGTCTCCCGGATCCGCCGTGCCCGCCGGGGCGACGACGCCGCCGTCGACGCCGGGGTCCAACCCGCCACCGGGTACGACCTCGGCCCGGACCTCGGATCGGATGTCGAACCGGTGTTCGGCACCGGTGCCGAGGACCGCCGGGGCGGTTCTGGTCAGCCACCCGCCGGCACGGTGTACCGCAGCCAGTGGGCGGCCTCCGGCGATGACGCACCCGGCGGCTGGCCCGGCCACTGACCCGTCCGCAGTTCGGTCCGCCGGTCGGTGCGCGGGTCGGTGGGTGCGTGGGCCGGTGGATGCGTGGGCCGGTGGATGCGCGGGTCGGTCGCTGCGTGGGCCGGTGGGACTTCCGGAGAGTTCCGGTAGCTGTTGCCGGCCGGCCGTCGGCGGTGTCGCCGACGGCGGTGGGTTCATCGGCGACGGTGACGCCGCACGTGCACGGCAGGGCTGGGACGCTGCCGGGCAGCGGTCGATAGTTTCCGGAAGTCGTTGACGCTGTGGAAACACCGCTGTAATACTTCCAATCATTCAGGTCGATGTTATCCGCCTTGTCGGACATGACGCGATCCTGCCCACCACCACCCGCCAGACCGGCTTCGTCGATCCGCTCGGGGCGTCCTCCGGACCTGGCAGAAGGGGCATCAGATGAGCAAGAAGTCTGCCGAATCCCGCCAGCCCCACCGGCTGCGTAACGCGCTCGTCGTCTCGGCCGTCGGCCTGCTGACCGCGGTGGGTGCCGTGGTCCTGCCCGGTGGCACCGCCAGCGCCGCGAGCACCCTCGGCGCGTCCGCCGCCGAGCAGGGCGGCCGGTACTTCGGCACCGCCGTCGCCGCGAGCCGGCTGAACGACTCGACGTACACGACCATCCTGAATCGCGAGTTCAACCAGGTCACCGCCGAGAACGAAATGAAGATCGACGCGCTGCAACCGCAGCAGGGCCAGTTCTCGTATGGCAACGCCGACCGGATCGTCCAGCACGCCCGCAGCCGGGGCATGCAGGTACGGGGACACACCCTGGCCTGGCACTCGCAGCAGCCCGGCTGGATGCAGAACATGTCCGGCAGCACCCTGCGCAACGCGATGCTCAACCACGTGACCACGGTCGCCACCCGCTTCCGCGGCCAGATCGCCTGGTGGGACGTGGTCAACGAGGCGTTCGCCGACGGTGGTAGCGGCGCCCGGCGCGACTCCAACCTGCAGCGCACCGGCAACGACTGGATCGAGGCCGCCTTCCGGGCCGCCCGCCAGGCCGACCCGAACGCCTCGCTCTGTTACAACGACTACAACATCGACAACTGGAACGACGCCAAGACGCAGGCCGTCTACCGGATGGTTCAGGACTTCAAGAGCCGGGGCGTGCCGATCGACTGCGTCGGCCTGCAGTCGCACTTCACCGGCGGCTCGAACTACCCGAGCAACTACCGCACCACGCTGTCCAGCTTCGCCGCCCTCGGCGTCGACGTGCACATCACCGAGCTGGACATCCGCAACGCCCCGTCCGAGGCGTACCGCAACGTGGTGAACGACTGCCTCGCGGTCGCCCGCTGCAAGGGCATCACCGTCTGGGGCATCCGTGACTCCGACTCGTGGCGCTCCAACGAGAGCCCGCTGCTCTTCGACGGTTCCGGCAACAAGAAGGCCGCCTACAACGCGGTGCTCACCGCGCTGAACAGTGGCACCGGCAACCCGACCACCCCGCCGACCAACCCGCCGGGCGGAGGTGGCTGCACCGCCTCGATCACCCCCGGCCAGGTCTGGGGCGACCGGTACAACACGTCGGTGACGGTCAGCGGCGCCAGTAGCTGGTCGGTGGTCGTGGCCATCACCTCACCGCAGAGGATCTCCTCCACCTGGAGCGGCAGCCCCAGCTGGGACGGCAGCGGCAACGTGATGACGATGCGCTCCAACGGCAGCGGCGACACGTTCGGGTTCACCACGATGATGAACGGCAACTCCAGCGCCCGCCCGACGATCAGGTCCTGCACCGCCGGCTGACCGGGTCGCCCACGATCCGCCCTGAGACACCGCACCGTCGGACCGTGCCGAGCAGCCCCGGCTGCCCGGCACGTTCCCGTGCGTGGCAACCGAGTCCGTTTCGCCGGTCGGTGGGCGGCGCCCGTGCCGCAGGCTGGCGGGCCGACCTCAGTCCCGCCGGTCGGTGGGCCGTCGTCTGCCCCGCCGGCCGGCGGGCCGATGTCCCGATTCCGCCGGTTGCTGAGCTGTCGTCCGTCCTGCCGGTCGGTGGGCCGATCCGGACCGTCGGCGCAACGGTGATCCAGGCGACCTCGCCCCCGGAGCCGCGCTTCGCAGCGGGTGGGCAGTTCGTAGATCTTGGACACTTACCGTTCAAATAGGACGGTAAGTGTCCAAGATCTACCGCTTCGGTACGGGCGGGGCGGGTTGCGACCGCGTGGTGGGGGCGCGTTGCCACCGGGACGTCGGCGGCGGCTGGACGAGCTCCGCGTCGGCACCTGTCCGGGGCCCCGCTCTCTTTCGGTGGTCGTGACACCCGGCCAAATCAAGGACAAAACGGTCGTCACGCATGTCGGCAAGTGTCGGATGTCGTCCGCGAACCCGTCCGAGACCACTACGACAAGGACGTCGCCGTCTGCCGGTCGGGCGCGGGGTCGGACGGCGTGGCGCACCCGTAGGCGGCCGAGCGCCAGGCTGACTTCGCCGCCGCTCTGTCGCACCGGCATGTCGCCGCGCTCGACGCGTTGGTGACCGCCTGGCGGGGCCAGGGGGCGGTCCATCTGCCGGGTGGTCTGCGGGTGGTCCGACGTGACGGGCGGCTCGTCGTCGAAGACCGGTGATTCCGGGTCGTCGGTCGGCGACCTCGACGTCCGGTTTTCCGGGGAGTCTTCGGGTGATTCAGGGCCGAATGTCGGGTTCGTGGGGCCGGAATGGGTGCGGGCCGGGGGTCGTTACACCCTGCGTACGACCGAGTAGCTCGGCGGTTCGGCCTGCGGGCCGGGCCGGGTGGGCCCGCCGGGGAATGACGGTGGGTGGTCGGTCGTTGCATCTGGACCCGGCGCGGTGAGCGGTGTTCTTCTCTGCTCCCGGTCGGCGGGATCTTTCCCCCTTGTCTTGTTGGTGGGCGCCTCGTGGTGCTCGCATCCGCACCGGTGTTTTTCCCCTTGTGGTGTGGGTGTCGACCCCCAGGTTGGAGCTTTCTCATGACGACGATCATTCGTAGGAGTGTGTTGGGTATTGCGGGTCTGGCGGTTGCCGGTGGTCTGGCGGCGGGTCCGCTGAATCATCAGGACGCCACCCCGGTGACGTCGGGTCTGGCTCCGGTGGCTGCGGTGCAGGAGTCGAAGCCGGACACGGCGGCTCTGCTGCCGCATGGTGAGCCGTCGGGTCAGTCGCGTATCGAGTTGAACGACGAGCAGGTGGCCAACACGAAGGAGATCATCGCGGCGACGAAGAAGGCCGGGATGGACGAGCGGGCCGCGGTGGTGGCGATCGCTACCAGTTTGCAGGAGTCGAAGTTGGAGAACCTGGGTCATCTGGGTGACCGTAACGACCATGACTCGCAGGGCTTGTTCCAGCAGCGTCCGTCCAGTGGTTGGGGGACGGTGGAGCAGATCACCGATCCGCAGTATGCGACCACGGCGTTCCTGAAGGGTCTGAAGCAGGTCGATGGCTGGGAGGACATGTCGTTGACCAGGGCCGCGCAGACGGTGCAGGTGTCGGCGTTCCCGGACCACTACGCGCAGTGGGAGAAGCAGGCCGCTGACCTGGTCGCCGAGCACTGGAACAGCTGACCCCCGCGATACAGGCTCAAGGCCGACTGGCCGGTACCCCCCACCCGGGGGGTACCGGCCAACGGCGTCCCCACACCCGGCAGCGGCCCGGGACCGGCGGGCCGGACCAGCCGTGGCGCTCCGCCTCACTGCCGGCTGTGGCCGACGTACTCGCGCAGGTGACGGGCGGTCAGGGTGTCGCTGTCGGCGACCAGTCCGGCCGGCGTACCGGTGAAGACCACCCGGCCCCCGTCGTGCCCGGCGCCCGGCCCGAGGTCGATCATCCAGTCGGCGTGCGCCATCACCGCCTGGTGGTGCTCGATGACCACGACGGTGTTGCCGGCGTCGACCAGCCGGTCCAGCAGGGCGAGGAGCTGGTCCACGTCGGCCAGGTGCAGCCCGGTGGTCGGCTCGTCCAACACGTACGTGCTGCCCCGCTCGGCCATGTGGATGGCGAGCTTCAGCCGCTGCCGTTCGCCACCGGAGAGGGTGGTGAGCGGCTGGCCCAGGCTGAGGTAGCCCAGACCGACGTCGGTGAGCCGGTCGAGGATGACCCGGGCCGGACCGCTGGGGAAGAAGTCGCGGGCCTCGACCACCGACATGGCGAGCACCTCGCTGATGTTTTTGCCCCGCAGCCGGTAGGTGAGCACCTTGGCGGTGAACCGTCGCCCCTCACACTGCTCACAGACCGAGGCCACCGCCGCCATCATGGCCAGGTCGGTGTAGACCAGCCCGATGCCCTTGCACGTCGGGCAGGCCCCTTCGGAGTTGGCGCTGAACAACGCCGCCTTGACGCCGTTGGCCCGGGCGAAGGCGGTCCGGATCGGGTCCAGCAGACCGGTGTAGGTGGCCGGGTTGCTGCGCCGGGAGCCGCGGATCGCGGACTGGTCTACCACCACCACCCCGCGGCGGCGCGGCAACGAGCCGTGGATCAGGGAACTCTTGCCGGACCCGGCCACGCCGGTGACCACGGTCAGCACCCCGAGCGGAATGTCGACGTCCACGCCCCGCAGGTTGTGCAGGTCCGCGCCGCGGATCGGCAGCTGACCGGTGGGCCGGCGAACCGTCTCCCGCAGGGTGACCCGATGGTCCAGGTGTCGGCCGGTACGGGTGCCGGAGCGCCGCAACCCGGCGACGTCACCGGTGTAGCAGATCCGCCCGCCGTCCGGCCCGGCGCCCGGCCCGAGGTCGACCACGTGGTCGGCGATCGCGATCGTCTCCGGTTTGTGCTCCACGACCAGCACGGTGTTGCCCTTGTCCCGCAACCGCAGCAGCAGGTCGTTCATCCGGGCGATGTCGTGCGGGTGCAGCCCGACGGTGGGTTCGTCGAAGACGTACGTGACGTCGCTGAGGCTGGACCCGAGGTGGCGGACCATCTTGACCCGCTGCGCCTCACCGCCGGAGAGGGTGGCCGACTCGCGGTCCAGGCTGAGGTAACCCAGGCCGATCTCCACAAGCGAGTCCAGGGTCTCCCGCAGGGTGCCGACCAGCGGTGCCACCTCGGGATCGGCCACCTCCCGCAGGAACTCGGCCAGGTCGCTGATCTGCATCGCCGCGCACTCGGCGATGTTGCGTCCGGCGATCCGGCTGGCCAGCGCAGCCTGGTTGAGGCGGGTGCCGCCGCAGTCGGCGCAGGTGGCGAAGGTGACCGCCCGGTCGACGAAGGCGCGGATGTGGGCCTGCATCGAGTCCCGGTCCTTGACCAGGTACAACCGGCGGACCTTGACCACCAGGCCCTCGTACGTGATGGTGCTGCTGCCGACCTTGAGCTTCGTGGCCGGCTTGTGCAGCAGGTCCTGCCACTGCTGCGGGGTGTAGTCCTGCAGCTTGACGTCCGGGTCGAAGAGCCCGGAGTGGGCGAACTGCTGCCAGTACCAGGAGTCGACGGCGAAGTTCGGCACCATGATCGCCCCGTCGTTGAGGGAGCGTTCCCGGTCGACCAGCTCGTCCACGTCGAGGTCAGACACCCGGCCGAGGCCCTCACAGGTCAGGCACATCCCCTCGGCCAGGTTGAAGCTGAAGGCGCCGGCCGATCCGGCGTACGGCTCGCCCAGCCGGCTGAAGACGATCCGCAGCATCGCGTACGCGTCGGTGGCGGTGCCCACGGTGGACCGGGAGTTGGCACCCATCCGCTCCTGGTCGACGACGATCGCTGCGCTGAGGTTACGCAACGAATCCACGTCGGGTCGGCTCAGGTTGGGCATGAACGACTGGAGGAACGCACTGTACGTCTCGTTGATCAGGCGCTGGGACTCGGCGGCGATGGTGCCGAAGACCAGGGACGACTTGCCGGAGCCGGAGACCCCGGTGAAAACGGTGAGGCGACGCTTGGGGATGTCGACCGAGACGTCGGCGAGGTTGTTCCCGCGCGCGCCGCGTACCTCGATCACGTCGTGACTGTCGGCGGCGGACCGTGCTGGCTGCTGCATGCGAACCCTTCGCGAGATTCTGGGCAGGGAGGATCCCGCCGGTACCCGGTACCGGCCTGGCCGCATTCAATTGTCTCACTCAACTTCACGTAGAGGGTTTGGAAGATCGTCAACGCTCGTCCGCCGCCGATATGACGGTGAAAGTCTCAACCGCACGTGGAGTCGCTAGGCTTGGCCGGTGACGGGTCGGGCGGACGAGCGGGGTCGGATCCGGGGCGTGGACCTCGCGGCGACGGTCGGGATCTCCGTGCAGCAGGTGCGCAACTACGTCGACCTCGGGGTGCTGCCACCGGTGTCGCGTACCCCGAGTGGTTACCGCGTCTTCACCACCGCGCACGCCCGGGCGCTGACCGTGGCCCGGCAGGTGGCCGAGGGGCACGGCTGGACGCGTACCCGGGAGATCATGGCGGCGGTCCACCGGGGTGACCCGGCGGCGGCGCTGGCGTCGCTCGACGGCGGCCACGCGGAGCTGGACCGGGAACGGGCCGACATCCGTCGGGTGCTGGCCGCCTTCGAGACCGTGGTGGCCGGCCCGGCTCCCGCACCGGTACGCCGTCGGGGGAGCCGCATCGGCGAGGTGGCCGCGCTGGTCGGCGTGCGCACCTCCCAGCTGCGGGTCTGGGAGGCCCGTGGCCTGCTGCGCCCGACCCGCCAACCGGGCACCGGCTACCGGGTGTACGACGAGGCCGAGCTGCGGGCCGCGCAGGTAGTCACGCTACTGCGCCGGGGTGACTACCCGTTCGACATCGTGCACGCGGTGCTGGACGAGATCCGCTCCACCGGCAGCCCGCAGCGGGTCCGGGCCGAACTCGCCCGGCGGGAGCAGGAGCTGAACCGGCGCAGCCTACGGCGACTGCGCGGGTCGTCCGCTCTGCACGACTACCTGGTGGAACTCGGCCTGACCGACTGAGGGCCGGGACGGCGCGACGGGCGGCACCCGGATCGGGTACCGCCCGTCACCGTCCCCGCCCGGGACGTCTGTGATCAGTTCAGGCCGCAGGTGGCAAGCTCCAGCGGCGGGACGGGGCGCTCGCCGGTGACCCGGCCGATGTTGGTGGCGATCCGGTTGATCACCGCGATCCGCTTGTCCTCCAGCGGGCCGAGGATGGCCAGCTGGACGAAGTTGGGGCCGCCTTCGGGGCGGACGGCGAGCTGGGCCAGCCGGGTGTTGGCCTCGTTGATCTGCTGCTGCAGGTTGGCCAGCTCCTGGTTGACGCCGGCCTGCGCGGCGGCGGGGACCGCGCCGATGCGGCCGGTCACGTCGGGGCAGTTCACCGTCTGGGCGCCGGCCGGTGCGGCGTTGCCGTTACCCGCGTTGCCGTTCCCGTTGCCCGCGTTGCCGTTACCCGCGTTGCCGTTACCGGCGTTGTTGCCCGCGTTGCCGGCGTTGTTGTTTCCGGCGTTGCCGTTGCCGGCGTTGTTGCCCGCGTTGCCCGCGTTGCCGGCGTTGGCCGGTGCGTTCACCCCACAGGTCGCGAGGGCGTCCAGGCCGGCCGGGGCGGCGGCACCGAGCCGGGTGAAGCTCTGCCGGATCCGGTCCAGTACGGCGATCCGCTTGTCCTCCAGCGGGCCGAGGATGGCCAGCTGCACGAAGTTGGGGCCGCCTTCGGGGCGGACGGCGAGCTGGGCCAGCCGGGCATTGGCCTCGTTGATCTGCTGCTGCAGGGCGGCCAGCTCCCGGTCGATGTTGGCCTGCGCCGCCGCCGGCACCGCGCCGATGCGACCGGACACGTCGGGGCAGTTCACCGTCTGTGCGCCGGCCGGTGCCGCAGCGTTGTTGTTGCCCGCGTTGTTGTTCCCGTTGCCCGCGTTGTTGCTGCCCGCGTTCGGGTTGCCGCTGGCGGCACCGTTGGACAGCGCACAGGCGGCCAGGCCCTGCAGGCCGGCCGGAGCGGTGCCGCCGACCCGGGTGATGTTCAGGGTGATCCGTTCGAGCACCGCGTTGCGCTTGCCGGCGATGTCACCGAGCTGCTGCTGGGCGGCCCCGGGCTCCCGGGCGAGGCGGGCGTTGACGTTGGCGATCTGGTTCTCCAGGTTCCGCAGCTCCTGGTCCACACCGGCCTGCGCGGCCGCCGGCACCGCTCCGAGCTTGTCGGCGACGGTCGGGCAGGTCACCGACACGGCGGTCGCCGAATTGTCGTCGGCAGATGCCAGTTGCAGTCCCGCGCCGAGCAGCAGCGCCGCGAAGGCACCGACACCGGCGATTTTCAGGACGGCGTTCTTCTGCGTACGCCTGGCCATGTACCTCTCCTCTGACTGACCCGCCGATGCAGTCAACATGGGCGTGACTGCCTGCGGAAACGGCGATGCGATGTGGCGCGGGAACGGTATTCGGGCACCACTGGCTATGGTGACCACCATGGCAGTGGATCGAGGCGTACGACGCCTGCGATCCGTTGCCCGGAATTGCCCCGGGTCCGCTCCGGCAATGGCGGACCCCGCTGTTCCGTCCTTCCGGCGATGGATACGGAACCGGCGCGGGAGGAGTTCAACGACGCGCGGATTGTTTTTGTCGGCCGCCCTCGGCTGTGCACAGAGGAGCCCCAGGTGACCTTCGGCAGCGCCTGTCGAGCTGAGTCAGCCACGACATCACCGGGCGTTAGGGTCACCCCATGAGAGTTCGGCTCCCGGCCGCCATGCTGGCCGCCGTCCTGCTGACGGCTCCCGTTCCGGCCGTTGCCGCGCCGACAGCCGCGACTCCAGTCGCTGCTGGGCCGTTCGCTGCCGTGCCGTTCGCTGCCGCGCCGGGTCCCGGGACGCCGGCTCCGGTGTCGCCGCCGTCCGGGGCGGTCACCCCGGACGATACGGCGGCCGCCGCCGGAGGGGCGGTGCCCTGCCCACGGGTGGCCGCACCCAAGGTCACCCGGTCGCCCCGACCGACCCCGCCGCCGGCGGTACCGCCGGCCCGGGTCGTCGGTGGGGCCGCACTCGACACCGCCGGGCTGGTGGTCCCGCCCGGCACGCCGGCGCCACCGGCCATCACCGCCACCTCGTGGCTGGTCGCCGACCTGGACACCGGTGCGGTGCTGGGTGGCTGCGGCCCGCACGAGTACGCCACCCCGGCGAGTGTGCAGAAGCTCCTGCTGGCCGCCACCATGATGCCGAGGCTGGACCCGAAACAGATCGTCACCGCGACCCCCGCCGACCTGGACATCGCCCCGAACTCCTCGGCCGTCGGCCTGGTGGCGGGAGGCCGCTACAGCGTGGAGACGGTCTGGCTGGGACTGCTGTTCAACTCCGGCAACGAGGCAGCCAACCTGCTGGCCCGCCTCGGCGGTGGGGCCGACGGTGCCGCTGGCGGGGTGCGGGCGATGAACGAGCAGGCCCGGCGGCTCGGTGCGTTGCAGACCCACGCGGTCACCCCGTCCGGGCTGGACGGTCCCGGTCAGTTCACCAGCGCCTACGACCTGGCGCTGATCGCCCGGGCCTGCTTCGCCGATCCCACCTTCCGCCGGTACGCCCGAGCCGAGCGCACCCGGATCCCCGCCCAGCCCGCGTTGAAGCAGAAGGGCTTCCAGATCCAGAACGAGAACCCGCTCATCTACCGGTACCCGGGTGCGTTGGGCGGCAAGACCGGCTTCACCGACTACGCCCGGCACACCTACGTCGGCGCGGCCGAACGCGACGGCCGCCGGCTGGTGGCCACCCTGCTCGGCGCGGAACCCCGGCCGATGCGCGGCTGGGAGCAGGGTGCCGCCCTGCTCGACTGGGGTTTCTCGCTGCCCCGGGAGGCCACCGTCGGGCGCCTCGTCGAGCCGGGGGAGCTGGACGGTGCGACCCCGGCCCCGACCGGGGTAACGGCCGAGCCGGAGCCGCTGCCGGCGGGCACCGTCCGCCCGGCCGCCGCCCGTCCGGCCCGTGACGACAGCGCCGCCGACCGACGCCCGCTGACCATCGGGTACGCCGCCGGCACGGCCACCCTGGCCGCACTGGTGCTGGGGCTGGTGCTGGTACGCCGCCGACGCCGCACCGACCGGCCCCGGACACGGTGACCCGTGGTGGCCGGTGGCGCACGATGACCCGTGGTGGCCGGTGGCGCGGTGTTGCCGGAGCGGTGACTTCCCGTCGTTGTGCGGCGGCGGGAAAGATCTTGGAAAGGAAGTGCCTCCTGGAGGGGCCGTCTTCTTCCAAGATCCTTCTGGGGGTGGTCCACCGATTCGTCGGAACCAGCGGCAACGGCCGAATCCGCCGACCGGCCACCGGAGCACCGCCGCGCGGTTAGCGTGAGGGCGTGAGAGGTTGCCGTCGGGCCGCCGTGCTGACCGTCGCGCTGCTCCTGGCGTCGTTCGGCGTACCCGCCACCGGCGTCGCGGCCCCGGACCCGGGGTCGGCGACCGTACCCTGTCCGAGCGTGCCCGCCACGCGACCACCGCGACCGACCCCGCCCCGGGTCGACCCGGTGTCGCGCACCGTCGGTGGGACCGGCCTGGCCACGCCCGGGTTGGTGGCCCCGGCGGGGGCGACCCGGCCACCGGCGGTCAGCGCGACCTCGTGGCTGGTCGCCGACCTGGACACCGGTGCGGTGCTGGGTGGCTGCGGCCCGCACGAGTACGCCACCCCGGCGAGCGTGCAGAAGCTCCTGCTGGCCGCCACGATGCTGCCGCGACTGGACCCGGGCCAACTGGTGACGGCGACCCACGGTGACGTGGACATCGAGCCGGGCAGTTCCGCGATGGGGCTGGTCGAGGGCGGCCACTACCCGCTGGAGAGCGTCTGGCTCGGGCTGCTGCTCACCTCCGGCAACGACGCGGCCAACCTGCTGGCCCGCCTCGGCGGTGGCCCCGACGGGCTGCCCGGCGGGGTACGGGCGATGAACGAGCAGGCCCGACGGTTGGGCGCGTTGCAGACCCACGCGGTCACCCCGTCCGGGCTGGACGGCCCGGGGCAGTTCACCAGCGCCTACGACCTGGCGCTGATCGCCCGGGCCTGCTTCGCCGACGCGCGGTTCCGCCGGTACGAGCTGACCGAGCGGGCCCGGGTGCCGGCCCAGCCGGCGCTGCGCCGCAAGGGCTACGAGATCCAGAACGACAACCAGCTCATCCAGCGGTACCCGGGAGCGTTGGGTGGCAAGACCGGCTTCACCGACCTGGCCCGGCACACCTACGTCGGCGCGGCCGAGCGGGGCGGCCGTCGGCTGGTGGTCACCCTGCTCGGCGCGGAGGTCGACCGGCAACGCGGCTGGCAGCAGGGTGCGACCCTGCTCGACTGGGGGTTCGCGCTGCCCCGCGACGCCTCGGTGGGGCGGCTGGTCGCTCCCGGCGAGACGCTCACTCCGAGCCCCACCACCGGGGCGACCCTGCCGGTGGTCGACACCGGCCGGGCGGCCACCCACAGTGACGGGCTGGCCCGCGTCGGCCGCTGGTGGACCCTGCTGGTGGTCGCGGTCGGCCTGGTCGGCACCGGCCTGCTGACCTCCCTGTTCAGCCGCCGCCGTCGACCCCTGCGCGCCACCGGTGGCGACGCCGACCCCGGCTGACCTTGGCGACAGCGTGCGTGGGTGGTCCGGCCATGCGCCGGGGCGTTGTCCTGGGCCTGGTCGTTGTCCTGGGCCTGGTCGCCGCGGTGCTGCTGGCCGCCTGCCAGCGGCACCCGCCACAGCCACCGCCGACACCCACCGCCTCCGCCGAGCCGCGCGCGCCGGCGGACGTGGTGGCCCTCGCCGACGTCGACCCGACCATCCGCACCGACCTGCGGTACGCCACCGCGCACAACTTCGTCGGCCGGCCGCTGGACGGCTACCGCGAGCCGCTCTGCCTGCTCACCAGGGCGGCCGCCGACGCGCTCCGCCGGGTGCAGGCCACCGCCGTCGAGCAGGGTCACACCCTCAAGGTGTACGACTGCTACCGCCCGCAACGCGCCGTGGACGACATCGTGGCCTGGGCCCGCCAACCGGGTGGGCCGGACACCGGTCCGGAGTTCCATCCCCGGGTGGCGAAGTCCGAACTGTTCGACGCCGGGTACCTGGGTGCGCCGACCGCGCACAGCCGGGGCAGCACGGTGGACCTGACCCTGGTCGCCCTGCCAGCCGTCACCTCACCACCAGCCGCGCCGGGTACGCCCCCGGTGGCCTGCACCGCCGCGCAGGCACTGCGGTACCCCGACGACAGTGTGGACATGGGCACCGGTTTCGACTGCTTCGACCCGCTCGCGGCCACCGCCGCGACCGGTGTCCCGCGTGCCGCCCGGGAGAACCGGCTGCTGCTGCGGCGGCTGATGACCGAGGGCGGATTCGTCAACTACCCCCGTGAGTGGTGGCACTACCGCTTCACCGACGAGCCGTACCCCGGGACGTACTTCGACTTCCCGATCACCCGCACCTCCCTCCGCAGGTAAGGAAGGGCCCCCTGTTAACGCATTCGGTAGAGCGGGGTACCCCTCTCACAGTTGGATTCGGGCGTGACGCGATGGGCTTCGGCGCGGTGGGGACGGCCGTCGGTGGTGGGGACAGGCGTCGGTCGGGTCAGTCGGTGGTGGGGGCCAGCGGCAGCCAGGCGAGCACGTCGCGGATCGCGCGGTCCCAGTACTCCCAGTCGTGCCCGCCGGAGGAGAAGTCCACCGTGGCCGGTACGCCGGCCCGCTGGAGCGCGTCGGCGAAGCGGACGTTGTCGTCGTAGAGGAAGTCGCCGGTACCGCAGCCGATCCAGAGCGCCGGCAGCCCGCCGTCTCCATCAGCGCGGTCACCATCGCTGCCGGCACCGGCAACACTACCGGCACCGGCACCGCGGCCGGCTTCGGCTCCGGCACCACTGGCGGCACCGGCACCGTGGCCGGCTCCGTCAGTGTTGCCGGTGTCGGGACGGCTACGGGTGGGCACGGAGGTGGCCCGGTCGAGCAGGGTCAGCAGGTCGTCGTCGGTGCCCCGGACGGTCCGGTCGCCGAAGGCGGCGTGCCAGGTGGCCGGATCGAGAGGGCGTTGCGGGTGCCGGTGACGGGAGGCCAGGTCCAGGGCGCCGGAGAGGCTGGCCGCCGCGGCGAACCGTCCCGGTTGCTGCAACGCCCACTTGAGGGCGCCGTACCCGCCCATGGAGAGCCCGGCCACGAAGGTGTCGGCGCGGCGGCGGGAGAGCCGGAAGAACGAGTGGCAGACCTTCGGTAGCTCCTGGCTGAGGAACGTCCAGTACTGGCTGCCGTACTCCTGGTCGGCGTAGAGGCTCCGCGCGACCTGCGGCATCACCACCGCCAGACCCAGGGGCGCGACGTACCGCTCGACCGAGGTACGGCGCAGCCAGGTCGTGTCGTCGTCGCTGAGGCCGTGCAGCAGGTAGAGCACCGGCGGATCACCGGTACGGGTGCTGCCGGACATGCCGATCTGCGTCGCGGCCCGCTCCGGTAGCAGCACCGTCATCGACGTGCTGAGGCCGAGCGTCTCGGAGAAGAAGTCACAACGGATCCGCGCCATGACCGTCGAGGCTAACGAATGGGTGGACGGGGCACCGGCCGCCGAGCCGGCATGGTCGGCGGGCTCAGCAGACCCATCCTGCCGGGAATCCCGTTGCGGGGTGCCCCGGATCTGCCTACCGTCGACGGGTACCGTCCGATCGAGCCGACCGGGGAGTCCCACCGTGCCGCAGCTGCTCAGCACCCGCATCAGGCGTGTCACGCCGTGCCCCGGTGCCCCGCTGCGACCTGGGCGCGGCCCGGAGCGGCAACATCCGCGCCCCGGGCCCGCCGGTTCGGCACCACGACGCGGATAACGGCCGGGCCGCACCCTGACGCGGATAACGGCCGGGCCGCACCGTGACGCGGTTAGCGGCCAGCCGCGCCCCGACGCGGTTAGCGGCCGGGCCGCCCGGTGACCGGGCGAGGTCAGCCTGACCCGATCCGGTCCGTCCTGGGTAGCCGGAACGACTCCGGTACGCGGGTCGGGTCGCCCATTCGCCATCGTCCGACCCGTACGACCGGTCCTGATCGGGCCGGTCGTCGGCTGATCCGTCCAGCCTTTGCCGATTCCGCCGGCACCGGCTGGTCCACCGCCGTCGACGTCGACGGCACGACGTGAGGAGCAATCGTGAGTTTCACCCCGCTGCCGGGTACCCGGGCGCCGGTCCGGGTCTGGACCGACCCGTACACGATCGAGGCGCAGGCGGCCCGGCAGCTGCGTAACATCGGTGCACTGCCGTGGGTGCAGGGTGTCGCGGTGATGCCCGACGTGCACTTCGGCAAGGGGGCCACGGTCGGTTCGGTGATTGCCATGCGGCAGGCGGTCTCGCCGGCCGCGGTTGGCGTGGACATCGGCTGTGGCATGTCGGCGGTGCGTACCTCGCTGACCGCCGCCGACCTGCCGGACGACCTGGCCGCGCTGCGTGGCGCGATCGAGGCGGCGATCCCGGTCGGGTTCGCCAAGCACGCCGACGCCGTCGATCCCCGGCGGGTACGTGGGCTGGAGCAGGGCGGCTGGGGCGACTTCTGGCAGCGGTTCGCCACCCTGGACTCCCGGGTGGCGAAGCTGGAGACCCGGGCTCGGCAGCAGCTGGGGACCCTCGGCGGCGGCAACCACTTCATCGAGGTCTGCCTGGAGTCCGGGGGTGCCGACGACGGCCGGGTCTGGCTGATGCTGCACTCCGGCTCCCGCAACATCGGCAAGGAGCTGGCCGAGCGGCACATGGCGGTCGCCCGGCGGCTGCCGCACAACGCCGACCTGCCCGACCGGGACCTGGCGGTGTTCCTGACCGGTACGCCGGAGATGGACGCCTACCGGCGGGACCTGTGGTGGGCGCAGGAGTACGCGCGGCGTAACCGGGCGATGATGGTGGCGCTGCTCTGTGGCGTGGTGCGGGAGCGCTTCCCGACGGTCGGCTTCGACGAGCCGATCTCGGCCCACCACAACTACGTGGCCGAGGAGACCTACGGTGGCGAGCAGGTGCTGGTGACGCGGAAGGGTGCGATCCGGGCCGGCAAGGGGGACCTGGGCATCATCCCCGGCTCGATGGGCACCGGGTCGTACGTCGTGCGGGGTAAGGGCAACCCGGACGCGTACTGCTCGGCGTCGCACGGCGCGGGTCGGCGGATGTCGCGGGGGCAGGCCAAGCGGACGTTCAGCACCGCCGACCTGGCCGCGCAGACCGCCGGGGTGGAGTGCCGCAAGGATGCCGGGGTGGTCGACGAGATCCCCGGCGCGTACAAGGACATCACCGAGGTGATGGCGCAGCAGCAGGACCTGGTCGAGGTGGTGGCGCACCTCAAGCAGGTGGTCTGTGTGAAGGGCTGACCGTACGCCGACCCCCACGCGCCGCGTCGGGGCGTCCAGGTATGACGCAAACGGTATACGACAGCCGGACACTGACACACCTAGCATCAGCACGCATCGATACGCGGCGGTGCTGTGCCGTCGCGGGACCGAGGGAGTGTGCGATGGTGCGACGACACCTGCTGCGGGCGGCGACAGCCCTGGTCGCGGCCGCGCTGGCGGCGACCGGGCTGACGGCCGTGGCCGCGGCGCCGGCCGCTGCCGCGGTACGGACCGTCTACTACGACGCCAGCCGTACCGGCGAGTTCCGGACCAACTTCGACGCGGCGGCCCGGATCTGGAACAGCTCGGTGAGCAACGTCCAGCTCGCTCCCCGTACCCCGGGCAACATCACCATCTACGTGGACAACGGCTGGCCCCGGGCCCAGACCACCTCGCTCGGCAACGGCCGGGTCTGGATGGGCTGGGAGGCTGTCAACCAGGGGTACGACCGGACCCGGATCGCCACCCACGAGATCGGGCACATCCTCGGGCTGCCCGACCGGCGTACCGGGCTCTGTTCCGACCTGATGTCCGGCAGCAGTGCCCCGGTGTCCTGCCGCAACGCCAACCCCAGCGCCGCCGAGGCGGCCCAGGTGCAGCGGAACTTCGCCGGCAGCGCCGTCGCCGCCACGGGCAGCTTCACCTGGACCGGCGCGGGTACCGCCGACGGCGAGGTCACCCCGCTGGTGGTCGGTGGCCGGCCGGCCACCGAGAACTACCCCTTCATGGTGTACGTCTCCGGCTGCACCGGCACGCTGATCAAGGCCAACTGGGCGGTCACCGCCAAGCACTGCGGCACCCCGGCCTCGGTTCGGGTGGGCAGCGTCAACCGCACCAGCGGCGGCACCGTGGTCAGGGTGACCCGGGCGGTCAACCACCCGAGCATCGACGTCAAGCTGCTGCAGCTGGCCAGCTCGGTCAGCTACGCACCGGCGCCGATCCCGACCACCTCGGGTGCGGTCGGCACGGCCACCCGGATCATCGGTTGGGGGCAGACCTGCGCCCCGCGTGGTTGTGGCTCGGCACCGAGCGTCGCCAACGAGCTGGACACCTCGATCGTGGCCGACAACCGGTGCGGCGGCATCAACGCGACGTACGAGATCTGTACCAACAACACCAACGGCAACTCCGGTGCCTGCTACGGCGACTCGGGTGGGCCGCAGGTGCGCCGGGTCAACGGGGTGTGGAACCTGATCGGTGCCACCAGCCGGTCCGGCAACAACGACTCGACCTGCGCCACCGCCCCGTCCATCTACGGTGACCTGCCGTCGATCCGCACCTGGATCAACACCCAGGTGGGTGGCCTGCCCGCCGCCTGAGCCACCGACCGCCGCCGAGCCGACGGGGACGCCACCACCGGCCTCCCCGTCGGCTCCGTCGTGCCGGGTGACGGCCAATGCCAGGGGACGGCCAGGAAAACCAGGAGATAGCCAGGAAAACCAGGAGATGGCGAGGACTCGGGCAAGCTTCGGCCAACCGTTCGACCGCCGCGCCGCAGCCTTCGTAAGTCCGGTTCGTAAGGCCCAAACGAACTGGAGGCTTCGATGCGCAAGGCAGTACTGGCGACGGTAACGGCGGGTCTGTTGATCGGCGGCACGGGAATCGCGGTCGCCACCGAGCAGGGTTCCGCCACCGGGGAGGCCGCGTCCTGCGCCACCCCCGCCGCACCCCGGATGCTCACCTCGGCCCAGGCCGGCGACGCGGCCCTGCGTGGGGTGGGCGGCGGCCGGCTGGCCGGGGTCCAGTTGGCCGAGCAGGAGGGGCAGGCCCTCTACCGGGTGCAGTTCGTCCGGGGCAACCAACTGCGGACGGCCGTGATCGACGCCTTCACCGGGCAGGTCATCTCGGTCAGCAACGGCGGCTCCACCGGCGGCGGCTCGACGGGTAGCGCCAACGGCAGCGAGCGCGACCGCGACGATGACGACGACGACGATGACGACGATGACGACGACGATGACGACGATGACGACGACGGCCCGGTCCGGCAGGGCGTCGAGGCCAACAAGTGACGGTCACCGACCGGCTCATCCGGATCCTGTACGTCGAGGGGCACGGCCTGCTCGCCTCCGACATCCACGGCCGGATCCACCTGTTCGACGACGACCTGCGGCTGGTGCGCTCGTCGCCGTTCGTCCGCCACGGCCGGCCCGTCTACGGGCTGGCCGTGGCCGACGGCTGGGTCGTCGGCAAGGACCGGATGGGCGCGGTGTTGCGCTGGCGGTTGGCCACGTTGGAGCTGGTCGACCGGCTGGACCCGGCGACGGTCTGTGACCGTTCGGCGCTGCTGACCGGGGAGGAGCCCTCCCCGGTCAGCTCGCGGGGCATCGGCATCTGGGCCGGTCGGGTCCACGTCACCAGCGGCTACCACCATCAGCTGCTGGTGATCGACCTGGCCACCTTCGAGGTGCTCGACATCCGGCCCAACCTGTGTGGACCCAGCCCGATGGAGTGGGCCTGCACCGAGCATCCCACCCGGCACGCGATCAGCGACAAGAAGGGCAACCTGCGGTTCGGGTCCTTCGACACGCTGACCTTCGACGAGGTGGTGAAGCTCGACGACGGCAACATCCACCGGGTCCGCTACGACCGGCGGCACGACCGGTTCTGGGCCACCCAGGACTTCGGCGCCGGGGTCACCGCCGACGTGGCCAACGGCGTGGTGGTGGTCTCGCCGACCGGCCAGCAGGAGGCCGAGCTGCTTTTCGCCCGCGACGACGTGGAGTTCGTGGTCTTCTCCCCGGACCACCGCCGCGCCTACAGCGGCGGGTTCGACGGCGAGCTGCACATCTTCGACAACACCGAGCGGCAGCTGCGCGTCGAACGTACCGTCACGGGTTTCCCCCACCAGCTCGTCGACTGCACCGTGGCCCCGGCTGGGGACGTGTACCTGCTCTGTCAGGACGGCGAGGTGGTCCACCTCGACGCCGCCGGTGACCTGGTCGCCGGGATGGGTTTCCGCCGGCAGGCGGTCTGGGACCTGCAGCCCGCCGTGGAGGACCCGGCGGTGGTGTGGTGTGCCACCGACACCGGGGTCGCCCTGGTCGCCGTCGGCGAGGACCGGGCCGGACCGACCCTGACCGTGACCGCCGAGCACGTCACCGGCTTCGGCTTCACCCGCCGGGTCGCCGCGTTGCCCGGTGGCGTCGTCGGCATCACCCGGGACCACCGGGCGTTCCGGCTCGACCGCGAGGGCCACCGACGATGGAGTACGCCGCTGCCGGCGCTGCCGCACACCGTCGCCGTCGACGAACGCGGCGAGCGGGTGCTGGTCACCACCAACGCCGGCGCGGTCGAGCTGAACGCCGCCGACGGGGCCACGCTGGCCTGGCACGGCGTCGACGGGTTGCCGGTCTGGGCCGGGGTCCACCTGCCCGACGGGGAGCTGATGCTGGTCACCCGCAACGGGGTGATCGTCGTGCTCTCCGCTGACGACCGGAGCGTCACCTGGCGTTTCGACCAGGGGGAGTACCCCAAGCGGATGTGGGTGCAGGACGGCCGGGTGTACGTCGTCGGCGACGGCGGGCTCAAGGAGATCGTGGTCGGGCTGGGGGTGACCTGCCGTTGGTCCAAGCTGCTCTCGAACACGGTGGAGAACGCGGTCATCGCCGACGGCATGGTCTACGCCAGCTCGTACGGCATGCAGGTGGCCGCCTACGAGCACGCCACGGCGACCTTCGTCGGGCTGTTGGAGGACCTGCCGGACTACCCGAAGGCGCTCGCCGTGGCCCGGGACGCCACCGGCACCCCGTACCTGGTGGTGGGGGCGCGGGGCGGGCTGCTCTCCACGTACCAGCTGGACAAGACCGCAAGCGGCGCGCCGCTGGCCAAACTGCGCGACCGGTGGCTGCCCCGCCACCCGGCCCGCTACACGCTGACCGCCCACGACCGGCCGGAGGTGACCGCGTGCGCGTGATCGACCTCGACGAACACCCCGGCGGACACGCCGCGCCCGTCACCCACGTGGCGTTGCGGCCCGCCGGGGACCGGCTCGCCACCTGCTCGTACGACGGGACCGTGCTGGTCTGGGACACCGCCGACCCGACGGCTCCGGTGGCCCGGCACCGACTGCGGCACCGCCGGCTGGTCAACGCCGCCGCCTGGCACCCCACCGACGCCGGTGTGCTCGCCACCGCCTCGGCGGACAAGACGGTCGCGGTGTGGCGGCTTGCCGACGACGAGCCGCCGTCGCTGCTCAACACGCTGGCCCGGCACACCGACGACGTCAACTCGGTGGCCTGGCTGCCCGACGGCGAGCGGCTGGTCTGCGTCTCCGAGGACGGCCGGGCCACCCTGTGGCACGCCGTCGACGGAACGTTCCTCGGTGAGGTCGGCGCGCACGCCGCACACTGCATGGCGGTGGCGGCCAGCCGGCACGGCCTGGTCGCCACCGTCGGTGAGGACGGCCTGGTGAGCGTGTACGACCTGGTCGGCTCCGATGCGCCGGCGCGACGCACGTACGACGTCTCGGTGGAGGGCTGCGCCTGGTCGCGGTCCGGCAAGATCCTCGCGGTGGCCCGCGACGACGGGCGGGTCGACCTGCTGACCACCCAGCTGGACCTGTTGCTCAGTATGGCGGTCTCCACCTCGGCGGCCCGGACTGTCGACTGGTCCGACGACGACTCGTGTCTCGTCGTCGGCGCCTACGACGGGTCGGTGCACGTCTTCGACGTCTGCGGGCAACGGCTGCGGCGCATCGACGACGCCCGGGTGTGGCCACGGTCGGTCGCGGTCGGCCGGGGCCTGATCGCGGCGGGCAGCTTCGCCACCGGACCGCACCTGTTCGACCTGAGCACCGGGGCCGAACTGGCCGGCCCGGTCGGGGTGACCCACGGGCCCAACGCGTTGGCCTGGACCGGCAGCGAGTTGCTGGTCGGTTGCGACTCGGGGCTGGTCCTGGCGGTCGACCCGCAGACCTCGGCGACCCGTGGCCGGCAGGTCACCGACGGCCCGATCCTGTCCCTGGCCACCCACCGGGGCGTCACCTACGCCGGCACGTACGCCGGTACGGTGCTGAGCTGGCGCGACACCCCGGACGGCGGACCGGTCGGCCGGGTCGACCTGCGGGCCCCGGTGCCCGCGCTCTGCGCCACGGCCGACGGCGTGGTCGCCGGCACCTACCAGGGGGACCTGGTCGCCGTCACCGACGGCGATGACGGTTCGGTCGCCGGTGACGGCGACGGGAGGCGTGTCGGCGGTGGGGGCGACCCGGTCGGTGCGGGCGTGGGCTTGCCGCACGGCGGATCGGTGAAGTCCCTGGTGGCCCTGCCCGGCGGGTTCCTCTCCGCCTCGACCGACCGGACGGTGGCGGTGGGCACCCGCACCGACCGACGGGTGCTGTGGGAACACGGCAACCTGGTGAACGCCGTGGCCGCCCTCGGCCCGACGGTGGTGGCCAGCGCCTCGCGGGACCACACGGTGAAGGTCGGCCGGCTGGTACGCGACGGGTCCGGCTGGCGGGTGGTCGAGCGGCAGACCCTGCTCGGGCCGGACGAGTCGGTCAAGTGCGTCGGCCTGCTCGGCGACCCCGACCGGCCCACCGTCCTCGCCGGTTCCTACGACTTCGGCCTGTACGCCTGGACGGTCGACTGGGCCGACACCTCGGCGAGCCTGCGGTCCGGTCGGCTGTTGGCCGAGTTCCGGCAGGGGCTGTCCTGCATCGCGGCGCTGGACTCCCACCGGGTGGCCGTCGCCGGCTGGGACGGGACGATCCTCGTGGTGGCCCTCGACGGCAGCGGTGAACCGTACGTCCAGCGGGCGTTCACCGTGGCGGGCCTGCTGCGACAGTCCTCCGCCCACCGGCGCGACGATCCGTCGCGCACCACCCCGGCGTACCCGTCGGTCGAGCATCCGGAGGAGAGACCATGACCGACCTGCGGGCCCCGCAACCGGCCGGGGCCGCCCACTTCACCGAGGAGGCCGACCTGGCCGAGGGGCCCGTCGCGTCGGCGGCGGTGGTCACCCGGCTGTCGACGCACGGGCCGGCCGGCCTGGCGGCCCTGGTCGAGGAGGTGACCGCGCCGCTGGCCGACCGGCTCACCGCCGGTGGGCTGCTGGCCCTGCTCGGCGACCCCCGGATCGGCGACCGGCCGGCGCTCTGCCCGGTGCCCGGCGGCGAGGTCGAGATCGGACTCGACCCGCGGCGGGTCGCCCCGGTCGCCGCCGCCTGGGCCCACGTCGGGGTGACCGCCGAGTGGATCGACAAGGAGACCCCGGTGCACCGGGTGGAGCTGGCCGACTACTGGATCGCCCGGTACCCGGTCACCAACGCCGAGTACCGCCGCTACCTCGCCGACACGCCCACCGCCGGCCGACCCCGTACCTGGTACCTCGGGGCGTACCCGTGGGAGCGGGCCAACCACCCGGTGGCCGGCGTGGACGCCGACGACGCCGACCGGTACGCCGCCTGGTTGTCCCGGCGCACCGGGCATCCGTGGCGGCTGCCCACCGAGGCCGAGTGGGAGCACGCCGCGGCCGGACCACGGCGGACCGACTTTCCCTGGGGCGACGGGTTCGACCCGACGGCGGCCAACACCCGGGAGACCGGCCTGCACACCACCAGCCCGGTCGGGGCGTTCCCGGCCGGCCGGAGCTGGTGCGGCGCGCTGGACCTGGCCGGCAACGTCGAGGAGTACGTCGCCGACGACTACCGTCCGTACCCGGGCGGCCGGGCGGTCCACGACGACCTGGTCACCCGGGTCGGGCGGTACCGGGTGGCCCGGGGCGGCAGCTTCGCCCGCTACGGCGACCTGGCCCGTACCCGCCGCCGCCACGGCGCCCACCCCGGCCCGCTGTACCCGGTCGGGTTCCGCCTCGCCACCGGCGAGCCGCCCCGATGAGCCCCGACCCGCAGCCCACGCCGGTGTCTCCGGCACCGCTGCCGCCGACGTTGCTGCCGCCGACGTTGTGGAAGAAGCTGACCAGCACGGTCGGGCTGGTCGCGGTGCCCGGACCCCGGGGCACCAACGTGATGAGCGCCGAGTGGTCGTACTTCGTCAACAAGGACCCGCTCTACGTCGCCGTGGTGCTCGGGCCGCGAACCGCCAGCCGGGACCTGATCGACGCGGCCGGCCGGTGGGCGGTGACCTTCTGCGCCGAGGACCAGGCCGCCCTGGCCGACTTCGCGGGCAGCTGCTCGGTCACCGACGTCGACAAGACCACCAGCGTCGCGGTCGATCTCGCCCCCGGGACCCACACCCCCTGGGTACGCGGCGGAGTCCTCGCCGTGGAGTGCGAACTGCGCCAGGTGGTGCCCATGCCGGTGCACACCATGTACGTCGGCGAGGTGGTCGCCGCCCACCTGCCGGAGCAGCCGGTACGTCCGTTGGTCAAACACGGTGCCATGTACGCCCTCGGCGACCCGGTACGGCGTACCCGGATCCTCACCGCGACCCGACTGCTGCCCGACGGCACCCTGCGCGTCGCCGCCACCGGTCCCGCCGTCCCGGCCGGGTCGACGCCGCAGTGGCGGATCTCGTTGCTCGCCCCGGACGGCGCGCTGACCCGACTCGGCCGGTATCCGGCGGACCGCCACGGTGACCTGCTCGTCGAGGTCGCCCTGCCGGACACGGCGCTGCCCGCAACCGGCCCGGTCGGCCTGCGGGTCCGGGTGGAACGCGACGGCGCGCAGGCCGGGGAAGCGACGGTCGGGCCGTGACCGACCTGCCCTCGTCCCCGCCGGTGCCCTCGCCCGTGCCCCTGCCGGCAGGGCCGTCGCGGTTGCCGGTGGAGCTGTCGCGGTTGCCGGTGGAGCCGTTGCGGCTGGCGGTCGTGCAGGCCCGGGCGGTGCCGGGGCAGGTCGCCGAGAACTCCCGCCGGGCGGCGGCCGGTGCCCTCCGCGCCGCCCGGCGGGACGCCCGGCTGGTCGTCCTGCCCGAGCTGCACCTGTGCGGGTACGACCTGCCCGGGGTGACCGCCGCCGCCGTCGCGGCCGACGAGAGCGGGTGGGTCGTCGACGACCGGCTGGCCCCCGTGGTCGAGGTCGCCGTCGACCGGGACGTGACCGTGCTGGTCGGCGCGGCGGTACGGCACCCCGACGGGCGGCTCACCAACTCACTGCTGGTCGTGGCCGCCACCGGGGTGCGGGTCGGCTACGACAAGCAGCACCTCTGGCACGACGAGCGGGCCCTGTTCACCCCCGGGCGGACGGGTGGTCCCGTTCCGGGGCGGGCCGGTGGGCCTGCCCCCGGGCGGGCCGGCGGCGCGCTGGTGGCTGTCGACGGCTGGCAGGTCGCCCCGGCGATCTGCTACGACATGTCCTTCCCGGAGCACGCCCGCGCCGCCGCGCTCGCGGGTGCCCACGCGTACCTCTGTGCCAGTGCCTTCGCCGCCGGTGCCGAGCACCGGGCCGCCATCTACCTGGCCGCCCGGGCCCTGGAGAACACCTGCTACACCGCGTTCGTCAACCCGGTCGGCGGACCACCCGACCGGCCCTGCCGGGGCGGCACCGCCCTCTGGGCACCGGACGGCCGCCGGGTCGCCGCCGTCCCCGGCACCGGTGCGGCGCTGCTGCGCTGCGACCTGGACCCCGCCGACCTGGTCCGGGTCCGCGCCTTCCTGCGCATGCTCGCCGAACTACCGCCAGAGCCAGGCCCCGGTGGGCGGTGGGGCGTGCGGGACGGTCAGGCGGGATACTTGGCGAGGGCCCTGATGCCCTGAAGGGTGCGTTCCATGCCGGCGCGGAGCTGGTCGAGGCGGGCCGCCACGATCTCCTCCTCACGCTCCGGGCTCCGATCGATGACGAGGCTGAGCCCGGAGCGGCCGGGACCGATCCGCACCGACTGTCGTACCCGGGTGCCGGCCGCCTCGGGCGCCAGCTCGAACCGCCAGGTGGCCGCCGGGGACGACCGGTCCGCCGCGTCGTCGGAACCGGCGAACCTGCCGTCCACGTCGGTCACCACCCAGCCGAAGACGCGGGGCGGCTGACACTCGGTGACGTGGGAGGCGGTCCGCCACCGGCCGAGCAGCGGGTGGGTGTTGTGGCCGAGGAAGGCCGCCCCCACCACCGGCCGGTCCGCCCCGTCGAGCCACTCCACGTGTTGCAGCTCGGCACTGAGCCGGGGCTGCAGGTGGATGTCGGTCACCAGCTCCCAGACCTTCGACGGATCCGTCTCGACGTGAATCTCGCAGGTCACCGAAGGTCCGTCGGCATAACGCAACGTCGCCGCCCTCTGTCCGACCCGGACATCCGGGTCAACTGCATCGACGGCCATGGTAATCGCCACCGTCACCGGGTGACCGTGAGGGTGACCAGGAAGCCCGCGTGATCGGTGGTACCGGCCATGTCGACCGACCGGCTGGAGTCGATGGTCACCCGACCGCTCGCCATCAGCTGCTGCACGGCACCGTCGTGTACGTGCAGGTAGTCCGTGGGCACGCAGGACCGGACGTCGGGGGTGCCACCGTGTCGGAGGTTCAGGTCGCCGCTGACCACGGTGGGTTGCTCGCGGGCGTCCGCCCGACGCTGCGGGATCTCCACGCCGAGCAGGTGGCCGCACTGCGCGAGCGCCAGGCTGAAACTGGTGTACGCCAGGTGCGTCGTGCAGGCGTACACGACGGTGGGGGCGTCGAGGCAGAGCCAGGCGCGCTGCTCCGGGTCGGCGGGGTCCTGCGCCGGGTAGATGCCGCTGTGCACGGTGTGTCCTGGGTCCGCGGTGTCTCCTGGGTTCGCGGTGTGTTCTGGGTCCGCGGTGTCTCCTGGGTTCGCGGTGTGTTCTGGGTTCGCGGTTGGCAGGCGTACCAGCAGTCCGACGCCGTACTGCTGGCCGTTGACGCAGCGGTAGGCGTCGCCGGTGCGGGCGTTGCGGGCGGCCCGGAAGGCCGGGATGACGGTGCCGGGTGCCTGCTCCATCGCCGGCCGCAGCGCGTCCAGGTCATCCCGGCAGGCCTCGTTGAGGGTGACCACGTCGGGGGTCTCGGCCCGGATCACCTCGGCGGTACGGGCCACGGACCGGCCGGTGTAGCAGCCGGCCTGGCCGCTGTTGCACAGGTTCGCCTGCAGGACCCGCAGCTGGGTGACGCCGGCCGGCCGGTCCGGGGCTGCCGGCCCGGTCGGGGCTGCCTGGCCGGTCGGCGCTGGCTGGTCGGTCGGGCCGGGCTGGCCGGTCGGGGCTGCCTGGCTGGTCGGGCCGGGCTGGCCGGTCGGGGCTGCCTGGCCGGTGGGGTCGTTCGCCGAGCAGGCGGCCAGCAGCGCGGTGACCGAGAGCAGGTAGCCGGCCAGCCTCCACCGCGGGGTCCGGTACGCGCGATCGGCCATGCGGCGCCCTCCGGCTCTGCTGGGATGGGCAGTGTATCGGCGCGTCCCGCCGCGTCCCGGTGTGTCCCGCCGCGTCCCGCCGTCCGCCGATTCTCGGCGCGTGCTGCCGTCCGGCGCGTCCCGGCGTGTCCGAGCAGGTGAGAGGGGTACCCCGCTCTACCGTAAGCGTTAACAGGGGGCCCTTCCTTCGGGGCGTAGGGTGGCGGGTGTGGATCACGAAGAGCGGATCGCGTTGCTGCTCGACTACGAGAACCTTGCCCTCGGTGCGCGCGACCACCATGGTGGGATGAGTTTCGACTTCCGTCCGGTCGCCGAGGCGCTGGCCGAGCGGGGACGGGTCGTGGTGCGCCGGGCGTACGCGGACTGGTCGTACTTCGACGAGGACCGCCGGATGCTCACCCGCAACCACGTCGAGCTGATCGAGATTCCGCAGCGGATGGGGGCCTCCCGCAAGAACGCCGCCGACATCAAGATGGCGGTCGACGCCGTGGAGTTGGCCTTCGAGCGGGACTACATCTACTACGACCGGCTGGAGGGTGTCGAGGTGCCGGCGTCGGCGCGGGGCCGGAGCCGGGCGGGTCGACCGGCGGCCCGACCGGCCGCCGGGGCCGAGCAGCTTCCCCCGGCCGAGCGGCCCGCCGAGCCGGAGCAGCCGCCCCGGACCGGGCCGGGGTCCACCGCCGAGCAGCTGACCGAGACCGAGCAGCTGAACGACGCCGAGCAGTTGCAGGACGCCGGGCCGGTACGCGACGCGGACAGCCTGGCGGTGCTGGTCGCCCAGACGGTGGCGGGGTTGCAGGGCAGCCTGAGCGACGAGGTGACCGCCTCCCGGCTCAAGCGCACCCTGCTGCGCAAGGACCCCACGTTCAGCGAGTCCGACCACGGTTTCCGTACCTTCGGCGAGCTGCTGAGCCACCTCGCCGGGCAGCGGGTCGTGGAGCTGGGGGAGGGCCCGGCCAAGGGTGACCCGTCGGTGTCGCTGCCGGAGACCGGTGACCGGGAGGTCGCCTTCGGGCTGCTGCGTACGGTGGTGGTCGAGGTGGCCGGCGGCGACGGTGCGGTGGCCCTGTCGGGGTTGAAGAACCAGCTGCGCCGGGCCCGACCGGACTTCAGCGAGAAGAAGCTCGGCTACCGCAGTTTCCTCCAGTTCTGCAAGGCCGCCGCCACCAGTGGCGCGGTCGACCTTGAGTGGAGCGCCGACGCCGACGACTACCTGCTCACCGCCCACCCCTGACCGGCGGCGCCGGCCGCCCCTGACCCGCCGGTCGCCCCTGACCCGCCGGCTGCTGTCAGCGGGTGCCGGAGGCCACCGGCAGGCCCCGGGCGGGGGCCGGGTCGTCGGCGGGGGCCGGCCGCGCGACCGGGAGGGTGATCACGGCGTCGATGCCCCGCCCCGGGGCCTGCGCCAGCCGGGCGGTACCGTCGCTGGCCTCGGCCAGCCGGCGTACCAGCGACAGTCCCAGTCCGGTGCCGCCCTTGGCGGCGTCCGGCGCGCGCCAGAACGGGTCCAGCGCCCGGCTGCGTTGTTCAGCGGTCAGCCCCGGACCGGCGTCGACCACGTGCAGTTCGACCAGCCCCGGTCCCGGTCGGTCGGCCGGGGGCACCAGCCAGCTGATCCGTACCGCGCTGCCCGGCGGGGCCACCCGCAGGGCGTTGGAGAGCAGGTTGTCGAGGATCTGGTCCACCGCGCCGGCGACCGCCCGTACCGGTGTCCGGTCGGGGCCGGTGGCCACCAGTTGCACGTCCTGTTCGGCGGCGAGCGGCGTCCAGAGGAAGATCCGGTCGGCGACCGCGGTGGGCAGGTCGACGGTCTCCCGTACCGGGCAGGTCTGTTCGGAGCGGGCGATGGCCAGCAGCGTGCCCACCAACCGGGCCAACCGGTCGGTCTCGGCAAGCGCGGCCCGCAGGTTGCGGGTGCCCGAGGGCGCGACGTCGGGTTCCAGGTTCTCCAGCCGCAGCCTTAATGCGGCCAGCGGCGTCTTGAGCTGGTGCGAGGCGTCGCCGACGAACGAGCGTTGGGTGGCGATGAGGTTCTGCAGCCGGCTCGCGGTGGTGTGGAACGTCGCGGCCAGCCGGCGCAGCTCCGGTGGACCGGTGTCGGTGGAGACCAGCGGCAGCGTCCCGTCGGCCAGCCGCCGGGTCGCCCGTTCCAGCTCCCGTACCGGGCGGCTGATCCACCGGGCCAGCGCGAACGCCACCAGGGCGACCATGGCGAGCACCGCGACCCCGGCCGCGGCCAGGATGATCCAGAACTGGTGGATCCGGTTCTCCATCGGGGCGATCGGCACGCTCACCCGGATCGCGCCCTGTCCGGCGTCCCCCGGGTGCACCGGTACGGCCACCGACATGATCCGCTCACCGCCGTACTCGGCGGTGCGGGTGCTGATCAGGCCACTGCCGTCGAGCACGGTACGCAGATCCGGTGCCGCCGCCAGGCTGCCCGGCGGATGCTTCCAGGAGTGGGTGCTGGTGAGCAGCTCGCCCCGGGCGTCGACGATGTCGACGTGACCGCCCAGGCGCTGGGCCGACTCCCGGGCGAGCAGGTCGGCCCGGGGCAGGTCACCGTCGCGCAACGCGGTGTCGATGAACGCCGCCAGGACCTCGGCGTCGTGTTCCAGCTGCCCGAACGCGTGCTGCTGCTCGCTGCGGTGGTAGACGTAGCCGAGCGGGACCTCCAGGGCCACCAGGATCAACAACGCCAGGGTCAGGTACGTCAGCAGCAGCCGGCGGGTCACGCCGGCACCACCAGCCGGAACCCGACGCCGCGCCGGGTCTCGATCCAGGCCGGGTCGCCCAGCTTGCGCCGCAGGCTGGCCACGTGGAAGTCCAGCGTCTTACCGCGGCCGAAGAAGTTCGGCTCCCACACCGTCTCCAGGATGTCCCGCCGGGCCACGATGGCTCCCGGGTCGGCGGCCAGGTGCACCAGCAGGTCGTACTCCTTGGGGGCGAGGGCGACCAGTTCGCCGCGTACCCGGACCTCACGGGCCCGCAGGTCGAGCTGGAGCGGGCCGAGGGTGCGCACCCGGTCGTCGCGCGCCGGCGGTGGCCCGTCGGCCGGCGGCCGGGTCCGGCGGCCCACCGCGTGCATCCGGGCCACCAGCTCGCGGACGCTGAACGGCTTGGCCATGTAGTCGTCCGCGCCGAGGCCCAGCCCCAGCACCCGGTCCGCCTCGTCGCCGCGCGCGGTCAACATGATCAGCGGTACGGCGGAGGTACGGCGTACCGCCCGGCACACCTCGATCCCGTCCATGTCGGGTAGCCCCAGGTCGAGCAGGATCATCTCGGTCGGCCCGGCGGCGAGCGCGGCGGCACCGGTGGCCACCCGTCGGACCGTCATCCCGTACCGGGCCAGGCCGTCGACCAGTGGCTCGGCGATCGAGTCGTCGTCCTCGACCAGTAACACCTTCACCTGACGCCTCCGTTTCACCACCGTCGGGCCGGGCGCTCGGCACCGGCCCGCGGTTGGGCTGCGCACAGTAGTACGGGTACGACGCGCGAAGAGTTCGCTGCGGCAACCAGGCAACCAGGCAACCAGGCGAACCGGGCGGCTGACCGGAGCGCGACCGGTCGGGGACGCCTCGTATCCTTTCTGCGGAACAGTGTGTGTCGTGGGAGGGATGACGTGAGCAACCAGACCGAGACGTTGGAGTTCCAGGCCGAGACCCGCCAGTTGCTGCAGCTGATGGTCCATTCGATCTATTCGAACAAGGACGTCTTCCTGCGGGAACTCATCTCGAACGCCTCCGACGCGCTGGACAAGCTGCGTCTGGAGTCGATGATCGACAAGGATCTGCAGGTCGACACCGGCGACCTGCACATCGAGTTGGTGGCCGATCCCGAGGCCCGGACGTTGACGGTGCGTGACAACGGCATCGGGATGTCCCGGGACGACGTGGTCGCCCTGATCGGCACCATCGCCCGCTCCGGCACCGCCGAGCTGTTGCAGAAGATGCGGGAGTCCCGCGACGCGGCGGCCTCCCAGGAGCTGATCGGCCAGTTCGGGGTGGGTTTCTACGCCACCTTCATGGTCGCCGAGAAGGTCACCCTGCTGACCCGGCGGGCCGGGCAGACCGAGGGCACCCGGTGGGAGTCCACCGGCGCCGGCACGTACGAGATCGGCACCGTCGACGACGCGCCGCAGGGCACCTCGGTCACCGTGCACCTCAAGCCGGAGGACAGCGAGGACAACCTCTTCGACTACACCGCCGAGGCCAAGATCCGGGAGATCGTCAAGCGGTACTCCGACTTCATCTCCTGGCCGATCCGGATGGCCGTGCAGCGCCCGGGTGAGGAGGAGGGCTCCAGCACCACCGAGGTGCAGACCATCAACTCGATGAAGGCGCTCTGGGCCCGGCCCCGCGACGAGGTCGCGGAGGAGGAGTACCGGGACTTCTACCGGCACGTCAGCCACGACTGGTCCGACCCGCTGGAGACCATCCACATGCGCGGGGAGGGGACCTTCGAGTACGAGGCCCTGCTCTTCATTCCCTCGCACGCCCCCTTCGACCTGTTCCAGCGGGAGGGCCGGCGCGGCGTCCAGCTCTACGTCAAGCGCGTCTTCATCATGGAGGACTGCGAGGCGCTGATGCCGGAGTACCTGCGCTTCGTCAAGGGTGTGGTCGACGCCCACGACCTGTCGCTGAACATCTCCCGGGAGATCCTGCAGCAGGACCGCCAGATCCAGGTGGTCCGCCGCCGGCTGGTCCGCAAGGTGCTCGCCACGATCAAGGACCTGCAGGCCAACAACGCCGAGAAGTACCGCACCTTCTGGACCGAGTTCGGCCGGGCCCTCAAGGAGGGCCTGATCTCCGACACCGACAACCGGGAGACCCTGCTGGAGGTGGTCTCGCTCGCCTCCACCCACGACCCGGCCGAGCTGACCACCCTGGCCGGGTACGTCGAGCGGATGAAGGACGGCCAGAGCGACATCTACTACGCCACCGGCGAGTCCCGCACGATGATCGAGAACTCGCCGCACATGGAGGCCTTCCGGGCCAAGGGCTACGAGGTGCTGATCCTCACCGACCCGGTCGACGAGGTCTGGGTCGAGCAGGTCGGCCAGGTCGACGGCAAGGCGCTGCGTTCGATCGCCAAGGGCCAGGTCGACCTGGACTCCGAGGAGGAGAAGAAGGAGGCCGAGGCCGAGCGGGAGCAGCGGGGCAAGGAGTACGCCGCCCTGCTGACCTGGCTGACCGAGCACCTCAAGGAGCAGGTCAAGGAGGTCCGGCTGTCGTCGCGGCTGACCACCTCGCCGGCGTGCGTGGTCGGCGACGCCTTCGACATGACCCCCACCCTGGAGAAGATGTACCGGGCGATGGGGCAGGAGGTGCCGACGGTCAAGCGGATCCTGGAGCTCAACCCGACGCACCCGCTGGTCACCGGGCTGCGTAAGGCCCACGAGCAGGGCGGCGACGAGCCCGCGCTCACCGAGACCGCCGAGCTGCTCTACGGCATGGCGCTGCTGGCCGAGGGCGGCGAGCTGACCGACCCGGCCCGCTTCACCCGGCTACTGGCCGACCGGCTGGCCCGCACCCTCTGATCCGACCGTCCACGAGGTGGCAGTGAGTCCTCACCCCCCGCCCGCCGGTCGGGGCGGGGGTGAGGACGCCACCTCGCGGACCGCAGGCACCCGACGGTGGGCCCGGCCTCACATCGCCCGATAGCCGGCGGCGGTCTCGATCAGGTTGAAGCCGTTGCCGTCGGGGTCGACGAACTCCGCTCGCCAGCCGAACGGGTCGTGCTGGGGCTCGACCCGAAACCGTACCCCCTTTCGGTTGAGCTCTTCGTAGGTCGCCTTCATGTCGTCGACCAGGAGGTTCACGTCGGTGAACTCTCCGCAGCCCTTCCCCGGCCGCAGCTGTGCGAACTGTCTGGAGATCAGCGACAGGGTGGTCGGTGTGCTCGGCGCTGCGACCTCGATCCAGCGGACCGCGGAGTCCACCTCCGGTGCCTGGTCGGCCGGTACGGTCACGTCGAGCCGAACCTCGAAGCCCAGCGTGTCGGTGTAGAAGTCGAGCGCCTTCTGCTGGTCGGTGACGAAGATGATGACACTGCCGACACTCGTGATCATGGGTTGTCACCTCGGGTGATGCGCCTGCCTGACAACGCGTCAGCGGCTGGTCTTTCGGCGACACGCCTGCCGGTGTCGCTGTCGATGCTGTCGCGTAGGGAATTTCCTACGTATCATCGTGGCATGAACATCACCCACGTGAAGCGTGTCTCAGTGCCTGTCACCGACCAGGACAAGGCCAAGGCCTTCTACACCGAGGCCCTCGGGTTCCGGACGCTCCTCGAGATGCCGGTGCCCATGGGGGAGAACTCCCGCTGGATCGAGGTCGCTCCCGAGGGCGCCGACACCACCCTGATCCTCGCCAACTGGCTGGAGATGACGCCCGGCAGCGTCGTCGGCCTCATGTTGGAGTCCACCGACATCGACACCGACGTCGAGGCGCTCCGCGCCGCCGGGGTCGCCGTCGAGGGCCCTGTCGACCTGCCGTTCGGCCGGCAGGCGACGTTCAGCGACCCCGACGGCAACGGCTTCGTCCTCGCTCAGCGGGCTGACGGCCAGGGCTGACGACGTGGCGCCGGACCAGGTTGACGTGGTCTTCGCCGCCCTGGCGAATCCCACCCGTCGCGAACTACTCGGCCGGCTCCTGACCACGAACGGCCAGCCGGTGCAGCAGCTGGCGGCGCATTTCAGCATGACCCGTCCCAGCGTGTCGGAGCACCTGCGGGTGCTCCGACACGCAGGGCTGGTCACCTGTGAGCAGGTCGGCCGACAGCGGTTCTACCGCCTCGACCACGACGCTCTCTATCCCGTACAGGAGTGGCTCAGACCCTACGAGCGGTTCTGGCGGGACCGGCTCCGGAGCATGTCCGAGCTGCTGGACGCCGAGACCGAGGACGGTCCCGAGTCGTGTGAGGACGACGATGACACCAACGATTGAAGCCACCGGCGTACGGAAGCGGTACGGCGACGCCGCCGCGTTGGATGGCCTGGACCTGATCTCCGAGCCCGGAAAGGTGACGGCCCTGCTCGGGCCCAACGGCGCAGGAAAGACCACCTTCGTCAAGCTGGTGGCGACCCTCCTGCGGATGGAGGAGGGGACGCTGCGGGTCGCCGGGTTCGACGTGGCCCGGCAACCCCGCAAGGTCCGCCAGGTGATCGGCCTGGCCGGTCAGTACGCCGCGGTCGAGGAGGTGATGACCGGGCGGGAGAACCTGGAGATGGTGGCTCAGCTGTTCGGTCAGCGCCGCGGGGTGGCGAAGTCCAACAGCGCCGCCGTGCTCGACCGACTGGGGCTCACCGAGCACGCCGACCGCCGGGTCGGCGGCTACTCGGGCGGCATGCGGCGTCGGCTTGACCTCGGCGCGAGCCTGGTCGCGTCGCCCCGACTGCTGCTGCTGGACGAGCCGACGACGGGTCTGGACCCCCGCAGCCGCATCGAGCTGTGGACGGCGATCCGAGAGCTGGTGCGCCAGGGTACCGACATCCTGCTCACCACCCAGTACCTCAACGAGGCCGACGAGTTGGCCGACCAGATCGTCGTGATCGACCGGGGCCGGGTGGCGGCCCAGGGCAGCCCGCGGGAGCTCAAGCGGAAGTTCGGCCAGGACATCGTCGCGGTGCACACCGCCGACGACGACGCTCTCTCCACCGCGACCGAACTGCTCCGCCGGGTCGGCTCCGGCAACCCGTACGTGGAGCCGGCCACCCGGCTGGTCACCGTACCTGTGGAGAACGGCTCGGAAGGGCTCGTGGACGCGGTCGGTCTCCTCAACCGGCACGGTGTCGCGGTGGAGGACATCGGACTGCGTCCCGCCACCCTGGACGAGGTCTTTCTGGCCCTGACCGGAAGTTCCGCCGACGACGAGCGGGTCGACGCCGCATCCGCACCGAAGGGGGCCGTATGACCGCGCCAGCCCTGACCGCCGCGACCGGGTCGCGATTCCTCCCCGCCACCCGGGTCATCGCCCGACGCAGCATGCTGCGTTACCTCCGCAACCCGCAGACGCTCTTCGTGAGTGCCGTGCAGGGGGTGGCCTTCATGCTGATCTTCCGCTACGCCTTCGGTGGTGCGATCGACAGCGGTGGCCTCAAGTACATCGACTACCTGGTGCCCGGGGTGGTCACCGCCGGGGTGCTGTTCAGCGGTGGGCTCTCTGCCGTGGGCGTGGCCGAGGACGCCGGTGGCGGCTTCTTCGACCGCTTCCGGTCGATGCCGATGCCGCACAGCAGCATCCTGATCGGTCGGGTGCTCGCCGACACCGCCCTGGTCGCCTGGGCGACCACGGCAATGGTGGCGGTCGCCTTCGCGGTCGGCTTCCGAGTGCACACCGATGTGTGGTCCGGTGTCCTCGCCTTCGGCCTGGTGGTCCTGTTCGGGGCAGCCTTCGTCTGCGTCTTCACCGGCCTGGGGATGTTCGCGGTGGGC
This sequence comes from Micromonospora yangpuensis, assembly GCF_900091615.1. Lineage (NCBI taxonomy): Bacteria > Bacillati > Actinomycetota > Actinomycetes > Micromonosporales > Micromonosporaceae > Micromonospora > Micromonospora yangpuensis. The sequence goes on along the minus strand of NZ_FMIA01000002.1, from coordinate 3,919,539 downwards.
AATCCCCAGGCGGCTCAGGCGCTCGGCTTCCTCGTTCTGCCGCTGAGTTTCGCGTCGAGCGCGTTCGTGCCGGTGCAGACCATGCCGGGCTGGTTGCAGGCCGTCGCCGAGTACCAACCGGTGACCATGGTGGTCAATGCCGCGCGGGTGCTGACCCAGGGGCAGCCGGCCGAGGCTCTGCTCGACGAAAGCGCCGCCTTCTACGTGTGGTCGGCGCTGCTCTGGAGCGCCGCGATCATCCTCGTGTTCGGCACCATGGCGTTGGTTCGGATCAGCCGTCGCTGACGCCGGTAGCCCGGTCACGCGCCGATCGCATAGAGCGTGTTGAAAGTCGGAATCGGATGCATGAGCGTACGCATGGTCGACAGGCCGGCGTCCGCGCACAGCGACCGGAGCCGACCCGGCGGGAGGCCCATCATCCCGAGGGCCTCCCCGCCGGCGGCCAGCGCGATAGGCACCGAGTAGAGCGTGCTCGTGCTGTAGAAGAGCGAGGCCGCGGCACCCCGGTTCTCCTCCGGACGCTCGGCGCAGTCGGTCTCGAGGAGCAGGAACACCCCGTCCGGGCCGAGCGTCCCGGCGACCGCGGTCAGGGTGGCGGTGATGTCCAGCGCGTCGTGCAGCACATCCAGCGCCAGCACCAACGGGAACCGCCCCGTGGTGAGAGCGTCGACGCCGTCGCCGACCTCGAAGCGGACCCGGTCGGCGACCCCGGCCCGGTGGGCCATCTCCCGGGCGTGGGCCACGTTGGCCGGGACTCGGTCGAAACCCACGAACCTCGACTCCGGGAACGCCTCCGCCAGGAGGATGAGAGCCCGACCGCTGCCGGAGCTGAGGTGCGCCACGTCGACACCCGTACGGAGCTGTTCGGCAAGACCGTCCACCGCCGGGATCCACTGGTCCACCAGCATCGCGTCCAGCCAGAGCTCGCTCATCCGCCACATGGTGTGGAAGAACTCCGGTGGGTAGCGGTCGACGTCGATGCCGCTGCCGGAGCGGAAGCCTTCGACGACCTCGCCCAACAGCACGCCGAGGGTGGGAAGCAGCCGCGCCACGCCGCCCATGTAGAGCGGAGAGCCGTCGACCAGCACCGCCGCGTGTGCGGGTGGCAGGGTGTAGGTGGTGGCGCCGGTCGACGGGTCCACCTCCGAGTCCAGGTAGCCGGCACTGTGCAGGGTGAGCAGCCACTCGCGGACGTACCGTTCGGTGAGACCGAGTCGGGCGGCGAGTTCCTCGCTACTGCTCCGTCCAGCCGCGGCGAGCGCGCCGAAGAGGCCCAGCCGGTCGCCTACCGCGCACATCGTGGTGACCGCCGAACCGCTGATGTCACCCATGAACCTCTGCAGGAACGCACCGGCCTGTGCGGGATCGATCGGGGCGGCGATTGTGGTTTCGGTCCTGGCCACGGGAACCCCCTGGTGTCGACGATAGCCAGGAACATTCTTTATCGACCGGGCGGGGAAATGCTTATCGGATATTGCTCCGATGTTCCTTCAGCGGAGCAGTGGTCGCGACCACTTCCCCGAGTCGACGCAGGACCCCCAACCAGCCGCCGCCCAGCAGCTTCCGGGACAGTTGCTGAACGGCGTCGTCGTCGTCGAATCCCTCGTGTTCGAGAAAGACCCGGGTGCCGGTGCCCTCGGGCTCCAGCCGCCAGGTGACGGTGGAACGGAGCCCGTTCTGGCCGTGGTCGTCCCAGCTGATCCTGAGCATGCGCTCGGTCTGGAAGTCGAGGACCTCGCAGTGCACGACCCCGCCGAAGTGTACGACCGGCACGGAGAGCCCCCGAAAGGTGAACTTCCTGCCGACCGCGAGCTCGAAGTCGTTGGGCATGAGCCACCGGGCGAGCTTCTCCGAATCCGTCAGCACCTGCCACACCCGCCGGGGCGGGTGGGCGATGAACTGGTCGAGGAGAATGGTCGTCAGCTGCTCGTCCTGCATCCCTCTCCGCCCGGCGCCATGTGCGTGACAAGATTCGCCACCGCAGTATAGCCGCGTCGGGCCCGGGTACCCCTGCCGACACCCGTCAGACGATGAAGTCCGCCGAAGGGTTCGCGCGTGGGAACTTCCGCAGATAGTCGATGAACTGGTCGAGGGCGCCGTCGCTCTCGGTGAGCAGGCCCGGGCGGAAATGGATGCTCTGCAGGACCGGGGCGTCGTCCTCCAGCAGGGCCATCATCATTCCCGCCGCGCGGTCCAGGAACTGCTGAGCCGCCTGGTCGTCCTCCCCCGGCTGCCGATCGGTGCCGTAGGCGAAGACCGAGGTGCACCGCTGCGGTCGTACCACGCTGATGCCGGTCACCCAGAAGAACCAGCGGCCGTCGATCTCGCCGTTCTGCCAGTAGATGTTGTTCCCCACGATCTCGGTCCGCGCGTCGTAGATCTCTCCGTCGCGGGTCCGGCCCTTCAACTGCCAGCCGATCGAGTACGGCGTCGCGGACAACGTCGACCCGGGTTCCTGCAACAACTCGAAGTCGTGCTGCTGCGAGAAGTGCTGCAGGTCCATCGTCTGCGCGGTGATCACCCACGGGTCCGAGTCCAGCGCGTGCGGGAAGGCCATCGTGCGCAGCACCAGATCCTCCTGGGCGCAGCGCAACTCCGGGAGTTCGAAGAGCGGCTCGACTCCGTTGAAGGCCCACACGACGCCGTACCGTTCGACGGTGGGGAAGGAGAACAGCCGGGCGCCGGCGGGCACCGGGTCACCGATCCCGGTGGCGGTGCAGACACCCTGCTCGTCGTAGGTCCACTGGTGGAACCGACAGCGGAGTTGGCCGTCGACGACGCTACCCACCGACAGGTCGGCCCCGACGTGCACGCAGTACGCGCTGACCACCCGTGCCGTGCCTCCCGCGCCGCGGAACGCCACCACCCGGCCGCCGAGCAGATCAGACCCGAGCGGCCGGCCGGCGGCGAGATCGGCGGAGAGGCAGACCGGAAACCAGGTCTGGCTGTAGAGCCCGTCGGCGCCCTCAGCCGGCGGTGGCGGGAGCAGACTGCGGCGCGGCTCGGTTGGATTCTCAGTGCGGCTCATCGAGTCTCCATTTCGACTGGTGGGCGCGGGTAATACGGGATCGTCCCCGAAATCGTGCAGCATTCACCGGGGTCGGTCAATGAAAACTGTCCGCCCTGCTCAAGAGGGCAATGGATGAGAAAGTTCGGAGCAACCGGTGAGAAGATCCGACGGTGGTCGCTCCATTATCGTCCAGCTTGCGTCCGGCCGTCCCCCGGATCTGAACAGAGAAAGGTCGGTGGGTTGACCATGGGTGAATCGCGGAGATATCCATTCAGCCCGGACCACGGGCTCGACATCGAGCCGATATACAGTGAACTGCGGGAACACGAACCAGTCAGTCGGGTGCGGCTGCCGTACGGTGGTGACGCCTGGCTGGTCACCCGGTATTCGGACGCCCGGATCGTGCTCGCCGACCCGCGGTTCAGTAGGGCGGCCACGCTCGGTGCCGACATTCCCCGGATGTTGCCCGACCCCGACTACGCCCCGGCGATCCTCACCATGGACCCCCCGGCCCACACCCGGATCCGTCGGCTGGTCGCCGGAGCATTCAGTGCCCGGCAGGTGGCGGCACTGCGGCCGATGATCGAGGCGCACGCCGACGATCTCATCGATCGGATGCTCGCCGCCGGCCCTCCGGCGGACCTTGTCGCCGGGTTCGGCAAGCCACTCGCGATGGCGGTGATCTGCGACGTGCTCGGCGTACCGCCGGGGGACCAGGAGCGCTTCCGCGGCTGGTCGACCACCGCCGTGACGGCGCAGACGGTCGCCCCGGCGGAGCTCGAGGCCGCGTTGGCGAACCTGAGTGGCTACCTCACCGAGCTGGTGGCCGCGCGCCGCCGGCACCCCACCGGTGACGTGCTCGGCCAGCTCGTGGCGGCCCGGGACGACGGCGAGCAGCTCAGCGAGGAGGAACTGGTCTTCCTCGGGGTGACGCTGCTGGTCGCCGGACACGAGACGTCGGAGAAGGCGATCGCCGACGCGATGTTCGTCCTGCTCCAGCGACCGCAGCAGGTCGAGCGCCTGCGCGCCGATCCTGGGCTGCTTCCCACCGCCGTCGAGGAGCTGCTGCGGTACCTGCCCCTGGAGACAGCCGGCGGTGCGTTCTCCCGGGTGGTCACCGAGGAGCTGGAGCTGGGTGGGGTTCGGCTCGAGGCCGGCGACGTCGTGTTCGTCAGGTTGTCCGTGGCCAACCGGGACCCCCGGACCTTCGCCGAACCCGACCGACTGGACCTGACCCGGGCCAGGAATCCCCATCTGGCCTTCGGCCACGGCATCCACCTCTGCCTCGGCTCGTACCTGGGCCGGACCGAGCTTCAGGTGAGCCTCGACCGGCTGCTCGACCGGCTGCCGCGGTTGCGACTGGCGGTCGACCCGGCCGAGGTCCAGTGGCGCACCGACGGCTTCGTCCGGGGACCGGTTCGGCTGCCCGTCACCTGGTGACCGGGGGCACCGCCGGCGGCACCGGGTGAACCCGGAAGCCGCCGGCGGCACGCTCACTCGGCCGGGCTGCGATCCCACATCGACGACCAGCCGCCCGTACTGCCGGGCTCGCCGGCGAGCAGATCGGGAATCTTGGCGACGTCGAAGACACCCCAGTGCTCGGCGATGCGCCAGCCCTCGAAGCGGAAGGTGTTCGACCCTCCGATCACGAGCTGCCGTCCGGTCGGCGGTAGGCCCATGAACGAGCCCGTGTGCCTCAGGTGCAGGGCGATGGCCTGGGCCAGGATGGTGCCCTCACACACCGAGGTGAGAACCTCGACCCGTTCGGTAGTCAGGGCGTCGGCGGCCTGGCCGAAACGGTGTTCGACGCCGGCCCTTCCCGGCGGGTCCCAGGGGGGCGCGAAGTGGTCGACGAAGCCCTCGGTGAGGGTCTCCCGGATCACGTGGAAGTCGCGGTGGAACATCACCGCCCCGCGGAATCGGCGCACGATCTCCTCGTAGCGGGCCTTGGGTGCGGCCCGGGGGAGGTCCGGTTCAGTGGTCACGGCAGGCTCCGCTTCAGTCCAGCTGCTCGGTGGGGCGTAGGACGAGGTTGCTGACCGCGGCGTGCCGGGGCTGCCCCACGGCGAACACGACCGCCGACGCGGCGTCCTCGGGGGTGATCGGAGTGCCCGGGTCGAAGTTCCCGCTCAGCGCCGAGAGGATCTCCGGCCGACTCTGCGTGGGTAGTTCCGTCGGGGCGACGAATCCCGGTTCCACCACCGCGACCCGCACGTGCCGGCGGGCGACCTGCTTACGCAGGGACTCGGCGAACGACGCCACCGCCGACTTCGTGGCGTCGTAGACACCGGAGACGGGGCCGGCCAGGTAGCGGCCGACGGAGCCGACGAACACCACGTCCGCCACCTGACGCGACCCGTGCTCGGCTGCGGCGAGCAGATGGGGCAGGGCCAGGTGCGTGAGCCGCCAGCCGGCGAACAGGTTCACCTCCACCATCTGCCGCCACTCGTAGATCGGGGCGTGCTCGATCGGGCCGAGCAGCAGCAACCCGGCGTTGTTGACCAGCACGTCCAGGTGGCCGTACCGGTCGACGACCTCGGCCACCATCGTCTCGCAACGGTGTTGGTCGGTCACGTCGGCCTCGTACGCCCACGCCTCGCCACCGGTGGCGCCGATCTCCTTGGCCAGTGCCTCCAGCCGGTCGGCGCGCCGGGCGGTCACCACCACGACGGCACCCTGGGCGGCAAGCGCCCGCGCGGTGGCGGCGCCGATTCCGCTGGACGCCCCGGTCACCAGGGCGATCCGTCCGGTCAACGGTCCTGACGCGGTCACAGCCGCCTCCTCGGGTTCGCAACTGTCGGGTCGGTGTCCGGGTAGTGGCCGTCCACCAGGTAGGCGGTGACGAGTTCGTTCAGCTCCGTGTTGCCGTAGAAGGGAAAGACCCGGTGGTGCGCGGTGTCGGCGACCGTCACCAGCCGGGAGTTGTGCGCGAAGACCTCCCGCATCCGCCGGCCGGCCGCGAGGGGAGTGGACATGTCCTGGTCGGCGGCGACCAGCAGCATGCTCTCCGCCCGGTTGCCCGCACCCAGTGCCGTGACCGGTTCCCGGGGCAGGACCGGCCAGAACGCGGGTGCCTTGACGCCGGCCATCGCGGCACCGGCGAACGGCCACTTCTCCGCGTGCAGTCGCATGTCCCGCTCGTAGTACTCCGGGTCCCGGGGCCAGGCCCAGTCACCGGCCAGGATCGCCAGCTGGGCGATGGTGCCGGTCTCCTCCTTGGGCTGGCCGAACATCGGTGCCAGGTAGGCCATCGTCTCCGGGCTCAGCGGCCCGCCGTGCGCGGCGGCCCGCACGATGTCCCCCAGATGCTCGTACGCCAGCTCGCTGTTGAGCATCCCGACCGCGATCAGCCGGATCAACGTGCGGTCCAGCGGGAAGCCGCCCAACCCGACCGGCTCCACCTGGGCCCGGTCGAGCAGCACGTCGTAGGTGGCGCGGACCTGCGGTCCGGTGGCACCCAGTCCGTACCGATCGTGCTGATCGGCCGCCCAGGACGCCCAGCGGTTCAGGGCCCGCTCGCCGTTGGGGCTGAAGTCGGTGAACAGGCCGCGCCACACCCAGTCCGGGCTGCACATCGAGTCGAGCACCACCCGGTCGGCATGCTCGCCGAACATCTGGGTGTAGACCGCGCCCAGGTACGTCCCGTAGGAGTAGCCCAGGTAGGAGATTCGTTCCTCGCCGAGCGCACCCCGGATGATGTCCATGTCCCGGGCGATGTTGCGTGAGGTGGCGTGGGGCAGGATGTCCAGCGCGTGTTCCGCCACCTTGGCCGCCACCCTGGCCTGGAAGCGGACCTCGTGGTCGAAGTCGCGGGGGTGGTGGAAGACCCACAGCCGTTCCTCGGCCTCCAGGTCGGCCTGCCGGGGACTGCTCAACCCCATGAACCGGTGGTCGAAGCCGACCAGGTCGAAGTGGTCGAGGACCGGTTCGGGCAGCATCGTGGCAAGCTGGCCGAGCAGCACGAGACCACGGTTGCCGAGGTCGTCGCCGGGGCCGATGAGCAACACCCCGCGCCGTGCGTCCGGCCGGTTCGCCCGGCGGCGGCCGACGGTCAGCGTGATGGTTCTGCCGTCGGGTTCGGCGTGGTCGAGCGGTACGGACAGCTCCGCCCCCTCCAGCCCGGTCAGCGGTGGCTCGGTGAACGGCTGCCAGCGCAGCTGCTGCCCGTGGTAGCCGGCGAGTTCGGCCGGGGATCGGGTCACGAGTCCTCCTCGGTCGGTGCGGTGTGGTCTGCGCCCACGGTGCTGTCGGCGGGGGGCAGGTCACCGGTGAGCAGGTAGTCGCGCACCACCCCGTCGACAGCGGGGTGCCCGTGGAACGGGAACAGCCGGTGCGCTGCCACCCCGGCGGCGACCACCAGCCGGCTGTTGTCCGGCAGCAGTTCGCGCAGGTGCCGGGCCCCCGAGGCGGGGGTGAACGGATCGTGTTCGGACTGCACCAGCAGCAGTCCCGGTGCGACGTTGCCCGGCCCGATCTCCGTGGGTGGCTCCGTCGGGTCGACCGGCCAGAAGGTGCCGGCCTTCGGCATCGCCATCGTCGCTCCCACCAGCGGCAACCGTTCGGCGTCGGCCTTCACCGCGGCCCGGTAGGAGTTCAGGTCACGTGACCACCGCGCCTCACCACCGAGGATGGCCAACTGGGCGATCGCGCCGCTCTCCTCCCTGGGCTGGCCGAACATCGCCCCGAACATCGCCTGGGTGCCGTCGTCCAGCGGGGCGTCACCGGCAGCGGCCCGCAGCAGGACGGCGAGCGGGCCGTACGTCGCGTCGTCACTGAGCATGATCACGATGGTCATCCGCAGCATGCCCTCGTCGAGGGTGATCGGCCCGAGGCGCGGGGGACGGGCCCGAGCCTCGGTCAGGAGCCGTTCGACGTAGCCGATCACCTCGGCGCTCGTGCCGCCCAGGCCGAGGGCCGCGCCCTCGGTGGCCACCCACCGTGCCCAGCGGCCCAGCCCGTGCTGAGCACCCTCGGCGACGTTGGTGAACAGGCCCTGCCACACCCAGGCCGGATCGATCACGCTGTCCAGTACGAGCCGGTCGGCGTGCCGGCCGAACAGCTGGCTGTAGACCGCGGCGATGTAGCTGCCGTACGAGTGACCGAGCAGGGAGATCCGCTCCTCCCCGAGGGCCGACCGGAGCACGTCGATGTCGCGGGCGATGTTGCGGGTGGTGATGTACGGCAGCATCGGGCCGACCGCACGGAAGCACCTGGCGACCAGGTCCCGCTGGAACTCCACCTCCTGCTCGAAGGAGACCGGATGGTGGAACGCCCAGTAGCAGTCCTCCTGGCTCAGCCCGGCGGTCAACGGGGTGCTCGATCCGCTGAACCGGTGGTCGAATCCGACGAGGTCGAAGTGCGTGAGAACGTCGTCCGGAAGGGACTGACGCAGCCGGGGGAGCAGTACCGTCCCCCGGTTGCCGGGGTCGTCCGGGCAGACCAGCAGCACGCCGAGGCGGGCAGCGGGGTCGGTCGCCCGGTGCCGGGCCAGGCCGATGTCGATCTGTCGGCCGTCGACGTCGTCGTGGTCGAGGGGCACCGCGACGGTCGCCACCTCCAGGTCGGGCAGCCGGGGATCCTCCGACGGGTGCCATCGGACCTCCTGGTCCCGACGGTCCCGATCCGACACCCGGCTGCTGCTCGCTGCGCTGATCACGGTGCTCCCCTCAGGCGGTGGCGCTCAGGTACTGCTCCGGCAGCAGCCCGAGCTGCTCCAACAGGTGCAGGCCGTCGGCGACGCCCCAGTGCTCGACCACCAGGCCGTCGACGATGCGCAGCTGACCCATCAGGGCGCAGCGGATCTGCCGGTGTGTCGCGGGGACGCCGAGGTAGTCGCCGTCGTGCCGGGCGTGCACGGTGAACCGCGTCGCGACCAGGTCACCCTCGGCGACGACGCTGTGCACCTCCATCCGGATCTTCCGGAACGCCCGCATGAAACGGCCCATCTCCGCGCCGACGGTCGCGGCGTCGAGGACCCCGTCCCGGGCGTGGTGCACCATCTCCGGTGCCCAGTGGGTCATCAGCGCGGCCAGGTCGTCCCGGTTCCACGCGTCGATGAGTCTGGCGACGACGGCCTTGTTCTTCTCCTCCGTGGTGGACATGCGTCTCCCTTCGGTCAGGGCCGTAGCTCGTACAGGGCGTTGAACGGGCTCGCCACCGGTATCTCGCGCAGCCGGTGGAGACCGGCCGCCTCGGCCAGTTCCCGGATCCGGCCGGCCGGCAGCCCGAGGGTGCCGGCGCCGTCCCCACGTGCGGACCGGGAGGCGGGTAGGCAGTACAGCGCGCTGGTCGCGTAGAGGATGGTGGCCACCGGCCCCCGGTTGTCCAGTGGGACCGGTGCGCTTCGGCTCTCCAGCACCAGGACGGCACCGTCGGCGGCCAGTGCCCGCCGGGCCGCGGTCAGCACCGCCAGAGGGTCGACGGTGTCGTGGAGTACGTCGAACGCGGTGACCAGGTCGACGCCGTCGGCCGGCAGACCGTCGGCTGCGTCCTGGGCGGCGAACCGTACCCGGTCGGCCACCCCGGCTCGCCGGGCGGACTCCGTGGCCCGGTCGACGTTGGCCGGGTGCAGGTCCAACCCGACCAGGCGGCTGGCGGGGAAGGCCGTGGCGATCCTGATCAGTGCGTGCCCGCCCCCGGAACCCAGGTCGACCACTGTGCCACCGCGTCGCAGTCGTTCGGGCAGTCCGGCTACGGCCGGTATCCACTGGTCGACGAGCGCGGCGTCGAGCCAGCCCGCACTCATCCGCTCCATGGCGTCGTAGAGGGCCTTCGGGTAGTCCTGCGCGGCAACCCCGGAGCCGGTGGTGAACGCCGTGGCGACCGGGTCCACCGCCGCCGCGAGCGCCAGCAGCAGCGCGTGGCCGCCACTGAGGTCCATCGGGGAACCGCCGGTCAGCAGCGGCGCCATCGGCGCGGGTAGGGCGTACCGACCGGTCTCCCGGTCGACCTCCAGGTAGTCGGCGCCGGCCAGACAGAGCAGCCACTCGCGTAGGTAGCGTTCGTCCACACCGGTCGCGGCCGCCAGTTCGGCGCTGTCGCACGGGCCGTGCCGGACGAGGGCGCCGAACAGCCCGAGCCGGTCACCGAGCGCACACGCCACACTCACCATCGCCGCGGCGAGGTCACCGGTGATGCGGTCCGCGTACCGGCGCAGGGCCGCGAAGTCGGCTGTCGGGGGCGTCCCGGGCGCCGACGGACGGCCCAGGGTGGCGGTCGACTCCGAACGGCTCGCCGGTTCCTGTGCGGTCATGTCGGCCTGCCTTCCTCTGGTGCCGGGACAGCTGACAGCGGGTCCGGCCACTGCCCGTACCACGCTAGGTGGCGGGATCGGCCGGAAATTCCTCCCGGTTGCGGTCTTGATCCGCCGGCACCGGGGACGGCAAGCCAGGAGAAGGGTGCGGTCCGGGACGTGGGAAACCATCCGTGCAGACCAGGTACGCGGGTGGATCCGTCCACCGGCTGATCGAGGAGGTTGTCGTGCCGGCTGAGACGCACGTCGTGGACGCTGAGGTGTCCGGTCCGAGCAGGATGCTCCGGCTGGTGGTGATCGTCGCCACGGTGGGGTGGGAGGTCGTGCGTACCGGGCCGTCGGTGGGGGTGCTGCGGCTGACGCGGGGGCGTCCGGCGGCGCGTGCCCGGCTCTACCGTGCGGTGGTCCGACTGCTGCAGCACCTCGGTCCGACGTTCGTGAAGGTGGGTCAGATCGCGAGCACCCGACGGGACACGATGCCGCCGGAGCTCTGCGACCGGATGGCTCAGTTGCACGATCGGGTCACGCCGATGACGTGGCCGCAGGCCCGGGCCGCGCTCGACCGCGCGGTCGCGGCCCGGCCCGAGTTGGCCGTCGCCGAGATCGACGAGACCCCGGTGGGCAGCGGCAGTATCGCCTGTGTCCATCGGGCCCGACTCGCCGACGGCCGCATCGTCGCGCTCAAGCTCAAGCGTCCGGACGTCGACCGGCGGATCCGCACCGACCTGTCCCTGATCCGCGGCTTCGTACGCCTCGGTGAGCGGTTGCCCTCGATGCGCGGCATGCCCATGGCGGACCTGGTGGGCTACGTCAGCCGGGCCGTGCTGGGACAGCTCGACTTCGCCCGCGAGGCCACCAATCTGGAGCTGCTGCGCAGTAGCGTCGCCGAGCTGCCGGAGATCCGGGTTCCGGTGTTGTACCCCGACCTGTCCGGTCCGGACTGCCTGGTCTTCGAGTTCGTCGAGGGTCTGGATCCGGCGACACCGGCGGGTCTGTCCGCCGCGGCGAGGGCCCGGCTCGGTGCCGCGGTGCTCGCCGCGGCGCACCGGATGATGTTCGTACGCGGCGTCGTCCACTGCGACCTGCACCCGGGCAACATCTACCTGACCCGCGACGAACGGGTGGTGATTCTCGACGCCGGGTACTGCGTCCGGTTGCCGGACCGGGTGCGGGACCTGATGGGGGAGTTCTTCGCCCGGTTGGCCGTCGGTGACGGCCGCCGCTGCGGCGAGATCGTCCTGGAGAGCGCGGTGGTCGTCGCACCGCACACCGACCGGGAGGCGTTCGTGGCGGACCTGGCGGCGCTGGTGGTCCGCTCGGCCGGCCCGGGCAAGGACTTCGTCATGTCGACCTTCGGTAACGAGGTCTTCGCCCTGCAACAGCGGCACGGCATCTTCGCCGCCTCGGACTTCGCCTTCCCGCTGATGTCGCTGCTCGTACTGGAGGGCACCGTGCGTGGGATGTGGCCGGAGATGGACTTCCAGCGGGTGGGACAGGGCAGCCCGGAGTCGGCCGACGCCGAGGTGGCACCGTCGTGAGCGGGCCAGGTCCCGGGGGCGCGGCCACCGGCAGGCCTCGTGCCCTGGTGGTCGGGGCGGGTCCGGCCGGCCTGGCCACCGCTATCGGTCTGCGCGCGGCCGGCTTCGATCCGGTGGTCCTGGAGCAGGCGGCCGGCACCGGCTCGGTGGGTACGGCGTTGACCCTGTGGCCGAACGCCCTGGCGGCGTTGGCGGCCATCGAATCGGATCCTGCCGGAGGTGACCCGGGCGGTGGGATCGCCGCCGTGGTCCATGCGTTGGGGCAACCCGCGGAGGGCAACCAGATCCGGGCGGCCGACGGTCGGCTGCTCGACGACGTCCCCGCCCCGACGATGCGCTCCCGCTTCGGCGGCACCGGGATCGCACTGCTGCGGGCCGACCTGGTCGGCGCGTTGCAGGAGCGGCTCGGCGCGGATGTCGTCCGCACGGGGGCCCGCTGTGTCGGCTGGCGGGCCACCGCCGATCGGGTGACCGTACGGCTCGCCGACGGTACCGAGGAGTCGGGCGACCTGCTGGTCGGCGCGGACGGGTTGCGTTCCGTGGTCCGGGCGCAGCTGTGCGGCGGCCGTGACGAGCTCAGCTACGCGGGTTATCCGGTGTGGCGCGGGGTCACCGACTTCGACCTCGGGTCCGCGCCCGGTCTGCTGAGCATGGGGCGGGGGGCGCAGTTCGGGCTCTTTCCGATGACGCACGGCCGGGCGTACTGGTTCGCGAGTCTTCCGCTGCCGGCGGGTCGCGGCGCGCACCTGCCGGCCCGGGAGTTCCTGTCCGACCGGTTCGCCGACTGGCACCGGCCGGTTCCGCAGGTCCTGGCGGCCACCGCCGACTGGCAGATCATGGTCACCGACATCTACGAGCGTCGGCCGGTACGGCGGTGGGGGCAGGGGCGGGTCACCCTGGTCGGCGACGCCGCCCACCCCAGCACACCCCACCTCGGGCAGGGCACCTGTCAGGCGTTCGAGGACGCGGCCGTGCTCGGCCTCCGGCTGCGGCAGGGCCGGTCGGTGCCGGAGGCGTTGCGCGACTACGAGGCGGCCCGGCGGACCCGGGCCAACGCGTTGACCCGGCAGGCCCGGATGCTCGGGCAGGTGGGCCAGTGGCGGCATCCGGCCGCCTGCTGGGCCCGGGAACAGATGATCCGCCGGTCGCCTCGGGGGCCGAGGCTGCGCCAGTTGGCCCGGATGTTCTCCTTCCGCCAGGACTGAACCGGCTGGCGGGTCCGCACCGGCAACGGTCCACGCCCGGCCCGGCCGACCCCGGCCCGGCCCGGCCGGGCCGGAGTCGGCCCGGTCAGGCCGCCCGGGTGAGGTGGAGCAGGGGGAGTCCGGACAGGATCGGCGGGTCGATGGAGGCTGCCGGGGCCAGTGCGAGCCGTTCCTGCTCGGGACGCTCGCCCGGGCGGACGTCCACCGGCCGTGGGCCGGCACCTACCCAGCAGTCGGCGGGGCTGGAGTCGGTCATCACCTGCCCCACGGTGGCCTGGGCCGGCAGGGCGGTGGCCAGGAGGTGGAAGGTGCCCGCCGGCACGTCGGGCAGGACGAACCGCCCCGACCCGGTCCTGCTGGTGCAGGCGACCGGTGCCCCCTGGGCGACCGGACCGGGGAAGAGTCCCACCAGGATCAGCCGGTCCGGCCCGGGGCCGGCCTCCACCGTCCCGGTCACCGTGCCGCCGGCCGGCCGAGGTCGGCCTGCCGGCCCGGGAACGGGGACCGCGGGAACCGGAGCCCGGTCGGACCCGGCCAGGAGATCGCCGATCTGCTGCTGTCCGTAGGCCGCGTGCACGAGCCGCAGCCGGCCGGGCGTCATCCCCACCTGTTCGGTGAACTGGGTGGTGAAGGTGCCGAGGCTGCTGTAGCCCACGGCGGTGCAGATGTCGGTGATCGTCATGCCGGTGGAGAGCAGGAGATGGCGGGCCCGCGCCATCCTCAGCGCGGAGAGGAACCGACCGGGCGGGGTGCCGGTCACCCGGCGGAAGACCCGATTGAAGTGGAACGGACTCAGATAGGCGATCCGCGACATCCCGTTCAGGGTCCACGGCTCCTCGACGTGCTCGCGCAGTGCGGTGACCACTCGTTGGACGGCCGCGCGTTGCTGTGGGCTGCCCGCCGGCGTACCGGGACGACGCTGGTCCGTGCCCGCCGCGCTCACCGGGACCCCTGCCGGGTGTGCGCGGTCTGCTCGGCCAGGGACAGCGCCGCCGCCCAGGTCGCGGCGAACCGGTGCCGCAGTCCCCGGGAGTGCAGGTCGGTCAGCCCGAGCCGACCCCAACCCTCGTGTTGGACCCGGAGGTGGGTGCCGCCCTCGTGCGGGGTGAGCCGCACCTCACAGGTGGTCAGGGCGCGAGCCTGGGGTATGGCGACGGAGAAGGTCAGGGTCCGGTCGGGCACCATCGACCAGTCGGTGATGGCGAAGCGGCGGGGCCCGTCGTTGTCGACCACGAAGAACCAGCCCTGCCGGTCACCGTCGGTGCCGATCGGCAACCACTCGAACACCCCGTCCTCGCGCAGCGGTCGCCACCGGGTGGGGGGTAGGTGCGCGCCGCCGTCGATCACCTGACGCCAGCGGTACCGCGACTGTGCGCCGGTGGTCAGGTACGCCGTGAGTCGCTCGGTGAAGTCGCGCCAGCCCTCCTTCAACTGCGCCACCTCGGACGGGGGGCGACCGGGACACCGGTCGTCGACGGTGAACGTGCTGCTCCGGTCGTCGCCGGTCACCGTCCAGGTGATCTGGGCCTCCGGCCCGACGCCGAGGAACCGCCAGCGGAACGAGAGCCGGTCGTACGCGCGTACCAGGTCGACCTCCACGTCGAAGAAGTCGCCGTCGCCGAAGTCGATGCGGGTGGCGACCCCGGGGGCCATCGGCGGGTCGACGCGGCCCAGCCACATTGCGAGTCCCTGAGGTTCGGTCAGTGCCCGCCAGACGGTCGCCGGCGGTTGGTGCACGGTCGTGCTCACCCGTACCCAGTCCTCGGGAAGTCTCGAACAGTCCTCCGGCATCAGTGCTCACCCTCCTCGGTCGTCCGGACTGATGGATCGATTCGGTAACGGCGGCGGGCCTGCGGGGGCGCGTCCCGCTCGGCCGCCGGCACGGCGGTGCACTCCACCAGGTCACCGCGGACGGTGGCGCGCACGAACAACGGGCCGGTCGCGGTGGCGGCCGGCGCGGGATCCGCCCCTGGTTCCGGGGCGGCGTCGCGGGCGGCGGCGGCCCGGGCCACGGTGCCCATCAGGTGGTCCAGGTCGGCGCCGGACGGGGCCAGCAGTTCGGCGTCGATCCCTGGTAGTCCCTCGGGGCGTCCCGCCCAGTCGCCCTCGGCCCCCGGGCAGGTTCCGGCGATCACCAACGACTGCGGCGGCGGTGGTCGGTCGGTCGCGGCCAGTGCGGTCAGGATCCGCACGGCCGTGGCGCTTCCCGTGGAGACCGGCACCGGCACCATGCCCAACTGCCGGGCGGCGGCGCGTACGACGTTCCTGGCCATGCCTGCTCCGGACCACAGGGACCATTCGGCGGTGCACCAGCGGGCCTGGCGGTGGGTCTCGGAAAGTCGGCGGGTCTCCCGGCGGAGCAGTTCGTTGGCGAGGGCGTACCCGGCAAGGCCGGGATGGCTTCCGTGTGCGGTGACCGAACCGAAGGTGAGGACGGCCCGCAGTCCGGTGGGGTCGATCGCCGCCAGCGCGGTGTGCAGCGTGGTCACCTTGGCTGCCACCAGTGCGTCGATCACGGGGTCGGTCAGTTCCCGGCCGGTGCCGCCGGCGATCCGGCCGGCGCAGTGCACCACGGCCCGGGGGCGGTATCGGGCCAGCTGCCCGGTGGTGGCCACCGGGTCGGTCAGGTCGACGTGGACGGTCCGGGTGGCGGGTTGTGCCCGGCGCAGCGTGTCCAGGCAACGTACGACGTCGGGCGGGGCGTCGTCGGGTCGGCGGACGTCGACCAGCACCGGGTGGGCCCCGATCCGGGCGAGGGCGAGGGCGACGCGTACGCCCAGCCCGCCGAGTCCGCCGGTGACCAGCACCTCCCGGCCGGTGAGGGTGGTCGTAGGTGCGGACGGCAGGGCGAACTCCTGCCATCCGACGGTGCTCACCGAACCGTCCTGGTGCACGGTGAGTTCCTCGCCGCAGGTGGGTGCGGCGAGCAGTCCGGCGGCGCTGCGCAGTGCGGCCGGACTCTGCCCCGCCAGTTCGATGGTGGTGGCCGACGTGCCGGGTCGTTCGGCGGTGAGTCCTCGGAGCAGGCTGCCCCCGCCGGCTCCGGTGTGGACCAGCGTGGCGTGCCGGGCCCGGGCCGTGGCGCGTACCTGGGCCGACGCGTCCGAGGTCCAGGCGGTGCCGAGCAGCAGGAGGTCGACGGTGGGGCCGGCGGCCGGGTAGGCGGTGGTGAGCAGCCGTTCGGCCAGCGGGTTCGTCCGGGTGCCGACCAGCCGCCATCGGGCGGCGCGCGGTGGCGGGTGGCGCGGAACCCGGACGGCGGCCAGCGCGCGGAGTCGGATCCGGGGCCGGATGGGCGGGAGCGGTACGGGCACTGACATGCCGCCTCCGAAACAGTTACTTGAAAAAGATATACCACACAGGGGTCTTGGTCGGGTTCTGTGCTGCGCAACTTGAGAGAAGCATAGAAAGCATGTGGGCTCATACCGTCGGGATACAGGCGAGACCCCGCCGAAGGAGGCACCAGATGGCAATCGACCTGTGCAACAAGTCCCCGGCATCGTTCGCCGATCGCGACCCCGGCAAGTGGGCGGACGCGGTCGGAGCGGAGGCTGCCCCGATCCTGGTCGACGACCTCAGTGTCGACCAACGAGACGCGCTCAACTTCTCCTACCGCACCACCCTGTCCAGCGTGGACCCGCGCTTCGTCGCGGGTGACCCGGCGGCGTGGGCCAGCGACTTCGGCTACGCGCTGAACCGGGTGGCCGTCCGGCTGGACAACCGCTCCAACCAGGAGTTGCGCGACCAGGCCCTGAACCACCCCGACCCGGCGCTGCGCGAGCAGGCCCTGTTCGAGTACGCCGACCGCGACCTGCCGGACGCGATCGAACTGCTTGAGCAGGCCGTTCTGCACGACAGCAACCGGGAGGTCCGCTGGGACGCCCTGTGGGCGATCGAGAAGCTCGGCGGTCCGCAGGCCCTGGCCACCCTGCACCGGTTCACCACCGACGCCGACCCGGAGATCGCCGAGTGGGCGCTGCTGTTCAAGAGCGAACTGCAGACCGGTGACCCGGCGTTCGACGGCCGCCCCGGTCTCTACACCCCGGGCCGGACCTTCGACGAGACGATCTACCTGCTCATCCACTGCGATCTCTACGTGCGGTTGGACAACTCCAACCAGCACTGGGGCAAGATCTCGCTCGCCCCGCAGGGGCTGGCCCGCATCTACGGCCAGGCGCACGCCTGCCCCAACGTGTCCACCCGTGAGCGTCAGCTGGTGATCGCCAAGACCATCGACGGGCTGCACGCCGACGGCTCCCCGCACTGCGACAACTACCTGTTCCGGGGCTTCACCGACCGTACGCGTCGGGACCGGGGCAACTTCTTCTTCGAGTCGCTGGTGCCCCGGACGTTCTTCAAGTCCGGCCGGGCCGACGACCCGAGCCAGGGGACCCGGCAGGCCAACATCGGCTTCGCCCGGTACGGCACCTGGCACCTGGAGCCGAAGTTCCAGGTCCGCGAGGAGGCGGCGATCCGGTACGTCCGGGGCCGGTTCCAGGGCTGGGGCTACGTCGACCTGGCGCGCATCGCCGGCCAGTCGATGGAGCAGATCCTCGCGCCGGGCAACGGAGTGCTCTCCACCCTGCACGACCCGGAGATCGGGCACATGACCAACGCCTTCATCCTTGGCACCTTCAAGGGAAAGCTGAACGACTGGGACGGTGACGGTGTCATCGACCTGAACTCCCGCAACGTCTACTCCACCGTCGACGGTGAGATCGACATGAACCAGGACGGCGTGGCTGACCGGCCCGGTATGACCTGCTGCGACCACACCACCCTGCTGCCGTAGCCGAGGAGACGAACAATCATGACCACCAAAGCGATCCGTTTCGGCCGTCCGGTCGCCACCGACGGCGTCCCCAACGTCTACGCCGGTGCCCCGGTCGTACCGTGGACCCCGCCGGAGCCGGGCATCGACAACCTCGGCATCGACTCGATCGACACCTTCGCCGTGCCCGGCGTGGGCGAGTACACGGTGGCCTTCAAGGGCTGGGTCCGAGTGGTGCGCTCGCCCTCCACCTCCCAGGAGTGGGCGAACGCCGAGGTCTACACCAACCTGATCGAGATGAAGATGGTCGGCGAGTGCGAGGAGCTCGGCCAGATCACCGTCACGCTGAACCCGGACTGCCTCTCGGCCGGTCAGATCCGCACCCCGTTCGACCCGTACGCCGGTGAGGGGCCGGCCGCCAAGGCCTGCCGGATGGCCGTCGGGGCGATCTTCGACATGCCGAAGCTCGGGCTGAAGCTGATCAACCGCGAGCCGATCATCCTCACCATCGACGACGTCCGTTCCATCCCGCCGGCCGGGGCCCCCGGCAAGGGCCAGATCTACCGGATGATGCCGCTGCTGGACATCAACGACCCGGACGGTCAGCCGGTGGCGTACCTGACCAGCCTGCGCTTCAACATGGGCGGCTACCTGGCCCCCGACGAGCTCTGAGCACGGATCCAGCCGAGGTGCCGGGCCCGGGTGGTCCGGCACCTCGTTCCGTCCCGACCGCCATCCGGGCCCGCGGCGTGGGTGCTGGGCCCGGTCCTCGATGGACTCCCGGAGGTTGCCATGTCCGTACCCGAGAGCAACGGATCCGCCAGCTGGCAGGAGAACCGACCCCGGTTCGCCGGTGTCGGGCCCGACGACTTCCCCGTGTTGCACCGCAACGGTGCCTTTCCCGTCCAACAGGACCGGTGGGAGCGACTGGTCAGCCAGGTCCGGATTCCGGCGCCGGTCGAGCGGGTCTGGAGCGCCCTGACCGACCCGGAGCAGGTGGCCCGCTGGTTGGCGGTGTGCCGCGGATCCTGGGCGACCTCCGACGGCGAGGCGATCCTCGACTTCGGCGACGGCGAGTTCTTTCTCTGCCGCACCACCGGCCGACGGGAGCCCGACGGCGGCACCGGCCGACTCACCTACCTCTGGCGCTGGGTGGGTGTCGGCCCGGCGACCCAGGTCACCTGGGAGATCGCGTCGGTCGGCGACGGCCGGGGGACCGAGGTGACCGTGATCGAGGAGTCCTTCAACCCGCCGTCGGACTGGCGGTCCTGGAACGGGATGGGCTGGCCCGGAATCCTCGACCAGCTCGCCGACTACCTGCGTACCGGCACCGCGTGGCGGTGGCCCTGGCGGCGGATGGGCCCCTACGTGCAGGTCGAGCTGCCGGGCAGCACTTTCGAGGTGTGGAGCATGCTGACCGCCGTCTCCGCCAGCCAGTACTGGCTCAGCCGGACGAGCGGCTCGCTGGCCGAGGGGGAGACGGTGGGCATCATCCTCGGTGACGCCAGCGGGGTCGCCACCCTCGCGGTGCACCGGCATCTTGAGGCGTACCAGCAGTTTCCGTCGTATCTGCCCCGGCTGGAGTTCAACCTGCGTCGCGCGGGCTGGCCGGGCGAGCTCGCCGGGCACCTCTGGATAGAGCCGGCCGGTCTGGGACGCAGCCTGTTGCAGGTCTTCCACTCCGGTTGGGAGATCTTCGGCAGCGGCACGCCCCCGTTGGCGGAACGGCGGATCCTGACCGGTTTCTGGGTGGGGGCGATGGGCCGCGCCCACCAACTCTGTGGGGAGGCGTTCGGCTCGCGTCCCTCCGGTGGGCAGCCCCCACTCGACGCCCCGGCACCCGCCGGCGCCCCGAACGGGGCCCAGCGGGTCGATGCCGGTCCGCACGGCTGGAGCCGGTGACGAACTTTTCAGGCGAGGGTCCCCCGGGCCCGCCGAACGGGCCCGGGGGCTCCGCCCGCTCACCACCCCGACCGCCGGGTGCGGACCAGCTTGACCGCGATGACCAGCAGCACCACCACGTTCGCCGCCAGCGCCGCCATGGTCAGCGGATCGGGTGGGCCACCGTGTCCAGCGTGGCCACCGTCCTCAGCCGGCGTCGCGGCCTGGGGCGGCAGATCGCCCTCCGGGGCACCCACGGCGAAGGTCACCGACCCGGTGGCACGGGAACCGTCGGAGAGATCCGTGTGGTAGGCGACCCGGTACCAACCCGGGGCATCGATCGACACCGGCAGCTGAACCTGCGTCGTCTGCGTGCGGGGCGGCCCGGCGGACACCGGCCGGCCGTCCCCGTCGACCACCGCGACGTGCGTGGTCCCGGCCCGGGGAGACGACCGGAAGGTCAGGACCACGGCGTCGGGCGGTGCGGTGAGCGTCGCACCGTCGGCCGGGCTGGCCGCGGCGAGTTCCCCCGGCGGCACCCGGAACAGCGGTCGGACCAGCAGGGCGAGGCAGAGCGCCAGCATGGTCAGCGCGATGGCGCGGCGGGCCGTCACCCCGCGACCCCGGCGGGTTCGCCGCGGTGCCGGGGCGCGCAGTAGCACCGGCTCGCGGCCTGCTCCGCGGCCGTCGGACGGACGTGCAGGTACATCGCCACCACCATCGGGAGGAAGACGATCGCGTTGTAGAAAAGGTGCAGCTCGACCCGGGGTATCACCAGCTGGAGCAGGCTGGTCTGCACCGGTCGGCCGAGCAGGTGCGCACCGCTGAGGTACTGCACCAGCAGCAGCAGGTGTTCGATGTGGTGGAAGAACTGGATGCCCAGCGCGACGAGCCACCAGGTGCGGGCGCGGCCGGTGAACCCCCGCCGCAGCATCCAGAGGCCGACCAGCATCACCAGGGCGTACCCGTAGTGCAGCCACTCCTGTTGGACGAGCCAGGGATAGGCCTGGCCGAGCAGGCCCCGGGCCTGCGGTACCGGCCACCCCAGCAGCCAGATCTGAGCCGCCTGCACCAGGTGTTCGGCCCAGTGGGCGATGACCACGGCGGTGAATCCCCAGAGTGCGGGGCGGTGCCACTGCGCGTTGAGCCGGTCGGTGAGGGTGGTCCCGGTCGGCTTCCGGTGCGAGATCGTCACGGTCTCCTCCATCGGGGTGTGGGGGATGGTGCACGGGTGGTCGCGGTCAGGCTGATCGGCGGTCAGCTGCGGGTGGGTGGACGTTCGCCGCGGCGGCGCGCAGCAGCATCGGGCGGGCCACGGCCTGGAAGTCGACGTCCGGGTCGAGCTCGCGGATGGTCCCTTCGATGACCAGCAGGGACAGCAGCGGAAAGACGAACTCCGAGGCGGCGTAGAGCCCGAAGTCCCGTTGCAGGGTGAACAGTTCGGTGCCGAAGGCGGCCAGGTCGAACTCCCGTGCCGGCATGCCGGCGTTGCGGGCGACCAGGTCGGCGATGCGGTCGACGAATCCGTCCACGTCGGCGTCGGGTGCCACCTCGACCGCGCTCTCCACCACCACCTCCCCGCAGCGCCGGCCGCGCCCGAGGGCCAGGCCCAGGAAGAACTCACCGAACTGCCGGCGTACGGTCGGGGGAAGGCGGACGGTGAAGCCGGCGTCGAGCACGACCACCCTGGGACCGCGGAAGTAGACGTTCCCCGGGTGCAGGTCGCAGTGGACCAGACCGTCGAGGAACAGCATCTGGTAGACGGCCCCGAGGGTGCGTTCGGCCAACTGCGAGCGCCGCTGCGGGACGATCGAGGCGAGCTGACCGGTGACCAGCTCCGGGATGAACTCCATCACCAGCGCGCCGGGGCGGGACGCCTCGGGCACCGGTTCCGGGACGTGGACGTACTCGTTGTCCGCGAAGTTGGCTCGCAGCCGGAGCAGGTTCTCCTGCTCGGCGGCGAGGTCGAGCTGACCCTGGATCGCCGAGCAGACGAACCCGACCAGCTCGGCCAACGGCACTCCGCGCAGCCGGGGCAACCGGCCGGCGAGCACGGCGAACCGGTGCAACAGGGTCAGGTCGAGCAGCATCCGTCGGCGGATGTCCGGGCGACGCAGCTTGACGGCGACGTCCCGCCCGTCCGGCAACGTCGCCCGGTACACCCCGGCGATGCTGCCGCTGGCCACCGCGGTCGAGTCCAGCCGGGCGAAGACCTGGTCGGTCTGCGCGCCGTACGCCTGGGTCAACGCGGTCCGGAACTGTCGGTCGGTCATCGGCCGGACCCGGTCGTGCAGCCGGCCGAGTTCGTCACAGAGCACGGCCGGGAGGATGTCCCGTCGGGTCCCCATCAGCTGACCGACCTTCACGGTGGCCGGGCCCAGCCGCTGTGCCTGACCGACGAGCCGGCGGTAGAAGTGCCGTCGCGCGGCGGCTCGGCCGCGTACCACCCGAAGGACACCGGCAGCGGCGACCGCGGGCAGCAGTCGCGCCGCGCAACTGATCCCGACGGTGACGGCGCGCACGGTCAGGGCCACTGCCCCCGGTGTGCCTTCCAGGCTGGTCACGGGGGGTGGAGCGGGCTGGTCACGGGGTGGTGGACGCACGGCTTGACCTCCTGACGTCGGGAGAGCGGTGGCGTACCGCGCGGGATCGGGGCCGGTGGCCCGTCCTGTGGGCTGGGCGTGTCTGGACGCTCACTCTTCGGATGTCTAGCCTCGGGACTGGGGGTGTTGCATGGAAGATGCAAGCCGGAAGCTGCGCATCACCGTTCTCGGTTCGGTCCGCGCCTACCACGGCGACCAGGAGATCGCCCTCGGCCCACCCCGGCAACGTGCGGTCTTCGCCTACCTCGCCCTGCACGCCGGGGAACCGGTCGGCTCGGAGGCGTTGTCCTCGGCGATCTGGGGCGGTCGGCCACCGCGCCGGGTCGAGGAGCTGATCCGTACGTACATCGCCCGACTGCGGTGTGCGTTGGAGCCGGACACCCCGCCCCGGTTCCGGACGAACGTGATCGCCTCCGTCTCCGGCGGTTACCGGCTCAAGGCCGACGCGGACCGGGTGGACGCCGTCCGCTTCGGCCGGCTCACCGCGACGGCCCGGGTCCTCGCCGAGGCCGAGGACGAGTCCCGGGCCTTCGAGTGCTACGGCCAGGCCATGCAATTGTGGCGAGATCCGCTGCTCACCGAGTTGGGCGTCGGCCTGTGGCCGGACAGTCGGGAGGTCGAGTCGCTGCGCCGGGACTGGTTGGTCGCCGGCCTGGCCTACACCACCATCGGGCTGCGACTGGGGCAGGCGGCGGTGGTCCTGCCGCACGCCGAACGGATGGCGGCGGCCGAGCCGTTGGAGGAGGCGGTCCAGGCCGCGTACTTCTCGGCACTCGTCCACACCGGCCAGCGGGCCGCTGCCCTGCACCACTACGACCAGGTGCGCGCCCGGCTGCGTACCGAACTCGGGGTCGAACCCGGCCCCGAGCTGGCTACCGTCTACGACTCGTTCCTGCACGAGCAGCCCGCGACGAGCGCACCGCCGGTGCCCGGTGCCGCGGGCCTGGCCCGATCCCCCTGGTTCGGGCCGGGCCCGACGGTGGGTCCGCTGGTCGGCCGGCGCCTTGAGGTGGGCACCATCGCCGACTCGCTCGCCACCAACCGGTTGCTCACCGTCGTCGGTCCCCCCGGGTGTGGCAAGTCCGCCGTCGGGCTCGCGGTGGCCGAACGCGTACAGGGCGCCTTCCCCGCCGGGGTGGTGGTGTTGGAACTCGCCGAGACGACAAATCGGGCGGCCCTCTCGGCCTGCCTGGCGGAGACCGTCGGCGGACCGGCGTCGGCCGATCCGGTGCAGGTGCTCGGCGACGGGCCCCGGTTGCTGGTGCTCGACAACGTCGAGCATCTCGCCGACACCGTCGCGGCCGTGGTGCACGACGTGGTGAGAGGCTGCCGGGCCGTCTCCGTGCTGGTGACCTCCAGACAACCGCTCGCCCTGCCGGGCGAGGCGGTGCGGCGCATCGGCCCGTTGCCACTGCCCGCCGCCGACGGTCTGTCGGTCGTCGAGGACAACGCCGGGGTACGGTTCTTCGTCCAGCGGGCCGCCCAGGTCTGTCCGGGTTTCCAGCTGCGGGCCACCAACGCCGCCGCCGTGGCGTGGATCTGTCACCAGCTCGACGGACTGCCCCTGGCCCTCGAACTCGCCGCCGCCTGCCTCTACACCGACAGCCTCACCGAGCTGCTGCGGCGGGTCGCCGACCCGCTGCACCGACTGCACCCGCACCGGCGTGGCTACCCGGTGCACCACCGGTCCCTGTACCTCGCGCTGCGACGCAGCGTCGACTGTCTCGGTCCGAGGGAGCGCCGGCTGCTGCTCCTGCTGGGCACGGGACCACGGGAGTTCACGCTCGACGAGGTCCGCCGCCGCTGGGCTGCCACCGCCACCGACTCCACCGACGCCGTACCCGGCCTGCTGGACCGGTTGACCAGCCAGTCGCTGCTGGCCCGGCGTACCGGCCCGCGCGGCGTGCGGTACCAGATGCTGCGGCTGGTGCACCGGATGGCGGCGACGCAGGCCGCCGAGCGGCACGCCGCCGGAGACCGGCGCGCGCGGCCCCTGTCCGGCGGGACCGGACACCAGCTCTGACTGGACCCGACGGTGTCCGTCCGGTCGCGGTGCGGACCCGTCGCTCCCGCTACCACTGCTATGCGATAGTAAAGAACGAGAGCAGCGTCGGTCGGGGGCGGGCAGATGAAGCAGACCAGAGAGCGCCGGACCTACGATCAGCAGTGCGGTCTGGCCTACGCGCTGGACGTGGTCGGTGAACGATGGACCCTGCTGATCGTGCGGGAGCTGCTGCTGCGTCAGCGGCGTTACGGAGAACTGTTGGAGGCGTTGCCGGGGATCGGCACGAATCTGCTGGCCGACCGGCTCGGATTCCTCATCGACGCGGGGCTGGTGCGTTCCCTGGACCCGGACCGGCGTACCTCCGGCTACGAGCTCACCGAGCTGGGGCAACGGCTGCGGGAGCCGATCCTGAGCCTGGCCCGCTTCGGCCTGTCCTACAGCGCCCACCGGCCCGCACCGGCCGGTGGGGTGACCCGGCCCAGCTGGGCCGTGCTCGCCGTCGAGGCGATGATCGACGAGGTGCCCGCCGACGTTCCCGACGAGACCTACGAGTTCGATGTCGACGGTGAGCTCTTCCATGTGGCGGTGGTCGGCGGGTCGGTCAGCGTGGTGCCCACCGCGGCGGTCGACCCGGCGCTGCGGGTGAGCACCGACTCCACCACCTTCTTCGCCCTCGGCCTGGGGCGGCTCGACCCGCTGGAGGCGGTGGTCAGCCAGGCGGTACGGGTCGTCGGGCCGGCTGCGGCGGTGCCGCGCTGCCTGCGGTTGATCAACCTGACCGGCCGCCTGACGGGGGCGCTGCCTGCGCCGAGGTGATGCGGCCGGCCCCCACCCGGCGGCGTCCACCGTCATCGCGGCACCGCCTGGTACCGGGTCAACGCCGCCTGCAACTCCTGCGGCACCCGCACCGGCTCCAACCCCGCCGGGCCCCGGCGCATGCAGGCGATGGACTGGTTGCCCTGGGCGATCAGCTGCGCCGGGCCGGGCGCGACCCGGACGTAGTCGAAGCACATCGCCACCCGGTGACCGTTCAGGTGGTCCAACTCCATCCGAATCTCCACCTGGTCCATCGCCCGGCCCTCGGCGTAGAACCGGGCCGAGCACTCCAGGGTCACCAGGGCCAACCCGTCGTCCAGGGCGGCCAGCACGCCGGGGGCGTGTTCGGCCAGGAAGTGTTCCCGGCAGTGCCCCTGCCAGTGCAGGTAGTGGGCGAAGTAGACGTTGCCCACCAGGTTCGTCTCGTCGAAGGTGACCCGGTGACTGTGGACGTACGCGACCGCCATGGTCAGCTCACCTCCGCGGGTGCCGGCCGGCTGTCGAGGGACAGGGCGAACGCCACCCGACCGGCCTCCGTGTCGACGATCCGGCTGTACAGGGCGTGGCTGCCGCTGCCGAGCAGCACCCAGCCGTCGCCGACCGGGCCGCGTACCGTCAGGGGTGCGGTGGCGGGTTCCCCCACCTTCGCCAGCGCCTCCCGGCAGGTCCAGATGCGCGCCGCCGCCTCCTGCGGCTGCTCGGCGGCGGCCTCGGCGACCGCCGCCGTCACCGGTTCGGCCGCCGTCGGCAGCTGCGCGGCGTCGTCGAGCAGCGCCCAGTCGACACCGACCGGGTGCCGCGCTGCGGCGACCACGACGTGGCCGTCCAGGTGGCTGGCGCTCAGCCGGCGTCTCTCCGGCCGGCCGTCGACCCGTAGCCGCCCCTGCGGGTCGTGCCGGACCGGGGCGTCGGCCAGCCAGGCGGCCAGGTCGCGGCTACGACGCCGGTCGGTGCGGTCGCCCGGTGCGGTCAGCAGGTCCACGGTCACGTCGTGGCGGCGGCGCAACTCGCGCACCAGCAGCGGCCCGAGCAGCGGCAGCGGCCAGGCCGGCATGGCCAGTGGACCGACCGCCCGCAGCACCAGCCCGTACCACTGTTCGACGGGGAACCCGCTGGAATCGGTCACGGTCAGGTCGAAGACGTACTCGTCGCCGTCCTGTGCGCGTTGCCGGGCGTCGAGGGTGAGCTGCCCCTCTGCGCGGGCGTGGATCTCCACCCGGGCCACCGCCACCGGCAGGACCCGACGGTCCGGTACGCAGCCCTGGACGGCGTGCAGGGCCGCGTCGCGTACCCCCGGGTCACCGAGTTCCAGGTGCTGGCCGTGGAACCCGCCGAACCACTGCTGCGCCGGCAGCGCCCGCAACCGGGCCGTGCAGCGGTCGGCACTGAGACCGTGGTACCCGTCCACCCGTTGGAACCGTGGCCCGTGGAAGAACAACGGCCCGTAGAGCGGCGCACCGGCGATCGACACCTCGGTCGTCGGCGTCCCCACCGGCCGCCCGGCCCCCGGCAGCCCACCGTAGCGGCCCGTCAGGTGGTCGACGGCGAAACCGGTTTCGTCGCTGCGGATCACCACGCGTACCGACCCGTCCTCGTCGGTGAGCGCGGCGGTCCGGATCAGTCGGGGATCCCGTTCCCCGACGGTCACCGGCCGGGCGAGGGTGACCTCGGAGAGCACCCCCGGCACGGTCTTGTTGCCCAGGGCGGCCGTTGCCTGGGCCATCGCCTCCAGGCCCAGCACCGCCGGCAACACCGGCACGGTGTCGACCCGGTGGTCGGCCAGGTAGGGATCGGCGCCGAGGGAGAGGCTCGCCTCGGCCACCAACTCCACAGCGGGGGTACGGAGCAGCCGGTTCTCCAGGAACCGGGCGGGGAGTTCCTCGTC
The DNA here is from genome assembly GCF_900091615.1 of Micromonospora yangpuensis. Lineage (NCBI taxonomy): Bacteria > Bacillati > Actinomycetota > Actinomycetes > Micromonosporales > Micromonosporaceae > Micromonospora > Micromonospora yangpuensis. The sequence goes on along the minus strand of NZ_FMIA01000002.1, from coordinate 3,892,573 downwards.
GCCGGACCAGGCCAGCGTCGGTCCGACCGGGAGCCGCCCGGCGACCAGGACGACCGGGGGCAGGGCGGGGGCGGCCAGCAACCGCAGCAGCAGCCGGGTGCCCTCGTCCGGAGGGATGGGCGCGACCCCTCGGCGGATGAGCCCGTCGAGCGCGTCGAGGCGTACCCCCATCCCGGTGCCCGACCACACCGACCACTCCACGCTGAGCCAGCGCACCTCGGGTACGGCGGCGGCCAGTTCGGTGCACCGCCGACTGAGATACTCGTTGGCCACCGCGTACGCGGTCTCCCCGGGCAGCCCGGTCCGTCCGATGACCGAGCTGAAGGCGACCGCGAACCGGAGTTCCTCCGCTGGCAGCGCGTCGACGACGTGTTCGAAACCGTCCGCCTTCGGAGCCAGTGTCGCGCGTACCTCGGCGGGGGTCAGCTCCGGGATCGTGGTGGGCTCGTTGCGGCCGGCGGCGTGCAGGAGTCCGCGTACCGGGCCGAACTCGGCGCGGACCGCCGCCACGGTCCGGGCGACGGCGGCGCGGTCGGTCAGGTCGACCTGCCGGTACGCCGCACCGGTGCGCCGCACCGTCGCCCGCACCTCCGGATCGTCCTGCGGGCTGCGGCCGAGCAGCACCATGGTCGCGCCCACCGCCGCGGCGAGCTCCGCGGCACAGTACGCGCCGATTCCCTTCGCCCCGCCGGTGACCAGGCAGACGTCGCCGGAGCCCAGCGGGATGTCCCGGTGGTCGTGCGGCATGCTGTCCAACAGCCGGGTCACCGGCGTGGTGCGGACGCCGTCGGCGCCGAAGACCACCTCCTGGTATCCGGTGAAGCCCTGACCCGCCTCGAGCGCGGCCAGCCGTAGCCCGTCGAGGTCGGCCGGGGTCTCCACGACGAGCACCGCCGCCTGCGGGGCCTCGACGGCGAGGCTGCGGCCCACCGCCGCGCCGACCCCGCCGTGGTGCAGCACCACCAGCGGTCGCCGATCGGTGTGACTGTCGCGCAACGCGGCGACGATCTCCTCGGCCGGGATGCCGGTCAGCCCCGGCGGCAGCGCCAGCAACCGGCCGAGCGGCTCGGGCCTGTCGGTGGCGAAGACCTGGCGGATCCGGTCGGCCAGCGGATGCCCGGCCAGGTTCCCGACGAGCTCCCACCGGCCGGTGCCGGCGGTCTGGGCGGCGGGCCGTGGCACCAGGTGGTGGTCGAAGACCCGGACCCACGACCCGACGCCGTCGACCCGGTCGGGTGTTCGGTCGGCGGGCGGCAGTGCCTCGACGGTGGCGGCCAGCTCCCCGACCGTCGCGGTGGCCAGGGTCAGCGGCGCGGCCGGCAGCGCCCGCCCCAGATCGCGGGCCAACTCGGCGGCGAGCTGCCCCACCCGGATCGAGTTCAGGTGCAGGTCGGCCAGGAGCCGCGCGGCGGGAACGATCTGGTCGGCGGGCAGTTCGGCTGCGGCGGCGACCCGGGCGACCACCGTGGACAGGGGATCCAGGGGCGCGCCACCGTCGTGCGGGGCCGTCACGGCGGGTGTCGTCGCCGGCTGCCAGGGCGGTCCTGCCGCCGGCGGCGGCTCGGGCCGGTCGGCGTGCCGGACCGGCGCCACGGTCCGGTCCCGCTCGCAGGGGTTGGTCAGGAACTGCCGCTTCCGGTCGAGGTCGAACGGCCGGGTGAAGCGGCCGTCGAAGTACGGCGTGACCCGCTGCGACGCCCCGACGGCGAAGAGCGCGGCGGTCACCGTCGCCACCGCCCGGGCGCTGTCGGCACCGGCGTCCAGGGCGACCGCCGGGCGTCCCGCCGTCTCGGCCAGGGTACTCAGCATCCGCCCCGGGCCGACCTCGACGAGAAGGTCCGCCTCGACCAGGGCCAGCGCCTCGCGGAACCGGACCGGCGCGGTGAGCTGGCGGGTCAGGACCGCGACCGGGTCCTCGGCGGCCCACCACGTCCCGGTGACGGTGGAGGCCACCGGACGCCGCGGCGGACGCCAGGACACCCGCCGTGCGGCGGAGCGCACCCCGGCCTCGGCCGCCGACATCAGCGGGGAGTGGAAACCGTGGGACACCGCGAGTCGGGTCACCGCGACGCCCTCCCGGGCAGCGGTGGCCGCCACCGCCTCGACCGCGTCGCGCGGCCCCGAGACGACCACCTGCCGGTCGGCGTTGTCGGCGGCGACGACCGCCCCGGTGTCGGCGACCAGCCGGCGTGCGGTCACCAGGTCGGCCCCGAGCCCGACCATGGTCGACGGCACCGCGGTGGCGTCGGACATGGCCGCGCCCCGGGCCGCCGCGAGCGACTCCGCGTCGGCGGGGCCGAGCGCGCCGGCCCAGACCAGTGCGCTCAGCTCACCCAGACTGTGCCCGACGGCGGCGACCGCGTGCGTGCCGAGCCGGTCCAGCCAGCGCAGACCCGCCAGGCTGGACCGCACGATGGCCGGTTGCGCCTCGGCGGTGTCGACCGGTTCCGCGTCGTCCCGGCCCGACCGGGGGCCGTCGACGTCGGCGTTTCGCCCGTCGTCCGGGTCGAGGAGCCGCCCGAGCGCCCCACCGCCGGCGTACACCGGTGCGGCCTGGCCGGGTAGGAGCAGCCCCACCCGCAGCGGGGTGCCGCTGTGCAGGAAGACCCGTCGGTCCGGGTCGAGGAGGTCGCCGTCGGCGATCCGGTCCAGCGCACGGTCGAGGGCCTCCACCAGTTCCGTCGCCGTGGCGACGGCACACGCGAACCGGGCGGTCGCGGTGGGCCGGTGCCGGCCGGCGAGCGCGGCGGCCAGGTCGGTCAGCTCGGGTCGACTGATCGCGTACGCGGTCTCCCGGAGCCGGACCAGCTCGGCGGCGAGCTCCTCGGGGCTGTCCGCCGCACAGACCACCACCTCGTGGTCGGGCGCCACGGCGGTGAGCCGCCGCACGTGGACGCCGAGCCGCGACGACCCCGACGGGGTGCAGCCCCCCACCACCACGTGGGTGTTGATGCCACCGAACCCCATGGCGCTGACTCCGGCGTACCGCTGGGCGGTCGGCCAGGGGCCGGCCTGCCGCGCCGGCCGCAGGCTGCTTCCGTCGGAGAGCAGGGGATGCGGGTCGACACAGCCGGTGGTCGGCGGAAGCACCTCCCGCTGGACCGCCAGGGTGGCCTTGATCAGCCCGGCCACTCCGGCCGCCGCCTTGGTGTGGCCGATGTTGGCCTTCACGCTGCCGATCACCGCCGGTGGCGCGCCGGCACCGCGCACGTCGAGCAACGCCCGCAGTTCCGCCTCGTCACCCACCGCCGTGCCGGTACCGTGCCCCTCCACCAGGGATACCTGGTCGGCCGAGATCCCGGCCCGCTGGTACGCCCGCAGCAACGCCAGCCGCTGGCCACCGGCCTCCGGCCGGGTCAGTCCTCCGCCGCCGTCGGAGGAGGAGGCCCACCCCAGGAGCCGGGCGTACGGACGCAGCCCGTGCTCCCGGGCGTACGACTCGCGGGCGAGCACCACCATCCCGCAGCCCTCGCCGGGCAGGAACCCGGTCGGTGCGGCGTCGTACACCCGCATCTCGTCGCGGGCGAGCGCGTTGACCCGGGCGAAGCCGACCAGCTCCAGCGGGTCGAGGCTGAGGTCCACCCCACCGGTCACCGCCACGTCGAGCTGACCTGCGGTGAGCGCCTCGGCGGCGGTGATGACGGCCAGCAGCGAGGACGCACAGGCGCCGTCGACGGTGTACCCGGTGCCGTGCAGGTCGAACTGGTTGCAGATCCGCCCGGCGATGGTGTTCGCGAGGGCGCCGGCCAACGTCTCGTCGTTCGGGGCGGGAAAGGGCGCCTTGTAGAGCTGCTCGATCCGGTCCAGCAGCGCGGCCCGGTCCACGCCTGCCACGTCGGTGTCGCCCAACGCGGCGTCGACGACCCGGCGTACGTAGGGCCACCTGACCCGCAGCGCGGCGGCCCGGGAGAACTCGCCGGTGAGCGAGTTGCCCACGACGACCCCCACCCGGGACCGGTCGATCCCGGTGGCGTCGGGCAGACCGGCGTCGGCCAGTGCCGCGGCAGCTGTCTCCAGGGCCAGCCAGTGGCTCAGGTCCACGGAGCGGAAGGTCTGCCCGGGGATGCGGAACCGGTGCCGGTCGAACGTCCATCCCTCCAGGACGGCCGCGCGGGGCACGTACGTCTGGTCGGGGCCGTCACCGCCGTACTCGGCAAGTGGCAGCCGTTCGGCGGGGATGGGCCGGAACGCCTGGCGGCGGCTGAGTACGTTCTCCCACAACTCGCCGGGCGTGTCGGCGCCCGGGTACCGGCAGGCCATGCCGAGGACCACCACGTGGTCGACCATCGGTTTCTCCCCCTCGGATCGACGTGATCAGGACATCGAGCGGCGAACGGCGGCGACGGGCATCGGTGCCGACGCGGTGGCCGGCGGCGTGGACGACGCGACCTGCCCGGTCGGGTCGGCCCCGTGCGGTCCGGACGGTCGACGACGGCGGCGCAGGTTGGCGGCGAGAATCAGCCCGCCGCGCATGGCGCAGACGATGACCAGGGCGAAGAAGAGCCCGAAGGTGATGTGGGCGACGACCAGCAGGCCGTAGACGAAGGCGACGGTCATGCCGAACACCACCTGCCGCCGGGGTGCGGTGGGGGTGGTGCCGGGGTCGGTGATCATGTAGTTGGTGAACAGGATGAAGGCGACGCCGGTCATCGGCAGCAGCGCGGCGGCGAGCTGCGCGTCGAAGATCACCGCACGCAGCACGGCCTGCAGGACGAACCCGCCCAACCAGCCCAGGATCAGCGGCATCCGGCGGGTCAGCTTGCCGTTGAGCATGGCGCCGGCGAGGAGGATGGCGACCGGGATCACCACGTCCAGTACGCCGGAGACGTGCTCGGTGAAGTGGTACGGCGGTGCGATGGCCACCCAGCTGAACAGCACCAGGGTCGTGCTGATGCCGAAGTTGCTGGGGTTCAGCACGTGCCGCAGGGTGCCGTTCACCCGCAGCCGCACCACGTACTTGCTGCTGACGGCGACCGTCACCGCGAAGATGGTGGGCCACAGGCTCTGGTTGCCGTAGAGCAGCATCGCGCAGGCCAGGCCGGCGATGTGCGCCGGCAGGAGGAAGTTGACGAGCGCGACCGGGGAGCCGAGATACCGGGCCGGCCGGCCCTGGGCGCGTGCCTCCAGGGTCTCCAGCACAAGCTCCACCGTGTACCCGGTGAGCACCCCGACCACCGGCGTCAGGTACGCCTGCTCGAAGCCGAGCAGCAGGTGACCGAGAACGTTGAACACGGTGATCGACAGGGCGAAGCGGCGCAGCGCCTTCACCCGGGGATCACCCCGGCCTGCGGCGGTGGCAGTGGCGTTGCTCTGCTCGGGCATGATCGACCTCCTCGGGACGGAGCGGGTCACGGGTTGGGGGTGAGGACGACGGTGTGCCATCCCGGCGTCAGGGTCCGGGTCACCGTGTGCTGCCCGGCCGCGTCGCGCCAGGTGACGGTGGCGCTGACGGTGGCGCTCGGGTCGTCCAGCCCGAACAGCAGCTCGGGAGAGTTGCCGCCGGTGTGTCCGTTGGAGGGATAGAGTTGACCGGTGCGGACCGATCCGTCGGCCTGCCGCAGCTGCACCACGGCACCGACCGCCGGTCGGGGCAGCCCGCCGGGCGTGGCGGCCGGCAGCATCAGCTGCAGACCGAGGTACGGGCGCGCGGCCCCGGTGTTGTGCAGGAACTGCGACCGGTACCACTGGTTGGCGACGAGCAGGTCCGGCCGACCGTCGTGGTCGACGTCGCTGACCGCGAGCCCGCGCGTCGGCCCGTGCTGGACGAACCCGATCTGCTCCGCCACGTTCACGTAGCGCCCGTCGGAGCGCCGTACGAAGAAGGGGTTGCGCTGGTGGCCGGCGAGGTCGTCGCCGGGCCGGAACGCCGGCCAGGCCGCCGGGAACCTGAGCAACTCGTCGTTGCCCATGGCGAGTTCCTGGAGTTCGGCCCAGCGGTTGGCGGTGCCCTTGATGAATCCGAGCGCCTGGACGATCTCGTCCTCACCGTCACCGTCGAAGTCGGCGGCCTTGATGTCCCAGGCCCAGCCGGTCCGGGCCAGCCCGAGCGGCTGGCTGTCGTCGCGGTACGGTGCCAGGCCGTCCCGGATCGGGCCGGTGCCGGTGCTCACGAAGGCGAAGTTGCTCTCCTGCAGGGCGTACGGGGTGGTGATGTTGCTGACCAGGATGTCCGGCCGCCCGTCGTGGTTGAGGTCGCTGAACGTCACCCCCATCCCCTTGAAGGAGTCCCGCCCGACCACCTTCGACTTCGGCATGTCCGCCCCCCGGGTGCCGGTCAGCTCGGTGAAGCGCACCTGACCGGGGCGGGAGCGGTTGTGCAGCAGGTAGTCCCGGCCGAAGTCGTTGGCCACGTACAGCTCGGGGAGGTTGTCCCCGTCGAGGTCCTGGCCACCGATGGCGAGCGTCCAGGAACCGCTCTGATCGGCGGTGAGCGCGTCGGAGACGTCCTGGTAACCGGGGTGCTCCAGCCCGTCGACCGAGGTCGACCCGGTGAATCTGAGGATCCGGTTCCGGCCGCCGTTGCGGGCCCAGGACATGGAGTCCTGCATCTGCATCCGGGGGTCGTCACGCGCCGTCGGGTCGAGCACCCGCGCGCCGTCGGGGAAGTAGTTGCCGACCACCAGGTCCAGGTGGCCGTCCCCGTCGATGTCGAGGGCGTTGGCGGTGGTGCTGTTCCAGATCTCGTCGGGCTGGGCCACCACCTCCACGGGCCGGTAACCGGCCGGTCCGAAGGGGGCTGCCGGCTGGCGCAGGTAGGCCAGGGGCGGCCGGCCCCAGTAGTAGACCAGTACGTCGAGACGGCCGTCCTCGTTGAGGTCGGCGGTCAGGCAGCCCGTCGGGGCCACCGTCGGGTCGGTCCCGGGTGGGGGCAGTGCGAAGGCGGGGAACCGGTTCGGCCGGTCCGGGGTGGCCAGGACGGTCACCGAGTCGTCGCGGGGGTCGACCAGGCACGCCTCGTTGGGCAGTCCGTCGCCGTCCAGGTCGGCCACGGCGACACCGGCACCGACCGAGGAGATCCAGGACCGCAGGTGGTGCAGGGCGGGCTGGACGGCGCGTACGGCGCGGGTCTGCGGCGGGTCCTGGTTGAGGTCGGCGACGGCGAAGCTGAACCGGGCGGCCAGCGCCCGACGTTCGTCGGCACCGACGGCCGGTAGCTGGGTGGCCAGACCGGTGGCCAGGCAGGCGACCACTGCGACAACCGGCGTGAGCAACGTACGGAGGGTTCGGCGTACCTGCATCGTCTGAAACTCCCTCGGGTCAACGGCGAAGGAACGGAAGGGCCAGCTGCTGGATCCGTTCGCGCCAGCGCTGGAAGTCGGCCGGGCCGGCACCCGGGCGGTCGAGCCCGCGTCGGGCCTGCCACGTCCACCCGGCCGCGACGTCGGGCGACGCGCCGGTCAACAGCTCGGTGGCCCGGGGCACGTGCGGCGGCGACGCCCCGGCGGACTGCCGCGCCTCGGCGCCGAACGCCGCGCCCTGGGCCAGCTCAGCGGGGTGGTGACGGTTGAGTCGACGCAGTTCGAGGTAGGTGTCGTCGCCGACCCCACCGGCGTAGGTGGCGGCCAGTCCCACCCCGCTCCACACATCGCCCCGGTGCCCGGCGGGCAGTCCGGAGATCCGCCCGGCCAGTGCCGTCGGGTCCGCACAGTCGCGGAACCAGAGGCTGCGCCCCAGTCCCTGGTACCGGATGGCGCACCGCTCGTCGCACCGGTCGGGGTGCCGCCGCCACCACGACAGTGTCCGGTCCGGGTCGAAGAACGCCTGGTGGAACCCGTAACCGTCGTAGACCAGCCAGCGCACCAGCGGATCGGTGGCACCGAGTCGGCCGAGTCGGCCGAGCAGCCCGGCCGAGAGGCCGTCCAACCGGGCCAGGGCCCAGCCGGCGCCGACATACGCGAGGTAGCCGTAGCGTCCACGATGGACTTTCAGGAGGGTGCGGAAGCGCCGGCCGGGCAGCGGGCTGAGCCGGTCGAGCAGGGTGGCGGCCATCGCCGCCCCCTCGACGGCGAAGCCACGGTAGGCCTGCGGGACAGCCGCCAGGTCCGGGGCGTGGGAGGGGCCGACGTCCAGTTCCCGGTTGAAACCGTCCAGGAACGACCCCGCGGCCGTCACGAGTGCCTGTCGGGTGGCGACCGGGCCGGGGTGGAAGCCCCGGATGTCGAAGTCCACCAGGTGCGGGTGGAGGGCCAGCGGCCGACGCCAGCCCGTCGGTCGGTACACGGTCGGGATCGCGGCTGCCTCGGTCATGCGCTCCCCGGTTCCTCGCAGCGGCCCGCGTCGGCGGGGTCTGACGGGTACGGATCCTGGCACGATCGAGTTGAAGACTTCTTGAAAGCTATATAGTTCCCGTCCGCAGCGAGCGGGGCGAATCACGCACCTATCTCACGCAGAGTGCCTTGCGCAACACTGGATTGTGACCGCAGGCCGTCCTACCCTGGCTCTGGAGTCAGGCGGGAGCCTATGAAAAAAGCGAGCGGTTCAGTGTGGGTGAAAGTGCTCGGCGTGGTATGCGCCGGCAACGGGTCGACGACCTACGACCTCGGTCCGGCCAAGCAACGTGCGCTCTTCGCCGCGCTGGCCCTGCAGCCGGGGGAGTTCCTGCCGGTCGCCACCCTGTCACAGCTCCTGTGGGGAGACATCCAACCGGCCAACGCCGGCCACCTGCTGCACACCTACATCGCCCGACTGCGTCGATCGGTCGAGCCGGAGGCACCCCGCCGGTCCCGCACCGCCGTGATCTGCTCCGGCCCCGGCGGCTACCAGCTGAGCACCCACCACGACAACGCCGACCTGGTCCGCTTCCGGCAACTCGTCCGGACCGCCCGCCGGCTGCTCCCACTGGGACACCCCCGCTGGGCCTTCCACCTGTTCCACCTGGCGGTCCTGCTCTGGGAGGACCCGGAACTGGTCGAGCTGCGCAGCCTGCTTCCCGGCCATCCGATAATCGACACGCTGCAGCGGGAGTGGGTCGACGCGGCCCTGGAGTACGTGACCCTGGGCCTGCGGTTGGACCGGGCCGAGGCCGTACTGGCCACCGCCGAGCGGCTGGCCGCCGTGGCACCCCTGCACGAGGCGGTGCAGGCCCGGTACCTGTCGGTGCTGGCCGGTACCCGCCAGTTGCCGGCCGCCCTCGACCGGTACGCCGAACTACGCGCCCGCCTCGCCGCCGATCCCGGCATCGCCCCCGGGCCCGAACTGGTGGACACCTACCGGCACCTCTGGCGGGCCTGGTCCGGGGTCGACGACGTACCGGCGAGCCATCCGGCCGGCCACCCCTGCTTCCCCCCGTCGGCCCCCGGCACCGCGCGACCGCCCGAAGCCACCGACCCGGACACCACCGACCTGGACACGCGCGACCGGGAGACCGTCGACCTGGACACCGTCGTCCGCTCGCTGGCCACCCAGCGACTGGTGACCCTGGTCGGCCCGGCCGACTCCGGCCGGACGGCGACGGCCCGCTCGATCGCACGCCGGGCATCCGCCATCCTCGCCGCCCACCGGGTGGCCACCGTCGACGTCACCACCACCGCCACCCGCGCCGACCTGGTCGGGTTCCTCCTGCGTCAGCTCGACCCGCCCGGCACCACCGAGCCGTCCACCGACCAGTGCCTACTGCGGGTGCTGGCCCACCGGCGGCTGCTCGTGGTCCTCGACGACGTCGACCACCTGGCCGACGACTGCGCGGACCTGGTCGACCTGATCGTGCGCAACTGCCGAGGTGTCTCGGTCGTCGTCACCGCACGGCAGCCGCTCGGCCTGTCGTACGAGGCGGTCCGCCGACTCCGGTGCCCGTCGGCGGGGACCCCGGGCCGGCCCGCCGCCGGCGACCCGCTGCGGCGACCGGCGCAGCAGCTGTCCCGGGCGGCGCTGTGGATGCTGGAGACGGTCCGCCTGGTGGCCTTCGGGGTGCCCGCCTCCCAGATCTGGCTGATTCCCGCCCGGTACCGGGGTGGACCGGGGCCTCCGCGACACGGAACCACGGGTACGTGATCCCGCTGCGGCCGACCCGGGCAGGGTCGACGCGGCCCATCCGGGCGGGGACCGCCTCAGGCGGCGGCGGCGTCGGGCCGCCGCGGCGCCTGCCGGGCCCGCGCCGACGCCGGCCGGTAGCCGAACGTCTGCCCCTGCTGGTATGCCAGCTCCATCGCCCGCTGCGCCCACGTCCACGGCGCGCAGGGCTGCGGCTGATCCGCACACTGCAGGTTGCGGCAGTGCCCCTGCTCGGCACCCCGGTGCTCCTCGGCCACGCTGACCGCGAGCCGCCACAGCATCGGGTCGGTGACACCCTCCGGCGGGAAGTCCTGACGGTCGGTTCCGGTCTGGCTGGTCACCTGCGGCCCCCCTCGTACGCGATGTTCCCTTCAACCTCACCAGTGAACACCCGTTCAAACCCGTCCCGCCCGTCCCGTTGGGTGACGGTTGACACTGATGCCCTGGTCAGGGGCGGTGAACCGGCAGGGTCCCCCGTCCGCGCCCCGACCGCAACCCCGGCGCCGGTCGCCCCGCGTGACCGGGTGAACAACCTCACGCAGCGTATGCAGCCACCGGGGCGCACCCCTAGATTCTTACGGGTCCGCCGACGCGGACACCGCCGCCCGGTACGCCCAATCCATGCCCCTGGCCTCGCGGAACACTCACCACAGGCATGGAGCGGGGGACCCAGGTTCCACGGTGCACGTCACCTCGGGGTGAAGCCGCCCGATCCGGGCGGCCGGGCTCCTCGGCCCGAACCCGACAGCTCACCTCGTCGGCGTGGAGGAACCCATGGCAACTCGTCACCAATCCCGACACCGCGCCCTCAGCAACCGCCGCAGGGCACTCGGCACCCTCGCCGTCGGGGCCGTCACCGGCCTCGCGGCCGTGTTCGGCACCGCCGCACCCGCCCAGGCCGACAGCGTCAACTGGGACGCGATCGCCCAGTGCGAGTCCGGCGGCGACTGGAGCATCAACACCGGCAACGGCTTCTTCGGCGGCCTGCAGTTCGTGCAGAGCACCTGGGAGGCGTACGGCGGCCTGCAGTACGCCCCGCGCGCCGACCTGGCCACCCGCGCCCAGCAGATCGCGATCGCCGAAGAGGTGCTCAAGGGGCAGGGCATCGGCGCCTGGCCGACCTGCGGCCCGCTGGGCGGCCCGGTCTCCTCCTCGGGCTCCTCGGCCCCGACCGAGGCCGCCGAGCGTGACGCCCCGCCGGCGAGCCGCAGCACCGACCGGGACACGTACGTGGTCAGGTCCGGCGACACCCTGACGAAGATCGCCGCCGCGCACGACGTGACCGGTGGCTGGCAGGCGCTGTACGAGCGCAACAAGGACGTCGTCGGCGACGACCCCGGCCTGATCATCCCGGGGCAGCGCCTCAGCATCTGACCTCGACCGCGAACCCGGCCGAGGCAGCCCCCGCCTCGGCCGGTTCCGGCGAACCTCCGTACCCGTCCACCGCGACTCTTCCACCGTGGACACGCGTACCGCACCGCCCGGCTGGGTAACAGCGACCACCATGAGCACGAGGACCCTGGACGAGCACCCCACCGAGCCGACTGCCGCCGACCACGCTGCCACCGAGCACGCTGCGAACGGCCACGCCGCCGCCGAGTCGGCCGGCGCCGGGCCGAAGCTCGGCACCGTCGCGGTCGTCGCGCACCGGAAGAAGACCTTCGGCGGTGGCCTCGACCAGTTGCGGTCGACGCTGGTCAGCGCCGGCATCGAGAACCTGCTCTGGTACGAGGTACCGAAGAGCCGCAAGGCGCCGAAGAAGGTCCGCAGGGCGCTGAAGGAGGGCGCCGAGCTGGTCTTCGTCTGGGGTGGCGACGGCACGGTGCAGCGCAGCGCCGACGCGATGGCCGGCTCCGGGGTGCCGATGGCCGTACTGCCCGCCGGCACCGCCAACCTCTTCGCCACCAACCTGGGCATTCCGAAGGACCTGCCCGAGGCGGTACGGATCGGGCTGCGTGGCCGACGACGTACCCTCGACCTGGGCAAACTCAACGGCGAACACTTCGCGGTGATGGCCGGCGCCGGCTTCGACGCCGAACTCATCAAGGACGCCGACCGCAACCTCAAGGGCAAGCTCGGTCGCCTCGCGTACGTGCTGACCGGGCTGCGGCACGTGCGCGGCGAGTGTGTGCGTACCCGGATCCGGGTCGACGGCAGCGACTGGTTCGACGGTGAGGCGAGCTGCGTGCTCTTCGGTAACGTCGGCACGATCACCGGCGGCATCCCGGCCTTCGACGACGCCCGCCCCGACGACGGCGCGCTGGAGGTCGGGGTGGCCACCGCCAGCGGCGCGGTCGACTGGGCCCGCACCCTGAGCCGGATGGCCGCCGGCCGCTCCGAGGAGTCACCCTTCGTCCGGATCACCCGCGCCCGCAAGGTCACCGTCCGGCTGGACACCCCGAGGACGTACGAACTCGACGGTGGCGCCCGCGCGAAGGTGAGCCGGATGAAGGTGAAGGTCGTCCCGGACGCCCTGACGGTCTGCTGCCCCGATCCGCGGTAGCCGGTTCGCTTGATCATGCTGTCTACGCTGAGGTCCCGGCAGCTCCCGGGGCCCCGGCGCAGACGGAGGACGGGACTCGTGCGATGAACCTGAAAGAGCGGGTGGGCACGGCGCAGCGCAACCAGGTCCTGGACCTGCTGTCGCAGGCCCTGGAGCAGGGTTACCTCGATCTGGCCGAGTACGAGAGCCGGATCTCCGCCGTCCACGGCGCGTTGTTCGTCGGTGACCTGACCAGCCAGGTGGCCGACCTTCCCCGCCAGCTCCGCTGGTATCCGTACCCGGTTCCGGTGGCCCCGGTCGCCCTGCGGCCCGCCACCGACTCCGATCTCCGGGCCCGCCCCTGGGCCATCGTCTCGGTGGTCCTGGGCGGGGCGTCGTTGTTCTTCGCGCTCTGCTGGGGCATCGGCGGGATTCTCGGGGTGGCCGCGATCCTGCTCGGGCGGCCCGCCCTCAAGAGCCCGCCCAACCAGACGCTGGCGGTCATCGGCATCCTGCTGGGTGTCGCCGGTCTCGGCCTGTCGCTGCTGAGCATCGTCCTCTTCCTGCTGCTCTGACCCTGGTCCGCCCCGAGCCACTGCGACGGGCGGACAACGCGAAGGTTCTTCTAATTCGGCCTCCGGCGTACCTCCTGGGCGCACGGCACCACGGGCGTCGCACCGCAGTGCGCGCCGTCGCGCGACCCTGACCTGGACTACGGCGGCCTGTTGGCCCAGTACCTGCGGGACGGGTACGCGGTCGCCGGCACCGACTACCCGGGCCTCGGCCTGCCCGGACAGCTGCACAACTTCGTGGAGCGGCAGGCGCTCGGCCGGTCGATGATCGACAGCGTGCGGGCGGCGCGCGACCTCTCCGCCGAGGTGGGCCGGCGGTGGTTCTCGGTGGGCCACTCCGAGGGCGGGTTCGCCGCGCTCGGTCCCGGCGAGCTGGCCGCCGACCGGGCACCGGAGCTGGACCTGCTCGGCGTGGTGCCGATCTCGTCCGGCGGCGACTTCGCCCCCGGCCTGGACACCCTGGCCACGACGAAGCCCCCCTCGCGACGGGGATCTACTCCTCGGCCGCGTTCGTCGGCTTCATCGCGGTGGCCGCCATGCAGTACGCGCCCGACCGCACCAGGCCACCGACCTGCTCACCCCGGAGTTCGCCGCCGAACTGCCGGCGGTGCGCAGCCTCTGCCTGGAAGAGCTGGCGCAGCACCTGATGGCGGTGTCGCCACCCATCACCCGCTGGGTGAACCCCGACTGGGCCCGCAACCAGACGCTGCTGGAGTGGGTCAAGAACGTCTCCACGGTACGGTCCCGCACGGCCGCGCCGATCCTCTTCGTGCACGGGGCCGAGGACACCATCGCCGCCCAGACCCAGGCCAACCAGGGCGTGGGCGCGCTCTGCGCGGTGGGCGACGTCGTGGACTACCGGACGTACCCCGGGGCCGACCACAACACGGTGGTGGCCATCGCCGACCACGACATCATGGCCTGGCTGGAGCTGCGGCTGAAGGGTTACCCGGCCCGGCAGACCTGCCAGTCCGTCGCCGGCTACGGGGACGGGCCGGCCGAGGTGGGAGCGTGGATGCACGAGGGTGGATGGTGATCGACTCGGTTGGGGCGATATGGCGGTGTCCGGGGCCGGTTGATACCGCCACATCAACCCAACCGAGTCGATCAATCGGCTACCTGCCAGCAGGTGAACCGCGGAAGGTCATCCGCCGGACGGTCACCGTGGACGGCCGACGCCGGTCGGCCACCCTGGACGGCCGTCGCCTGGTGGGCCGCCGTCCGGCGGCCCGGGTACCCCCTGCCGCGGGGACCCCCGCTGCCAAGGCCCCTGTGCCCGGGGCACCCGCTGCCGGAGCCCCTGCGGCAGGGGGCACCGCGGTCTCTGGTTGCGGGTCCGGCTCGGCGGCGTCGTGCGGGTGCGCGGCGGCGAGGCGCTCGGCGGCGGCGATCAGTTTGCCGCTGGCGGACAGCTCCCCGTAGCGGGCCGCCAGCAGGGCCAACTCGACCGGGTCGGTGATCCGCAGGCAGTCGGGGCAGGCCGGGCGGTCCAGGTGCGGCCGCAGCGCCCGGACCCGCTGGTACAGGTCGATCGGGAGCTTCGCGATGGCCTCGTCGAACTCGTCGGGGAACACGACGCCTCCTGGTTGGTCTCGGGCAGGGTGGAGCGGCCCGTGTGGCAGCGGCCGGGCAGGGTGGAGCGGCCCGACGGGCCGGGTGGACCGGTCCGTCGGGCCGGGTGGACCTCGACGGTCAGCGGGGCAGGATGCTGACCACCTCGACGTCGACGCCCTCGACCCGCAGCGTCTTCGCCGCGTGGTAGAGCGCCACCTGGGCGAAGGTGTAGAGGTCGGTGACGGTGAGCGCCCGGCCCGGGTCGAGGGCGATGCCGTAGACGACCTTGCGGGGCCGGAAGCTCTCGTCGATGCTTCGGCCGGGCTGCTGCCGCCGGACCGTCTCCACGAACCGGGTACGGGCGTCGTGCTGGTGGCAGAGCGCGTCGACCGAGGTGACGCCCTGGGCGAAGAGGTGGCTCAGCGGTGAGCTGCCCTTGGCCCGCTTGACGTGGATCAGCTCGTCGTCCGGGCCGAGCAGGTCGCACGCCTCGAATCCGTGCCGGTGCTGGGCCGTACGGAGCAGCTTGCGGTCCAGCGGTACGAAACCGGGGAGGACGCCGGCCACCCGGTCGTTGTAGTCCTTCTCCGGCATGCCGGTCGGCCAGGCCGGCAGCACCAGGCTGGCCGGTCGGTCCAGCAACCGCTCGATCTCCTCCCGCAGGAAACGCTGGTGTCCGGCGCCCATCTCGTACCAGGTGCCCTCGTGCAGCAGCAGGCGGTGCGCGCCCACCGGCACTTCGGCGGTGAGCCACCGGGACAGCGGCGTGGTGGTGATGGTCTCCTTGCCGGCCTCGTCGGTGCAGAGGGTCAGGCTGTCGGTGGCCTGCAGACCCGTCCACCGCCTCCCGTCGGGCACCCGCCGGGTGTGGGCCAGCACCGCGTCCAGGTCCAGCTCCGTCGTCGAGGTCGCCGGCCGCCTCGACCTGGCGATCCTGATCCGGTACGACCGGACCTGCTCGATCTCGCCGAGCAGCGGGCCGGGGACCGCGAGCCCGAACGCCGGTGGATTGGCCAGGCCCAGCCGCTCGTCCACCGCGTCGCGCAACTCCTTCATCCTCGGGTCGTCCGACCGCAGCGGCCGGAGCTGGGTGATGAACTCCAGGTCGGACAGGGGAGACTCCTGCCGGCACACCCGGTCGATCTCCCGCAGGTCGGCGAGCAAGCCGTCCGGCTCGGTGCAGAGCCGGATGCGCAGGCTGTCGCTGCCCTCCACCAGGGTGGGCCTGCCGGTACGCCGGCAGTCGGCCAGCCGGGGGTTGTCGACCTGACCGGCGACTTGGCCGACCAGCTCGTTCCACTTGTCGATGGTGTACCAGCGGATGGGCTGCCCACCGGGCACCTGGCTGCGGTCGACCCGGCCACTGGCACCGAGCACCCGGCGCCGTACCTGCCGGATGTGGTCGGGCAGCAGGGCGCGTACCGCGAACTCGATGCCGAAGCCCCGGTCGATGGCCGACGGGTCGATCATGTGCCGGCCCAGGGTGCCGTAGGTCAGGGCGTACACCCGGTCGTCGACGGCCAGGAGCAGGACGCTGCCGCCGCTGCTGTGGCCCAGGGCGATGTCGTGGCCGGTGAGCCGCGCGATGACGTCGCAGTACTCGGCCCGGGGCTGCCGCACCACGCCGTCGACCAGCAGGGCCGGCCGTCCGGCGACCCGGCGCGGCGTCGCGGTGAACCCCTTCTCCCGCAGGTACGGGTGGTGGAGCGCGCGGCGCAGCCCGGCCATGGTGGGCGCGGTGTCGAGCCGGTAGACGGTGGTCAGGTAGGTGTCCGGCCGGTGCGGCTGGTGGTCGAAGAGCGCCGGCTGGTCGGGCGGCGGCCCGTCGGCGCGGCGGCGTCGGCGGTTCACGGCCGGGCGCGTGGTGGATCGCTTCCGGGGCGGCCTGGTGGAACTGTCCATGACGGACTCCTCGCGTCGTCGGTGGCGTCAATGAGAGCATCCTCTGTGAACCGTGTCAACAGTCATGCCGTTTGACAGGCATGGCACACTTCGGGGGTGTCGATCTTCGTCGCCGGGCAGCTGACCCGGCAGCCAGGAGCAGATCCACGGACCGTCACCTTCGTCCTCGTCGACGTGGAGACAACCGGCCTGGACCCGGCGCAGGGGGCCAGGATCTGCGAGGTCGCCGTGGTCCGGATGCGCGGCGACGGCGTCGTCCTGGACGAGTACGCCACCCTGGTCGACCCGCAGACCCCCGTGCCGAACCCCGAGTCACACCGGATCACCGACGCCGACGTGACCCACGCGCCGACCTTCGCCGAGATCGCCGACGACCTGCTCGCCCGGCTCAGCGGCGCGATCGTGGTCGGCCACAGCCTGGACTACGTCGACCGGTTCCTCAGCGCCGAGTACGACCGCCTCGGCGTCGCACTGCCACCCGTACCCGGGCTCTGCTCCCTGACCACCGCCCGGCTCCACCTCGACCGCCCCGACCACAAACTGGCCGAGGTGGCCAACCTGATCACCGGCGAGTGGCCCAGCGCGCTGCCCTCGGCCCTCGGTATCGCCCGCGCCATGGCCGCGACCCTGGCCAGCCTGGTCGGCGCGGCCCCCGAGCCGCTGCACTGGCGCGGCCTGGCCCCGGTCGCCCTACCCGGCCAGCCACGACACACCCCGGTCACGCCCCGGGTCGTCGGCCTGCGCAAGGGCAGCGAAGGCTGGCTGGCCACCCTCAGCGCCCGACTGCCGTACACGGTGGACCCGCCCGCCCCGCGCCCCGACGGGCTCAGCGACTACCGGGCGCTGCTGGCCCGCGCCCTCACCGACGGCCGGATCGTCGGCGACGAGGCCACCCACCTCGCCGCCCTGGTCGGCCGGGCCGGCCTCACCCAGGCCACCGCCCGCCAGGTACACGAGGAGTTCCTGGTCGTCCGCCGCGCCCACGCCGAATCCGACGGCGTGGTCACCGCCGCCGAACTGCGCGAGCTGCAACGCGCCGCCAAGGAACTCGCCGCCACCCACCTGATCATGGACCTGGAGGAGGCCGCGGCGGCCAACCGGGCCCGCCGCGGCGCACCACTGCGCGGCTGGCGCATCCTGCCCGTCGGCGACTCCGCCGAGGTCACCGGAGTCGTCGACGTCGCCGTCGACCACGGGGCCACCGTCGCGGTGAAGCTCACCCGCACCGTCCGCTTGGTCGTCACCGACCCCGCCGCCGACGACACCGATCCCCGGATCGTGCGGGCGCGGGAGCTGGGCGTACCCGTGCTGTCGGTGGCCGAGGCCCACCCGCTGCTGGCCGACGCGATCGCCGCCGCGACCGGCGGTGGCCAGGAGGCCGGGACCGACGAGCCGACCGAGGTGTACGACGGGCCGCGCTGGCACGAGTTCTGGCGGGTACGGGAGCTGAGCCCGGCGGAGTACCACGAGCAGTACGGGGGGACGGTCATCGACCCGATCCCGCCCGCGCCGGTGGCGGACACCGAGGAGTTTCCGGCCGGACCGGCCGTCGGGCGGTCCGCGCCGGTGCTGGGCGGCTCACACGCCAAGAGCGGGTGCGCGGTGGTCGCGCTGCTCGGCGGCGCACTCCTGGCCGGCACCATCGAACTGGTACGCCACCTCGTCCTGTGAACCGCCCGCACGCGGGGATGTTGGCTGTCATGGTGTCCAAGATCCGAATGAGCAGGCGAGTGCTTATGTCGCGCCGGGAGGCGATGCGACGGCTCCGCGCGTCTTCGACCACCCCGGCCTGCGGGTGGCGGCGGCGTCTCGGGAGCATCCGCTGGCCATGAAGGTGGATGCCTCAAGCGGGAGGGGTGCAAGAGCGCAGAACGCAGGCCACGGCCGATGTCGTGGCCGTGCGGCGGCCGGGACTTCGTGGGTCAGTTCTGGCCGGGGCTTGCTACGGGTAGCCCTGCTTCTCTGGCGCATTGGAGCAGCCGCCGGTCGTAGGTGACGAAGGCGGTGAGCGCCGTGCCGGACTCGTTGGTCAGCACCTGGGCGGTGGCCAGGTGGATGGCGTCGAGGCTGCGGATCGTCGGCTCGGCGAATGCTGCTGCGGTTGCCCGGATCGTGCTGTCGATTTCCAGCCGGAACAGCCGTCCGACGGCAGCCGGCACTCCGATCAAGGCCTGCGGAGCTGATCGGCGCAGCGCTCTGGGTACTTCCACCTCGACCAGAGCGGAGGAGACCAGCGGCACGTCGTCGTGCTTGTTGAGCCAGGAGACGAGGTCGGTGCTGCACTCCTCCTGGCGAACCAGCTTGACGACGGCAGCTGAATCGAGATAGATCACCAGCGCTCCTCGTCACGCATCGCCGCGAGCGAGGTGGCCACGTCGACACTCTCGTCACCGAGCTTCGGCGGGAGTGGCACAGAGCCGCCGCCGGTGGGAGGGGCGGCTCGCCCTGCCGCCACCAACTTGGCCAACACCGACCTGTCGTCGCCTACCGGAACAAGTCGGGCGATCGGGCGGCCGCGATCAGTGATCTCGACGGTCTCGCCGCCACTGACCCGAGCCAGGACCTGGCTCGTGTTCTGGTTCAGCTCCCGGACACCGATGCGTTCCATGGAAACGAGTGTAGAACGATATGTTCTACGGTTCTAGCTCCTGGCGTCATCCGGGCTGCCGCTTTGCCGGCCCGTGGCGGTGTCGTTCACCTGGTGGTGCCTCCGGCCCACCTGCGCTGCCCCGACAATGCTGCTGCCCTCCGCCGATCGATCGCCGAGCTTGAGCAGGGCGACACGACCGAGCGGAAGCTGCCCGATCCGGCCGCTGTACGGGACGTCGCGTGAGGCTGGTCTTCACCGCGACGGCATGGAGCCAGTGCCTCGACCACTCCGATCGCAAGCTGGTCAAGCGCATCAACGACCTGATCGCGGACGTGATGCGCAACGGGTACGAGGGCATCGGAAAGCCGGAGCCCTTGCGGGGCGAGTTGTCCGGCTTCTGGTCCCGCCGGATCGATCGCGAACACCGGCTGGTGTACCGCATCACCAAGGACGACGTCGAGATCATCGCCTGCCGATACCGTTACGGCGACCGATAGCGGACCGGTGCCACCGAGCCCGCCGGGGTGACGGGCAGTGGAAGACCTACTATCCGAACGGCGGGCACTGATGGACGGCGGTCAGGTGAAGACGGCGGGGATGTTCCTGGAGTTCGGGCCCGTCCGCTCGGCCGAGCCGCAGCGGAGCATCCTCGACAGCGTCGCCGACGAGGAGCTGCCCGACCTGGCCCGGGTGGTCGGCTACCTCGACGCGGGTCATGTGCTCATCGACGTGATGGACGTCGCCGCCGACCCGTTCGAGCCCACCGATCAGGTGATGAACGGCTCCACGGTGCTGACCGACGGCGACTGGCTGTGGCGTCGGGATCTCGCCTACTACGTACGCCGGCACCGGGTCGCGGTGCCGGCGGAGTTCCTGGCCCTGATCCGGGCGCGCGGGTACGCCGTTCCCGCGCGGGGCGTGCCCGAGTTGACCGCCCGCGCGCGGCGGGCGCGTGCGCTGATGTTCTGGAACAGCTGACCGTCGGCCTCCGACGACGAGGTAGCCCGGTCCGGACATTCCGTGGCTGAAAGACATTGAGTCGACAATCCGACACCTCAGCTGGCTGCGCGTCAGACGACAGCTTTGTCCATCGTGTGCGGTCGGTGGGAAGAGTCGCTGCCGTCCACAATGGCAGGCTTGACCAGTAGCGATGGTTGTCATCGCCAAGGCTTGATGATGAAACGGTCCGCTCAGGACCACGATGGCGGTGCCGAGTCCTGGCAACAAACGGTCTGCCTTCGTCGCCGACCGGATGATTCCTGTTTGGAGCTTGCGCGGCATACTCCACGGACGGCATCACGAACATCTCTTCTGGGCGAAATGTCCCCGTGGAGTCCTGTGCACGGGACCCGCTGGCTGAGTGGGCAGCCAGCATCAAAACGGTCCCGCCGCATGCGTGGTCGTCGTGCGCGACGAGCTGGGGGCGTTGAGGGTGACGGCGAAGAACGACTGGGTGGCAGGCCGGTTCAGGCTGTGGGGGGCGATCGGCAAGGGCAACATGGGGGAGGTCCACCGGGCCGACGACATGGAGGCGCCGGAGGACTCGCCGCACCGCCGGGTCGCCCTGAAGCTCATCCTGCGCAGCCGGGCGGGGACCGCCATCGGGACCTCGGCCGACGACAAGGCCAGGCAGCGGTTCGAGCGCGAGGTGCGCATCATGCGCAAGCTCGATCACCCCAATCTGCCGCGCATCATCGCCGGGGCCGCCGCCCCCGACGAGTTGCCCTACATCGCGATGGAGCTCCTCGACGGCGGGACCCTGCGGGACCTGGTCGACGAGCAACCACAGTTGCCGATCTCCTGGGCCGCTGCCATCGGTGCGCAAATCGCTAGCGGACTGTCCGCCGCGCACACCGTCGGGATCGTGCACCGTGATCTCAAGCCGGCCAACGTGATGCTGCTGCGCTCGGGCGTGGTCAAGGTCCTGGACTTCGGCATGGGGCGGATGCTCGACGACGCCGAGAACGGCAAGGTGACCAGTACCGGCATCACCGTCGGCACCGTGCGGTACATGGCTCCCGAGCAGTTCAGTGTCGCTGCGGTGACCCAGGCCGCCGACCTGTACGCGTTGGGTTGTGTGCTCTACGAGCTGTTGACCGGGGTGCCGCCCTTCCAGGGCGACAACCCGCACGAGCTGTGGCAGAAGCACCTGCACGAGCGGGTCCCACCAATCGATCTGATGCGCTCGGACGTGCCCGGCGACCTGATGAGGCTGATCACCGTCCTGTTGGCGAAGGATCCGGCGGACCGTCCCGCCGACGCCGCGACGGTCCGCGATGCGCTGCTGCCCTACGCCAAGGGCACCGACACGGTCCCCGGCTGGGCGGAGTCCGATCCGGTCCGCTATCTCGCCCAGGCCCGCGAGCGGGTGGCCACCGAGCCGGTGCCCGTCCGCGCCGCACCGGGGCCGTTGGCCGTGACGCCCCCGTCGGGCATGGACGTCTTCGGGGTGCACAAGCAGCTCATCAACGACTACCGGTCCTTCACCAAGGGCGGCACCGTCATCCGGGACGACCGGATCGCGATCTTTGTCGATGAGGACCTGGAGGCCAAGTCGCAGTGGCCGGACCCCTGGGTGTCGCTCAACCCCTTCTTCGCCTCGGGCGGCTCAGTCCTCGAACTCGTCAGCCAGGGCGTGCTGCACGAGGAGTGCGCCCGGATCTTCCAGGCTGGCAAGACCGAGGGCGGCCGGTCCTGTGACGGCCGGCCGCTGACCCTGCACCAGCACCAGCGCGAAGCCATCGACAAGGCTCAGTCCGGCGTGTCGTACGTGCTGACCACCGGCACCGGCTCCGGCAAGTCGCTGTCGTACATCGTGCCGATCGTGGACCGGGTGCTGAAGGTCCGGCGGGCGGAGGGTGACAAGGCTGGCAAACGGGTCCGGGCGATCATCGTCTACCCGATGAACGCGCTGGCCAACAGCCAACTCAAGGAACTCGACAAGTACCTCAGCGACGGCTACGGCCAGGGCCGCGAACCGGTCACCTACGCCCGGTACACCGGGCAGGAGAGCGACGAGCAGCGCCGGCAGATCCGGGAGAATCCACCGGACATCCTGCTCACCAACTACGTGATGCTGGAGCTGATGCTGACCCGGCCGGACGACCGGCGGTCGTTGATCCGGATGGCCCATGGCCTGGAGTTCCTGGTCTTCGACGAGTTGCACACCTACCGGGGCCGGCAGGGCGCGGACGTGGCCCTGCTCATCCGCCGAGTGCGGGAGGCCTGCGCGGCCGACCAGCTCCAGTGCGTCGGCACCTCCGCGACCATCTCCAGCGAGGGCAGCGCCGAGCAGCGGCGGTCCGCGGTGGCCCGGGTGGCCACCACCCTGTTCGGTACGCCGGTCACCCGGCAGAACGTGATCGGGGAGACCCTGGTCCGGGCGACCGGCCCGACGCCGGACACGGTGTCCGTCGAGCGGTTGCGGGCGCCTGGTGCCCCGCGTGCCTACGCCGACCTGGTAAACGATCCCCTCGCCCGGTGGATCGAGAGCCGCTTCGGTCTCGTCCCGGACCCGACCGGCCAGCTCGTCCGGCAGCAACCGGCCAAGATCGAAGACGCCGCCGCCGAACTGGCCGGGTCCAGCGGTCTGCCCGGGAACGAGTGCGTCACCGCGATCCGGGACACCCTCAAGGCGGGTTCGGAGGCCCGCCACCCGGTCACCGAGCGGCCCCTGTTCGCCTTCCGGCTGCACCAGTTCCTCTCCAAGGGCGACACCGTCTACGTCACCCTGGAGGACGAGCTCACCCGGCACCTCACCCGGGAGTACCAGTTGGTGCTGCCCGGCCCGGAGGAGAAGATCCTGCTGCCGCTGGCGTTCTGCCGGGAGTGCGGACAGGAGTACCTGACCGTCTTCCGCACCGAGCACCAGGGCTCGTACCGGTACGAGCCGCGCCGGGACACCACCGCCACCGGCGGCCGGGCCGGCGACGGCTACCTCTACGTCGACTCGGAGCGGGCCTGGCCGGCCACGGCGGAGCTGGCCATCGAGGAACGTCGGATCCCAGAGTCCTGGCTGGAGGCCGACGACCACGGCCACGAGACCGTCCGCCCCACGCTGCGGGACCGGCTGCCGCTGGCGGTCACCGTGAACCCCCAGGGCTGGGAGGGGCAGGGGGCGCTGCAGGCCGCGTTCGTACCCTCGCCGTTCCGGTTCTGTCTGCACTGCGGGGTGAGCTACGAGCAGGCCCGGGGTCAGGATTTCGCCAAGCTGGCCAGCCTGGACCAGGAGGGACGGTCATCCGCCACGTCGCTGGTGTCCACGTCCATCATCCGGTCACTGCTCAGTGCACCCCCGGAGGCCCTCGACGAGAAGGCCCGCAAGCTGCTGACCTTCGTGGACAACCGGCAGGACGCCTCGCTGCAGGCCGGGCACTTCAACGACTTCGTGCAGATCACCCAGCTCCGTGGTGCCCTCTACCGGGCGGCGGTGCAGGCGGCCGAGGCGGCCACCGGCGACGATGACGAGGCCGCGCTCACCCACGAGCAGCTCGCCGACGCGGTGACGGCGGCCCTGCGACTACGGCTGACCGACTTCGCCCGCGGCGACGACCTGGCGCCCAACATGAGGAAGCGGGCCGAGAAGGCGTTCCGGGACGTCGTCGCCTACCGCCTCTACCTCGACCTGGAGCGCGGCTGGCGGGTCACCATGCCCAACCTGGAGCAGACCGGGCTGCTGGTCATCGACTACTCGGACGTGGACTGGATCGCCGGGAACGAGAAGCGGTGGGCCGGCACCGACCGGCACCTGCGGGACGCCACGCCCGGTCAGCGATCCGAGATCATGCGGGCGCTGCTCAACGAGATGCGTCGCGGCCTCGCCATCGACGTGCAGTACTTCCGCGAGTTCGACTCGCTGCAGCGGGCCAGCGAGGAGCTGCTGGTCGACCCGTGGACGCTGTCGGCCAGCGACCAACCGGTGGTCGGCACCGCCTATCCGCAGTCGTCGAAGAAGGGGTCGAGCCGGTCCGGGCTGTTCCTGTCCGGGCGCGGCAAGGTCGGCAAATTCCTCCGGCGTCCGACCCACTTCGGCACCGGCCTCTCCTTCGACGACGCGCAGCGGCTGATCGTGGACCTGCTCAAGGTGCTGCAGCACGACAACCTCGTCGTCGAGTGCACCGAGACCCCCAGCGGTCCGGCGCGCTTCCGCCGGGCCGTCACCCCGACCACCGGCTACCGGGTCTCCGCCGCCGCCCTGCTCTGGCGGGCCGGCCGGGGCGAGACCGGCGGCCACGATCCGCTGACCCGCACCTACGCCAGCGGCGAAGGCCCCCGGGTCAACACCTTCTTCCGGAAGCTCTACCGCGACACCGCCAGCACTCTCACCGGCCTGGCCGCCCGGGAGCACACCGCGCAGGTCGACCCGGCCGAGCGGGAACGCCGGGAGGAGGCCTTCCGCAAGGCGGAGCTGCGGCTGCTCTACTGCTCGCCCACCATGGAGTTGGGCGTCGACATCTCCGAGCTCAACGCGGTGATGATGCGCAACGTCCCGCCGACGCCCGCCAACTATGCCCAGCGCAGCGGCCGGGCCGGCCGATCCGGACAACCGGCCCTGGTGACCACGTACTGTGCCACCGGCAACAGCCACGACCAGTACTACTTCCGCCGTTCGGAGAAGATGGTCGCCGGCGCGGTCGCCCCGCCCCGGCTGGACCTGGCAAACGAGGACCTGGTCCGCTCGCACGTGCAGGCGATCTGGCTGGCCGAGACGGGCCTCAAGCTGGGCCGCGCCATCCCGGACAACATCGACATCAGCTACCCGGAGGACTCCCGGCTGCCGAACCCGACCCTGCCGCTGCACGACCACATCGCCGCGGCGCTGCACGACGCCCGCTTCCAGGACAGCGCCGCGCGTTCGGCCCGGCGGGTCTTCGCCGGCCTGCTGCCCGAGTACCGGGAGTCGAGCTGGTGGGACGACCAGTGGATCGAGGACACCGTCCGGACCACCCCGGACCGGTTCGACCGCGCCTTCGACAGGTGGCGGGGCCTGTTCAAGGCGGCTTTGGTCGACCAGGCGGAGCAGAACCGGCGGGTCCTCGACCACACCCTGTCCGAACGGGACCGCCGGATCGCCGTCGGCCGCCGCAAGGAGGCCGAGACCCAGCTCAACCTGCTCAAGAACGAGAGCGTGGACAGCCGGTCGGTGCTGTCGGACTTCAACCCGTACCGGTATCTGGCCAGCGAGGGGTTCCTTCCCGGCTACTCGTTCCCCCGGTTGCCGCTGGCCGCGTACGTGCCGACCACCGGCCGGCGGTCGGGGGAGGGCGACTACCTGCAACGGCCCCGGTTCCTGGCGATCCGCGAGTTCGGCCCCGGCGCGCTGATCTACCACGAGGGGGCCCGCTACCAGGTGACCCGGATTCAGCTGCCGGCGGACGCGGCCGGCGAGGTCACCACCGGTGAGGCGACCCGCTGCACCCGGTGCGGCTACCACCACGACGCCAGGCACCAGGCCGACCGCTGCCAGATGTGCGACCAGCCGTTCAGCAGCCAGGACACGAGCACCGGCCTGCTGCACCTGCACACCGTCTACACCAAGCGGCGGGAGCGGATCTCCTCCGACGAGGAGGAGCGTCGCCGGGCCGGCTACCGGCTGGTCACCTCGTACCGCTTCCACGACCACGGGGCCCGACCGGGCCGCCGCGACGCCCTGATCGCCGATCCGGGTGGTGATCTGGGGTTGTTGTCCTACGGTGACTCGGCCACGGTGCGGGTCACCAACGTCGGCCGGGTCCGGGCCAAGGAGAACGAACCGGACGGCTTTTGGCTCGACCCCGCCGACGGCCGCTGGATGAACGAACGCGACGCGGGTGAGGCGGCCGGGGACTCCCGGGAGATGCCCGTCGTCGACGACGACGGTAACGAGAAACGCCGCAAGAAGCGGGTCATCCCGTACGTCGAGGACCGGCGCAACATCCTCGTTCTCAAGCTGGACGAGCCGGTGGCGCAGGAGGTCGCGCTGACCCTGATGTACGCCCTGGAACGCGGCATCGAGGCCGCGTTCGAGCTGGAGGACTCGGAGCTGACCACCGAGCTGCTACCGCCGGACACCGGACCCCGAGATCGGATGCTGTTCACCGAGGCCGCCGAGGGTGGGGCCGGGGTGCTGCGGCTGATGCAGGCCGACCCGCAGGCGCTGGCCACCGCCGCCGCCAAGGCCCTGGAGATCTGTCACTTCGCCCCCGACGGCAGCGACCTACAGGACCTGACCGACGAGAGGTCCTGTGCCCGGGGCTGCTACGACTGCCTGCTCACCTACGGCAACCAGCTCACCCACCAGCTGATCAACCGGCAGTTGGTCCGGGACCTGCTGCTGCGTTTCGCCGCCGCCAGGGCCACCACCACCGGCCAGGGCGAGTCCCGCACCGAGCAGCTCAGCCGGCTCAGCGAGGGCTCGGACACCGCGCTGGAACGCAAGCTCGTCACCTGGCTCAAGGAGCGGGGTCTGCGGCTGCCCGACGAGCCGCAGGTCCTGATCACCGAGGCGCTGGCCCGGCCGGACTACGTCTACCGGCTGCCCGGCGGCCAGGTCGCCGTCTTCGTCGACGGCCCGGTCCACGACCACGAGACGGTCGCCCAGCGCGACCGCGACGCCGAGGAACGGCTCCGCGACGCCGGCTGGGACGTGATCCGGTTCCCGCACGACGCGGACTGGGCCGCCATCGTGGCCGAGCACCGCTACTGCTTCGGCACCAGCACCGGCCGCTGAGCCCACCCCGACCCCCGCGCCACCTGACCACCACAACAGAACAGTCCACGACGCGAAGGACCCCCTCCCCTCATGACCATCCCCTTCAGCGCCGGATCGCTGGTCTCCGCCCGGGGCCGCGACTGGGTAGTACTGCCGGAGAGCGCCAGCGACCTGCTCGTGCTGCGCCCGCTCGGCGGTGCGGACGACGACATCGCCGCCGTCTTCCCCGCCTTCGAGCAGGTACGCAGCGCCGAGTTCGCCGACCCGTCCCCGACCGACCTCGGCGACGCCCAGGCCGCCGGGCTGCTCCGTTCGGCCCTGCGGATCGGCTTCCGCTCCGGCGCCGGCCCGTTCCGCTCGCTGGCCGGCATCGCCGTGGAACCCCGCGCCTACCAGCTGGTGCCGCTGCTGATGGCGTTGCGCCAGCCGACCGTACGGATGCTCATCTCCGACGACGTCGGCATCGGCAAGACCGTCGAGGCGGGACTCATCGCCAGCGAGCTGCTCGCCCAGGGCAGCGCCAGCGGGCTTGCGGTGCTCTGCTCCCCGGCCCTGGCCGAGCAGTGGCAGGACGAGCTGCGTACCAAGTTCGGCATCGACGCGGAGCTGGTCCTGGCCTCCACGGTGTCCCGGCTGGAACGCGGCCTTGACCTCGGCCAGTCGCTCTTCGACCGGCACCCGCACGTGATCGTCTCCACCGACTTCATCAAGTCCACCCGGCACCGCGACGACTTCGTCCGGCACTGCCCGGACCTGGTCATCGTCGACGAGGCCCACACCTGCGTGGCCGCCGACGACACGGTGACCAGCCAGAACCAGCTCCGCTACGAGCTGCTGCAACGGGTGGCCGCCGACACCGGCCGGCACCTGCTGCTGGTCACCGCCACCCCGCACAGCGGCAAGGAGGGCGCCTTCCGCAACCTGCTCGGCCTGCTGAAGCCGGAGCTGGCCGACGTCGATCTCGGCTCCGACGCCGGCCGCCGCGCCCTCGCCCCGTACTTCGTGCACCGCAAGCGCCAGGACGTGCGCAAGTACCTGACCCGGGAGGACGGGGTCGCCGACGGCTCGCTCACCGAGCAGACCTCGTTCCCCACCGACCGGGAGTTCAAGGACGAGACGTACAAGCTCTCCCCGGCGTACCGGGCGTTGCTGGACGACGCCATCGCGTACGCCAGCGAACGGGTGAGCGCCGCGGACCAGCGCGGCCGGCGGGAGGTCCGGATCGCCTGGTGGTCGGCGATCGCCCTGCTGCGTTCGCTGGTCTCCTCCCCGCGCGCCGCCGCACAGACCCTGCAGACCCGCTCGGCGACCGCCACCGCCCGCGACGCCGCCGAAGCCGACCGGCTCGGTGCCCCGCTGACCAGCGACTTCTCCGACGCCGACGCGCTGGAGGGGCTGGACGTCGCCCCCGGCGCGGAGACCACCGACGCCGACAGCGCGGCTGGCGCACGGCTGGCGCAGCTCGCCGCCCAGGCCGCGAAGCTGGAGGGGCCGACCGAGGACACCAAGCTCGCCGCCCTGGTCAAGCAGGTCAAGGCGCTACTCAAGGAGGGCTACCACCCGATCGTCTTCTGCCGCTACATCCCCACCGCCGAGTACGTCGCCGAACACCTCGACGGCAAGCTCGGCAAGAAGACCATCGTCCGGGCGGTCACCGGCACCCTCTCCCCGCAGCAGCGCATCCAGCGCATCGAGGACCTGGCCCGCGACGCCGGGGACGACCCGGCCGCCCGCCGGGTGCTGGTGGCCACGGACTGCCTCTCCGAGGGGGTGAACCTGCAGCACCACTTCGACGCGGTGATCCACTACGACCTGGCCTGGAACCCCACCCGCCATGATCAACGGGAAGGGCGGGTCGACCGGTACGGACAGCAGCGCGGCGTGGTGCGGGTCGTCACCCTCTACGGCAGCGACAACGGCATCGACGGCAAGGTCCTCGACGTCCTCATCCGCAAGCACCGCCAGATCCGCAAGGACCTCGGCATCTCCGTCTCCGTCCCGGACGCCGCCTCCTCCGGAGTGACCGACGCGATCGTGGAGTGGCTGCTGCTGCGCGGCCGAGACGGCGAACAGGGCAGCCTCTTCGACGCCGACGAGTACCGCGCCATCGACAAAAAGGCCGCCGCACTGGCCAGCGACTGGCAGTCCGCCGCCGAACGGGAGAAGACCTCCCGCTCCCGCTTCGCCCAGCACGCCATCCACCCGCAGGAGGTGGCCCGCGAGGTCGCCGCCATCCGGGACACCCTGGGCCGTACCTCGGAGATCGAAGGCTTCGTCCGACGGGCCCTGCGCAGCCTCGACGGCTTCCTGCGCGACGACCCGGCGCACCCGGGCGACTTCACCGCCGACGTCAGCGGCACCCCCGCCGGCCTGCGCGACGCCCTCGCCCCGGCGCTCGGCGGCGACGCCGTGGAGACCGGCCGGCCGGTACCGTTCCGCACCACCGCCGCGGTCAAACGCGGCGAGGTCGCCATGGTCCGCACCGACCCCGCAGTGGCGGCACTGGCCGGGTACGTCCTCAACGCCGCCCTCGACGAGCAGACCGCCGGCCCCCGCCCGGCCCGCCGCTGCGGGGTGATCCGCACCCGGGCGGTGACCAGCCGCACCACCCTGCTGGTGGTTCGCTACCGCTTCCAGCTCACCCTGCCCTCGCGGGCCGGCAGTCGGCAGCTCGTCGCCGAGGACGCCCGGCTGCTCGCCTTCGCCGGCAGCCCCGGTAACGCCCGCTGGCTTGACCACCCCGAGGCCTTGGCGCTGCTGGAGGCCACCGCCGACGCCAACACCGACCCCGGCTTCGGCGAACGCACCATGCGGCAGATCCTCACCGACCTGCCCGCGACCCACGA
Source organism: Micromonospora yangpuensis (assembly GCF_900091615.1). NCBI lineage: Bacteria > Bacillati > Actinomycetota > Actinomycetes > Micromonosporales > Micromonosporaceae > Micromonospora > Micromonospora yangpuensis. The sequence continues at coordinate 3,862,947 of NZ_FMIA01000002.1, read as the reverse complement.
CCACCTGACCGGGTACGGCGACGAGCTGGCCGCCGACCTGCTCGCCTCGCACCGCCGGGTGCGCAGCGCCGCCGGGGAGATCGTCCGGGGCCTCACCGTCACCGCCCAGGGCCGCCCCGACGTCCTCGGTGCCTACGTCTACCTGCCCGCCCCCGCCGCCGGAGCTGTCGCCTGATGTCCGCCACCGCCCGCAACCAGATCTTCACCGCCGTGCACACCATCGGCGGCCTGCTCCCCGCCGACATGCTGGTCCGCATCGCCGAGGGCAGGGACGTCCCCGGCAGCAAGCCCGCCGACTACCGGGTGGTCGCCGCACGTTCGGTCCGCGACGACGCCGAACGCCACTGGGACTGGCTCAGGTCGGTGTGGAAGAACCTGCGCGACAGACTGCCCGTCGCCCCGGAGGCCGACACCCCCGCCGACCCGACCGGCCACGCCGTCACCCAGTGGCTCGATCCCCTGTTCGCTGCCTTCGGCTTCGGTGTCCTCACCCCGATCGGGGCCACCGGCATCACCGCCGACGACGGCGGCAAGACCTTCCCGATCAGCCACCGCTGGGACCACGTCCCGATCCACCTTGCCCCGTGGAACGCCACCCTCGACAAGCGCCCGGCCACCGGCGGCATCCCGCCGCAGTCACTGGTGCAGGAGTGCCTGAACCGCACCGACGCCCACCTGTGGGGAGTGCTCACCAACGGCCGGCAACTGCGACTGCTGCGCGACTCCAACGCCCTGGCCACCGCCGCCTACGTCGAGTTCGACCTGGAGGCGATCTTCGACGGTGAACTGTTCAGTGAGTTCGTCCTGCTCTACCGGCTGCTGCACGTCAGCCGTTTCGCGGTGGGGGAGGGGGCCACCCCGTCGACCTGCTGGCTGGAGAAGTGGCGTACGGAGGCGATCTCCTCCGGCGTGCGCGCGCTGGACCAGCACCGAGATGCAGTCAAAAATGCGATCACGACGCTGGGCACCGGATTCCTCAAGCATCCGGCCAACGGTGAGCTGCGGCGCGATCTCGACGTCAACGCCTACCACGCAGCCCTGCTGCGACTGGTCTATCGGCTGATCTTCCTCTTCGTCGCCGAGGATCGCGACGCCCTGCACCCACCAAGCACCAGCGACGAGACTCGCGATCGGTATGCGAAGTACTTTTCCTCTGCGCGGCTGCGCCGCCAGGCGTTGCGCCGTCGGGGCACCCCGCACGCAGACCTCTACGAGTCGCTACGGATCGTCCTCACGGCGCTCGGCGACGTCGATGGACGCCCTGAACTGGGACTTCCCGGCCTCGGCGGCCTCTACGACGACGTCGAGGCCGATGCTCCGCTGCACGGGCTGTCGCTCGCGAACAAGGACCTGCTGGAAGCGGTGCGCTTCCTTTGCCGGGTCCGGGACGGTGGATCAGGCCGTTGGCGTCCGGTGGACTACCGCAACATGGGTGCCGAGGAACTGGGCTCGATCTACGAATCGCTGCTGGAGTCGGTGCCGAAGCACAGCCCGACGGACAGCACCTTCGAACTGGTCGACCGTGCCGGCAACGACCGCAAGAAGACGGGCTCGTACTACACGCCGAGTTCGCTGATCGAGACCCTGCTCGACTCCACGCTCGACCCGGTCATCGACGACGCGCAGAAGCGCGGTGACCAGAAGGCGGCGGCTGAAGGCAAGCCCGACACGACAGAGAGCATCATCGACGAGCTGCTGTCGCTGACCGTCTGTGACCCGGCCTGTGGGTCCGGCCACTTCCTGGTCGCTGCCGCTCGCCGGATCGCCAAGCGCGTCGCGGCCATCCGGGAAGGCAACCCGGAGCCCACGGTCGAGGCGGTACGCCACGCGCTGCACGAAGTGGTCGGTCGGTGCATCTATGGCGTCGACCTCAACCCGATGGCGGTGGAACTCGCTAAGGTATCCCTCTGGCTGGAGGCGCTGGAACCGGGCCGACCGCTGGACTTCCTGGACGCGCACGTCAAGCACGGCAACGGCTTGATGGGGGCGACGCCAGCCTTGATCAGAGGCGGCATCCCCAGTAAGGCTTTCAAGCCAGTCGAAGGCGACGACCCTGCTTGGGCACGGGCACTGGAGAGACGCAATGAAGTCGAACGGGACGAACATCCCGTCCTCTTCGGGCTCGACGAAGGCATGTCGCTGACCAACATCACCTTCGCGACCGCCCTGCGGCAGATCACCCGCACTTCGGCCGGCGACCTTCGCGACGTCCGCAAGCGGGCCGCCGCATACCGTGACTGGGCCAGCTCTGCGGAGTACGTGCACGCCAAGCACGTTGCCGACGCGTGGTGCGCGGCATTCGTCTGGCACAAGGCGAAGGATGCACCCGAAGCCATCACGCATGAGATCTTCCGAACGCTCCGGGATCCGGCCGGGGCAGGTGCTTCCCAGGTCACGCACGACGAGATTATGCGACTACGTGAGCGGTACACATTCTTCCACTGGCACCTGGAGTTCCCGGACATCTTCGTGGTGCCGAAGGAATCCACCTCCCATGTCGACGTCGACTCGACCACGGGTTGGGCGGGTGGCTTCTCGTGTGTCCTCGGCAACCCGCCCTGGGACAAGGTCGACTTCGAGGACAAGAAGTACTTTAGCGTGGTCGATCCCCTGATCGCCGCGATTGCTGGCACCGCTCGTCGCACCCGGATAGCCGCTTGGGCCGAGGAGTTCCCGGACGAGGGCGAGCGTTATCGGGCCGAGCGTCGGCGGGTCAAATCCACCTTTCACTTTGCAGGAGACTCCGGTGCATTTCCCCTGTGCGCTAAAGGCCTCACCGTCAAGGGGGTGACTATGCTTCAAACTGATCAGCTTTTTGCCGAGCGGGTTGCCTCAATCGTCGCCCCGGTAGGTCGATTTGGTTGCATTTTGCCGACGGCCGTCGCGACGAGTGCTGGGGCGCAGCACCTGTTTAGCGGCCTCAGTAGTTCTGGTCGAATTGCGTCTCTCTATGACTTTGACAATCGCAAGCCGCTGTTCGTTGGTGTGCACTCCAGTTACAAGTTCTGTCTGCTGTCAGCTACCGGGCGAGCGCTCATCGAGCCTGCTGCGCGCTACGCCTTCTTTTTGGAAGACCGGACGGGCCTCGATGAGGGGGGCCGAATCTTTGCCCTTGCCCCCGAAGAGATTACTCTAATCAACCCGAACACCGGAACGCTGCCGATCTTCCGCAGTCGCCGAGATGCAAACCTGACGGTAGCCATGTACCACCGTTTTCCTGTCCTCGTGAGAGAACAAGATGGTGGTGGAGGGAATCCGTGGGAGATAACCTTCAAGGCCACAATGTTTCATATGACCGACGACTCCGACGTATTCAGGACGCGAGACCAGTTGGAGGCTGAAGGCTGGGAGTTGCACGGAAACGTATTCACCCGCGCTGAGGAGCGGATGCTTCCGCTGTACGAGGCAAAAATGGTCGACTTTTTTAACCATCGAGCCGCGGATGTAGTGAAGAGCCCGACGGCACTCAACCGTCAGAATCAACCGCGCTATCTTTCATCCAACGAACTTCAGAACCCTTCGCGTGCTTCGTTTTCGCAAAATTGGGTCGCCGAGGGCGGTGCCATATTGAGTCGACGTAACGGTAGGGATCTTCTAGTTCCTGCTGTCCGCAGTCGGGTCGAAAGTATCGGATGGCGGAGGGAGTGGCTGTGCGGCTGGTGTGACGTTACTGCGTCGACGAACGAGCGAACCGCGATCCCCGCTTTCATCCCGCTCGTGGCAGTTGGGCACACGTATCCTCTGATGCTACCAACGGTTGATCCGCCGCTAGTTGCCCTTCTTGTTGCAGCTCAATCCTCGCTGGTCTTCGATTTTGTTAGTCGTCAGAAGATTGGCGGGGTGCACATGGCGTTGATGACCTGGAAGCAGCTTCCGGTTCCTGCGCCCGAAGTGCTGGAACCGCATTCCTCTTTTGTTCTGAATCGCGTCCTAGAACTCGTTTACACGGCATTCGACATGGCTCCGCTCGCACGAGACCTCGGCGATCAAGGGCAGCCCTTTCGTTGGAATGAGCACCGCCGTGCTCACATCCGTGCAGAGTTGGATGCCTACTTCTTTCATTTGTATGGCGTGGATCGCGACGATGTCGACTACATTATGGAAACGTTCCAGACGGCGACTGGAGGGCTCAAAAATAATGACATCACTAAGTACGGTTGTTACCGTACCAAGGAGTTGATCCTCACTGAGTACGACCGTATGGCCATTGCTGGTCTTAATCTAGATAGCCCCTTGATAGATGGACAGAGTTACGAATCAACCCTTACTCCGTTGCCTGGTTTGGGTCCTCGCCACGAGGTGGCATAGGGGGTATAGGGGGCATTGTCCCCGCGAATCGATCGCATCCGTCCGGCCAGCCTGAATAGCTGCTACCTAGCAGGGGAAGGGAAGTAATCGACTTGTTTGCGCTGAGTGAATCCCCGGCAATGCCATTATTTGACAACTCGCCGAGCTTCTTATCATACTTTTCAGATAACGAGCCAGTCTTGGCGCATTTGCATAAACATGGGCTTGATCAAGAGGAATTCCGTCGCATTGAAGCTGACATGAGAATCGCACTCATGAGCACTTCTTTCCTGAGCGAGCATGCCTCTGAGATTCGAGGTGTGACTGTTGGAGTGCTCCAAGCCTTAGCGGCGCTTGGTCGATCTTACATCAGGCGGGAAGCTACGGTTTATGCACTGCTGGACCTCAAGGCTAATGATCAATCTGTCCTGCACGACCGAGTCTCTAGGATAGTAGAATCCGTCCCTCATCACGTAGTAAAGATGGATTGGATTCGAAAGTCGGCACTGGTGGCAAAATCTGAAGATCGATCCCTATTGTCACCATCAGCATGCGCCAAGGTCTACTACCAGCTATTGGGGCTGTTGCTCCTTACTGACCGTACTTATATTGCAGGAAATATTGTTCGTTCGGCAATTGCTGCTAATGGCGGCTCCCGAAATATTCATAAGGAGTGGAAATTTCTTGGCAAATCGAATCGCGCAATGCCTCAGGAGCATCTCGATGCCGTGAATCAAGTAATATGCATATTTGAACTTCCGATCGAGGCGTCGGGATTAGTGTCGTCTGCGCTGACTCATTCTTCTTGGGAGGAAAATGAGGGAAGTAGAAAGAATCGAAATTTGGAGACTCGAAAGAGTTCTAGCCTTGTGCTAGCTAGTCTCGGCTCTAGTGTGGCATCACACGAGTATCTGCTCTCTGCCGTAAAGAATGCGTGCAAGAACCCTCCTGCCGTGTTCAAGGAGCAAAGCCTAACGCAAGCTCACTTCGTCAGTTCATTCGAAGTTACCAATCTTGAAACGGGAGTGCTTCTGTCGCGGAGTGAGAAGCGGATTGGTGTTCGTGAAAAGATGTCTGCTGACTTTTTCAAAGCGATAGTTGGTGCAATCTACTTGGCCAAAGGCTGCCCGGATAGCCTTCTTGCCGACTGGCCGGACGAATGGGATCCCGTCTTGACCTACATCGCGCCGGGCGCACTTCGAGAGCTCAGTCCCGTCGATGCATTGGTCAAAACTCTCAGGACAATTGATCTTGAAGTGCAGGATTGGCAGCCTGAAGTTCGAGGGCCGAAACATGCGGAGCAGTTCCGGTTCTCCTTAGTCCTTAGAAGTGCCGTTCTTGACAGTTCGATCACAGTTCAAGGACCGCTGACTTCTGGGCGCATCGCCCTTGCTAAGGGCAGTGCTGCACAAGTCGTTCTTGCTGCCTTGGCGGCCGATCGTGAGGATTTGCCCGCAGGTACTTCGACGCCTCTTGCGGACTTTATTGGTGACCATTTGTTGTCTTTAACAGAAAAGCATGAAGCTGCCTCTCCGGGTAATCGTTTCAACTCTGTTGATGTTAAGGCCCGGCGCTGTTTTAGATATGTTGCGGTAGAAGCCTACTCGCCGCTGGTTGGGCGACATCTCCAGCCTCATAGTGGCGTGATGGGCCGCCCAGAAGCGGAGTTGGTCCGCCGATATCTAGACTGGCTCGTCGGAGAGTCTGGGCGAGTTGTGCCACGCCATCGCATATCTGTGCCTGGGGTTAAGGGTTATCTCTACACGGACATCTTCGATGCCTTTTCATTTGAGTTGATTGAGGTTAAGTCGTCTGCTCGTCGTAATTCGGTGCGATTGGCGATAGGACAGTTATTTGACTACGCGAGGTTTGTGAGTTATCGCAGTCTTGCTGTTCTTTTGCCCGCTCGACCCGAGAGTGATCTTTGTATTTTGCTGGCAAGTCTTGGCATTTCCTGTATCTACGAGAATGAAATCGGCAAGTTCGTGCGAGATGATCCTAAAAGGTTCGATACAGAGTCGTCACATGCCTCCCATTGATCTTCTGAGGATCAGCGCGCTCCGTTGCTGATTGGGGGTGATTCTCGCGGTCAGTAAAGGTCATCATCGCTGGGTTGAAGAGCCGGATGACGACGGGTCAGGGTGCAGTCCGTGCGCTGAGGATGCGGAGATTCCATGGCCGCGTCGGTGGCTTGGATTGGTGCTGGCCGAGTTCGCGGGAGTTTGCGGATGCCGGTTGCCTGTACAAGACGAGGGTTCTATGGGTGGCTGGCGAGCGTGGCCGCTTCTGTCAGGATGGAGTCCAATTCGGTGTCGGTGAGGTTGGCCTCAGAGAGGATCTTCAACGCGGTGGCGGCCTGGATGGCCCCGATCATCTCCTGGGCGGCGGTGTAGTCCACCGATGGGTCGATGACCGACATGATCAGCCGTTCGGCGGCCTCGGCGTTGATTTCCGCGCCGCCGTGCAGGTCGGTGCGCAGGTCGGCCACGAACTTGATCACGTCGGACCACTCGGCGTTCTCGCCGAACCGGAGGTCCACGGCGAGGAAGAAGACCATCGCCAGGAACTTCGGGAAGCCGTCCCACCCCTCGGCCTGGAGTCTGGCCTCGATCGCATCGTTCGCGGCGTGCTCGCCGCGCATCAGCGTCCGGATGTAGTCGGGCAGCTCAGGTCTGATCATGTGAATCCTCTCGTATTCCTCAGCCAGAAAACGAGTGGAGGGGGTTGCCGCCGGGCGGGCACGTACGGGCTTGGCCTTTCGCGCGGAGATCGCCTTGGCGCTGGTGCCCCAGCGACCGGATACGGGTCTATGAGTCTTCCGCGCGGGCGTCGACGACGAAGACGCCGAGCCCTTGCCTGCCGATGAGTTCGCCGGACTCGATCATGGAGTCGACGGCTCTGCGGACGGTGGCGGAGCTGGTCGAGTGCTGGTCCATGAGATCCCGGGTGGTCGGGATCTTCTCGCCCGGCTTCAGCAGGCCGGCTCTGATCCGGGCCCTGAGGTTGTCACGAATCGATCGCCATAGGTGCTGGGCGTGGGTCATATCCAGATCCGACCATCGACCATCTGCCTGTCGGCGAGCAACCGTGGGTTTGCTAGGAACCCTAGGAAAGCGACTGCCGCGTCATCGGGCGAAGGAGAGGGAAGGCAAACTGCCACCGAGTCGCCAATCAACGATGGAGGTCCATGGCTGGGCGGTGGTAGTGGTTTTTATGGGTGGGAGGCGACTCTGCCGGCTCGCGTACCCGGTCCGGTGGTGGGTGCCGGTCCCTACCCCTCGCTGTCCTGGAGGTCGGGGCGGTGGGCCTTGATCCAGCGTTCGACGTCTTCGGTCTGCCAGATCCGGCCGACGGAGAGGACGGCCACCGGGTCAGGGAAGGACTTCGAGTTGGTGATCTGGTAGGCGCGCGTACGGGAGACGCCGAGCATCTCCTGGATCTCCTGGCTCGCCACCAGCCGAAGGCCTCCCGTGCTTCCACCGCGGGGGGGGTCGCTCGGGACGACTCAGCTCTCCGGGGGTGGCGGTTCGTCCGCACCCTTGGCCTTCCAGGGCTGGTGCTGGGCGATCCAGGCTTCCACGTCCTCCACCAGCCAGACAGCGCCGCCGGCCAGGCGGTCGAAGGGGTGTGGGAAGTCGGGGCGGCTGGTGAGCTGAACGACGCGGACCCGGGAGACGCCCAAGCGTTCCTGAAGCTCCGCGCTTCCGTACAGCCTCCGCTTCCAGCCCACCCTGGAAGCATCCCGAGCTGACCCCCTTACGAATACGCGACCCCCGGTCGGATCATCTGAACGGGCAGCTCAAGCCGGATTTGCTCGCAACCTGCGACCACTGTCTAACTTGATAGGGGGTGGCGGAAGCGAGTTCGCTATTGGCATCAAGCAGAAGGGGAGGGCACATGGCTAGGCGTGGGAATCGGTGTGTGCGGGTGGGGGAGGCGGCGGCGCGTGGTCGCGTACCCGATCCGGTGGTGGCGTCGCGGTGCGGCGGCGCGGTGGTTCGCGTGGTGCCGGTGCTGTGGGGAGGTCGGGGGCGGTGAGCGAGGGTGTGGTGTCGGGGGTGCCTCGGCGGGTGTTGGGGCGGGCGTTGCGGGAGTTGCGGTCCGAAGCGCGGATGACCCTGGAGGGCGCGGCCGACGCGTTGGGGTGGAGTCGGCGCAGGGTGTGGCTGATCGAGGGCGGTGGCGGCCCGACCCGGGGCGCGGACGTGCGGGCGATGTGCGAGCTGTACGACGCGCGTACCAGGTTGACCGGCGCGTTGGTGGCGCTGGCGGGGGAGACCCGGTCGAAGGGCTGGTGGCGCGCCTACGAGGGGCCGGTTCCGGCCTGGTTCGACGTGTACGCCGGCCTGGAGGCCGACGCCTGCGGCCTGCGCGAGTACCAGCACGCGCTGATCCCCGCCCTGCTCCAGACCCGTGGGTACGCGCTGCGCGTCGAGGGGCACCTGCCCGCCGGGGAGCGGGATCGGGTGGTCGGGGCGCGGTTGGCCCGGCAGGGGCTGCTGCGGCGGACGTTTCCCGTGCCGCCGCGGCTGGAGGTGGTGTTGTCGGAGTCGGTGTTGCTGCGGGCGGCCGGTGATCCGGCGACCGGGGTGGGTCAGCTTCGGCACCTGGTGGAGGTGGGTGGGCTGCCGCAGGTGTCGATCCGGGTGCTGCCGTTCGCCGCCGGGATGTGTGCGGGTGTGCTCGCCGGGCCGTTCGTGCTGCTGGACTTCCCGCCCGGCAACCGGGCCGAGGTCGCGCCGCCGGTGGTGTATCAGGAGTCGATGACCGGCGCGCTCTACCTCGACCGCCCGCACGAGCTGGCCGCGTACCAGCGGGCCTGGGCCAGCTTCGACAACCTTGCCCTCGACCCGGACCAGTCCCGAATCCTCATCGAGAAGATCCTGGAGGAGACTCGGCGTCCCGCGTCAGGGCTTCCGTGATGCGGTCGCGCAAGGCAGCGGCACGGGCGTCGTCGTACGCCGCCGACAGGGACAACGCTTCGCGCCAGTGCTGCTGCGCGTCACGCGTGCGGCCGGTCAGCTTGAGGGCGGTGGCGAGGCGGTCCAGGCTCAGGGCCAGCTGCCAGTTGTCACCGAGCTGTCGGTGGGTGGCCGTGGCCCGCAGGTGGAAGGAGGCTGCCTCGTCCGGTCGTCCCAGATCCCGGTAGGCCTCCCCGGTGCCGTCGAGTGCCATGGCCTCCCGGCTGCGGTCACCGAGCCGGCGCTGGATCTTACCGACCCCGGCGGTCCCGGCGATGACGGACAGGCTGCCGTCGGCTGTCCCCTCCGGGCCGTCTCGCAGGAACCGATTGAGCGCCTTCAGCTCCTCGACCCGGTTGACGAAGCCGCGTACGTCGCCGGGAAGCTGCCGCGGTGGCATATCAGGGGGCGGATCTGCGCCGTGGAAGTGTACGCCGCCGAACACGTCCCGGGCCTGCACCAGTTCGGCGGGGCCGGTCAGCCCGGCCCGGTTGACCTGCTCCGGCTTCCGCCGCCGGTCCGGCCCGAGGTCATCCACGTCTACCCCAGGATCGGGGGCTCCAGGGGTGCCACCGCGCGGGCGAAGAACTCGTCAAGCGGCTCGCCGTCGCGGTAGCGGGCCTCGATGAACCGTTGGCACCGGGCCACCAGTGCGGGATCCTCCCAGCGCCGGGCGGCCGCAAGGATGCCGTCGGCGTCGTAGACCGCCTCGTACATCACCTCGGTGCCGAGGGTGTAGATCTCGGGTACCGGACCGGCCGTTTCGGCCGACGCGACCTGGTCGGGGCCGATCACCCGGGTCAGCCCGCCGTACTCGTGGCGCAGCCGCAGCACGTGCAGCTCCCACTGAAGATAGGGGGTCAGCGGCTCGTCGACCACGCGGACCCGGCGGGTGGCGAAACCGCACTCGGCGATCCGGCGGTAGTAGGCCTCGAACTCGCCACGGCGATCGTCGAGGACCCGTAGCGACTCCTCCCACCGGCCGTCGGCGAACGCCCGCCAACCCTCGTCGCCGGGTTCCTTGAACGTCTGCTGCCGTTCCAGCTTCCAGAAGCCAGGGGGAGTGGTCTTCCAGAACCGTGCCTCGAAGTCGGCCCAGTAGTCCTCCAGGCTCAGCAGCTCACCGGGATCATGGTCAAAGAGCTCATGCATCGGGTACGTCCGCCTTCGCCGCGATCATGGTTGATCGGGGAATGATGATAAGCCGCTCACCCGTGTCGGGGCAGCTTCCGTCACCGGAGGTGTTGCCGAGCTCGTGCGACGACTTACCCCACCGACGGGTCAGTTCGGCCGAGGAGTCGGCTTCCCACCGCTGTCCAGCCATGATCGCCTCCTGTTACGTCACCCCCCCGGCACTCACCGTAACATCGAGCAGCTTGATAGTATGCGTCTCGGCTTCATGTTCCGGGGTGGCATGAGTGGGCGGGGGCGGCACCGATGGCGGATCCGGTCATGGTCACCGTCGCGACGACGCTCGTCGCCTGGGCTGCCACCGAGTTGGCGCAGAGCGGTCGTGTCGCGGTCACCTCCCTGATCGAGTTCCTCCACGACCGATTCCGCCACGAGCAGACGGCGCATCAGGCGATCGAGGTCGCGTTGCACCGACCTTCTGCCGACACCGTCAGCGGACTCGCGGGCGTGCTGGAGCGCGAGTCACTGCGCGACCCGTCCTTCGGTGCCGAACTCCAGGCCAGGGTCAGGAAGATCCAGGCGAGCCTCACCGAGTCCGGCAACGTGACCAACACCGTGTCTGGAGACGTCGCCGGACCGGTGATTCAGGCACGTGACGTCCACGGAGGCATCATGTTCGGTGGCACCACGCCACCCTGACCACCGACGTCGGTCTGCGCGACCTGGCGAATGGGTCACTCGATGGCCGAGGTGAGCGCGGCGCTTGCGCATGCTGTCGGCACCCTTCCACACGGCCATCTTGAACCGGCGCTGCGACGCTTGGGCTCCAGGCCGACGACCAGTCTGGAGGGTTGGCAAAGAGATCGTACGAGCGACTCGATGTCCATGCTCACCACCCGGTGGTTGATCTGCCGCATGGGTTGGAGCAGTCCCGGTGATCGAAGGCTCTCCGGGTGTCAATGGTTGGGCGGCTGCCGGAAAGTCGCGTTTCTGACTGAAGTGTTGATCCATCCGAAGCGTCTGGTTGGCTGTCCGGATTGCGCGTGGGGATGACAGGAGCACACATGGTTGCGGCACACGAGACGACGCTGCGGGAGTTGCTCGAGGGCGCGAAGCAGTATCGGGTGCCGCTGTACCAGCGGACCTACTCGTGGACTGACTCCCAACTCGGTCGGCTATGGGAGGACATCCGCAAGCTGGCGGAGGAACGGGTCGAACAGCCGAGCCTCACGCACTTCATCGGCTCGCTGGTGCTCGCGCCCAGCCCCACGCACGGGCCGTCGGTCTCCGAGTTCCTGGTGGTGGACGGTCAGCAGCGACTCACCACCCTGTCCATCCTGCTCTGCGCCATCCGTGACCACCGGGCCGAGCACGAGAATCCGGATCACCGTGATCGGATCGATCAGGAGTACCTGATCAACAAGTACAAGCCCGCCCACCGCCTGAAGCTCGTTCCCACCCAGGCCGACCGTGCCGCGTACGAGGCGTGCCTGGGAGCCACGCCGCAGGCGGGTGGCAGCGATCAGGTGGGCGCGGCGTACCGGTTCTTCGCCGCGCAACTCGCTGCCGTCGACGACCAGGACGAGCCGATGGACATCGAACGTATCGAGGACGCGGTCATCTCCGGGATGGCGCTGGTCTCGGTCGTGGCACACACCGGCGACAACGTCTATCGGATCTTCGAGTCGCTGAACAACACCGGCCTGAAGCTCACCCAGGCCGACCTGCTGCGCAACTACCTCTTCATGCGCCTGCCGACCCGAGGCGAGGCCGTCTACGATTCCCTGTGGTTCCCGTTGCAGAAGCAGTTGGACTCCGGGGAACTGGAGCAGTTGTTCTGGCTCGACCTGGTTCACCGGAACCCGGAGGTCAAGCAGACCGACACCTACACCGGCCAGCAGACCCGGCTCAACGGCCTGCACACCGAGGCGGAGATCGAGGCCGAGGTACGCCGGTTCTGCCGACTCGGTGCCCTCTTGCGGATCATCCTGCACCCCGAGGAGGAGCACGACCTAGAGGTACGGCGGCGGCTGGCCCGGCTCAACGCCTGGGACACGACCACCGTGCTGCCGCTGTTGCTGCACCTGCTTGATCGCCGCAAGGAGGGGACGGCGACCTCCGAGCAGATCGCCTCGGCGATGCTGCACGTCGAGAGCTACTTCATCCGGCGGCTGCTCGTCGGCCGCGCCACCGCGAGCATCAACCGGATCCTGCTGCGCGTCGTCACCGACATGCGCAAGGATCTTCCGGTTGACGAGGCGGTGCGGTCGTACCTGTCGGTCGGTCGGAAGCACTACGCCACCGACGCGAGGCTTCGGGAGGCGGTGCGGTCCATCCCGTTCTATCTCAACGGGCGCGCGACTCAGCGCAAGCTGGTGCTCCAGTGGCTGGAGGAGTCGTACGGCAGCAAGGAACCGGTCTCGCCGGGAACGCTGACCATCGAACACGTCATGCCGCAGAGCCCGACCGCGGAATGGCGGCAGATGCTGAGCGAGGACCTTCAGGGGGAGGAGAGCTTCGCCGAGGCACACGAGGCTCTGGTCCACACCTTGGGAAACCTCACCCTGACCGGCTACAACGCGGAGCTGAGCAACAGTTCCTTCCTGGTCAAGCGGGCACAACTGGGCAAGAGCGGGATTTCCCTCAACCGTGAGATCGCCGATCAGAAGCGCTGGGGGCGCCCTGAGATCCATGCCCGAGCCGATGCGCTCGCGGAACGGATCATCGCCACCTGGCCCGGTCCCACCGAGGAGGCGGGTAACCGGTCCGAGGTCCCCTGGGACGTCATGAACAAGGCCCTCGCCGCGCTGCCCGCCGGCTCCTGGACCGCGTACGGTGACCTGGCCGCGCTGATCGGCAGTCACCCGGTCTCCGTCGGTGCCCGGCTCGGTAACCATTCGGCACCGAACGCACACCGGGTGCTCCAGGCCGAAGGCGCGGTCGCGCCGAACTTCCGCTGGCTCGACCCGTCCCGCAAGGACGATCCGCGCGACCTGCTGCGCGAAGAGGGTGTCGAGTTCGACAAGTACGGCCGGGCCAGCCAGGCACAGCGCATCGGTGTCGAGGAGCTGGCCCAGCTCGCCGGAATGCCGCAGCAGGACGGCTCCAGTCAGCTTCTCCGACCACGATCCCGCCACAACAACTCGCTGGATGACCGGTTCATCGAGCAGTTGACAGACCTCCAGGACGCACAGGTCGCGAACGGCACGGTTGCCGTTCTTGAAGCCTGGGCTGCCATGGGCGGCGTGCCGCTCTACGGCTCCGGTGGTGAGACCTCGTGCTTCCTGATGGCGCGTGGAAAGGACCACGAACTCGGCAATATCTGGCCCGCGACGATCTACCCGAGCGGGAAGTTCGAGATCGTGTTCCAGCACCTGAGCATCCGGCCGCCGTTCGACGACATCGCGCTGCGGGAGCAGTTCCGCCAGCGGCTGAACGAGCTGCCAGGAGTCAAGATCGCGGCAGCCAAGCTCGGACTCCGCCCCGGTTTCTCCTTGGACGTCCTCGTGAACGCTCAGGCGCGCGAGACGCTGATCGAGCATCTCCGCTGGTTCTACGGGCAGGCCGTGCAGCCCCAGAGCTGATTGTCGCCCCGTCCTTCGGGATCGCCCCTCCCACCACGTACCACCTGTTGGAGTCCTCTCGTGCCGCAGCTCGCCTTCGCCAACAGCTTCTGGCACAGCTTCGACGTGCTGGAAAAGCCGATCAGGGCCGGCGTCCGCAAGGCGATGGAGAAGTTCCAGCAGCTCACCATCGCCGAGCTGTACGCCGACAAGGGCCTGCACCTGGAGTCGGTCAACAACGCCCGGGACCCCCGGATGCGGACCATCCGGATCAACGACTTCTGGCGCGGGGTGGTCCTGGCCCCCGACGACGGCAGCGACACGTTCCTGCTGATCAACGTCGTGCCGCACGACGACGCGTACACCTGGGCGGCGAAGCGGCTCTACACCGTCAACACGGCGACCCGGGCGCTGGAGGTCCGTAACGCCGTCGCCATCGAGCAGCTGACCCCGGTGTTGGAGAAGGCGGCGGCGCAGGCGCCGACGTTGTTGTTCGCCAGGCACTCCGATACGGCGCTGCGGCACCTCGGCATCGACGACCAGGTGCTGCGGGCCGTCCGGACGATCACCGACAAGCCGCAGTTGGAGGCGTTCGGGACGCTGCTGCCCGAGGACCAGTTCGAGGTGTTGCAGCACCTCGCCGAGGGGTTCAGCCCGGACGAGGTCTACCGCGACCTGGTCGCCGAACGTCGGCCGGCGGACGCCCCGCAGGAGCCGAGCGAGAGCCTGGCCGTGGCGATCGCCAACACCTCCAGCCGGATCACCCTGGTCACCCGCCCCGACGAGCTGGCCGAGATCCTGGCCAAGCCGTTCGCCGCCTGGCGGGTCTTCCTGCACCCGTCGCAGCGTCGCGTCGCCTACCGGGTGTCGTACGCCGGGCCGGCCCAGGTGACCGGGGGGCCGGGCACCGGCAAGACGGTGGCGGCGCTGCACCGGGTCAAGCACCTGCTCTCCCGTACGCCCGACAAGCGGGTGCTGCTCACCACGTACACCAATGCCCTGGCCGCGACCCTGTGGGAGCACCTGGCGCTGCTGCTCGACGACGACAAGCAGCTGTCGCGGGTGGAGGTGACCACGGTGAACGCCTTCGCCAACCGCACCGTGCGGGCCCTCGCTGGTCGGGTGCCGACCCCGGTCGGCGAGGCCGACGAGCGGCAGGTGTGGCGGCGGGTCTGCCGCCGGTTGACGCTGCCCTGGACGGAGCAGTTCCTCGCCCAGGAGTTCCGGCACGTGATCCTCGCCCACGACGTGCGCAGCCGGGAGGCGTACCGGGCGGCTCCTCGGCGTGGCCGGGGCTCGGCGTTGGGTGCCCGGCAGCGCGACCGGTTGTGGGACGCCGTCGAGCTGTTCCAGGCCGAGTTGACCGCGGCCGGCTCCGCGACGTACCTGCAGATCTGCGCGCGGGCCGCGGACCTGTTGGCCGAGGTGGACCTGGCCGCCCACGGTTTCGACCACGTGGTGGTCGACGAGGCGCAGGACCTACACCCGGCACAGTGGCGGGTGTTGCGCGCCGCCGTGGCACCCGGGCCGGACGACCTGTTCGTCACCGGCGACCCGCACCAGCGGATCTACGACTCGCGGGTGTCGCTGGGTTCGCTCGGCATCACCGTCACCGGACGCAGCAGCCGGCTGCGCGTCAACTACCGCAGCACCGAGGAGATCCTCACCTGGGCGACCAAGGTGCTCGTCGGCGCGCGGGTCGACGAGCTCGGCGGCGACGGCGAGGACAACCTCACCGGCTACCGGTCGCTGCTGCACGGCAAACGGCCACGGGCCCAGGGGTACCCGACGCCGCAGGCCGAACTCGCGGCGCTGGTGAAACGGGTGGGGGAGTGGCTGGGGCAGGGCGTCCGTCCCAGTGAGATCGCGGTCTGCGCCCGGTTCACCACAACGTTGCGCAGCGCGCACGACGAACTGGCCGCCGCCGGCATTCCAACCGCCTGGGTACGCGACCAGCCCGGCGCGCACGTCGACGGGGTACGGCTGGCCACCATGCACGCCATGAAGGGGCTGGAGTTCCGCTGCGTCGCCCTGGTGGCGGCCACCGCCAAGGCGATCCCCTTCGCCAAGGAGGTCACCCCGGTCGAGGTGGACCAGATTCAGCACGACAACGACCTGCTGCGGGAACGCTGCCTGCTCTTCGTGGCCAGCACCCGGGCCCGCGAGGCGCTGGAGGTGTCCTGGAGCGGCCAACCCAGCCCGTTCCTGCCCCCTGCACCACCGAGCTGACGACGTCGGAGCCCGGTGAACAGGCTCTTTGCCGACGGTGCATCCATGAAAACAGATACTGCCTGAACCGGGCGGGGTGGGAGGCCGTTAAGGGGATGTGACATTCCCGTGAAGCGGAGGTAGCACCGTGATCTACACCCCGGAGCAGGCGCTGGGTCTGCTCGAGCAGCACCTCCATGCCGACAGTTGGCGCGCTCTGCAGGCGCAGGGCTCGAACCTTGCGGAGATCGCCATGAACCGTGGCGTCCAGACCGCGCTCTACGGCATCGAGGAGAACCTGCAGTACCGCAAGAACCTGAACATGCAGTACGGGCATGCGGCATATGCCCGGCCGAATGCTCCGCAGGCGACCGCCGACCCCAGCGGCCCGCCGGCACCCGATCCGGGGGAGGCCGTGCGGCGTGAGGCCGAGGTGTCCGACGCCGCTCTGCGGGGGCTGTTCACCCAGTTGAACGCGGCAGTCAGCAGTGCCGACCGGGCCAATCGGGCCCAGCCTCCCGCCGCACCGCCCCTGGCCACCCACCAGGTCGCCAACCTGCCCACGTACGGCCACCCGCAACAGCCCTACGGGCCCCCGTCGTACCCGATGCAGGGGCTGCCGCCGCAGGGCCCGACGTCGTACCCGATGCAGTATCAGGCCCCGGCGGGTCCGGCGCCGCAGTACCAGACCGTGGGCGACTTGCGGGTGTGGATGGCCCGGCAGCGCATCGGGTCGGGCCCGGCTGACACCACCCAGCCCGGACAGTCGGCCATCGGGCCGGGCCCCGCCCAGGGCAACACCAACCGAGGTGCCCCCCGACGGTGACGGTCGGGGGCGCCGACTGGAGGGACGGCCTCCGTGTGATCGCACGGAGGCCCGCACGAATGGATCATGTCGAACGACATTCTACGATGTTCTCTGCCGGTTTTGGGACGGATGTTCGATTGAATCCGAAACGTTCTTCTGACACCGCCTGGTGTTGAACTGCGGTGAATGTATCCCGAGGATAGGGCGGTCTGAATCCTTCACGGGGAGGTTCGAAGCTACGCGCTGGACATCAACGGGATCGACACGTGGACCTACGTCGTCAGCGTCCCCAACCCGACCAAGCGGGGATGGATCCGGGACGACCTGATGCTCAACCTGGGGTCCTCGGTGTGGTGCCCTGACCAGACCAACCTGTCCGTCCCGGCGACTACCGGCTGACCTGCGCGAATCGAGCCACGACTGGCCGGTGGCGACACCGCGACCCGTTGTCGGACAGCGCTTCGGTGGTGCCCTGAGCCACCGGTTGGCTCAGGGCACCGCCCTGTCGCGGGCGGACCCGGCGCGGACAATGAGGGCGGGGGCACTTGTCACCGAAGGGGGTCGGATGGCAGCAGGGGAGGACCCGACCGCGAAGGCGCGGCGGGTGTGGGAGAGCGTGGCACCCCGCTACGACCGGGGCATCGAGTTCTGGGAACGGGTCCAGTTCGCCGGTGGTCGCCAGTGGGTGGGCAGTCGGGCCACCGGGCGGGTGCTGGAGGTGGCCGTCGGCACCGGCCGTAACCTGCCCTGCTACCCGGCCGGGGTGCGCCTTGCCGGCATCGAGCTCAGTCCGGCGATGCTGGAGATCGCCAGGCGTCACGCCACGGCACTCGGCCTGGCGGTCGAACTGCGCGTCGGCGACGCGCAGGCCCTGCCGTACCCCGATGCCAGCTTCGACACGGTGACCTGCACCCTGTCGCTCTGTGCCATTCCCGACCCGGTGGCGGCGGTCCGTGAGATGGCCCGGGTGCTGCGTCCGGGTGGACGGCTGCTCCTGCTGCTCTTCGCGCTCTTCCTCGGCTACGTCGCCGTCCGCGAACGGCACCGGGACCCGTCCACCACCGGCCCGTCGACTTCGGGCCCGACCACCACCGGTCCGACACTCACAGGCCCGTCGCCCTTCGTCGTGACCGGGCCGTTCGACCGGGGTCGTCCGCGCTCCGGCTGGCCCGCGGTCGGGCTGGCCGTCGTCGCACTCGTCGGTCTCGTCGTCGGCGCGGCCATGACCAGCATCGGCACCGAGGGCATCCTGGAGGAGTTCGAGATCCAGGGAGCCCTCTTCGGCGCCATCATCGCGACCCTCGTGCTCACCTTCGAGGACGTGCTGCTGACCGTCCGGCCCGCCCGCCGGGGCGCGGTCGACATCGGTCTCGCGAACGTGGTCGGCAGCGTCGTCTTCGGGGTGACCGGCAAGCTCGGCATCATCCTGCTCGCCGGTGGCAGCATCGTCGTCGACGACGACGTGCTCAGCTGGCACCTGCCGGTGCTCGTCGGCATGACCGCGCTGGCCGCGTACTTCCTCTGGACCCGCCGGCTGCGGCGGTGGCACGGGTACCTGCTGCTCGCCCTCTACGTCGCCTACTGGGTCGTCAGCTTCACCGTCTTCGGCGAAGCGCCGGTCGAGGCCGACTGACCGGCGCGGGGCAGCCCTGGGTCGACGGCGTGCCGAGTAGCCGTTCGATCAGCTGGGGCTCACCCGGCCAGGCGGCCAGCAGGACCTCCCGGGGCACCCGCCGGCCGGCGTAGCGCAGGGCGAGCGCCACCACGACGAGGTCGTCCAGGGCCCCGACGACGGGCAGGAAGTCGGGGATCAGGTCGACCGGGCTGGCCACCCAGAGCCCGGCGACCAGGACGGCCACCTTCGCCCGACGGGGTACCCGGGGATCCCGGCGCAGCCGCCGGACGGCCGTGACGCAGTCCGGGACGAAGCCGGCGACCTCGCGCAGCACGCCGGGCGGAAGCCGGCGGGCCAGCAGGATCAACAGCGCCCAGGAGGCGACCAGCAACCCCACCGCGCCGGCCGCCGCGACGGCCCAGTCGCGCAGCGCCAAATCATGATCGAGTACGCCGTGCACGTCCTGGTAACGCGGCGACGACCTCCGGGGACGCGGGCAGGTGGCCGTCGCCGGCCGGGTTGGCCCGAGCCGGGCGGTCAGCCTGCCGCCGAGTGGGGGGTGATCACGAGATTGCCGACCTTGCGGCCGGTGTCGACGCGGCGATGTGCCTCGGGCAGGCGGTCCAGCCCGCCGACGACCTCGGTGACGGGAGCGAACTGCCCGCTCGACACGAGATCGAGTAGGTACCCGAAATCCTCGGCCCGCTCCCGCGCGGGGCCGGCGAGGACCGGCCCGCGTGCCCGGAGGGTGTCGAGCAGGTTCGCGACCGCCAGCACGAGCGAGCCGCCGGGGGCCAGGAGTCGTAGCCCCTCGGCGCGGGAGACGTTGCCTACCGCGTCGAAGACGATGTCGAACCGTTCGTCGAGTCCGGTGACCGGGGTCGTGGTGTAGTCGACCACCCGGTGGGCGCCCAGCCCGGTCACGAAGGCCGTGTTGCGGGCGCTGGTCACCGCGGTCACGGTGGCGCCGAGGTGTGCGGCGATCTGCACGGCGCTGGACCCCACCGCCCCGGAGGCCCCGTTGACGAGCACCCGGTGCCCGGCCCTGATCCTGGCGCGCTCGCGCAGGAACCACAGTGCGGTCGTACCGCCGAAGAGCACCCCGGCGGCGTCGCTGTGCCCTACCCCGGCGGGTTTGGGCACCAGGGAGGCGGCCCGGACGGTGGCGTACTCGGCGTGCGTGCCCAGTCGCATGCCGGTCATCCCGGCGACGAGGTCACCGGGGGAGAAGCGGGTGACGTCCCGGCCGACCCGCTCGATCCGACCGGAGAGCGTGCCGCCCAGGATCCGGGCCCGAGGCCCGCGCAGGCCCACGCCGAGCCGGGCGAGGACGCCGAAGCCCGCCGGGAAGCGGCCGGCGCGCAGCCGGGCGTCCCCGGCGGTGACCGCGGCGGCCTCGACGCGGACCAGCACCTCACCGGGGCGCGGCTCGGGCGTGCGTACGTCGGTGACGACTACCTGCTCCGGCGGTCCGTAACGGACGACGACGGCGGCTCTCATGGCCTCGCCGACTGGATCTTCACCAGGATCGAGCTGCCCGACCGGCGATCGTCGTGGCGGGAGGGGATGCGGCGACGGGCCGCGTCGGCACGAGGGGTCCTGGGCAGGCATCCGTGGGCCCTCACCCTCATCGAGTCGAGAAGGAACCCCGGCCCGGCGCTGCTGCGCCACCACGACGCCGTCCTCGGATGCCTGCGACGCGACGGTTTCCCGGTCGCCCTCGCCGCGCACGCCTTCTCCGTCGTCGACGCGTACGTCTACGGCTTCGTCCTGACCGAGCAGAACCTGCCGTTCGACGCCTCCACCGGTGCCGCCGACTTCGTCGCCGAGGTCGCGCCGCCGTCGGCGGAGTACCCGTACCTCGTCGAGCTGGTCCGGGAGCTCACCGCCAGCGGCGACTACTCGTTCGCCGCCGAGTTCGACTACGGACTCGACGTCATCCTCGACGAGCTGGAACGGCGACGCGGGCACCGTACCGGCTGACCGGACATCGAACGTTACGACTTGACGAACAGCATGTTATCGCTCACAGTCGATGGCCAAGGGGTGGCGCCGCCCGGGGCTCACCGGGCGGGCCCGCGTCGCCGGACCTTGGACAAGGCGTGCGCCACGGCGTGCGGGAGATGGTGTTAGCGCTGACATCTCCCGACCACGCCCGGCCCGTGTGAAGCGGTGCGCCCAGCTTCGGGCAGACCGTTCGGCTGTTGGTCGTTGAAGGAGGATCATGTCTGCCTTGGGCACAGTTCCATCGATCGCGCCGCCGTCGCGGCGGCGGCGCGGGTGGTTGGCGCGAGCCGTCGCCGCCGGTGTGTCGGCAGTGGTGGTCGGTGGTGTCGCCGCCGTCGCGGTGTCGACGCCGGCGGCGGCCGCGACGGTCGACACCAGCGCCTGGTACGTGCTGGTCAACCGCAACAGCGGCAAGGCCCTGGACGTCTACAACCTGGCTACCAACGACGGCGCGCGGATCACCCAGTGGACCCGCAACAACGGCAACCAGCAGCAGTGGCAGTTCGTCGACTCCGGCGGCGGCTACTACCGGCTCAAGTCCCGACTGTCCAACAAGGTCCTCGACGTCTACAACTTCTCCACCGCCAACGGCGCCAGCATCGTGCAGTGGAGCGACGGCAACGGCACCAACCAGCAGTTCCGCCTGGCCGACTCCGACGGCGGCCACGTCCGCCTGATCAACCGCAACAGCAACAAGGCCGTGGAGGTGCAGGGCGCCTCCACCGCCGACGGCGGCAACATCGTGCAGTACGACGACTGGGGCGGCACCAACCAGCAGTGGCAGCTCGTCCGGGTCGATGGCGGCAGCAACCCGCCGCCCACCACGCCGCCACCGGGTGGCACCTGCGGCCTGCCGTCGTCGTACCGGTGGTCGTCGACGGGTCCGCTGGCCCAGCCGAGGTCGGGCTGGGTGTCGCTGAAGGACTTCACCCACGCGCCGTACAACGGCCGGCAGTTGGTGTACGGCACCACGCACGACAACGGTACGTCGTGGGGCTCGATGAACTTCGGCCTCTTCACCAACTGGTCGGAGATGGGTTCGGCCAGCCAGAACGCGATGCCGTTCTCGGCGGTGGCCCCGAGCCTGTTCTACTTCGCGCCGAAGAACATCTGGGTGCTGGCGTACCAGTGGGGTGGGCCGGCGTTCTCCTACCGGACCTCGACCGACCCGACGAACGTGAACTCGTGGGGGCCGGCGCAGACGCTGTTCAGCGGCAGCATCTCCAACTCCGGCACCGGGCCGATCGACCAGGCGCTCATCGGTGACGGGCAGAACATGTACCTGTTCTTCGCCGGTGACAACGGGCGGATCTACCGGGCCAGCATGCCGATCGGCAACTTCCCGAGCAGCTTCGGTACGAACTACACCACGATCATGACCGACACCACCAACAACCTCTTCGAGGCGGTGCAGGTCTACAAGCTCCAGGGTGAGAACCGGTACCTCATGATCGTCGAGGCGATCGGTGCGCAGGGCCGGTACTTCCGGTCGTTCACCGCCACCAGCCTGGGTGGTACGTGGACGCCGCAGGCGGCCACCGAGAGCAACCCGTTCGCCGGCAAGGCCAACAGCGGCGCCACCTGGACCAGCGACATCAGCCACGGCGAGCTGATCCGGACCAACGCCGACCAGACCATGACCATCGACCCCTGCAACCTGCAGCTGCTCTACCAGGGCCGCGACCCGAACTCCGGCGGCGACTACGGCCGCCTGCCGTACCGGCCCGGGATGCTCACCCTGCAACGCTGACGACACGACCGGGGACCGACCCGCTCGTGACCACGAGGGGCTGAGAACCACGGCGGCGGGCCCGGCGCACAGCCGGGCCCGCCGCGTACGTCCCGTCGGCCGGGCGTTCGCGCGGGAGGGCTACCGGGCCCGTTCCACCCGCTCCAGGGCGCTGACGAAGTCCCGCCGCCAACCGGGGGCTGCCCGGTTGGCCTTCGTGGTGGCGCTCCATCGGATCGACGTCACCGGCTCCGCGAGCAGTGCCTCGGCGAAGGCCCGCAGTGGGCGAGTTGCCGTTCGGAGAAGGTGGGAAGGTACTCGAAGGGGCCTTCGGGGCGGTCCGGCGCCGGAGCGGGTGGCCGTTGGACGCCGGGTGGGTCGAGATCGGCCAGGGTGGTCACGAAGTCGTCCTCGCAGTGCCCGGTGAGCATCAGGTCGGCCAGGACGCTCCGCCGCTGGTCGCGCTCTATCTCGTCGGCCAGCAGGGTCACGTGGCTGCCGCCGAGTACGGTCGTCGTGCCGGGCCAGATCGCCTTGGCCACCCGGAGGACGAGCAGGCCAACGAAGACCTGGGACGGTCCCATCAGCGACACCCCGACCATCGTCGGCGGACGGTCGCAACAGGCGCGCAGCTGCTGCTCCAACCATTCCCGCCACGATCCGACGGCACCGCTGACGGCCGCGGTGACCGCCTCCAGTGGGTAGTGCATGCCGGCGACCGGATCGGCGGTGTCGGGCAGGTGCAACGGTGGGGTGTCGTAGAGGCCGGTCTGCGTGAAGAGCCACCGCGCCGCTGCGGACACGCCAGAGCGGTCCTTGCCGTGGTCACCGAGGGTCGGGCCGGCGCGGTCGGCCTGTCTGGCGAACCGTCTGAGCAACAGGATGTTGAGGTCCAGCACCTCCACCCGGAAACCACCGCGCGCCGCAGCGGTCGCGAGGATCGCCGGACCCAGTGGCGGATTCGTGTCCGACGGTGACGGCGGTGGTACGACGATCAACGCATCGCAGGGCGAGGACGGTGTGTCCGGTGACGGGGACCAATCGGCCCGAGGTGATGCCATGGGCACCTCACACGACAGAGGCATCGACTGTCGCCAGTGTATTTAGTGGCGTTCGTCGGGTCTACGTGTGGTTGAGTATCGTGCGTAGGTCTCGAATTCGGAAATCCGACGGACATTTGCGGAATGCAAAACCCGGATGGGCGAACAGGTAGGTCGTCCCGCCGGCGACCTCCGCCAGGTGCATGTCGCCGGCTGAATCACCAATGATCACTATCTCCTCGAACGGGGCACGGGTCGCGAGGTACTGGGCCAGTACGTCCTTCTTGGTGGTCTGCACGTCCCGGACATGTTGATCCACCGCGAAGGCGCGGTCCGGGGTGAAGTAGTCGGTCAACTCCAACAGCTTGAGAAACATGTCCAAGGTGCCGGGGCGGGTGTTGGAGATGACGATCTGCTGGTGCCGGGCGGCGATCCCGGCCAGGACGTCGTTGACGTGCGGGGTCGGTTGCATCCACCGGTACTGCAGCTCGGGCCGCTCCTCGGAGAGCGTGAAACAGGCGTCCTGCAGTTGCAGGTGGCGCTCATGCGGCTCCTCGGGCAGCAGGAAGGCGAAGTACTCGTACCACTTGTGCCCGTAGAGGCGTCGGCCGTCGGCGTACCCGAAGCGGGGCGTGTAGCCGAACGACGACAGGACCTCGTTGGAGATGTCGACCACCGCCCGGTCGTTGCCCTGTTCCAGTACGCCGTGCAGGTCCCAGACGAAGAGTTTCACTTCTCGGCCCTCCCAGGGTTGCGTGGGATCGTCATTCGTTCACCCCGAGAACGAGGGTGGATTTGCGTCCGGTATGGGCTGACCGGAGATTGCCTGCAGCATCTCGGACAGTTGTTCCACCAGTGGGCTCGCCAACCCCTGTCCCGACAGGTCGGCGACGGCCGCGCGGAGCGTGGACAGGGCGCGACCGTCGACCGTCTCATGGCGTACAAGATAGATGTCAATGAAGGTGTAGAGGTCGACGTAACGACGTTGCGCCGGGATGATCCGGAACGTCGGGCTCTCGAACATCGCCAACACCCGGGTCGACGTACGCTCGTGCGCCTGGTGCGGCGGTTCGTCCAGAAACGGCGGGCGGCCCGTCCGGACGTCCCCGTAGTAGTAGAGGACGTAACCGCGGTTGCACGCCCGGAACACGGCGTCGTACTGCAACAGCGCGAAGAAGCGCGCGAGCGCCTGGTCCGACCGGTGGTGGCACAACGCCCACAGGATCGCGCTGAGCAGGAACTCGTCGCGTTCCCGGTGCAGCAACGCGTCCAACTGACGCTGAGCCTGCGGGCTCGTGCGCGAGATCAGGTAGACCAGCAGGTTGCACACGGTGAGCCGGTCGGCCTGGTCGATCCCCGGTTCGTCACGGATCTGCCGGTACGAGGCGGACAGCCAGTCGCCGAGCCGCTCGTCGGACAACTCCTGCAACTGTCCGGCGAGGTGATGTCGGACCTCCCTGGTCAGGTCCCGTCGCAGTAGGGCGGTGGCCTGTCCGGCGGTCAGGTCGGAGAGCAGACGATCCCGGATGTGGCGGGCCAGCAGATACTCGTAGAACGAGTAGTGCAGGAACTCGCCGATGTCGATGCCGTGCAGGGTGCGCCGGTCGATGACCTGGTCGAGAGCCCGCACCGTGGGGCTGCGGCCACGCCCCCTGGTCAGGGTGACGTGCAGATCGGCGATCGGGATGGCGTCGGCGGACAGTCCCCGGGAGTGGACGAACCAGGCGGCGGTCTGCCAGAGCGCCAACGAGTCGCCGGTCCAGTCGGGATGACCGCTGCGTACCGCGAAGTCCGTGGCGTGACCCAGGCGGGTCAGGTACTCCCCGTACAGGCCGCTCGTGCTGGTTATCCGGGTCGCCGCGTCCTGGCCGATGAACGTCAACATCCGAGCGTAGAGGGGCCGGGTCACCAGTCCGGTCAACCGCTGCGAGGTCACCACCGTGCGATACAGATCCGGGTCGGTGATCAACCCGTGCCGTTGCAACCGGAGCAGGTAGTCGGCGAACTCGGTCTCCACCGACCAGCCCCGGAGCACGAAGACCTCGTCGAAGCTGATCTCCGTGGTCTCGAAGGCGATCCACTCCTCGTACTCCCGGGTGCGCGAGGTGACCAGCACGGGAGCGTGCCGCATCAGGTTCAGCAGGGCGGTGGCCAGCGGGCCGCCGCCGAACAACTCACTCGCCTCGTCCAACCCGTCGACGAGCACCACCGCACCGGGCAGCCCCGCCAGATCGAGTCCCGCCCCGCGCAACGTGTCCAGCAGCGCCACGGCATCCAGCGCCCGCAGCGGGAGCGGCAACCGGCCGGCCGACAGCAGGGCAAGCGCCACACCGTAGAGCGTGAGGCTCTTGCCGGATCCCGGCTCGCCCAGCAGGAGCACCGACTCACCGCGACGCAGCCGGGCCACCAGTGCCACCACGGACTGCTCACCCGGCCCGGCGGCACGATCGTGGTACGCGGCCAGTCGTCCCGGCACGAAGAGACCCATCCGGTGCAACTCGGCCAGGCTCAGATCAAGGGGGTACGCGGTCCGCCGCCGGCCCAGTCGACCGACCAGGCCGGCGGAGAGCCGGTCCAGCCGGTCGGGCCGCTCGTCGAGCAGGCTCACCCGTCCGCTGCTCGTCCGCGCGGGTGCCACGGGATCACTGGACGCCGCCGGCGGGACTGCGGCCGCCGGGCGGGCGGCGCCGTCCTGGCCGGGCGTGCCCTCGCCGCGTGACCTGTCGCCCTCGGGCAGAGCGGCCAGCACGACGGTCAGCGCGACCAGGAGCACCGCGAGGACACCGAGGGTGTGCCAGGGGTGGGTGCGCACCAACTCCAGCAGCCCGGGCCAGCGTTGCTGTGCCGACGCCTCGTTGGTGATCAGGCCGGTCAGGACGGTCGCCGCGGTGAGCAGACCGGTGATGACGACCGCCACCACCACTCGGGGGTTCCGCCACATCGGTGATCCTCGTGAGCATTCGGCGTCGGTGGGCTGGCATCAGCCGACGGTAGTCGTAAATTGACTCCTGGCTATCACCCGGGACGGCCGGAAGGCCGCCCGATCATCCATAGGTCGGGTGTGACGAGGTGGTTTCGGTCGGTGGGTGTCCTTCGTCGGCAGGTCGACACCTGCCGGTAGACTCCGACCCCGGGCGTCACCAGGGTGCACCGTTCGATAGCACTGCGTAGTGTCGCTGACTACAGTGGACTTCGGTTTCGTTAGCCTTCGGGTACCGATCGAAACAGGTGACTGGAGCGGCTGTGGGGCGGAGAACACTTGTCAACGGCCGCTACGAGTTACTGCAGCGGCCCTCCGAACAGGGAGCCATGGGGGAGGTCTGGTTCGGCCGGGACATCCGGCTCGACCGGCAGGTGGTGGTCAAGTTCATCCGGTTTCCCGCCGGTGACCAGGCGGCCGAGAACGACTACACCCGGCGCTTCGTCCGCGAGTCGCGGATCACCGCCCACCTGGAACATCCAGGCGTGCCGGCCGTCTACGACGTGGGCACCCACAAGGGACGGCCGTACCTGGTCATGCAGCGCATCCGGGGGGTCAGCCTGCGCACCCTCCTGGTCGAGGAGGGGCGCCTGCCGATCGGCTGGGTAGCTGCGGTGGCCGCCCAGGTCTGCGCGGTGCTCTCCGCGGCACACCGGGCCTCGCTCATCCACCGCGACCTCAAGCCGGGCAACCTGATGCTGGAGCCCGAGGGCACGGTCAAGGTGCTCGACTTCGGGCTCGCCGTCGCGCCGGCGCTCAGCAACTCGTCGCTGATCACCGTGACCGGGCTCATGATGGGCACACCGGAGTACATGGCCCCCGAGCGGATCGAGTCGAACGTCAGCGGCCCGGCCAGTGACATCTACGCGCTCGGCTGCACCATCCACGAGCTGCTCACCGGCCGGCGCCCCTTTGCCGGCGCCACCCCCTTCGAGGTGATGAACCGGCAGGTCCGCGACGAGCCCCCACCGCTGCGCCAGGCCCGGCCGGAGGTGCCGGTCGGGTTGGAGGCCCTGGTCCTGGAGATGCTGCGCAAACGCCCCGAGGAACGGCTCGCCGACGCCGACGTGGTCCACCAGCTGCTGCTGGCGTACGTGACCGACCTCGCGCCCATCCCCGGCGTGGTCGAATCACCGACCACCCCCAACGGGGTACGCCTCTACGCCCGCGCCCTGAGCAGGATGCTCGCCGCCGGGCCGCGCCCGGTCACCGTCGGCGCCTTCACCGAGGGCCACGTGCTGACCCTGCGCTCGGAGCAGGCCGACGCCTTCTTCGCCGACGGCGACTACCGGCAGGCCGCAGCGGTCTACCGGCTACTCGCCGACGACGTCGCCAACCGCCACGGCCCGCTCTCCGAGCGGGCCCTGACCTACCGGTCGAGGGTGGCGACCTGCCACGCCCTGCTCGGACTCACCGACCAGATGAGCGAGGAACTGGCCGGGCTGATCGACGACCACACCAAGGTCTTCGGCCCGAACGACCACCGGACCGTGCAGTTGCGGCGGCAGTTCGGGCTGCGCCGGATGGGCCGGGCCGGCCCGGAGGGTGCCGACGAGGCCCGGCCGGACATCCCCACCGACCTGCCCCGTCGGCAGAGCGCCGAGGCCACCGACCTCAACGAGTTCGTCGCCGTCCGCCGCCCCTTCCGCCTCAACCGCCGCTCGTGACCGTTACCGTCGATGCGCCTGGCCCGCCTCCAGCATCGACCGACCCGGCCCGTCGGCCTGTCGAGCTGAGGTCGGCTCCTAACCTCGGCGACGCCGCGACACCAGGTCCAGGGCGGCGGCCCGCCACCGCGGATGGTCGAACGTGAACCCGGCCTCCGAGAGTCGGCGAGGGACGACCCGCCGGCTCTTCAGCAGCAGTTCGGTGTCTGACCGGATCGCGAACGCACCGACCTCGGCCATCCATCTGGTGGCCGGCAGACCGACGGGCATCCGCCAGGCCGCCCGCAGTTCCCGGATGAACTCCCGGTGCGGCACCGGACCCGGAGCGGCCAGGTTGACGGGGCCGGTGAGATCGTCGCGTGCGATCAGGAACCGGACAGCCCGGACGAAGTCCAGATCGTGGATCCACGAGACGTACTGGCGGCCACCGGCTACCGGTCCGCCGAGCCCGAGCCGCGCGAGCCAGCTCAACACGTCGAACACCCCACCGCGGTCGGGGCTCATCACCATGGCCGACCGCAGGGCGACCTTCCGGGTGTACGGGGTCTCCGCCCGCTCCTGCTCCGCTTCCCAGTTCCGCGCGATCTCGACGCTGTACGCCCAGTACCCGGGCACCCCGTGCTCACTGCCGCCGATCAGACCGCTGTCCTCGTCGTTGGCCGCGTCGAGGCGGTGGGCGTAGATCGTCGCGGTGCTCATCTGCAGCCACACCCGGGGCGGACGGGCTGCCCGGGCGATGGCCTCGCCGACGACCCGCGTCGACTCCACCCGCGAGCGCATCATGGCGTCGAGGTTCTCCGCGGTGTACCGGCAGCTCACACTGCGGCCCGCCAGATTGACGACCACGTCGCTGCCGTTGATCTGCTCGGCCCAGTCGCCGAGCGTGGCACCGTCCCAGTAAACCTGACGCTCGCCCCGGGGCGAACGGGTCAGGAGGACCACGTCATGGCCCGCCTCCGTCAACGCCCGGTCCAGGATCGAACCGACCTGCCCGGTGCCACCGGGAATGACGACCTTCACGAGCCCCCCCCACCCGGTACCTTCGCGCACCGTTCCCCTTCATGACGAGCCTACGCGGCAGCGCAGTCCGTTGTCGGTCCCGTGCACGACGACATCGTGATGTCCGTCGAGGGGGCTGAGAGGGCCGTTCACCTAACTTTGCGTGGCACCCACGTACGTAGTTTTCGCCGACGCGGAGCCGAATGGCGCCACCGTACCTTCACGTCAAGCACTCGCATCGGAGGTACTGTGAAGAACCTGCTCACCCGCAGCCTGCTCCGCGTCACCATGACCATCGGCCTGGTGGCGTCCGGTCTCGTGGTCGCCGCCCAGCCGGCACTGGCCGCCGACACCACGGCCCTGCGCAACTACGCCACGAAGCGATGCCTAGACAGCTCTGGCAACTCGGTCTACACGCTTCCCTGCTACTCGAACGTCCACAATCAGCACTGGATCCTCAACGTGGTGAACGGGGGGTACACCTTCGTGAACCGGGCCTCCGGCTGGTGCCTGGACAGCAATTTCAACGGCGCCGTGTACGCCCTGCCGTGCAACGGAGGCAACCACCAGATCTGGGACATGATCGGCAGTGATCACGGGATCACCTCGTACCTCTGGGGCAACCGGGCGACGGGCCTGATCCTGGACAGCAACTTCGACGGCGCGGTCTACACCGGGCAGTCCAATTGGGGACAACACCAGTGGTGGACCCGACTCGGCGCATGATCTCCGCGGCTTTCCACGGCAGCGGCGATCTCGAGTGGGCGGTCCGTCAGACGGGATTTGCTCGGGCGGGAAGGGCGTGGTCGGTCACGCGGGCGCGATCCTGCTGCGTGAATACGCGGACCGGGTCGGGCTGACCGGCGGGTTGGACCCGGTCGAGCAGCTGTTCGGCGCGGGCGTCGGTGGCGCGGTAGCCATCGGCGCTGGTACGCACGCGTCCGGCAGTGTCGCGGACGGAGGCGGCTGCCGTGCCGATGCCGTCCACGAGGGTCCGCTGCACGCCGCCGAGCAGCACCGGCATCATCGCGCAGAGCTGCCCGTACGCCTCGGAGCCGAGCCGGACGTGCTGGCCGGCGGCGCGGGCGGTGTCGAGGCTGGCGGCGGTGCGGTCGAGGTGCCCGGCGTGTGCGGTCAGGTCCCCGGGGCGGACCTGGAGGGGGTCACGCACCGGTGCCACCCGGACCGGGCCGGTACGCGTCGATGACAGCCTGCCCGGCCGGGTCGTCGCCGAGGGTGTCCCGGGTCGCGTCGGTGACCTGCCGGAGCAGGTCGGCGTGGGCGGCCCGGGTGGTGGCCAGGACCTGCCGGGCGGTCTGCGCGGCGGAGTGCTGCCGGGTGCTCTCGTCCAGCCGCAGGTCCAGGAGCCGGCCGGACGAGTCGACGGTGGCCGTGATGCTGCGGTCGGGACTCTGCGCGGTGCCGGTCAGCTTGCGCATCCGCGCCGCCAGGGACCGGGCCCGCTGCGCCCGGTCGGCGAAGCCGGCCTCCCAGTCGTCGAGCCGTCGCGCCGCCGCGTCCAGCGCGGCCTCGTCGGACCACATGCCGACCCTCCCCAGGGGACCCCACCGGCCGCGACCGGCACCGACCACACGAGGCCGGCAATCACACCAGCGTCACCCGTCAGGATCGCCACCGACAGCGATGCCGCGCCACGGTGACGGTACCAACCGGTCGCTCTGCGTACCGGTGGTGGGGGTTGCCGGTCAGGCGACCCGGGCGACCGTCCCGGCGGGGGCGGCCGGTACCGCGTCCGGGTGCAGGATCGCCGCGATCGCCTCGACGCCGTCGACGAGTCGGGGGCCGGGGCGTACCACGAGGCCGTCCCCGTCGATCGCCCAGATCGCCGCGTCGGGGAGCCGCTCGGCGACCAGCCGGGCCTGTTCGACCGCGCCCGGCAGATGGAAGCCGCAGGGGGAGACCAGCACCACGTCGGGGGCCGCCTCGACG
Organism: Micromonospora yangpuensis; assembly: GCF_900091615.1. NCBI lineage: Bacteria > Bacillati > Actinomycetota > Actinomycetes > Micromonosporales > Micromonosporaceae > Micromonospora > Micromonospora yangpuensis. The sequence goes on along the minus strand of NZ_FMIA01000002.1, from coordinate 3,832,002 downwards.
AACTCCGTCCAGGTGGTCTGGGCCGTCCGGCTGCCGGGGCGGGCGGCCACCGGTTCCCCGCCGGCGGCGCGTACCAGGTCGGGCACCCAGTGTCCGGCGGGGAAGGGCGGGTCGACCCATTCGACCACCGCGACGCGGGGTCGTGGTCGCCCGGCGACCGCTGCGGCCACCGCCGCGAGTCGTCCCCGCAGGTCGGCCACGAGCGCGCCGGCCCTTTCCGGTACGCCGGTACGCTCGCCGACCTCCATGATGGTCGCCAGGACCTCGTCCAGCGAGTACGGGTCCAACGACAGCACGTCGGCGCGGCAGCCGAGATGGTCGAGGGCGTCGGAGACGTGCCCGGACGGCAGGGCGCAGACCCGGCACAGGTCCTGGGTGAGGATCAGGTCGGGCGCGAGCCCGGACAACGCGTCGGCGTGCAGGGTGTAGAGGTCCCCACCGGCGGCCAGCTGCGCGCGTACGTAGTCGTCGATCTCGGCGGGGCTCATGCCCCGGGTGTCCCGGCCGCCGACGACCACGGTGGCGTCGGTGCGGGCGGTCGGCGGGTGGTCACACTCGAAGGTGACCCCGACGAGGTCGTCGCCGAGGCCGAGGGCGTGGACGATCTCCGTCGCGGAGGGGAGCAACGACACCAGGCGCATGCCTCCCATGGTGCCCTGTCCCGCCGCTCGGCCCGTACCCGGTGCTCAGCGGGCCGGACGGGCGCGCCGCCGCCGGCCGATGAGCGTCACCACGACGAGCCCGGCAAGCGTGGCGAGCGTGCCGGCGGCCACGGCGAGCCAGGTCCACCGGCGGTCGTCCGGGGCCGCGGCGGCGGCCGGGGCGGGCGTGGGCGGGGCGACCTGCGGCGCGGTGGGGTCGGCGACGGTGAACGGGTACGAGCCCTGGACCGGATGGCCGTCGGCCGATACCACCCGGTACGCGACCAGGTAGCTGCCGTTGGGCAGGGTCTCGGTCAGCCGGGCGGTGCCGGTCGCGCCGGTGACCACCGGGTCCGTCGCCGCGATCCGGCGGCTGCTGGCGTCGGTGACCACGATGGTGGTGAAGGCGGGGTCGATGCGCTGCTGGAAGTCCAGGGTGATCTGGGTCGGTGCGGTGGTCAGGGTGGCGTTCTGGGCCGGGGTCGCCGCGCGCAGCGAGTTGTGCGCCCACGCCGGTGTGGGCGTGCCGAGCAGGACCACCACGACACCCGACAGCGCCAACACGATTCGGGTTCTCATCCGAGTAGCTGCTCTCCGATCCAGCCGCCGGCCGGGCAGCCGGGCGGTACGGCGAAGACGGCCGACCCGATCGGGGTGGTCCACTCGTTGAGCAGGTCCCGCTCGGCGAGCCGACGTTGGATGGGCAGGAACTGGCGTTCGATGTCGGCCTGGTAGGCGGCGAAGACCAGACCGCTGTCGGCGCTGCCGTCGGCGGCCGGTACCCCGTCGTAGTTGTAGGGCCGGCGCAGGATCCGGAACCGGTCGTCGGTGACGTGGGCCCGGGTGAGGTGGGAGAAGTCCGGGATCACCGTCAGCCCGGACTCGTCGGTGGCGGCGAAGTCGGGCTCGTCGCGTTCGGCGGTGCCGGTCAGCGGTGCGCCGGTGTCCAGCCGACGGCCGACGGCCAGTTCCCGGTCGGTGCGGCCGAGCAGGTCCCAGGTCTCCATGTCCATCCGGATCCGCCGCACGACCAGGGTGCTGCCGTCGCGCAGCCACGGCGGCCCGTCGGGGATCCAGACGGCGGTGTCCAGCGGGGTGCCGGGTTGCGGGTTGGCGGTCCCGTCGAGCTGGCCGAACAGGTTGCGCTGGGTGTGTCCGCCGGCCTCGACGCCGGGGCTGCGGCGGAATCCCTGCTGCACCCACCGGACGGTGGCGAACGGCCGGGAGTCCTTGACCAGTACGCGTTGGGCGTGGGCGACGGTGATCGGGTCGTCGGCGCAGATCTGCAGCAGCAGGTCCCCACCGGACCAGGCCGGCTGGAGCCGGTCGATGCGGAACGACGGCAGGTCGACCACGGACGCCGGTCGGCGGTCGTCCAGCCCGGCGGCCCGGTACAGGCCGGGCCCGAAGCCGAAGGTGACGGTGAGTCGGGCCGGCAGCAGCCCGAGTTCGGCCTCGGTGTCGGCCAGCGCCGGCCGGCCCTGGGTCAGCCGGGCGGCGTCGTCGCTGAGCAGCCGCAGCAACCGGCCCAGTGCCGCCCGGTCGGTCGCCGGGCGCAGGGTGAACGCCACGAACGCCGCGTGCGCCTGCGGTTCGGTGGCGATCCCGGCCTGGCGGGCACCGTGGAACGGCTCGACCGCCGTACCGACGGCCGCCACCGGCACCGGCGGGGTGGCCGGGGCGTCCGGTCGGCCGGTGCCGACGGCGACCGCCGCGCCGCCGGCCAGCGCGCCACCGGCGGTGAGGGCCCCCGCGGCGAGCAGCCCACGTCTGCTCACCGCGGGGGAGCCGGGGGCACCGGTCACGACGCCGGGCTCATGGTCATCCCGGGCGTCGCGCTGCCGCCCGGCATCGGGCTGGGCCCGCCGTGCTCGGGGGAGTAGCTCTCCTGCGCGCCGGTGAACGGTTTCGACACGGCCGTGAACCGCTGGCTGCGGCCGTCGGCGAAGGTGAGGGTGATGGCCAGTTCGGCGCCGGCCGGGACCGGCTCGCGCAGGTCCATCAGCATCAGGTGGTCGCCGCCGGGCTGCAGTACGTGGCTGCTGCCGGCCTTGATGACCACACCGCCCTCCTTGGGCTTCATGACCATCTTGCCGTCCCGCATCGCCATCTCGTGTACCTCCATCACCGAGACGTCGGTCGAGGCGCCGGTCAGGGTGACGTCGGTGTCCCCGGTGTTGGCCAGGGTGGCGAAGGCCGCCGTCATGCCGGTGTCGGCCGCCTTCACCCACGGGTCGCGGATCTCCAGCACCCCGGCCCCGGCGTCCGTCGGCGTCGAGGCCGAGGGCGGGGCGGACGGGCTGGGCCCGCCGGTGGTCGTCGTGTCGGAGGACCCGCAGCCGGTGGCCGCGACGGCCAGGACCAGGGTGCCGGCCAGGAGGAGGGCGCGGCGTCGGCCGAGCCGGGTACTGCTGCTCATCGGTTACCTTCTCGTGATCGTGATTCCTCCTGGTTGGTCGGGCGAGGGGTTGATCCGGTTCCCGCCGTCCTTCAGCGCGTCTGCGCTCAGCGGCGGAGTTCCTCGGTCAGGGCGGCCATGAAGACCTCGACCTCGTCGAGGGTGTTGTAGACGTGCGGTCCGACCCGCAGCCAGCCCCGCCAGCTGCAGATCATGTTCCGGTCGGCCAGCCGCCTTTTGACCGCCTCACCGTCGGGCACGTCCAGGCACACCACCCCGCCCCGCCGGTGCGGTTCGACCGGGCTGACCACCTTGATGCCGGCGGCCCCGGCCAGCTCCAGGACCCGCCCGGTCAGCGCCAGCGAGTGCCGTCGGATCGCCGGGACGCCCACGCCGGCCAGCAGGTCCAGCCCGACCTGGGAGACCAGCGAGGTCAGCGGGTACGGGGTGCCGCCGGCGAAGCGCTGGGCGTCGGCCGCCCACCCGGTCGACCGGCGGAAGGTCAACGCCCGGTCGCCGGCCTGCCAGCCGGTGGCCGCCGGCTCCAGCGTCGCCGCCAGCTCCGGGCGGACGTACAGGAAGGCGGTGCCCACCCCGCACAACCACTTGTGTGCCCCACCGAGCACCACGTCGACGCCGAGCGCGGTCACGTCCAGCGGCACCGTCCCCACGGTCTGGAAGGCGTCCACCACCACCAGCGCGCCCACCTGGTGGGCCCGGTCGACCAGGCGCGGCAGGTCGATGGTGGCGCCGGAGGTGAAGCTGGCGTGCGGCACGCAGACCAGCAACGTCCGCTCGTCGATCCCGGCGTCGAGGGCGTCGAGGTCGAAGTCCGGCCCCCCGGAGCCGACCACCACGGGCCGGGCGCCGTAACGGCGGAACGCGTCGAAGATGAACGGCACGGTCGGGAACTCCAGGTCGGTGGTGACGACCCGGTCGCGGGGCGGGCGGTAGTCGAAACAGGACGCCACCCGGGCCAGCAGGGTGCTCAGGTTGGCGTCGGTGATGACGCTGCCCGGCGGCGCGCCGATCAGGGCGGCCACCGAGTCGGCGTACCGGTCGAGGCCGACGTGCCAGCCCTGCCAGACGTCGTCCCGCCAGGTACGCAGGGTGTCCCAGTAGTCGGTCAGCACCCGCTCGGCCGCCCGGGGCACCGCGCCGGTCGAGTTGTTGTTCAGGTAGACACAGGTCTCCAGCAGGGGAAACTCGGCGCGTAACGCCGTGTGGGCGGCGGGGTCCAGGCACCGGGGCGTCTCGATGTCGGGTGCCAGTTCGGGTGCGCTCACGCGGGGCAGCCTCCAGTCGGTTCGGTAGGTGACGGCGCGCCGGACTCGGGGGCGACGGCGGTGAAGACCGCGATGCCCCGGGTGGCCGCCAGGTAGGGCGTACCCTCGGTGTAGCCGGTGCCGGGGCGGGGGCCGAGCATCCGGGTGGCCAGCCCGTGGTGGGTGCGCCGCCACTGCAGCACGGCGGTGGAGAAGCCGTGCAGCTGCCCGACCAGCAGGGCCTGCTCCGCGGCGTCGAGCCGACCGCCGCGTACCGCCGCCCGGTACGCCTCGTCGACCGAGGGCTGCCCGGCGCGTACCCGGTCGCGGACCTCCGGCACCGACCGGTAGGCGGCCGAGTCCAGCCGCGACCGGTCGGGGGTACGGCACAGCGACTCCATCAGCTTGTAGGACCGGGACTGGATGGCGCTGGCCCCCTCGGTGTACGCGCGGAACGTGCGGAAGGCCGCCGGCTGCATGGTGGCCAGCAACGAGAAGAGCGGACTGGCGGTGCTGAGCAGCTCCCGGGCGTACGCCAGCCGCTCGGCGGCGGTGCGGGCCGCCCCGGCGGCCAGCGCGGCGATGGTCGCGTGCAGCTCGGCGGCGAGCCCCACGAAGAGACACTCGTACGCCTGGAGCACCCGGATGAACAGGTACTCGTCGTGCGACACGTAGACCGGCAGCATGCTCAGCCGCAACGCCTGCCGGTCGGTCGGGTCGTCCAGGGCGGTGACCATGGCGTGCAGCGCGGCGGCGGCCGCCGCCGCGGCCGGTTCGGCGACCGTCGTGGTGGTCAGGCCCAGCCGGCCCAGCGCCGGCCGGACCGCCCGCAGGCCCAGGCGGCAGCGCTTGGCCACCACCTGCGGCCCCGGACGCAGCTCGGCCAGGAGGTCGGTGTCCACCCCGGCGGCCAGCTCGAACGCCAACGCGTCGGCGACCAGGCCGACGAGCAGCCGGTCCCGGGCCCGGCGCGCGTCGGTCGGCTCGACGGCGTCGTCGGTCTGTCGGGGCGGGCCCGTCAGCCGGAGCACCGGCAGGGCCAGGTAGCTGCGGTAGTCGTACCGACCGTCCCACTTGTCCAGTGCCACGTCCAGGAAGTCGCACAGCAGCCGGGCGTCACCCGTGGGCCGGTCCGCCGCCGGACGCACCCGGATCCGGCTCTGGTCGAGCAGGGCGAGCAGGTCCGGGGCGACGAAGTGCTTGCCCACCCGGTGGAACTCCCGCAGCACCGGTGAGTAGGGGAAACTGTCGGGTTCGGCCGCGCCGGACAGCCAGCGGGTCACATCGCGCACGTGGAGCACCTCGGGATTCCAGTCAGATCGGGACGGTGCGGGTCGAACTCCGGCTGTCTCAATCCGTCCGGGAGGCGCGCTCGACCGTGCTCGGCTGCGGTGGCCACAGCTCCGGGAAGAACCGGTGTTCGACCAGCCGGGCGAGCATCGTCGCCGGGCTGCCCGGGGTGCCGGCGGGGGCGTGACCACCGATGCGCAGGGCGATCTGGTAGTGCCGGGCCCGCCAGTGCGACACCTGCTCGTCCCACGTCCACATGGCCTCGGCCAGCCGGCGGGCGGGGTCCGTCGGATCCGCCTCGCGCAGGGCCGCCGGGGTGACGCGCCGGGCGGCGAGGTGGGCGGCGAAGGACCGGCCGAGCTGCCGGCTGACCGCCTGGAGCCCTCGCCAGCCGGGTGACTCGGCACCGGAGCCGTTGCCCAGCGCGGGCTGCATCGTCTGGAAGTCGGCCGGGCGGAGGTGTTCCAGCATGTCGAGTTGCGCGGTGACCAGCCGGACGCCCAGCGTCGCCCGGACCAGCAGGGCCTCGGCCGCCGCCGGCTGGTCGGCGTCGAGCCGGGTGAGTGCCTCGGTCAGCTCGGCCACGGCGAGCTTCAACCACAGTTCGGTGGACTGGTGCACCACCTGGAAGAGCAACTCGTCGCGGTGCAGCATCTCCGCCGGCCGTCGCTGCAGGTCGAGCAGGGCGTCGGTACGCATGTAGCGCGCGTAGTCCGTGGTGCCGTCGCCCGGCAGCATCGGGCAGTGGTCCCGCTTCACGCAGTGGTCCCTTCGACTCGGCGTCGGCGCGTCGGAGACCGACGGCGTGCCGGCGCGTGGCAGCGGCAATTATGCAGGCCGATGTGCCGATGTGTCACTACCCGATCACCGAAGGTCCCCCGGGGTCGGCGGGGCCCGCGTCGGCAGGCCGGGACCCGCTTCGGGTACGACCCGCCGGGTTTGTCCATCTGCGGCTCGGGGAAGATGGGGTCCCTACTGTCCGCCCCGACCGTGTGGAGGGACCCTTTTCATGTCCGACAACGTCGGCGACGCCGTGGGTGACGCGTTCCGTGCCGTGCTGCTGTTCCTGCCGAAGGCGCTGGCCTTCGTGGCGATCCTGGTCGCCGGCTGGCTGGTCGCCAAGGCCGTTCTGAAGATCGTCGACAAGGTGCTGGAGCGGGTGGGCTTCGACCGGGCCGTCGAACGCGGCGGCATCCGCACCGCACTGGCCAGGTCCAGGTACGACGCCAGCGACATCGTCGCGAAGCTCGCCTACTACGGCGTGCTGCTGCTCACCCTCTACCTGGCCTTCGGCATCTGGGGACCCAACCCCATCTCCGACCTGATCGCCGGCATCATCGGCTGGTTGCCCCGTGCCTTCGTGGCCATCGTCATCATCGTCGTGGCGGCGGCCATCGCCAACGCGGTCAAGGACATCATCAGCAGCGCCCTGGGCGGTCTGTCCTACGGGCGGATGTTGGCCAACGTGGCGTCCTGGTTCATCCTCGGCCTGGGCGTCATCGCCGCGCTCAACCAGATCGGCATCGCCACCACGGTCACCACGCCGGTACTGATCGCGGTGCTCGCCACCGTCGGCGGCATCCTGGTGGTGGGTGTCGGCGGCGGGCTGGTCCGGCCGATGCAGTACCGGTGGGAGGGCTGGCTCAGCCGTGCCGAGCAGGAATCCCGCACCATCGTCTCGCACGCCCGCGCCTACCAGGCCCGGCGGGATGAGGAGGCGGCTCAGGCTCGGCGGGATGAGGAGGCGGCTCAGGTCCGACGGGACGAGGAGGCGGCTCAGGCCCGGCGGGACGAGGAGGCCGCTCAGGTTCGGCGGGACGAGGAGGCCGCTCAGGCCCGGCGGGACGAGGAGGCCGCTCGGGCCGCCGCGGCCGGCCCGGCTGCTCCGGGCGACTTCGACCCCGACGCCACCGGTGTGATCCCACAGGACGACCCGGAGGCCACCGGCGTGATCCGGCGCGACGACCCCGAGGCCACGACCGTCATTCCCCGGCCCGACCTGGCGGCCACCACCATCATGCGGCGCGACGACCCCGACGCCACCGGCGTGATCCCGCAGGACGACCCGGAGGCGACCGGCGTGATCCGGCGCGACGACCCGGAGGCCACCACGGTCATCCCGCGCGACGACCCGGAGGCCACGGGGGTCATCCGGCGCGACGACCCGGAGGCGACCGGGGTGTTGCCGCGCGGCGATGTGGACGCGACCCGGTTCATCCCCCGGCAGGGCGGCGGCACCGACGGCGAGTCGACCCGGCGCCCGGACGGGGCCGACGAACAACGCTGAGCCCGCCCCGGCGAACCGCACCCGGTTCGGCGCGGAAGTACCCAGGCCGGGGCCGTCGACACCAGTCGGCGGCCCCGGCCGCTGTCGTGTCCGGGCCGACGAGGGGACCCTCCGCTGATCGGGTCCGCGCCCCGCGCCGCCCCACCGCTGCGCCGCCCCACCGCACCGCACTGCCCGCCCGGCCGCACCGGCGGATCGACCGGCGGAAGTTCACTGTCGGGTTGTTTACTCTGTGCTACGCCGATGTTACGTGCCTACGATGTGCGGGCTCCTGACCGGGCGGATCAGGCCGGCCCGCGCTGCGCCCGTCCGGCCACCGTCCGGCTCTTCCCAAGATCGGAGAGCGTGTGACGATCCGGGTGGTCGTGGTGGAGAGCATGGGCCTGTTACGTGGGGCGCTCTGCGCCGCGTTGTCCGGGCAGCCGGACATCGACGTGGCCGCCGAGGCCGCCGCGGTGGCCGACCTGCCCACCGTCGTCCGACGTGAACGGCCGGACGTGGTCGTGGTCGACCTGCCCTCGGACGCGCCACCGGAGACCTTCGAGGCGATCGGCGAGGTCGAACGGGTCGCCCCGGGCACCGCCGTGTTGGCCATGTGCGGCCGGTGGAACCCCAGCGTGCTGCGGGCCGCCGTGGCCGTCGGGGTGCGTGGTTTCCTCGGTAAGGACGGACCGGTCGACGAACTGGTCCGGATGGTCCGGTCGATGGCCGCCGGGGAGCGGGTGATCGACCCGACCGCGGCGGTGGCCGCCCTGAAACCCACAGCCTGCCCGCTGACCAGGCGGGAGTTGGAGGTGCTGCGGACCGTCGCCGAGGGGCTGCCGCTGAAGGAGACCGCAAGACGCCTCTTTCTCGCGCACGGCACCGTACGCAACCATCTCTCCGCGATCCTGCACAAGACCGGCAGCCGCAACCGGTTGGAGGCGATCCGCCGGGCGCAGCGCGACGGCTGGTTGTGACCCAGTCCGGTCGCGGAAGGCGAGCCGGCTTCCGCGAGATTGCGCACTGCTCGACGGGCGGTCCGGGGTCCGTCGTGTTGCAATGGTCACCGACGGTCGCCGGGTGGCGCACGTGTCGCTCCCTACCGGTGCGAGAGGAAAGGCCGCCGTGATACGTACTCTGCTCGCGCTCGACGGTGCCCTGGTGCGGGGCGCTCTGGCGCTCGTTCTCGACGCCCAGCACGACATCAGCGTGGTGGCCGAACTCGACCGGGGCGACCGGGTCTCCTCGGTGCTGCGGGAGCACCGTCCCGACGTCGCCGTGGTCGACCTGGCGCTGCTCGACGGGGACGTCGGCGCGGCGGTGGGGCGGTGCCCGGTGCTGGTGCTCGCCGAGCCCCGGCGCGCCCGCGACCTGTGCGACATGCTCGCCGAGGGACGTACCGTCGGCATCCTCGGCACCGACGTGGCGCCGCAGAGCGTGGTCGACGGGGTCCGTCGGCTGGCCCGGGGCGAGCCGGTGGTCGACGCGAACCTCGTCGTCGCCGCGCTGGACGGGACGAGCCCGCTGACCGACCGGGAGACCGAGATCCTGCGGCTGACCGCGGCCGGGTCGCCGGTCGCCGAGATCGCCGTGAACCTGCGGCTGTCGCCGGGCACGGTCCGCAACAACCTGAGCCGGATCACCCGCCGGTGCCGGGCGCGGACCCGGGTGGAGGCGGTCCGGGTGGCCCAGGAGGCGGGTTGGATCTGATCGACCGAGGTCGTCGCTCACCGCGCCGGTAGTACCGCCTGATCGTCCCAGTAGCCGACCAGTTCCCGGTAGGTCGCCGAGTGGTCCAGCAGTTCCCGGTGCCCACCCAGCTGTGGTGTGCCACCGTCGAGGACCAGCACCCGGTGGGCCCGTAGCGCGGAGCTGATCCGGTGCGCCACCACCAGCAGCGTGCCGTCGCGGGCGGCGAATGCCTCCTCCACCCGTGCCTCGGCGGCCGGGTCCAGGTGGCAGGTGGCCTCGTCGAGGATCACCAGTGCGGCGGGGGCCAGCCAGGCCCGGGCGGCGGCGATCAGCTGCCGCTCACCGGCGGAGAGCCGCGCCGGGTCGACCGGGGCGGCCAGCCCACCGAGCCGGTCGGCCAAGGCCCCGGCGCCGACGGCGTCGAGCGCGGCCCACAGCGCCGCCGCGTCCACCGTCGGTCGGAGGTAGCACAGGTTGTCGGCGAGCGTGCCGGTGAAGACGTACGCCTCCTGCGGCACCAGCACCCGCCGCCCGGCCAGCACCTCCGGTGGGGTGCCCCGCACCGGGCGTCCGGCCAGTTCGACCGTGCCGGCCTCCGGGGTGACCAGGCCGGCCAGCAGGGCGGCCAGGGTGGACTTGCCGACCCCGCTGGGGCCGACCACGGCCAGGTGGTCGCCGGCCGGCAGGGTGAGGGAGAAATCCGAGAGTACGGCCCGAGCCCGGGGCCCGTGCCGGAAGGTGACCCGGCACAGCCGCCCGGCCACCGGCGTGTCCGGGCCGGTACCGACCCGCCCGGGGGCCATCGTCGGTGTGCCGCCGACCGGGGGACCGGTCCAGGTCGGACCGGTGGGCGGGACGCTGGTGCGCAGGATCCGGTCCAACGTCACCACGTACCGCAGCCCGCCGCCGCCCACCCCCTGCACCAGGGCGTGCAGGGCCGGCTGCAGGCCGGTGCTGACGTAGACCAGCGCGCCGAGCACCTCCCCGGGGGTCAACCCCTGGCGGACCAGCCACGGCGCGGCGAAGAGCAGCACCGCCAGGGGCAGCCAACCGCCGAGCCCGAGACTGATGCTGCGGACCGCGGTCATCCGGGCCACGGTCCGCTCGGCGGTGGCCTGTGCGCGTACCCGCCGGTCGACCTCGGCGACCACCCGGTCCTGCGCGCCACAGGCCCAGACGTCGCGGTGCCCGGCCAGGGCGGTGGCCGCCGCCTCGCCGAGCGTCTCACCGGCGCGCACGTACCCGCCCTGGTGGCGGGCCATCGCGGGCAACGCCGCCGCGAACACCGCCAGACCCACCACCAGCGGCACCGCCACCAGGGCAGCCACCACCGGGGCCAGGGCGAGCAGCCCGAGCAGGGCCGCGGTGCCGGAGAACAGGAAGCCGCGTACCACCATCAGCAGGCCGCCGAAGGTGTCCCGGACCAGCTCCACCTGGTGGGTCAGCCGGGTCACCGCCGCGCTGCGTGGCTCCCGGGTCACCGCCGCGCTGCGTGGCTCCCGGATCACCGCCGCGCTGCGCGGCTCCCGGATCACCGTCGTGCCGGGTGGGTCGGCGGTGGCCGGTGCGGCGGCCCGGGTGGCGTCGTGCAGGGTCGCGGTGACCACCCGGGTCACCAGGTCGTCGCGGAACGGCTCCACCACCGCGCCGAGCCCCCGGTACACCCGGCCGGTGGCCGCCGCGGCGATCAGCACGGCCGTCGCGAGCAGCGCGAGCCAGGCCAGGCCGGTACCGAACCGTCCGGCGAGGAATCCCTGGTCCACCGCGCGGGCCAGCAGGTAGCCGGTCAGCAGGGTCGGCAGCGACTCCAGCACCGACCAGCCGGCCAGCCGGCCGACCGCCGACCGTCGGTCCCGCAGCGCCCGCCAGGTGACCCGGCCCACCCCGGCACCCACCCGGGCGCCGTTCACCGTTTCCCCCCGGTCCCGGCCGGCGTACCCGCCGGGGTGCCGGCAGCGGCCGTCGGGCCGGTGGGTGGGGCGGGAGGCCCGCCCGGTGTCGCCGCGGTCGCATCCGCCGGGCCACGCGGTGTCGCGACCGGGTCGGTGGGGGTGAAGACCGCGCGGTAGGCCGGGTCGGCCCAGAGCCGTCGGTGCGGGCCGACCGCCCGTAGCCGGCCCGCGTCGAGCCAGGCGACCAGGTCCGCCGCCGCCGCGGTGGCGACCCGGTGGGTGACGATCAGGCGGGTACGGTCACCGGCCCGTCCGGCCACCGCGCGGGCGATGCGGTGCTCGGTGGCGGTGTCCAGGCTGGACGTCGCGTCGTCGAGGATGAGCAGCCGCCCGGCGGCCAGCGCCCGGGCCAACCCCAACCGCTGTGCCTCGCCGCCGGACAGCGGCGCGGCCTCGGTGCGGGTCCGGAAGCCGTCGGGCAGCCGGGCGACACAGTCGGCGATGGCGGCGTCCCGGGTCGCCCGCAGCACCGCCGCGCCGGCCGGCGCGGAACCGGCGGGTGGGGCGGCGGATCCGGGCGGCAGCGCCAGGCCGACCGCCTCGTGGATGGTCGCCCCGACCAGCACCGGCCGCTCGAAGGCGTAGCCCACCGCGGTGCGCAACGCGGCGTGGTCCCACTCGGCCAACGGCACCCCGTCCAGCAGCACCTCGCCCTCGTCGGGGTCGTACAGTCGGCCGGCCACCGCGGCGAGCGTGGACTTGCCGGCCCCGGACGCCCCGACCACCGCCAGCGTGGCGCCGGCCGGCACGTCCAGCTCGACGCCGTCGAGGATCGGTCGTCCGTCGTCGGCACGTACGGTCACCCGGTGCAGCCGCAACGCACCCCGACCCGCCGGCACCGGCCGGTGTCCGTCCGGGGTGGCCGGTCGGGCCAGCAGCTCGGCGACCCGGCCGGCCCCGGCCCGGCTGCGGACCAGCCGGTTGAGCGTGGCCACCACCGCGCCCAGGCCGGCGCCGAGGGCGGCGTACCGGACGGCGGCGACGAGTTCCCCCGGGGTGAGCCAGCCGGCGCTGAGGGCGTACCCGCCGACGGCGATCACGGCCAGGCTGAGCAGGGGCGCGACGGCGGCGGTCCGGGCGCTGGCCCGGGCCAGCGCCTGCCAGCCGTGCCGGCCGTGCCGGGCCAGCTCGGGCAGGGTGGTCAGCACCCGGTCGACCTCCCGGTCGGTGGTGGCCGCGGCGGCGACGGTACGCGCCCCGCCGCTGGCCTCCAGCAGCCGCCCGGCGATCGCGCCCAGGGTCCGCTGGTACGCCCCGACGGCGGCGGAGGCGTCGGCGACGAAGGCCCGCATCAGCACCGCGAGCACCACGAGCCCGGCCAGCAGGGTCAGCCCCAGCACCGGCTCCAGCAGGGTCAACGCGACCACGCTGCCCACCGGCGGCAGCAGCGACACGACGCCCAGCACCACCGCGTTGCCGGCCTGCCCGGTGTCGGCGGCCTGGGCCACCAGCCGGCCCACCAGGTCACCCACCGGATACCGGCGGACCTGCCGGACGTCGAGTGCGAACAGGTGGCGCAGCAGGCGGACGCGGACCCGTTCGGTGGCCCGCGCCGCCCCGTACCCGGTGGCCAGGTCGCCGACGGTGTCGGTGACGATCAGGAGGGCCACCAGGGCGCAGGCGGCCACCGGCCACCAGCCGCCGTCGCCGCCCAGGGCGGCGTCGACGGCGCGGCCGAGGGTGAGCGGCAGCAGCAACTCGGCGACCGCACCGGCCAGGGCGACCACCGCCAGCCCGAACGTCCAGCCGCCGCCGGCGCGTACCGCCCAGCGCAGCAGCCGGTCGGCTCCGGCGGGTACGTCCATGCTGTCCTCCCACGCACAGCGGCCCCGGGCGGTGTTGCGTCCACCGCCCGGGGCGCCGTGCTGCCGTGATCAGTTGCAGGTGGTGACGGAGAGGGAGCTGTCGCCGCAGAGCAGCAGGCTCGCCTTGCTGCCGTCGCCGGTGCGGTCGGCGGGGGCCATCTCCATGCCCTGGAGGTCGAGGAGCGCCATTCTGGTCACCTCCTTTCGAATCGGTAGGTCACGGTCACCGCGCTGGGGCCGAGAGGTCAGTTGCAGGTGGTGACGGAGAGCGAGCTGTCGCCGCAGAGCAGCAGGCTCGCCTTGCTGCCGTCGCCGGTGCGGTCGGCGGGGGCCATCTCCATGCCCTGGAGGTCGAGAAGCGCCATCGTGGTCACGTCCTTTCGAGAGGTCGAGCAGAAGTGCGGGGGAACGGAGGTCAGTTGCAGGTGGTGACGGAGAGCGAGCTGTCGCCGCAGAGCAGCAGGCTGGCCCGGCTGCCGTCGCCGGTGCGGTCGGCGGGGGCCATCTCCAGGCCCTGGAGGTCGAGAAGCGCCATGTCGTGTCACCTCCCTTCGGTCGTCGGATCGGTCTGGTCGCCCCCGGAACGCCGGGGGAGTCGTGGGGCGCCCGGTGCGGGCGCGAGGAAGGGCAGTCCGGCGGCGGCCTCGCCGTGGGCGGCGGCCACCGCGAGCAGCACACCGGCGGTGCCGGTGGCCAGGTCCATCGAGAGCCGGAGCAGCTGCTCGCCGGGGAACGCGACCCCGTCGGCGTACGGCAGCGCGTGCCAGGCCAGCCGGCGTACCTGGGCCGGCAGCGCATCCGGCTCGTCGCCGGCGGTGCTGGTCGCGGCCAGGTAGGCGATGATGCCGGCCCGGCCGGCGAAGAGCCCGGTCTGGGCGTAGAAGGGCGACCGGGCGGCCCGCCGGATGCCCACCGTGGCGGTCCGGAACTGCTCGTCGTCCTGGTGCCGTAGGTACCGTTCGAGCACCAGACCGATCCCGACGCTGCCCTCGGCGAGGTACGGCATGGTGCGCCAGCCCTCGTTGACCTCCAGCGCCCCGTCCGGGCGGACCACACAGCGGCGCAGGTCCTGGCGCAGCGCGGTGGCCGCGTGTGCCAGCAGCGTCCGGTCTCCGCTGGCCTCGTAGAGCCGCAGCAGCAGCAAGGCCGGCCCGGTCCGGCCGCGCAGCAGCCCGGCGTACGGGTTCCGGCCGCCGCTGATCTCGCCGCCCGGGTCGACGGCGACCTGTTCGACGAGGCGCTCGGCGACCCGCCAGGCCTCCTCACGCAGCCGCGTCTCGCCAGTCCGTTCGGCCAGGTGCAGCAGGTTCAGTCCGATCCCGGCCAGCCCGCCGCGCAGGCTGTGGTCGAGGTCCTGCCAGGGTTGGCGCAGGCAGATGTCCAGCACGTCCAGTGCGCCCTGCCGACGCCCCAACCCGTCCAGGGCGTAGGCGACCCCGTGCAGCCCGTCGTAGAAGCCGCACCGGGTGCCGGAGACCGGCGACGTGGCCCGCCGCAGCAGCCACTGCTCGTGCTCCGGCCACTGCCCGGCACCACTGACGGCCAGGGCGTGCAGCACCCCGGCGGCACCGTGGGCGAGGTTGAGGCCACCGCTGCGGAACTGCTCGATGTCGCCGGGGAAGAGTCGCTCGTCGCGTTGCGGGGTGGCGCTGGTCAGGAGCGCCGAGGCCAGGCAAGCCCGCAGCGCGTCCCACCGGTGTGGGCGGTAGTCCGGCGCGGTCATCCCGGTCACCGGCGCGGCCTCCGAGGTCGCCGGGCTGCCGGTGATCTCCTGGACCGCCGGGGTGAGCCAGTCCCGGGACACCGGGAAGGCCTCGGCGATCACATCGGCCAACTGCGCGGCCTTGGTCGTCTCCAGCCGCACGAGCTGGGTCAGCGGCAGGAACAACGCCAGCCGCAGGCAGGCCAGGGCGTACCGGTCGACGGCCGGCCCGGTGCGGTCCCGGGGGGCGGCGAAGCCCTGGTTGCGCAGGCCCGGCCGGCGGTGGCCGTCGATCGGGGCGGCCACCTCGAAGTCGACGAGCGCGACGGTGTCGTCCGGCCGGATCATCACGTTGAACAGGTGCAGGTCGCCGTAGACCAACCCGCGGGCGTGGATCTCCTCGATCACCGTCTCGACCTGGGCGTGGACGCTGCGGGCCCAGTCGGCGTAGGTGGCCCGGTCCGCGTCGGTGGCGTCCGCGTCGATGAGCGGGTACCGCTCGACGATCTCCTTGTTCAACGCCCGGCCCTCGATGAACTCCAGGGCCAGGAAGTGGTGGTCGCTGAAGACGAACTCGTCGTGCACCCGGGGCACCTGCGGCAGGTCGGCCAGGCGACGCAGGTTGTCCGCCTCGCGGTGCAGCCGGGCCACCGCGTCGGCGCCGTCGGCGTCCAGCCCGGCGTGCGGACGGGCCTCCTTGAGCACCACCTGGGTGTCGCTGCGCAGGTCCCGGCCGACGTAGAGGCCGCCACCGTTGGAGAAGTGGATGACCTTCTCGATCCGGTACGGCAGCTCGTCGGTACGGGAGCCGTTGCGGGCGGCCAGGTGCGGCGCGAGGAAGTCGGGCAGCGTCACCCAGGACGGCACGTGGAACACCGGGTCCCGGCGGTCCGGGACCAGGGTGCCGCTGTCGTCGGCGATCGCGGGCACCACCTGACCCTCGTCGGACTGGCAGTACCGGGCGGCGAAGCCGCCGTAGCGCACGTACACCGGACCGGCGTGGTAGCGCAGGTCGCTGAGGATGTACGGGCCGTCCTGGCCGGCGAGCAGCTCGTCGAGCTCCTTGCAGGTCAGCTCCAGCTCCGCCTCGTCGCGTGGGTAGACGGTGACGAACTTGCCGCTGGCGCCCCGGGCGGCGTACTTGGAGTTGCGCATCAGCAGGGTGCGCGGTCCACGTAGGAACTTGAACGCCAGGCCCCGGGGGACGCAGTAGTCCCAGACCGCCGCGAGCACCTCGTCGGCGTTGGTCAGGGTGGCCGACACGTGGATCTTCCAGCCCTGCTCGGGCAGCGTGCCGTCGACCGGGGCGTAGATCAGCCAGTCGCCGGTCGGCTCGCTCTGCCAGCCCTCGGGCAGCGGCCGGGCGGCGGTGGGGAAGCCGGGCTGGGTCGTCACGCTGCCGAGCGAGTCGTAGAACAGCGGGTCTGCGGCGCAGTAGCTGTCGTAGCGCTCGTCCACCTGGCACCTCCCCTTCGCTGAGCCGCCGGCCTGTCGTCCCGGCGAAGGAAAGTCTCGTCAATGGGACCGACCACCTCCAGTGCGGTTAGTCATGACAAGCGGGTGCGTGCCGCACGCTAGTTCGTGACAGATGTAACGTTTGGACCGCGCGATCGGCCACCTGTCGCGGTGCGGTCGGTCAGCCTGGCGCAGGCGGTCGGTCAGTCGCCGGGGTCTGGTCGGCGGAGGCGGACGGCTCAGCCGGTCGACGCGTCGAGATACACCCAGCGTCCGTCCTCCCGGACGAACCGGCTGCGCTCGTGCAGCGTGCCGGTGCGGCCGGCCGTGCGGTAGTGGGCCCGGAACTCGACCGTGCCGGTGCTGTCCAGCAGGCCGCCGCGCTCGCGGTCCAGCACCTCCAGCCGCAACCACCGTTGGGCGGGGTCGAGGCTCAGCCCGGTCGGGCGGGTCGAGGAGTGCCAGCTGCGCAGCAGGTGGTCCCGGTGGCCGACGGCGAAGGCACTGAACCGGGAGCGCATCAGTTGCTCGGCGGTGGCGGCGTGCGCCTCACCCCGGTGCAACGGTCGACAGCACCGGCCGTACGTCGTGCCGGAGCCGCACGCGCAGGGCCGGACCGACTCGCCACCCACCGCCCGGTGGGCCCCCCGTTTCGCCACCTGACCATTGTCCCCACCGGTGAACGCCCACCCCACCGGGGGTGCACCGACCGACCCCACCCGCGCTCGGCGCGACCCGCCGGTGACCCGGGCCGCAGTCGGCGGTCCGGGCCGCGCGGTGGCCGCGCCCGCAGTCGGCGGTCCCGGCCGGTGGGTTCAGCCGATCCGGGTGGCGAAGACGACGGTGTTGTCCAGGTAGGCGCGGCGGGCGTCGTCGAAGCGGCCGCCGCAGGTGAGCAGCCGCAGCCGGGCGGTGCCGTCGCCGCCGTAGACCAGCGCGCTGGGAAACTGCTCCTTCGGGTACGACGCGACACCGTCCACGGTGAAGCGGGCGCTGCGCCCGTCGGCACGGGCCACCTCGACGGTGTCGCCCGGCCGGAGCTGACCGAGTCGGAAGAAGACCGCCGGGCCGGTCTGTCGGGAGTCGACGTGACCGACCAGCACCGCGTTGCCCGGCTCGCCGGGACTCACCCCGAGCCGGTACCAGCCGGCCACCGTCGGCCGGTCCAGCGGGGGTACCTCCAGTTGCCCGGCGGCGTCGGCGGCCACCGGAACCACCTGTGCGCGTACCCCGATCGCCGGGATGGTCACCCGGACCGGGGCGGCCCGGGGCAGTGCCGGCACGGCCGGTCCCGGCCGGTCGAGGGCCGGACCCGCCGGGCGGGCCGCCTCGGACGGCCCGGGTGGTCGGGCCGGTGCCAGGGTCAGGCCGGCGACGAGCAGTGCCACGCCGAGCACCCCGGCCAGCCCGAGCGCCAGCGGTCCCCAGTCGACCGGCTGCCCCGGGCGCCGGCTGGTCCCGGTGCGGTCGGCCGACCCGGTCGGTTCCGGAGGCCGGGCCCCGGGCGGGGGAGCGCAGCCGCTCACGGCTCACCTCCGTACGCGTCGACGGGTGCCCGCCCCGGCGAACCGGGACGGGCACCCGCGTCAGGGATGGGTCGGACTGCCCGGGCTCAGGTCGGCCCGGATGCGGGGCTCAGGCCGGTGTGGTGCGCTGCCGCCGGCGGCGGACCAGCAGCACCGTGCCGCCGGTCGCCGCCGCCACCAGCACCCCGCCCGCCGCGATCAGCTCCGGCGCGCCGCCACCGCCACCGTCTCCGGCCGGGGCGCCCCCGATCGGGGTGACGGTGAAGGTCGCGCTGCCTGCGTCGCTGCCGTCGCCGCAGGTGGAGGTGACCGTGTAGCTGCCCAGGGTGAAGCCGGCGGTGAAGAGTTCCGCGCTCAGGCCGCCGCCGGCGGCGGCCGTGGTGGAGCGGACGTTCTGGTCCCGGTCCGGGCCGGTGACCCGGAAGATCGCGTCGCCGCTCTTGGGATTGCAGGAGCTGGTCAGCACGACCGTCCCGCCTACCGGTGTGGTCGCCGGTGACACGGTGGTGTCGGCGAGCGCGGCGGCCGGGAGGAGCACCGTGCCGAGTCCCACGCCGAGCGCCGCCGCTACGGGTAGTGTCTTCGTCTTCATACGCGTGTTCCCTCACTTTTCGTCCGCTGACTGCGTGGGACGTCGTTCGGGTGGCCAACTCCGTGACGAGCACCGGTGTGCCCAACACTAGGGCGGTTGGGTCCTCCATCCGGTGAAAATGAGAAATCTTCGTTGCCGTCCCGTGTTCACCCCGGCACGTCCCGGTACGCCGCCGCCGGCATCGGGCGGGCGGTGTGGCAGCCTCAGGAAGGTGAGCGTCACCTCTGTCCCGGACGTCGACCTCGCCCTGGTGGGCGGGGGCGGTGCGGCGTCGCTCGTGCTGGCCGCCCTGGACCGCCACCGGGTCCGCGGCCTGCGGGTGGCCGTGGTCGACCCGGTGCACAAGCGTGGCCAGGACCGCACCTGGGCCTTCTGGGGCACACCCGACGACGACCTGGACCCACTGCTCAGCGCGAGCTGGGACCGGGTCGAGGTGACCACCCCGGCCGGCCGCCGGCTGCTCTACCTCACCCCGCTGCGGTACGCGATGCTGCGCTCCGCCCCGCTCTACGCCCGCGCCGCCGAGGCCGAGCGGCGGCTGGCGGCCATCCGGATCGGCGCGGCCGTCGGCCGGCTCGACGACGACGGGCAGCGGGTACGGGTGAACGCCCCCGACGGGCAGCCGCTGCTGCGGGCCCGGTGGGTGCTGGACTCCCGTCCCCGCCCACCGGAGCGCGCCGGCCGGACCACCTGGCTGCAGCACTTCCGGGGCTGGTGGGTGGAGGCCGCCACGCCGGTCTTCGACCCCGACCGGGCGGTCCTGATGGACTTCCGCACCCGGCAACCGGCCCGGGGTGTCTCCTTCGGCTACGTGCTGCCGGTCGACAGCCGGTACGCCCTGATCGAGTACACCGAGTTCACCCCGGGCCTGCTCACCTCCGAGGCCTACGACCGGGCGCTGGCCGGGTACCGCGACCTGCTCGGGCTCGACCCGGCGACGCTGCGGGTGCGGGAGGTGGAGAACGGGGTGATCCCGATGACCGACGGCCCCTTCGTGGCCCGCCCCTCACCCCGGGTGGTCCGCCTCGGCACCGCCGGTGGCGCCACCCGGGGCTCCACCGGTTTCACCTTCTCCGCCATGCACCGCCAGGCCGAGCAGGTCGCCCGGGCCGTGGCCGCCGGCGGTCCACCGGTGCCCGCGCCCGCGTACCCGCGTCGGCACCGGTGGATGGACGCGGTCGCGCTGCGGGCCCTGGACGCCGGGACGGTCGGCGGGCCGGACTTCTTCGCCCGGCTCTTCGCCCGTAACCCGGCCGAGCGGGTGCTGCGGTTCCTCGACGGCACCAGCACCCCCGCCGAGGAACTGGCGGTGATGAGCACGACCAGGCTGTTGCCGATGGTCACCGCGACGGCCGGTGACGCCGCCGCCCGCCTGACGGCCCGGCTGCGCCCGGCCGTGCCGGCGGCGCCGGTGCCCGCGGCGGTCACCGCCGGCGTGGCACCCGACGTACGGCCCGGCCCAGACGTACGGCCCGGCCCAGACGTACGGCCCGGCCCAGACGTACGGCCGCGCTCAGACGCACGGCCCGGCCCAGACGCACGGCCCGGTTCACCGGACGGGCCGGGCCGGGCCACTCCGGCGCGCGGTGCGGCTGATCCGGGCGCGCACCGCCCGGCGGGCCACCGGGCCGAGGTCGTCGACGGCCTCGACCAGCACGGCCAGCTGCTCCAGGGCCCCGACCGCCCGGGTCGCGCCGACGGCGTCGACCCCCTCGTAGAGCTCCAGGCCGACGAAGCCGGCGGCGACCGCGCGGGCCAGCCCGGGGATGTCGGCCACCTCGGCCAACGGTGAGCCGGCCAGCAGCCGGACCAGCACCGGCTCGATCTCGTCCACCCACAGTTGCAGGGCCTCGGCGGTGGGCGCGGCCAGCCGGGGCTCGCTCTGCGCCCCGGCGAGCAGTTGGGCCAGCACCGAGACGTTGCCCAGCTCGCGTTCCGCCACGTGCAGGGCCTGCCCGACCGCCAGCAGCTCACGCAGCGAGCCCACCTCGGTGAACCGCTGCGCGTACCGGGCCACCCGCTGCGCGGTGCCGGCCCGGCAGGCCGCGCCGAGCAGCTCGTCGACGGTGCCGAAGTGGTAGAAGACCAGCGCCTGGTTCACCCCGGCCGCCGCGGCGATGGTCCGGGCGGAGATGCCGGCTATCCCGTGTTCGCGCAGCGCGGTGAGGGTGCCGTCGAGCAGTCGCTGCTTGGTGTCGGACATGGGTCTCCTCGGACGCGCGCCGGATGGGGCGGTGCGATCATCGCATCGGTCACCAGCTGCGCCAGCCAGGCCGGGCCGGGCGGCCGCAGCAGCCAGCCGAGGTAGGCCCAGCCCCGCTGGAGATGGTCGAGTCCGTGGGCGACGGCGACCACCCCCCGTCCGATGTGGCCGTCGCCGCCCACGTACTCCGCCCGCCACAGCACCTGCCGGTGCCGGGCCGCCGGCCGCAGGCGCAGGCCGGTAGGTCGCCGGCAAAGCAGGAACCGGCCGGTCCGGGCGCACGGCCCGCAGCCGGCGTCCAGCCAGAGCCGGGCCGGCGGGTTACCCGGGTACGGCCGCCACCGGGGCCACCAGGGGCGCACCGCCCGCCGGTAGGCGCGCCACGACGTCCCGTACCGACGGTCGAGGTGATCGTGCTCGTGCGGGTCGGCGACCGCCGCGCCGACCGCCACGGCCAGCACCGCCGCCGCGGCCAACGCCCAACTGCCGGTCACCGCGAGCAGCGCCCCGGCGCGTCCGGCGCGGGAGGAGTCCGCCCGCGCCGCGGCGAGCAGCACCGGCACCACCAGGCAGAGGTAGCGGAGCAGGATCACGGCAGGGCCAGCATGTCCAGCAGGTGGCCGACGCCCCGGTGCATCAGGGCGTCCTGGAGCGGCCCGAAGTACCACGACGGGTCGAGTCCGCGCCGGTAGGCGACGGTCACGCGGACCTCGGTCTGTGCCGGGTCGACGGCCCGCCAGCTCAGGTCGGCCCGCTGCCAGTCGAGCCAGCGCCCGGTGATCGAGCTGTTGGTCACGAACCGCAAGCCGACCCGGCCCGGCCCGCTCCGGTCGACCTCGGCCAGCAGGTGTCCGCCGGGGCCGTGCGCCGAGCCGTGGTACGCGAACAGCCAGCGGTCGCCGTCGGCCAGCCCGTCCCCGGAGACCTGCTGCGGCATGGGCACCCGCAGCAGCCGCAGTGGCAGTGACCGGACCGGCACCGGACGGGGACCGGCGGCCAGCCGGGCGGCGACCTCGTCGGCCGGCAACGCGACCACCCGCACCACCTCGACCCGCTGATCGGGGGTGACCCGCCAACCCGTACCGGTGCCCTCGGTCGCGGTGACCAGCAGCAGCGGCAGCAGCACCAGCACGTGGGCCGATGAGTGGCGCCGGACGGCGTGGATCAGAGCGGTCGTGCCGTGCACCACCAGATACACCAGCGGGGCGGCGAGCAGTACGCAGATCGCGCCCTCGTGCAGCAGCACCGCGGCGAGCAGCAGGGCGACCGTGGTCAGCCCGAAGACCCGACCGTGCCCGGTCCGACCGGGCACGAGCGCCAGCGCCACCGCGAGGGTCACCGGCAGGCCGACGAAGAGCACGGCGCTGTCGGCCCGTCCGGTGTGGACGGTGACGAAGAACGAGAGCACGCCGACCATGCCGATGAGACCGGCCAGGATCCAGTTGGCGGCCGTCCGGGGTGGCCGGGAGCCGTCGGTGTCGGCCGCCGGGCCCGGGGCGAACAAGGCCCAGTCCAGGTCTTTCGGGGCGTCGTCGGAATTCGAGGTGAGATCGTCTCCGTGGCTACCGTCCACTGCGGCCTCCCTGGGTTGAGCGGATGCTCAAATCGGAGCGTAGTCGCTTTTGAGCGATCGCTCAAGTGGTCGGGTCTTGTGTAGATGTGTGCCGATGGGTAACGTTTCGCAACGACATGAATACGAGGAGTCGCTGCGGGAGGTGCCCCCGATGACCCGTTCCGTCGAGGCTGAATTGCCCGTGTGGCCGCCGGTGAACGCCGCCCGCGGCCCCTTCGCCCTGCTGGCCGAGGACGAGCAGGAGCGCTACGCCGCCCCGGTGACCCGGGTCCGGCTGCCCACCGGGGCCACTGCCTGGCTGGTCAGCCGGCACGCCGACGTGCGTCGCCTGCTGCGCCACCCGGCCTTCAGTTCCGACCTCACCCGGCCCGGCTTCCCCCTGCTGCGTCCCCTGCCGCCGCAGACCGCCGAGGACGGCAAGGGCTCGTTCATCCGGATGGACGGCGCCGAGCACAGTCGACTGAGGCGGATGCTCACCGCCGAGTTCATGATCAAGAATGTCCGGCGGATCGAGCCGCTGATCACGCAGACCGTCGACCGTTGCCTGGACGACCTCGCCGCCGTCGGTCCACCGGCCGACCTGGTGTCGACGTTCGCCCTGCCGCTGCCGTCGATGGTGATCTGCCACCTGCTCGGCGTGCCCTACGCCGACCACGACTTCTTCCAGGCCCACAGCCGCACCCTGCTCAGCCGCAACGAGCCGATGGAGCGGGTGCAGGCCGCCGTCCGGGAGCTGCAGAGCTACCTGCGGCAGTTGGCCCAGGAGCGGTTGGCCCACCCCGACGCCGCCGCCGACGACCTGCTCAGCCGCCTGGTCCGGGAACGGGTCGAGCCGGGGGAGTTGGAGCTCGACGAGCTGGTCGGCATGGCGCTGCTGCTGCTCATCGCCGGCCACGAGACGACCGCCAACATGCTCGGGTTGAGCGTCCTGCTGCTGACCCGGCGACCCGACCAGTTCGCCCTGCTGCGCGACGAGCCCGAACGCGTCGCCGATCTGGTCGAGGAGCTGCTGCGCTACCTCAGCATCGTGCGCACCGGACTGGCCCGGGTGGCCACCGAGGATGTGGAGATCGGCGGGCAGCTGATCCGAGCCGGTGAGGGGGTCATCGTGTTGATCGCCCTGGCCAACCGGGACACCGAGGTCTTCGACGACGCCGAGGGGTTCGACCCGTACCGCCAGGCACACCAGCACCTGGCCTTCGGCTTCGGTGTGCACCAGTGCATCGGTCAGCCGCTGGCCCGCGCCGAGCTGCGGCTGGCCCTGGTGGGGCTGGCCCGGCGCTTCCCCGACCTGCGGGTGACCGCCGAGCCGGAACAACTGCCGATCCGGGACAACGCGGTGGTTTTCGGCCTCGACGTGCTTCCGGTCAGCTGGTGAGCGCCGACCGGCCGGCCCCGCCGGAGACGACGGTGCGCCTGCGGGTGGACCGGGACGTCTGCTGCGGCTCCGGCAACTGCGTGCTCACCGCCCCGGAGGTCTTCGAACAGGACGACACCGACGGTCTGGTGCTGCTGCGGGTGGCCGAGCCGGCACCGCAGAGCGTCGAGCGGGTCCGTCGCGCCGTCGACCTCTGCCCGGCCGGCGCGATCCACCTGGACTGAGTCCGCCGGTCCGTGGTGCCACCCGATCGGGGCCACGGACCGGCGGGACGCCGGGCGTCAGGTCTGTTCCTCCAGCATCGGGTCCTCGGTGCCGGAGACCGCCGCCACGTCGTATCCGGCCCGGCTGGTCTCCCGCGTGGGCCGGGCCTGCTCGGCCGGCAGGTCGGCGAAGTCGTCACCGGGTGGCGCGGCGGGTCGGGGTGAGCGGCAGCGCTGACCAGTGTGCGGGCCGGGACAGCGACGCCGGCAGCCGGGTGCGCAGGTCACCCCGGGCCGCGTCGAGCTGGGCGCGGTGCAGGAAGAGCGTGCGCCGCAGGTCCGCCCCGCGCAGGTCGGCGCCGCGCAGGTCGGCCCCGGTGACGTCGGCCCGGGTGAGGTCAACGCCGCGCAGGTCCGCCCCGACCAGCACCGCGCCCCGCAGGTTGGCCCCGACCAGGCGTACCCGGCGCAGGTCGACCCCGACCAGCTGCGCGCCGCGCCGGTCGGCCCCGCCGCGACCACGCAGCAGTTCGCTGGCGCGCGACAGCAGCACGTTGACCGTGGCCCGGTGGGCGTCGACGTCCAGCGCCAGCAGCTCCGCCGGGCTCGCGTCGGTGTGCCGGAGGGTCTCCGCCACCGCGCGCCGCAGTTGGCCGCGTAGCGGCTCGGTCGGGCCCAGCGCCACCGCCTCGGTCAGGTACCACAGCAGCTCGTGCAGGTGCCGCTGCACGGCGAAGGTGTCGAACATCTGCGCCGCCGACCGCGGCTGGTCGCGCCAGCTCCGCCCACCGTAGGTGACCTGGGAGACCTGCTGGCCGGCGCCGAAGCAGTCGAAGACCGTGCACCCGGCGAAGCCCCGGTCACGCAGCTGCCCGTGGATGCCGCACCGGAAGTCACCGGCCAGGTGGGCACAGGGCCGCCCGGCGGGTTTGTCCAGGGCGAAGTCGGCCGAGGCGGCGAAGGCCGGTGCGACGCAGCAGAGCGCGAAGCACCGGAAACAGTCCGCCCGCAACTGGCGGGGGGTCTCCGACACGTGGGACGGCCTCCTCGTGCTCGTCGGGGTCCGGGGCGGGTGCCCCTGCCGGGGCGGCTCCCGCACTCAGGGCCGATCCCTCAGCCGGGTCGGCTCCCTCAGCGGGACGCGGGGCCACCCTCGCCGATCAACCGGGCGTCGGCCGCCGCCTGGCCGGCCGGGTCACCGACCTCCTCGCCGAGGTCCGCCGCGTCGGTCCACCGCCGGCGGGCCTCGGTGTGGTCGCCCAGCGCCGCCGCCGCGTCGCCCAGATAGAGCAGGGTACGCCCCAGCCCCGCCGTCGGGCGTCGCGAGTCCCGCAGCCGGTGGCTCTCGGCCAGCAGCTCGTACGCCTCCCGCGCCTGCCCGGGGACGCTGGTCAGCAGGGTCGCGCCGGCGTTGAGCAGCGCGGTGGCGCGGGTGGCGGGGTCGGCCACCGACTCGTACTCCCGCAGCGCCGCCTGCCCGGCCTGCGCGGCGTCGAGGTGCTCACCGAGACCGGCGTGCACCAGCACCAGGTTGGTCAGGGCCGCCGCGTAGCCCCGGGCGTCGCCGAGCAGCCTGAACGTGTTGGCCGCCCGGACCAGGTGCCGGTGGGCGGTCTCCAGCTCGCCCCGGGCCAGCCGGGCCGCGCCCAGCCCCAGGTCGGTCAGGGCGATCCCGGCCCGGTCGGCGGCGGAGCGGTGCCGGCGGGACAACTCCAGGTGCTCCACCGCGTCGTCGACCTGCCCGAGGTCCAGCAGGGCCAGACCGAGGTTCATCCGGGCCTGCGCGGTGCCCCGCCGACCACGTTCGGCGACCGCCAGGGTGAGCGCCGCCGCCGCACCCTGCGGGTCGTGCCGCCGGCGCCGGAGCACCCCCAGCTCGTTGTGCGCCCAGCCGGCGATCTCCGGCCGGTCGCCGGCGGTCGGCATGTCCAGCACGATCCGGCACACCTCGGCCCACTCGTCGAGCCGGTCGGCGTGGGCCAGCCAGCCGCAGAGCGCCACCGCCAGCCGGAACCACCACCGGCGGATCCGTCGGGGCAGCGTCTCGGCCGCTCCGGCCGGCACCTTGACCACCGCGAGCAGCAGGTCCTGGTGCAGGTCGAACCAGCCCGCCGGATCGTCCTCCAGGGGCAGCGACCGCCCCCGGTTCAGCAACGAGACGGTGACCGCCAGGTTCGCCGCGTGCCGTTCGGCCCGTCGGGCCAGGTGCCGGGTCAGCCGGGCCTGCGCGGCGACCCGCGCGGCGACCGGCTCGGCCTCGCGCAGGTGCAGTCGGGCGTACGGGGCCAGCAGCGGACGCACCTCGTACCGGTCACCGGCGGCACCGACCACGAACGCCGCCGCGGCCAGCTCGTCGAGGAGCGTGGCCACGTCGGTCCAGCGTCGTCCGGCCAGGGCCGCGAGCGTCGGCCGGTCCAACGGCACCGGGCTGAGCGACATCAGCCGGTACAGTCGCCGGGCCCGCGCCGACAGCGCGTGGTAGGCGGTGTCCCGGTCGGTGACCAACCGGGCCGCCGGGGAGACCGGTACCCGCTGGTGCGGCGCGGTCTCGACCGCCCGGCGCAGGGTGTCCCGCACGTCGGAGTAGCGCCAACCGTGCTGGGCGGTCCGGTAGCCCAGGGCCCGGACGGTGCGCGGTTGCCGCCCGCACACCTCGACGATCTCGCGTACCGCCGGGTCGGTGCGCGGGTCGGGCCGGTGGACCCGGGGCGTCGGCGCGGTGCCACCGGCGGCGGCGAACAGCTCCACCGCGTCGGCGGTGTCCGGCTCGGCGAGCCAGTACGCCACCAGCCCCTCCAGCGAGGCCAGCGCCGGACCACCGGCGAGCAGCAGCCGACACGTCCTGGCGGCCGGGGGAAGCAGCGGGCGTACCTGCGCCGCCCGGTCCACGTTGTCCAGTACCAGCAGGATCTGCCGGCCGTCGAGCTGCCGGCGCAACTCGTCGGCGGCCTCGTCCAGATCGTCGGCCCGACCCGACGCCGGTGGCGTGGTGCCCAGGATGCGGGCCAGCGCGGTGAGCACCTCCCGGGCCGAGCGGGGCCGCCCGCCCCGGCGCAGGTCCACGTAGTAGTGGCCGTCGGGGAACCGGTCCCGGCACAGGTTGGCCGCCTGCACGGCGCAGGACGAGGTACCCGCCGCCCGCCGCCCGACCACGGCCACCGCGTGCTCGCGTAGCAGTGCCGCCACGATGGCCCCGGTCTGCTCGGCCCGGCCGGTGAAGCCGGCCGGATAGGGCAGGGAGGGCGCGCCGGTGGCCGGCGTGACCAGGTCCGTCGGCTCGGCGGCCGGCTCCCGCTCGACCCGCCGCCGGCGGATCTCGACCACCACGGAGGCGACCGCACCGACCACCGCCAGCACGATGCTGGCCGGCCCGAGCATCGTGTCGGCCAGCCCGGCGAGCAGGTTGCTGGCCACGTTGCCCAGCACCCCGCCGACCAGGGTGAGGACCGCCACCGCGGCCGGCCAGCGGGGCGTCCGGGGACCGGTCACCGCACACCACCGGCGACCAGGCCCACGACGAGCTGCCGACGGGCCAGCACGACCAGCACCACCGGCAGGATCGAGGCGAGCACCGAGCCGGCCGTCAACACGCCGCTGTTGGCCACGAAGTGCCGGGTCTGGCCGTGCAGGAACAACCCCAGCGGTGCGGCGTCGGCGCCGCTGAACAGCAACCCGACCACCAGGTCGTTCCACACCTGGACGAACTCCAGCACACAGACCGCGACCACCGCCGGCCGGTTGTGCCGGGCCAACCGCGCCACCGTGCCCCACCAGTGCCGACCACCGAGCCGGGCGTCGCGGACCTGGTCGGCCGGCAGGTCGGCGAAGGCGTTGCGCAGCACCAACACCGCGAAGGGCAGACCCAACGCGATGTGCACCAGGGCCAGGCCTCGGGCGGTGCCGGAGGAGAGGACCGCGCCGAGGACCTCGTTGACCGGGCCGGCGACCACCTGCACCGGGACCACCACCGCGGCCATCAGCAGCAACCCGGTGAACTGGGCGGCCGGCCCGGTCAACCAGGCCAACGGGTACGCCGCCAGCAGCGCCACCCCGAGCACCGTCGCGGTCACCACGGTCGCGAGGGCCAGGGTGAACAGCAGGCTGTGCCACAGTTCCGCGCCGGACAGCACGGTGGCGTAGGAGTCCACGCTCGGCGGGGCGGACCACCATCCCGCCGCGGCGTCGACCGGGGCGTGCAGGGACGTCACGACCAGCGTCGCCAACGGCACCAACCAGACGATCGCGGCGCCCGCGGCGACCAGGCGGGGTAACCGGCGCGCCGGTGCCGGCGGCGGATCGTCCGGCGGCGGGTCGACGTGCCGGGGCGGGGGCCAGGCCTGCCGGACGAAGAGCGCGGCCACCAGCATCCCGACGGCCACGGCCGCCAGCCAGATCACCCCGAGCGCGGCTCCCTCGCCGGTGGTGGTGCCGCCGGAGGTCTGCCAGACCCGCACCGCGAGCACCGCGGCGTCGTCGCGCACCGATCCGGGCACCATGATCAGGATCAGGTCGAAGGTGCGGCTGGTGCCGAGCGCCACCAGGGCGAAGACCACCGCCACGGTACGCAGCAGCAACGGCCGCCACTGCGCGTCCCAGAACACGTCGCGCCGGCTGCCGCCGTAGGCCCGGACGGCGTCGGCCAGACTGGGCGGCACCGCGTCCAGCGCGGCCCGGAACACCACCACCGCCAGGCCCACCCAGGCCCAGACGAACGCCGACATCAGGGCCACCGTCACCAGGCGGGGACCGAGCAGCAGCGGCGTCGTCTCCACCGACGCCCCGGTCAGTCGCGCGGCGAGCGAGGTGGCCAGTCCCCGGGTCGGGTCCGGGTCGTACATCAGCCGGAACGTCACCCCGGTGACCACCAGCGGGACACCGATCGGCAGCACCAGGATGAGCCGGACCAGTCGACCTGAGGCGGAACGGCCGGTCGCGGTGGCCAGCAGGTAACCCAGCGCCGTCACCACGGCGGGCACCACCAGGGCCCAGAGCAACGTGCGACCCACCACCGCCGGAGTGCCCGGCCCGGCCCAGGCCGTCCGGAAGTGGTCGGCGCCGACCCACCGGCCGTCGGTGGTGACGCTGGCGTGCAACGTCCGCAGCACCGGCCAGAGCAGCAGCCCACCCAGCAGCAGCCCCGCCGGCAGCAACAGCGCCGAGGTGGCGCCCGCCGCCGGGTACGCCCGGCCACGGCGTGGGGGACCCACGTCGTCGAGGACGGCGATCTCCCCGAGCACCGGGGGACGGATTCCCGGCGCGGCTGGCCTGCCGGGTGTCACCGCGCTGGCCCCGTCGCGCGGGCCGCCACGGCGAGCTGGCCGGTGGCCCGGCGGATCGCCTCGTCGGCGCGGATCCCGGTGGTGACGTCGGCGAAGAAGTCCTGCATGATCCGCCAGATGCCGACGCCGTCGGAACCGGTGAACGGGCCCGGCAGCTGGTCGGACAGGTCGAAGCGCGGGCTGGTCGCCGTCCGCAGCTGCTCGGCGAGCAGCTGCGTCTTCTGGTCGGGGTAGTCCTGTGTCGGCACGTTGACGTCCGGGGACAGGTAGCCGCCGGCACTGCGCCAGCGCTGGAACGACGACCGTCGGGTGAACCAGCGCACCAGGTCGGCCCCGGGGCCGGAGCCGGTGAAAGCGACGGCGACGTCCCCGCCGACCAGCAACGGCGCGGCGAGGGCCCAGGCGCCGGGGAACCGGAACGTCGCTGGCTCCTCGGTGCCGCGGCGGAACCGCTGCGCCACGCCGCCGGCGAAGTCCGCGCCGTAGACCAGCACCGCGCTGCGTCGGTGCACCACCTCGATCACCGACTCCTGGAACTGGGTGAGCAGGGCCCGCCGTCCGCCGCCGGGGAAGGCACCGGGGATGCTCCAGATCTCGGCGAGCCGGTCCAACGCGTCCCGTACCGGCGGGCCGGCCCAGTCGGCCTCGCCCCGGGCCAGGGCGTCGTACTCCCGGGGGGCGGTCACGTCGGCCAGGACGTTCTCGAACCAGTCGGTGAGCACCCAACCGTCGGCGGCGCCGACGGCCAACGGCGCGGGACCCGTGCCCGACCTGGCCAGCGTCCCCAGTTGCCGGCTGCGGGCGACCAACGCGTCCCAGGTGGTCGGGGGTTCGCTGGCCAGCACCGACGGGTAGTGCCAGAACAGCGACTTGTGGGCCGCCTTCACCCAGACCCCGTAGCGCCGGCCGTCGGGGGAGAGCAGATCGGTCAGCCCGCGCGGGGCCCGGTACCCGACGTCCGGGGTCACCTCGGCCAGCCAGCCGCGCCGGGCGTACTCGGTGACCAGGCCCGGGCGGGGCAGGATCGCCACGTCCGGGCTGGTGCCGGCGAGATAGCGGGCATTGAGAAACGCGTCGATGTCGTCGCCGGCGCTGGTCACCTGGGTCGGCAGCCCGGTGGCGGTGGTGTAGTCGGCCAGCACCGACTGGAACCGGGCCAGCTCGTCGGCGCTCCACACCACGGCCACCCGGACCGGCCGGGCCCCGCCCCGGCAGCCGGTGAACCCGACGGCGGTCGGGACCGAGGCCGCCGTGGCGGCGCGCAGCAGCGTGCGGCGGCGCACCCGCCCGGCCCGGTTCACCGGCCGGTCACCCCGGGCCGGTCGACCGGTCCGACCGAGACCAGGCGGCCGATCCCGGCGAGCACGCTCGGGTCGCCGGAGCAGACCAGCACGGCACTGCCGGCCGCTCCCGGCGGGGCGAGCCGGGGCAGCACGTCGGTGAGGCGTCCGATGCCGTCGTCGCCAGTGGGCAGGTCGATGACCAGCACCTCCGGCAGGCAGGCCGCCGCGCGGGCCAGGGCGACCCGGAACCGCTGGGCGTCGGAGAGCAGGTGTGGTCGCAGGTCCAACGTCGGGGAGAGCTCCAGCCGCTCGACGACGGTACGCACCCAGTCGTCGGCCACCGCGTGCACCCGCTCCCGCCGGCGTTGGCCGTACTCGATGTTGCGGCGCACGGTGAGCTGCGGCAACAGGGCGCCACCGGCGGGGACGTACCCGATCTGCCGGCGGGCCGGCGGCAGGTCGGTGACGTCCCGGTCGCCGACCCGGATCCGGCCGGCACACGGCGCGGCCAGGCCGGTCACCACCCGGGCCAGCGCGGTGCCCGCCCAGCCGGGGGCGGTCACGGCGGCGATCTCACCGGCGGCCACGTCCAGGCTCAGCGGGCCGGTGTCGGGCACGGCGACGAGCTCGCACAGCTGCAACATGGCCGCCACCTCCCCAGGTCGGCACCGTCGGCAACCAGGGTGGCACACGCCGGCAATCGTCGATGTCCGGAAGTCGTCTGCAACCTCACGCCGGTAACCCGACCGACCCGCCCGCGTTGACGCGTCGTCACCGCGCTGGATACGGTCCGCACCGGACCGCCCCTCGGCACCGGGAGAACAGCCATGGCCAGCGACCACGTCGACGTGCTGATCGTCGGCGCCGGCCTCTCCGGCATCGGTGCCGCCTGCCACCTGAGACGCGACTGCCCGGACAAGACCTGGGCGGTGCTGGAGGCGCGCGACGCCATCGGCGGCACCTGGGACCTGTTCCGCTACCCCGGGGTGCGCTCGGACTCCGACATGCACACCCTCGGGTACGCGTTCCGCCCCTGGACCGACCCGCGGGCCATCGCCGACGGCGACGCCATCCGCGACTACGTCCGCGACACCGCCCGGGAGTACGACGTCGAGCGGCACATCCGCTTCCGGCACCGGGTGGTACGCGCCGAGTTCGACAGCGCCACCGCCCGCTGGACGGTGCACGCCGAGCGGGGCGACACCGCCGAGCCGGTGGTGCTCACCTGCTCGTTCCTCTTCACCTGCACCGGCTACTACCGGTACGACGCCGGCTACACCCCGACGCTGCCCGGCCTCGACCGGTACACCGGACGGCTGGTCCACCCGCAGCACTGGCCGGCCGACCTCGACCACACCGGCCGGCGGGTGGTGGTGGTCGGCAGCGGTGCCACGGCGGTGACCCTGGTCCCGGCGTTGGCCGAGCGGGCCGCCCACGTCACCATGCTGCAGCGCTCACCCGGCTACGTGGTCGCCCTGCCCTCGCGGGACGCCCTCGCCGACACGCTGCGGCGCTGGCTGCCCGCACGCGTCGGCCACCGGCTGGTCCGGGGCAGGAACGTGCTGTTCTCCACGGTCAGCTACCAGCTCAGCCGACGC
Source organism: Micromonospora yangpuensis (assembly GCF_900091615.1). Lineage (NCBI taxonomy): Bacteria > Bacillati > Actinomycetota > Actinomycetes > Micromonosporales > Micromonosporaceae > Micromonospora > Micromonospora yangpuensis. Next base: position 3,799,898 of record NZ_FMIA01000002.1, on the reverse strand, counting down.
GCCCCCGGAGTGGCCCGGCGGCTGCTGCGCCGGGCCGTCCGCCGTCAGCTACCCGCCGGCTACCCCGTCGACAGGCACTTCGCGCCCCGTTACGACCCCTGGGACCAGCGGCTCTGCGTGGTCCCCGACGGTGACCTGTTCACCGCGATCGGCGCCGGCCGCGCCTCGGTGGTGACCGACCGGATCGACACCCTCACCGAAACCGGAATCCGCCTGGCCTCCGGCGCGGAACTGTCCGCCGACGTGGTGGTCACCGCCACCGGGCTGAACCTGCTCGCCCTGGGCGGCCTGACCCTCGCCGTCGACGGCACCGACGTCGACCTGGCCACGACGGTCGCGTACAAGGGCATGATGCTCTCCGGGGTGCCCAACTTCGCGCTGACCATCGGCTACACCAACGCCTCCTGGACCCTCAAGGCGGACCTGGTCGCCGGGTACGTCTGCCGCCTGCTGCGCCACCTCGACCGCACCGGCCAGCGGGTCGTCACGCCGCTGCCGCCACCCGACGGCGACCGGGTGCCGCTTATCGACCTGCGCTCCGGGTACGTGCTGCGCAGCGTCGACCAGCTGCCCCGCCAGGGTGCCCGCACCCCCTGGCGGCTGCACCAGAACTACCCCCGCGACCTGCTGCTGATGCGGCACGGTCGACTCGACGACGAGGGCGTCCGGTTCTCCGGTCCGGTCACCCCGACAGCGCCCGCAGCGAGGAGACCGATGCGTACCTTCGACTTCACCGGCGGCACCGCCGTGGTCACCGGTGCCGCCAGCGGCATCGGCGAGGCGTTGGCCCACGGTCTGGCCCGCCGCGGCAGCGACCTGGTGCTGCTGGACCGCGACGCCCAGCGGCTGGCCACGGTGCTGACCGCACTCCGGACCCGGTACCCCGACCAGCAGGTCACCGGCCACGTCGTCGACCTCGCCGACGCGACCCGCACCGCCGAGGTCGCCGAGCAGATCCGGGACCGGCACCCGCGGATCCGGCTGCTGGTGAACAACGCCGGCGTGGCCCTGGGCGGCCGGTTCGACCAGATCAGCCTGGACGAGTTCGGCTGGGTGATGGACGTCAACTTCCGGTCGGTGGTGCAGCTGACCCACGTCCTGCTGCCGGCGCTCAAGGCCGAGCCGGGCGCCCACCTGGTCTGCGTCTCCAGCCTCTTCGGCCTGATCGCCCCGGCCGGGCAGACCGCCTACGCGGCCAGCAAGTTCGCCGTCCGGGGCTTCACCGAGGCGCTGCGGCACGAACTGCGGGCCGACGGCGTCGGGGTCACCTCGGTGCACCCCGGCGGCATCCGGACCTCGATCGCGCGCAACGCCCGGATGGGCAGCGGGGTGCCCGCCGAGGACTTCGCCGCCGACCTGCGCCGCTTCGAGGGACTGCTCACCATCGACCCGGCCCGCGCCGCCGAGATCATCCTGACCGGGGTGCGTCGCCGCCGACCACGGGTGCTCATCGGCTGGTCGGCGAAGCTGCCCGACCTGCTGGGCCGGGTCGCGCCGGTGTCCTACGGCCGGTTCCTGGACGTCGGTCAGCGCCTGCTCACCCACGCCCTGGCCCGCCGGGCCGCCGCCCGGTCCGCCCCGACCCGCGCACCGGCGCCGGATCCGGCCACCCCGCCGGGTTGACCCACGCCGCCGGGCCGTCCGTCGGGTCCGGTGTCGCCGCCCGCCGACGTCACGGCGGGTTGTCGCCGCGCTTCTCCTCCTGGGCCAGCACCGCCTCCCGGTGCTCGGGATCGTCCCGGGCCGCCAGCTCCGCGGTCAACCGCGGATCGTCGGCCAGTCGGGCCCCGTTGCGGTGCAGGAAACTCTCGAAACCCCCGGTGTACGGGCAGGCCAGGTCGCCGAGGGCGCGTTCCGGAACGTACCGGCAGCCGGCACAGTAGTCGCTGATCTCGTCGATGTACGCCCCGTCGACCGCGTACGGCCGGGTGTCGACGCGACCCAGGTCGGCGTAGTGGCTCATGCCGATTACCGTCGCGTTCATCACCCAGTCGGTGCCGTCGACGAACGACTGCCGGAACCACTCGACCAGCTCCGCCGGCCGCCAACCCCGCTGCAGCCCGTAGTTGCCCAACACCAGCAACCGCTGGGCGTGGTGGGCCCAGCCCCGGTCCCGTACCCCGGCGAGCACGTCGGCCAGGCACCGGGCCTCCACGGCGTCGGCGTCGAGGTCGCGGAACCAGTCCGGCAGCGGCTCGGTGGCGGGCAGCCACCGGCCACCCCGGAACGACGGCTCCACGTACCAGTACAGCTGCCAGAGGAACTCGCGCCAACCGAGCAGCTGCTGGATGAACGGCTCGACCGCCGAGCGTGGGGCCCACCCGTCGCGCCAGGCCTGTTCGGCTCGGCGTACCGCCGGCTCCGGATCGAGCAGCCCCAGGTTGAACGAGGAGGAGAGCACACTGTGCGCCAGGGTCGGGTCGTGGGCGCTCATCACCGCACCGAACCGGCCGTACTCGGCCAGCCGGTGCCGCAGGAAGTGCGCCAGCCGGGCCTCGGCCTCGGCATGGGTGACCGGGTAGCGGCGGGGGGAGTCCCGGCCGACGAACCGGACCCCCTCGGCGGCCCACCGGTCGAGGTCACGACGCACCTGTGCGTCGATGTCGTCCTCCTCGACCGCCGGCGGCGGGGGCACGTCGAGCGGGTCACGGCGAGCCGGGGTACGGGCCCGCGCACCACCCGCCGGCTCGGTCAACACCCCGTACCGACGCTTGTTCTCCCGGTAGAAGTCCCACATCCGCAGCGGTGCCCGCCGGCTGCGGTCGGCCCAGGCGGCGAAGTCCGCCTGGCTGGTGATGAAGCCACGCGGCGGCAGGACCGTCAGTCCGTCGACCGACCGGGCGAATGCCAGGGCGGCCCGGGAGTGCGGATGGCACACCTCGACCGCCCCGCCGAGCTGCCCGAGCGCCTCCCGGAAGGTGCCGGTGCGCAGCAGGACCGCCCGGTCACCCAGCTCGGCGGCCCGGTGGCGCAGCGCGGAGAGGATCAGGTGCGCCTTCTGCCGGTGCATCGGCCGACGGCGGAACACCTCCCGTGCCTCGACGAGCAGCACCGGCTGACCGGGGTCGTCGAGGAAGTGCGGCCCGAGTTGGTCGGCGAGCAGCCACCGGTGAGGAGACATGCGTCGATTCTGCCCAGTGCGCCACTGTCGCGCCGGCTGGCGGGCCCGGTGTCCGCAATATGGTCCGATCGGCTCCGCCTTACCGCCCGCCCCACGTGTCCCGGACCACGCCCGACCGGGGCGCGGTGACCGGCCGGGAGCCGGCGGTGATGATGGAGATCATGCCTGCCACCGTGCTCGACCGGATCCGCGCCGTCGAGGCGGCCCCTGCCCGGGCCGGGATGGTCTGGGCGGTGGCCCTCAGCGCGTACGCGGCGGCGGTGTTCCACCGCAGCTCGCTGGCGGTGACCGGGGTGGACGCCACCGACCGGTTCGGCATCAACGCCTCCGCGCTGGCCACCTTCTCCGTCGCCCAACTCGCGGTGTACGCCGTGATGCAGGTACCGGTCGGGGTGCTGCTCGACCGGTACGGCTCCCGCCGGCTGCTGCTCGTCGGCGGTGCCCTGCTGGTCGCCGGCCAGCTCTGCTTCGCCCTCGCCACGGACGTGCCGCTGGCGGTGACCGGACGGGTCCTGGTCGGCTTCGGTGACGCGATGACGTTCATCAGCGTGCTGCGGCTGGTGGCCTCCTGGTTTCCCGGCCGGCGCAACCCGATGATGGTGCAGTTGACCGTGACCCTCGGTCAGTTCGGTGCGATTCTCGGCGCGGTGCCGTTGGTGGCGCTGCTACATGCCACCGGTTGGAGCACCGCGTTCCTGATCGCCGCCGCGGTGGGCGCGAGCGTCACGATGATGGTGGCCGTCGCGGTCCGGGACACCCCGCACCGGGAGACCGCCACCGTCGCGCCGCCCGGGTTGGCCGTCGTCCGCCAGCGACTGGCCGACGCCTGGGCGCAGCCGGGGACCCGGCTCGGCCTCTGGACGCACTTCGTCGTCCAGTTCCCCGGCACGGTCTTCGCGCTGCTCTGGGGCTACCCCTTCCTCGTACAGGGGCAGGGGTTCGCCCCCACCACCGCCGCCGCGACGCTGACCGTCATGACCGTCGTCGGGCTGCTGCTCGCGCCGGTCATCGCGCAGCTCTGCGCGCGGCACCCGTACCACCGCTCGTCGCTGGTCCTGGCCCTGGTCGGCGGCACCGCCCTGATGTGGACGGTGGTGCTCGCCTGGCCCGGTCGGGCACCGGGGTGGCTGCTGGTCGTGCTGGTGGTGGTGCTGGCGGTCAGCGGCCCCGGCTCGGCGATCGGCTTCGACTACGCCCGGACCTTCAACCCGGCGCACCGCCTCGGCAGCGCCACCGGAATCGTCAACGTCGGTGGCTTCGTCGCCTCGATCGTCCTGATCCTGGCGATCGGCTTCGTGCTCGACCTGACCACCCCCGCCGGTGCGGCGAACCCGGCGCTGTCGTCCTTCCGGTGGGCCTTCGCCGTGCAGTACCTGCTCTGGGCGCTCGGTGTGGTGCAGGTGCTGCGGTACCGCAGGGTCACCCGGCGGCAGCTCGCCGCCGGGTGACCCAGGCCGGTCGGTGAGCCGGCCGGGGTGATCGGCGGTAGGTTCGCCCTGGGAACCGGAACAGGGAGGCAACGTGAGTCAGCAGGTCCGGGGAGTCGTGTCGCGGAGCAAGGGTGCTCCGGTCGAGGTCACCACGATCGTGGTACCCGATCCGGGGCCGGGTGAGGCGGTGGTGCGGGTGCAGTCCTGCGGGGTCTGCCACACCGACCTGCACTACCGCGAGGGCGGCATCAACGACGACTACCCGTTCCTGCTCGGCCACGAGGCCGCCGGGACCGTGGAGCAGGTGGGCGAGGGCGTCACCGACGTGGCGCCGGGCGACTTCGTGGTGCTGAACTGGCGGGCCGTCTGCGGCACCTGCCGGGCCTGCCGGCGCGGCCGCCCCTGGTACTGCTTCGCCACCCACAATGCCACCCGGAAGATGACCCTCACCGACGGCACCGAGCTGACCCCGGCCCTGGGCATCGGCGCCTTCGCCGAGAAGACGCTGGTGCACGCCGGCCAGTGCACCAAGGTGGCGCCGGCGGCCCGACCGGCGGCGGTCGGCCTGCTCGGCTGTGGGGTGATGGCCGGGCTCGGCGCGGCGATGAACACCGGGCAGGTGACCCGGGGCGACTCGGTGGCCGTGATCGGCTGTGGTGGCGTCGGTGACGCGGCCGTCGCCGGCGCGGTCCTGGCCGGGGCGACGACGATCATCGCGGTGGACACCGACTCCCGCAAGCTCGACTGGGCCCGCAGGTTCGGTGCCACCCACACCGTCAACGCCTCCGAGGACGACCCGGTCGCGGCGATCCAGGCGGCCACCGGTGGCTTCGGCGCCGACGTGGTCATCGACGCCGTCGGTCGGCCGGAGACCTGGAAGCAGGCCTTCTACGCCCGCGACCTCGCCGGCACGGTCGTGCTGGTAGGCGTGCCGACCCCGGAGATGACCGTCGAGCTGCCGCTGCTCGATGTCTTCGGCCGCGGCGGGTCGCTCAAGTCCAGCTGGTACGGCGACTGCCTGCCCAGCCGGGACTTCCCGCTGTTGACCGAGCTGTACCTGCAGGGCCGCCTCGACCTCGACGCGTTCGTCACCGAGGAGATCGGGCTGGACCAGGTGGAGGAGGCGTTCACCCGGATGCACCACGGTGACGTCCTGCGCTCGGTGGTGGTGTTCTGATGGCGGCCCGTATCGACCACGCGGTCACCTCCGGCACGTTCTCCCTCGACGGGCAGACCTTCGACGTCGACAACAACGTGTGGGTGCTCGGCGACGACACCGAGTGCGTCGTCTTCGACGCCCCGCACGACGTCAACGCGATCCTGGCGGTGGTTGCCGGTCGGCGGGTCCGGGCCGTCCTGGCCACCCACGGTCACGACGACCACGTCCTGTTCGCCCCGGCCCTGGCCCGGGCCGTCGACGCGCCGGTGCTGCTGCACCCCGCCGACCGGGTGCTGTGGGACATGGTCCACCCCGACGTCCCACCCGCCGGTGAACTCGTCGACGACGAGACGATCGAGGTGGCCGGGACCAGCCTGCGGGTGCTGCACACGCCGGGGCACAGCCCGGGCGCGTGCAGCTTCCACGCGCCGGAGCTGGGGGTCGTCTTCACCGGCGACACGCTCTTCGCCGGCGGTCCGGGTGCCACCGGGCGCTCGTACAGCGACTTCGACACCATCATCGCCTCGATCCGGACCCGGCTGCTCACCCTGCCGCCGGAGACCGTGGTGCACACCGGGCACGGCGACAGCACCACCATCGGCGCCGAGGCACCCCAGTTGGAGCAGTGGCTGGCCCGGGGCCACTGACCGAGTCGGAGAACGGGGTGCGTCCGGCGGGTGCCGGGCGCACCCCGTTCGTTTCCCGGTCGGTCGTGGGCCGGGGACGGCGCGGGCGTCCGATCGCCGGGCGCACCCCGTTCGTTTCCCGGTCGGTCGTGGGCCGGGGACGGCGCGGGCGTCCGATCGCCGGGCGCACCTCGGCGTTTCCGGCCGCTCCCGGTCCGGGACGGTGCGGGCATCCGGTCCGCTCGTTGGGTTGTGACGGGTCGGGGGTGGCCCGTCCGATTCCCGGGCGTGACCCGGACCACAGCCCGCGCCGATAGCCGCATGTCCGGAATGACGGACACGGCGGGGTGGTTGGCATCCCCAAAGCGCCGACCAGCACACCCGCGTCGGCAGCCCCTGTCCCGAAGAGGCGCTCACCGTCGCAGCGCGTCGTAACGATCGAAAGGGCAACCATCGTGAAGTCCCCCTTCACCCGATGGCTCCCCGCCATCGCCAAGACCCCCTCCCGTCAGGCCACCCTCTCCGTCGTCGGGGTGGCCGTCATCGGCGGCCTGGCCTTCGGGCCCACCGCCGTCGCCGCACCGATCACCAGCACCCCGCACGCCGGCGCGGTGGCCGCCATCGACCTGGCCACCGGTAAGAGCCGAGCGGCCGACCCGGTCGAGTCCGGGCTGACCACCGGAGCCTGGCAGGCCGGCGGCGCCCGGACCGAGACGGCCAAGCCGACCCGGGACGAACTGATCCCGCACGGCGTCGAGGGCGCCCAGTCCCGCATCCCCCTGGACGACGCCCAGGTCTCCAACGCCCGGGCCATCATCGCGACCGCCAAGCAGACCGGCGTGGGGGAGCGTGGCGCGGTCATCGGCGTGGCCACCTCGCTACAGGAGTCGAAGCTCTACAACCTCGGCCACCTGGGCATGTACAACGACCACGACTCGCAGGGCCTGTTCCAGCAGCGTCCGTCGTCCGGTTGGGGCACGCCCGACCAGATCACCGACCCCGAGTACGCCGCCACCGCGTTCTTCGAGGCACTCAAGAACGTCGGCGGCTGGCAGGAGCTGCCGCTGACCGCCGCCGCCCAGACCGTCCAGGTCTCGGCCTACCCGTACGCCTACGCCCAATGGGAGCAGCAGGCAGCCGACATCGTCCACGAACTCTGGTAACCCCCATTTACCGGTAAGGAAGGGCCGGGAGTGTGGCGATTTCCGTGTTTGGGCCTGTGGTGTGATCGAGGTTGTTAGATGGTGATCCGGTCGCTGTAGGCCAGGATCAGGGCGTTGAGGGCCTTGGCCCAACCGTAGACCCGGCCGGTGATACTCCCGCCGCCCCGGCGTTTCTGCTGGACGACGAGGTAGAGGACCTTCATCGCGGCCTGCTCGGTCGGGAAATGCCCGCGGCGGCGGGCGGCCTGCCGGAACCGGGCGTTCAGGGACTCGATGATGTTGGTGGTGTAGAGGACTTTGCGGACCTCGTGGTTGTAGTCCAGGAACGGCACGAACTGGGGCCAGGACTGGCGCCACAGCTTGATGACGGCCGGGTAGCGGTCGCCGAACTCGGCGGCGAACGCCTCGAACCGGGTCTCGGCGGCGGCCACCGTGGGCGCGGTGTAGATCTCCCGCAACGCGGGGGTGATCTTCTGCCAGTCCTTGCGGTTGGTGTAGCGCAGGCTGGCTCTGACGAGGTGGACGACGCACTGCTGATGCACCGCGAGCGGCCACACCTGTTCGATCGCGTCGGTCATGCCCTTGAGTCCGTCGGAGCAGACCATGAACACGTCCTCGACGCCCCGGTTACGCAGTTCGGTGAGGTAGGCGGCCCACTGCTTGGCGCCCTCACCGCCGGTGCCGGCCCACATGCCGAGCACGTCGCGTTCCCCGTCGAGGCTGATCCCCACGACGACGTAGACGGGTCGGTTCGCGACCTGCCCCTGGCGGATCTTCATCACCAGGGCGTCGATGAACACCACCGGATAGATCCGGTCCAGGGGGCGTTGCCGCCACGCTTCCATGTCGGCCAGGACACTGTCGGTGACCCGGCTGATCAACTCCCGGGACACCTCGGCGTCATACACATCGGCGAGATGCGCGGAGATCTCCCCGGTCGTCAACCCTTTCGCGTACAACGACAGGATCGCCTCGTTGAAGCCGTCAAGGCGGCGGGCGTGTTTCGGCACGATCCGCGGGGTGAACGACCCGGCCCGGTCCCGAGGGACCTGGATCCGCACCGGCCCGACCTCGGTCTGCACCGTCTTCACCCCGTGACCGTTACGGATGTTGACCCGCCGACCGGTCTCCTCGTCAACACCGGCGTCGTCGAGGTGGGCGTCCAACTCGGCGTCGAGCGCTGATTCCAGGACGGTGCGGGTAATCCCGGCGAGGAGCCCACCCGATCCGACCAACGAGACTCCGTCGGCCTTGGCCCGCTCGACCAACTGCTGGGCGAACTCCCGCTCCGCCACCGACGGCCCCGGAAGCTGAACCGGATTCTTCTTGTCTGCCATGACGTGGTCCTTCCTGGACAGGATCGACGTCCTGTCCAACGGACCACACCCAGGTCAAACACGGAAATCTACGCAGTCCCGGGAAGGGCCCCCTGTTATCGCTTTCTGATGTAAAAGGGGCCCTTCCTTACACGTGGGCGGGCGGGGGTCCGGGCGCGGTGTGCTCCAGGGCGTACCGGATGCCCGTGTACGGTGCCCCGACGTGGATCGCGGGTGTCGGGTAGATCTTGGACATTTACCGTTCACATAGAACGGTAAATGTCCAAGATCTACCGCCTGGGTGCGGGTGGGTGATTGGGTCGCTCGTCGGCCCGTGGACAGTGCGGCCGTGAACGCAGCCGACCAGGCCTTATGTCCGCTTTGTCTCTTCGGGGGGTCTGAGGTGAACGCCTGTCCCTTGTTGGGGGCGAGTTGAGGCGCGTCGGGGGTTTTGTCCGGTTCTCTGGGCGGGGTCGGGGTGGAATGGGTGCGGGCCGGGGGTCGTTACACCCTGCGTACGACCGAGTAGCTCGGCGGTTCGGCCTGCGGGCCGGGCCGGGTGGGCCCGCCGGGGAATGACGGTGGGTGGTCGGTCGTTACATCTGGACCCGGCGCGGTGAGCAGGGGTTCTTCTCTGCTCCCGGTCGGCGGGATCTTTCCCCTTTTCTTGTTGGTGGGCGCCTCGTGGTGCTCGCATCCGCACCGGTGTTTTTCCCCTTGTGGTGTGGGTGTCGACCCCCAGGTTGGAGCTTTCTCATGACGACGATCATTCGTAGGAGTGTGTTGGGTATTGCGGGTCTGGCGGTTGCCGGTGGTCTGGCGGCGGGTCCGCTGAATCATCAGGATGCCACCCCGGTGACGTCGGGTCTGGCTCCGGTGGCTGCGGTGCAGGAGTCGAAGCCGGACACGGCGGCTCTGCTGCCGCATGGTGAGCCGTCGGGTCAGTCGCGTATCGAGTTGAACGACGAGCAGGTGACCAACACGAAGGAGATCATCGCGGCGACGAAGAAGGCCGGGATGGACGAGCGGGCCGCGGTGGTGGCGATCGCTACCAGTTTGCAGGAGTCGAAGTTGGAGAACCTGGGTCATCTGGGTGACCGTAACGATCATGACTCGCAGGGCTTGTTCCAGCAGCGTCCGTCCAGTGGTTGGGGGACGGTGGAGCAGATCACCGATCCGCAGTATGCGACCACGGCGTTCCTGAAGGGTCTGAAGCAGGTCGATGGCTGGGAGGACATGTCGTTGACCAGGGCCGCGCAGACGGTGCAGGTGTCGGCGTTCCCGGACCACTACGCGCAGTGGGAGAAGCAGGCCGCTGACCTGGTCGCCGAGCACTGGAACAGCTGACCCCCGCGATACAGGTTCAAGGCCGTTGGCCGGTACCCCCCATCCGGGGGTACCGGCCAGCGGCGTCTCCACACCCGGCAGCGTGACCTGCGCCGGGTTGATCCGAAAGCGGTCCGGGCACGTATCTCCTGGCGGGGGACCGCGAAAGGGGAAGGTCGTGTCGGACCACGAGATGTACCGACGTCCGGTGACGAGACCTGTCCCGGATGCCGACGAGCCCACGATCGAGATCGTGGGACTCGCACCGGCCACCGTGCCGACCACGGAGGAGTTCTGGCCGGATGTAGCGACCGGGGGCGCTCCGCCCACACCACCGCACCGGCCGGCCAACGGTCCGACGCGCGCCGACCGTGCGCCGGCCGACGACCCCGTCCGCGTCGCACCAGCCGACAACGCGCCGACCACCGCCGACGCCGCATCGGGCTGGGCTCCGGCCGACCCCGCGTCGGCCCCCGCCGCCGCGTCCGCTAGCGCCGCATCGGGCTGGGCCCCGGCTGACCCCGCGTCGGCCCCCGCCGACACCGCGTCGGTCTCGGCCTCCGCCGGCACCGCGCCGTCCATCTTCGACCCGGTGCCCGGTCGCGTCGAACCTGCCGCCGTGCCTGCCGAGGCGGCTCCGCGTCGCGTCGAGGCGGGCGCGCCACCGGCAGACGCCGGCCCGCGCCCTGTCGACGCCGGCCCGAGTCCGGACGAGGCTGCCGTCAAGCCCGCCGACGCGGCCCCGCACAGTGTCGAGTCCGCCGCCGTGCCGGCCGATCCCGCCCCGGGTTGGGTGGCCGGCGCCCTGGGCCGGGTCGACGGCGGCTACCAGCACGACCCGTGGGAGCCGTTGGTCGGCGACGTCGGGCCGGGACCCGACGACCACCGTCTCGGCATGTCGCCCTGGCCGCCGGTCGGACCACCGGACGACGGGCTGCTGATCGACGTCGACGGCACGCCGGCGGACGGTTCGCCGCCGCCCCGGCGCCGCTGGTCGCGAGGTACCAGGTGGTTGACCGCCGCTGTCGTGGTGGTGCTCGCCCTCGGCGCCGCCGCCGTGGCCGCCACGCTCGCCGCCCCCAATCCGCTGGGGGTGGCGTTCTCCGGGGACGGTGACGGTCGACCACCCACGGGTGAGACCGCCGTGCCGGCGGAGCCGGCTCCCGACGGTGCGTTGACCGCGGCGCTGGACGGTCGGCGTGCGGCCACCTTCGAGCTCCTCGACGGACTCACCACCCTGGCGCTGCGCGCCGACGACCTCGGTGACGACCTGTACCGGATCGGTGCCCCGGCCGGCGGTGTCAGACCGGAACCGCAGCTGCGCGGGGACAAGGTCCGGCTGTACGTCGAGCAGACCGGTCGACCCGGCCCCGGAGTCGTCGACGTGGTGCTGAACTCGCGGGTCACCTGGCAGTTGAAGATCGTGGGCGGGGTCGACGAGCAGGTGCTCGACCTGAGCCGGGGCCGGCTGGCCGGGGTGGAGCTGATCGGCGGAGCGACCCGGGTCGACCTACGGTTGCCGCAGGTCACCGGCACCCTGTCGGTGCGGATGTCCGGCGGCCTGAACGAGCTGCTGATCCGGTCGGCCGGGGACCCTCCGGCGCGGGTCCGGGCCGCTTCCGGCGCCGGCACGATCCGGGTGTACGACCAGCGGCAGGCCGGCATCGCCGCCGGGCAGGTGGTCGACAGCCCGCAGTGGGACAACGCCACCGACCGCATCTGGGTGGACCTGGTCGCCGGGGCCAACCTGGTGACCGTCGGGCGCAGCTGAGCGTAGAGTCAGCTCGGTGGAGCGTACCGAAACGATGCCGGCGCTGACCCGGCCAGCCGGCACGGCCGCGACCGATCCGGGCAGCGTCCTGTTGCCCGGCCACGACGTGCCGCTGGGGCGTTGGACCACGGTGCGCCGGCTGCTACCGCAGCGGCAGCGCCGGATGGTCGGCGCGTGGTGCTTCGTGGACCACTTCGGCCCGGACGACGTCGCCGAACGGCCGGGGATGACCGTACCGCCGCACCCGCACACCGGGCTGCAGACCGTCACCTGGCTGCTGGACGGGGAGATCATCCACCGGGACAGCCTCGGCAACGTCCAGCCCATCCGGCCCGGCCAGCTCAACGTGATGACCTCCGGGTACGGCATCGCCCACTCCGAACGCTCGCCCGCGACGCGCCCACCGGTCATGCATGGCGTGCAGCTCTGGGTGGCCCTACCCGACCCGGCGCGGGCCGGCGCGGCCGACTTCGCCCACCACGCCGACCTGCCGACCTGGCAGGGCGGTGACCTGGTCGGTACGGTCCTGGTCGGCGAGTTGGGCGACGCCCGGTCCCCGGCCGTGGTGCACACGCCGCTGGTCGGGGTGGACCTCGCTGTCGGCGGCCCCCGACCGGCCACCGTGCCGCTGCGCCACGACTTCGAGTACGGACTGCTTGCCATGTCCGGCTCCGCCGAGGTCGACGGGATGACGCTGGAGGTCGGCGTGCTGCTCTACCTGGGGGCCGGTCGGACGGAGTTGACCCTGCGGGCCGAGCCCGGCAGCCGGTTGCTGCTGCTGGGCGGCGTCCCGTTCGAGGAGCCGTTGGTGATGTGGTGGAACTTCGTCGGCCGCTCCCACGAGGAGGTCGCCGCCGCCCGGCAGGACTGGGCGGCCGGCAGCGACCGGTTCGGTGCCGTGGCCGACGATCCGGCGCCGCCCCTGCCCGCCCCGGCACTGCCCACCACCCGGCTGAAGGTGCGGGACCGGCACGGCGGCACCCGCGGTTGAGCCGGCGTCGGCCCGCTCCGCACGTACCCGCCAAGGTGATCAAGAACGTGCGATGGGCCACAGTTCTGCTGAAAATCATCCGTTAGGACGATGGCGCACGTATGCTTACGGCGGCAGTGATGCCCGCCCGGTTCGGGCGTACATCCGCCTCGCGGCCGTGACCCGGTTCGGGTCCGGCTGGCGGAGTCAGGTTCTGTGGTGCCCCGGTCGCGGTTCGCGGTCCGGGGCACCGCCTGTTTCGGCCCGGTGGGCTTTCGGCCCGCTCTGTTCCGGCCCGGTGGGCTTTCGGCCCGGTCGAGGCCCGGGCGCCGCGCCCCGTTTCCCCGCCGCAGCCGCGGGTACCCGTGCCGCCCCGACGAGCCGAGGGAGTACGGGCATGGACTACGACACCTTCATCGACCAGGTGGCCCGGCGTGCCCGCACGTCCGGCGAGCGGGCGGTCGAGTTGACCCGGGCAACCCTGGAGACCCTCGCCGAGCGGCTCACCGGCGGCGAGGTGCTGGACCTGGCCGCGCAGTTGCCCAAGCCACTGCGGTTGGTCCTCAGGCCGAGCCCGGGCACCGAGGCCGCCGACAGGTTCGGTGCGGCCGAGTTCGTGGCCCGGGTGAGCCTGCGGGCCGGGCTCGACGAGTCCGCCGCCCGGTACGCCGTCCAGGCCGTCTTCACCACCCTGCGGGAGGCGATCTCCGGCGGTGAGTTCGACGACGTGGTGACCCAGCTGCCGCGCGACTACCGGGAAATCGTCGAGCCGGCGTTGGCCCCCGGTACCGCCCTGCGCCGGGCCTGACCGGCGCGGCCGACCGGCAGGCCCGCAGGCGAGTGGTGTCGACCGGGGAGATCACCCAGCGTGACGAAATTGGGGACGACAGGCTTCGCCGGCGGCGCGCGCGGGCGGGTTGGGCCGTTGGACTTGGTAAGCCGGCCCGGCTGGCCTAATCTTTGTCGCACGAGGGGAGTACTTCCCACGAACCATACCGGTCAGTACGGTGCACTGGCGTGCACCTCGGGTGGTTGCCCAGCGAATGCTGGGTGAAGGAGACCTCGAACATGGAATGGTGTTCGAGGAGACCTCATGCCCGAAATCTCTTATCTGTCCGCCGGTGAGCTGACGTCGGTCGGTACCCCCACCCTGTGGGCCGTCACCATCGCCGGCGTGATCGCCCTGCTGTGCCTGGACTTCCTGGTCACCCGGCGCCCGCACGAGGTGTCGATGCGGGAGGCCCTCGGCTGGTCGACGTTCTACATCGCGCTGCCGTTGGCCTTCGGCGCCTGGGTCTGGTACGAGTTCGGCTCGCAGCAGGGTGTGGAGTATCTCACCGGCTACCTGGTGGAGAAGTCACTCTCCGTCGACAACCTTTTCGTCTTCATGCTGCTGCTGGCCGCCTTCGCGGTGCCGGCCGCGCTCGCCCAGCGGGTGCTGCTCTTCGGCATCACCGGGGCGCTGGTGCTGCGCGCGATCTTCATCGCCCTCGGCGCCGCCGCCCTGCAGACGCTCGACTTCGCCTTCCTGCTCTTCTCGATCATCCTGATCCTCACCGCGGTCAAGCTGCTGCGCGACGCCCTCTCCGGGCACGAGCAGGAAGTCGACATCTCGAAGATGCGCTCGGTCCGGTTGCTGCGCCGGATCATGCCGGTCACCAACGAGTACCACGGCACCCGGATGATCGTGAAGCTCGGCGGCCGGCGGACGCTGACCCCCCTGGCGCTGGTCGTGGTCGCGGTCTTCGCCACCGACATCGTCTTCGCCGTCGACTCGGTGCCCGCCGTCTACGGCATCACCGAGGATCCGTACCTGGTCTTCGCGACCAACGCCTTCGCGCTGCTCGGACTGCGGGCGCTCTACTTCGTCCTGCACGCCGCGCTGAGCCGGTTGGTGCACCTCAGCTACGGCCTGGCGGTCATCCTGGCGTTCATCGGCATCAAGCTGGGCCTGCACTGGGCGCACGGGATCTGGCCCGGGCTGCCGGAGATCCCCACCCTGGTCTCGCTCGGGGTCATCGTCGGGGTGCTGACCATCGTCACCATCACCAGCCTGCGGGCCACCCGCAACGCCGAGCCCGGCCCGACGGAGGTCATCAAGGAGCGGCTCTGAGCCGGCCGCGACGACCAGGCCCCCGCGCGCGGATCGACTCCGCGCCGGGGGCCTCGCCACGTCCGGAGCGGGCCCGGTCGGTCGCCGGTCGGTCCGTCGGGTGAGGTTTGTCCGGCGGGTCGGCGGGAACGGCACCAGGTATGACGAAACCTCGTGTGGTGATCGTGGGGGCCGGTTTCGCCGGATACCACGCGGCGAAGACCCTCAGCCGGCTGGCCCGCGACCGGGCCGAGATCGTGCTGCTGAACTCGACCGACTACTTCCTCTACCTGCCGTTGCTGCCCGAGGTGGCCGCCGGGGTGGTGGAACCGAGTCGGGTCTCGGTGCCGTTGAGCGGGACCCTCGACGGGGTGCGCGTGGTCGTCGGTGAGGCCGACCGGGTCGACCTGCAGAACCGCTGGGTCGGGTTCACCCAGCCCGAGGGCGACCGGGGCCGGCTGGCGTACGACCGGTTGGTGCTCGCCGTCGGCAGCGTGAACAAGCTGCTGCCCATCCCGGGGGTCACCGAGTACGCCCACGGCTTCCGGGGCCTGCCCGAGGCGCTGTACCTGCACGACCACGTGGTCCGGCAGATCGAGCTGGCCGAGCAGGCGCAGGATCCGGCCGAGCAGCAGGCTCGGGCGACGTTCGTGGTGGTCGGCGCGGGTTACACCGGTACCGAGGTGGCCGCCCACGGTCAGTTGTTCACCGACCAGTTGGCCGCCCAACGACCCCGGCTGTCGATCCGCCCCCGGTGGATGCTGCTGGATGTGGCCCCCCGGGTCCTGCCGGAGCTGGACCGGCGGATGTCGGACACCGCCGACCGGGTGCTGCGGCGTCGGGGCGTCGACGTGCGGATGGGCACCTCGGTCGCCGAGGCCACCGCCGACGGCGTGCGGCTGACCGACGGCGGGTACGTCTCGACCTGCTCGCTGGTCTGGTGCGTCGGGGTACGCCCCGATCCGTTCGTCGCCGACCTGGGACTGCGTACCGAGCGGGGCCGGCTCGTCGTCGACGAGTACCTCAACGTCCCCGGGTTCCCGGAGGTCTACGCCTGCGGGGACGCCGCCGCGGTGCCCGACCTGACCCGCCCCGGCGAGATCTGCACGATGACCGCCCAGCACGCCCAGCGGCAGGGCAAGCTCGTGGCGCACAACATCGCCGCCTCCTACGGGCAGGGGCGACGTCGGCCGTACAAGCACCACGACCTGGGCTGGGTGGTCGATCTGGGTGGCCGGGACGCGGCGGCGAACCCGTTGAAGATCTCCCTGTCCGGGCTGCCCGCCAAGGCCGTCACCCGGGGCTACCACCTGCTGGCGATGCCCGGCAACCGGGCCCGGATCGGCGCCGACTGGGTGCTCGACGCGGCCCTGCCCCGGCCGGCGGTGCAACTCGGTCTGGTGCCGGCCAACGCCGTACCGCTGGAGAGTTCCTCACCCGAGGTGCCCGCCCGTCGCCGCTGAGTCGTCGCCGACCGGCCCGGACGCGGGCTTCCCGGTGCGCCCGGACCTGCCAACGGGCTTCCCGGTGCGGCCGGACCGCAGCCAGGGCCGGGCCGGGGCGAACTCGCGGAGCAGGATCTGGACGATCCCGGCGGCCGGGATGGCCAGCAGCGCGCCGAGTACCCCGGCCAGATCGGCGGCCAGGAAGACGCTCACCAGCACGGTCAGCGGGTTCAGCCGGACCGCCCGGGACATGATCACCGGTTGCAGCAGGTGGTTCTCCACCTGTTGGTAGACCACGAAGAAGACCAGCACCACGATGCCGGCGGTGGGCGAGTGGACGAACCCGGCGCCCGCCGCGATCAGGGCGCCGAGGGTCGCCCCGACCAGCGGGATGAGGTCGGCGATCGCCACCAGCAGCGCGATCACCGCGGCGAACGGCACCCCCATCAGGACCAGGACGACAAAGGTCAGCCCGCCGCAGATCACGCTGATCAGCAGGTTGCCGGTGAGGTAGCCGGTCACGGTACGCGAGACCGCTCGCCCGACCCGTCGTAGCCGCTCACCCGGGCCGGGGCCGACCAGGTCGAGGGTGCAGCGGATCAGCCGCGGCGCCTCCAACACCATCAGGTACGCCAGCACCGTCACGCTGATCATGGCGATCACCGTCTCCGCCGCGCCGCGCAGCAGGTCCAGGGCGGGTCGGCGCAGTTGGTCGGCGTACTGGTCGATCTGGCCGGAGTGGGTGGCCACGTACCGGCTCAGATTCAGCCGGTCCAGCACCGCCCCGACCGGGCCCTGCCCCTCGCGAGCCTGGGCGAGCAGCGTCGGGGCCCGGTCGACGGCATGGGTGATCTCGTCCAACAGCGGCACGACGATCACCGCTGCCAGCGCGGTGAACACGGTGAAGGTGGCCACGAAGACCAGCAGCGTCGCCAGCGCGCGGCGTCGGACGAGTCGGCGCTCCAGGCGGTCGACCAGCGGTTTGAGGGCGGTCGCGAAGAACGCGGCGAGCACCAGCCAGCCCAGCACCCGTCGGGTGATCCAGAGCAGCGCCAGGCTGAGCAGGGTGGCCAGCACCAGCCCGATGACGATCATCGCCCGGTGGGCGGTGCGTCGACCGTCGGTCTCGCTCATCCCGCGCGGCTACCCGGGCGGGCCGACCGGAAACCCGGATCGGGCCGGGGCGCTCAGCCGACCGCGCGGTCCCCGTCGGTGATGCCGTGGTGTGTCACGTCGCTGTGCTGCACGGCCAGCAGCTCGGCCAGACCGGTGCGGTCCAGCAGTTGCTGGAGCTGCGGGCTCATCCCGGTCAGCCGGATCGCGCCGGAGCCGCCACGGTGCATCACCAGGAAGGCACTCAACCCGGAGGAATCGCAGAGAGTGACCCCGGTCAGGTCGACCAGCAGCTCCTGGTGACCCTCCCGGCGCAGCTCGGCACCGACGGCGATGAGCTCCGGCGCGGTGTCGAAATCCAGCTCTCCGGCCAGCCGCAGCCGGGCGCGCCCGGCGTCCAGCCGGGTCACCTCGATGGACAGCAGTTGCGGCGGCATGCCCCCAGTCTGGCAGCCGTTCGCGACGGGGGCACCCCGAGGGGGTGCCTACGCGGAGGCAGCCGGTGGTGACGGTGCCCGGCCGGCCGTCGGCGACCGGTACCCGCCGGAGGCGGCCAGGGGGCGGGCGAGTAGGCCGGTGACGCCGGTCATGTCCAGGATCGTGGTCAGGAACCGGGGCGTGGAACGCAGCTGGATGGCGGTGCCACCCTGCTGGCCCTCCCGCCAGGCGTGCACGATCACCGACAGGCCGGTGCTGTCGATGAAGAGCAGCTCGCCGAAGTCCAGCACGATGGCGGGTGGGTGGTCGACGAGCATCCGGTCGATCTCGACCCGCAGCGGCCCGGCCGTGGCGAACGCGAGGTCGCCGCTGACCCGGATCAGGGGTGCGTTCGGATCCGTCCGGTCGACAACGAGACCCAGGGGTGTCGCCTCCGGCTTCCGCCCAGGGAGTACCAAGATCACGCCTTTCCGCGGGGGTGGCTGCCGGAATCGTAACAATCACGCGGTGGATCCGCAGATTATGACCGGGACGGCGTACCCGGGTGGCGGTGTCGGCAGACCGGCGTAGGGTGACGAGGAAGGACTGGATCACACCCGCCGCCGGCGGGGTGCGGGGTGTCGACAAGGAGTGAGGCTCAAGCTGGTGGCTGGCGCCGACGTTCGGGGTGGAGTTCCCGGCGACGGACGGAGTACCCCGCCGAGCGCCGCACGGGCCTCGGCGAGGCCCGTCGACGCCGGGATCCGCTCTGCGTTGGCCCCCCTGGCACCCGACCGCAGTCACGCCGCGCCCGACTGGTCCGAGGTCGTCGAGCACTTCCGCGAGGGCCTGATCGTCTGCGACGCCGAGGGTGTGGTGCGTCACCTCAGCCCGGTAGCCGAGCGACTGCTTCCCGAGGTCGTCGTCGGTGCGCCGCTCACCGCGGCGGGCCTGGACGGGCTGGCCCCGGACTCGACCACCGGCGACGTCACCCACCACGGTCGTCGGCTGCGGGTCCGCCGGGTCGCGCTGTCCGCCGCCCGCTGCTGCTGGTACGTCGAGGACGTGACCGAGAGCGTCAGCCGGGCCGACGCGTTGCTGGCCGAGCGGGCCCGGTCGGCCTTCCTGGCGGTGGTGGGGGAGAAGCTCGGCAACCCGTTGCATCCGGACCGGGCGGCGGCGGCGGTGGTCCGCCTCGCCGTGCCCACCCTGGCCGAGGTCGCCGTGTTGGTGCTCGCCCCACGTTCCGGCCGGAGCCGTTGGTGGCGGGCCTCGCGGGTCGACGACGAGGCGCCGGCGGTCGACACCGGGGTACTGACCGTCGTCGACCTGCCGCCGGCGATCGCGGCCGGCCTCGCCGGCACCGAGCCGCACTCGGTGGACTGGCTCGTCGAGCAGGCCGTGGAGGCGGGTTGGCTGCCGGGCCTGAGCGCGGCGCAGACCAGCGCCCGGGTGGTGTCGCTGCCCGGCCGGGAGGCCCCGGCGGGAGTGCTGCTGGTGGCCCGACGCGCGAGCCGGTGGTACGACGACGCCGACCTGGAGTTGGTGCGGGCCTTCGCCGCCCGCGCCGGCGCGACCCTGACCACCGCGGTGCTCTACCGCGAGCAGGCCGAGGTGGCCGACACCCTGCAGGCCAGCCTGGTGCCGGTGGAGCCGGCGGAGACAAGCGGCGTGCAGTGGGGAACGGCCTACCGACCGGCCCAGGCGGGCCTGCGGATCGGCGGCGACTTCTACGGCTCGCACCGGCTGGCCGACGGCGGTTCGGTGTTCTTCCTCGGTGACGTCTCCGGCAAGGGGGTGGAGGCGGCGGTCTTCACCGGTCAGCTGCGGCAGTGCCTCCAGGCCCTGCACCGGGTCGAGTCCCAGCCGGCGCGGCTGCTGGGTCTGCTCAACGACGCGTTGCTGGAGACCACCCAGGCGCACGGTCAGGGCCGGTTCGCCACCATGATCCTCGGGGTGGCCCGGCCGCAGCGCGACGGCAGCCTGATCCTGACCATGGCCGGTGGAGGCCATCTGCCGCCCCTGGTGCTGCGCAACGCGGGCGCCGTCGAGGTCGTGAAGCTCAGCGGGATGCTGATCGGTGTGGTGCCCGATCCCCGCCTCGGCGAGGTGACGGTCCGGCTGGCCCCCGGCGAGACCTGCCTGCTCTACAGCGACGGGGTGACCGAGGCGCGGGGCGGTCGCCGTGGCGACGAGCAGTTCGGCACCGACCGGCTGCTCAACGCGCTCCTGGGGTGTCAACGGATGCCGGCGCCGGCACTGGCTGAGCGGCTCGAGCAGGTGACCTGCGACTGGCTCGCCCAGGGCGACCACGACGACATCGCGGTGCTTGCCCTGCGCGCGGTCGGGCCGACCTCCCGACCGGCCCGTCATCTGCACGCCGTGCCCACCGCCGGGCCCCACCCCGAGGCGAGGGGGCGCTGAGCATGGTCGCCCCCGTGACCCACGCCGGCCCGGCCGCGGCCTACCCGGAATACCTGGACTGTCTCGCCGAGGCCGACGAGTACGCCGCGACCGACGTGGCGCTGGCCCTGCTGGAGTCCGGGGTGCCCGCCGAGCGGGTGTTGCTTGACCTGGTGGCACCGGCACAGGTCGAGGTGGGCGAGCGGTGGGCCCGCAACCAGTGGAGCGTCGCCGAGGAGCACGCCGCCACCCACATCAGCGAGCGGGTGGTCGCCGCCGTGGTGGCGTACGCCGATCCCCGGCCGACCCGGGAACGGATCGTGGTGGCGTGCATGGACGGGGAGTGGCACGCGCTGCCGCCCCGGCTGGTCGCCGAGGTGCTGCGGCTGCGGGGGTGGCAGGTCACCTTCCTGGGTGCCAGCGTCCCGGCCGCGCACCTGGTGTCGTACCTGCACCGCCACGACGCACACGCGGTCGCGCTGGCCTGCGCGTTGCCGATGCGGCTGCCGTACGCCCACCGCATGATCGAGGCGTGCCGCCGCTCGGACGTGCCGGTGGTGGTCGGCGGTCGGGGGTTCGGCGTGGACGGCCGCTGGGCCGGCCGGCTCGGGGTGAACTGGGCCCCGGACGCCCCTGCCGCCGCCGAACTGGTGGCCGACGAGCGGGCGTTACGTCGGATGCTCACCGCCGAGCTGCCCCACCTTGCCGACGACGAGTACGCCAGCCTGGTCAGACGCCGGGGTGAGTTGATCGACAGCGGGTTGGCCGACCTGTACGAGCGGGCGCCGCGGACCCGGGACTACAGCCCCACCCAGCTCGACTCCACCGTCAGCGACCTCGGTTACATCGTGGACTTCCTGGCCGCGGCGGTCTATGTGGACGACGGGTCGCTGTTCACCGATTTCATCGACTGGCTGCTGGTGATCCTGACCAGCCGGGGCGTGCCACCCGCGGCGCTGGGGCTCACCGTGGATCATTATGGACAACAGTTGCGGGACTTCCCGCGGGCCGCGGGTTATCTCGGTGCCGCGGCGGCGCGGGTGCCCGGCGGGCTCGACGCGCGGCGTCGCTGACGCCCGGCCGGTCGGGTTGGCGCGGCGGCCTGCTTATACTTGCTCCACTGCAAGCATCAGCCTGTGGTGGAGTGAAGGGGACCACGTTGACGTTCACCGTCACGTACGCGCCCTGGGCGCCCGGCGCGATGCGGCTGCGCCTGGGCGGCGAACTTGACCTGAGCACGGTCGGCCAACTCCACACCGTACTTGACCGGCTGCTCGACGACGGGGCGCGTCACTTCCTCGTGGACCTCACCGACCTGGTCTTCTGTGACTCCACCGGGATGGCGGCCTTCGTCCGGGGGGACAACCGGGCGGAGCGCGACGGGGGCTGGTTGCGGCTGACCGGTGCCTCCGGCCGGGTGGAACGGGTCCTGCGGGTGACCGGCCTGTGGGAGGTCCTGCGGTACGACCCGGAGCGGGTCGACCCGATGTCACAGGCCGCTTCCTGATGGGCTACATTTCCCCGCCAGCGTGGTGACCGTCCGGTCCCCGTTTCCGCCGAGATGAGGCAGGTAGTCATGGGCGTAGGTACCCCGAGCCCGGTTCGCATCCTGGTGGTGGACGACGACCCCGGCGACGTTCTGATGATCGAGGAGGCCCTCGCCGACTCCGACGTCGACAAGGTCATCGACGTGGTCAGCGACGGGCAGGAGGCGATGGAGTTCCTGCGTCGCGAGGGCCGGCACAGCGGTGCCGCCCGGCCGGACGTCATCCTGCTCGACCTCAACATGCCCCGGATGGACGGGCGGCAGGTGCTCGGCGAGGTGAAGCAGGACGAGGACCTGCGGACCATTCCGATCGTCGTGCTCACCACCTCCAACGCCGACACCGACATCGTCGGCAGTTACACCCTGCAGGCCAACGCGTACGTCACCAAGCCGATCGACCTTGACGACTTCAACGACGTGGTGCGGCGTATCGACGAGTTCTTCGGCCGGGTCGTGGTGCTGCCCAAGCGCGTCTGATCCGGGGTTCGTGCCGGTTCGTCCCCGGCCCCCGCTCGAATGCTGAGCATTTTTCCCGAACGCCCCCGGCTCCGGCGGCGGTGCGTCGAGGATCGGCAGGTGGGGGAAGAGACACCAGCTGCCTGGGGGGCGACAGAATGAGGTTCTCCGTCGTTGCGAACGGCTACGACCAGGGTCAGGTGGATTCCTGTCTGACCGAGCTGAGCGTGGGGTTGACCCGGCTGGCGGCGCGGGCCGAGGGCGTCGTACCCGGCCGGGACGCCGACCAGATCCGACAGGAGGCGGTCCGGCTCCGTACCCTGGTGGATCGGCGGGTGGCGGCGGCCGGCCGGCCCGGTCGGGAGCCGGCGGACCTGGAGCGCCGGGCCGCCGAGGTCTTCGCCCAGGCCCGCATCGAGCTGGACGCGGCCCGCGAGGAGGCCCGCCAGCTACGGGAACGGGCGTACGCCGAGGCGGTACGGGCCCGCCGCGAGTTCGAGGCGGCCCTACAGGCCCGGCGTCGACGTGCCGACCAGGTGGACGAACTCCTCAGCGACGTGACGGTGGAGGCGGTGCCGGTCGACCCGCCCACCGCTGCGACCGGTGGCGTGCCGGCCACCCGGGCCGCCGCAGGCGCGGTGGAACCGCCGCCCGGACCACAGGACGCCCGGGTGCGGTGACCGGCCGGCCGGGTCAGGTAAGCGCGCTGACCACCGTGGTGGCCCGCTGCTCGTGCTGGGCGTAGGCGTCCGGGTAGGCCGAGATCTGGACGGCCTGGGCCGCCCCGGTGATGCTCAGGTTCTCCCAGCCGGGAACCTCGCGCAGCGCCTCGTAGAACAGCCGGGCGGCGTGCGCCGGCTGCATCAGCTCGCGGACGGTGCCCCAGCCGCTGCTGGGCCGCTGCTGGAAGAGGCCCACCGAGTCGTGGTCCGAGCCGCTGCCCTGGTTGGTGTAGCTGTGTGACTCGGGGAGTACGTCGCTGGCCAGGTTGTGCAGATTGCTCTCCTGCATGGCGGTGGCCACCGCCACGACCATCGCCCGGCGCGGCATCTTCAGGTCGGCGCCGACGTCGACGATCACCTTGGCGTTGTCCATCTGCCGCTGGGACAGTCCGGCGACCGGGCGGGGACGCGGCGGCGTGGTCGGCTTCGGCTTCGGGGTCGCCTTGGGCTTCGGCTTCGCGGCCGGTTTCGTCGGGCTCGGCACCGTGGAGACGGTCGGGCTGGGGGAGAGGGTCGGGCTGGGTGAGAGCGGGTCGGGCAGGGCGCTGCGTTCCAGGTCCCGCGAGGCGCGTCGGTCAACCTCGGCGGCCCGGTCGACGAGCGCCTCGCGGACCGCCCGGTCGGTGCCCTCGGCGTCGGGCCGGCTGACCGCGAAGGCGGTGACGCCGAGGCAGCAGCACACACCGGTGGCGAGGGCGACCCGGAACGGGGCCGAGGTGACCAGCGCGGCACCGCGCCAGCGGCGTGCCGGCGTACGATGCCGGCCGATCGTCCTTTCGGTTAATAAGCTTTCGGTCGAATGGTCACTGGACCGCGACCCGGCCTGGTTCTGCTCGAAGGGATCAATGGGGTGCACCCGCCGAGGCTAGAAAGCCTGGCACCGATTGCCATCGGCCAGGTTGGTGGCATGCGCCACAATTTGGCCGGATCTCGTGCTCGATTGCCGGCAGATAGCCGCAAAACGGATCTCAATCCGATGTCACCTATGTCGGATAAACCCGAATTGGAGGGATCAACGCCGCGAAAGGCCGGTAGGGGGTGGCGGGTCCACGGGTGTCCGGCGGACTCCACCGTTCGGAGGAGGACGACCGGTCCGGACGGGCCCCCAGGAGCCCGTCGGTCGGGAGCGGCTCAGCGGCGTCCGTTCTCGGCCCGGGAAACCCTGAGCCGGTGCCGGCTGCCGTCGGCACTGGAGAACGGCCAGAGCCGGTCGGCGTGTTCCACCAATTCGGCCAGCTGCTGCGGGCTCAACCCGGTCGAGGCGATGGTGGCGTGCACGTCGGCCCGGTACCGGCCGTCGTCGTCGCGGCCGAGCCGCGCCTCGGCCCGTACCTGGACGGTGTGGGCCTCGTCGGTGATCCCGCCGGCCGCCTCCACCGCCGCGTGGTGCAGGCAGGAGGCGAAGGCGGCGGCCAGTAGTTGCTCCGGGGTCAGCCCGGTGCAGTGCGGCGCCAACGGGGACGCCAGCGCGGTCGACAGTTCGCCGTCGTCGGTGCGTACGTGCCCGCCCTCGGCGGTGGCGGTGGCGGTGTGCAACCAGGAACTCGGCTCCGGCATCGCGCTCCTCCCGTCCCTCCCGCGCCGGCTACCCGCCCCCCACCTGCTGAAACTCCGCAGGAGGGGCTGGTCAGTGCTGGTGCGTCGGGTCGGTGAGCACGGCCGCCTGGGTGGCCTCGGTGGCGGCCCGTTCGGTCCACGGCGACATCCGCGGCGCCGGTGGTGTCAGCTGCAGCATCGGCACGTACACCCGGGCGTCGACCGCCTCGGCCAGCAGCAACGCGGCCATCAGGCTGGTCGGTCGGGTGGCCGGATCGTCGGCCAGGCAGTCCTGGCACAGCGCGGCCACCTCCGGCGGCAGCCCGGCGATCTCCGGCAGCGGCTCCGGTGGGTGCCGGCGGCGCTCGCCGATCAACTGGGTGGCGGTGGCGGCAGCGTACGGCAGCCGTCCGGTGAGGCTGTAGTAGAGCAGCACCCCCACGCCGTACATGTCGGCGGCCGGGGTGACCGGGCACCTGTCGAACTGCTCCGGGGCGAGGTAGGCCGGAGTGCCCACGACCATCCCCTCCGGGCTGGCGTCGGGTTTGCCGACGGCGGTGGCGATGCCGAAGTCGAGCACCTTCACCCCGGCCGGGGTGAGCATCACGTTGGCCGGCTTGACGTCGCGGTGCACGATGCCGTGCGCGTGCGCGGCGGCCAGCGCCGCGCACACCTCGGCGCAGACCCGTACCGCGATCCGCCAGTCCAGCGGCCCGGCACGCAGGTGCGCGGCGAGCGTCTCACCCTCGGCCAGTTCCATGACGATGTACGGCACGGTGCGCCCGCCCAGCGTCGAGGACATCCCGAAGTCGTGCACGCTGGCCACGTTGGGGTGGACCAACCGGGCCGCCGAGCGCGCCTCGGTGCGGATCTGCTCCACCTGCCGGCCGTCGTCGGCCCTGGCCGGCGACATCAGCTTCACCGCGACCGGTCGGTCCAGCACGGTGTCGTGGGCCTGCCACACCTCCGACATGCCACCGATGCCGATGCGCTGATCGAGGCGGTACCGCCCGTCCAGCGTCCTCATCGACGTTCCTCCTCGTCCCGTTACCGCGTCGAGGGGCGACCCGGTACCACCGGACGCGGTACCCGGGCCGCCAGCAGGGCAAACCGCCCCCAGCCGGTACCGCACAGCTGGTACACAGGAAGAGCAGAGGTCCGACACAGTCACTTCGCCCACGATGAGGCACATGGTCATGAACTGGCAGGTCGAGCAGGGCCGGATCGAGTTGAGCCGCCCGGACGGTACGCCGGTGCGGGTGTTGGTGGTCGACGACGAGTCGACCCTGACCGACCTGCTGTCGATGGCGTTGCGCTACGAGGGCTGGCAGGTGCGCAGCGCGGGTGACGGCACGACGGCGTTGAGCGCCGCCCGCCAGTTCCAGCCCGACGTGGTGGTGCTCGACGTGATGCTGCCCGACCTGGACGGCTTCCAGGTGCTGCGCCGGCTGCGGGCACAGACCCCGACGGTGCCGGTGCTCTTCCTGACCGCCCGCGACGCGGTGGAGGAACGCATCGCCGGGCTGACCGTCGGAGGCGACGACTACGTCACCAAGCCGTTCAGTCTGGAGGAGGTGATCGCCCGGCTCCGGGCGTTGCTGCGCCGCTCCGGCCTCGCCGTCGCCGCCCGGCCCGACGCGGTGCTGACCGTCGGCGACCTCAGCCTGGACGAGGACAGCCACGAGGTACGCCGCAGCGGCCAGTTGGTCACCCTCACCGCCACCGAGTTCGAGCTGCTGCGCTACCTGATGCGCAACCCGCGCCGGGTGCTGAGCAAGGCGCAGATCCTCGACCGGGTGTGGAACTACGACTTCGGCGGCCAGGCCAACGTGGTC
Source organism: Micromonospora yangpuensis (assembly GCF_900091615.1). NCBI lineage: Bacteria > Bacillati > Actinomycetota > Actinomycetes > Micromonosporales > Micromonosporaceae > Micromonospora > Micromonospora yangpuensis. Next base: position 3,773,451 of record NZ_FMIA01000002.1, on the reverse strand, counting down.
GAGCTCTACATCTCGTACCTGCGCAAGAAGATCGACGCGGGCCGCAAACCGATGATCCACACGTTGCGCGGCGCCGGGTATGTCCTCAAGCCCGCCGACTGAGCCCCCCACCGATCCGCCGGCTGGGCCCCCCACCGAGCCCTCGGCTGGGCCCCCCACCGAGCCCTCGGTGGGGCCCCCAGCGGATCCGCCGGTGAGCGGGGTACCCCTCTCTACCAAAGGCGTTAACAGGGGGCCCTTCCTTTCCACGGTGTCGTTGCGGGCTCGGTTGGTGGCCACCGTGGTGATGCTGCTGGCGCTGGTGAGCGTCGGTATCGGGGCGATCACCACGGTGGCGCTGCGGCAGGTGCTGATCGCTCAGATCGACGAACAACTGGCGCCGGAAGGGCGGTGGCCGGCCGGTCGGGAACCCCAGCCGCCCGGCTGGCGGTGGGACCAGCTGCGGATCCCGCCCGGATTCCCGCCCGGCACCGTGGTGGTCCACGTCTCGGCCGACCGGGTGGTGGGGGCGGCCACGCTCGACCGGGACCGTACCGAGCAGGCGGTGCCGGTCGCCGAGCTGTCCGCTCTGGTCGACCTGCCGACCGACGGGCGCCCCCGCAGCCGGCACCTGGGCGAGCTGGGTGACTACCGGGTGGTCGCCCGCCCGCTGCCCGACGGCGACGTACGCGCCTTCGGGGTGCCCCTGGCCGGGATGCAGGAGACCGTCAGGTCGATCGTGGTCGCCCAGGTCGGGCTGGTCTGCCTGGGGCTGTTGATCGCCGGCAGCGTCGGGGCGTTGATCGTGCGGGCCACCCTGCGTCCGCTGCGCCGGGTGGCGGCCACCGCGAGCCGCGTCACCGAGCTGCCGTTGGACCGGGGGGAGGTGGCGCTGTCGGTGCGGGTACCGGCGGCCGACACCGATGCGCGCACCGAGGTCGGCCAGGTAGGTGCCGCGCTCAACCGGATGCTCGGACACGTCGCCGCCGCGCTCGCCGCCCGGCAGGCCAGCGAGACCCGGGTACGCCAGTTCGTCGCCGACGCCAGCCACGAGCTGCGTACCCCCCTCGCGGCGATCCGCGGGTACGCGGAACTGGCCCGACGGGGCCGGGACCAGGTGCCGCCCGACGTGGCGCACGCGCTGCGCCGGGTCGAGTCGGAAAGCACCCGGATGACCCGTCTCGTCGACGACCTGCTGCTGCTGGCCCGGCTCGACTCCGGCCGCCCGCTGGCGACCGAGCCGGTCGACCTGAGCGCCCTGGTCGTCGACGCGGTCAGCGACGCGCACGTCGCCGGCGGCGGGCACCGCTGGCAGCTCGACCTGCCCGACGAGGCGGTGACGGTGCGCGGCGACGCCGCCCGGCTGCACCAGGTGGTGGCGAACCTGCTCGCCAACGCCCGGGTGCACACCCCGCCCGGCACCACGGTCGTCACCCGGCTCCACCCGGCGCCCGGTGCGGTGTGGCTCAGCGTCACCGACGACGGGCCGGGTGTCCCGCCGGAGCTGCAGCCCGAGGTCTTCGAGCGGTTCGCCCGGGGCGACAGCTCCCGCTCCCGGGCCCATGGCAGCACCGGCCTCGGCCTGGCTATCGTGGCCGCGGTGGTGGAGGCCCACCACGGCACGGTCGAGGTGACCAGCCGGCCGGGTCACACCGAGTTCCGGGTACGTCTGCCCGAGCCCACCGCCACCGCGTAGCGGCGGTGCGGCCGGACCGGCAGCGCGTGTGCCGAGGGTGGTCCGTGGCTCAGCGGGGTCCGCCCGGCTGGCCAGGGGTGCCAGCGTGACCGCGACCGCCGCCGAGGTGGGGCTCGGTCCGCGACTCCTGCGCCGCCGGTGTCAGGCGTGGTTCGGGTACGGCCCGAAGACCCTCGCCCGGATCCTGCGGATGCGCCGGGCCCTGGCCCTGGCCCGGTGCGGCACCCCGTTGGCCGAGGTGGCGGCCCGCAGCGGGTACGCCGACCAGGCCCACCTGACCCGCGACGTGCGCGACCTTGCCGGCCTGCCACCCCAGGCCCTGCTCAACACCTGACAGCGCGGTGTGGGGAGATCTGTTGTCGTCCTGGCGACCACAGATCTCCCCAGAGTCGGGTGGAGGTCAGGGGGTGGGCAGGGCAGCGAAGAGGTCGACCGGGGTGCCGGTGGGGTCGCGCAGGACGGCGTAGCGCTGGCCCCAGTGGGCGTCCCAGGGCGGCAGGTGCCCGTCGTAGCCGGCGGCGGTCAGCTCGGCGTACCACCGGTCCACCTCGGCCGGGCTGTCGCAGCGGAAGGCCAGGCTGGCCCCGCCGCCCGGGGACCAGTCGGGATCGAACGACCGGATTACCTCCGGCGTGTCCCAGGCCAGTCGCAGGCCGTTGGCCAGGGTGACCTCCACGTGCGGTTCGGTCTCCGCGCCGGCCGGGATGTCCAGGCCGAGGCGCCGGTAGAAGTCCAGAGTGCGGGCCATGTCGGTGGCCACCGTGCCGACCAGGTCGAGTCGAGGCGTCATGGCTTCGAGGCTAGGTGCCCGGGTCGCCGGTGGTCTTGAACGAAACGGACCGGGGTCAGGTCAGCGGTGTCGCCCCCGGCGGCCGAACCTTCGCGTACGGTGTCAAAGAGACATGACCTTCACCAAAACGGAAAATTTGCTCACGTTGGTGGAGTGGCGGGCGTCGGCGCGACGCAACGGCGAGGGAAGGGAGCGGCCGGTGATCGACCTGGCCTACCTGGATGCGGGTTCCGGCAGCCTGATCGTGCAGGCGGTGGTTGGTGGGGCCGCCGGTGTGGCGGTGGCGACCAAGCTCTACTGGCGACGACTGGTCGCCCGGTTCCGCCGGCAGCGCACCGACCAGAACTGAGCCGGGCGGCACCGCCGATGGCGATCTCCGAACCCCTGGCCCGCATAGAGCCCGCGTCCTTCCGTGACCCCGGCAACCAGGTCTTCCACGCCGGCGCTCAGGTGCTGCGTGGGCTGGACGCCCAGTCGGCGCGGCACTGGCACGCGCTGGCCGCCACCGACTTCTTCCCGACCCTGCTGGCCGAGGGCAAGGTCTGCGGCACCGAGGCCGTCGACCCGACCCGGGTGCCGGACGGCCACCGGTGGGCGGCGGTGCTGAGGCACGAGCGCATCCCGTTCGTCTCCCACCCGTACGAGTGGTCGTCGGCCATGCTGCGCGACGCCGCGCTGCTGCACCTGGAGATCCTGCTACGCGCGCTGCCGGCGGGTTTCACCACCAAGGACGGCTCGGCCTACAACCTCCAGTTCCAGGGGGCCGGGCCGGTCTTCATCGACGTCGGCTCCTTCGAGCCGGTCCGCGACGGTGAGCCCTGGGCCGGGTACCGGCAGTTCTGCCAGACCCTGCTCTACCCGCTGCTGCTCACCGCCCACCTCGGGTGGGACTTCCGGCCCCTGCTGCGCGCCCAGGTCGACGGCGTCGAGCCGGAGCAGATGCGTCGGCTGTTCACCGGCACCCGTCGGCTGCTGCCGGGCGTGCCGACCCACGTGCACCTGCACGGCGCGATGCAGGCCCGCAACGCCGCGTCGAGCACCAGCGACGTCCGGGCCCAGCTGCGCGCCGCCGGCTACTCCCGGGACCTGGCGCTGGCCACCGTGCGCGGCCTGCAGCGACTGGTCCGCCGGCTCGACCGCCCGCCGACGGCCAGCCACTGGGCGCACTACCAGCGCACCTGCGGCTACACCGACGCCGACCGGGCCGGCAAGGAACGCTTCGTCGAGACGGCGCTGACCGCCGCCGGCCGGCCCCGGCTGGTGCTCGACCTGGGCGCCAACGACGGCCGGTACGCCCGGGTCGCCGCCCGGCACGCCGACTACGTGGTCGCCGTCGAGCAGGACCCCGAGGTCGTCGACACCCTCTACCGGGCGCTGCGCGCCGACGACGAGCGGCGGATCCTGCCGCTGGTGATGGACCTGGCCGACCCCTCGCCCGGCGGCGGCTGGCGGGGCGTGGAACGGGCCGGCTTCGCCGCGCGGGCCGCCGCGAACGTCGTGCTCGCCCTGGCCGTGGTGCACCACCTGGCGCTCGGGCGCAACGTCCCGCTGCCGGCGGTGCTCGACTGGCTCGCCGACTGTTGCGCCCCGGGTGGTCGGCTGGTGGTGGAGTTCGTCCACCCCGGTGACCCGATGGCCCGTCGGTTGCTTGCCAACAAACCCGACGGGCTCTTCCCCGACTACCGACGGGAAACCTTCGAGGCGCTGCTGACCAGCCGTTTCCGCCTCGAACGGCAGCTCGACCTGCCCTCGGGCACCCGGACCCTGTACCAGGTGGCCGTGGGTGGCTGAGCCGGTCGTCGCGGCTGAGCCGTCAGCGGTCGACGCACCCGCGTCGGCGCCCGCACCGGCCCGGTGGCGGGCCGAGCTGCGTCGCCTGCTGGAGGTGGTGGCCCTGGTCGGGCTGGTGGTCACCCAGCCGCTGCTGGACGTGCTGGGGCGCAGCCCGGACTTCTTCCTCTTCCACGGGGCCACCGCCGCCGACGTGGCGGCCCTGGTGGCCCTGATCGCCCTGCTGCCGACCGTCGCGGTGGCAGTGCTGGGCGGGGTGAGCCGGCTGGCCGGCCGGCGGGTCCGCGCGGCGGTGCACACCCTGCTGGTCGCCCTGCTGGTGGCCGCGCTGGCCGTCCAGGTCGGCCGGCACCTCACCGGGCTGCGGGGCGTACCGCTGCTGGCCGCCGCGGTCGGCGTGGGCATCCTTTGCGGGTACGTCCACCGCCGCTTCGCCGCACCGGGTCGGGTGCTGCGGGTGGCCGCGGTCGGGCCGCTGGTCTTCGTCACGCTCTTCGCGCTCGTCTCGCCCACCTCGGCGGTGCTGCTGCCGCGCGGCCCCGGCGGGGCGGCCGGGGTGGGTCACGGCACCGGACCCCGGCCACCGGTGGTGCTGCTGGTCCTGGACGAGTTCCCGCTGGTGTCGCTGCTCGGCCCGGACGGGCGGATCGACGCCGCCCGGTATCCGCACTTCGCCGAGCTGGCCCAGGGCTCGACCTGGTACCGCGCGGCCAGCGGGGTCAGCGGCTGGACGCCGTACGCGCTGCCGGCGATGCTCACCGGGCGGTACCCGGCCGAGCCGGTCGCGCCGCACTACTCGCAGTACCCGGACAACCTCTTCACCGCCCTCGGCGACTTCTACGACATCCGCGCCCAGGAGAGCATCACCCGGCTCTGCCCGCCCAGCCGGTGTGAGCAGCCGGTCCGTCCGGAGCAGGGGCTCGGGGTGCTGGTCCGGGAGAGCGTCGGGCTGCTCGGCCGGATCGCCTCCCCGGTGGAGAGCCGGGTCGACCCGGAGGACTCGTACCGGGAGCCGACCCGGGCCGCGGTCGACCTGGACGCGGCCGAGGCGGTGCCGGCGGACCCCCGGTTCCGCTGGGACAAGCTCAACGACAGCCAGCCGGCCCGGTTCACCGACTTCCTGGCCGGTCTGCGCCCCACCGACCGGCCAACCCTGCACTTCCTGCACCTGCTGATGCCGCACTCGCCGTGGGTGTACCTGCCGTCGGGCGCCCGCTACGAGGCACCCGAGGACCTGCCCAACGACGGCACGGGCTGGGTGGACCTGGCCCGGCGACGGCACCTGGCCCAGCTCGGCTACACCGACCGGCTGATCGGCGAGACGCTACGTACCCTGCGCGAGCGGGGACTCTACGACCAGGCTCTGCTGGTGGTCACCGCCGACCACGGGGTGAGTTTCACCGCCGGGGCGCAGGGCCGGGGGATGGGCGCGATCGAGGCCGAGCCGGGGCAGGTCGCCGGGGTGCCGCTGTTCGTCAAGGAACCCGGCCAGCGGGCCGGTCGGGTCGACGACCGCAACTGGCAGCACGTGGACCTGTTGCCGACCATCGCCGACGAGGTCCGGATCCGGATCCCCTGGCAGGTCGACGGCCGTTCTGCCCGGCAGGAGCCCCGCGCGCAGGCCGAGAAGAGCTTCTACGACCGCCCCGCCCAGCCGGTGACCATCCCCGGCGGCGTGCCGAAACCGCCACCCGAGCCGGCCGTCCACCCGCTGGTCGGCACCACCGTCGGCGACCGGCCGACCGGTACCACCGTCGGCGACCGGCCGACCGAGGGCACCGCCCGGGTGGACCGGTTGGCCGCCTTCGACGCGGTCGACCCGGACACCGGCGCGTTGCCGGCCCTGGTCACCGGGACCGTGCCCGCCTCGGTGCCGGACGGCACCCTGCTCGCGGTGGCCGTCAATGGCCGGATCGGCGCGGTCGTCCCGGTCGTGCCGCCGGACCTGCGGGGACGCCGGTTCGCCGCCTTCGTCACCGACGACCGGTTCTTCCGGCCCGGTGCCAACCGGCTGGACATCTACCGGGTGGCCGCGGACGGCGCGCTGCGCCGTCTCGCCCTGTCCTGAGCCGCCCACCGGCTGACCGTCCGGCCGGCCCGCCCACCGGCTGACCGTCCGGCCCTCGGGCCGCTCACCGACTCGTACCGCCCGCCCCCGGGGCCGTCGTGCGCGGCGCCGGAGGTTTTCCGGCCGCAGACCGGGTACCCGAGGGCTTTCGCGTCCGCCCAGCTCCGGCGGGCACAGGTTTCCCGATCCTACCGGTCGGGAATCGGGTGACGCATACCTCACCCGCAATCCACGCCGAGCGGTATCTCCACCACCGCGTTTACGGTAAAAGCGAAGGCAATTCAACGTAGATCTGCCGGCGAAGCGAGGAACCACATGACGGAAGTCAAGCTCGATCACCCCGGTGGGCAGCTGTCGATGCCGGTGCAGAGCGCGGTCGAGGGCCCCCCGGGTGTCGGGGTGAGCAAGCTGCTGAAGGAAACCGGTCTGGTCACCTACGACCCCGGTTTCGTCAACACCGCATCCTGCTCCTCCGCGATCACCTACATCGACGGTGACGCGGGCATCCTGCGGTACCGGGGTTACCCGATCGACCAACTGGCCGAGAAGTCCTCCTTCCTGGAGGTCTCGTACCTGCTCATCTACGGCGAGCTGCCCAGCGAGACGCAGCTCGCCGAGTTCAGCCAGCGCATCCAGCGGCACTCGCTGCTGCACGAGGAGATGCGTCGCTTCTTCGACGGCTTCCCCCGCGACGCGCACCCGATGGCCGTGCTCTCCTCGGCGGTCAGCGCGATCTCCACCTTCTACCAGGACAGCCTGGACCCGTTCGACGCCGAGCACGTGGAGATGTCCACGGTCCGGCTGATGGCCAAGGTCCCGACGATCGCCTCGTACGCCTACAAGAAGTCGATCGGGCAGCCGCTGCTGTACCCGGAGAACTCCCTGGGCTACGTGGAGAACTTCCTGCGGATGACCTTCGGCGTGCCGGCGGAGCCCTTCGAGGTCGACCCGGTGATGGCCAAGGTGCTGGACATGCTGTTCATCCTGCACGCCGACCACGAGCAGAACTGCTCCACGTCGACCGTGCGGCTGGTCGGCTCCAGCAACGCCAACCTGTTCGCCTCGGTCTCGGCCGGGGTGAACGCGCTGTTCGGGCCGTTGCACGGCGGGGCGAACCAGGCCGTGCTGGAGATGCTGGAGAAGATCCAGGCCTCCGGCGGCGACGTCCAGTCCTTCGTCCGCAAGGTCAAGGACAAGGAGGAGGGCGTCAAGCTGATGGGCTTCGGCCACCGGGTCTACAAGAACTACGACCCGCGGGCCGCCATTGTCAAGAAGGCCGCCCAGGACGTGCTCGGCCGGATGAACAAGCCGGACCCGCTGCTGGACATCGCGATGCAGCTGGAGGAGATCGCGCTCGCCGACGACTTCTTCGTGTCCCGCCGGCTCTACCCGAACGTGGACTTCTACACCGGTCTGATCTACAAGGCGATGGGCTTCCCGACGAAGATGTTCACCGTGCTGTTCGCCCTGGGCCGGCTGCCCGGCTGGATCGCACAGTACCGCGAGATGCTCGGTGACCCGGAGACCAAGATCGGCCGTCCGCGTCAGCTCTACACCGGCGCCCCCGAGCGGGACTACGTACCCGCCACGCAGCGCTGACCACCCGGCCACCGCTGGGCCGTACGGCCGCCGTCCCGGAGCGCGGGGCGGCGGCCGTACGCTGTCGACGGGCCGGACCTCAGTGGTGGTGTTCCTCCTCGTGGGCGGTGTCCGGCAGGTTACCCAGCACCGCGTCGACGACGTGGATGCGGGCCCCGGCGGCCCGGTAGTCGGCGCAGACCGTCTCCGCCCGGTCGGCCACCCGGGCCCCGGCCCCGGCGGCGGTGACCGTGAGGGTGCTGCCGGTCAGGGTGGTCACGGTGCCGGCGGTGGCCAGTTCGGCCGCCGAGTGCGCGCCGGTGACCACGTGCTCCCGCAGCAGGTCGCGAAGCGTGTCGGTCTTCTTGAGCAGCAACTCGTCCACGTTGTCGGTGGAGAACTTGGCGCGGAAGGCGTCGTCGGTCGGGGCGAGGATGGTCACGCCTCCGGCGGGTGCCAACTCGGCGGCCAGCCCGGTGGCCCGCACCGCCGCCTCGAAGGTGGTGAGCACCGGGATCCAGGTGAGCGCCTGGTCGGGGGTCTGTCCCGCCAGCGAGTTCGGGTTGCCCGGTTCGGTGCCCGAAGGCAGCGCGTCGCAGAGCGGACCGGCGACCGCGACGGGGACGGTCTGCGCCGGGCCTTGGGCCGGCTCCGGCCCGGTCGAGCCGGTACACCCGGTGAGGGCGATCAGCATGGCCAGTGTCGCCCCGGTCAGCACCCGCCGCCGGCGGACGATCCCGGACCCGGTCGCGGGCCACCCCAGTGGCGACGTCGGCCGTAGCCGCGCGGTTACGGTGTCGGACACGGTCTTCTCCACTCACGAGGGGGTACCGGCAGGCCGGCGCGGGGCCGACCTGCCGGTACGGCGGATCGGGGTCAGTGGCTCACAGGCGCGAGCACTGCGCGGACTTCGGACCCGACACCGCGTTGGCGACCTCCAGGTTGACCGGCGGTACGGCGTTGCCGGTGCAGCTCAGCGGGCCGTTGACGGTGTTGCCGGCCAGCAGCGGCGCGCTGCCGGCGTTGTTGACCACGTCGACCGGGCCGCTGACCCGGGTGCCGACCACGGAGACCGGGCCCCGGGTGCCGACGACCCGGACCGGGCCGTTGACGGTGCTGCCGGTCAGGAAGACCCCGGCGGCGCCGGTGGCGTCGACCGGACCGTTGATCGAGGTGCCGGTGACGATCAGGACCGCACCCGGCTGGACCCGGACGGGGCCCCGCAGGGTGGCGCCGTCGACGCAGGTCACGCCGGTGACCGTCAGCGGGCCGTTGCGGGTGCCGGTCAGGTTCGGGTTGACCCGCTCCCCGGCGACCAGGCCCTCGACGGCCTGCCCGTCGAGCAGCAGCGGCACCAGGCCCCGCTCCGGCTGGGTCAGCGGCACCAGGTACTCGTCGCCGACCTTGACGACCTGCCAGCCGTGCGCGGCGAGCCGCTGCGCCACGGTGGTACGCCCGCCCTCCGGCCCGTCGGTACGCGCCCCGAGGTACTGCTCCTCGGTCAACCGGTACGCGCAGGGCGCCTGCTCGAGGATCCGCTCCGGGGTGGGGGCGTCCAGCGGCGGCGGGTTCTCACCCGGGTGCGGGGCCGGGTAGGCCTCGATCGGGCGGGAGCCCCGGAAGACGATCCGGCCGGCGTTGGCGGCCTGGGAGGTGATCGCCTCCGCCCGCGCCGTGGTGATCTTCGTCAGGTTGGCGTTGTGGTAGGTCAGGAACTGGTGGAACGTCCAGAGCGCCGAGTACGTCTTGCGCCGGCGGTTGTTGGCCGTGTTGCCCTCGTCGGGCCGGGTCGGGCCACCGGAGCTGCGCAGCTCCAGCAGCGAGTTGACCACGTTCTTCAGCCCCAGGGTGTTGCGCAGGATGGTCTCCTCGCCCAGCCCCACGTTGGCCCCGGTGCAGCCGTACGGGCAGGCCCACCAGCCGTCCTTGGCCCCCTCGGTGTACATGTGGCCCTCGATCATGTGCTGCGACTCGTCGAAGATGCCCTTGGCCACGTTCTGGTGGCGTGGCGGCAGCATCGGCAGGTCACCGGTGTTGGAGTTGCCGTACTCGTGGCCGTCGTAGCCGGCGATCGGCCGGTAGTCCCGGACCATCTCGACGAAGGCCCGGGTCTCCGGCTGGCGGATCAGCGAGTAGTCCCGGTTCAGGTCCTGACCGGTGGAGTTGCCACGGCTGTTGGCCGCGCGTCCGTCGCCGTTGAGGGTGGGCACGATCAGCATGGTGGTCTTGGACAGCCGGTCGAGGGTGGCGGCGTCGTCGGTGAAGGCGAGCTGCCGGGCCATGATCAGGCAGGCCTCGCGGTCACCGGGCTCGTTGCCGTGCACGTTGCAGTTGACCATCAGCGGGTTCGTCGCGGCCACCGCCGCCGGGGTGGCCGGCGGGGTGGGGTAGCCGATGACGAACATGTTGATCGGCCGGTTGCCGATGGTGCGGCCGATCTCCACGACCCGGACCCGGTCGCTGAGCGCGTCGAGCGCCGCGGTGTAGGCGTACTCGTCGACGTCGCTGGTGTACTGCGCGCCGAGGGTGTTCTCCCACTGGGTGCGCAGGTTCTGGCCGGGGGTGTCCGGTGCGCCCCAGTGGGCGCGGGTGGTGTCGGCCACCGGGGCCGAGTACGGCTGCGGGTCGGTGCCGACGCGGGCCCGCACCCGCCACTGCCACCGGGTGCCGGGGGCGAAACCGGCGTCGGCGAAGGTCGGCGAGGTGTTGTTGATCTGACGGTTCGGACGCCAGACGCCGGAGATCACCGCCGGGCCGGCGGCGGTGCCGTCGGCGGCCAGCGGGGTGCGTTCGATCTGGTAGTCGCTGGCGCCGGCGAGCGCGGTCCAGGACAACGTCGCGTACCCGTCGCCCTGCACGACCGTGAGGCCCTGAACCTGGTTCGGCTCCGCCTGCTGCCAGGCGGCGAGCGCCGGGCCGCCCTGGGCCTGGGCGGGCACCGCCGTGGCCGCGAGGGTGGCGGCGAGCAGCGCGGAGAAGACACCGGCCGTGGTCCGTCTGTATCTCATGGAACTCCAAACAGGAGGGGTGGCTGGGGTACCGACAGCACACCGCCCGCCGACCCGGCCCACGCCGTTGGCCTGCGATTCTTGAGGATCCCCTGAGATTTGCGCGGCGGCGGCGTCAGCCGGCGCGTAACCGGTAGCCCACCCCGCGCACGGTCTCCACCAGACCGACGGTGTCGAGCTTGCCGCGCAGGGCGGCGACGTGGACGTCGAGGGTGTGACTGGTGGCCCAGGTGGTCTGCCAGACGTCCAGTTGCAGCCGGTCGCGGGGCACCACCGTGCCGGCCTGCCGGGCCAGGGCCAGCAGCAGGTCGAACTCCTTACGGGCCAGGCCGACCTCCCGGTCGGCCACCCAGACCCGCCGGGCGTCGACGTCGATGCGCAGGCTGCCGACCTGCAGGGCGTTCGTCGGCCGGGGGGTGCGCGCCGCCCGGCGCATCACCGCCTCGATGCGGGCCTGCAACTCCACCATCGAGTACGGCTTCACCACGTAGTCGTCGGCGCCGGCGCGTAGCCCGGCCACCCGGTCGCGTTCCTCGGCGCGGGCGGTGACCGCGATGATGGCCACTCCCTCGTCGTGCTGGCGCAGCCGCCGGCACACCTCGATGCCGTCGCGGTCGGGCAGGGTGAGGTCGAGCAGGACGAGGTCGACCGGACCCGCCTGGACCGCCTCCGCCGCCGTCATGGCCTGGACGACCTCGTATCCCCGGCGGCGCAGTGCGGCGGAGAGGGCCGACGCCACGCGCAGGTCGTCTTCTACCAGAAGCACCCGCAATCGTGTCTCTCCTCGGACCGGCCCGCCGTGATCCCTGCGAGTCTGTCCGATGGAGACCGGCTCCGAACAGTGCAAACGGAAGATCGTGACCGCAACATAACCTGGCTGACACGCCCGCTCGTAGGCCGGCGCGGGCGATCCCCCGGGGAAGCGGCCCCGGGGGATCGTGGACGGATCAGCGCAGGCCGGCGGCGGCGAGCAGGTTGCCCTCGGGCACCGCGACGGCCGACCGGCCACGCGTCATCCGGGCTTCGGCGCGGGCGGCGGTGAACGCCGCGGACTGCGCGATCGCGGTGGCGTAGCTGGTCGCGGTCCGCTGCGCGATGGCCGGCCAGCCGTACTGCTCGTGCACCATCCGGCGGGCCCGGCGGGCCAGGGTGCGGGACCGCTCGGTGTCCGAGAGCAGGGCGTGCACCGCCTCGACCAGCCCGTCGGGGTCCTGCGGGGCGAACGTCATCCCGGTGACACCGGGTTCGACGATCTCGGCCAGCCCACCGGTGGCGGCCACGGCCAGCGGCGCCCCGGCGGCGGCCCCCTCCAGGGCCACCATGCCGAACGGCTCGTAGATGCTCGGCACCGCGAAGCAGTCCGAGGCGGCCATCAACGCCGGCAGGTCGGTGCCGCCGAGGAAGCCCGGCATGGTGACCGCGCCGCCCAGACCCAGCCGGTGCACCTCGGCCTCCAGGGCCGGCTTGTACGGCCCGTCCCCGGCGATGACCACCCGCAGCCCCGGGTGGCGTTCGCGCAGCCGGGGCAGCCCGGCGACCAGGTGCTGCACGCCCTTCTCGTAGACCAGGCGACCGGCGAAGGTCACCAGTGGACCGTCACCGGCGAACCGGGTCCGCGCCGAGGTGACCGCCGAGGTCGGCACCCGCCAGCGGTGCGGCTCGACGCCGTTGGGCACCACGTCGACCCGGTCGGTGCCCACCCCGAACAGCGCGCCCACCTCGTCGCGCATGTACCCGGAGCAGACGATCACCCGGTTCGACTCCCCGCTGAGCCACTGCTCGACGCCGTGGATGGTGCGGTTCATCTCCTCGGGCAGCCAGCCCTGGTGCCGGCCGGCCTCGGTGGCGTGGATCGTGCTCACCAGGGGGATGTCCAGGTGGTCGCGCAGCGTCATCGCGGTGTGCGCGACGAGCCAGTCGTGGGCGTGGATGACGTCGTAGCTGTCGGCTTCGGTGGCGCGCAGGGCGGCCCGGGTCAGGGTGTGGTTGAAGGCCATCGTCCAGGCCAGCAGGCTGCTGGTGGCCAGTGGGAAGGTGACCGGGTCCTCGGCGGCGCGCACGATGCGTACCCCGTCGGCGTACTCCTCGATGGGCGCGCCCTCGGTGTGCCGGGTGACCACGGTGACGTCGTGCCCGGCGGCGACCAGCGCGATGGACAGCGCGTGCACGTGTCGGCCGAGACCACCGACGAGGACCGGCGGGTACTCCCAGGAGAGCATCAGGATGCGGCGCTTGCGGGGCCCCGCGCCGGACGCGGCGGGGGGCTGGGTGCGGGAGGTCAGGGTGGGCCGGCAGGACCGGTCCACGGCGTGTGCGAGGTGCTCGCCGACCCGCAAGGTCGTCACATTGTCTCCATCCGAGGGCATGGTGGCACGCGCCGTCATCGTCGACGGCGGAACAGGAAGTGGTGGGGTGTGCGGTGGGGTCGATCATGGCACGCGCGCGTGACGGCCCCGCGAACAGGAAAAGGCATCCGGGGGCATACCGCATCTCCAGGGGGGCGAAGGTGACGCAGGACACCTTCCGGTACCGGGTGGGTGGATTTCGCCGAATCGGCCGAACGGGTGGATTGGCGGGTGCGGGCGCAGGGCATAACCGGCGTGCGTTCCGGCGGTCCCCGCCGTGACGCTTCGATCATGTGGCTGAAGGAGCAACATGCTGGTCTGGCCGGGCGAGCGCTATCCCCTGGGAGCCACCTACGACGGGATGGGCACCAACTTCGCGATCTTCTCGGAGGTGGCCGAGTCGATCGAGTTGTGCCTGTTCGACGAGTGGGACACCGGCGCGGAGCGTCGGGTCCGCCTGCGCGAGGTGGACGCCTACGTCTGGCACGCCTACATCCCGGGCATCGAGCCGGGGCAGCGGTACGGCTACCGGGTGCACGGGCCGTACGACCCGGCGAACGGGGTCCGCTGCAACCCGCACAAGCTGCTGATCGACCCGTACGCCAAGGCGGTCGACGGCGAGATCAGCTGGGATCCGGCGGTCTACGACTACGTGCTGGGTGAGCCGGACCGGATGTCGGAGACCGATTCCGCGCCGTTCATGCCCAAGTCCGTGGTGGTCAACCCGTACTTCGACTGGAGCAACGACAAGCCGCCCCGCATCCCGTACCACCGTTCGGTGATCTACGAGGCACACGTGCGCGGGTTGACCATGCGCCACCCCGGCGTGCCCGAGGAGATGCGCGGCACGTACGCGGCGCTCGGCACCCCCGCCATGATCGACTATTTCAAGCAGCTCGGGGTCACCGCCGTCGAGCTGATGCCGGTGCACGAGTTCGTGCACGACCACCGCCTGGCCGACCTGGGCCTGCGCAACTACTGGGGCTACAACACCATCGGCTTCTTCGCCCCGCACCACGGCTACTCGGCGCTGGGTCGGCTGGGTCAGCAGGTGCAGGAGTTCCGGGGGATGGTCAAGGCGCTGCACGCGGCGGGCATCGAGGTGATCCTCGACGTGGTCTACAACCACACCGCCGAGGGCAACCACCTGGGCCCGACGCTGAGCTTCAAGGGCGTGGACAACCCCAGCTACTACCGGCTGAGCGAGTCCGACCGCCGCTACTACGTCGACTACACCGGCACCGGCAACAGCCTCAACGTGCGCAGCCCGCACTCGCTGCAGCTGATCATGGACTCGCTGCGGTACTGGGTCACCGAGATGCACGTCGACGGCTTCCGCTTCGACCTGGCCGCCACCCTGGCCCGCGAGTTCTACGAGGTCGACCGCCTCTCCACCTTCTTCGAGGTGGTCCAGCAGGACCCGATCGTCAGCCAGGTCAAGCTGATCGCCGAGCCGTGGGACGTCGGCCCCGGTGGATACCAGGTAGGCAACTTCCCGCCGGTGTGGACCGAGTGGAACGGCAAGTACCGCGACACCGTCCGGGACTTCTGGCGGGGTGAGCCGGCCACCCTGGCCGAGTTCGCCTCCCGGATCTCCGGCTCGGCCGACCTCTACCAGGACGACGGGCGCAAGCCGTTCCACAGCATCAACTTCGTCACCTGCCACGACGGGTTCACCCTCAACGACCTGGTGTCGTACAACGACAAGCACAACGAGGCCAACGGCGAGGACAACCGCGACGGCGAGAGCCACAACCGGTCCTGGAACTGCGGGGTCGAGGGCCCCACCGAGGACGAGGGGGTGCTGGCCCTGCGGGCCCGGCAGCGCCGCAACTTCCTGGCCACGCTGATCCTGTCCCAGGGCGTGCCGATGATCGGGCACGGCGACGAGCTGGCCCGGACCCAGCACGGCAACAACAACGCGTACTGCCAGGACAGCGAGCTGGCCTGGGTGGACTGGTCGGCCGTCGACACCGACCTGCTGGCCTTCGTCCAACGGCTCACCGCGTTCCGCGCCCAGCACCCGGTCTTCCGCCGGCGCCGCTTCTTCGACGGCCGGCTGGTGCGCACCCGGGGCGCCGGCGAGCCCCTGCCCGACCTGGGCTGGTACACCCCGGACGGGCGGGAGATGACCGGCGAGGACTGGGGCAACGACTTCGGCCGCTCGGTGATGCTCTTCGTCAACGGCGACGGGCTCACCGAGCGCGGCCAGTACGGCCAGCGCCACGACGACACCTCGTTCATCCTCTGCTTCAACGCCCACGACGCCCCGCTGGACTTCACCCTGCCCGGCACCGACTTCGGCCAACGCTGGGACCTGGTGATCAACACGGCCGAACCGGATCCGGAGAAGACGACGACGGTCGAGGCGGGCGGCGTGCTCTGCGTGCCGGACCGCTCCCTGCTGGTGCTGGAGAGGACGGCCCGGTGACCCACGACGACCGCCCCGCCCCCGGTCGGGTCGGGGCCACCTACCGGGTGCAGGTCCGCCCCGGCTTCGACCTCGACACCACCGCCGGCCTGGTCGACTACCTGGCTGACCTCGGTGTCACCCACCTCTACAGCGCCCCGTTGCTGACCGCCACCCCCGGCTCGGCACACGGCTACGACGTGGTCGACCACCGGGCGGTCAACCCGGAACTCGGTGGCGAGGCGGCCCGGGTACGGCTGGTCCGGGCGCTACGGGCCGCCGGGCTCGGCCTGGTGGTGGACATCGTGCCCAACCATGTCGGGGTGGCCCGGCCGGCGGCCAACCCCGCCTGGTGGGACGTGCTGCGCCGGGGCCGCTCCTCGGCGTACGCGCCCTGGTTCGACATCGACTGGGCACGGGGCCGGCTGCTGCTGCCGGTGCTGGCCGACGACCCGGCGGCGCCCGACGACCTGAAGCTGGTCGACGGGGAGCTGCGCTACCACGAGCACCGGTTCCCGATCGCCGACGGCACCGGCGAGGGCACCCCCGCCGAGGTCCACGACCGGCAGCACTACGAGCTGGTCTCCTGGCGGCGGGGCGACACCGACCTGACCTACCGGCGGTTCTTCGCCGTCAGCGACCTGGCCGGACTGCGGGTGGAGGACCCGGAGGTCTTCGCCGCCACCCACGCCGAGGTGCTGCGGTGGGTGGCCGCCGGTGAGGTCGACGGGATCCGGGTCGACCACCCCGACGGGCTGCGAGACCCGGCCGGTTACCTGGCCCGGTTGCGCGAGGCCGCCGGCGACGCCTGGCTGATCGTGGAGAAGATCCTGGAGTACGGCGAGGAGCTGCCGGACTGGCCGATCGACGGCACCACCGGCTACGACGCCCTCGCCCCGGTCTGCGGTCTCTTCGTCGACGGTAGCGCCGAGGGGCACTTCACCGCGCTGGACACCCGTCTCACCGGCCGGCACACCTCCTGGCAGGACCTCACCCACGACACCAAGTGGGAGGCGGCCACCCGGCTGCTGGCCACCGAGCTGACCCGGCTGGCCGCGCTGCTTCCCGAGCTGGCGCCGGAGGTGGCCCGGGCGGCCCTGGCCGAGCTGGCCGCCTGCTTCCCGGTCTACCGGGGCTACCCGCCGCAGGGCGCCCGGCACCTGGCGGCGGCCCGCGCCGAGGCCGGTCGCCGCCGGCCCGACCTGGCCGGTGCGCTGGACGCGGTCACCCGCCGGCTGCGCGAACCGGGCGACGAACTCGCCAGGCGCTTCCCGCAGCTGACCGGGGCGGTGATGGCCAAGGGTGTGGAGGACACCGCCTACTACCGGTGGAGCCGGTTCGTCGCGCTCAACGAGGTGGGGGGCACCCCCGCCCACTTCGGGGTGGCCCCGGCGGAGTTCCACCGTTTTGTCGCCGCCCGGCAGGCCCGTTGGCCGGCCAGCATGACCACGTTGGCCACCCACGACACCAAGCGCGGCGAGGACGTCCGGGCCCGGTTGGCCGTCCTGTCCGAGCTGCCGGGGCGCTGGGCGGAGCGGGTCGAGGCCTGGACGGCCGCCGCGCCGCTGCCCGACCCGGCCTTCGCGCACCTGCTCTGGCAGACCGCCGTCGGCGCCTGGCCGATCGAGCGCGACCGGCTGCACGCCTACGCCGAGAAGGCCGCCCGGGAGGCGTCGGTGGCCACCAGCTGGGCCGAGCCCGACGCCGGCTTCGAGGACGCCATGCACGCCCTGGTGGACCGGATGTACGACGATCCGACGCTGCACGCCGAGCTGACCGCCTTCGCCACCGAGATCACCCCGGCCGGCTGGTCGAACTCGCTGGGCCAGAAGCTGGTGCAGCTGGCCATGCCCGGGGTGCCCGACACGTACCAGGGCACCGAGCTGTGGGACAACTCCCTGGTCGACCCGGACAACCGCCGGCCGGTCGACTTCGCCGTACGCCGGGAGTTGCTGGCCCGTCTCGACGGCGGCTGGCGGCCCGCGGTCGACGCCGAGGGCGCGGCGAAGCTGCTGGTGGTCTCCCGGACGCTGCGGCTGCGGCGGGACCACCCGGAGCTGTTCGGTGGCTACCGGCCGGTGCCGGCGACCGGCCGGGCGACGGCGCACGCGGTCGCCTTCGACACCGGTGGCGCGGTGGCGGTGGCCACCCGGTTGCCGCTGGGTCTGGCCCGGGCCGGCGGCTGGGGCGACACATCCCTGACGCTTCCCGTTCACGAGATGACGGAGCTGTTCACCGGACGGGTCTACAGTGACCCGCAGGTGTCACTCACCGATCTGCTCACCACCTTCCCCGTCGCACTGCTGGTGCCCAGCGACTCCGTGGAGGCTGCTTCGTGACCGAGTTCAGGGTGTGGGCGCCGGCGGCCGCCCGGGTGCGACTGCGGCTGACCGGCGCGGGTGAGGACCACCGGATGACCCGGGCGGACTCCGGCTGGTGGCACGCGCGGGTGCCGCAGGCCGGGCCGGGCACCGACTACGTGTTCCTGCTCGACGACTCCGACCAGGAGCTGCCCGATCCCCGTTCGGCCTGGCAGCCGGCCGGGGTGCACGGCCCGAGCCGCCGCTACGACCACGCCGCGTTCAGCTGGACCGACCGGTCCTGGACCGGCCGGCAGCTGCCCGGCAGCGTGCTGTACGAGCTGCACGTGGGCACCTTCACCCCGGAGGGCACCTTCGACGCTGCCGTCGACCGTCTCGACCACCTGGTCGACCTTGGGGTGGACCTGGTCGAGCTGCTGCCGGTCAACGCCTTCAACGGCGAGCACAACTGGGGCTACGACGGGGCCTGCTGGTACACCCCGCACGAGCCGTACGGCGGCCCGGACGGGCTGAAACGCTTCGTCGACGCCTGCCACCGCAAGGGACTGGGGGTGATCCTCGACGTCGTCTACAACCATTTCGGGCCCTCCGGGGCCTACGCGCCGATGTTCGCGCCGTACCTCAGCGCGCAGGACACCCCCTGGGGGCGGACGGTCAACCTCGACGGCCCGCACTCCGACGAGGTGCGCCGCTACGTCGTCGACAGCGTGACGATGTGGCTGCGGGACTACCACGTCGACGGGCTGCGCCTGGACGCGGTGCACGCGATGCCCGACACCCGGGCCGTCCCGCTGTTGGAGGAGCTGGCCGTCGAGGTGGAGACCCTCGCCACCCACCTGGGCCGACCGTTGTCGCTGATCGCCGAGTCCGACCTCAACGACCCCCGGCTGATCACCCCCCGGGAGGCCGGCGGCTTCGGACTGCACGCCCAGTGGAACGACGACGCCCACCACGCGCTGCACACCCTGCTCACCGGCGAGCGGCAGGGCTACTACGCTGACTTCGGCTCCCTGGAGTGCCTCGCCGAGGTGCTGACCGGCGGTTTCTACCACGCCGGCGGCTGGTCGAGCTTCCGCAACCGCCACCACGGTCGGCCGGTGGACCGGCAGCGTACCCCCGGTCACCGGCTGGTGGCGTACCTGCAGAACCACGACCAGATCGGCAACCGGGCCACCGGGGACCGGATCTCCGCGACCCTCTCCCCGGCGCTGCTGCGGGTCGGTGCGACCCTGCTGTTCACCGCGCCGTTCACCCCGATGCTGTTCATGGGTGAGGAGTGGGCCGCCAGCACCCCGTGGCAGTACTTCACCAGCCACCCGGAGCCGGAACTGGCCACCGCCGTGGCCGCCGGTCGGCGGCGGGAGTTCGCCGCGCACGGCTGGTCGGGCCCGGACGTGCCCGACCCGCAGGACCGGCAGACCTTCCTGCGGTCCCGGCTGGACTGGGCCGAGCTGGACAAACCCGAACACCGCGAGATGTACGACTTCCACCGGCGGCTGATCGCGCTGCGCAAGAGCCGGGCCGACCTTTCCGACCCCCGGCTGGACACCGTCGAGGTCCGCCACGGCGACCGGTTCCTGCTGGTCCGTCGGGGCCGGACCCTGGTGGCGGCGAACCTCGCCGACCGAGCGCAGCGGATCAGCACCCCCGGCGTGGTGCGCGGCGTCCTGCTGGCCACCGGAACCGGTGTCACGGTGATGCGCGACGGGCTGGAGTTGCCGCCGGAGACGGCCGCGGTCGTCGCGCTCTGAGCCGCCCCGACGGGCGGTTCTCCGGCGGTGCCGGCCCACCCCGGCCCCGTCGGTCCGTCCGGTAGCAGATTCTCCGGGTGGGATCCGTGTCGCCGGCCGCCCCGAGCGCCACCCCGAAACTGTTGTCCCGGCACCGGCGAGCCGGTCTGCTGGCAGGTGCGCAACCCCGGCGGCGGCAGGTCGTTGTACGTCGGCTCGGCGACCTGCGCCGAGGGCGATGCCACGCAGCGGTTCACCATCACCGCTGCCGCCGATGGCGAGGGGGCCTTCCAGATCAGCAACAGCTCCGCCTTCCTCCAGCACTCCGCCCGGTCCGGGCTGATCCTGGAGGAGTTGGGCGACGCCGACCCCGGCGGCCGGCTTCCGGTTCAACGACAACGGTGACGCGCCGGCGAAGAAGTAACCCGTATATCGGTGGACGTCGCGCCGCCGCGGCGGAATCGTGGGGCCCATGCGACAGGACGAGATCTGGGACGCCGAGACCGCCCGGGACTACGACACGCCGGGGACCGGCATGTTCGCCCCGGAGGTCATCGGGCCCACCGTCGACCGCCTCGCGGAGCTTGCCGCCGGTGGTCGGGCGCTGGAGTTCGCGATCGGCACCGGCCGGGTGGCGGTGCCGCTGGCCGAGCGGGGCGTGCCGGTCGCCGGGATCGAGCTCTCCGAGCCGATGGTCGCGCGGCTCCGCGACAAGGTGGACGAGTCGGGGATCCCGGTGGTGGTGGGGGACATGGCCACCGCCACCGCCCCTGGGGAGTACTCACTGGTCTACCTGGTGTTCAACACCATCGCGAACCTACTCACCCAGGCCGAGCAGGTGGCCTGCTTCCGTAACGCCGCCCGGCACCTGGCCCCCGGTGGCCGGTTCGTCATCGAACTCTGGGTGCCCGAGCTGCGCAAGCTCCCACCGGGGCAGCAGGCCACCGTCTGGCAGGTCGAGCCGGGCTACGTCGGCCTGGACACCTACGACCCGCTGGCGCAACTGATCGTCTCGCACCACTTCCGGTTCGACGACAGCCGACAGGCCACGCTCTTCCGCACCCCGCACCGCTACGTCTGGCCGGCCGAGCTGGACCTGATGGGCCAGCTGGCCGGTTTCGAGCTGGAGAGCCGGCACGCGGACTGGACCGGCGGCGAGTTCACCGCCGAGAGCCGCAGCCACGTCTCCGTGTACCGCCTCCCGCCGGTCGCATAGGCGAGGCGGACTTCTCCCTCCCCCCGGTCGGGTAGGCGGAGTCCGCGCGCCGCGAACCCCCCTGCCTGGCCGGGGCAGGGGGATTCGGAACAGCCGGCCGGCGGCTCAGCCCAGGCCGTAGCCCAGTTCCTCGGCGGCCACCGACCAGAGGGTGTTCTCGTGGGCGACCGCCGGCGGGTCGATCTCCCGGAACTGCTCGGTGAGCTGCTCGCCGAGTGCCGCCAGCTCCTCGTCGGCCTCGTCGTCGTCGATCGCCCCGGCGGAGGACTGGGCGGCCAGGAACGCCTCCGCGCAGGCCACCAACGCGGCCAGGGACGAGTTCACCAGGTCAGCACCGTCGTCGTCGACAAGCGACACCGTGCCGGTGACCGGATCGAGG
This sequence comes from Micromonospora yangpuensis, assembly GCF_900091615.1. Taxonomy (NCBI): domain Bacteria; kingdom Bacillati; phylum Actinomycetota; class Actinomycetes; order Micromonosporales; family Micromonosporaceae; genus Micromonospora; species Micromonospora yangpuensis. Next base: position 3,752,140 of record NZ_FMIA01000002.1, on the reverse strand, counting down.
ACCAGCCGGGACAAACCCTCGTCCTCGGCCAGCACCACCCCGGACGGCTCGCTCCGGGGCTCGGCCAGCCAGGCCCCCGGGTAGGGCAGGGTGTCACCGGCCACGCGGAGCCGGGTCAGGGCGGAGTTGATCGCTGCGGTGTCGGTCGCCACCCGCAGGACTCTAACCGGGCCGCTTCCGTTGCCCCGTCACGGGATCGGCCACTGGTGCACCGGCTGGTTGGTGTGCATCAGGTCCACGTAGTGGTGCACCACCTCGCGCAGCGCCGACGGCCGGTCCAGGTGGTCGGCGGACTCCAGCCGGTGCAGGGTCGCGACCTGCCAGCTCGCGCCGTTGCGCCCGGTCAGGCAGCGCTGCTCGATGATGCCGAGCAGCCGGTCCCGCTCGGTGGGGTCCAGACCCCAGCGGTCCAGACCGTGGTGCGCCAGCGGCAGCAGCCGGCGTAGCACCAGCTCGGTCACCGGCAGGTAGCCCAGACCGGGCCAGTAGACGTGGGCGTCGATGCCGTGCCGGGCACCGGAGAGGAAGTTCTCCTCGGCGGCGCTGAACGACATCTGCGACCACAGTGGCCGGTCCGCCTCGGCCAGGGCCCGGACCAGCCCGAAGTAGAACGCGCCGTTGGCGATGGTGTCCACCACGGTCGGGCCGGCGGGCAGCACCCGGTTCTCCACCCGCAGGTGCGGCCGGCCGCGCAGCACGTCGTAGACCGGCCGGTTCCACCGGTACACGGTGCCGTTGTGCAGCCTCAACTCGGCGAGCTTCGGCACGTCACCGCTGGCCAGTGCCGCCGCCGGGTCCTCCGGGTCGCAGACCGGCAGCAGGGCGGGAAAATACCGTACGTTCTCCTCGAACAGGTCGAACACGCTGGTGATCCAGCGTTCCCCGAACCACACCCGGGGACGTACCCCCTGGGCCTTGATCTCCTCGGCCCGGGTGTCGGTGGCCTGCTGGAACAGCGGGATGCGGGTCTCCCGCCACAGCTCGCGGCCGAAGAAGAGCGGGGAGTTCGCCCCGAGCGCCACCTGGATCCCGGCGACCACCTGCGCGGCGTTCCAGTAGTCGGCGAACTGGTCGGGGCTGACCTGGAGATGGAACTGGGTGCTGGTGCAGGCGGCCTCCGGGGTGATGGTGTCCGCGGTGACCGACAGCCGCTCGACGCCGTTGATGGCGATCCGCAGGTCCTCGCCCCGGGCGGCGAAGATCTGCTCGTTGAGCAGCCGGTAGCGCGGGTTGGCCGAGAGCGTCTCGGCGGTCAGGTGCTCCGGGCGCAGGGTGGGCAGGATGCCGATCATCACCATGTGCGCGCCGACCGTACGGGCCTTGATCTCGGCGGCGTTCAGGCTGGCCCGGACGTGCTCCTCGAACTCGGCGGTGCCGGTGCCGACCAGGCGGCGGGGCTCGACGTTGATCTCCACGTTGAACTGGCCCAGCTCGGTCTGGAAGCTCGGGTCGGCGATGGCGGCCAGCACGTCGGCGTTGCGCATCGCCGGCAGGGAGTCCCCGTCGACCAGGTTCAACTCGATCTCCACCCCGGTCATCGGCCGGTCGGTGTCGAACCGGGACTCCCGGAGCATCTCGGCGAAGACGTCGAGGCAACGGCGTACCTTGTCGCGGTAGCGGGCCCGGTCCTCGCGGCTGAAGGTACGTATCCCCACTTCCTCGCCCATGGTCACCACCCTGTCACCGTTGGTGCCTTCAACCTCGCACGTCCGCGCAGGCCAGGGAAGCCCCGGGCCTGTGTTCTCCCTTACCCCCTCTGGCGGGTGATTTTCGCCTGGCGGATGGGTAAGGGGGTCCGTCCCGGGTCGCGACCGGTGTCTAACATTGCCCGATGCGCGAGATGGTGACGAGGTTGTTCGTGGTGGCGGCGATCGCCGAGGCCGGCTCCTGGCTGGCCCTGCTGATCGGGATGGCGGTCAAGTACGGTCCGCCCGGAAACGAGATCGGGGTGCAGATCTTCGGCCCGATCCACGGCGCGCTCTTCGTGGCCTACGGGGTCCTGGTGCTGATGGTGGCCCGCCTGCACCGGTGGAGCCTGCTGGCCACCGGGGTCGCGCTGGCCTGCGCGGTGCCGCCGTTCGCCACCATCGTCTTCGAACGCTGGGCCGCCCGCCGGGGCATGCTCGGCACCACCTCAGGTGAACGCGACCAGGGCGACGATCGTCAGCAGCAGCAGCCCACCCAGAACGGCCTGGAGCAGCAGGGGCGGACCGAGGTGGCTCCACAGGGTGGCGTGGCGGGGGCGTAGCAGCTGCCCGGTGGTGAGGTTGACGATCTGCTCGACCCGGGGCGGAAGGTCCAGATCCTGCGGCCGGAGGGTGATCTGCACCCAGTCCGCCGGGTGCAGGGCGCTCTGCGCCAGATGACCGTGCAGCTCCACTTCGTACAGCTGGTTGTCGCGGTCGCGCAGGCGCAGTGGCGTGACCAGGAACTCCGGCCCCTTGCGCAGCTCCTTCCAGCTGCGCCGGGCGCCACCACCGCCGGCGCTGGAGAGCAGCGAACGGAACGCCAGCAGCAGCAGGCCCATCACGCTGGCCGCGGTCACCACGGCGACCAGCACCGGCTGGCCGACCTTCAGCTCGCGGGTGTAGCCGTCCATCAGCCGTACCACCCGACCGGTGAAGATCCGCTGGGTCGGGCGGGCGATCGGCCGGTAGTCGAGGTCGCTGTCCATGTTCACCACCGGATTACCGTGTGTCGCCGACACGTCGACGAACACCCAGAGTCGGGTTCTGTGCACCCATGGTATCGGTCGTACCGGTGGAACGACGTGAATGAACTGCGGTCACGTCGAGGTGACAACCCGGCCGGTACGGGTAAGCGCGGGGCCGAGCTGGAGAGGGGTCGAGCATGCAGCTGTCCTTCCTGCGTCCGCTCTACGACCGCCGGGGCCCGTGGTGCTCGGTCTACCTGGACGCCTCCCGGGACACCGAGGACGCCCGTGCGGCGTTGGACCTGCGCTGGCGGGCCCTGGCCGGGCAACTACGGCAACAGGGGGCGGACCCCGCGACGGTCGACGCCATCGAGCGGGTGGTCCGCAGCCACGAACCGATGCCCGGCGACTACGGCATCGCCGTCTTCGCCACCAGGGGCCGGGTGGTGCTCTCCGAGTACCTCTCCGCCCCGCCGCTGCGGGACCTGGCCAGCGTCGCGTCGCTACCGCACACCATGCCGCTGGTGGCCCAACGCGGCGAGCAGATCTCCTGGGTACGGGTGCTGGCCGACCGGACCGGTGCGGACGCCATCGCGGTGGGCGCCGGTGAGCTGCCCCGTCGGGCCCAGATACGCGGTGGGGGTGGCTTCCCGATCCGCCGACCCAACGCGGGTGGCTGGTCGCAGTCGCGCTACCAGCGCGCCGCCGACGAGGTGTGGCAGCGCAACGCCGGGGACACCGCGGCGGCCACCGCCGAACTGGCCGAACGGGTCGACGCCGACGTGGTGGTGCTCGCCGGTGACATCCGGGCCACCGGTGCGATCGCCGCCCAACTGCCCCGCCGCTGGCAGGACGTGCTGGTGCGCACGGACGCGGGTGCGCGTACCGGCGGGGCCGACCCGGCCGCCATGGACGACGTGACGGTGCAGGTCATCGCCGAGGCGGCGCAGGCCCGGGTCACCGCCGCCCTGGACCGTTTCGGCAGCCAGCAGGACGTCGGTGCCGGACTGGACGCGGTGGTCGAGGCGTTGCAACGCGACCAGGTCGACACGATGCTGCTGGTCGACGACCCGTCGGCCACCGGGCAGCTCTGGATCGGTGCGGCCCCGGACGAGATCGCCACCGAGCCGGGTCGGCTCACCGGGGCCGGCGACCCGCAGCGGGTCCGCGCCGACGCCGCCCTGCTGCGCGCCCTGGTCGGTACGGACGCCCAGCTGACCGTGCTGGCCCCGGAGGAGGCGCCGCAGCTGGCCGACGGGGTCGGTGCGGTGCTGCGCTACGTCGACGCGTCCACACCGGGCCGCGGCGGCGGTCGAGGCTGAGGCGTACCGGTCTGCGGCTGCGGCGGCGCGGTTGACCGGGCCGCCCCGGTCCGGTCCCACCGGCATCCTGGGCCACCACGCTCGGCGGTTGCTGTCCGACAGCGGCCTATGCCCTGTTTGAACCCGATCGGGACGGGAAGCCGGGGCCCGTGGTGAGCGAACGAGGCAGCGTGGAGCCGGTACGGGTGGCGTCGGCGGATCCGACCGGCGCCCTGACCGGTGACCGGGTGGTGGCGGCCGGCAGCACCGCCCGGGTCCTGGTGGCCGTCACGGCGCGGGCGTTGCGCGGTGCCGACTGCGCCGACCTGGGGCAGCCGGCCGTGCTGTCCCGCCTGGCCGCCGCGCCCGAGCCGGTGCGCCGTACCGCGGTGACCCGGGCCGCCGGTCGCAGCGCGCTCACCCCGGCGCAGCTCGGCCAGGTCGACACCGGCCGGGTCGCGCGCTGGTTCGCCGAGCAGTACCCGGTCCGTCGCTACCCGGGGGTGCTGCTCGGCTCGCCGCACGGGGCCGCGGCCCACCTGGCGGTGGCCCTGGGGGTGCCCTGGCTGCCCACCGGCTTCGAGGTGGCCGTGCGGTGGGGCGAGGGGACCGTCGACCGGCCCGCCGCCGCGCTGGCCCACGGCGGTGCGCTGACCGCCCGGCTGCTCGCCGGCAACGCCGACGTGCACGTACGTCAGGTGCACTGCCCGGCCAGCCGGGGCATGACGGCCGGCTCGACGGTGTCGATGACGGTGCGCTGGCGGCACCTGCCGGGGGCGTACCGGCGGTTCCTGCTCGACCGGCTGGCCCCCGGCGCGCCGGTGCTGTTGCTGCAGGACGCCCGGACCTGGCCGGTGCTCGACGCCGGTGACGGACACAGCTTCCAGGTGGGCTGTCCCGCCAGCGGCCTGGACCCGGTGGACTTCCACCCGGACAGTCACGCGCTGCGCCAGGTGTTGCGCGCGGCCGGCGGCGACGGTGCCCGCTGGGAGTTGCCGGAGGTCTCCGCCGCGTGGGCGTACGCCGAGCACGGCGTCGAGACCGACTTCGCCGAGGCGACCCGGCAGTGGGGTGCCCGACGCGGACACCGGCTGCACCGGGTGCTCTTTCCACAGGCCGAGGCGTTGAGCGCGACCGTCGCCGACCTCTACCGGCAGTGGCTGCGCGCGGCAGGCAAGAGTGGTGACCGGTTGGTGGTGGAGTGCGGCCGGTTGCTCGATCCGTGGCAGGTGATCCGGACGGGGCTGGTGCCGTACTGGTGCGAGAACGCCACCCGGCGGGCGGTCGCGGGCGCGGAGTGGTGGTTGGCCGGTAGTGCGCCGTTCAGCTCCGTCGACGTGCTGCCCGAGCCGCCCGGGGTCCGCTCGCCGGCCCTGGCCGGACTGCCGCAGTGGCTCGCGGTGGCCTCCTTCGGGCGGCGTCGCCGTGCCCTGGACCGCACCTCGGCCCGGGGCTACCCGGTCACCTCGGTACCCACCCGGCGGGCCACCGAGGTGCTCCGCGGCCAGCCCTACGACCTGCCGACCCCGCCGCCGATCCCGGTCGACGCGGCGTTGACCGCGTTGCGCGACGGCGGCGCCCGGCAGGGTCTGCTGGTCTGCTGAGCGCCCCGGTCAGCTCCGTCCGGACCAACCCCGCCGAATCATCCTCGCGATCCCGGAACCCGTGATTGAGTACCTGAGGAGCGGGAACACCGCCGGTCGGCGACGGCCGGCAGGCGCTGGCAGACCCGTGTGCCGTCGACGACCGGCGGCCCGACGGCGTGGGTGTTCCGGCTGCGAAATCAGGCACGTGACCCACATTCCGGCCCGGTGCGTGGCTCGACCATGCGCACGACCGGTTCCGATCCGGGCGGGACCTTCCTGAGGGAGGCGCGGATGTTCGGACAGACCACGACAACCACCCCACCGCCGACCGAACGCGGACTGGAGGACCTGGACGCCGCCGCCATGGCGTACGCGGCCCGGATCGCCGGGTTGCCACCCGAGCGGCACGGCGAGGCCCGCGAGGACCTGGTCCGGTTCGCGTTGCCGTTCGCCGGCCGGCTGGCCCGCCGCTACCGGGGCCGGGGTGAACCCCTGGAGGACCTGGAGCAGGTGGCCCGGTTGGGCCTGGTCAACGCGGTCGACCGGTACGACCCGGAACGTGGCTCCTTCACCGCCTACGCGGCGATCACCATCGTCGGTGAGATCAAGCGGCACTTCCGGGACCGGACCTGGGGGGTGCACGTACCCCGCCGGCTGCGTGACCTGATCCTGGAGGTCGGGCAGGCCACCGCCGCCCTGACCAGCGAGCTGTCCCGGGCCCCGACGGTGGCCGAGCTCTCCGCCCGGCTGGAGACCCCGGAACAGGAGATCCTGGCCGCGTTGGAGTCCGCCGCCGGGTACAGCCCGGCCTCGCTCAACGCCCCGGTCGGCGGAGAGAGCTCGGCCGAGTTCGGTGACCTGGTAGGCGAGTCGGACAACGCCCTGGAGTCGGTCGACGACCGGGTGACCATCAGCGGCCTGCTGCACCGGCTGCCCTGGCGGGAACGACGCATCCTGGCCATGCGTTTCTACGGCAACCAGACCCAGGCCGAGATCGCCGCCCGGTTCGGCATCTCCCAGATGCACGTGTCCCGGCTGCTGTCGCGGGCGTTGACCTGGCTGCGTCAGGCGATGCTCGCCGACACCCCGCCACCCTGGCA